>NZ_BMRI01000006.1:188848-228725 GCF_014648555.1 Kitasatospora griseola
AGGCGGCGGACAGGTTCTGGGTGGTGCCGGTCCGGGTGACCACGGTCTCGCCCGCCGGGGTGAACAGCGCGACGGGGGCGGTGGAGCCGTCCGGCACGCCGACCACCTGGTAGGTGTCGGAGGAGAACGCCAGCTGGCGGAAGGCCACCGCGCTGCCGGTGCGCGCGTCCACGAACAGCAGGCCGCCGCCGAACTGGATGCTCCCCCAGAACTCGGCCAGGCTGCCGGAGCCGTTGGTGACGGGGAAGCTCGCCGACAGGCCGCTGGCGGGGTCGTAGCCGGCGGTGGCGGTGGGCAGCGGCACGGCCACGATGCCGGCCTGGGCGGCCTGCTGGAAGAACGCGTTGCTCTCGTGGATCACCGCGTTGCCGGCGGCCGGCGCGGCCGAGGCGCTGGTCGCGGAGGCGGCGGTGACGGCGAGCGCGAGGCCGGCGGCAGCGGCGGCGACACGGGCGAACGTGCGGGACATCGTGGCTCCTTCAAGCTGAGTGCTGAGTGCGGGTTCTCGTTGTGCAGGTGTCGCGTGGTGCAGGTGTCGCGTGGTGCAGGTGTCGCGTGGTGCGGGTGTCGCGTGGTGCGGGCGGGCAGCTGGTGCGGCGTGCCGGTGGTGCGGGCGCCTCGCGGTGCGAGGTGCGTCGTGCACGGCGGAGGCGCCGCTATGGGCCGCCGCCCGTCCCCGGTGCTGCGGGACGGGCGGCGGTGTGGTGCGGAAACGGCGTGTGGTGCGGGGTGGAGCGGTGGTGTCGGGGCGTCAGTGGATGATCGCGCCGCAGCCGGTGCCCGGCAGGTTCAGGAAGCCGTAGCTGGCGATGTCGGCGCGGCCGGTGGTGCCGCAGATCCAGCCGGTGGGGCTGAAGATGGCGCGCAGCGCGGTGCCCTGGGTGGTGTTGGCGGTGTAGTCGCCGTCCCGGACCACGTTGAACAGGACGCGGCCGTAGCTGCCGCCGGCGAACGCCGGGTTCAGGGTCTTGGTCGTGGTCAGCGGCGGGACGTTGTTGATGTTGCGCAGGGTCAGGACGCCGGGGGCGTCGTTGCCGCTGGCGTGCCCGTTCAGCTGGCCCACGTAGTGGCCGACGGAGTACGGGAAGACGCTGCCCAGGTTGGCGAACACCGGGTCGGTGCCCTCGTTCTCCTCGGGGGTGCTGGTGACGCAGGCGCCCGGGGTGATGTTGCCGATCGCCTGGAGGAAGAACGAGCGGGTGCCGGAACCGGTCTGCGGCAGGTACGGCTTGATGGCGCCGGCGGTGCCGCCGAGCTGCGACCAGTCGGTCTTGACGCAGGTGTAGATGTCCACCAGGTTCGCGGTGGTCAGGTTGTTCGGCGCGTAGCCGCCGGTCGGGGCGGACCAGGTGACCGCGTCCTTGGCGAAGGCGATGAAGTCGAAGGTCGACGGGTCGGTGGCCTGGGCGGCGCGGGAGGAGCGGGCGAAGTCCAGGGTGGTGTTGGTGGTGGTGTTCAGCGCGCCGATGCCGGCGCCCGAGCCGTTCGGGCGGGGGATCGAGGCGCCGCCGGTCTTCGGGGTGATGGTGCTGGGGGTACCGGTGGCGTCCCAGCTGTACAGGCGCGGCGTGGTGGTGTCGGTCGCCGGCAGGGTCGCGTTGTAGTCGGTGGAGAACTTGCTGAACAGCGCCTGCGTGGTGTCCGAGCCCACGCCCACGATGTCCTTGGCGGCGGGGGTCACGGCGGGGTCCGCCATGGCGGGAACGGCGGCGACAGTGGTCAGGGCGGCGGTGATCGCAACGGCCGCGAGCGCCTTGGCAGCGGTGTGACGCATGGTCCTCTTCCTCCGAGGGGGATCGTGCCTCGCTTGACCGGTCCTGGCGGGGTCCGGTACCGGGCAGCTCCGCGGCTTCCCGGCGGAGCGATCCTCGCCGCCGCCGACCGCCGTCCGGAAGCCTCTCCCGGCTCCCCCGCACCGCCGTCCGGTGGCGTCACCGCGTCCGAACTCCGCTGGTCAGACGGTTGGTTGACGGTCCTTCACGCCTCCTCCCCGACCTGGACGCGTTCTTCTCCAGGTGTGCTCACGGGGGCACCTCGGCCATCTCCGCTTCACCCCCGCACCACCGACACCTCCGCTTCGCCGGCGCCGACCGGACGGGCACGAGCACCGGGGGCGGCGCGGGAAGGGCTCCCGCGCCGCCGACTCACCAGGGGCTTCCGGCCGTTCGCCGCATCCGTCGGACGTGCTCGACGCCCTGCAGGAAGCCGGTCACGCTCTGCCGGCACTGGTCGCGCCGCAGATAGCCGCGGGCGCTGCGGGCCACCGCCTCGCCGCCGCCCGACCCCGCCCGGGTGCTGCGGGCCGGCAGGTACGCGGTCCAGGCCCACTGCCGGTCCTCGCGCTGGCTCAGGACGAACCGCAGGGCCGCCCGCTCCGCCAGCAACTCGGCCACGCCCGCCGCGAGTTCCTGCTCCGAGCGGTAGCCGCGGACGGCGGCGGCCAGCCGCCGTCCGTTCGCGGCCACCAGCGACCACCCGGCCCGCCCGTCCGCGCCGCGCACCGGCACCAGTCGCGGGCCGCGGCCCGTCTCGGCCGCGCTCACCGCCCGGCCCCGGGCGCACCGCCGGGCAGCGGAGCGGCCTCCGCCATCCGGGCCAGCAGCGCCATGAACCGCCGGAACGCGTTCTGGCAGGTCGCGTAACGCTCGTACGCCCGGCTGGACTTGACCAGCGGATTGCCTCGCGCTCCGGGCACCACCCAGGTCCAGCCCGGCCCGCCCCGCACATGGGTGATCCGGGCGACCAATGCCGGTCCCAGGGCGACCAGTTCGGCGAACGCCCGCTCCGCGTCCCCGGCGGAGTCGTAGACGGAGGCGGACACCGCCACCACCCGCCCGTTCATCGCCTTCAGCTGCCACTGGAACCGTCCGTTCGCCGCCCGCTCCGTGAACAGACCCTCCCCGCGCACCGCCCGCTACCCCCCGGGTCTCCGCCGGCCCGAGGCCCGTCCTGGGCCGCAGCACCGCATGGCCCGTCCGGCCCGTATCCCTCACGAACCGGACGCACATCGTCACGCTGCGAACGCTATGTGTGCACAGATGACCACCGGAAGCGGAATGCCTCCTGAGCTGCCTCTGTTCGCCCCGAAGTTCTCCCTTGTTAATGCGCTGCCGACGGTCGGTGCGCCCCCGACCCGGCGGCCCGCCGCGCCGGCGGCCGTGACATGCTCGGGCGCGTGACGGAACTCCCCCACGACGACCGGTCGTTCACAACCGCGCGCGGGCCCGCGCGGTTCGCCGCGTGCGAGGAGGTCGGCGTCCCCGGCGTGGAGCACGCGGCGGGCGCGCGCGGGACGCTGTGCGGCATCCCGGACGCACGCATCACCATCTACCGCCGCCTGTTCGTCCCCCGCCGCCTGCCGACCCTGCGCGGCCGACGGTCCTGCGGGCGCTGCCGCGACCTCGTCCGCCGCTGACGGCCGTTCACCCGTCTGCGCCCTCAAGTCCGCGGCGCACCCGGACGATCTCCCTCGGGGGGCGACAATCACGGCCTCCGTCTGTTCATCGAGGAGAGACCGTGCCACGTACCCTGTCCCGCCTGGCCGTTGCCGCCGGCACCGTGGCCCTCGCCGCCGGCCTCGCCGTCCCCTCCACGGCCGACGCGGAAGGCCGGTCCGGCACCCTCCGGTGGGTCGCCCTCGGCGACTCGTACACCTCGGGGCTGATCCCGGCGACCGGGGAGGTCTTCGAGAACCCGCCGGACGGCTGTGCCCGCACCGTGCAGTCGTACCCGGAGATCGTCCGCCGGGAGCTCCGCACCCTGGTCGCCCTGCACAACGTCAGCTGCGGCTCCGCGACCGTCGCCAACGTCGCCCGGACGCAGCAGACCCCGCCCGGCCGGCCAGCGCCGCCCGGCAGCGCCGACCCGGACGGCCCGTTCCCGCCCGTCCCGCCGCAGATCGACGCCGTCGGCCCGAACACCGACCTGCTGACCGTCGGGATCGGCGGCAACACCCTGGGCTTCGCCGAGATCCTCAAGCGGTGCACGGAACTCGGCGACGGCAGCAACAACACCGGTACGCCCTGCAAGGACGAGTTCGCGGCGAGCCTGCCCGGCCGGTTGGAGAACCTGCGCCGACAGTACGACCAGATGCTCACCGCACTGCACTCCAAGGCGCCGCTCGCCAAGGTGATCACCGTCGGATATCCGCACATCGTCCCCGAGAACGCCGGCAGTTGCCGGTTCGGCGACATCCAGCAGTTCCACACCATCACCACCGGCGACCTCGGCTGGTCCCGCAGCGCCGCCCTGGAACCGCTCAACGCGGTCATCCGGCAGGTGACCGCCGCCCACGGCGACACCTTCGTCGACCTGTACGCCGCCAGCGCCGGCCACAGCGTCTGCGACTCCGACCACTGGGTGGACGGCGTGCTCAGCAGCGTCTCGCCGCTGAGGCTCGCCTTCGTGCACCCCAACGCCAAGGGCCAGGCCAACGCGGCGCGGCTGGTCGAGGACGCCGTCCTCGGCGGCTGAGCGCCGGCCACGGCGGGCGCGGTCGCCTCCGCCGCCACGAAGCCCAACGCGCAGACGCCGTCGGCCAGTTCGTCCACGGCGGCGCACGCCGTCCGCTCGTCCCCGTACGCGATCCGGGACAGCAGCGCGGGAATGCCGCTCGCCGGTGCGCCCGTCGCGTCGCGGAGGTCTCCCCAGCGGACCCTCGCGACACCCTTCAACCGCCGCCCCACGCTCAGCTCCTGACGCTCTCTCCGACCGTCTCCATGATGCGACACCGAGCCGTCCGGCGTCCGGCCCGGGCGCGGCGGGCGTGGTCCAGCGTCACCGCCGCCAGCAGCGGGCCCCAGGCCACCAGCGGCAGGTAGCAGAGCGTCATCACCACGCCCGCGAGGCCGTGCGGCGAGTCCGGGTCGCTCATGTTCCGCTGCCACGGGCCGAGCGCCGCCGACCAGGTCACCGCCGTCACCGCCAGCGCCCCCAGGCCGGCCGGTACCAGCACCGTCCAGGCGGGGAGCGTCCGTCCGCCGAGCGACGGGACCCAGCGCGGAACTCGGCGCCCCCACGGCCGGACCAGACCCAGCGTCAGGAACGCCAGCCCTTCCGCCACCGCGCTCAGCACCACCACGTACACCGTGCCCCAGCCGGGCATCCACCGGCCGAACATCCGCTCCAACTCGCCGTGGAAGCCCACCGGCAGACCGAAGCCCAGGGCCACTCGCCACAGGCCCGACGGCACCACCGACCACGCCGCCGCCTGCGCCGCCCGCACGGCCCACCGCGGCGCCGCTTCCATGTTCCCCACCATCTCCGGCCCTCTTCTCGACTCCCGCCGGTCCGACCGCCGGCCACATCGAGGACTCTGCCGCCCGGCCCCGCCCCGTCGGCAGATGTCGAACGGCCACTCGACTGTCGCCCCAATGTGCCGATCGGCACACCCGCCACGCCCCACCCGCCCCTAGGGTGATCACATGAACGGGGACACGGGGGTAGCCGCGCGCACGCGGGAGCGCCCCAGCACGAATCCATCCGGTCCGGGTGCTGCGCCCACGCCTGCCGGGGCCGCCTCATGAGCGGCGAACTGGTCTGGGACGCGGTGGGGTTGATCGTCCCTGCCGCCGTCGCCGGGTGGGCGCTGCACCGGCCCCGGCAGGCCTGGCCCGCGGCCGGGCTCTCGCTCGCGCTGAGCTGCGCCGCCGGGTGGGCCGGTCCGTACCGGGGCGGGGCGCCCGTGGTGGGGCTGGCCGGGGTGGTCGAACTCGCCGCGCTGCTGGGCCTGGTGGTGCCGGCGATGCGTCACGGCCGGTACCGGTCGGCGCTCTGGACGGCGCTCGCGGTGCTGGGCTGGCCGATGCGCTTCGTCGGCTTCGATCCGCTGCTGCCGGTGTTCGGCGCGCTCGCGCTCGCCGCCGCCGGCACGGCCGGCCGGTACCTGCACGCCCTGGACCGCCAGCGCGAGCGGGCCGTGGCCGGCGCCCGGCACGCCCAGCGGCTCGAACTCGCCCACGACCTGCACGACTTCGTCGCCCACGACGTCAGCGGCATGGTCGCCCAGGCGCAGGCCGGGGCACTGCTGGTCCAGCAGTCGCCCGAGCGGGCGGCCGCCCTGTTCGCCCGGATCGAGCAGGCCGGGCAGCAGGCCCTCGCCGCCCTGGACCGCACCGTCGACCTGCTGCGCTCCCCCGACCAGCAGGACGGCGGCGGTCGCGCGGCGCTCGGCGGCCTGGACGAACTCCCGGACCTCGCCGCCCGGTTCACCGCCACCGGCGGCCCGCGGGTCCAACTCGTGCTCGACCCGGGCCCGGTGGGACGCGAGAGCGCCGCCACCGTGCACCGGATCGCCGTCGAGGCGCTCACCAACGTCCGCCGGCACGCCCCGACCGCCCGCACCGTCCGGATCGAACTCGCCCGCGCCGCCGACCGGTTGGAGCTGGTCGTGCACAACGACGGCCCGGCCGCCGCCCGGCGCGCACGGCCGCGCGGCGGTCACGGCCTGGCCGGCCTGGCCGCCCGGGTCGAGGCCCTCGGCGGCACCTTCCGGGCCGGGCCCGTCCCGGACGGCTGGCAGCTCACCGCCACCTTCCCCACCCCGACCCCTCTCCCGGAGACCCCGTGACCACCCGGATCCTGCTCGCCGACGACCACGAGGACATCCGCACCGCGTACCGGATCATCCTCGACGCCCAGCCGGACATGCAGGTCGTCGCCGACGCCCCCGACGGCCTCACCGCGCTCCGGCTCGCCCGCCGCATCCGGCCGGACGTCGTCCTCGCGGACATCCGCATGCCGCACCTCGACGGCCTGGACCTCACCCGCCAGCTGGCCGGCCCGGACGTCGCCGACCCGCTGCGGGTGGTCGTCGTCACCACCTTCGACCTCGACGAGTACGTCCACACGGCGCTCGCCAACGGCGCCGCCGGGTTCCTGCTGAAGCGTTCCAGCCCCGCACTGCTCACCGAGGCGATCCGCGCCGCGATGGCCGGCGACACCCTGATCAGCCCGCAGTTGACGCTCCGTCTGCTGCGGCACTACGCCCCGCCGGAGCCGTCCCAGCAGGCCCCGCGCGAGGCGCTCAGTCCGCGTGAGCGGCAGATCGCCACCCTGGTCGCGGACGGGGCCACCAACGCCGAGATCGCGGCCGAGCTGTTCCTCTCCCCCGGCACGGTCAAGAACCACCTGGCCCACATCCAGCGCAAGCTGGGCACCCGCAACCGCGTCGGCATCGCCACCTGGTCGCTGACCCACCGTCAGCGGCTGCCGTAGCCGGCGGCGTCAGACGAACAGTTTCTGGCCGGCCGGGGTGAGCGTCCAGTCGCCGAGCAGGCTCTCGCCGATCCGCACCGCGTACAGCTCGCCGTGCGCCCCGAGGTGGAACACCGCGATCCGGGCCTCCCGGTCCTCGCCGGTGTAGGCGAGGGTCTTCGGGGCGTCCGGCGCCGGGTCCCCGTACACCACCGAGGGCTCGCCGAACTCGGCCAGCACGTCCGCCAGCCGGCGCCGGTCCTCGGACCAGTCCAGCACCCGGTCGAGCAGCTGCCCGAGTTCCTCCTCGCCCAGTGCGCGGTCCAGCCGGAGCCAGCCCCGCCGGTGGGCGTCCTCGCCGTACTGGGAGGCGACCAGCGCCGCGTCGGCCTCCCCGAAGCTGCCGCGCAGCAGCGTGCTGACCGTGCGGGAGGCGGTGTCCGGGATCCAGGCGGTGCCGAGCCCGGTGTCCGGGTCGGCGGCGGCCAGGGTGTTCAGCAGCTCGACCACGGCCGCGGCGCCGCCGAGGAGTTCGGGGCGCCGGACGGCCGCGTTGAGCGAGTCCAGCAGCTCGGCCCGCCGGGCGTCGGTGAACAGCGGCCGGGCGCTTCCGCGCGTGGTCGGGGCGGCGGTCGGCCCGTCGGCGTCGGCGGCGTGGGTGAGTGCACTCATGGGGTCAAGTGTGCCGGTTGAGCGGTCGTTCGACGGCCACCGGGCAGCTCATCCGCCGCCGGTGGTCCAGTTCCCGCTCCGGGCCCGTGAGTTCGAGTCGGACGGTGTGGCGGACGTCGGCGCTGGAAGCGGCCAGCCGCAGCTGGATCTCGCCGGGCTCCACGGTCCGGCGCCCGTCGGGGCCGGTGCAGGAGGCGAGGTCGGCGTGGAACCGGAACCGCACCCGGCGGCTCTCGCCGGGCCCGAGCGGCACGCGCGCGTAGCCGATCAGCCGGGCGTCGGGCCGGGTGGTGCGGGCGACCGGGTCGTGCAGGTAGAGCTGGACGGTCTCGATGCCGGCCCGCTCGCCGCTGTTGCGGACGGTGAGCTGCACGTCCGTGCCCGCGTCGGTGGCGAGTCGGGGCAGCGGGTCGGGCCCGGGCGTCCACTCGAAGCGGGTGTAGGACAGGCCGTGGCCGAACGGGTGCAGCGGCGTCGGGTCGAGGCTGCTGACGCCGTTGGCCAGGCCCAGTGGGGGCTGCAGGTATGTCCAGGGCTGGCCGCCGGGCTCGCGCGGGATGCTGACGGGCAGTCGGCCGGACGGGTCGACGTCGCCGGTGAGGACGGCGGCCAGCGCCGGTCCGCCCTCCTCCCCGGGGAAGAACGCCTGCACGGCGGCGGCGCAGCGTCCGTGCCAGCGGCCGAGCGCGTACGGGCGGCCGGTGAGCAGCACCAGCACCACGGGGGTGCCGGTGGCCAGCAGCGCGTCGAGCAGGTCGCCCTGGACGCCGGGGAGTCGGAGGTCGGGGGCGTCGCAGCCCTCGCCGGAGGTGCCGCGTCCGAACAGTCCGGCCCGGTCGCCGAGGACGGCCAGGCAGAGTTCGGCTCCGGCGGCGGCCCGGACGGCGTCCGCGAAGCCCGCGGTGTCGGCGCCGTCGACCGTGCAGCCGGGCGCGAACTCCAGTGCGGCGCCGGGAAGTCGGTCGCGCAGGGCGTCGAGGACGGTGGGGATGTCGAGGCCGAGCGGGATGTCGGGGTGGTGGGCGCCGACGTGGCTGGGGAAGGAGTAGCAGCCGAGCATCGCGAGCGGGTCGTGGGCGCGCGGTCCGACGACGGCGATCCGGCGGGCGCCGGGGGCGATCGGCAGGGCGCCGGCCGGGTTGGCGAGCAGGACGACGGACTGTTCGGCGATCCGGCGGGCGAGCGCCCGGTTGCCGGGCGGGTCGAGGTCGATGCCGCCGCGGACGTCCTCGGGCCCGGTGTCGGCGCCGCAGCCGGCGGGCAGGGCGGGCGGCAGCGGGCTCCAGTCGGGGTCGAGCAGGCCGAGTCGGCACTTCTGCAGCAGGACGCGGTGCAGCGCCCGGTCGACCAGCCGTTCGGGGATCCGTCCATCGCGGACGGCTTCGACCAGGGTGTCGCCGTAGGCGCGGACGGTGGGCAGTTCGACGTCCACACCGGCGGTGAGGGCGAGCCGGGCGGAGTCGGCGCGGTCGGCGGCGACCCGGTGCAGGGTCTCCAGGAAGCCGACGGCGAAGTAGTCGGCGACCACGGTGCCGGTGAACTGCCAGGTGTCGCGCAGTAGTTCGGTGAGCAGGGCGGGGTCGGCGGCGACCGGCAGGCCGTCGATCTCGGTGTAGGAGTGCATGACGGAGTCGGCGCCGCCTTCGTGCAGGGCCATTTCGAACGGGGGCAGCATGACGTCGCCGAGTTCGCGGGCCCCGACCCGGACGGGGGCGAGGTTGCGGGCACCGGTGGAGGCGGAGTAGCCGACGAAGTGCTTGAGGGTGGCGACGAGGCCGGCGGAGCGCAGTCCGCGGACGTAGGCGGTGCCGATGGTGGAGACCAGGTAGGGGTCTTCGCCGATGGTCTCCTCGACGCGTCCCCAACGCAGGTCGCGGGCCACGTCGAGGACGGGGGCGAGGCCCTGGTGGATGCCGACGGAGCGCAGGTCGCGGCCGATCCGGTGGGCCATCTCGGTAATCAGCTCCGGGTCGAAGGTGGCGCCCCAGGCGAGCGGCACGGGGTAGGCGGTGGCGCCCCAGGCGGTGAAGCCGGCCAGGCACTCCTCGTGGGCGACGGCGGGGATGCCGAACCGGCCGGCGGCGGTGAGCTGCTGCTGGGCGCGGGCCAGCGCGAGGGCGCCGACGGCGGGGTCGACGGGGGCGGTGCCGAACGGGCGGGTGAGCTGGCCGAGACCGTGCGCGGAAAGCGCTTTCAGGTCGACCGGGTCGCACATCTCGTTCTGGTGCGGGGCGACGCCGTCGCCGCCCGTGTCGGCGCCGACCCACACGCCGTACAGCTGGGCGGTCTTCTCCTCCAGGGTCATCCGGGCCATCAGGTCCGCGACCCGGACGTGCGGGTCCTGCGCGGGGTCGCGCCAGGGTCCGGCCGGGCGCGGATCGTCGGCGGCCGGTGCGGGGTGGGTCGTCATCGGACGGCTGGGTCCTTCCGGTGCGGGGTGGTGGACGGTCGGGCGGGCCGCTCAGCCTTTGACGGCGCCGGCCATGCCGCCGACGATGCGGCGCTCGGCGAACACGAAGAAGCCGAGCGCGGGCAGCATCGACAGTGCGGTGTAGGCGAGGATTCCGGCGGTGTCCTGCGAGTACTGGGACTGGAAGGCGGCGACGCCGAGCGGCAGGGTGAAGTGCGCCTGCTGGTTGAAGACCAGCATCGGCAGTTGGTAGGCGTTCCAGGAGCCGAGGAAGGCGAGCACGGCGACGGTGACCAGGGCGGGCCGGGCCAGTGGCAGCATGATCCGCCACAGGAAGCCGAGCCGCCCGCAGCCGTCGACGGCGGCGGCGTCCTCCAACTCCCCGGGGATCGCGGCCATGAACGGCCGCAGGATCACCACCGTCACCGGCAGTCCGAACGCCGCCTCGGCCAGCGCGACGCCGAACCAGCTCTCCAGCAGGTGGAGTTGGCGCAGCAGCAGGTACACCGGCAGTGAGGCCACCCCGAGCGGGAACAGCAGGCCCGCGGTGAACAGCGTGTAGACGCCTTCCCGGCCGCGGAACCGGTAGCGGGCCAGCGCGTACCCGGCCGCCGCGCCGAGTCCGCAGGTGAGCACGGTGGCGGTGACGGCGATCAGGGCACTGTTGCCCATCAGCCGCCAGAACACCGAAGACCCCAGCACGGAACGGTAGTTGTCCAGCACCCAGGGGCTCGGCAGCCCGGTCGGGTCGGCGTTCAGCTGCGCGTTGGTGCGGAAGCCGCCGAGCACCACGAACGCGATCGGGACGAGCGTCACCCCGGCCACCAGCAGGGCTGCCAGGTACCGGCCGGACAGCGTCAACTGCCTTGCGGTGAGCCTCGGTTGCCGCTGTGCGGCGGGCGGTGCGGTCATGGGATCAGTCCACCCTTCCGGTGAGCGCGCCGTCGGTGTCGCGGCGCAGCGCGAACCGCTGGTAGGCGAGCGCGAAGACGAAGCAGACGGCGAACAGCACCACCGCGACGGCGCTGCCGTAGCCGAACTGGTAGCGGCGGAAGCCGCGGTCGATGACGTAGGTGGCCATGGTGGCGGAGGACCCGGCGGGGCCGCCGAGCGTCATGATCCAGACCAGTTCGAAGAGTTGCAGCGAGCCGATCACCGAGAGGAAGATCCAGATCCGGACGGTCGGGCCGAGCAGCGGCAGCACCACCTTGCGGGTGGTCTGCCAGGCGGACGCGCCGTCCAGGGCGGCGGCCTCGCGCAACTCCATTGGCACGCCCTGGAGTCCGGCGAGGAACAGGATGATGCCGAAGCCGAGGTACTTCCAGGTGGAGACCGCGAACAGGGTGTACAGCACCAGGTCGGGGTCGGCCAGCCACTGGTGCACCAGCGAGTCGAGGCCGACCGAGCGGAGCCCCCGGTCGACGGCCCCGCCGGGCTGGAGCATCACCAGCCAGGCGACGGCGGTGATCGCCTCGGACAGCACGTACGGGGTGAAGGCGATCAGCCGCAGCAGGGCCCGACCGCGCAGTCGGCCGTTGAGCAGCAGCGCGAGGGCGACGGTGAGCGGCAGTTGGACCGCCACCGACAGCACGGCGAACACCAGGTTGTGCCGGACGGCCCCCTGGAACACCGGATCGGCCAGCGCCTTGCGGTAGTTGGCGAGTCCGACGAGCCTGCTGGGCGGGCCGAAGCCGTTCCAGTCGAAGAAGCTGTAGTAGACGGCGGCGGCGATCGACACCAGCACGAACAGCGCGAACAGGGCGAGCGCGGGGCCGAGCAGCAGGGCGAGTTCGGCCCGGGTGCGGCGGCCGGTGCGCCGCCGGACGGGGCCCCGCGACGGGGTGGCGGAGCGGGCCGGGGCGGCGGCCCGCTCCTCTACGGTGCTCATCCTCACCCCGCCGCGTTCACCGCGCGGGCCACCGAACCGGCGTCGCCCTTGCCGGCGAACAGGTCCGCGGCGGCGTCGTTGAGGGCCTGCCCGACGGCGGTGGGCAGCGCGACGTCGAAGTACACCTGGACGTAGCTCGCCCGGGCGTTGTAGTCGAAGATCTGCTTGACCACGGGGTCCTTGACGGCGGCGACGGCCGCCGGGTTGACCGGGATGGTAGCGGCGCCCGAGTCGACCAGTTCGGTCTGCACCTCGGCGCTGGTCAGGTACTTGAGCAGCTGCGCGCAGTCGGCGGCCCGCTTCACGGTGCACGAGAAGCCGTCGCCGCCGCCCAGCGCCACGCTCGGGTCGCCGGCCGCACCGGCGACCGCCGGGAACGGGAACCAGCCCAACTGGCCCCGGTAGGACGGGTCGGCGGCCAGGCCCTGCATGACGCTGGGGTTCCAGTCGCCCTGGAGTTCCATCGCGGCCTGCCCGGCGGCCACCATCCCGGCCGAACTGCCGCTGCCCTGCTGGGCGGGAGTGCCGTTGAATCCCTCCTGGAACGGCTTCAGGGCGATCAGATCGAGCACGTCCTGACCGGCCCTGGTGAAGCACGGGTCGGTGAACTTGGCTGCTTTCATCGAGGACTTGAGGGTGTCGACGGCGCACTCGCGGACGGCGAAGTAGTCGTAGTAGAAGGCGTCCGGCCAGCGGTCCTTGCCGCCGAGCGCGATCGGGGTGCTGCCGGCGGCCTTCAGCTTGCCGATGTCGACCTTCAACTCGTCCATGGTGGCGGGAGGTTGGGCGATGCCGGCGTTGGCGAACAGGTCCTTGCGGTACCAGAACCCGACCACGTGCGAGTCGTAGGGGACGCCGAGCTGCTTGCCGTCGGCGGCCCAGCCCTGGGCGGCGGGCCCGAGGTCCCTGATCCAGTCGGCGGTGAGCGAGGTCAGGTCGGCGACCCGGCCGGACTGCGCCTGGGTGGCGAGCAGGCCGCCGCCCTGGTTGAAGTAGACGTCCGGCGGGTTGTCGGACTGCAGGGCCAGCGGGACCTTGGTGGGGAACTGCTCGTTCTGGATCGGCACCACGTCGAGTTTCGAACCGGCGTGGGCCTGCTGGTAGTTGGCGGCCGCGTGGGCCCAGACGGTCTTCAGCGGATCCTGGGTGCCGTTGTGCCACCAGGTCAGCGCGCCGCCTCCGCTCCCGGAACCGCCGCTGCCGCAGGCGGTGAGCAGGGTGAGCGCGACGGCGGCGGCCGCCGCGGCGACGGGCGGGCGTCTGCGGACGAACATGGTGCGGGCCTCCTGGGGCAGGGAGCGGCTCGAAAGTTTCGGGACCAGCGACACGGATGGTGCCGGGACTCAGTGGGGCCAGAGGTGGCGCGACAGTGCTGAGCTGCGAGAGGTGCCGTCGCGGGGCGGCGCGAGGCGGCACGATCCAACGGTACGAATGTTTCGCTGGCTGTTCGAATGTTGCGAGGAAGCTACGGCGACCGAGCGGACGAGTCAAGGCCTCCGACCGAACCGGACCCCCGTTCGTGCACCACCTTGCCGGGCGGGCCGCGGGCGCTACTATCCGTGCCATGAGCGCCGCTGAACTCGAACCCGACCCCGCGCCGACGCTGTCGGAGATCGCCCGGGCGGCCGGCGTCTCGGCGCCGACAGTTTCGAAAGTCCTGAACGGACGGACCGATGTCGCCCCCGCCACCCGCGCCAAGGTCGAGGAGATCCTGCGCCGCACCGGCTACCGGCGCCGCCGCACCGCCGCGCCGCCGTCCCGGCTGCTCGACCTGGTCTTCCATCAACTCGACAGCGCCTGGGCGGTGGAGGTGATCCGCGGCGTGGAGAACGTCGCCCGGGACGAGGGGCTGAGCATCGTGCTCTCCGAGTCCGCGGGCCGGCTCACCCCCGGCCAGACCTGGGTGGACGGCGTCCTCGCCCGCCGACCCGCCGGGGTGGTGCTCGTGCTGTCCGACCTGGACGCCGCCCAGCGCGACCAACTCACCAGCCGCGACATCCCGTTCGTCGTGCTCGACCCGGCCGGCGACCCCGCCGACGGAGTGCCCGCCGTCGGCACCGGCAACTGGCAGGGCGGCCTCGCCGCCACCCGTCCGGCCCGTCCGGCATGATGTGCAGCCGAGCCAGGGTGGACGGCTACCGCACCGCACTGGAGACCGCCCGGCTGCCGGTCGACCCGGAGCTGATCCACGAGGGCGACTTCCACCACGAGGCCGGGTACGCCGCCGCCCGCGCCCTGCTGACCCGCGACGACCGGCCCACCGCGATCTTCGCCGGCAACGACCTGCAGGCGCTCGGCGTCTACGAGGCCGCCCGCGAACTCGGCCTACGGGTACCGCAGGACCTCTCGGTGGTCGGGTTCGACGACCTGCCGCTGGCCCGCTGGGTGGGCCCGCCGCTGACTACCGTCCGGCAGCCGCTGGTCGAGATGGCCGAGACCGCCGCCCGCCTGGCCGTCGAACTCGGCCGCGGCGAACACCCCGCCGCCACCCGAGTCGACCTCGCCACCAGCCTGGTCGTCCGCGCCTCCACCGCCCCGCCGCCGGCCGACTCCCCGCCCCTGCCGACCCGTTGACGCCCGCCCGGCCACGGGTCTCCCTCCGGCGGCACGTCGGAATCCCCGTCCGACGGCCCCTCGCAGTCCCCGTCCGGGTCTCCGAGCGGCAGCGCCAACCCCTCCGGCACGCCCGGCCCGACCGTCCCCGGCTCGGACGGAACGGGTGTCGGCACGCCCGCCGCCACCGGCCCGCAGGGCGACAGCCTGGCCTTAACCGGCGCGGACGTCCTCGGCACCACCGCGGCCGGCCTCGCGCTGATCGGCGCGGGCAGCGTCCTGGTGCTGCGTCGCCGCAAGGGCGCGCACAGCTGAGTGCCTTCGCTCGCAACGGAGTTCACGTCCCGCCCGGCGGGGCGACGGTACCCGGATCCGGACCGTCGCACCGCCGGGCCCGTGTCGGGCCTCGCAGGGCGGGGCCGCCGGCAAACGGTGGTCGGTGCGACGCCGGGCGTCGGGCTCAGGCGGTGTCCGGCTGCCAGAGCGACGCGGGGTCGGTGTGGAGGCGGCGGACGGTGGTCAGGGCCGCGCCGAGGACGGGGCCGCGGCGGCCCAACGGGGAGGCGCGGAGGGCGTCTTCGGGCCACGGGCGGACGCGGATCAGCGCGGCGAGTTCGGTCCGCATGGGGGGCAGCAGCCAGCGCGCGAGGTCCGCGTAGGCGCCGCCGAGCACCAGGGTGGCCGGGTCGATCAGGTGGACGGCGGCGGCGAGCGCGGTGCCGAGGGCGGTCCCGGCGTGCCGCAGGGCGCGCAGCACGGCGGGATCGCCGGCCTCCGCGCGGACGACCAACTCGCCGACGGCGTCAGCTGAGTGATGGATCGTCAGATCGGCCGTGCGCAACACGGCGGCGAGACCGGCGTACGGTTCGAGGCAGCCGCGGGCACCGCAGGAGCAGGGGCGGCCGTCGGGGCGGACGGTGAGGTGGCCGAGTTCGCCGGCGAAGCCCTGGACGCCGCGGAACAGGCGTCCGTCGAGGACGAGTGCGCCGCCGATGCCCTCGCCGGCCGAGATGTGGACGAAGGTGCCGGAGCCGACGCCCTGTCGGAGTTCGGCCAGCGCGCCGAGGTTGGCCTCGTTCTCGATCGCGGGGGCGGCGCCCGGGCCGGGCCACGCGGTGGGGAGGTCGAGGTGGTGCCAGCCGAGGTTCGGGGCGTGTTCCAGGTAGTGGCCGGGGCCGTCGAGCGGGACGCGCACGCTGCCGGGCACGGCGAGCACCCGGCCGACCACCCGCAGCCCGAGGGCGACGGCCTCCGCCTCGGCCTGCGCGGCGAGCCGGGCGAGTTCGGTGAGGGTCTGCTCGGCGGAGCGCGCGGCGTTCGGGGCGGGGCGGTGGAGTTCGACCCGGACGTCGCCGCGCAGGTCGAGGACGCAGGCGCCGAGGTGCTCGACGCCGACCTCCAGGCCGAGCCCGGCCGGTCCGCTGTCGGGGAGGACGAGGGCCCGGCCGGGCCGGCCGACCCGGCCGCTGCGGGCGAGTTCGCCCTCCACCAGCAGTCCGCCGCCGATGAGTTCGTCGACCAGGCTGGACACCGCGGTGCGGGTCAGTCCGGTCCGGCCGGCCACGTCGGCGCGCGACAGCGGGTTCGCGGCGACGACGGTGCGCATCACCAGGGCGAGGTTCTGCCGCCGCATGTCCTGCTGGGAGGCGGGGCCGCGCCGCGGTGCGGATGCGCTGTCGGCCGGCTGCTGCCCGTCCGCTGCCACGTCGATCGGTCTCCGCTCCACTGCCGCCCGTGCCGAGTTCGGGTCTGTTCGCCGTCCGCTGCTACCGGCCGCCGCTCTGCAGGGCCGCCGTCTGCGAAATGGTAGTCGCGATCCGTTCGAGCACCGCGTCGTCGCGTTCGAGCGCGGGCAGCACCGGCCCGTCGGCAGTGCCCCAGCGGCGGGCGACGGCGTCGGCGGGTTCGCCGGTGAGCAGCGCGGCGGCCTGGGCGGCGGCGCCGAGGGCCACGAGTTCGCGGGCGGCGGGCAGTTGGACGGGGCGGCCGGAGAGCCGGCGCACCGTGTGCTGCCAGGCCGGGCCCTGGGCGCCGCCGCCGATCAGCAGCAGCGGCTGCGCGGGGTCGGGGGTGTCGGCGCTGGCAGCAGTGCCGGCGGCGTTGGTGGTGCCGGCGGGCCGGTCGACGGCGAGGACGTCGTCGAGCGCGGCGAGCAGGGAGTACGCGGCGCCGTCGTAGGCGGCCTGGAGGAGTTGGCCGGCGGTGGTGTCGCGGCGCAGGCCGTGCAGCAGTCCGCTGGCGTGCGGGAGGGCGGGGGTGCGTTCGCCGTCGAGGTAGGGCAGCAGGACGGCGGCGCCGCCGGGTTCGACGGCTTCCCGGTCGCGGCCGAGCAGGGTGGCGATCCGGTCCACGGCGAGCGTGCAGTTGAGGGTGCAGGCGAGGGGCAGCCAGTTGTCGAGGGCGTCGGCGAAGCCGGCGACGGTGCCGGTGGGGTCGGCGGGGCGGCTGCGGGCGACGGTGTAGACGGTGCCGGAGGTGCCGAGGCTGAGCACGGGGGTGCCGGCGGTGAGGCCGAGTCCGAGGGCGGCGGCCATGTTGTCGCCGGTGCCGGTGGCGATCGGGGTGCCGGGGCGCAGCGGTCCGCCGGCCCGGGCCCGGCCGGCGGGGGTGCCGGTGGGGGCGACGGCGGGGAGCAGGGCGGGGTCGAGTCCGATCCGGGCGAGGACGGCGGGGTGCGGGCCGTCGGGGGTCCACCAGCCGGTGCCGGAGGCGTCGCCGCGGTCGGTGACGGCGTGCCCGGTGAGGCGTTCGGTGAGGTAGTCGTGCGGGAGTCGGACGGCGGCGGTGCGGTCGGCGTTCGCGGGTTCGTGGGCGCGCAGCCAGGCCCATTTGGCGGCGGTGAAGGACGCGCCGGGGACGCTGCCGAGTTCGGCGGCCCACCACTGCGCGCCGAACTCCCGTACCAGCTCGGCGGCCTGGGGTGCGGAGCGGACGTCGTTCCAGAGCAGCGCGGGCCGGACGGGGCGGCCGGCGGCGTCCAGGGTGACCAGTCCGTGCTGCTGTCCGCCGATCGCCATCGCCTGGGCGCGGTCGGCCCAACCGGTGGCGGCGACGGCGGTGTTGAGGGCGTCCCACCACTGCTCGGGGTCGCTCTCCTGCCCGTGCCGGGAGTCGACCCGGTGCGCGGCGCGGCCTTCACCGAGGACGCGTCCGGTGCCGGTGTCGACGGCCAGCGCCTTGGTGGACTGGGTCGAGCTGTCGACGCCGATCACCACCTGCGGGTGTGCCATGGGCTTGCCACTCCTGTCTCTTCCGAACGTGTCCTGCCCGAACCTGTCCTGCCCCGACGGGCCCGGCCCGAGCGCGTACTGCCCGGCCGGGTCCTGCCCGGATGTGCTCAGCCCGAGCACGTCCCGACCGAGGACGCCCCGTCCGAGCGCGTCCTGCCCGAGCCGTTCCGCGCGGGGGCTTCCCTCGCGGGCCGACCCATATTAATTTGTCTTCCGGCCTTACGAATAGACTTGCGTCGTTCCCGGTCGATCCGCCGCGGTCGATCCCCAGCGTTTGGAGTGCCCGATGAGCCGACTCACCCCCACCCCCGCCGACAAGTTCACCTTCGGCCTGTGGACGGTCGGCTGGCAGGGCCGCGACCCGTTCGGCGACGCCACCCGGCGGGCGCTGGACCCGGTCGAGACGGTGGAGCGGCTGGCGTCGCTGGGCGCGCACGGCGTGACGTTCCACGACGACGACCTGATTCCGTTCGGCTCCTCGGACGCCGAGCGCGCGGCGGTCGTCAAGCGGTTCGCAGCTGCCCTGGAGTCCACCGGCCTGCGGGTGCCGATGGCCACCACCAACCTGTTCACCCACCCGGTGTTCAAGGACGGCGCGTTCACCGCCAACGACCGCGACGTGCGCCGCTTCGCGCTGCGCAAGACCATTCGCAACATCGATCTGGCCGTCGAGCTGGGCGCCGACGTCTACGTCGCGTGGGGCGGCCGCGAGGGCGCGGAGCACGGCGCGTCGAAGGATGTCCGCACCGCGCTGGACCGGCTGAAGGAGGCGTTCGACCTGCTCGGCGAGTACGTCGTCGGGCAGGGCTACGACCTGCGCTTCGCGATCGAGCCGAAGCCGAACGAGCCCCGCGGCGACATCCTGCTGCCGACCATCGGCCACGCACTGGCGTTCATCGAGCGGCTGGAGCGTCCCGAACTGGTCGGCGTGAACCCGGAGGTCGGCCACGAGCAGATGGCGGGCCTCAACTTCCCGCACGGCATCGCGCAGGCGCTCTGGGCGGGCAAGCTGTTCCACATCGACCTGAACGGCCAGTCCGGCATCAAGTACGACCAGGACCTCCGGTTCGGCGCGGG
Source organism: Kitasatospora griseola (assembly GCF_014648555.1). Classification (GTDB taxonomy): domain Bacteria; phylum Actinomycetota; class Actinomycetes; order Streptomycetales; family Streptomycetaceae; genus Kitasatospora; species Kitasatospora griseola. The sequence continues at coordinate 207,873 of NZ_BMRI01000006.1, forward strand.
CGACCTGCGCCAGGCGTTCTGGCTGGTCGACCTGCTGGAGTCGGCCGGCTACCAGGGCCCGCGCCACTTCGACTTCAAGCCGTCGCGCACCGAGGACTTCGACGGCGTGTGGGCCTCCGCGGCCGGCTGCATGCGCAACTACCTGCTGCTGAAGGAGCGCGCCCGGGCGTTCCGCGCCGACCCCGAGGTGCAGGCCGCGCTGCGCGCCGCCCGGCTCGACCGGCTCGCGGAGCCCACTGCTGCGGACGGCCTCGCCGCCCTGCTCGCGGACCGCACCGCGTTCGAGGACTTCGACGTCACCGCCGCCGCCGAGCGCGGCATGGCGTTCGAGCAGCTCGACCAGCTCGCCCTGGAACACCTCCTCGGAGCCCGCTGAGCCCGCTGCGGTCGACCCGATCGCGGTGGCGGCGGCCGCTGCCGACGCCGATCCCGGTGGCGCGGCCGCTGCGGTCGGCCCGGTCGCGGTGGCGCGGCCGCTGCTGGCGCTCGATGGGAGGTTTCTGGCAGCATTGCGCGAGCCGCAGCGGGTGGATGCCGCCCCGGCGCGCCGAAGGGCCCGAGCCCCGCGCGCCCGACGCACTGTTCCCGGCCCGATGACGTCTCGACTGCCCGCCGTCTAGCGGCAGTCCCGGTCCGTTCCGACGCAGCGGCGCACCGCACCCCGTCGACCGGAGAGGTCCGCTTCCGTATGCGCCCCACCCTGTTCACCGTCGAGCGGCCCGGCCCGGGCCGCCTGAGCACCATGGCCCGGCCGCGCGGCGGCGACTGGCTGCCGGACGAGCTGGCCGCGCTCGCCGCCGCCGGTGTCACCGACCTGGTCAGCGCGCTGACCTCGGCGGAGGGCGCCGAACTCGGACTGACCGCGGAGCCGGAGCTCGCCGTCGCCGCCGGGCTGCGCTTCCACAGCGTGCCGATACCGGACTACACCACCCCTTCGCACACCCAAGTGCGGCCCAAGCTCGACGAGTTGACCGGCCGACTCCGAGCCGGCGGGCAGCTGGTGTTCCACTGCCGGGCCGGTATCGGCCGGTCCTCGCTGCTCGCGGTCTCCGTCCTGATCCTGGACGGCATGGACGCCGACACCGCGTGGGAGCGCCTGGCCCACGCCCGCGGCCTGCCCGTCCCGGACACCGCCGAGCAGCGCGCCTGGACCGACGCCCTCCACTCCCCTGCGGTCTGACGCCCCCCGCGGTCTGACGCCCCCTCCGGCCGGCCGCCGATCCCGGCGTTCGGGTGGTCCGTCCGTGTCGCGGCACGCGCGCGCCCGCGCCGGACCCGGGCCCGCCTACCGTGGGACCCCCGTTCACTGTGCGTGGTGACGGTGGGCCGATGGGAGGGTTGATGTCCTCGTCCGCGTCGAACCGGTCCGAGCCCCCTCCGGCGGCACCACGCCGCGGGCTGCTGTGGCGGGTGGGCAACTGGTGCGCGCGGCATCCGGTGGTGGTGATCGTCGGGTGGCTGCTGGTGCTGGCGGGCGTGCAGGCGGCCAACCGGACTGTCGGCGGTACGTACTCGGACGATTTCTCGCTGCCCGGCTCGCAGTCGCAGCACGGCCGCGACGTGCTCCAGGCCCACGAACCGTCCGCCGGCGGAACGAGCGCGCAGGTGGTGCTGCACGACGACCAGCCGCTGACGGACTTCCAGTCCCAGGTGAACCAGGCCGTGACGTCCCTGCAGCACCTGCCGCACGTGCTGTCCGCGCAGGACCCGCTGCCCCCGCCGGGGCAGAGCGCGCCGCCCGGCGGCCCGCTCTCCTCGGACGGGCGTACGGCGTACATCACGGTCCGGTTCGACGCCAATCCGTCCACCTTCGGCAGCGACTACCTGCCGCAGGTGGACGCCGCGGTGGCGCCGCTGCGGCAGGCGGGGGTGCAGGTCGAGTACGGCGGGCCGCTGGGCGAGTTGGCGCGGCCGGCGCCGGACGACCGGGTGAGCGAGCTGATCGGGTTCGCGGTGGCGGTGCTGGTGCTGCTGGTCGGGTTCGGCAGCGTGATCGCGGCGGGGCTGCCGCTGGTCAGCGCCCTGGTCGCGGTGGTGGTGGGGCTGGGGCTGCTCGGTCTGCTGGCGGCGCTGACCACGTTCGCGACGGTCGCACCGACACTCGCCACGATGATCGGACTGGGCGTCGGCATCGACTACGCACTGTTCCTGTTGACCCGTCACCGGCAGAACCTGATGGACGGCGCGGACCCGCCGACGGCCGCCGGCCGTGCGGTGGCGACCAGCGGGCGGGCGGTGCTGATCTCTGGCTGCACGGTGGTGATCGCGCTGGCGGGCCTGTCGGTGTCGGGCATCGCGTTCATGGCGAAGCTGGGCCTCGCCGCGGGCGTCACGGTGGTGACGGCGGTGTGCGGCGCGCTGACGCTGCTGCCCGCGATGATGGGCCTGATCGGCCGCCGGATGGATCGTTTCACCGTGCGCACGCCGGTCGCGGAGGGCACCGGGGCGGACGAGGCGTCGGCGACCGGCATGTGGCACCGCTACGCGCGGCGGGTCGAGCACCGCCCGTGGTGGTACCTGGCTGCGGGACTGGCGACGGTGGCGGTCCTGGCGGTGCCGCTGCCGTCGATCCAGTTGGGCCACATCGACGACGGGGCGGATCCGGTGTCGTTCACCGACCGGCGGGCGTTCGACCTGATGTCGGCCGCGTTCGGGCCGGGCTCCAACGGGCCACTGACGGTGGTGGTCGACCAGACGACGGTCCCGGCCGCGGACCGTCCCGCGCTCGCGTCCTCGGTGCAGCAGGCGCTGACGAACGTCCCGAACACGGCGAGCACCGCGCCATTGCAGACCAGCGGCGACGGCGACGTGCTGTTCACCACCGTCACTCCGGCGCAGGTCCCGCAGGACCGGGCGACCACCGACCTGGTGGGCCACCTGACGGACACGGTGCTGCCGGACGCCGCCCGGGGGACGTCGGCGGCCACGTACGTCACCGGCACCACGGCCGCGCAGGTGGACTTCCTCGATCTGGTGGCGAGCCGGCTGCTGCCGATCATCGCCGTGGTCGTCGCCCTCGCCTTCCTGATCATCCTGCTGGTCTTCCGGGCGCCGCTGGTCGCGTTGAAGGCGGCGGTCCTCAACCTGGTGTCGATCGCCGCCTCGTACGGGGTGCTGGTCGCGGTGTTCCAGTGGGGTTGGGGCGGGCCGGCGCTGGGCGTGGCGGGCAAGGTCCCGATCGAGAGCTACGTCCCGATGATGATGTTCGCGATCGTGTTCGGACTCTCGATGGACTACGAGGTGTTCCTGCTGTCCCGGGTGCACGAGCGCTGGCTGCTCACCGGCGACAGCCGGGGTTCGGTGGCGCACGCGCTGGAGACCACGGCGCGGGTGATCGGCTGCGCGGCGCTGATCATGGTGAGCGTGTTCGCGGCGTTCATCGTCAGCGACAATGTGGTGATCAAGATGATGGGCCTCGGCCTGGCCGTCAGCGTGCTGATCGACGCGACGGTGGTGCGGCTGCTGATGGTCCCCGCCGCGATGACGCTGCTCGGCGGCGCCGCCTGGTGGACGCCCCGGTGGATGGACCGGGTGCTCCCGCACATCGACACCGAGGGCACCGACGCCGCACCCTCCGAGGGGAGTTGATCACGCGTCGGAATCCGAGCGCACACGTCCCACTTGTGTGCGAACTGTGAACCCAGTGTGTCCCGCCCTCTTGTCAGGTGCACCAATGCTCCCTACCTTCATCCTCCAGGACTCCAGCCCCACCGGGCCGGAGCCGTCCACGGCGTCACCCGAGCCGCGGAGCAACGCCGGAGACACCACACAACCTGGAGGCGTCACATGCCCGTTGCCACCCTCACCGAGATTCGCGACGCCGGTCCGCTGCTGGTCGACGACGAGATCCTCGTCTTCGAGGACGACGACCGCGCCGACCACGACCCCACGGCCTGCCTGGCCGACCCGTGGGTCACCGCCACCACCCGCTTCGCCTGCGACCGCTGACGGTGACCGCGCCCATCGCCGGCCGCCGCGCCTGGTCCGACGAGATCTGGTCGTACCAGCACGATCCGCGGATGCCGGCGATGGAGCACGGGTGGAAGCTCCACGTCTCCGCCCGCCCGGGCACCCTGGACGCCGTCCACGCCGTCGTCCTGCCGCTGCTGGAGCAGCACGTCTGCCACGCCAAGTGGGCCCGTGACCCGGCCACCCTGCGCGCCCTCAACTCCGGGACCAAGAACGCCGCTTCGGTCGGCAAGGCGTTCACGATCTACCCCGCGCCGGACGAACTCCGGCCGCTGGCCCGCGCGTTGGTCACCGCACTGCGCGGCCACCCGGGCCCGCAGATCGTCAGCGACCGCCGCATCGACCCGGACGCCCCGGTGTACTACCGGTACGGCCCGTTCACCGGCGACTACCGCACCGGCCGCAGCGGACGCCTGGAGTCCGTGATGACCGGCCCGGACGGCCGTGTCTTCGACGGCCTGGCCGGCACCGCGTACCGCTGCCCGCCCTGGGCCGAGGACCCGTTCGCGTCGCCGTCCTCCGGCGCCGACCCCGGCTTCGGCGGCGGCCGCTACCGCGTCACCGGCGGCATCACCCGCAAGCCGCAGGGCAACGTCTACCGGGCCCTCGACCGGACCGCCGGCGTCCCCGTGGTGGTCAAGCAGGCCCGGGCGTACGTCGCCGAGGACGAGCACGGCGCCGACACCCGCGACCGCCTGCGCCACGAGCGGGCCGTCCTCGCCCTGCTGGCCGACACGCCCGGGGTGCCGCGCGAGCTGGACTACTTCCGGCACCGCGACGACGAGTACCTGGTGATGACCAGTTGCGGCGACCGCGACCTGCGCCGCGACGTCCACACCCACGGCCCCTACGCCGAGGCCGAGTCGGGCCCGCGCGGCCTGCTTCCGCTGGCCCGCGAGCTGCTCCGGATCCTGGACGGCATCCACCGTCGCGGCGTGGTCGTCCGCGATCTGAAGCCCAACAACGTGGTGCTCGCCCCCGACGGGCGCCCCCGGCTGATCGACTTCGGCACCAGCGCCGTCCGCGGCACCGGCCCCGCCGGGTCCACGCCCGGCTACAGCGACCCCGTCGTCCGGCCCGGCGTCGCGCCCGAACCCGCCGACGACTACTACGGGTTGGGCATGACGCTGTACTTCGCGGCCACCGGCATGGACCCGGTGATCCTCGACCCCGACGACGCCGTCAACCGCGAACGCACCCTCGCCGCCCTGGAGTTCGCGCTGCCCGGACCGGCGCACCGCCAGGTCCGCACGCTCGTCGGCGAGTTGACGGACCTCGCGCCGACGGTCCGCTCGGCCGGCGCGGAACACCTCCGGTCCCTCGGCCAACCTTCCTCGTCCGCGCCGGAGTTGGTCCGCTCCGACCCGCGCCTCTCCGCCGACCTGCTCGCCGAGATCCTCGACCACACCACGGCGTACTGCGTCGCCGAGGCCCGCCGGATCGCCGATCCCGAGCTCGCCGCCCGCGCGGCCGTCCCGACGCCGATCGACCTCTACAGCGGCAGCGCGGGCCTCGGCCTGGAACTCCTCCAGCACCTCGACCGCCCGGGCGTCCGCGACGCCGTCACCGCGCTCGCCGACTGGACCTCGCGCCAGAACCGCCCGCTGCCGGCGGGGTTGTACTCCGGCCGGACGGGCGTCGACCTCTTCCTCACCGCCGCCGGGCTCCCTCCCGACACCACGATCGCCCTCCCGACCCGGGGCCCGGACGGCGGCCCGCCGGAGGCCGACCTGATCGACGGCCTCGCGGGCATCGGCCTCGGCCACCTGCTCCTCGCCCGCCGCGACGACCGGCACCTCGCCGTCGCCACCGCCTGCCACGAGCAACTCACCACCGGCCGTGCCCGCCTCACCCCCACCGACGCGCCGCGCCCGGGCGACGCCGCCCTGGCGCAGGGACTCGCCCACGGCGACGCCGGGGTCGCGTACTTCCTCCTCGAGTACGCCCGCACCACCGGCGACCAGGCCGCGCTGGAGCACGCGCACCGCGCCTGCGCCGAGCTCGCCGCCGCCACCCCCGCGATCATCGCCGCCGCCAACCACCCTGCGGCCACCCGCCGTTACGGCTCCTGGTGCCGCGGCCTGGCCGGCATCGGCATGGTGCTGGCCCGCGCCGCCGACCGGCTCGACGACCCCGGGTGGCGCACCCTCGCCGAACAGTCCGCCCGCACCTGCCTGGCCATCGCCCCGCGGATGCCCCTGGTCACCCACTGCTGCGGCCTGGCCGGCGTCGGCAGTCTGATGCTCGAACTCGCGCCCGCCGCCGAGGAGTTCCGGGCCGCCGCCAGCACCGTCGCCGCCCTCCTGCTCACCCGCACCGCCGGCCCCCCGTCCCGCCCCGTCTTCCCCGACCCCGGTCTCACCGGCCCCGCCTTCCCCTACGCGACCGGCACCGCCGGAGTGCTCGCCTTCCTGCGCGGCCTCGCCGACCTCACCGGAACGGAGGGCGAGGACCGTCGGAACGAGAGCCGGCGCCAAGGGACTTGGGACCTGGTGGGCGGCTGACGATTCAGCCGGGGAGGGACGCGAGCCAGGAGGTCAACAGGTGGTTCACCTCGTCGGGGCGCTCCTGCTGGGTCCAGTGCCCGCAGCCGTCCAGGACATGAGTGGCGGTCAGGCCGGGGAGGGTGGCCGGGAAGGCGTCGATCGCCTCGGCCATCCAGGTCGTGGAGGCGTCCAGGGCGCCGCCGACGAACAGGGACGGCTGCTCGATCGGAGCGCCGGCGTGCGGGGCGAGGTCCTCCCAGTCGCGGTCCATGGCGCGGTAGCGGTTGAGGGCTCCGGTCAGGCCCGTGCGCTCGAACTCCCCGGCGTACACGTCGAGATCGTCCTCGGTCAGCCAGGCGGGCAGCCGGCCGTCGGGGAAGCGGTCGCGCAGCCGGCCGCCGGCGCGGGCCACGAAGTGCGGGTCGGGCGCGCCGTCGGCGGGCATGGTGTCGGCGGACATGGCCGCGTAGAAGCCCGCGAGCCAGCCCCGGACGTCCGGTTCCATCTCCGCTTCGGCCCGGCCGGGCTCCTGGAAGTACGAGACGTAGAACTCCTGGTCGCCGCCCATCCGCGCGAAGACGTCGGTGGGGCGGGGGCCGCCGGGCGGCGCGTAGGGGACGCTCAGCAGTCCGACGGCGCGGAAGACCTCGGGGTGGAGCAGCGCGGAGGTCGCCGCGATGTTGGCTCCCCAGTCGTGCCCGACGACCACCGCCGTCTCCTCGCCCAGGGCGCGCACCAGGGCGACGTTGTCCGCGACCAGATCGAGCATCCGGTAGGCGTCCGTCCCGGCCGGCTTCGAGGAGCGGCCGTAGCCGCGCACGTCGAGCGCCACGGCCCGGTACCCCGCCGCCGCGAGGGCCGGGAGCTGGCGGCGCCAGGAGTACCAGGACTCGGGGAAGCCGTGGACGAGCAGGACCAGTGGTCCGGTGCCCTGCTCGACCAGGTGCAGGCGCCCGGCGGGCGCCTCGATGGTGCGGTGGCGCAGGTCGGCGGACGGCGCGGGCTGGTGCATGGCTTCTCCTCGGTTCACGGGCGGCCGCGGTGGTCCGCCGATCTTCCGACGCGGCGACCGCCCGACGCGAACACTCTTGCCATTCTGGCAAGCTTGCAGGACAGGGCGGTGGCAACGACACGGCCGGAGGGAGCGCGACGATGACGATGGACGACGGCACGGCCGAGACGCTGGCCGCCATGGGCCCGCGGCTGCGGGCCGCCCGCGAGCAGCGCGGCGCCACGCTCACCGGCGTCAGCCGCGCGACCGGCATCTCGATGAGCACGCTGTCGCGGATCGAGACCGGTCGGCGCAAGCCCACCCTGGAGGTGCTGCTGCAGCTCGCGAAGGCGTACGGCGCCTCCCTGGACGAGCTGGCCGGCACCGCGCCCGCCGCCGCGGCTGCACCGCGCATCCCGCTGCGGCAGCGCGCCGGCGACGACAAGGTGGTGCTGCCGCTGACCCCGTACGTGGGGGGTCTGCACGCCCACAAGCACGTCCTGCCCGCGCTCGACGCACCGCCGGCGCGGCCCCGGCAGAGCTCGCACGACGGCCACGAGTGGCTGTGCGTCCTGTACGGGCGGCTGTGGCTGGCTCTCGGCGAGCAGGACCTCGTCCTGAGCGCCGGCGAGGTGGCCGAGTTCGACACCCGCACCGCCCACGGAGTCGCGAACGCCGGATCCGACGGACCAGTCGAATACCTGATCATGTTCGGGCCGCAGGGAGAGCGCCCACGACCGCGCACCCCGGCCCTCGGCCACCGGGCCCCGAGGTCCTGACGTCGGCGATGACGTATCCTGTCCGGTTCGCCACCGGGGCGCACGCCGACGCGGCGTCGACCGAGTGTCAGGAGGCGTACATGGCAACGGAGTTGTGGGAGCGGGTGCTGCACCAGCGCGGTGCGGCGACGAAAATGGCGGTCACGGACGAATCGGTCCTGGTGCCCGAGCGCACCCGCCTGGTCTGCCTCGATCCGGCCGACGGGACCCTCAAGTGGGAGACTCGGGTGGGGCATTGGCCGGACGCGCTGCTGGTCGTCGGGCCGCGCGTCCTGGTGCTCTCGCCGGGCGGGGTACTGCACTGCCTGTCCCGCTCCACGGGCGCCGCCCACTGGCGGGCCGAGCTGCCGCCCTGGGCTCGGCATCTCGCGGTCGCCAACGGGGTTGCCCTGGCCGGAGGTTGGCGCGGCTACACCGCCCAGCGGGCCTTCGACCTCGCGGACGGCCGACTTCGATGGCAGTTGCCGAACCCCCTCCTCACGCACCGTCCGGTGGCCTGGGCCGGCGGGTTCCTGCTCGGCAACGGAACCCGGGCCTGGCTGATCGACCCGCTCACCGGCCGGGAGCAGCAGTCCTGGCAGCTGCCCGAGCCTCTGCCTGACACGGACTTTCAGGACCTGTTCACCGCCGTCGACGCCGACCGCTGCGCCGTCCGCTGCGGGACCTCCGGCGTCGCGCTCCTCCAACGCGACTCCCCTCGCGCGGAGTTGCTGCTCACCCACGACGCCCTGCTGTCCTACGAGCCACCCCTGCGCACCGGGGCTGTCGTGTCCGCGCCGCGGTTCTACGAGGAGCTCGGCCTGATCGCCTCCGAACGCGACGCCCGCAACCAGCGCCGCAGCCTCCGCGGCGGTGCCGCCCACCTGGCCGAAGGGCGTTGACGACGGGTCAGGGCACGCCGATTAAGCGGTGGTTGTCCGGCGGGGCGAGCGGTTACCATCTGCTGGCATGACCAACACCTCTCCTCGCCCGGGCGTGCCCGACAAGCCCACTCTCGACGGCCTTGAGGCCAAGTGGGCCCCCTTCTGGGACGAGCAGGGTGTGCACGTATTCGACCGTTCCGCGCCGCGTGAACAGGTGTACTCGATCGACACCCCGCCGCCCACGGTCAGCGGCTCGCTGCACGTCGGCCACGTGTTCAGCTACACGCAGACCGACGCGATCGCCCGCTTCCAGCGGATGCGGGGCAAGCAGGTCTTCTATCCGATGGGGTGGGACGACAACGGGCTGCCCACCGAGCGGCGGGTGCAGAACTACTTCGGGGTGCGGTGCGAGCCGTCGCTCCCGTACGAGCCGGACTTCACCCCGCCGGAGACTCCGGGCAAGCAGCAACTCCCGGTCTCCCGGCGGAACTTCATCGAGCTCTGCGAGCAGCTGACGGTCGAGGACGAGAAGGTCTTCGAGAGCCTGTGGCGCCGGCTGGGGCTCTCGGTCGACTGGGGGCGCACCTACCAGACGATCGGCGGCAACGCCCGGGCGGTGTCGCAGCGGATGTTCCTGCGCAATCTCGCGCGCGGCGAGGCCTACCGGGCGGAGGCGCCGACCCTGTGGGACGTCACCTTCCGGACGGCGGTCGCCCAGGCCGAGCTGGAGGATCGGGAGCGGCCCAGCGCGTACCACCACCTGCTGTTCCGTCGCGACGGCTCCGAGGATCCGCTGGAGATCGCGACCACCCGGCCCGAGCTGCTCCCGGCGTGCGTGGCCGTCGTCGCGCACCCGGAGGACGAGCGGTACCGGGCGCTGTTCGGGACTTCGCTGACCACGCCGGTCTTCGGCGTCGAGGTGCCGGTGCTCGCACACCGCCTGGCCGACCCGGAGAAGGGCACCGGTCTGGTGATGGTGTGCACCTTCGGCGACACCACCGACGTGGTGTGGTGGCGCGAGCTCGACCTGCCGACCCGCAGCGTCCTCGGCCGCGACGGCCGCTTCCTGCCGGACGCCCCGGCCGCGCTGGACGGCGAGCAGGCCTCGGCGGCGTACCGGGCGCTGGCCGGTGCGACGCCGCACACGGCGCGCGAGCGGATCCTCGAACTGCTGCGCGCCGAGGGCTCGTTGGTGGGCGAGCCGCGGCACTTCAACCACATGGTGAAGTTCTACGAGAAGGGCGACAAGCCCTTGGAGATCGTCACCAGCCGCCAGTGGTACCTGCGCAACGGCGGCCGGGACGCCGAGCTGCGCGAGCGGCTGCTGGCCCGCGGCCGGGAGCTGGCCTGGCACCCGGAGCACATGCACGGCCGCTACCAGGCGTGGGTCGAGGGCCTCGCGGGCGACTGGCTGATCAGCCGTCAGCGGTACTTCGGCGTGCCCGTCCCGATCTGGTACCGCTGCGACGCGGCGGGCAACGCGACGGACGAGCTGATCCTGCCGCCGGAGGAGATGCTGCCGGTCGATCCGACCAGTGACGTCCCGCCGGGGTTCACCGCCGACCTGCGCGACGCCCCCGGCGGCTTCACCGGCGACCCGGACGTGATGGACACCTGGGCGACCTCGTCCCTGACCCCGCAGATCGCCGGCGGCTGGGGCTTCGACGACGACCTGTTCCGGCGCGTCTTCCCGATGGATCTGCGCCCGCAGGCGCACGAGATCATCCGGACCTGGCTGTTCTCCACCGTGGTCCGCGCCGAGCTGGAGCACGACGAACTGCCGTGGCGCAACGCCGCGATCAGCGGCTGGATCCTCGATCCGGACCGCAAGAAGATGTCCAAGTCGAAGGGGAACGTGGTCACCCCGCTGGACCTGCTCGACCAGCACGGCTCGGACGCGGTGCGGTACTGGGCGGTGTCGGCCCGGCCGGGCACGGACACCGCCTTCGAGGTCGCGCAGATGAAGATCGGCCGCCGTCTGGCGATCAAGATCCTCAACGCGACGAAGTTCGTCCTCGGACTCGGACTCGGGCTCGACACCGCTGCGCGGGCCGCCGTGACCGAGCCGCTCGACCGGGCCCTGCTCGCCCGGCTCGACCAGGTCACCGGCGAGGCGACGGCGCTGCTGGAGGGGTACGACTACGCCCGCGCGCTGGAGGTCACCGAGCGGTGCTTCTGGGTCTTCTGCGACGACTACGTCGAGCTGGTGAAGAATCGCGCCTACGGGGAGGGCGACGACCCGGGCGCGGCCTCGGCCCGGGCCACGCTGTCGTACGCCCTGTCGGTGCTGCTGCGGCTGCTCGCGCCGTACCTCCCGTTCGCGACGGAGGAGGCGTGGAGCTGGTGGCAGGACGGTTCCGTGCACCGCGCCCCGTGGCCGGCCGAGGCGCCGGCCGAGCTCCGCGGCGGTGACGCCGCCCTGCTCGACGTCGCGGGCGGCGCCATCACGGCGGTCCGCCGGGCGAAGAGCAGCGCGCAGCTGTCGATGCGGGCGCAGGTGGCCAAGGTGACCGCTCGGGGCCCGGCGGACCTGCTGGACGCGCTGCGGCAGGTCGCGCCGGACGTGTGCTCCGCGGGCCGGGTCGGCGAGCTGATCCTCGAACCGGCCGAGACCGAGGACCTCGGGTACGAAATCGTCCTGTAGCACCGACCGATCAACGGCGGTGGCGGCTCCGAACGGAGCGGCCACCGCCGTCTTCTTTTGCCGTCGTCACACGTCAACTCGCCGGGCGCGACACAGATTTACCCGGATCGGGTGAGACCGGCCGAGACACGCCGGACACGCCGACGCCGCCCTGCCAGGATCGGGGCGCACCCGCAACCCCACCCCGAAGCAGCGCGCCGTCCGGCACCGCCGCCACTCCGGCCTGCCCGCACATCCGGCGCTGCCGCTTCGCCGTCGCACCAGGGAGCAACGTGAACGAGACCCGCACGACCCCGCCCCGGAAGGCCGACCGCAGGCCCGAGGAACCGGCGGAGAGCGCCGAACCGACCGAGCACGACGAGGAGTTGCGCTACCGCCACCCGGGCGACAAGCGGCAGCTCGTCGGCCGGTCCATCTCCACCGGAACCATGGTGCGCCGCCTGCCGCAGCTGATCCGCCGTGCCCTGCACCTCGCCTGGCGCGCCGACCGGCGCTCCACCGTCCTGCTGCTGCTCGCCCAGGCGGCGAGCGGCGTCTTCGGGGCGCTCGCCCTGTACGCCACCACCGGCACGCTCGCGGCGCTGCTGCGCCCGGGCCCGGTCACCGTCCATCTCCGGGACGCCGCACCGTCGTTGGCGGTCCTGACCGGGTCCGCCGCGCTCCGGGCGGTGCTGGGCATCGCCGTGCTGACGCTGTCGGGGCGGGTCGCGCCGCGGATCAACCGGGAGGCCGACATGGCGCTGATCGAGGCCGGCTGCTCGGCCGAACTCGCCGCCTACGACGAGCCCCAGTACGGCGAGCGGTGGGAGGCGGCGGACCGCGGGGCGTCCACCACGCCCGACCTGCTGACCTCCGCCCAGGACGTGATCGCCTCCGCCGTCTCGCTGCTCGCCGCCGCCGGCGTGCTGGCCACCCTGCACCCGCTGCTCGTCCCGTTCCTCCTGCTCGGTTCGGTGCCCACCGGCGTCGCCGCCGTACGCACCGCTCGCATCCACTACCTGGCCGCCATCACCACCGGCGACGAGCGCCAGGCGCTGCGGATCTACCGCTGGTACCTGATCGACAAGGGTCGGGCCGACCAGGTGCGCTCCGACCAGGTGCTGCCGTTCATGCTGGACAAGTACCGCAAGGCCGAGGCCCGGATCGTCACCGTCACCGACCGCGCCGGGCGCGAGGCGGCGCGGGCCTCGCTGTTCGCCGCGCTGGGCACCGGCGCCGGGGCGGCGCTGATGTGGGGAGCGCTGCTCTACCTGGTCTCCTCCGGCCGGATCGGCCTGGCCGCGGCCGGCTCCGCGACGTTCGCGCTGCGCACGGCCGCCGGCGGCGTGCAGGGCATGGTCGGCAACGGCGCCCGGCTGTACCGGATGGGGCTCTACCTGGACGACTACTTCACCTTCCTGGACGAGGCCGGCGGCCACCGGATCGCCCGCGGCAGCATCGTCCCCGGCCCGCCGAAGACCATCGAGGTCACCGGCCTGACCTACACCTACCCGGGCGGGCAGCAGGAACCGGCGCTGCGCGGCATCGACCTGACGCTCACCCAGGGCGAGGTGGTGGCGGTGATCGGGCAGAACGGCTCCGGCAAGTCGACCTTCCTGAAGCTGCTCTCCGGCCTGTACCTGCCGCAGCCCGGCGGCGGGCGGATCAGCTGGGACGGCGTCCCGATCGGCGACCTCGACGCCGACGCGCTGTTCCGTCAAGTCGCCCGCGTCCCGCAGGAGTTCGCCCGCTGGCCGCTGCAGGCGGCGGAGAACGTCCACCTCGGCCAGTACGACGGCGACCCGGCCCCGGCGGTCGCCGCCGCCGCTGCCCTGACCGGTTTCGACGAGACCGTCGCCCGGCTGCGCTCCGGCTGGCGGACCCTGCTCGCCCAGGGCTGGCAGGGCGGCGCGGAACTCTCCGGCGGCGGCTGGCAGCGCGGCGCCGTCTCCCGCGCGTTCTTCCGCACCGCCCGCCGCCCGGGCCTGCTGATCCTCGACGAGCCGACCTCCGACCTGGACCCCCGCGCCGAGCACCGCATCCTGCACTCCCTGCGCGCCCTCGCCCCCGGCCGGATCACCCTCCTGGTCACCCACAACCTCGCCAACGCCCGCCTCGCCGACCGGGTGATCGTGGTCGACCGGGGCCGCATCGTCCAGACCGGCACTTGGGACGAACTCGCCCACTGCGACGGCCTGTTCCGCGAACTCCTCGACCTCCAGGCCGACCGCACCGTTCCCGCCCAGCGCCCGCGCCCCGGTCAGCACCCGCACCCCACCGGGTGAATGACGCGCCGGGTGACCGAGTGTCCGGTGTGTCGACTTCTGCCCGGTTTGTCATGGTCCTAGCCTGCCCGGGGAGGTTGTCACATGATGATTATCGGAGCGTCACACTCAGTCACCACGGCCGCGCCCGCGCGCCTGCGCCCACGAGGACGGTGGTCCGGCCTGCGCCGCCGGTTAACAGTCGCTGCGGTGGGCGGCGTCGCGGTGGCGGGGTCGCCGATCCTGACGGCGACCCCCGCCTCGGCGGCGACGGTGGACATCCGCACCGTGTGCACCGCCTCGTCCACTTCCGGCACGACGATCACGCTGACCGGGGACTGCACCACCACGGACAACCTCACCGTCCCCGACGGGTACACCCTGAACGGCGCCGGCCACACGATCACCGCGACCGACCCTTCCCTGGCCGACCCGCTGCTGGGTCCGGTGGTGGGCAACGCCGCCGGCGCCACCACGATGAACATCGAGAACCTGACCGTCCAGGGCGACTACCTGCCCCGCGATCCGGCCGATTCCCGGACGAACGCCCCGTACTTCGGGATCAGGTTCCTGTCCGCGTCGGGGTCGCTGTCGAACGTGACGGTCACCGGGATCACCCGGCACCAGACCTACAACTTCGGCCAGGCGATCAACGTGGACGCCACCAGTGGCGGCCCGCGGACCGTGACCGTCACCGGCGTCCACGTGTCGGACTTCCAGAAGAACGGCCTGACCGCCAACGGCACCGCGACCATGAACGTCACCGGCTCCACCCTCGGCCCGCCGGACATGGCCATTCCGCTGCCCGCGCCGCCGATCACCGGCAACATCGCGCAGAACTCGGTGCAGTACTTCAACTCCAGCGGCACCTTCACCGACAACACCGTGGTGACGTACACGGCCAACAACTCGGTGAGCAGCTCCACCGGGATGCTGCTGTTCACCGCGAACAACGTGACGGTCGATCACAACAGCATCACCGGCCCGAACGGCGCCGACGTCGGGATCAACGTCACCGGCGGTACGAACATCACCATCTCGTACAACGACATCACCCGGTCGCCCATCCAGCCGCCCCTGCGCGACTTCTGGGGCTACGGCATCGCGGGCTACTCCGGCGCCGCCGCGACCACCACCCTGATCTGCAACACCTTCTCCGGCTGGAACCAGAACCTGTTCGGGGGCCTGACCCAGCCGCCCTGCATCATCACCCCGTCCCTGCACAACGGGACGGTCGGCGTCGACTACACCGACGTGGTCGAGGCGGTCACCGAGAACCCCGACCCGGACCTCACCTGGACCGTCCTCTCCGGCGACTTCCCGCCCGGGCTGACGCTGAACCCGGACGGGACGATCACCGGCACCCCCACCACGGCGGGCAGCTACACGTTCGTCGTCCAGGTCTCCGACCCCGTCGACGGCACCTCGACCCGCGAGTACACCATCGTCGTCGACGCGGCGGCTCCCGGGCTGACCCTCGCCAAGACCGCGACCGCCACGAACGCCGAAGGGCGCCCGGTCGACGAACTCACCGAGGCCGGTGATGTCGTGACCTACGCCTTCGACGTGCACAACACCGGCAACGTGCCGTTCGGCGCCCTGACGATCGCCGAAACCGGGTTCTCCGGCACCGGCGCCCCCGGCCCGATCACCTGCGCCCCCACCCCGCTCGGCGGCACCCTCGCCGCAGGAGCCTCCACCCACTGCACCGCCACCTACACGGTCACCGAGGCCGACATCGCCGCCGGCGGATCCCTGCGCAACACCGCCACCGCCTCCGGCCTGCTGCCCGACGGCGCCACCTTCAGCTCCGAACCGGCCACCACCTCCCTGCCGATCACGCCGGCCGGCCCCACGCCGCCCCCCACCCACCGGCCGACGCACCAGCCCACCCGGCCTCCGGGCCACCGTCCCGAGGGCCCGGAGGTGAACACCGGCGGCTCACTGGCCGACACCATCGCCTCGCCCCTGGCCTGGCCGGTCACCGGCGCTGCGGTACTCCTGACCGCCGCCGTCCTGGCCGCCACCGCACTCCTGCGCAGCAGGCGCCGCCCCTGACCCACCGGCACACCGCCCGACCGCCCGCCGGCCCTCCCGGGCCGGCGGGCGCACCTGTCGCAGAGAGGCCGAACGCCCATGACGGTGCACCACCGCGACACCCCCGCCGGTCGGTCACTGCGGGCCGGGTCGCTGATCCTGCTGCTCGCCGCCGCCGGACTGCTCGACCGCCACGCCCTCCCCCACCCCCGACCGGCGCCACCCGCCGGACAGGTCGCCGGCGTCGACATGAACGGCAAGCCCGTCCGACTCGACCCGGGCGCGGCCCCGCTCCCGGGACAGCAGCGGGAACAGGACGCCGAACCGGACGGCGCAGGCCGGTTCATCGTCCCCTCGGTCGGCCTCGACGTGCCCCTGGGGACCATGAACGAGGTCGACGGATCGGTCGTCCCGCCCGGCTTCACCTCCGCCTACCGCATCACCAACCTCGGCACCCCCACCGCCCCCGAGGCCGGCACCGTCTACATCGCCATGCACTCCCTCCGCCGGGGCGCAGTCGGCCCCGGCAACTACCTCTTCGCCCTCGACACCGGCGCCTCCAGACTCGCCCCCGGCGCCACCATCAACGCCGGCGGCACCCACTACCTGGTCGACCGGGCCACCACCATCCCGAAGACCGACCTCCCGACCGCCACCACCATCTGGGCCGACGTCCCCGGCCGCCTGGTCGTCCTCACCTGCCTCGAAAAACCCGACGACACCCCAGCCGTCGACAACTTCGTCATCACCGCCCACCTCGCCCCCTCCGACGAGGACACGCCGTAACCCGCGGGCCGGGCCGGAGAGGGCCGGCCGACTCCCCGTCAGTCGAGCCGGGGCGCGGTCAGTCCCGCCGTCAGGAAGGCGACCACGGTGGGGAGTTCGGGGAAGGGCGGGACGGGGGCGGACGCCGCGTCGGTGGCGAGGGGGCGGCCGTAGGTCTCCAGGAGGGCAGTGAAGGCGAGCCGCCAGCGGTCGGTGATCTCGTGGACGGTCAGGTCGGGCATCGCACGGCCGAGGACGACCTCGAACGGCGCGGTGCCTGCCCAGGGGGAGCTGCTGAGCGGGCGGTCGGCGGCCAGCATGGTCTGGGCGAGCAGGCGGCAGAGCATTTGGCCGCGCTCGGTGCGCACCAGTTCGTCGAAGGGTTCGGCGACGGCCGTGACCAGGGTCCGGACCTGCGCCGGCCCGGTGGTGGCGGGGTGCCGGGTGGCGGCCTCCAGCCGGTCGTGCCAGAGCGGGAGCAGCTCGCGTCCGAGGAGTGCCGTGACCAGGCCGTCCCGGGAGCCGAAGTGGTAGTGCACCGCGCCGGGGTTGAGTCCGGCCTCCGCGTTGATCGCCCGCACCGAGACCTGGCCGACCCCGCGCTGGAGGAAGAGCCGCTCGGCGGCCGCGAGCAGCCGGTCCCGGGTGGTGGCGGGGTCGGGGGTCTGGGTCGGGTTCTGGGCTGGTTCGTCCGGCATGCCGCCATTGCATCACGTGAGCTCGGGTTACCATCCAATCAGTGATTGAACTCCGATTGGCAGACGTTCGAGGGGACGTCCCGGCCAGTCCCGTGCGCCCCCGCGCACAGTGATCGAAAGGCTCGCACCATGGGTATCTACGCCGTCACCGGCTCCGCTTCGGGAATGGGCGCCGCCAGCGCCGCCGTCCTCCGGGAGAACGGGCACACCGTCATCGGCGTCGACCTCCACGACGCCGACATCACCGCCGACCTCGGCACCGCGGAGGGCCGCCGGTCCGCCGTCCAGGGAATCCTGGACGCCTCCGGCGGGCTCCTGGACGGCGTGGCCGCGGTGGCCGGCGTCGGACCCGCGATGAAGGACGCCGGCGCGGTCGCCTCCATCAACTACTTCGGCCCGGTCGCCCTGCTGGAGGGCCTGCGCCCGGCGCTCGCCCGCTCCTCGGCGGGGCGCGCCGTCGTGATCGGCTCCAACTCCTCAACCACCGTCCCGATGATCGACGAGAAGCTGGTCGACCTGCTGCTCGCGGGCGACGAGGACGCGGCCCGCGACCACGCCCGGTCCGCCCAGGCGGCGCTCCCCGCCGAGCTGGGGCAGTCCGCGCCGAGCATCTCCGCCTACGCGACCTCCAAGTTCGCGCTGGCCCGCTGGGTGCGCCGGACGGCGGTCACGCCGTCGTGGGCCCGCGAAGGCGTGCTGCTCAACGTCATCGCCCCGGGCGCGGTGATCACCCCGCTGATGCTCGGCTCCACCGGCGCGGGCGAGGAGCCGGACGCCGACGACTTCCCCACCCCGATGCCGCTGGGCGTCTTCGGCCGCCCCGAGGACATCGCCTTCTGGGTGCACCAGTTCCTGCGGCCGGAGGCCCGTTTCACCACCGGAGCCACCCTGTTCGTCGACGGCGGCACCGACGCCGCGATGCGCCCGGACGCCCAGCCCACCGCGCTGACCTTCTGAGCATCCGGCGCGGTGGGGCCGCTCCGGAGCGGCCCCACCGCGCCGTCGCCCCGGCGTCGTGGCCGTACCGCCGTTCGGCCCAGTGCGCCACCCGTCCGGTGGACTGCCGGAAACCGGTGCGTCCGGCGGTCGTTGTCCCTGCGACGCGGCCACCGCACGCACCGGAACACCAGGGGGAACATTCATGAACACCGCATTCCGCGGCACCCTGCTGGCCACCGCTCCGCTGTTCGCCGCCGTCCCGCTGATGGTCGACGCCTCGGCCCGCTTCCAGCCGCCCACCACCGACGCGACGTGCGTCCTCCACGGTCACGGGGCCGAGGTTCGCGGCTCCGGCACGCTGGCGATGACCGGCACCGCGACCTGCGTGGACGCCGCCGGCGCGCCCGTCGCCGCCGGGACCTTCGCGCGGTCCGTCGCCGTGTCGGACACCGAGTGCGACGGCGACGAGGACGCTTCCACCACCGTCCGGTGGAACGACGGAACCGCCTCCACCGTCAGCTACGGCAAGGGCAAGGTCGTGACGGCGAACGGCACCGCCTCGTTGATCGCCGACGGCGCCGTCACCGCCGACAGCACGCGCTTCGCCGGCGACACCGTCCACGCCGTGGGCACCAGCACCGGCACCGGCTGTGGCGTCGCGGCCGGGAAGGCCACCGTCGACTCGACCCTCGTGCTGCGCCTCATCCACTGAAGTCCACCGAGCCCGTCGAGCCCGCTGACGGCCGTGCAGGACAAGCCCGACATTCCGGGCGGTCTTTTGCCTGCGTTTGCACAAGGGGCGTTTTGGTGCGATCGACCGACGGGCCGGAGGTAGCGTTCCGTGTCCAGGCCGGAACTCACCGTGCGGTGGGTTGTCGTGGTCGGTGAGGCGAACACCGACCACGACGAAGGGCCATTCACAGCAAGGACTCTGAGAGATGCTTGAAGGACCCGCTCGGGATCGAGCGATCATGCCGTCGATGGCTCCACACGCTAGCAGGGTGTGGAGGTTGAGTGAGGGATTGCCCCGGCTGCGCGCGGTCCGATTCTCCGCGCGGCTGGGCGCACTGCTGGCGGTTCCGGCGCTGCTGTGGGCGGCGGCCGGTGAGGGGCCGATCGGTTGGGAACGGGTGACGCTGGTCCTGGCGTTGCTGCGGATCGCGCAGGATGCGCAGGTCAGCGGAGTGCTGCTCGACCGGCGCTGATCGATCCGGAGGCCGGCCGGGCGTCGCGCCCGGCCGACCCCTGCGCCCCGGCGCGCCGTTGCGCGCGGGGCGCCGTCCGCGCGCCGGGCCGTGCCGCCCCGCGCCCCCGCCTCGAACGGCGGTTCCTTTCCGCCGAGTTGACGCCGAAGGAGTCACGGTGTCCGGTCACCGGACCGCGCCCGCACTCGGGTACGCGGCGTTCGTCCAGCTGCGCCACCACCCGTACGAGCAGTACGCCCACGCCCGCCTGGGCGATGCCGACCTCAGCCGCCGGGTCGTCCAACAGGCCCTGCGGCGCACCGAGTTGAGCTGGCCCGCAGTGCTGGCCTCCGATCCGGACGCGTTCGCCTGGCGGGTGCTGGGCGAGGCGGTCGCGGACGCCCTGGCGCGCTCGGCCCGCCCGGGCGCCGACGCGCTGCACCGGACCCTGCCCGCCCGTGCCGCGGACGCCGCGCTCCTGCACGAGCAGTTGGGGATGCCGACCGGCGCGGCGGCCGAGCTGATGGGACTCGGCGAACCCCAGCTGCAGGTCGAACTGCGCACCGCCCGCCGCCTGCTCACCGGAACGAGGAGCCGCCCCACCGCCTGACACCGACACCCGGCCCCACAGCGGCCCCGGCGCCGAAGCCGCCCGGCCGCCGCCACCGGCGCACTCCGTCCCCCCGGGGGTGCGCCGGCGCGGCGCGCGCCACGGCCCGCGCCGGGGCTCGCCATGCTTGCGCCAGGCAACACCCCGGCGGGTGATGCCGCTTCGCCATGCCCGGCCGATAGCATGACGGGTCGTCACATTCGGTGGCAGTCACCGCACTTGGACGGCTCGAAGGGGGAACGGGTGACCGATTCACTACCGGGCGGGATCGACGTCAGCAGGCCGACCGCCGCGAGAATGTACGACCATCTACTGGGCGGGCGCTTCAATCACCCCTCCGACCGCGCCGCCGTCGAGCAACTGCTGAAAATCGCCCCCAGCACCAGGGAACTCGCGCTGAACAACCGGGCGTTCCTGTGCCGCGCCGTCGAGGTCATCGCCCGCGACTACGGCATCCGGCAGTTCGTCGACCACGGCTCCGGGCTGCCCACCCGGAACAACGTCCACCAGGTCGCCCAGCGCGTCGACGGGTCGTGCCGGGTCGTCTACATCGACGACGATCCGCACGTCCACGCCTACAGCGGCCTCCTGCTGGACGAGAACCCGCAGGTCGCCCTGTTGAAGACCGACATGACCCGGACCGCG
>NZ_BMRI01000006.1:228752-235825 GCF_014648555.1 Kitasatospora griseola
GACATCCTCGCCGACCCGGACTTCCGCTCCCTGATCGACCTGCGCGAACCCACCGCGGCGCTGTTCGTGTCGGTGACCCACTGCCTCACCGACGAGCAGGACCCGGCCGCCATGATCCGCCGCACCGTCGACGCGCTCCCCGCCGGCAGCGTCGTCGTGGTGTGCCAGCTCGTCAGCGACGACGAGCGGATGCGCGAGGACGTCACCCGTCTCATGCGGGACGGCACCGGCGGCAAGTGGGGCCGGGTGCGCACCGAGAGCGAGGTGCGGGCGTTCTTCGACCTCGACCGGCTGCGGATCGAGGAGCCGGGCCTCCTGGACGTGACGCACTGGCGTCCGGACCGCGACGTCCACCCGCGGCAACGTACCGACGAGTGGATCGAGTTCGGCGGACTCGCCGTCGTCCTGTGACACCGCCCGCCGATGCGCGGGCCCGGCCGCACTCACTGCGCCGGCCGGCTCCCCGCCCGCTCGCCGTGCCAGGCGATCGCGGCGCGGATCAGCTCCCGGCTGGGCTCCCGGCGGCGGGCGCGCAGCGCGACGTCGTTCAGGATCTCCTTGTAGTCCTCGAAGCCCGCCGAGCCCTCCGCCCGGTCCGGGTAGTAGTAGTGGCCCTCCCGGTCGCCGGTCTCCACGTAGATCAGCTCCGTGATCGTCCCGGGCTTGTCGAAGTCCAGCTTGGTCAGGTTCGTCACCTGCAGCGCCAGCGGCAGTTCGACCGGGATGATCCGGACGCCGATGTTCGGCGTCTCGGTGTACTCCAGCAGCTTCTCCAGCTGGTCCACCATCAGCGCGTGACTGCCCATCACCCGGTGCAGCGCGGCCTGCTGCATGCAGAACACCGCCCGGATCCCCGACTCGAACACCACCCGCTGCCGCACCAGGCGGGACCTGACCACGCCCGGCACCTCGTGCTGCCGGCTGCGCACCAGCGTGGCCCTGGTGACGGCCTCCATGTACGCCCTGGTCTGCAGGGCGCCCGGAACCACCTGGGAGTCGACCGCGATCAGCTGCCGGGCCTCCTGCACCATCCCGGACAGCCGCTGCTGCGCGCCCGCCCCGGCGTCCCGGTGGAAGCCGGGCTGGCTCTTCTGCGAGGCGGCGGCCGCGAGTTCCGTCAGGCGTGCGCGACGGGGCCCGTGCTCCACCTCCAGGGCGTCGAGGATGCGGGCGACGTCCTCCGGGTTGTTCAGCCGGCGCTGACCGTTCTCGATCCGGCTCAGCTTCGACACCGAGATGTGGGCCCGTGACGCCACCCACGCCAAGGTCCGCCCGCCGCGCAGCACCCGCAGGTCGATGCCGACCTGCGCGGCGGGAACAGACCATTCCGGCGCAGGTCGATGCCGACCTGCGCGGCGGGAACAGACCATTCCGGCGCGCCCGAGTCACGACCCCGGCAAATCGGGATCACATTTTCGTTCGAATATTCGCCGTCGAACATGTCAGCGACCACAAGGGCCCCCCTTGCACAAGCCAATTAGATCGGCAAGCTTGGCACAAGGAGGGCCACTGCGTCATACCGGAGGTTTCCCGGAGCGGGGAAACCCCCTTCGATCAGGCCAACAGGTGGTCGAACTCCTCCCGCTTCGCGCCGTCGAGCCAGGCGTCGATCTCCGCCCGTGTGAAGATCAGCGCCGGACCGGACGGGTCCTTGCTCTGCCGCACGGCCACCCGACCGTCCGCCAGGCGACGCAACTCCACGCACTCGCCGGAACCTTGACTCTTCTGCGCCACCTGCCAGGGGTGGGGCGAGTCGATGCCGTCCGCCGGCATTCCGTTGTAGAACGCTCCGACAACGTCCACGGCACGTCTCCTCTCCGATGAATCCCGCCCGCCGGTCCGCCAGTCATACTTTTTCGGACCTCCGCAGATCAGCGACCCGGGCAATCCCACGTGCAATTGCCCGGGGCGGCGAAGTGAATCATTGCGCCCAAAAATCGAACAACGCCACTCCCCGATAGGGTGATCCGAAATCGAAGCCGAAAAACAATGATCGCATTCTGATATCACCGGCACGGTCGACATCGCTCGCCCCACCATCCCCGACGTCGCCTTCTTCACCCGCGTGGTGGCTTGTCCGGCCCGGCGAGTCGCACACAGACTTCCCCCCGGGACTCCCCCTTCCCCCTTCCCCGTCACCGGAGGACAGCGATGACCAACGCCAAGCGCGGATCCGAGGCCCTGCTGCAGGCCTGGCGCGACGCCGGCCAGCCGATCAGCGACGAGTTCGTCTCGGGCCTCGCCGACATCACGTCCGAGCTCGTCCTGGAGCGGATCCTCATCCGCGGCATCCCCCGCCCCGACGGCCTGCACGCCACGTTCCGGGCCGACAGCGACAGCCAGGGCGCGCAGATCGGGTCGGTGGTCCAGCAGATGGTGGACCTGGCCCACCGGACGAACGTCGCCCACAACAGTGCCTTCACCGTGCTGACCCGCGGACTCCCGCCGGTCGTCGACGCCCAGATCATCGAGGTGGCCGTCGGGTCCGGCAACCTCGTCCACTGATCCCCGACCGGACACCCCGATGACTCTTCCCGGCCGGGCCTTCCTGCAGGTGCACCCGACCCGGCGCTGCAACCTCCGTTGCCTGCACTGCTACTCCTCCTCCGGGCCGGATGTCGCGGAGACCACCGAACTGCCCGTCCTGCAGCGGGCGGTGGCCGACGCAGCGGCCCTCGGGTACGACGTGCTCGGGGTGTCCGGGGGTGAACCGACGCTCTACCGGCCGCTGGACGAGCTGCTGCGAACGGCCCGCTCGCACGGCATGCGGACCACCGTCACCAGCAACGGCATGCTGCTCACCGGCCGCCGGCTGTCCGAACTGGCCGGTCTGGTCGACGTGTTGGCAATCTCGCTGGACGGCGTGCCGGACAGTCACGTGCGGATGCGCCGGGATCCCCGGAGCTTCACGGCCATGGAGCGCAGGCTCCCGCTGGTCCGGGCCTCCGGGATCCCGTTCGGCTTCATCTTCACCCTGACCCAGTTCAACATCCACGAGCTGGCCTGGGTGGCCGACTTCGCCGTCGCCGCAGGGGCGACCCTGTTGCAGATCCACCCGCTCGAAGCCGAGGGCAACGCGGTGGAGGCCCTTCCCGACGCGGTGCCCGACGTGACCGAGATGCTCTTCTCGGTGCTGGAGGCCGCGCGGCTGCGGACCTCGACGGACCTCGTGATCCAGCTCGACCTGGTGGAACGCGGGAACCTCGTGTCCCAGGCCGACCGCTTCCTGCTCGACGACGGCGACGTTCGGGGAGACGGGCCGGTCGAACGGCTCAGCTCCTGGCTGTCACCGCTCGTGGTCGAGACGGACGGCACGGTCGTGCCCTTCGCCTACGGGTTCGACCGCCGGTTCGCCCTCGGGAACCTGCACGAAGCGCCGCTGTCCGCCCAGGCCCGCAGCTGGGACCCGGCCCCGTTCCGCAGCCTGTGCCGGAGCGTGCACGCCGACCTGGCGGGCGAGCACGGGCCCGCCTTCGTGAACTGGTACGACGAAGTCACCCGCGCCTCGCGGGCGGCGAACCTCGTCGGTTGACGCTGCTCACTGCGAACCCGGATCCGGGTTCATGCAGATCCTCCACGACTGCAGGCAGTCGGTGTTGCACGGCTGCCAGGCGTCGAAGTCGTCCTGGAGCGGGTCGCACCCCTGCTCGCAGATGTCGTAGGAGTGCTCGCACGCGTTGATCAGGTCGAGCTGCTCCTGCGTGAACATCGGCGCGATCCGGTCGGCGGGCGCGGCGCGGGGCCGGCCGCGGGGCCGGTGCGCCCCGGTGCGGAGTCGGACGGCGGCCTCGGCGCGGAAACCGGGGATGGTCATGGCGGATCCTCCCGTCTCGGCCTCGTGGGGCCCGGAGCCCTCGCTCTCCAGGCCAGGGCGGCCCGCCGAGGTGCGCGGGCGGGGGCGCGGACGCAGCCTGGAAGTGCGGGACGTCGGGGGTGTGCACGTCCGGTGGGGTGGGTCACGGTCTCCGGAACGGTCTCGGCGTGCGGGTGGTGTCCTGCGTCCCCACCAGGTGAGGAGTGTCCGACATGACGACGGGCGAGAGGCGCGACCGCCGCGAACAGACCGCCGGGAGTGCGCCGCGGCGGGTCCGGCTGCCGGGCTTCGTCACGGACGAGGACATCGGGCTCGGCGACGCCGTCAAACGGGTCACCTCGACGCTGGGCATCCGGCCCTGCGGCGGGTGCGAGCGGCGTGCCGCCGCGCTGAACCGCCTGCTGGTCGTGTCCGGTGGGCCGAGTCGTCGGCAGCGGAACTGACCTCCGAGGAGCCAGCGATGGAACAGGACCAGGACTTCAGCGAGCCGGTGCAGAGCCGCCCCCCGGAAGCGCCGGGAGCGGACCGGCAGGTGCCCGAACCACCGCCGGACGAACGGCAGTCGGCACCGGACCCCGACCTCCGCGGCAGCTGGACGGATCCGCCCGGCCGCCTCGAACCCGCGTCCGCGCCGGTCGTCCCGGCCTGCGGGTGCGGCGGTTCGGGCGCCGACACGACCGAGGGGCAACGGGAATCGGACCGGCCCACCTTCGTCTACGCGATCGGCCAGGTCGACTTCCGCTTCCCGAGCCTGGGGGTCGAGAAGGAGCTGGCGCAGGCCGTCGGGCGCGCGGAGACCTCGGGGCTGACCGACCGCCAGACCGTGCACTCGATCATCTCCCGGCCCGAGAACCGTTACCTCGCACGGCAGTTGTGCTACGTGCTGAACATCCAGGGCATCGACACCTACTTGCTGCGCCCCCGCGATCCGGCCGACGTCGCGCTGCTGGTGGACGCCGTCCGGCCCGACCCGCGTCCGACGGACCTGGACGTGGTGATCGGCCTGCGGGGGCCGTTGGCGCCGCCGTCGCTCTGCAACGGCCTGACACTCCCCGTGGTCTTCTTCGACCAGCTCTACTCCTTCGACGGCGCGGAGCTGATCCGCGCGATCGAGCGGCCCGCAGCGATCCCGGCCGACCGGTTCGAGTCCGCCTCCCACGAACTCCTCAGGCGGATCCTGCACATGGGCGACAACGCCGGAGACACCGACGAGCACCGCGCGCTCAACTACCTGGCCGTCCGGTACGAGAAGATCTACCACCGGACCGTGGCGGCGTTCGCGGCCGACTCCGCGCTCAGCGCGGTCGAGGTCTTCGACTCCAGGCTGAGCGGCGCCCGCCGGATCCTCGACGTGGTGCTCTCCTACACACACCGCCGGAACGACGTCACCGAGAAGTACTTCGTGCGGCTCGACTGCACCGAGGAGTTCCCCTTCGTGGTGACGAAACTGACGCCCTACTACGACCGCTGACCGGCCACCGACCGGCCACCGGCCGAGACGAGGTGAGCGACGATGAGCATTCCGGGTTTCACCGCGGACACGGTGACCCACCGAGGCAGCGGAGAGTGCTGGACGGGGTACGGCGCCCAGGCACAGGGAAAGCCGGGCATGGTGCCACAGGCTGGAGCCGTCCAGCGGACGGGCACCCTCGACAAGGAGATGGTCTGCGCCCGGCGGTGTGAGAACCGATGCCGGCCGTTCTGCCACAACCCGCTCAGCGAGCAGTGCGACGTGTGCTTCACCCCCTGCATGGATATCTGCCTGGGCCCACCGACAGTGTGAATCTGTTCTGAGACGAGGTGTGTACCGATGAGGATGCCAGGCTTCACCGCCGAAGCGGCGGTCTACCGGAGCCGGGGGCACTACCGCCCCGGACCGTCCCGGGGTGGGCCGGCAGGTGTGAACACCCTGGTGCCGTCCGCACGGTCGGGCAGGGGCGCGGGGTCTTCGATCAGCCCGTTCTGCGTCACCAAGTGCCGTTTCACCTGCTTCCTGTCCTGCAGCAATCATCCGTTCAGCCGGGGGTGCCGGACCTGCTTGAGCAACTGCCACGCCCTCTGCCCGCCGGACTCGAACGGGTGAGGCCGCTCGATCTGGTCGGGCTGGTGCCGCTGATGGCGCGCAGTGCCGGCCGGCCGGAGGTCGCCGTCGGGTTGCTCGACGGCCTGGTCGCCGTCGGACAACCCGCTTTCGCCGGGCGGCGGTTGCATGTTCTGCCCGGCCGTCCGAACGCCGCCGGCGGGCCGGTCTGCGCGACCGCCGGCGACGGCCCCTGTGTGCACGGCAGCTTCGTCGCCGGCGTGTTGAGCGCCGACCGCGCCTCGCCGTCGCCGGGCATCTGCCCCGACTGCACGCTGCTGATCCGCCCCGTCTTCGCCGGCCACCGCGCCGACCCGCCTGCCGCACCGGCCGGTTGTCCCACCCCGCTGGACGCCTCGATCGAGGAGCTGGCCGCCGCCGTCGTCCAGGCCGTCGACGCCGGAGCCCGGGTGCTCAACCTGAGCGTCGCGCCCGAGCGGCCGTCCAGCAGCGGGCACCGCGAGCTGACGGCCGCCCTGGACCACGCGGCGGCGCGCGGCGTACTCACCGTCGTCGCGGCCGGCAACCAGGGCCGGCTGGGCAGCTCCGTGCTGACCCGCCACCCCTGGACCATCCCGGTCGTCGGGTACGACAGCCTGCGCCGCCCGATGGACCTGTCCAACCTCGGCGGCTCGATCGGCGCCCGCGGTGTCGGCGCACCGGGACGGGCCGTGGTGCACCTGAACCCCGCCGAACGCCCGCTCGTCCTCTCGGGCACCAGCGTGGCCGTCCCCTTCGTCACCGGGACCCTCGCCCTGCTGCTGTCCTGCTTCCCGCACGCCACCCCGGCCGAGGTCCGCGCCGCCGTCCTCCGCGGCGCCGCCCGCCCGTCCGCACGGCGCTCGGTGGTGCCGCCGCTGCTGGACGCCCGGGCCGCGTACGAGCACCTGCGGGGCTGATCTCCGACCGACGGGGTCGGTCACCTGCTCGTCGGCAGGGCGGCGACGGCGGTCGCCCACGGGTAGGCGGCGACGTTCCCCCGCTCCGGCGGGTGGGGCGTGAAGCCGCTCGTTCCGAGGAGCACCGTCACTCCCTCCTCCCGCAGGACGGTGACGCTGCGTCGGACGGCGGGGTGTGCGGCCAGGGCCGTGTTGAAGTGCGGCAGCGCGACGATGGGCAGGCGCAGGCCGATCCCTTCGGTCAACACGCCGAGGGCGAGCGTGTCGCAGGTCCCGGCGG
>NZ_BMRI01000006.1:235852-269453 GCF_014648555.1 Kitasatospora griseola
ACCACTTGTTGAGTGTGTTCGCGGTCAACGGCGCGACCAGGAGGGCATCGGGAGCGGGCGTCCTGCCGGACTGGGAGGGCAGGCCGTACTGGTGGCGAACGGGGTGGCCGGTGAGCGTGCGGAGCTCGTCGATCAGGCCCGGGAAGTCCTGGTCCGCCCAGCGGTGTGCGGCGGGGGTGAGGATGGCGCAGACGTCCCAGTCGGCCGCTTGGGCAGCCCGGATGCCGATGCCGATGTCGCGCACGGGCGGGGCGGCGCAGCCGATCAGGTACAGGGTGCGGGCGGTCATGCGTGCAGTCCATGCCTGCGTCGTGCGGGCTGCAACCCCGGCGGTGCCGGACGAGTCCTCGCCGGCCCGGGGCAGTTGGCGACGGGTCTCGCGCGGTGGGACGGCTCGTGCGGCCGGCGCGGGGGCGGAACCGTCCGATCGGCCGGTGTGCGGAGGACACCCGGAGCGGGCCCCCATAGCGTGGGCGGCGCATGCGCTGCTGCTGACGACGGGAGAGTCTCATGGAGCCCGCAGGAACCGCTGACGACCCTGATGACTACACGTTCGATCTGCCGGACGATCTGGTGGCCCAGGAGCCGCCCGAGGCGCGCGGCGGCGAGCGGTGCGATGCCCGGCTGGCCGTGCTGAGACGTGGCACGGCCCAGGTGGAGCACCGCAGTTTCCGCGACATCGACGCGTACTTCGGGCCCGAGGACGTGCTCGTGCTGAACAACGCGCGCGTGGTGCCGACGCTGTTGTACGGGGAGGACGGCGAGGGCAGGGTCGTCGCGGTGAGCATCCACTCGCCGCGGCCGGACGGCGGGTGGTACTGCCTGGTGGCGCCGGCCGCGGTCTGCCGGCCGGGCGCCGAGTTCCGGCTGGGGCCCGAACGCCAGGTCGCGGGACGGCTGGTGGCCGAGGTCGAGCCCGGTGTCTGGGAGATCCGGCTCACCCCCGGTGACGGCGAGACGCTGTACCGGCTGGCCGAGCCGATCTATCCCGGGTACCTCAAACAGGTGCCCGCCGACCCGGAGTACTACCAGAACGTGTACGGCACCCGCCCCGGGGCGGTCCTCTTCCCCTCGGCGGGGCGCCACTTCACGCCGGCGGTCCTGGATCGGCTGCAGGACATGGGAGTTGCGGTGGCCGAGGTGACGTTGCTGATCGCCGCCCGCTCGCACCACTTCGTCCGCGAGCTGTTCCGCAAGCGGGTCGCCGAGGGCGGCGCCGGTGACGTCGCCGCGGAGGACCGGGTGGACCGTGCGGCCCGGACCGAGGGCTTCGACTTCCCGCGGGCGGAACGCTACGAGGTCGCCGCGCCCGTCGCGGAGGCGATCAACGAGCGCCGGGCGAGGGGCGGCCGGGTGGTGGTGTGCGGCACCTCGGCGTTGCGCACCCTGGAGACGGTGACCGGCCCGGACGGCGTGGTGTCGGAGGGGAGCGGTTCCACGCAGCTGCGGATCACCCCGGGGCACCGGTTCCGGGCCTGCGACGCGTTCATCACGAACCTGCACCGGCCCAGGAGTTCGGAGCTGCTGCTCACGTCCGCGTTCACCGGCCGTGAGCCCTTGCTCGACGTCTACCGGCGGGAGCTGGTGCCCGGCGCGTACCGGTTCCACGAGTTCGGCGACTCGATGCTGATCGTCTGACGGGTCTTCGGCTCCTGCTGTCCGGCGCGGTCCCCGAAGGCCCCGGAGGTCGGGGCCGGGCCCTCGGTGAACGGATGTGATTCCAGTGCTCGTTGACAACGTCGTTCGCACTCCGGTGGCGGACGGCTGGCGGCTGTCCGCCACCGTCCGGACCGCGTCGTGGCCCGAGGGGCGGCAGCTGTCCTTCACCGTGCGCGGCGGCGATCGCGACTGGCTGCCGGTGCGCGGCGACGCCTTCTTCGCCGCACTGGTGATGCCGGCCATGGCACTGGGCGAGGACCTGACCGTCGCCGCCCCGGTCTCGCCGCGCCTGCTCAGGTCCGCACAGACCGCGATGGAGATCTACCACGCGTGGTGGGGAGCACGGCTGCGGCCGGTGCGGTTCGCCGTGGCGGAGGAGGCTCCGGCGGAGGCGTCCGCGGACGGCGTCGGGCTGTTCTTCAGCACGGGGGTGGACTGTTTCTACAGCCTGCTCAAGGACCGCGACCGGCACGGCCGGCCCGGGCACCGGCCGGTCGACGCGCTGGTGCACGCCAACTTCGACCGGCACCGGGGCGCGGACTACGACCGACTGCTCTCCCGGGTCCGCCGGGTGGCTGCCGAATCCGGTTGCGCGGCGGTGGTGGTGGAGACCGACGTCCGTGCCGCGACAGCCGAGTTGGTGCACTGGGAGGAGTTCCACGGGGCCGCGCTGGCCGCCGTCGCGCTGGCCCTGCAGGGGCTGCTCGGCCGGTGCCTGATCGCCGCCAGCGACCAGTACAGCCGGCTGCCGCCGCTCGGCTCCCACCCGCTGCTGGACCACCTGTGGTCCACCGAGGGCCTGGAGATCGTGCACGACGGCGCCGAGGCCACCCGCACCGACAAGGTCGAACGGCACCTCGCCGCCTCGCCCCTGGTGTGGGAGAACCTCGGAGTGTGCTGGCTGAGCCGGCCCGCCCACAACTGCGGGATCTGCGAGAAGTGCCTGCGGACCATGGCCGCCTTCGACATGGCGGGTTCGCTCCGGCACTGCCGCACCCTGCCGACGGTGCTCGACCTCGACCGGCTCCGTACGGCCCCGCTGCGTTCGGAGGGTGCGATGGAGTCGATGCGCTCGCTCGCCGAGGACGCCACCGCCCGTGGACGGCGCGACATCGCCGAAGCCGCGGACCACGCCCACCGCAGCGCCGCGCAGCGGTTGTACCGGGGCGCCGTCCGGTGACCGGTCGGCGGGACGTCGATCCGGCGGCCGCGATCCGGGCGAAGGCCGGGGCCGAGTCGACCGCGGTGCTCCGCGGACTCCTCCCGCCGGGCACCCGGTGCGCGCTGGTGGACTTCCCCCACCACGCCAACGTCGGCGACTCCGCGATCTGGCTGGGCGAGCGGGCCCTGCTGCGGGAACTGGACGTCGACCTCGCCTACGTCTGCGACCGGCACACCTTCGCGGAGGCCGACCTCGCCCGGCGCCTGCCGACCGGCGCCATCCTGCTGCACGGCGGCGGCAACCTCGGCGATCTGTGGCCCCACCACCAGCAGTTGCGGGAACGGGTCGTCCGCGCGTTTCCACGGCACCGGATCGTCCAACTCCCGCAATCCGTGCACTTCGACGACCCGCGGAACCTCGCCCGCGCCCGGGCGGTCTTCGACGCGCACCCCGATCTGACGCTGCTGCTGCGCGACGCCCACAGCCTGCGGCGGGCCCGCGACGCGTTCGCGGCCCGCAGCGTCCTCGTCCCCGACTCCGTCTTCGCACTCCAGGACCTGCCGGCCGCCGGAACGCCCCACCGCCGCCTGTTGTGGCTCGCGCGGACCGACCACGAGGCCGCCCCGCACGCCGAGCCGGCTCCGGACCGCACGGTGCACCGCACCGACTGGAACGCCGGTGAAGGCGGCGGTCCCGACTGGGCGGAGCAGCTGCGAAGCGTCCGCACGGCGATCCGGGCGGCGGCCGACGCCCTCCGCCGGAGCACCTCCGACCGGTCGGCCGAGGCCCTGGCCGACGCCTTCGACGCCCATGCCCGGCTGCAGCTGCGCCGCGGCTGCCGGCTGCTCGGCAGCGCCGGGGCGGTCGTGACCGACCGGCTCCACGCGCACCTGCTCTGTCTGCTCCTGGGCATCCCCCACACCGTGCTCGACGACCGGAACGGGAAGATCAGCAGCTACCGGAACACCTGGCGCCACCGGCACGGATGGCCGCGGACCCACCTGGCCCCGACACCGCACCGGGCGCTGCGGCACGCCGCGGCCCAGGCGGACCGGCTGCGGCAGGAGACGTGACCATGGGCCGAGAGCCGCTCCCGTCCGCCCTCCCCGCACCCGAACTGCTCAGCGTGATCATCCCGGCCCGCGACGCCGCCGCCCTCCTTCCCGGGCAACTGGCCGCACTCAGCCGGCAGGACCACACCGGTTCGTGGGAGGTCATCGTCGCCGACAACGGATCCACCGACGACACGGCGGCCACCGCCCTGCGATGGGCCGACCGGCTGCCGGGCCTGCGGGTCGTCGCGGCCTCGGCGCGCCCCGGCATCAACCACGCCAGGAACATCGGCGCCGTCACCGCCCGCGGCGACGTGCTGGTCTTCTGCGACGCCGACGACACCGCGACACCGGGCTGGCTCCGTGCCATGGCCCGGGCGGCCGGCACCGCGCACCTGGTCGGCGGCTACCCGGCCCCGTACACCACGGCCAACCACCACGCCCGCTCCTGGCGGACGCCGCAGCCCCGCGACCGGCTCCCCGTCGCCCTGGACTACCTGCCCTTCGCGATGGGCTGCAGCCTCGGCGTCCGTGCGGACGTCTACCACGCCCTGGGCGGGTTCGACGAGGGCTACGCGGGTGGCGGCGACGAGGTCGAATTCTGCTGGCGCGCCCTCCTCGCCGACTACACCCTCGCCTACGCGCCCGACGCGGTGATGCGGTACCGGCTGCGCGAACGCCTCGGACCGCTGGTCAGACAGGCCTACGGCTACGGCGTCGGCGACGCCCGGCTGATGCGTGACTTCCGCGTCCACGGCCTTCCGGCCGTCACTCCCGCGGAAGCCGCGCGCACCTGGCTGCGGCTGCTGCGCCGGCTGCCCGAACTCGCCGACAGCGAACAGGCCGGCCGGTGGTGCTTCGACACCGCGTTCCGCGTCGGACGGCTCAACGGCAGCGTCCGCTACCGGGTGCCCTGCCTGTGACACCGGCCGCCGGATGCCGCCTCGCCCGCTCCCGGGGCGAGGCGGCCGACGCCGGCGGGGGTCCTGCGGCGGGTCGGACGCCGACCCGGCTCGGGGCGGGGCCGGCGTCCTGGACGGGCGGGGGTCAGCCGGCGACGGCCAGGCCGTACAGCCAGAGGCTGTTGACCCGGCTCCGCTCGGTGGTGTTCGGGTTCGGGTTGGTGCAGGAGGTGCCGGGGCCGCCGCCGGACATCAGCTCGCTGCACGGGCCGGAGTAGTGGTCGGGCAGGCCGAGCACGTGGCCGGTCTCGTGGGCGACGACGCGCAGCGAGCTGTACTGCCGGTTCTGCGCGTAGTCGAGGAAGATGTAGCCGCCGCCGTGGCCGTCGGTGGAGGCGTAGGAGCCGCGGGAGTCGTTGCCCTCGTAGTAGCGGAAGTCGGCGTTGGTGCCGGAGCGGAGCTGGACGTTGGCGACCGAGGAGTTCCAGATCTGCGCGCTCTGGGATATGACGGTGCGGAAGGTCGGGGCCTGGCTGGCGTCGTAGGTGACGGTGACGGCCAGCAGGTAGGGGTTGGCCGCCTGCTTGGCACGGGCCGACTTCATCACGGCCTCGTAGAACGCCTTGTTGTTGGCGTCCTCGGAGGACTTGGCGGCGATGCCCGCGGCCGGGGTGTAGCCCTGGGCTGTGGTGGCTGCGGCGGCGGGCACGGCGGCGGTGCCGGCCGCGAGGACCAGCCCGAGGGCGGCGGCGAGCACGGTCATGGAGCGGTTCATGTGGGGACTCCATTTCGCGGGTCCCGGGGGCATGGGGAGGCCGTCCGGGACGCGGTGGCAAGGTGTTGCACCGAGCTTGGGGCAGGGCGGGCGGGGCGCGGAGATGGCAACCGGCGATAGCTCGGGGCAATACCCGTGCAGAACCCTTGATTTGACGGATCGCCGATCTACTCTTGACATGCTCTTGGCAAGCAATGGACGCCTGGCTATGCTCCCGTGATGGAGCTCGACGTCCGACACCTGCGGGTGCTGTGCGCGATCGCGGACACCGGCAGCGTCCGGAAGGCCGCCCGACGGCTCGGCATGGCCCAGCCGTCGCTCACCACCCAGCTGCACCGCATCGAACGGGCCCTCGGCGGACGGCTGTTCACCCGCGAACAGACCGGCAGCCGCCCCACCGCCCTCGGCCACTCGGTGCTCTCCCGGGCCCGACCGCTGATCACCGAGATGGACGCCCTCGTCGCCGCCGCCCGCGCCGAGGCCGCCGGACCCGGCCGCCGCCGACTGCGGATCGGCAGCGTCGGCAGCCGCGCCGTCCCCGCCTGGCTGCGCCGCATCCACGACCGGCTCCCGGAGACCGACACCACCATCCACATCGACATCTCGGCGATCGCCCTGATCCACCTGGTCGCCGCCGAACAGCTCGACATCGCTTTCGTCCACGAGAGCGAGGGCTTTCCGCTGCACGTGCCGGCCGGCACCGAGCAGCGGGTGCTGGTCGCCCGCGAACCCCAGTTCGTCGCCCTCGCCGAGACCCACCCCGCCGCCGGCCGACCGGTCGTCGACCTCGCCGACCTCGCCGACGACACCTGGATGGTCGACCCGACCGCCGACCACGAGTACGCCGCACTGCGCCGGATCTTCGCCGACGCCGGACTCGACCCGCGGGTCGTCCAGGTCCGCGACAACGCCACCGCCGCCGAACTCGTCGCCTCCGGCGAAGCCGTCCGCCCCTGCCAGCCCACCTCACCACCCGGCCCCGGCACCGTCCTGCGCCCCGTCCACGGCGACCCGCTGGCCGTCCGGCTGCTCCTCACCTGGCGCCCCGACACCGTCGGCGGCCCGGCACTCGACGGACTCTGGGTCGACCTCTGCCACGCCTACCTCGACCTCGCCAGCGTCAACCCCGCCTACCGGGCCTGGCTGCGCCACCACAACCGCTCCCTCCACACCCTCCTCGCCCCGACGGGGTCACCGGGCTGATCGCCGGCAGGGCGCCGGGGGTTCCGCCCGCCCCGCGCCGCCGGTGTTCGGGGAGTTCGAAGTCGAACCGGCGGCCCCGAGCAACAGCGCCTGCAGTGCGCCCTGTTGGGCGCGCTCGCCGCCCTGCACCACCCGGCCGGTAGTCATGAGCACGGTGAAGTCACCGGTCTGCAAAGGCTTTTGGGTTTTGCCGACACGTCGGTCCGGCCGCCGCCATACTCGTCCGCGTGACGGAGTACATCGAGCTCGGCCTCTCTGACGACACGTCGATCATGCTGCGGGTCTTCCCGATCGGCCGGGTCGCGGCCCGGCCGGCCGACGGCGCGCAGGGGGCGGCGGAAGCGGACTGGGGCAGGCCGCCGGACCTGGTCGGGGCCGTGCCGGTCTCCAGCGGGGCGGGGGCCCGGACGGCGGAACTCGCGCGGGACGCGCTGCGCCTGGCCCTTCGGCCGCTGGTGCCGCTGCTGCAGGAGGTCCACGACACCGTGGCGGCCGTCCCGGCGCGCCCGGACGAGGTGTCCGTCGAGTTCGGGGTGCAGTTCGGCGCCGACCTCAAGCTCGGCATCGTCGGCGGCAAGGCCGAGTCGACCCTGACCGTCTCGGCGACCTGGAAGCTGCCCCCCGCGCTGCCCGCGCAGCCGGACGGCGACTGAGCGTCATGGGCTGGTTCGGGACCGGCGGGGACACCGCGGAACGGGAGCTGCTCTCCTCGCTGGCCACCGTCCTCACCGGAACCGGTCAGGCCTCCGGCTGCGGGGTGTACCTGACCGGGCGACACGTCCTGACCTGCGCCCACGTGGTCAACGACGCGCTCGGCCGGAGCCAGCTCGACCCGTCCGATCCCGGCCCGGCCCCGCTGCGGCTCGGGTTCCGCAGCGGCACCGCCACCGCCCGCTGCACCGTGTGGGTCGCACCGCGCGCCCCGGGCGGCGGCCCCGTCACGGCGGGCACGCCGGAGTGGCACGGCGACCTGGCACTGCTCGAACTCGACGGAGACCCGCCGCCCAGCGTCGTCGAACAGCGCTGGCTCAGCCTGCGCCGCGGCCAGAACGTCCGCGCCTGGTACAGCGGCCGGGCCCCCGAGAGCTACGTGGACACCAGCGTCACCGCCTGCGGTCCGGCGCTGTTCTACCTCGACCGGGCCCTCGCCACCGGGCCGGGCATCGTCCCCGGCTACAGCGGCGGCCCGCTCTGGTCGCCCGCGGACGAGGCCGTCGTCGGCCTGGTCGTCGGCAAGCTGACCGGCGCCGGCTACGACGACCGGGGGCTGGCCATCCCCTGGCAGGTCGCCCGCGAGCAACTCGCCGAGCAACTCGCCGAGCGGCTCGGGGAGTCGGCCGCCCACCTGCTGCTCCCGCCCGCACCCGCGGCGACCGCGGACGGCCCGGCCACGCCGGCCGGCCAGGAGAGCCACCGCCGGCTCGCCGCGATCATCCGGGCCGAACTGTCGACCGCCGCGCTCCGCGGCCGGCACGCCCGCGCGATGGCCGACGCCTGCGGACTCACCGTGCTCGGCGCCGAGGACAGCGGACCCGCCCCGGACGAACTCGCGACGGTGCTCGCCGACACGCCGCGCGCGCTGGCCGCCCTCTGCGAGTCCCTGCGCCCCGCGCACCCCGGGGCCGCCGACCGCCTCGCCGCGCACGGCCGGATGCTGGGCATCCCCACGCTGCTGTCGCCGGAGGAGCACGGCTGGCTGGTCCGGCTGCTCGGCGAGCCCGTCCCCGACCTGCCGCTCGGCACCGCGTTCCGGGCCGCGCTGCCGGACGTCCCGCTGCCCGCCGGCGTCCGGTTGCCCGCCGCGGGCGAACACGCGGCCACCCTCGAACAGGACGCGGTGCCCGGCCTGATCGCCCATCTGGAGACCCTGCACGGCGGGCCGTCCGCCGCCCCGGGCATCCCCCGGGTGCCACCGCTGCTGCGGCTGGTGGAGTACCGCGCGGCCCAACTGCGCGGCGCCCGGCCGGCCGCGGCCGACGAACACCACGACTGGGCCGGCCGGGTCGCCCGTCGGCTCGGCATCCCCGACCCGGCGCTGCTCGAACACCGGGCGGACGCCGCCGACTGGGCCGCCCGCGCCACCCGCACCCCCACCCGACCGCGCGTCGCCGTCGGCCTCAGCCGCTACCAGCACGCGGGCGGCAGCGGACCGGGACGCTACCTGTGCCAGGTGTGGATCGACGAGGACGGCGGCCGGCCCAGACCCGCCGCCGAACAGGCCGCGGAGCCGCTGCCGCCGGACGCCGTCGCCCGGCACATCCACGCCATCGTGGCCGCCGGCGGCGGCGAGGCCCTCGTCGAGTTCTTCCTCGACCCCCACGACCTCGGCCTGCCGGTCGAGGACTGGGACGCCGCCGAACCCGACGACCCGTACGGGCTCGGCTTCGGGCCCGAACCGCTCGGCCTCAACCACCAGGTAGTGGTCCGGCTCGGCGGCGAGCTCAGCGGAGTCCGCCAGGCGGAACGCACCGGGTCGCTGCGCCGGCGCTGGGCGCACCGCGACCGCATCCCCGCCCTGCACCTCGACGAGTCGCACCGCGAGCCCCGCCAGGTGGTCGCGGCCGTCAAGCACGACCAGCGCACCGCCCGGGTCGTGGTGCGCAGCCCCGACACCGCCGTCCGGCACCGGTACGCCGCGATCTGCCTGGTCGTCGGCGTCCCCGTGGTGCTGTGGGACCGCGAGACCGCCGGCCCGCTGCCGGTCGACCACTTCGACCCGGTCGGCCCCGACGGAACCCATGGCGGGCTCGCCGAACGCGTCCGCCGCTACCGGGCACTCGTCCACGGCGACGGCGCCAAGCACCCGGTCCGGCCCGCACTCGCCCAGGAGCACCCCGACCGGCCCGCGCCGACGGTCCTGGACCTGTTCGACCCGGAGGAGCGACCGGCCCTGTGATCACCGACCACCCCCCAGCCGACCGTCCACCGACCTCCGGAGCGCCCGAATGAACCCGGCCACCACCCCGGCGACCGCCCCCGACGGCTGGCAGCTCTTCCACGGCGACGGCCTGCGCCGCGCCGTCACGGCGCTGCCCGCCGCCCCGCCCTGGCGGCGGTTCGGCACCCGCCCGGACCACGACCCGGACGCGCCGCAGCCGTTCCCGTACCGGCTCGGCCGGGCCGAGGCCGACATCGTCAACGCCGCCCTGCACCTGCGCCGCCCGCTGCTGGTCACCGGCCGGCCCGGCACCGGCAAGTCCTCGCTCGCCCACGCCGTCGCCCACGAACTCGGCCTCGGCGCCGTCCTCCACTGGCCCGTCAACTCCCGCTCCACGCTGCAGGACGCGCTCTACCGGTACGACGCGATCGGACGGCTGCGGGAGAGCGCGCTGCGCAGCGGGCCGAGCGGCGGGGCGGACGACCCCGGCGGCGACCCGGGCGCGTTCATCCACCTCGGCCCGGTCGGCACCGCGCTGGTGCCCGGCGCACTGCCCCGGGTGCTGCTGGTCGACGAACTGGACAAGGGCGACCTGGACCTGCCCAACGACCTACTGACCGTCTTCGAGGACGGGTTCTTCGACATCCCCGAACTCGCCCGGCTGCGGCGGGACCCCGACGACGACGCGCCGCGCGAGGTCCTGGTGCACCCCGCCGGCCCGGACGGCGCGCCGGTCGCGGTCCGGGACGGCCGGATCACCTGCACGGAGTTCCCGGTCGTCGTCATCACCAGCAACGGCGAACGCGAGTTCCCCCCGGCGTTCCTGCGGCGCTGCCTGCGCCTCGACCTGCCCGACCCCGACCGCGACCGCCTCCTCGACATCGTCACCACCCACCTCGGCAGCGCGGCCCTGCCCGCGGCCGAGGCGCTCCTGGAGGAGTTCCTCGAACGCCGCGCCGAGGGCGAACTCGCCACCGACCAGCTCCTCAACGCGGTCTTCCTGCGCAGCGGCGGCGTCCCCGCCAATCAGGACCACGTGCTGCGGGCCGTGCTCCGCAGCCTCGGCGGGACGAGCTGACCCTTGCATCCGGACACGGCGCCCCGCGTCCTGGCCGCCCTCGCCGAGGCCGGGCTGGACCTCGACCCCCACGCCCTGCTCGACGCGCTCTGGCTCGCCGACCGGCTCCGGGCCGACCGGGCCCGTGCCGCCGGGGCGGCCGGGGCGGACGGGCCGGATGTCCCGGCCGCGCCGGAGGCCGCGCCCGGGCCCGTCATGGGCGGCCGACCCGAACCGCCGGCACCGGCACCGGCACCGGACGACTCCGCCGGCGGCGGCGAGTCGTCGCCCGACGAACCGTCGCCGCCGGCTGCCGAACCGGACGGCCTGCCCCTGCACTCCGCCGCCCGCCCGGCCGCCGACCGGGCCCGCCGCAGCGGCGGCGGCCACAGTCTCCGCGTGCCCGAGCCGAAGGAGCTGCCGCAGGAACGGCTGCTGGCCCGCAGCCTGCGCCCGCTGCGGCAGCACCGGCCCAGCAGCCACCACCGGTTCATCGACGAGCGGGCGTCCGCCGAGGCCATCGCCGAGAGCCGGCAGCCGATCGTCGTCCTGCGGCCCGCCCGGGAACGCTGGCTGCGCTGCCTGCTGGTCGTCGACGACGGCGTCTCGATGCTGCTGTGGCGGCGGCTGGTCGCCGAACTGTCCGACCTCCTCCAGCACACCGGCGCCTTCCGCCAGATCCAGCACCTGGGCCTGCGCTCGCGCGGGCCGGACCCGATCGCCCTGCGCCCCCGGCCGTTCACCGACGCGCCCGCCACCATCCCCACCAGGGCGGTCGTCGACCCGACCGGGCAGACCCTGGTCATCGTCGTCAGCGACGGCGCCGGCCTGGCCTGGCGGGACGGCCGGATGCGCCGGGTTCTCGGCGACTGGGCCCGGATCGGGCCGCTCGCCGTCGTCCACACGCTGCCCCGACGGCTGTGGGCCGGCACCGGCCTGGCGGCCCGCCACCTGAGCGTCCGGGCGGAGCGGCGCGGGGCCGCCAACCACACCTGGACCGTGCGCGACCCGCTGATGCCCTGGTTCTCCGGCCGGCCGGCCGACGGCCCCGTGCCCGTTCTGGAGTTGACCCCGGCCGCGCTCGCGGACTGGGCGCGCCTGCTGTCCGCCGGCGGCGCCGAGGTGGAGCTGCCGCTGTGGCAGCCGTCCGCCCTCGCCCGTCCCGCCGACGCGCCGTCGGCGACCCGCGTCCAGGCCCGCCCCGGCGGCGCACCGGCACCGGCCCGCGCGCTGGAGCGCTTCGTCGCGGGAGTCTCGCCGACGGCGCACCGCCTCGCCGCGCACCTCGCGGCGCTCGCACCCGTCAGCGTGCCGGTGATGCGGCTGGCCCAGTCCGCGCTCGACCCGACGGGCCGGGCCGGATCGGTGCCGCTGGCCGAGGTCTTCCTCGGCGGTCTGCTCCGCCCGGTCCCGCCCCCGCCCGGGCAGGCCGCCGAACTCCCGCCCAACCAGCGGCTGTTCGACTTCCCCGCCGCGGTGAAGGACGAACTCTTCGCCGCCTTCCCCACCGGCAGCCTGGTCGCCGTGACCCGCGCCGTGTCCGCCCGGATCACCTCACTGGCCGGCACCTCGCCGGACTTCCCCGCCTGGCTCGCCGACCCCCGGCTGCGCGGCGGCCCCGTCCCCGAGGGCACCGCGTTCGCCACCATCGGGCCGGCGCTGCTGCGGCACCTCGGAGTGAGCCTGGAGAGCGACGCGGAACCGGCCGCGACGGCTGCCGAGCCCGTCGAGCCTGTGGTCTCCGAGCCCGCCGAGCCCGCCGAGCTTGCGGCTTCCGAGCCCGCCGACCCTCCGGTGACCGAGCCCGAGGCTTCCGCGTCCGCGACGGCCGCGGACGTCCTCCCGGACCTCGGCGTCGCCATGGTGGCGGCCAACGGAATGACCTACAGCGTCGTCCACGACCGACGGGGCGTCAGGCTCTGGCCGCCGGACGCCTACAGTCCGTGGTCCGGCCGGCGGACGGGCTTCCCGCAGGGTGTGAGCCACGTCGAGGCCGCGGTGGTAAAGGGCCACCCCCACGCGCTCGTGTGCACCGATTCGGGCTCCGTGGAGGTCTGGAGCATGGTGCGGTGGCAGCGCGAGTACGCGCTGACCGGCCACGAGGCGCCGGTCACCTTCGTCACCACCGCGGTCCTCGATCGCCGCCAGCACGCGATCACCGCGTCCGCCGACGGCACCGCCCGGATCTGGGACCTCGTCGACAGCTCCTGCCGGAACGTGCTGACCGGCCACCGCGGCCCCGTCACCTTCGCCACCACCACCGTCTTCGAGCGGCGCCCGCACGCGATCACCACCTCGGCGGACGGCACCGCGCGGGTCTGGGACCTCACCGGCGGAACCTGCCGGAACGTGCTGACCGGCCACCGCGGCCCCGTCACCCACGCGGCCGTGACCACCGTGTACGACCGGACCTACGTGTTCACCGCGTCCGCCGACGGCACCTGTCGGGGCTGGGACCTGCTCGACGGGCAGTCCAAGATCGTGATGTCGGGTCACACCAAGCCGGTCAACCGGATCGCCCTGAACATCGTCCAGGGCCAGCCGCAGGCCGTCACCATCAGCGACGACAGCACCGTCCGGGTCTGGAGCGCCAACAACGGCAGGTGCCGCAGGGTCCTGACCGGACACACCGGCCCGGTCACCCAGCTCGTCGTGGGAGCGGGCGGCGCGACCGCGATCACCGTCTCCGACGACCGCACGGTGCGCCGCTGGGAACTGTCCTCCGGGTTCCTGTACGGCAGCACGGCCGTCCCCGACGGGCACATCGCCCGCGCCGTCACCCACAGCGGGGCGCCGCACGTCCTGGTCGCCGATGCGGACCGCCGCCCCCGGCTGTGGAACCCGGACTCGATCCGCACCAGGCCGAACCCCGCCACGACGGCCGCCGCCG
The DNA here is from genome assembly GCF_014648555.1 of Kitasatospora griseola. Lineage (GTDB taxonomy): Bacteria > Actinomycetota > Actinomycetes > Streptomycetales > Streptomycetaceae > Kitasatospora > Kitasatospora griseola. The sequence continues at coordinate 249,431 of NZ_BMRI01000006.1, forward strand.
CCCCGCCGACACCGGCGCCGTCCGAGGGCGGCGCCCGGCCCCGTCCGCTGACCGCCTTCGCCGTCGGGGGCGTCGACTACCGGATCCTGAACGACCTCGACGGCCTGTGGATCGCGCAGGCGATCGGCAGCGACACGCCCGTCCTGATCAGGACCCGCCCGGCGGCCGACGACCGGAACGCCGTCCTGGCCGAACAGCCCCTGCGGCCCGTCCCGCCCCACCCGCACCTGCTGCCGCTGCTCGCCATGGGCATCGACGCGGACCAGGCCTACACGGTGTCGGCCTGGGGAACCGGCCGGGCGCTGTCCCGGACGATCGCCTCGGGGGCCGTCGCGACCGTGCCGATCGGTCGCCGCCTGCGCTGGCTGGCCCAGATCGCCACCGCGCTGGCCGCCGTGCACCGGGCCGGGGAGGTGCACGGAAGCCTGTCCCCGCAGGAAGTCCTGATCGACGACCGGGGGAACGCCAGGATCACCGCCCCCAGCCCCATGGACCGGACCGGCGAACCCCTGTGGCACGCGGCGCCGTACGCCGCGCCCGAGCGACAGGACGGTCAGGACGGCCGGCCCGCCGGAGACCTCTACTCCCTCGGCCGGGTCGCACTCGCACTGGTCTCCGGCGCACTCCTGACGCCGGCGGCCGCAGCGCCGTCCGACCCGGACCCGCGTGCCGCCGTCCTCGCCGACCTCCGGTCCACAGTCTCCGAACCGGTCCGGGAGCTGATCGCCGACCTCACCGACCCGGACCCGGCCCGCCGGCCGGGCAGCGCGGAGGACGTCGCCGAGAGCTTCCAGCAACTGTCCCGCCTGCCCGTCCTGCCGGTGCGCTCGGCCCTCCCCGGCGTCCACCTCAGCCGCACCCGGGCCGACGCTGCCTGGGCGTCGTGGATCCAGGGCCAACTGTCCGAGCACTACGCGGTGGAGACGGTCCTGCTGGACTCCGAAACCGGCCCGCGACTCCCCGTGGGTCCCGTCCGCAACGCCGAGCGCACCGTCCTGCTGCTCTCCCGCGCGGCCGTCGCCCGGACCGCCGGCCACCCGGGGTGGTGGGAGCAGGTCGCGGCAGCAGCCGCCCGGGGAAACCTCCTGGTGGTCCGCGTCGACGACGTCGGGACACCCGCCGCACTGGACGCCACCCCCGTCCTGGACCTGCTCGGCGCGGCCGAACGGGACACCCGGACGCTCCTCCTCGACGCCGTGGCGACGCTGACCGGCGGGACTTCCCCGCCGTAGCCCAGGCGGCGCCGAGACCGTCTGCGGCCGGGTACCCGGTCCGGCGGCTCCGGGGTGTCAGGTCGGAGCCGCCGGACCGGGGCCGGGCGACGGGTCAGCTGACGGGGGCGGTCCAGGCGGCGTCCCAGGTGCGGGGGCCGACGACGCCGTCCGCGCCGAGGCCCTTCTCCGACTGGAAGGCGCGGGCCACCTCGGCGGAGGCGGGGCCGTACCAGCCGTCGGCGTCGATCCGCCAGCCGCGGTCGCGCATCCGCTGCTGCCACTGCCGCACGTCGTCGCCGTGCAGCATCGGGGTCTGCGCCCGCAGGTACCGGCCGGGCCAGGCCGGGTGTGCGGCCGGCTGCTGCGGGGGCGGCGGTTCCGGGCGATCCCCGGCGTCGTCCAGCAGCTCCCGGGCCCGGGCGATGATCGCACCGCGCTGAGCCCTGCGGAGTTCGCCGGGGCAGCCGGTGTGGCCGCCCCAGGCGGCGCCGCCGGCGCCGTGGTAGGTCAGGCCGTGCTCGGTGGTGGAGTCGACCACCGCGAGCGGCCAGCCGAACACGCGGTGGCCCCAGGCGTAGATCCTGGCCACACCGTCGACCTGTTCACCCGTCAGGGGCTGCCCGGGGTAGCCCTCGGTCTCGACCGAGGCGTAGTACGCGTTTCCCGCGGCCTGCGCCCAGGCCAGGTCGGCGCCGGTCTCCACGTACTGCTCGATCCGGCCGTCCCTGGCGACCCAGAAGTCGGAGGAGGCCTGCGACTCGGGGTTGTCGAACCAGCCGAACGGACTGTTGTCGCCCTCCTGGACGTGCAGCACCAGTCCGCGGTGCTCGCGCGTCCCACCGGGGCGGCGGTTGCGTACCGGGCGCCATCGCGCGCCGGGCATTCTGGACATGGCGGGCCTCCGATCAGTAGGGGACGCCGAGGAACCGGCGGGTCGAGAACTCCATGTCGGCGTAGCTCGGGAACGGCCAGACGTTGTCGCTCATCCAGGTGTAGCTGTCGAAGGTGAAGACCCCGCCGCCGAAGCCGCCCTTGGCCGTGCCGGCGCTGTAGGTCATCTGCTTGGAGGAGTTGACGCTCACTCCGCCGCCCCAGTCGCCGTAGCCGGCGGCCACGTTGCGGGCCTCCCCGCGGAAGTCGCCCGGGGTCGCCGCCTGGGTCCAGAAGACGTTCGCGTACGGGCCGCCGCCGGCACTGACACCGACGGCGAGGGGGATACCCGCGAGCGTCGGTCCGGGGATGCTCGTGTCGCTGCCCGTGAGACCGGCCTCGGCGCTGCCCCCTCCCGCGAAGAAGTGCATGGAGTCGAACAGTTGGTTGTTGAGCGTGGGCGGTGTGAAGTACACGCCGACGTTGACGTCGATGACGAAGAGACAGACGCCGGGGCAGAGGTTGAGGCCGAGGCCGAGTTGCACGCCGGCGGCGTGCGGACCCTCGGTCACGCCGTCCACCACGTGCTGGGCGACGCCCGGGACGTCGACCCCGGACTTCTCGGCGAGCTCCAGGCCGAGCTTCGCCGCCTGCACCACGGGGTGCTGCTGGACGGCGTTGACCGCCGCGGACTTCAGCAGGTCCTTCGCGCTCGCCGAGTCGGACGGCCCCGTGCCGGGAGCGGGCGGCAGGAAGGTCGCGGTCTCCTGCCCGGCCTTGCCGATCCGTCGGTGGATCTGTTGCGAGAGCGAGAGCTTCGGCGGTTTCTCCGCGCCGGCCTTCGACTTCTCCTCGTCCGCCTCCTTGCCGCTCGTGCCGGTCCGGTCGACCCGCCGCAGCGGGTTGCCGCGGGTGTAGGCGTAGCGGTTGGAGCCGTCCGACTCGCCGGCCGGGTCGGGTGAGGTCCAGCGGCCGAGCCAGGGCGCGTAGTGGCGGGCGCCGTGGCGGGCGAGGCCGCTCTCCTCCTCGCGTTCCATGCCGGTGAAGCGGTAGCGCTTGGCGGCGTAGGAGCCGAACGAGGTCTCCCCGTACGGCGTGTACTCCTCGCGGTTGACCAGCGCGCCGGCCTGGTCGAGGACGGCGCCGACGCTGCCGAGGTGGTCGTGGAGCGCGTACTTCACCGCCGGGGTGAGGTCCCCGGGGAGGGCCGGACCGAACCGCGCCGAGCTGATCCGGGACTCGCCGTCCGGCAGGTGGACGGTGTCGTGGGCGGACACCGCGCCGGTCGGGGCGACCAGGACGATCCGCTCGAAGACCCCGTCGATGTCCACGGTGAGCCGCCGGGCCCCGCCCATGTCCTGACGGATCTTCAGCACCCGTTGCCCGGCGGCGTCGTAGCGGTTGACGACCTGGAGGGTGGGCAGCCGGCCGGCCTGCTCGCGATAGCCGGTGAGCCGGCCGGCGGCGTCCCAGCCGAAGTGCCGGCTGTCCGCGTCGGAGAGCAGGTTGCCGCAGGCGTCCCAGCGGTGCTCGTAGCGGACGTCCGCGACCAGCAGGGCGGCCGGCCGGTCGTGGCCCGGCTCGGTGGGCATCCGGCGGACCCAGCCGGCGCCGTCGGCGGCGTGGGTCAGCGTGGTGAGGTTGCCGGCGTCGTCGTACTCGTAGCTCTCCCGGTACGCCCGGGTGCGGGTCGGGTCGGTGCCGGCCGGGCCCGCGCTCCACGGCGTGGCGGGCCGGATCTCGTGTTCCCGGCCGGTGGCCGCGATCAGCCGGTACAGCGGGTCGTAGTCGAACAGGCGGATCAGCCGGTCGGGGGTCGGGGCGAGGCCCGAGCCGGAGTGGGTGTCCGTGACGGTGAGCACGTTGCCGACCAGGTCGTGCCGGTAGGCGTGGTCCTCCACGGCGGGCCCCCGCGACTGCCAGTGCGGCGCGCCGTCGGCGCCGGTGAACTCGACGGCCGGCTCGCTGCGCAGCCGGGCCGGCCGGCCGCTGTGCGGGTCGTACAGTGCGCGGGTCAGCACGCCGTTGCCGTACAGGGTGAGCACCCGGCGGCCCCGGGCGTCGTACGCCGCGCGGCGCAGGTGCGGCACGCCGTCGAGGGCGAGCTCGGCGAGCGCGCCGGAGCGGCCGTAGCCCGCAGTGATCTCGGCCCGGTGGCCGGTGACGTCCTCGGGGCAGCGCAGCAGGGTGCGTCGGCCGAGCGCGTCGTAGCGGTTGCTGAGCCGGTAGGTCGCCAGGTCGAGCGGCGCCGGGCCCTCGACACCGCCGCCGGTGCCGGCGACAGTGCCGGTGCCGGTGCCGGTCAGGCTCATCGGATCGCCCGAGCCGGGCGGGCCGCCCGGGCCGTCCGAGCCTCCGGGGTCGGTCGGGCCACCGGAGTCACCGGGCAGCGGCAGCGGCAGGTCCTCGCCGGGCAGCCGCCGGACGGTCTCCAGCGGCCGCCCGGCCCGGTCGTACGCCTCGTGGGTCAGCTCGCCGGCCTCGTCGCGCACGACGTGCGCCCGGCCGAGCAGGTTGGCCCCGGTGTCCGGCGCGGTGAGCGTGTCGCCGTAGACGGTCTCCACCCGCAGCGTGATCGGGCTGTCGGCGTCGTCGCGGGCCCACAGCCGCACCGGCCGGTGGGCGGCGTCGAAGCGGGTGAGCAGCACGGCGCCGCGGGCGTCGTGCTCCTCCAGCGGGCCGTCCAGCGGGTCGAGCACCCGGCGGCGTACCCCGGAGTCGCGGTGCTCGGTGCGCCAGGGGCGGCCGAGCAGGTCGTACGCGGTGCGCGAGCCGGTCCGGCCGAGGGCGTCGACGGTCTCCACCACCCGGCCCTCGAAGTCGAGGCGCGTGCGCGTGGTCAGCGCGCGGTCGGCCAGGCGCTCGACGGTCGCGACGGTCCGGCCGAGGGCGTCGCGCAGGGCGGTCGTCGGGGTGTCGCGGTGGCCTGCCGGGGTGCCGGAGGCGCCGGGGTGGGTGCGGCCGGCGTTGTCGTTGGCATCGTAGGTCCAGGTCTCCCAGGGCGTGGGCCGGTACTCGTCGGGCGTGCCGAGGGCCGTCGGGCGCCCGTGGACGGTGCGCAGCTCGGAGCCGTCGGCAGCGGTGACCCGGACCACCTCGCCCCGCGGGTCGCGGTGGGTGGTGACGCGGGCCAGGTCGGGCTGCTGCTCCTCGGGCGGGGTCCAGTTCCAGCCCTCGGCGAAGTAGGGCTCGTAGGCGACGGTCACCCGGCCCTTGTCGTCGTAGGTCCGCCAGCCGGTGACGGCGACCCGGGGCGCGCCGGCCTGCCCGAGCAGGCCCACCGCCTCGCCGACGGTCGCGGCCGGGTCGGCGGGCAGGCCGAGCGCAGCGACGGTCAGCTCGTCGGCCTGCACCCGGGTCTGCAGCAGCCGCCCGAACCCGTCGGTGGCCTCCCGCTGTTGGACGAAGCGCTCCGGGTGGCGCTCCCGTTCGTCGGCGGGGAACAGCGCCGCGATCTCCGCCGTGGTGGGGGCGGGCAGCCCGGCGGCCAGGCGGCGGGCGCGTTCGGCGAGGACCACGGCCCAGCGGTGCTCGGTGCGGCGGCTGGTGTGCACCCAGGCCGGCCCGCCCTCGACGTCCCAGGCGTCGAGGCGGTACTCGAAGACCGTGCCGGGCTGCTCCGGGGTGTCGCCGTCCTCCTCCCCCGGCCGCCCCAGCAGGGCGGTCGAGGTCGGCAGGCCGAGCGGGCTGTAGGTGAGGAGCGTCCGGTTGCCGTTCGGGTCGGTCCCGAGGGCCGGGCGCAGCACCCGGTAGTCGTACTCGGCGGTGCTGGTCAGGCCGACCGGGCCGGTGGTGCGCACCGGGAGCAGCTCGTAGCGGTCGTAGGCCACTTCGGTGCGGCCGTCGAGGGCGTCCAGCTGGACGGCGACCTGGCCGCGGTCGGTGTGCCGCAGCCGCGAGGTGACGGCGTACCAGCCGTCGGGGCGGCCGGGCTCTCCGGCGACGTACCGGTAGCCGGCGTGCGGTGGCAGCTCCTCGCGCCACTGGGCGGGGTAGTCCGCGGGAGACTCCGTCCCGGCCAGGTAGGGCGGCACCTCCTCGTCCCAGGCGGCGGTGAGGGTGCGGGCGGTGTGCACCAGGGTCTCGGTGCGGGCGGGCAGGCCGCGGGCGCCGGCCCGGCCGAGCGGCAGGCCCTCGAAGGGTTCGCCGTCGTAGTGGGTGCGCTCGTGGCCGAGCAGGACGGTGGCGGCGGTGCCGGCGCCCACCGTGCGCCACAGCTCGGCGAGCGGCAGCGTGCCGGGGTCGGTGACCTGCAGCCGGGTGGTGGCGGCGGTCAGGTCCAGGCGCGGCGCCTGCCCGTCGTCGCCGGCGGCGTACTCGGTCCGCACCGCGCCGACCAGGTACGGGTCGCCGCCGCCGGTCGGAGCGGCCGGGTCCTGTCCGCGCGGCACGCCGGCCTCGCCGGTGAGCCGGGGGCGGCCGTACTCGTCGAAGTCGTCGCTCCAGCCGAAGCGGTGCATGGGCTCGTCGCCGCGCAGCCACTCGGTGCTGCGGTGGGCGGTCTCGGCCGCGTGGACGACCGGCCGCGCCGCCCAGCGTCCGGCCGCCCCGGCGGCGCCGTCCAGCACGGCGGCGACGCGGTGGCGGTACTCGGTGACGGTGTAGGGCCGCGGTCCGAGCACCGGGTGCCCGTCGGCGGCGTACAGCTCGCTGCGCAGGACCCGGCCGCGCAGCGCGCGGGCGGCGTCGCGCAGCGCCCGGCGCGGGGCGTCCTCGGGCAGGCGGTACTCGGTGGGGCCGAGCCGGGCCGGGTCCTCGGACCAGTGCTCGGGCCGCAGGTCGGGGGCGTTCCAGTCGCCCTCGGCGGGGCCGAGCGGGCCGAGGTGGTACCAGGTGCGGGTCTCGGTGGGCGGGGTCGCCTGCTCGCCGGCCCGGTCGGTCCGGGCGTCGAACACGTCGACCCGGCCGAAGCCGCGGAACTCCCGCTCCGCGCCGTCCCAGGCGCCGTGGTGGTAGCGGTAGACCGTGCTCTGCGCGGAGCGGGCCAGCTGGTCCCGGACGGTGGTCCCGGCGACCACCTGCACCGGGAAGGGCAGCACGGTGGCCCAGGGCCGCCGTTCGGCCGCGTCCGCCAGCCGGAAGCGGGTCGACGGCGCGTAGCGGATCTCGCCGCGCATGCCGCGGTGGTTGTCGACCGAGGTGAGCAGGTAGGGCTTGGTTCCTCCGGTGAGGTCGAGGAAGGCGTAGCCGGTGCCGCGTCCGGCGTCGCGGCTCCACAGGATGCCCTGGGTGCCGTGGCCGAGCAGGTCGACCAGCCGGACGGCGTCCAGGTCGGTGACGCCCGGGGTGCCGTGCAGGGTGAGCGGCGGGGCGAAGCCGGTGCCGGACCGGTTGAGCCAGAGGGTGAGGTGTCCGTCGCCGACGTACACCAGGTCGGCGCAGCCGTCGCCGTCGAGGTCGCCGAGCAGGACCCGGCGCGGGTCGAAGCCGGTGCCCTCGTCGAACACCGGGCCGGCCGTCATCCGGATCTCGGCGCCCCAGCGGCCGTGGCCGAGGTACGGCCAGTAGCGCACCCGGCGGTGCTCGACCAGGACGATGTCGGAGAGTCCGTCGCCGGTCATGTCGGCGAGGTGGACCCGGGGGTCGGTGAACGGGACCGGGGGCGCGGCCGGGGCCCGGCGGGCGGTGGTCCAGCCCCGGCCGGGCTGCTGGAGGAAGAGTTCCAGGCCCGCGCCGCCGCTGCGGACGGCGTCGGTGATGCCGTCGCCGTCCAGGTCGACCAGTTTGACGGCGGGGTCGTCCAGGTCGAACGGCGGCGCGGCAGCGTGCCGGACGAACCGGGCCGGGTCGAAGCCTCCGTTCGGGGCGGGCGGGTAGTGGCCGCCGGGGACCAGCAGGTCGGTGCGGCCGTCGCCGTCGCAGTCGGCAAGCTGGACGCCCGGGTCGGCCAGGGCGAGGCCGTCGGGGGCGGTCAGCGGTACGGGCCGGGCGAACCGCCCGTCGCCGAGGTTGCGCCAGTAGCGGGCGTACTGGCCGGTGAGCTGGACCAGGCTGGGCAGGCCCTCGCCGAACAGGTCGACCAGTTCCAGCGTCGGGTCGGCCAGCGAGGTGGCGGGCAGCGCGCCGGCGGGTGCGGCGAGGGGGCGGTGGCGGCGGGCGGCCGGGTCGTAGCCGGAGTAGCCGAGCTCGATCGGCGGGGTGCTCTGGACGGCCTCGCCGTCGTGCCCGCTGACCGTGACCCGGGTGAGCAGGGACGCGGAGTTGGCGGCCTCGGTGTAGCCGAACTCGACCCGGCGGGCGAGGACGGGCTGCTCGCCGTGGTGCATCCAGGTCTCGATCCGGGTGCAGCGCAGTGCGGTGCGCAGCTCGAAGCCGGGTCGGCGGTCGCTGGTCCGGTCGGCCCGCTCCTGGTGGCCGAGCACGACGTGGACCAGGAACTCGCCGTCGCCGCGTTCGACGTAGCGGATGTCGGCGAGGTGCAGCTGCTCGTGTCCGGGTCCGGCGTCGCGTCGGTAGCGGTAGAGCACCCGGTTGCCGTGCGGGTCGGCGCTCTCGCTGAGCAGCCAGCCGAAGATCCGGGCCGGGTCGGCCGGGTCGGTGAGGGCCGCGGGGTCGCGCCAGTCGGGTGCGGCCTGCGGCGGGCGGGCGGTGCCGTAGCGGTTGGTCAGCCCGGCGCCGGTGCGGACCTCCCAGTAGTCCTGGCCGTCCGCGGTGACGTGCTCGATCCGGGCGAAGCCGCTCTCGGTGCGGGGGCGGTAGCGGGTGCGGCCGGGGGCGCCCCCCGGCACCGGGACGAGGTCCTCGGCGCCGGAGAGCAGGAAGGTGTCGCGCTCGTCGTAGTGCGGCAGGCCGCGCCGGGTGGAGCGGCGGACGTCGGGCGGGCTGAGCCGCCAGCCCATGCCGAACGGGCCGTTGGGGTTGCCGGAGCTGTACTCGAGGGCGAGCTTCGGGGTGAGGCCGGCCCGGCCGGCCGGCAGCTCCACCGGGAGGGTGAAGGTGCCGGTGCCGGTCTGCGGGTCGGCGCGGAACGCCTCGCCGAGGCCGGCGATCGCGCCGCCGCCGCTCGGCAGGTCGATGACGGGTGCCTTCGCATTCATGCCGACCACCTCGGGGCCTGCCCGATCCAGCCGACCACCAGCAGGATGTCGTCGAGCCGTCCGGAGTCGAACAGCTCGTCGGCTTCCGGGCCGAAGGCGAGCTGCCAGTCGCCGGCCGGGGGCTGGCCGCACAGGGCGGTCCAGGCGGCGGCGTTGCCGCGGCGGGTGGAGGCGACGCCCTGGTAGGTCTGCGCCTCGCCGCCGAGGGCGCCGCGGGTGAGGGTGACGCCCATCGTCGGGATCTCCTCCGAGCTGTCGAGGTCGAGGACGCACAGCGCCACCGATCCGACGGCGAGCTGGTCGAGTTGGGCGGGGAAGTCCGGGCGGGCCAGGGTGAGGCCGGCGCCGCGCGGGCCGGCGGTCTCCGGATTGTGCAGCGCGTACCAGAGGTCCGGGAAGTCCTCGCGGAGGCTGAACATCCGTTCGCCGCTGCGCTGTTGGTCGCTGTTGAGGCGTTCGACGACCCGGGCCCGGTGCTCCTCGCTGTGCATGGCGGTGTACTCCACCGTGAGCACCACGTCGGCGATCGAGGAGTAGTCGAACGCGTTGGCCGCGCGCGGCAGTTCGAACCGCCAGGTGGTGTCCACGCCGGTGCCCTCGAACGGCAGCAGCATCTCGGACTGGGCGTCCAGCTCGAACACTCCGGTGGCGGAGACCGGCGAGGTCAGGGCGACCAGCTCGGGGTCGCGGCGCAGCGCGGTCTCGGTGAGCGTGGCGCCCGCGTCGCCGGAGCGGGCCACGACGCGGGAGATGCCGGAGGAGGCGAGGGTGGCCCTGATCCCCTGGCCGGGCGGCACCAGGGCCACCAGCGAGGTCTTCACCCGCCGCACCAGGCGCAGGTAGTGGCCGGGGAAGGCCTCGTCGAACCAGCGCATCGGGGTGGCGAAGTCCAGTTCGCCGGTCTGCCGGAAGCGGGCGAACTCCACCGGGGCGAGCTGGGCGACCGAGAAGGTCTGGGTGATGTTCAGCTTGCGCCGGTCGGTGTCGAAGGCGTACTGGTCGAGCCCCTGGACGTCCTGGAGCAGCCGGGCCGAGCCGGTCAGCCCGCGCCGGTCGGCGTCCGCGCCGTCGCCGGGCGCCTGCCAGTAGTCGGTGCGCACGAAGGTGGAGACGGACTCCTGGCGTTCGAAGGCGAGTTGCTCCTGCGCGAGGCGGGCGACCGCGGTGGCCTGCTGGAGGAAGTAGCGGTACACGCCGCCGAGCACCTGGGCCATCCAGTGGTACAGCTCGGCGCTGGTGAACTGCCCGTCCAGGAAGAGCAGGGTGGCCTGGGCCTGGCTCGCCTGGAGTTCGGCGACGGTCTTCTCCTGCGCGACCACGTCGAGGTGGGCGGCGGCGGCCTGGCCCTGCTTGGCGGCGATGTTGCCGTCCTTCTCGGCCAGGCCCAACTGCAGCCGCCAGTCGTCCTTCTGGCGTTCCATCCCGGCCAGGAAGGTGTTGGCCTGCAACTGCTCCTCCAGCAGGTTGAGCTTGCCGCCCGCCACCGCCTTGCCGATCATCGCCGCGCCGGCGACGCCGTTGGCGACCTGCTTGAAGCCGAAACTGCCGATGAAGTCGACGAGGCTGGCCGACTGCGCCGCCAGCTGGGCCACGCCGATGGTGGCGTCCAGCGCGCCGATCACGTTGCGCATGTCGCGGACCTGCTTGTAGCCCTTCAGCATGCGCTGCTCGTAGCTGTTCAGCCCGGCCTGCAGCCGGTCCGCGTAGTGGCCGGCCAGGTACGCCGCCCGCTCCTGCTGGGCGGTGGCGAGCTCGGTGCCGGTCTCCGCCTCGGTCAGCCGGCGGGCGGCCAGCGTCACCTGGGCGGCGCTCAGCTGCACGGCCTGGTCGGCCTCGAACCGCCGGTAGGTCTTCTCGTCGTACTTCTCCAACGCCGCGAGGTATTGGGCCTCGACGGCACTCGCCTGCCCGGCCAGCTGCCGGGACCGCTCGACCAGCGAGCGGAAGCGGTACGGGGTCGGCGGCGCGACGGCCCGCCGGGCCGCGGCGCCGGCGCCCGCCGTCATCGCCTGGCCGAGGTCGACGGTGCGCAGCATGCCGGCGATGTTCCGGCCCTGCCCGATCTTGGCGAGCTGGGCGCGGGCCCGGGCGCCGAGCGCGACGGCGTCCTGGTTGGGGAAGGCGACGTCACCGGTGGTGACGCCGGTCGGCCACAGGTCGGGCAGCGCCAGCAGGTCGAGCGCGGCGCCGTACAGCCCGCGGGCCCGGCCGGTCTCCTCCCGGGCGAACTCGGAGTCCGCGAAGTCCACGAAGCAGCGGATCAGGGCGAGCAGGGTGTAGCGGGTGTACGGGTTGGGCCGGCCGGCGGCGACGGTGTGCGGGTTGAGGTTCTTGGTCCAGCGCGGCGGCAGGGTCAGGTCGGCCGGGCCCTGCTGCTCCAGGGCCAGCAGGTGGCAGACCTTCCGCTCGGCCATCGGCCGGTGGTACGCGTACACCCGCTGCAGCCAGTCCAGCGCCGTGACGTGCTCGCCGGAGGCCTGCAGACCCTGGGCGAGCAGCAGCGGGACGAAGTACAGGACCTCCAGCACGTCCACCGCCGCAGGCTGCAGGTACGGCGCCTTCGGGACGCCGGTCGTGTCGCGGATCTCGAACGGCGACAGCAGTCGCTGCGACAGCTCGCGCAGGGCCAGCAGCTGGGTGTCGGTCTGCACGTCGGTGAGCTGGAAGCCGGCGCCGAACCGGTCGCGCAGCGCCTGCGGAAGCTCCTGCCAGTACGCGGCGGCCTGCTGGCGGGCCTCGACCGGGCTGAGCCGGGCGACCGAGCGCAGTCGGCCGACCAGGTTGGTGAACGGCGCACTGCGGGTCGGGTCGGGGGTGTAGACGGCGGTGCGGCGGGTGGGGTCCAGCTGGTTCTCGGGGTACAGGAAGGCGAGCAGGGCGGCGCGCCAGGTGTCGTAGCCGCCCATCCAGGCCCAGTCGGCGTCGAAGTCGCTCTCGCTGGTGAGCTTCCAGCCGCCGGCCGGGTGGCCGTTGCCGAAGCGGGCGACCCGCAGCGAGAACATGACGTTCTGCAGGGTCTCCACGGCCTGCAGGATCCGCGTGGTGCGCAGCGCGCCGCCGGCGCCGACCGGCAGCTGGTAGCGCTCGCCGAGCGCGTCGGCGGCGTCCGGGCGGGCGCCGATCCGGGCGGCGTCCAGCAGGGCGTCGCGGAGCACCGGCAGGGCGCTCTCCTCGGTGGCGGCGAGCAGCGCGGCGTGCCCTTCGGTGAGGGCGCGGTGCTCCTGGGCGCGGGAGCGCAGGACGGTCTCCCAGCCGCGGCGGGCGGCCTGGCGGGCCCGCCAGGCGGGCAGCCGGGGCGCCGCCGCGCCGGGCACGAACTGGTCGGGCGACAGGGTCAGGGCCGACTCCTCGGAGCGCCACTGCGGGTGGTACTGCGCGACCTTCTTCACCTGGGTGAGGACGGCGTACAGGCTGTCCCACTCGGCGGCGGTGACCTGCGCGCCGACGGCGGCGGTCAGCGCCTTGATCCGGCGCAGCAGCAGGAAGGCCTCGCGGGTGAGCCCGGCGGCGGTCAGCTGCGGCTCGATGTCGGCCCCGGCCCGCTCCTGCGCGTCCAGGGCGTCGAGGTCGGTCGCGGGCAGGGCGTCGGCGAGGACGGCGCGGTAGCCGGCGGCCGGGTCGGCGGCGGCCTCGCGCCGCGTCTTCAGGCCCTGGACCACCGCGCCCAGGGCGGTACGGCGGGCGGCGAGCAGCGCGGCCGCCTGACTCGCCGGGCGGACGTCGAGGTCGCTCAGCAGGTCGGGGTCGACGATGACCGCGAACTCCCGCCCGGTGGCGGTCCGGTCCTGCTGCGCCCAGCGGACGCGCATCCGCTCCTCCCGCCACTCCAGGACCTGGCCGCGCGGGAGTTGGCGCAGCTGGGGCTTGGCGGTGCCGGTGTCGCGCAGGCCGAACAGCCGCTCCAGGGCGTCCTCGGTGAGCACGGCGGGCTCAAGGGTGAGCGCGTCCAGCTGGTCCGGCCGGCTCGGGGAGAGCGGGAGGCCGAGCCGCTCGGCGAGGGCCTGTCGGGAGGCCTGGTCGGCGCCGCGCACCAGGCGCAACTCCTCGTAGGACGTGCCGAGTTCGCCGAGCAGGGTCTGGTAGGCGGTCCACCGGTACTCGGCCTCGGCGGCGGCCGGCACGGTCTCCGGGGTCGGGAGGTTGGCGCCGGTGGCGAGCTTGGCGGCCCCGGCCTCGTCCACCGCGTAGGTGAAGACCCGCAGGTCGTCGAGCATGCCGTTGAAGCCGGGGCCCCACGAGGCGCCGCCGACCCGCAGCGGGCCGTCGTTCCCGACCACCCGTCCGGTGAAGGAGGCGGAGCTGTCCAGCTTCCCGTCCAGGTACAGCAGCGCCTGGTTGCCGCGCTTGACGAAGGTGACGTGGGTCCAGGTGTTCAGTTGCAGCGACGCGGTGCCGTTCAGACCGGCGTTGTACTCGGTGGTGGTGCTGAACCGGGCGTGCAGCTTGAGCGCGTCGGGCTGCAGCCAGATCGCGAAGGTGCGCTGCAGGTCGTCGTTCCCCTTGTGCATCACCTTGCGCCACAGGCCGGTCGGGCCCTGCCGGACGTTGATGTAGAAGCTGACCGTGAAGTCGGTGCCGTTCCAGCCGATCTCGAACCTGTCGGTGTGCGGCAGCAGACCGCCGTTGGTGCTGCCGTCGAAGCTCACGGCCTGGCCGCTGCGGCCCGGCGCGCGGACCAGACCGGCCGGGAAGGTGAGGGTGTGCCCGTTTCCGGAGCGGTCTCCGGCTTCGTTCCCCGAGACCGCGTCGTCGTCGAAGGTCCAGTGGCCGGCCAGCTTGGGGCTCTTGTCCTCGACGTGCCGGCGCAACACGTCGATCACCCCGGTCAGCTCGTTGACCGGCCGGTATCCGGCGTCGCCGTGCGCCGCCAGCGCGGTGCTCAGCTCGGCGAACTGCTGGCGGAACACCTCCGCGATGCGCTTCGAGAGCAGGGCTCCGCCGGGCACGGTGGCCTGCCCCTGGGCGAAGCCCAGCAGCGAGTCCAGGTAGGCGCGCTGGGAGAGCCGTTCCTCCAGCGAGGCCGGACGGTACTCACTGACGGCGCGCACCGGTATGTCGGTCGCGGTGACCTTGCCCGCGGCGTCGACGGCCTGCACCCCGATGGTGTGCGTGCCGTAGCCGTAGATGCTCGGCGAGGCGCTCCAGGCCGCCCAGCCGGGCGAGGCCGCGACGGCGTCGGTCCACGCGCCGCCGTCCACCCGGTACTGGACGACGCGGACCCCGCTCTGGCCGTCCACCGCGGCGCCGGTGACCGGGATCGTCGCCACGCCGTCCTTGAGCGTGAACTCCTTGTTGGGGGTGGGACTCTGCACGGTGAGCGTGGGCGGAGTGATGTCCTGGACGGCCAGCGTGACGTCCCGGGTCGCGGTGTTGCCCACCGCGTCGCGGCAGCGCAGCCGCAGCACCCGGGCGCCGAGCGGCGCTGCGGGCAGCTGGAAGTTGCCCTTGAAGGTGCCGGTCGGGCCCTCGACCAGGCCGCCCGAGCCGGTACCGACCAGCTCCCAGCTCATCGTCCGCGCACCGAAACCGGTGGAGGTGGTGGCGGTGATGTCCAGCGGCAGCCCGCCGATCGGCACGCCGAGGACGCCGGCGGCCGGGGCGACCACGGTCAGGTCCGGCTCGGTGCTGCCGAGCGTGATCTGGACGGACGCACTGGCCTGGGCCTCGACGTAGGTGCCGTCCTCGCCCTGCGCGTCGGCGAAGACCGTCGCGGTGAAGTTCCCGGGGCGGTAGGCCTGGACGTTCGCCCGCCAGGACCTGGTGTAGCCGGAACCGGACAGCGCGACGTCGTAGCTTCGGTCGTCGAACCGGACGACGACGGACAGGTCCGACGCGTACTTCACGGTGACCGAGCCGCTCAGCTCGAACCAGGCGCCCGGCTGGGGGGCGCTGACGCCCGCCCCGTTGATCTTCACGGAGAGCACGGGCGTCGGCGGGGGTGGCGGCCAGTTCGGGTCGTCGACCGGGGGAAGCATGGTCGGATCGGTCGTCGGGTCGGTGGGGTCGGTCATGTCCTGCCGGTTCATGGGAGTCCTCTCGTCGTGACGATTCGTCAGTTTGGCGAGGGGGACTTGTGGATGGCGTGCAGCCCGCATGTGGGCGGAGTGATGAACATGAACGCATCAGTCCGTTGATCGCGCGTTGATTCGATGCCCAGTCCGGGCAAGCAGAGTCAACGGACGGAGCGTCAGCAGAGCGGGGAGGTAAGCCGATGGGCGACCGTACGGGGTGGGAGTTCGGCGTGCTCGGACCGTTGGAGGTCCGCTACGACGGGTGCGTCCTCACCCTCGGCAGCACCCGCCAGCGGGCCGCGCTGACCGCCCTGGTGGCGGCTGCGGGCCGGACCGTCCCGGTCGCCGAACTGATCGACACGGTATGGGAGGAGGAAGCGCCCCCGAGCGCGCTCAACAGCTTGCAGAGCCACCTCTCCCGGCTGCGCTCCCGGCTCGTCGCCGTCTCCGGGGCGCCGGTCCTGGGGTACGACCCGGCCGGCTACCGCCTCCTGGTCACCCCGGAGCGGATCGACGCCCGGCGCTTCGAACGCGCCGCCGCCGACGGCCGGGAGCAGCTGGCGGACGGCCGGCCGGACCGCGCCCTGGAGTTGCTGCACGAGGCCCTCGGCCTGTGGCGCGGCGCCGCCCTCGGCGAGTTCCGCGACCACTGCTCGCTCCGGGCCGACAGCGCCCGACTGGAGGAACTGCGGCTGCTGACGGTGGAGTCGGCGGCCGCGGCCGAGCTGGCGCTGCGCCGCCCGGACGACGCGGCGGCCCGGCTGACCGCGCTGGTCGCCGAGCACCCGCTGCGCGAACGGGCTCTGGCACGGCTGATGCTCGCGCTCTACCGCACCGGCCGGCAGGCCGACGCCCTGGCGCTCTACCGACGCTCCCGCCGACGGCTGGTGGCGGAACTCGGCGTGGAGCCGGGCGCCGAACTCGCCGGCACCCAGCAGGCCATCCTCCGGCACGACCCGGCACTGCGGCCGGGACCGGACCGGGAGGACCGACTCCCGGCTGTCCCCCGCGAAGTCGAGCGCCGTGCCGTGGCGCTCGCACCGGACGAGGGCCCCGGCGCTGCCGATCTTGTCGACCCTGTCGGCGTCGAGGCCCACCCGGTCGCGACCGGGCGCGGCATCGCCGTCGTGGCCGAGGAATCGCCGCGACGGACACCCGCCGATGCTCCGACCGCAGGCAGCGGGCAGCACCCCGAGGCCGACCGGCCGACTCACGCCGGTCCGACCGCTGCGGGTACGTGGCACCGCCCGGCCCCCGACCGCTGGCGGCGCCGCGGTCCGCACCGGGGACCGGCCGCAGCGGGCGCCGTCCACATCCTCCCACCACTGTTCGCGGCCGCTCGGCCGGAAGTCGAAGCGGTCGGCGAAGAGCTTCTCAGCCAGTCGACGGACGATCCACGAGCCCCTGCGGCTCCGGGCGGCGGGGTCTTCCCGGTGGTCACGGCGATGGTTCCCCGGATTCCGGCAAGGGCCGACACAGCCGCGCTCGGCGGCCTTCCTCGCTCCTGCCGGGCCCCGCCACCTGCTCCCGCCCGGCCGCGCCGACCTCACCCCCGCCGGACCCGTCGACGGCCTCTGCGATCCGCAGCGCAGCCCGCCTCGACCGGCCGGGGACCGTCCCCGCGGGCACGGGAAGCAGTGGACGCCGAATTCCGCTCGGCTCCCACCCGCCCTGGTCCGCGCTCAGCGGTGCTCGGGGTTCTCGAAGTCGAAGCGGCAGCCCGCGTCCCACTCGGAGCGCTGGTTGCCGTGCGCCGGGATGCCGCCCGCGTCCTTCAGCATCCGCGCCAGGTGCAACTGGTTCCACGTCATGAACGTGGTGTTCCGGTTCGTGAAGTCGTTCTCCGGCCCGCCCGAGCCCTCATCGAGGTACGACGGCCCCGGGCCGGCCGGACCGACCCAGCCCGCATCGGCCTGCGGCGGGATCGTGTACCCCAGGTGCTGGAGGCTGTAGAGCACGTTCATGGCGCAGTGCTTGGCGCCATCCTCGTTCCCGGTGATCAGGCAGCCGCCGACCCGGCCGTAGTAGGCGTACTGGCCGTGCTCGTTGAGGACGGACGAACAGGAGTACAGCCGCTCGATCACCCTCTTCATGACGGAAGAGTTGTCTCCCAACCAGACCGGGCCGGCCAGGGTGAGGATGTCGGCGTTCATGATCTGGGAGTAGAGGACGGGCCAGTCGTCGGTGTCCCAGCCGTGTTCGGTCATGTCGGGCCAGACGCCGGTGGCGATGTCGTGGTCGACGGCGCGGATCTCCTCGACCTGGACGCCCTCGCGGCGCAGGAGGGCGGCGCTGAGGTCGATCAGGCCCTGGGTGTGGCTGCGTTCGGGTGAGCGCTTGAGGGTGCAGTTGAGGAAGACCGCCCGCAGGTCGGTGTAGGTGGCCATCGGGGTCCGTTTCGTGGGCAGGCACGGCGGGGGGGGGAGGCCATCGCACCACGGGTGCGCGCCGGTGGGTGGCGCGGCACGCCGTGGCGCGGGGGTGACGGGTGGTCAGGCGGCGCTCAGGGAGAAGTAGTTCTCCTCCTCCTGGGCGAAGTGCAGTTGCAGGACGGAGTGCAGGCCGTAGAGGCAGGCGCGCAGGTCGTCGTGTTGTTCGGGGGCGAGGGTGCCGGTGGGTTCGGCGTGGGCGAGGTGGGTGGTGATGCGGTGGGCGAGGCGGTGGATCTCGGTGTGGGCGCGGCTCATGGTGGCGGTGGTCTCGGGGCCGCCGAGGGCGTCGGCGAGGGCGGGGTAGAGCTCGTGCTCCTCGGCCTCCTCGTGCGGGAGCAGCCGGGTGGTGAGCAGGTGGTCGACGTGGCGGACGGCGGCGAGGGCATCGGTGGAGTCGGGTGCGGTGAGGCGGTCGGCGGCTTCGCGGACGGCTTCAAGGACGTCCCGCAGGTCGTCGTGCTCGGCGGAGAAGCGGCGGACGAGTTCCTCGGTGTCGGCGTCGATCTCCGGCCCGACGCCGCGGCCGGGGCGCAGGGCGCGCAGCGCGTTGAGGATGACGGCGACGTCGATGAGCTGTTGGAGCAGGGCGCCGGCGGCGGGCGGGAGGAGTCCGAAGGCGGCGAGGACCATGGCGGCGGCGGAGAGCAGCATGCCGCCGAGTGCGGACTGGACGGCGATCCGGCGGGAGCGGGTGGCGATCTGGGCGGCGTCGGCGAGGCGGTCGACGCGGTCGGTGGTGAGGACGATGTCGGCGGCTTCGGAGGAGGCGCTGGCGCCGCGGGCGCCCATCGCGACGCCGACGTCGGCGGCGGCGAGGGCCGGGGCGTCGTTGACGCCGTCGCCGACCATGACGGTGACGGCGCGTTCGCGTTCGGCGCGGACGGCGGCGACCTTGTCGGCGGGTGACTGCTGGGCGCGGACGTCGTCGAGGCCGACCACGGCGGCGATTTCGCGGGCGGGTTCGGGGCGGTCGCCGGTGATCATGAGGAGTCGGGTGACGCCGGCCTCGCGCAGGCGGCGGACGGTGCGCGGCGCGTCGTGCCGGACGGGGTCGCGGAGCAGGACGGCGCCGACGGGCCGGTCGTCGACGGCGACCCAGGCGACGGCGGCGCCGTCGAGCGCGGCGCGGTTGTCGGCGGCCCGGGCCCAGGCGGGCAGGTCGGCGGTGTCGCGTTGGCCGACGGTGGCGGTGGCGCCGTCCGCGAGGGTGGCGACGGCGCCGCGGCCGGGCTGTTCGGTGACGTCGTGGACGGGGGGCAGGGTGAGGCCGCGTTCGGCCGCGGCGGCGGTGATGGCTTCGGCGAGGACGTGCGGCGAGTACTGGTCGACGGCGGCGGCGAGCGCGAGGACCTCGGCGGGGGTGCGGCCGGGGGCGGTGGCGATGTCGAAGGCGCGGGGGCGTCCGCTGGTGAGCGTGCCGGTCTTGTCGAGGCAGACGGTGCGCGCCCGGCCGAGGGTCTCCAGGGCGGCGCCGTCGCGGACCACGACGCCCTTGCGGGCGGCGCGCGAGATGCCGGAGACGATGGCGACGGGCGCGGCGAGCAGCAGCGGGCAGGGGGTGGCGACGACCAGGACGGCGACGGCGCGGATCGCGTCGCCGGTAAGCAGCCAGGCGAGGCCGGCGGCGGCGAGGGCGACGGGCAGGAACCAGGCGGCGTAGCGGTCGGCGAGGCGGATGACGGGGGCGCGTTCGGCGCCGGCCTGCTGGGTGAGGCGGACGATCTCGGCGTAGGTGCTGTGTTCCTCGGTGGCGGTGGCGCGCAGCTCGAAGGCGCTGCCGGCGTTGACGGCGCCGCTCCGGGCGGGGTCGCCGATCTCGCGGGCGACCTGGGCTGATTCGCCGGTGAGCACGGATTCGTCGAGGACGGCGCGGTGGCCGGTGATCCGGCCGTCGACCGGGACGGTCTCGCCGGGGCCGACGACGAGCCGGTCGCCGATCCGGACGTCGGCGAGCGGGACGGTCTCGGTGGTGTCGCCGGTGCGGCGACGGGCGGTGCGGGGGGCGTGCCGGAGCAGGGCGCGCAGGTCGCGGGTGGCGCGGCGTTCGGCGGCGGCGTCGAGCCAGCGGCCGCTGGTGAGCATCAGGGCGATCAGCGCGCCAGCCAGGTATTCGCCGGTGGCGAGGGTGCCGGCCAGGGCGAGGACGGCGATCAGGTCGACGCCGGCCCGGCCGCGCCGCAGCGCCTGGACGACCCACATCAGGGCGGGGGCGATGGCGGCGGCGGTGGCGACGATCCAGCACTGGTCGGCGAATCCGCGGGCTCCGGCCGCCCAGGCGATCAGGCCGGTGACGGTGGCGAGGGTGACGACGCCGAGCAGGACGGGTTCGATGCCGCCGCCGCTGAGCAGTTGTCGGGCGCCGCCCTGTTCGCTCGGCGCGGTGTGCGCTGCCATGGGTGTTCTCCTCCGCTCGGCCTGCGGCTTTCCTTCTCCAGTGCACCTCGCCGCGCGCGGTCCGG
>NZ_BMRI01000006.1:269476-287390 GCF_014648555.1 Kitasatospora griseola
CCAGGGCCGTCGGTCCCGGGCGGCCGGGGTCGCCCGGTCCCGGGTGCGGGCGGGGTAGGTTCGGGGGGTTGGTGTTCCCGTCCGGTGTCCCGGGGTGTCCGGGATCCGGCGTACAGAGGGCAGGTGGGGCAGGTGGAGTCGTTGTTCGAGCTTCCGATCCGGACGCTGGCGGGCGAGCCGTCGTCGCTGGCGGAGTACCGGGGCAAGGTGCTGCTGCTGGTGAACGTGGCGTCGAAGTGCGGGTTGACGCCGCAGTACTCGGGCCTGGAGCGGCTGCAGAAGGCGTACGGCGAGCGCGGGTTCACGGTGCTCGGGTTCCCGTGCAACCAGTTCGCGGGGCAGGAGCCGGGCTCCGCGGAGGAGATCCAGGAGTTCTGCTCGACCACGTACGGGGTGTCGTTCCCGCTGTTCGAGAAGATCGACGTGAACGGGCCCGACCGGCACCCGATCTACGAGCGGCTGACGCAGGTGGCGGACGCCTCGGGCCAGGCCGGGGACATCACCTGGAACTTCGAGAAGTTCCTGGTCGGCGCGGACGGTGAGGTCGTCGGGCGGTTCGGTCCGCGCACCGAGCCGGAGGCGGCGGAGCTGGTGGCCGCGATCGAGGCGCAGCTGCGCGGCTGACGGCCGGAGCGGACGGGCTCGGATTGTCCGGTTCCGCCCTCGGGCGGCCGAACTGTACAGGTAACCTGCGCAGTGAGACTGGACAGTCCGGGCCCGCTTCCGGCTACCCCGGCACCGACCTGGACGTGCAGCTGCGCCGGCGCGGGGTGACGCAGATCGTGCTGACGGGCGTCGCGACCAGCATCGGCGTGGAGTCCACCGCCCGCGCCGCGTTCGAGCACGGCTACCACGTGACGCTGGCGGTCGACGCGATGACCGACACGGACCCGGAGGCGCACCGGGGCAGTGTGCAGCGGATCTTCCCGCGGCTCGGCGAGACCGGCACCACCGAGGAGATCCTCGACCTGCTGGCGAAGTCCCGCTGAGCCGCGCGGGCGGGAGGCTCAGGCCTCGCCGGGGTGCCAGGCCGGCCACTCCCAGGGGCGGTCGTCCCACCGCACCCGGACCGGGTCGTGCGGGTCGAGGTCGGGGAAGTGCTGTCTCACCTCCGGTTCGAACTCCTCGGGGGCGAGCGGCTTCCAGCCGGCGTCCTTGAAGTGGACGAGTCGGTAGCGGCTGTCGGTGCGGAACTCCGCGACCCGCACCAGGGGCTCGCCGGCCGTGCCCGCCCCGCTGCTGGTGGTGTTGCTGCTGGTCGTCATGCCGCCAGCTTCGACCGCGTCCCCGCCCGGCGCACGCCCGCACCGCCGATGCCCGCCGCAGGTGTCACCGTTCGGCCCCGGCCGCGCCGGGCGCGCCCACACAGGTGCCACCGTTCCGCCCCGGCCACGCCGGGCGCGTCACGGACCTGCCACGGTCCGCCACAGCCCGCCGCGGACGGCGCCCGGTCCCGTACCGTGGAAGCCGGTCGGAGGGTTCGTCGGGAGGTCCTCGTGAGCAAGGGCAAGGCGTCGAAGGGGTCGGCGGCGGCGCGGATGCGCGGGCTGGACGGCCTGGCGGTGACGCGCTCGGCATGGGGCCTGTACCGGGAGACCCGGCGGCCCGGCGCGCCCGGGTTGGCCGCCCGGGCGGGGGCGCTGCCGCGCCTGCTGCGGGACGTGCTGCTGCGCCGCTACCCGGGCGTGGGCCCGGGCAAGCTGCTGGTGCTGGCGTTCGTCGTCGCGGTGTACCTGGTCAGCCCGATCGACGCGATCCCGGACTTCATCCCGGTGCTCGGCTGGAGCGACGACACCGGCCTGCTGCTGTGGTTCCTGGTGGGCCTGACCCGGGAGTCCGGCCGGTACCTGGAGTGGGCGCACCGCGGCCACGCCGCCGCCGGCGAACTGCCCGCCGACGGCTGAGCCCGCTCCCGCCCGCCGCTACAGCGACTTGACCAGCTTCTCGAAGCGCAGGTCGGACCGGAGCGGGATGCCGAACCGCTCGTCGCCGTACGGGAACGGCTCGTGCACGCCGGTGCGGGTGTAGCCGCGGCGCTCGTACCAGGCGATCAGGTCGGCCCGCTGCTCGATGACGGTCATCTCCATCGCGCCGACGCCCCAGGCGGCCCTGGCCCACTCCTCGGCGCGGGCCAGCACCTGTCGGCCGAGGCCGCCGCCCTGGGCGGACGGGGAGACCGAGAACATGCCGAAGTAGCCGGTGGCGCCCCGCCGTTCGACGTGGCAGCAGGCCAGCAGGCGGCCGTCCGACTCGGCCAGCAGCACCACCGATTCGGCCCTGCCGAGCAGTTCGGCCACGGCTGCCTCGTCGGTGCGCTGCCCGTCCAGCAAGTCCGCCTCGGTGGTCCAGCCGGCCCGGCTGGCGTCGCCGCGGTACGCCGACTCGACCAGCGCAACCACCTGCGGCACGTCCTGCGGCTGCGCGGCGCGGAAGGCCGGCCCGGCGGCGGTGTCGAGGTCCGCGTCGGCGGTGCGGGAGGCGGTCGGCTCGGCGGTCATTCGGTGCGCTCCTTCGGGTGCTCGAACGGCCATCGTGCCACAGTGCCCGTCCTCGCCCCGAGGCCCGTCCGCCGCCCGGACGGGCCTGCGGGAAAGCGCCCGGTCAGCCCGTGGCGTCCGGCGGTTCGGGCGCGGGGACGGGCTGCTCGGCCGGGCCGGGGTAGGGCAGGATCTGGCGGAGCAGTCCGCGCGGGTGGCCCCGGCGGCGCCACTCGCGCGGGTAGCCGAGCGAGACCTCTTCGAAGCGGACGTCCTCGTACCAGGTGGTGCGCGGGATGTGCAGGTGGCCGTAGACCACGGCGGCGACGTTGAAGCGGCGGTGCCAGTCGGCGGTGAGCTCGGTGCCGCACCACTGGGCGAAGTCGGGGTAGTACAGGACGTCGGTGGGGCGACGGTCCAGCGGCCAGTGGCTGACCAGCACCAGCGGCAGTTCCGGATCGTGTGCGGAAAGCGCTTTCTCGGTGGCCTCGACGCGCTCCCGGCACCACTCGTCGACGCCCGAGTACGGCGCGGGGTCGAGCCGGTACTCGTCGGTGCAGACCACGCCGTTCTCCCGGGCGCGCGCCAGCGACTCGGCCTTGGTGTGCACGCCGGGCACCCGGAAGCTGTAGTCGTAGAGCGTGAACACCGGGGCGATGGCGCAGGGCCCGCCCGGGCCGGTCCAGACGGGGTACGGGTCCTCAGGGGTGACGACGCCGATCGCCCGGCAGCGCTCGACCAGTTGGCGGTAGCGCTCGGGCGCGTCGACAGGGGCCGGGTCGCGGGTGGTGGTCCACAGTTCGTGGTTGCCCGGTGTCCAGATCACCTTGGCGAAGCGGCCGGCCAGGACGCGCAGGGCGTCCTCGACGACGTCGACCTGTTCGGCGACGTCACCGGCGACAATCAGCCAATCGTCCGGGCCGGTCGGCCGCAGCGCGTCGAGGACGGGCCGATTCTCGGCGACGCCGACGTGGAGGTCGCTGACTGCGAGCAGGCGTCCGTCCGCCACCGCTCCCCCAGTTCCGTGTCGACCGGCGCGCGCCGGTCCGTGTCCGCCGATGCCGGTGCGTGTCCGTCAACGCATCCCGGCAGTGGGACACGCGTTGACACGCTACCCCCGAGGGGTCGACAACGCCAGCAACAACCGGTTTCTGTCGTACCGTCAACATCCGGTGGAACCGCAGGTTTTCGGCAGTCGCACGTATGTCTGTTCGCTCTACATACCTTTGGACGTTGTGTGGTTTCAACACTCTGTTGACTGACGGGTCCATGACTATATGTTCTCCGCAGCGGCCGAAAACCGGCTGCCTTCACCCCACTGAGGACTCGCCATGCCTGCATCCGGCAACACCAGCCGTATGTTCCGCCGCGCCGCCACCGCAGCCGCGTCCGCCGCCCTCCTGGTCGGTGCGATCGCCGCCGCCTCCCCCGCCCAGGCCGCCAAGCCCGGCACCCCCGCCAACTTCCACCCCGAGCTCGACTACGCGGGCTCCACCGTCGCCGCCCACGAGGGCCGGGACGCCTCTCCTGCCGCCGCGAACTCCCTCGCCGCTCTGGCCGCCACCCAGACCAAGGGCATGGACGTCTCCAACTGGCAGGGCAGCGTCGCCTGGAGCACCGCCTACGCCAACGGCGGCCGGTTCGCCTACGTCAAGGCCACCGAGGGCACCACCTACACCAACCCCTCGTTCGCCCAGCAGTACAACGGCTCCTACAACGTCGGGATGATCCGCGGCGCCTACCACTTCGCGCTGCCGAACGCCTCCTCCGGCGCCACCCAGGCCGCGTACTTCGTCGCCCACGGCGGCGGCTGGTCCAAGGACGGCAAGACCCTGCCGCCCGCGCTCGACATCGAGTACAACCCGTACGGCGCGACCTGCTACGGCCTGAGCCAGGCCGGCATGGTCAGCTGGATCCGGGACTTCTCCAACACCGTGCACACCAAGACCGGCCGCTACCCGGTGATCTACACCACCACCGACTGGTGGACCACCTGCACCGGCAACAACAGCTCCTTCGGCGCCACCAACCCGCTGTGGATCGCCCGGTACGCCTCCTCGGTCGGCACCCTGCCGGCCGGCTGGTCATACCAGACCATCTGGCAGTACGCCGACTCCGGCACCCTGCCCGGCGACCAGAACTACTTCAACGGCGCCCTGGACCGCGTCGTCGCGCTCGCCAACGGCTGACGCCTCGTCAGCCCGCCTGCCCGCGGCCGGATTTCGCCCCGCTCCGGCCGCGGGCAGGCTCCTCCGTCACCCGGCGGGAACGATCAACTCCCAAGTGTCGACGGCGAAATCGAGCACCATGCCGTTGTTGCGGTACAGCGCGGGCGCGCCGGTGGCGTTGCCGGTGTCCACGCCGAGGCCGACCCGGGTACGGCCGCGGTCGGCGTAGAACGCGAAGAAGTACCGCAGCAGGTAGCCGCCGAGACCCCGGCCGCGCAGCTCGGAACTCACGCCGATGTGCGAGGCCCAGGGCATGTCGGACCGGTCGTCGCGGGTGCGCAGCACGGCGACGTCGCCGTGGCCGTCGAGTTCGGCGATCCACACCACCGACCAGTCGGCGCTGTCCGCGCCGGTGTCGGCGCACCACTTCTCGTAGCTGCGCGGCTGGAAGTCGAAGTGGTCGGCGAAGGTCTCGTGGATCAGCCGGTGCACGGTGCGCCGGTCGTCCTCGCTCGCGCAGGCCCGCAGCCGCAGGCCCGCCGGGGCCTCCGGGAACGGGTCGGTCTTCGGGTCCACGTCGCGGTTCAGCACGTGGTGGCGGCGCATCCGCTGCCAGCCGCGACCGGCCAACGCCTCGGTGTCGATGGTCGGTCGAGCCGTGAGCATCAGGTGCAGCACGGCCCGCTCGGCGCCGTTGCGGCGGGCGAGCTCGGCGGCGCGCGCCTCCATCAGCTCGAACAGTTGCAGGCCGGCGGCGGTGTGCCCCGGCAGCAGGTACTGGTCGAGGTTGATCCGCTCCCCCGCCGAGCGGTCACGGACGAGGCCGTAGCCGACGAGCCGCCCGTCGGCGTCGTGCAACAGCCAGGAGTCGCGCTCCAGGTCCACCGAGACGTGCCCGAGATCCTCCTCGACCTCCGCCAAGTCGGTGAAGGCCCGGCCCACTTCGATCTCATCCACCTGATTGAGCAGCACCCACACGGCCTCGGCGTCCTCAACCACCGCCGGGCGCACCGTCATTCCGTCCGGGAATGCCATGTCCCCCACCTCCACTGTCGACTGCGACGGCAAACCCGGCCTTTTCTACCCGCCCCAACGGCCTTGCCCCAAGCGGTTTTCGAGCACGATCGCCGGCGGCCCGAGGTCGGAGTCAGGCGCGGAACAGCCGCCAGAACGCCGCCGCCGTGTCGGCGGCGGGCGCCGGATGTTCGCCCGTGATCCAGTGGGTGACGACCCCCAGCAGTGCGCCGGACAGGTAGGCGGCGTGCAGGTCGACCGGGACGTCGTCGAATCCGGTGGGGCGGTTGCCCTCGCGGAAGCGGGCGGCCAGGGCGGCGGTCACCTGTTCGCGCATCCGGCCGGCGAAGCCGGCGCTGCCCTGGTCGCCGAGGACGCACCGGTAGACGGCGGCCCTGGCGGCGATGTGCTCGAACAGGGCGACCAGGGTCTCGGGGGTGCGGCCGGGCGGTGCGTCGGCCGGGCACTGGCGGGCCGCGCGGGCGATGTCGGCGATCGCGTCGTCCATCGCGTCGACCACCAGCGCGTCCACGTCCGGGTAGTGCTGGTAGACCGTGGCGCGGTTGATCCCGGCGCGCTTGGCCACCGCGGAGACGGTGATCGCGTCCAGGTCCTGTTCGGTGGCCAGCTCCAGGATCGCTTCCCGGAGTCGGGCTCGGGTGCGCTGCACACGGGGGTCGTCCAGGTTCATGGCAGCACTGTACGACAGCCGTCGGCTAGGCGACGAGTGTTGTTTAGCCGACGGATGTCGCCTACTCTCGCAGGTATGCGAATCGAGATCTGGGCGGATGTGGTCTGTCCCTGGGCGTACATCGGCAAGCGGCGGCTCGACAAGGCCCTCGCAGACTGGGACGGCGAGCCGGTCGAGCTGGTCTGGCGACCGTTCCGCATCGATCCGACCGCGCCCGTCCCCGCCACTTCGCACGAGGGGTCGACGGAGGACGAACTGCTGCGCGATCTCGGCATCCTGGGCGACCGGGACGACGCCGAAGCCGCGCAGGCGTGCGCCGTCGGGCCCGCCGCCACCGTGCCGCAGACGCCCCCGATCGCCGAGATCGCCGCCACCGAGGGCCTCGGGCCGACCTGGGGCGCCGCCTGGCGCGCCAGCAGCCACGACGCGCACCGGCTGCTCGCCCTCGCCCACCGGCACGGCGGCGCCGAACTGCAGCACGCCCTGGCCGAAGCCGTCATGAAGGCGCACTTCACCGAGGGTCGCGACATCAGCCTCGCCGAGACGCTGGGGCAGCTCGCCGCCGACGCCGGGTTCCCCGAGGCCGCCGCGCTGCTGGCCGACGGCGCCGCCGACCAGCAGGTCAAGGAACTGCTGCTGATCGGCAAGGCCCGGGGCGTCGCCACCTCCCCGACCCTGGTCGTGGGCGACCGGGCCCTGTCCGGCGCGCAGTCCCCGGAGACCGTCACCCGATTCCTGCGCGACGCCGCCGGGCAGCCCCACCGCCGGCTCCCCGCCGAGGTCGAGCGCCTCCGGTACGCCGACGCACTGCTCGACAAGCGCGACCCACTGGGCGCACTGACCCTGCTCCAGCCGCTGCTGGCGGAACACGGCGACGAGCCCAGCGTCCAGCTCCTCGCCGCCCGCGGGTACTTCGCCTCCGCCCAACTCGGTCGCGCCGCAACCGTGTTGGAGGAACTCGTCACCCACGCACCGGACGACTCCTACGCCCGGCTCCTGCTCGGCCGCACCCTGACCCGCCAGGGCCGGACGGAGGAGGCCGCCGTGCACCTCGCCCTGGCGGCGGCGATGACCCCCGAGTACGCGACCTGAACCGCCCCCACCCGCCGACCCGTCCGCGTCAGCCGACGCCCGGCTCGGGCCGGGGCAGCTCATCCAGGTCGAGCGTGTACGTCCGCCCGTCGGCCAGCTCGATGGGCAGCTTGCCCGACCCGTAGTTGTGGGTGTGCGCGGCGATGTAGCCGGAGCCGGTCGGCCGGGTGTGGACGACGACCTCCCCGGCGTACGGGTCCACCACCACGTAGACCGGGATGCCGTGGCGGCCGTACTTCGCGGTGCAGTCGTCGTAGTGCTTGCGCGCCGAGGAGACCGACACCACCTCGGCGATCAGCAGCGCGTCCTCGAACCCGTAACGCTTGCCATGCCGCTGGGCATCCTCCCGCAGGATCACGAGGTCGGGGGCGGAGTTTTCGTCGGCCGGGAAGTCCAGGTACACGTCGGAGGCGGTCTTCGCATGTCGGCCGAGCGAGAGCGAGTCGATCTGCATCGACTTGATCGTGCTGGAGTGCTCGAAGCTCCGCGGAGCCATGATCACCTTCCCGTCGGTGCCGAAGAAGACCACGTAGCCGGCAGGGAACTCGGTGTGCATGACCGCGTCCACGCTCATCAACTGCTCCCTCCCGTCACCCTCAGGATATGGCTCCCCCGCCCCGCCCGGGGCCAACTGCGCGGGGCGGGGTCGCGTCACGGGCGGGCGGATGTCCCGGTTTCGCGCCACCACTGGCGGCCGTCCGCGTCGTGGACGACCACGCCGAGTTTCGCCAGTTCGCGGCGCAGTTCGCCGATCTCCTTCTCCTCGCTCTCCTTCAGCGCCGCGGCCCGCGCCTTGAGGAGCGCGTTGCCGGCGGGCGGCAGGCCCGGCATGTCCTCGACCCAGCGGCGGTACGCGTCCTGGTAGGGGTCGCCGTCGGGCAGCCACGGGTATCCGTGGGCGCGGAAGGCCTCCGCGAGTCGTTCGACCGACGGGAGGTCGGCGCCCTCGTTCTTGTACTCGGCGATCAGTTCCTCGCCCTGCGCGCCGAGCACCACCAGGCGCTTGCGGTCGGCGAACACGCCGCTGACCGCCGTCCGGGGTGCGCTCCGGCTGGAGCCGGCGCGGTCCGTCGTGATCCGGTCCCGCTCGACGGTGACAGTGACGTAGCCCTGCTCGGCGAGGAACACGATGACGCCGCCGACCACGGCCCCGAGCAGCAGACTGCCCACGGTGGCCGCCGGTTCGGGCGCCTCGGCGATGAGGTCGACCGGCCCCTGCCACGGGATCCAGGGCCAGGTGGACGCCCGACCGGCCAGGAGTTTGAGCAGGAATCCGGCCCCGGCTCCCAGGACCGGGAATCCGGCCGCCACCAGCACGCGGTCCGTCGTCCGCTGTCGAACCGTGATCGCCGCATCTCGGTCGGCCTCGGTCATGCGCCCCTCCCTGAGCAAAATCTATCGAACGGCAAACGACCGTCCTCGGAACGAGCGTACTGTGTGTCGCGGACAACGATCGGCGGAGGAGAGCCATGGGCGTACCGAACGAACCGGCGGCGCGGATTCCCGAGCTTCGCCGAGGGGTCCCCAAAGGGGCCGAGCAGCAGGTCGCCGCCCTCTACTGGGAGGCGTTCGGACGGAAGCTCGGCCCCGCGCTCGGTCCGCCCGACCGGGGCCGGGCGTTCCTCGCCGCCCACCTGCAGCACGACCGGGGCGTCGTCGCGCTCGACGGCACGGGCCGTGTCCTCGGCGTCGCCGGCTACTACCTCGCGGGGCGCGGTCTGACGGGCGGCTCGGCACGTGACGTGCTGTCCGCGTTCGGCGTCCTGGGCGGGCTGCCCCGACTGGCGCTCCTCGCCCTGCTCACCCGGAGAGCCGCCGAGGACGAACTCGTCATGGACGGCATCTGCGTGGCGGCGGCGCAGCGCGGCGCCGGCATCGGCAGCCTGCTGCTGCACGAGATCTTCGCCGTCGCCGCCGAGCAGGCCCGCGCCCGGATCCGGCTCGACGTCATCGACACCAACCCGCGCGCCCGGGCCCTGTACGAGCGTCACGGCTTCCGCGCCGTGCACACCCACCGGACCCCGTTCCTGCGGAACCTGATGGGATTCGGGGCCGTCACCACCATGCACCGGCCCGTCGTCCCCGACGGCCCGGGCGGAGGAACCCACCAGTGAGCCGCTCGCGACCCGAGATCCCCACCCGGCTGCTCGTGCACGCCCTGGTCCGCGCGGACGGGACGGTCGACGCCGGTGAGCTGTACAGCGTCGCCGGGCTCCTCGGCATGACCGATCAGCAGGTCCGACTGTGCGTCAAACGCCTGGTCGCCGAGGAGAGGTTCCGCCAGGACGGACGCGGGCGCCGGGCCGTCCTGCGGGCCGTGTCCGACGCCACGAGCGGCGCCCTCGCCCCCGACGCCGACCACATCCGGCACGCGTACCGGCAGGACGACGGGCTCGCCCCCTGGGACGGCACCTGGCACCTGTTCGCCTTCGCCGTACCGGAGGCCCGCCGCACCGTCCGCGACGCGCTGCGCGAGACCCTCCTGCACCTGGGCGCGGCGCCCGTCCAGGGCGGGCTGTACGTCGCGGCCAACCCGATCGCCGGCCTGGTCGAGGCCCGGGCCCGGAGCCTCGACGCGCTCGACTCCGTCACCTTCCTCACCAGCACCGACCTGCGCCTCGGAGACCTCACCGAGCCCGCCCGACTCGCCGCCCGCATATGGCCGTTGGACGCCATCGCCGCCCGGCACGAGCGTCTCGCGGCCTTCGCGGAGGCCTGCGCCGGGAGCATCGACGGCGCGACCCTCTCCGGGGCCGAGCGGCTCACCCTGGCCGTGGAACTCGCCGCCGAGTTCAGCGACGCCATGACCCCCGACCCCCTCCTGCCGCCGGAACTCCTCCCCCCGCACTGGCCCGGCTGCCGCGCCCGCCGACTCGCCCGGGCCTGCTGGGCCGCCCTGAGCGCCCTCCCCCCGGAGCCCGGCGCCCCCGCGTCACCGCCCCGCCTGTTCCAGCTCTACGACGACGCGTTCGCCGTGCCCGAGGAGACGGGGCCCGCCTAGAACTTCGTTCAGAGCTTCTGCTCGCTGGTTTCCGGGCGTGTCGTTGGCCGACCCGCAGTCCCGGACCGGGCCGACTCCACGATCGCGCGTCCGCACCAGCCCGCCGTCGGGGCCGAGCGGGCCCGTGCCTGCCGTGTCGACGGTGTGACGGATCGCTCGAAGGTTGCCGGCACTGTCGGGCAGCAGGATGGTGATGTGAATCCGATTGGGAGAACTCGGCCGGGGTCATGGCGGGCCGGAATGCCTCGTCGCGCACTGCGGCCACATCCCAGCGGGCCGTGCGCAGCAGTCGCCGCATCGGCCCGGGCCGGGCATGGCCTGCGTGCTCCGCGAGTTGCCGGCAGTTCTTGCGCGCTCGGCGCCGGACAGCAAGCCGAGGAGACCGGCGTGGGCGGTGGCACGAGGTTCCACCCGTCCGAACAACGCCCGCGATCCGGGCCCTGGCCCGGTGGAGCAACGCCCGCCATCGGGCAGGGTCCACGCCATGGCTCGCGACCACCGCACGATCTTCAGGAGTCGACGCAACCCCTTGATCATCTCGCGGTGGCCGCACGCATCAAGCGCCGCAGCACTCGCCGTCGTCGCCCTGAACCCGCACGTCCAGCACCTTCGCCGCCTGGCACCTCGTCTCGATCACCGCACTGCTCGGGTTCTTGGACACGATCCGGCCGGCGGTCCACCACCTCGGGACCCTCGCGGGGTGAGGATCACCGGCGACCACCGCTTCCCGTTGCGCCGTACTCATGTCCCGGCCTTCTTCGGCCCACCGGGTCACCCGCCGCGTGAGGTGCACGTCGTAGCCTGTGGTCGGCCAGGGTGGACCGGGGGACCGACATGATCGCGAAGTCTCACTGGAGTACTACTCGCCAGTCAGCCGGACTTGGAGCCCGCAGCCGCCGGGCCGGTCGTCGGTGTCGATGCGGATGGGGACTTCGCGGTCGTTGGCCACGGGGCTGAAGACGCCGTTGTTCGGGCCGGCGTTCCCGCACTGGGCGCGGTCACCGTCCGAGAAGTAGTTGATTCCGAGACGGATGCTGGTCGGACTCGACAGCGCGAACGTCAGAATGCATCCGCCTGGCCGGTTGTCGGTGTCGATCCGGATGCTGGGGCCGAAGACCCGGGACGTCTTGCTGATCGCCATCTGGTGAGTGCCAGGATTTCCGCACTGGGCAGGATCGCCGCCGGAAGTGGCCTCGAAGGTGTACGTGTAGGACGAACTTGACAGCAGATCGTCCGGGTCATAGATGCCGAACGCGAGCTGACAGCCGCCGAGGCGGGAGTCGGTGTCGAGGCGGATCGGTTCGGTCCCATCGAATTCGTTCGCCCACTGTTCGCCGGTTCTTCCACCGCATTGGCCGGGATCGCCGTCGGGGTTGAACCGGACGCCGAGCTGCGGGAAGGGGATCAGTTCGGTGCGAGCCCGGGCGAGGGGCGCTGGAGCAACGCTGACGGCGGCCACCGCTGCGGTAGCGGCGGCGAGCAGCAACACCCGCTGCGTCATGCTCTTCATGGCATCGATTCCTTTCGTACGGAGAGCAAGGTTCCCGGAGTGCAGAATTCCGGCGCTCCGGAGACCCCAAACCCGCCACCGGGAAGTAAGGGGGCACTCCGCCCGAATGGTCCAGCAGCCAGCTGTCGTCGGACATCCGTCCCAGGAGGCCGACCCGGTCAACCTGACCGTCCCGGAGAGCCGCCATCTGCTCGGCACCTGCTGGACCCGACGAACGTCTTCCCTGGCCGGCTGCGGACGCCCTGTCGGTCAGTTGAGCGCCAGCAGGGCGGCGAGGGCGGAGGTCGCGGCCAGGAGGAGGTACAGCTGGGGGTAGCCGCCGAGCGGACCGGCGAGGGCGGCGCCGGCCCAGGGGGCGAGCGCGGCGGCGATCGTGGCGGGGGCGGCGAGGAGGGCGCTGAGGCGGCCGTACGCGGCGGTGCCCCAGCGGTCGGCGACGGCGGTGGCCTGAAGGAGGGTCAGGTTGCCGCGGACGGTTCCCGCGAGGACGGCCAGTGCGACAAGTAGAGCCGCTGGTCCGGGAGTTGCGGCCAGGGCGAGCGTGGTGGCGCCGCCTGCGGCGATCAGGACGGCGGTGCGCGCCCGGACCGGGGTGCGGGCGGCGAGCGGGGCGTACAGGGTGCGGCCCAGGGTCTGGCCGAGGCCGCCGAGGCCGAGCGCCCAGGCGGCGAGGGTGGGTCCGGCGCCGCGGGCGGTGAGCAGCGGGACGAGGCCGAACACCACGGTGTGCATGGCCAGGGTGGAGAGGGTGAAGGCTGCGGCGAGTCGCCAGAAGCCGAGGTCGCGCTCAATCGACTTGACCTGCACGGAGGTTGAGACGGTGTCGCGCGGCGGTGGCGGCCAGGGGTGGCGCAGCGCGAGTGCGTGCGCGGGGACGGTGACGGCGGCCAGCAGCAGGGCGAGGGCCAGGTAGGTGGTGCGCCAGGAGAGGTGGTCGGCCAGTGCGGCGGTGAGGGGTGCGAAGACGGTGGAGGCGAGGCCGCCGGCCAGCGTCACGGTGGTCAACGCCCGTACCCGGCGCGGTCCGTACCAGCGGGTGACGGCGGCGAAGGCGGGTTGGTAGAAGGTGGCGGCCATGGCGGTGCCGGCGGCGAGCCAGGCGAGGAGGAAGACCGGCAGATTCGGTGCGAGTGCGACGCCCGCCAGGGCGACGGCGCCGAGCGCGGAGCCTGCGGTCATCACCGCGCGCGGGCCGCGACGGTCCAGCAGCCGCCCGACGGGGATGCCGACCAGCGCGGAGGTGAGCAGCGCGGCGGAGAATGCGCCGGTGGTGGCCTGGGTGGACCACCCGGTGGCGTGGGTGATGCGGGAGAGCAGGACGGGGAAGGCGTAGAAGAGGATGCCCCAGCCGGTGATCTGGGTGAGGCACAGGGCGGGCAGCGCGGCGCGGGGCGATAACCGGACGGGCGCGTCGGTCGCGGCCCCGTCCGCGGTGCGGCGGGTGGTGTTCGCCATGGTCAGCAGCAACCACCGGCCGGGGAGCAGGAGTCGGTGGACTCCTCGGCTCCGAGGATGATCAGCTTCGGCCCGGTTCCGAGGGTGAGGGTCTCGGGCACGGCCGGGGTCGAGCAGCAACCGCCGCCCTGGACGGCGTCCTCGTCGAAGAGGCCGGCGCCGCCGCACACCCCGGTCTCCGGGAGGGTCAACTCGACGCGGGCGGCGGCCTCGTGGTCGCCGGCGAGGGCGGCGGCGACGGAGCGGACCTGCTCGTAGCCGGTCAGGGCGAGGAACGTGGGCGCGCGGCCGTAGGACTTCATGCCGACCAGGTACACCTCCCCCTCGGGGTGGGCGAGCTCGTTCGCGCCGTGCGGGTAGACGGTGCCGCAGGAGTGCTGATTGGGGTCGATCAGCGGGGCGAGGGCGCGCGGAGCCTGGAGGCGCTCGTCGAGGCCGAGGCGCAGTTCGTCGAGGAAGGAGAGGTCGGGGCGGAAGCCGGTCAGGGCGATGATCTCGTCGACGGCCTCGCCGCGGCGGCCGTCCTCGGCGACCAGCACCAGGCGCTCGCCGTCGGGCTCGACGGCGGCGGTGCGGAAACCGGTGAGCGCACCGGCGTGACCGGCCTCGACGGCGGCCTTGGCGCGCAGGCCGAGTGCGCCGCGAGCAGGCAGCTGGTCGGCGGCGCCGCCGCCGTAGGTGGATCCGGAGATGCCCCGGCGCAGCACCCAGAGGGCGTGGGTGCCGGGCGCGTCCTGGGCGAGGTCGGCGAGCAGCGCCAGCGCGGTGAACGCGGACGCGCCGGAGCCGACCACCGCCGTCCGCCGGCCGGCGTACCGCGAGCGCACCGCAGGGTCGGCAAAGTCCGGGACGTAGTACGAGATCTTCGCGCTCGCGGCGCGCTCGCCCAGGGCGGGCAGCCCGCTGCCGCCGGCGGG
The DNA here is from genome assembly GCF_014648555.1 of Kitasatospora griseola. Lineage (GTDB taxonomy): Bacteria > Actinomycetota > Actinomycetes > Streptomycetales > Streptomycetaceae > Kitasatospora > Kitasatospora griseola. The sequence goes on from NZ_BMRI01000006.1 coordinate 283,802, forward strand.
GCCGGGAGTGGACCAGGTGCCGGAGGCGTCGACGACGGCGCGGGCGAGGAGTCGCTCCTCGGAGCCGTCGGCGTGCTGAACGTGGACGGTGAACGGCTGCGCCTCACGGTCGGCGTCGACGATGCGGTCCCGTCCGGCCCGGGCGACGCCGGTGACGCGGGCGTCGTAGCGCACTCGGCCCCCGAGCACGTCGGCCAGCGGCTGCAGGTACCGGGCCACCCAGTCGCCGCCCCGCGGGTAGGCGTCGGCGTCGGGGCGCACCCAGCCGGTCGGGGCGAGGAGCTTCTCGGCGGCGGGGTCTACGACCTCGGACCACTGCGAGAACAGGCGCACGTGCGACCACTCGCGCACGGCGGTGGCGGCGCTCGGTCCGGCTTCCAGCACCACGGGCTCGATGCCGCGCTCGATCAGGCGTGCGGCGGCGGCCAGACCGATCGGGCCTGCGCCGATGACGGCGACGGGAAGGTGGGCGGTGGAGGCGTTCTCGCTCATCTCGGTTCTCCGGGCTGGTGCGTGACGGATGAGCGCTGCATTGACGCTCGTCGATACAGCCGAGCTTGCCCCCTGATTCGACGGGTGTCAACATAGACGTATGTCGAACTTGATGTCCGCCGAACTGCCGATCGTCGACGCATCGGCAGCGCCGTGCTGCCCGCCGGTCACGGCGGCGGCGCTGTCGGAGGCGGACGCGGAGCGAATGGCCGCGATGTTCAAGGCGCTGTCCGACCCGGTACGGCTGCGCCTCTTCTCCCGGGTCGCCTCGCACGCGGGCGGCGAGGCCTGCGTGTGCGACATCCAGGACGTGGGCGTGTCCCAGCCGACCGTCTCCCACCACCTGAAGAAGCTCCGCGAGGCCGGCCTGCTGACCTCCGAACGGCGCGGCACCTGGGTCTACTACCGCGTCGCCCCGGGGCCGCTGGCCGCAATGGCCGGGCTGCTCACCGCCACCCGCTGAACGCGGCCACCACGCGCGGCGAGTCTTCCGCGCCGGTCGCGGCGGTTCGCGCGAACCCGACCGCCGGGAAGGTTCGTCGGGCCGACGCGTCAGTCCTGTTCGGAGGCGGCCGCGAGATAGCGACGGCAGAGGTCGACGGAGGTGAGGTGGGGCTTGTGGAGTGCGTCGCTGTACAGCCGCATTTCACGGGCCGCCCGGTCCAGGTCCTGCCAGAAGGCGAGCGGCGCGTCGTGGTCGTCACCGAGATCGACCAGGCAGTCGAAGGCAAGGCCCAGCTCGTTGTGCTCCAGGAAGTCGAGCGTCACCGAGAGATCGATGCCGGGTCGGCCCGCCAGGCGGGCCCGAGCAGTGTCGAGGTGGCCACGAGTCCGGCTCCAGCCGGCCTGAAGTGCCTCACGGTCAACGGTCATGGCGCCAGTGTCGCCGGTGCAGTCCGCAGGGTCACCTGACTTTCGCCGGCCGCCCGCCCCGGCCGTCCGGCGACGATCAGCTCTGGTGACCGGCCACGGCGTTGGCATCGATCTCGGCGATCAGTTGCTCGATCAGAGCCTTGATCGCGTCGCGGATCGGCCGGACGGCGTCGACGCCCTGGCCGGCCGGGTCGTCCAGCTTCCAGTCGAGGTACGTCTTGCCGGGGAAGTACGGGCAGGCGTCGCCGCAGCCCATGGTGATGACGTAGTCGGACGCCTGGACGGCCTCGGTGGTGAGGATCTTCGGCTTCTGGTCCGAGATGTCGACGCCGACCTCGGCCATCGCGGCGACGGCGGCCGGATTGACCTGGTCGCCGGGCATGGAGCCGGCGGAGCGGACCTCGACGCGGTCGCCGGCGAGGTGGGCGAGGAAGCCCGCGGCCATCTGGGAGCGGCCGGCGTTGTGGACGCAGACGAACAGCACGGAGGCGAGCGGCGCGGTGGTCATCGGTGAAGGGTCCTTCGTTCGGGATAGCAGCTGTCCGGGCCGGAGCGAGTACCGGCGGCCCCGCTGTTCAGCCAGGCCTGGCCGATGTGAAAGTATCAGCCCATGGTGATATCAGTCGACACTGAACTGTTGCGGGTGCTGGCCGACCCGCTCAGGCTCCACATCGTGACCCTGCTGGCCCGCGAAACCCTGTGCACCACGCACCTGGTGGAGGAGACCGGCGCCCGCCAGACCAACCTCTCCAACCACCTCAAGGTGCTGCGCGAGGCCGGTGTGGTGGACACCGAACCCTGTGGCCGCTTCACCTACTACCGGCTGAGGCCGGAGGTACTGGAGTCGATGTCGGGGCAGTTCGCCGACCTCGCCGCCACCGCCCGCGCCAACGGCGGCGTGAAGAGGTCCTGCTGATGGCGGCCCCCGTCGAACCGGTGGAAGCGGCGTCGGTCGCCGGCAAGCTGTCCTTCCTCGACCGCTACCTCGCGGCGTGGATCCTCGCCGCGATGGCCGTCGGCCTCGGCCTCGGCCGCCTGATTCCCGGCCTGAACGACGCCCTCGCCGCGGTCGAGATCGGCGGGGTCTCGCTGCCCATCGGGCTGGGCCTGCTGGTCATGATGTACCCGGTGCTGGCGAAGGTCCGCTACGACCGGCTCGACGCCGTCACCGGCGACCGTCGGCTGATGGCCTCCTCGTTGGTGATCAACTGGGTGGTCGGCCCCGCGGTGATGTTCGCCCTCGCCTGGGTCTTCCTGCCGGACCTGCCCGAGTACCGCACCGGTCTGATCATCGTCGGCCTGGCCCGCTGCATCGCCATGGTGATCATCTGGAACGACCTCGCCTGCGGCGACCGCGAGGCCGCCGCCGTCCTGGTCGCGCTGAACAGCGTCTTCCAGGTCGTCATGTTCGGTGTCCTGGGCTGGTTCTACCTCGACCTGCTGCCCGCCTGGCTCGGCCTCGGCGACGGGCAGCACCTGGACGTCTCGATGGGGAAGATCGCGCTCAACGTCGCCGTCTTCCTCGGCATCCCGCTCGCCGCCGGCTTCCTCACCCGCCGGCTGGGCGAGAAGAAGCTCGGCCGCGAGCGCTACGAGGCGAAGGTGCTGCCGCGGATCGGCCCCTGGGCGCTGTACGGGCTGCTGTTCACCATCGTGATCCTGTTCGCCCTCCAGGGGAGGACGATCACCTCGCAGCCGCTGGACGTCGCCCGGATCGCGCTGCCGCTGCTCGCCTACTTCGCGATCATGTGGTTCGGCACCTTCGCCCTCGGCAAGGGCCTCGGCCTCTCCTACGACCGGACGGCCACCCTGGCGTTCACCGGCGCCGGCAACAACTTCGAACTCGCCATCGCCGTCGCCATCGGCACCTTCGGCGTCACCTCCGGCCAGGCGCTGTCCGGCGTGGTCGGCCCGCTGATCGAAGTCCCGGTGCTGATCGCCCTGGTCCACGTCTCCCTCGCCTGGCGAAAGAAGTTCACCCCGGCGAACTGACCGCCCGTCGCAGACCGGCTGCCTGGGCCCGGAACCCTCCAGGCAGCCGTCCGGGTCTCCTGCCCGACGGACCGTCAGAATCCCGACCAGGAATGCAAAACGGCCGGTCTGCCCGACATGTTGTCGGACCGACCGGCCGCTTGGGTCATCTGACCCGCTGTGCGCGAGGGGGGAGTTGAACCCCCACGCCCTTTCGGGCACTGGAACCTGAATCCAGCGCGTCTGCCTATTC
>NZ_BMRI01000006.1:287431-291308 GCF_014648555.1 Kitasatospora griseola
AAGGGTGTGGCCGCCGGTTGCTCGTTCGCTCCGTTCGACCTGCTGAGAAGCTTACCCCATGTTCCGGGGCGTCCTGTTCACCCCCGGCGGCCGTCGCACCTCGGAAAGGCCGTGGCGGGGCGTCACAATGGCCGAATGAGAGTGATCTTCACCGTGCTCGGGGTGGCACTGCTGGTCTGGACGGCGGGCAGCATTCTGCGGACGCTGGTGGTGCCGCGCGGGCTGTACTCGGCGTTGGCGATCCGACTGTGGTCGTCGCTGCGGGTGGTGGTGCGGACGGTGGCGGCGCCGTTCGGCGGGTACCGGGCGATCGACCGGGCGCAGACCTGGCTGGCGCCGCTGACGCTGCTCGGGATGCTGGGGTGCTGGCTGCTGTCGACGCTGATGGCGTACACCCTGCTGTTGATAGGGACGTCCGAACTGCCGTGGCACGTCGCGTTCCGGGAGGCCGGGTCGAGCCTGTTCACGCTGGGCTTCGCCAGCGGCGACCGGCTGCACCTGTCGGTGATCGACTTCCTCGCGGCGGCCAACGGCCCGCTGATCATCGCACTGCTGATCGCCTACCTGCCGACGCTCTACTCGGCCTACAACCGGCGGGAGTTGGAGGTGACGCTGCTGCAGTCGCGGGCCGGTGAGCCGGCCTGGGGGCCGGAGTTGCTGGCCCGGCAGGCGCTGGTGCGGACCGAGAGCGAGCTGCCGGAGCTGTACCGGGACTGGGAGCGGCTGGCGGCGGACCTCGGCGAGGGGCACTCCAACTATCCGGTGCTGATCTCGTTCCGCTCGCCGCAGCCGTACCGCAACTGGGTGGTGGGCCTGATCGCCGTGATGGACGCGGCGGCCATGCAGCTGGCGCTGAACCCGCGCTCGGCCCCGCCGGAGGCGCGGCTGCTGCTGCGCGCCGGGTTCACGGCGCTGCGCGACATCGCGACCGCGCTGCGGATCCCGTTCGAACCGGATCCGGAGCCGGAGGAGCCGATCCGGTTGACCTTCGCGGAGTTCGACGCGGCGGTGGCGATGGTGACGGCTGCCGGGATGCGGCTGGAGCGGCCGGTCGCGGACGCCTGGGCGCACTTCCGCGGCTGGCGGGTCAACTACGAGGCGATCGCCTACGAGTTGGCCCGCCGCGTGGACGCGGTGCCGGCGCTGTGGACGGGGCCGCGGGACTTCCCCGCCACCCCGATCCCGCCGCGCCGCCCGGCCGACCGCCGCCCGGTCAATCCCTGACCGGCCGTCGGCGGGAGCTACCTACCGCAGCAGCTGTTCCTCCGCCTGCGCCAGCACCTCCACCACGCGCCGCCCGAACCGGACGTCGCACGGATGCGGGGTGCCGGTCGCGGCCGCCGCCAGCAGGGCGTCCAGCGCGCGCCCGTACGCGGCGGTGGGCGGCCCGTCCCGGTCGGGGAGCCGGGTGACGCCGGCGGTGCCGCGCAGTTCGGCGCCCGCGCCGAGCGCGGAGGCCTCGGGCGGGGCGGTCAGGCTGAGCGTCACGGTGCTGGACGCGCCGCTCTCGTGACGGAGGATCAGGTGCGCGGTGTCGCCGGGGCCGGGCGCGGCGACGACCCGTTCGACGTCGCCGAGGACGGGCAGCAGCACGGACAGGGCGTGCGGGCCGACGTCCCACAGCGCGCCCTTCTGCTGGCGCCACGGGGACGCGGCGTAGGGGCTGTCGGTGGTGAACACCGAGCCGATCCAGTGGCAGTGCGCGGTGAACCAGCCGCCCCGCTCGGCCTGTTCGACGATCCAGTCGCCCTGCGCGACGCCGAACCGGACGGTGAAGAACACCACCGAGGCGACGCCGGCCGCGGCTGCCGCGTCCTCGACGGCGCGGGCGGCGTCGACCGTCGAGGCGACCGGCTTGTCCAGCAGCAGGTGCTTGCCGGCCGCGGCGGCGCGCACCGCGTACTCGGCCTGGACGTCCGGCGGCAGGGCGATGGCGACGGCGTCCACGTCGGCCAGCAGATCGTCCACCGCCTGGTGGGCGGGGACGCCGTGGGCGGCGGCGAGGGTCTTGGCGGCCTCGGGGCGACGGCCCCAGACGCCGGCGAATTCGACGTCGGGGTGGGCGGCGAGGGCCGGGGCGTGCACCAGGCTCGCCCAGGGGCCGGTGCCGAGGAGTCCGATCCGCACGGTGCTCAGCCCTCCACCCGGATCAGCGTGAAACCGTCGTAGCCCTTGGCGCCGACGGTCTGCACGGTGGTGGCGTCCAGCCGCTTGTCGCCGGCGAGCAGCTCGTGCAGCTGCTGGACGCCGCGCACGGCCTCGTCGGTGCTCTGCCGGTCGGCGAGCCGGCCGCCGCGCACCACGTTGTCGATCACGATCACCGAGCCGGGCCGGGTGAGCGCCAGCGACGCCTCCAGGTAGTGCGGGATGTTCGGCTTGTCGGCGTCGACGAACACCAGGTCGTACGGTTCGACACCTTCCTCGGTGAGCTGCCGCAGGGTGTCGCGGGCCGCGCCGAGCCGGATCTCGACCCGGTCGGCGAGACCGGCCCGTTCCAGGTTGGCGGCGGCGACCGCGGCGTGCGCCGGGTCGATCTCCAGCGTGGTCAGGGCGCCGCCCTCGGGCAGGGCACGGGCCAGCCAGATGGCGCTGTAGCCGGCCAGGGTGCCGATCTCCAGGATCCGCCGGGCGCCCTGCATGCGGGCCAGCAGGTGCAGCAGCTTGCCCTGGTTCGGGGCCACCGCGATCGGCGGCAGCCCGGCCCGGTCGGCGGCCTCGACGGCCGCGTCCAGCACCGCGTCCTCGCCGATCAGCCGGTCCGCGGTGTAGTCGTCCACCGCCGTCCACCGCTGCTGCGGGTTCTCCTGCGTGCTCATTCCCCACCTCCGTGATCGCTTCGCGCTGCGACCCTACTCCCTGTCCGGTGCGCGGCCGCCCTCGAACACGGCGAAGGCCGCCGCGTCCGGGGCGGGACACGGCGGCCTTCGGGTGCGGCTTCCGGGGTCAGTCGACGAGCGTCTCGCTGAGCGGCTCGCCGCTCTTGCCGCCGGACTGCTCGGGGTGCTCGGCCCGGGACTTCTTCGCCCGCCACTTGAGCACCAGCGCCGAGCCGACGCCGAACACCGCGGCCGCGGCGAGACCGATGTACGAGGCGCCCTTCAGGTACTCCTCGGCGACCTTGCCGACCTGGTACACCAGCAGCGTGGTGCCGCCCGCCCAGACCACACCGCCCAGCACGTTGGCGATCAGGAACTTCCAGTACGGCATCCGCAGGGTGCCGGCCAGCGGACCGGCGAAGATCCGGAGCAGCGCGATGAACCGGCCGAAGAACACCGCCCACATGCCCCAGCGGTGGAACGCCCGCTCGGCGGTGGCCAGATGTTCGGGTCCGAAGTGCTTGGGGAACCTGCGGCCGAGTTTCTCGAACAGCGGCCGGCCGCCCTTGTGGCCGATCGCGTAGCCGATCGAGTCGCCGATGATCGCACCGGCGATCGCGCAGCCCGCGACGCCCCACGGGCTGACGATGCCCTTGGCGGCGAGCAGCGCGGAGGAGACCAGGGCGATCTCGCCGGGCAGCGGAATGCCCAGACTCTCCAGTCCGATGATCAGGCCGATGAGGATGTACACCGAGGTCGGCGGAACGCTCTCGATCCACTGGTCGAGGTGCAAGGCGGAGTACCTCCGTCAGGGCAGGGACAGGCGGCCGACGCACGGCGGCACACGGGAAAAGCTTCGGTAAAGGGCCCGAGCCCGGCCAGCCTAGCCGCTCCCGGCGCGCAGGCCGAGCGCCTCCCTCAGCAGCAGCTCAACGGGGGTTCGGACGCTCCTCCCCCTCGCTCGCCCACACCCGGTCCAACTCCCGGCGGCCTCCGGTTCGTTCCCGGTCCGCGGGTGACATTCGGCGCACCCGCCGGACCTGTTCCGGGCCGTCCGCCGG
>NZ_BMRI01000006.1:291340-330796 GCF_014648555.1 Kitasatospora griseola
ACCCCATACTCCGGGACCGGACAGTACGGCCCACGGGGAGGAAACCCATGACCACGACAGCGGCGGCGGCAGGCACCTGGCAGCTCGGCGACCTGACGGTGAACCGGCTCGGCTACGGCGCGATGCGGTTGACCGGCAACGGCATGATGGGCAACTCCGACGGCGCCCCGATCGACCGCGACTTCGCCGTCCGGCTCCTGCACACCGCGTTCGAGCAGGGCGTGAACCACGTCGACACGGCCTCCTTCTACTTCTCGCCGCGGCGCTCCGCCAACGAGTTGATCAACCGGGCACTCGACTCCTGGCGGGGCCACGACGTGGTGGTGGCCACCAAGGTCGGCCCCGGGCGCACCCCGTCCGGCGAGTGGCGGACCATGGCCCGGCCGGACGAGCTGCGCGGCCAGGTCGAGGAGAACCTGCGCCAGCTCGGCCGCGACCACCTGGACGTCGTCAACCTGCGCCGCAACGGCCCCGACTGCGACTCGGTCGCCGAGCACTTCGGCGCACTCGCCGACCTCCGCGAGGCCGGGCTGATCCGGCACCTCGGACTCTCCAACGTCCGCCCCGAGCACATCCGCGAGGCGCGGGAGATCGCCCCCGTGGTGTGCGTGCAGAACTCCTTCGGCCTGGACTGGCGCCGCGCCGAGGAGACCGGCGTCCTCGGCCTCTGCGCCGAGCTGGGGATCGCCTTCGTCCCCTTCTTCGCCATCTCCGGCCTCCGGCGCGAGGCCGCCCCCGCCGCCGACCGGGACCACCGCATCACCACCGTCGCCACCGAACTCGACGCCACCCCCGCCCAGATCCGCCTCGCCTGGACCCTCCACCGCGGCCCCCACGTCCTCGCCATCCCGGGCACCACCAACCCCACCCACCTCACCGAGAACCTCACCGCCGCCACCCTCCGCCTGACCCCCACCCACCTCGCCCTGCTGGACGCCCCGACGGCCTGACCCACCCGGCGAGGCCGGGAGACGGCCACGCGGCGGGGCCGTCAGGACTTGAGGAAGTCGAGCAGGTCCTGGGTGAAGCGCTCCTTGTCGCCGGGCACCATGGCCAGGCCGTGCGACCCGCCCTCGTACACCTTGAGCACCGCGCCGGGGACGAGGGTGGCGGTCTTGCGGCCGGTGGCGTCGATCGGGACGACCTGGTCGTCGTCGCCGTGCGCCACCAGGAGGGGGATGTCGAACTTCTTCAGGTCGGCGTGGAAGTCGGTGTGGCCGAAGGCGTCCACGCATTCGACGGCGCCCTGGACTGTCTCGGCCATCGCCATGTGCCAGAAGGCGTCCAGGTTGCCCTGGGTGGCTCTGGTGTGGACGCGGTTGGCGCCGAAGAAGGTGACGGCGGTGTCCTTCCAGAACTGGGAGTGTTCGCGCAGGATGCCGGCCTTGAGCGAGTCGAGGACGCTGTCGGGCACGCCTTCGGGATTGTCGGGGCCCTGGACGAGCAGCGGGGTGATGGCGGACAGCAGGACGGCGGACTTCACCCGGGAGGTGCCGTGCCGGCCGATGTAGCGGGCGAGTTCGCCGCCGCCCATGGAGTGCGCAACGAGGGTGGCGTCCCGCAGGTCGAGGCTGGTGAGCAGGTCGTTCAGGTCGTCGGCGAAGGTGTCGAAGTCGTAGCCGTCCCAGACGGGGGTGGACCGTCCGTGGCCGCGCCGGTCGTGGGCGATGCCGCGGAATCCGGCGTCGGCGACGGCCTTCAGCTGGTCCTGCCAGGCGTCGCCGTTGAGGGGCCAGCCGTGCAGGAAGACCACGGGGCGGCCGTGGCCCCAGTCCTTGTAGAAGAGCTCCACTCCGTCGCGGGTCGTGCAGTGGGGCATGGGTGTCTCCGATCGGGTGCCTCGACATGGGCGGGATGCTCGCGCGCAGGGAGCGGCGGGCGCCTCGCCCATCAAGGCACGGCCGGGCCGGACCCGCACGGCGGCGGGGCCGACACCGGACGCACCGTCAGCTCATCGGCGGCACCCGCGCGTTCACGACGGCTCGACGCAGAAGACCGCCTGCCGGACCTGCCCGGCGCTCGGGGCGCCCGCGCCGTGCACCCGGATGTCGACGTGCTCGCCGGGCAGCAGCGTGGTCAGGCCACGGTCGGCGGTGGCGTCGGCGTGCAGGCGGTCGGGCTGCAGCAGCAGGTCGCGGATCAGCGTGCGGGCGGTGATCCGGACGTCCACCGCTCCGTCGCCGGCCGCCGTCACGTCGAGGTCGAACTCGGGCCGCGGGTAGGCGAATTCCTTGTCGGCGACGGGGAAGTGCACGGCGCGCAGACCGTCCGCGTCCGCCACCAGGTACTCCTTGGTCGCCCCCTGATCCGTCAATATCCCATCAGGAAGCGGGAGTTGGTGGACAGTGCGCGGCGGGACGGTGATCTCCTCGACGTGTTCGGCGAGCTGCCGCCCGGTGGTGTCCAGGCGGCGCAGCCGGAGGGTGGTGGTCCAGGGCTCGGCGGACTGGTTGACCAGGGCGGCGCGGGGTGCGCCGTCACGGTCGGCGGGCTGCAGGGTGAGCAGGCGGTCGGCGTAGAGGCGGCGCAGTTCGTGGTGCAGGGGCTTGCGGCGGCCGTCGCCGTCGACGGCGGCCCAGGAGGAGACCGGCCAGCAGTCGTTGAGCTGCCAGACGATGGTGCCGGCGCAGTGCGGCCAGTGGGAGCGCCAGTGTTCGATGCCGGTGGCGATGGCGCGGGCCTGGATCAGCTGGGTGAGGTAGTGCCAGCGGTCGAAGTCGTCGGGGACGTCGAAGTGGCGTTCCAGGCCGCGGCGGAGTTTGCCGTTGCCGTCGCCGGCCTTCTGGTGGTGCAGCATGCCGGGCGAGTCGGCGGCGAGCGTCTCGTGCGGGAGGGCGCGGCGCAGCGTGGCGTGGGCGGGCGGGGCCTGCCAGCCGAATTCGGCGACGAACCGGGGGACGGTGGCGCGGTATTCGGCGAAGTCCTCGCGGTTCCACACGTCCCAGGAGTGGTGGGTGCCGTGGTCGACGTGGTTGGGGTGGTGGTCCCAACTGCCGGACCAGGGGCTGCCGGCGCTGTAGGGCCGGGTGGGGTCGAGTTCGGCGACGATCCGGGGCAGCAGGCCGAGGTAGTAGCCCTCGCCCCAGGAGTCGCCGCGCAGCTTCTCCTCCCAGCCCCAGTCGCGGAAGCCCCACTGGTTCTCGTTGTTGCCGTTCCACAGCACCAGCGAGGGGTGCGGCATCAGGCGGACCACGTTGTCGCGGGCCTCGGCCTCGATCTCGCCGCGCAGTGGCTGTTCCTCGGGGTAGGCGGCGCAGGCGAACGGGAAGTCCTGCCAGACCAGCAGGCCGAGTTCGTCGCAGAGGTCGTAGAACGCGTCCTGTTCGTAGATGCCGCCGCCCCAGACCCGGATGAGGTCGACGTTGGCGTCGACGGCCTGGAGCAGGCGGGTGCGGTAGCGGGCGGGGGTGACGCGGGTGATCAGGGTGTCGTCGGGGATCCAGTTGGCGCCACGGACGAACAGCGGTTCGCCGTTGACGGCCAGCGTGAAGGGGGTGCCGGTGGCGTCGGGGGTGCGGTGCAGCTCGACCGTGCGGAAGCCGATCTGCCGCTGCCAGGCGTCGAGTCGGCCGTCGCCGTCGGCGAGCGTGACGGCGAGTTCGTAGCGGGTCTGGTCGCCGTACCCGCGCGGCCACCACCGTTCGACGTCGGCGGCCTCCAGGACGAGTACCGCGCTGTCGCCGTCGAAGACCGTCTCCGCCTCGGCGCCGGCGACGGTGGCGCGGGCGGTGAGCGGGCGGTCGGCGCCGCCGGCGGTGCGTTCGACGGTGAGGTGCACCTCGACCCGGCCGGTGGCGCCGTCGACGGTGACCAGCGGGCGGACGTCGGCGATCCGGGCGGTGGACCAGTGCTCGTACCGGACGGACTTCCAGATGCCGGCGGTGGGCAGGGTCGGGCCCCAGTCCCAGCCGAAGCTGCTGGCCATCTTGCGGATGTACTGGAACGGCTCGGGGTACTCGTTGGGCCGCTCGCCGACGATCCCGCGGACTCGTTCGGCCTCCGCGTAGGCGCTGGTGAAACGCACCGTCAGCGGCCCGCCGAGCCCGGTGGCGTCGAAGCGGTACCGGCGGTGCATGTTCCGGGTGGCGCCGAGCACGGTGTCGCCGAGGGTGACGGTGGCGACGGTGTCCAGGCCGTCGAAGACCAGGTCGGTGCGTTCGTGGGTGCTGCCGTGCGCGGGCAGGTCGAGGCTGTACGTCCAGTCGCGGCGGCCGATCCAGGCCACCTCCAGCTCGTTGGCGTCGAGGTACGGGTCGGGGATCCGACCGGCCGCCAGCAGGTCGGTGTGCACGCAGCCGGGCACGGTGGCGGGCACCAACTCCCCGTCGTGGTGCAGGTTCCAGCCCTGGTCGAGCGGGGTGGTGTCCTTCATCTGTGCGGCTCCTCGGTGCGGATGTGCGACGCGTGCAGCACCGTAGCCCCGCCCCGTCCGGCATGTCCACGAACCGGTTGCAGGCCGCCGGGCGCAGGTGGCGGTCAGGGCTCGCGGACCATCTCCGGGAAGCTCGCCGACGGCCCGTCCAGCAGGTGGTCGTCGTGGCCGCGCAGCCAGCGGTCGAAGAAGCTCGCGACGTACGTCCGGGTCGCGAGCACCGCCCGGTCGGGTCGGACCTCCCCGATGTCGCCGCGCAGCGCATCGGCGGAGATCGCGCCCTGGTCGGCGAGTTGCGGCAGCAGGGACTCGGCGTCGGTGTACGAGCCGTGGCGGGAGCCGTCGAGGGTGAAGTCCGCGTGCCAGCCGGTGCTGCGGTGCCACAGCGCGTCCCAGCCGGGCTGCTGCCGGTAGGGGCCGGAGTCGTCGCTCCGGGTGCCGAGCAGCAGGAACGGGCGGTCCAGGCCCTTCTCGGCCACGTCGGTCAGGTGGACGCCGGTCCTCCCGTCCGGGCCGGGGAAGTGCAGCTGCCCGTCCATGTTGACGGCCGCGGCGATCCGCGGGTCGTCGTGCATGGCCTGGAGGGCGGTGGAGCCGCCGCCGGAGTGGCCGACCATGCCGATCCGGCCGAGGTCGAGGGCGGCGCCGACGCCGGGCGGCAGGGCGCGGGAGGACTTCAGCCGGGCCAGCTGGTCGAGGACGAACCTGGTGTCGTCGACCCGGGTGTCGAGCATCTTGCGCAGCAGCGCGCCGACGTCGAGGTTCGGGTCCCTGGCCAGCTCGGGGAACACCGAGGTGGCCAACTCGCCGCCCGGGAGCGACACTTCGGACGCCTCCCAGGTGTGGTCGACGGTCACCACGACGTAGCCGCGCGAGGCCAGGTCCGCCACCAGGCCGGTGCCCCAGGTGCGCGGGTCGCCCAGCCCCGCCGAGTACAGCACCACCGGCCGGGGCCGGCCGGGCAGCGCGGGCACGTCGACGCGGGCGTGGGTGCGCACGCCCGACCAGTCGGTGCGGTCGGGCTCGAAGCCCTGGTTCATCCGGGTGACGCTCCCGGCGCTGCCGAAGTGCGCCCCCGCGTCGGGGGTCATGTACCGCGCCCGTTCGTCGCCGACCGCGGGACGGCCGGTCGGGTACCAGAGACTGATCATCAACTCCCGGGGCCGACCGGCCTTCCACGGATCCTCCCGGCCCGGGTCGACCAGGTGCACGCCGGTGGTGCCGACCGCGTACGGCCCGGTGGGCGCCGGCAGCGCCGCCGTCACCGGCTTCCCGACCGGCCCGGGCGCCACCGCCACCGCGCCGGGAGCCACGGCCACCCCCAGTGCCGCCGTCGCCGCCAGCACCACCGCCGCCATCGCCCGGCCCCGTTCACGCATCGCCCGTCCCCTTGCTCTCGTCCTCGGTGTGCTCCTCGGCACGGGAGAGAAGGTACGGGCGGGGCGGGGGTGAAACCGTCACACCGCGGAGCCAACTCGCCCGGTGCTACCCGGGTATGACAGTCCGGCTCCCGCGGCCCCCGGGCCCGAAAACCAGGTGCCCCGGCCGCCGCTCCTCCCTATGCTTCCCGCCGTGGACAGCACCCGGGCCGCGCGCCTCGTCAACGTCGTGGACGTCGAAGCCACCTGCTGGGACGGTGCGCCGCCGCCCGGCGCGGTGAGCGAGATCATCGAGATCGGCCTGACCGTCGTCGACCTGGGCGCCGGCACGCGCCTCGCCCGGCACCGGATCCTGGTCAGGCCCGTCCGGTCGGCGGTCAGCAGGTTCTGCACCGAGCTGACCGGCCTCACCCAGCAGGAGGTCGACCGGGGCGTGGGCTTCGCCGAGGCGTGCCGGCTGCTGGCGGCCGAGCACCGGGCGGGTGCCCGGCCGTGGATCAGCTGGGGCGACTACGACCGCCACCAGTTCACCCGCCAGTGCGGGGCCACCCGCACGCCCTACCCGTTCGGCCGCCACCACACCAACGCCAAGGCCGTCTTCACCGAGGCCCACGGGCTGCGCAAGCGCCCCGGCATGGCGCAGGCCCTGGAGATCGCCGGCCTGCCGCTCGAAGGCCGTCACCACCGCGGCGAGGACGACGCCTGGAACATCGCGGCCCTCGTCCTCCACCTCGCCGAACGCGACGCCTGGCCGTAGAACCGGTCGATCCAACGTCGGCCCTTCATGACGGGCGTGACGAGCTGTCATGTGGCCGGATCCAGCGGTAACCAATCCGATCATCCGAATCGTCATACCAGTCGGACGGCCTGCCAGCCGGGCAGCCGTGTACCGAGGGGACGGCGAGCGATGAGCGACGACAAGCGCAGCGGTGGTGGCAGGGGACGGGCGAGAACCGCTCAGGTCGCGGCGGTCGTGGTCGCGGCCGGTGCGGCCACCGCGCTCGTGGTGGGCCTGACGACCGGCGGCAGTCCGGCCCCGGCGCAGCAGTCGATGTCGGGGACGACTGGCACCGACACACCGCCGCCGAGCGCCGCTTCGAGTCCGAGCCCGAGTCCGTCCGCGACCTGGGACGGGCAGGTGAAGGTGCTCGGGGACGGGTCGACGTCCGACACGGGGCCGCAGCCGAACCAGTTGAAGATCGAGAAGCTGAAACCCGGGGAGAAGCCCCCGCAGTTCGTGGTGTTCTCCTGGGACGGCGCGCTGGAGAACGACGACCACCTGTTCTCCCGGTTCCGGAAGCTGGCGAAGGAGAACCGGGCGACCATGACGTTCTTCCTCACCGGGATCTACCTGCTCCCGGAGGAGAAGCACGGGCTCTACCGGCCGCCGCAGCACGATCCGGGCAGCGCCGCCATCTCCTTCCCCACCGACAAGCACGTGAAGGAGACGCTGGAGCAGCTGCGCGAGGCCTGGAAGGACGGCGACGAGATCGGCACCCACTTCAACGGGCACTTCTGCGGCGCGAAGGGCGGCGGGGACTGGAGCACCGACGAGTGGCGCAGCGAGATCGACCAGGCGTACTCGTTCGTCACCAACTGGAAGACCAACACCGGGTTCACCGACGAGGCGCCGCTGCCGTTCGACTACCGCAAGGACCTCGCGGGCGGTCGCGCCCCGTGCCTGGAGGGGCAGAAGAACCTGATTCCGGCCGCGAAGGCCCTGGGTTGGCGCTACGACGCGAGTTCGCCGGGAGAGTTCCAGGTCTGGCCGTCGAAGACCGGCGGGGTGTGGAACTTCCCGCTCCAGCTGCTGCCGTTCGGCAACTCCCAGGTGCTGTCGATGGACTTCAACTTCCTGGCCAACCAGTCCGGCGACAGCACCCAGGGCGACCCGAAGAAGTACAACGCCTGGGAGAAGCAGACCCGGGAGGGATACCTCGACGGGTTCGCCCGGGTCTACAACGGCAGCCGGGCGCCGCTGTTCGTCGGGAACCACTTCGAGACCTGGAACGGCGGCATCTACATGCAGGCCGTCGAGGACGTGATGAAGGGCGTCTGCACGAAGGAGGACGTGCGCTGCGTGTCGTTCAAGGAGCTCGCCGACTGGCTGGACGCCCAGGACCCGAAGGTCCTGGACCAGCTCCGCCGGCTCGATCCGGCCCAGGCGCCGGACTGGCCGACCTACCTCAAGTAGCGCGGCGCATCAGGGGCTTCACCCCACGGCCTTGGTGTAGGCGGCCCAGATCGCGGCCGGGGTGGTGTAGTCGGGGGTGGCCGGGTCGGCGCCGGCCACCCCGGTCAGCGGGAGGAGCGCCAGGGTCTTCGGGTCCATCCGGAACAGCGACACGGCGGTGGTGACCGGTCCGCGGTAGCCGACGAACCAGCCCGCGGTGCGGGCCTGGTTGCCGCCGGTCTTGCCGGCGGCGCCGGGGACGAGCTGTCCGACCTCCTTGCCGGTGCCGTCCTTCGCGGCCCCGCGCAGCGCGGTGTCGACCTCGCCGGCCACTGACGCGGGCACGGCCCGGACGGCGGCCGGCCGCCCGACGGCGAGTTCGGCGCCGTTGCGGCTGACCCGGTCGACGGAGTACGGGTCGGTGCGCATGCCCTGCCCGGCGAACGCGGTGTAGGCGTCGGCCAGCCGGATCGCGCTGGGCGTGGAGTTGCCCAGCGCGAAGCCGGGAACCAGGTCGCCCATGCTGTCGGGGAGCAGCCCGAACCCGAGCGCGGCCCGGCGGACGTTGTCGAGGCCGACGTCCATGCCGAGTTGCTGCATCACGCCGTTGACGGACTGTTCGACGGCGGTCCGCAGGCTGACCTGGCCCCAGTTGCGGTCGCCGTCGTTGGCCGCCTTGGCCTTCTTCCCGTCGCGCCCCCAGTACGGCCCTTCGGGGGTCTGCAGGTCGACGCCGTTGTCGCCGTTGTAGCGGGTGGTCGGCAGCACCGGCGTCCTGCTGCCCTGCCGTTCGCGTTGGACGCCCCGGTCGAGCCCGGCGGCGTACACCAGCGGGGTGAAGGCCGAACCGGCGGGCACGTTCGCGGTGTTGGCGTTGTTGAAGCCCTGCTTCAGGTAGTCGGGTCCGCCGTAGACTGCCAGGATCCGCCCGTCCGCGGCGACCGAGGCCGCGCCGAGGTGCACGTTCTGGTCGGCGGGGCGGTGGTCCGGGTCGAGGTTCTTCGCGGCGTCCTGGACGGCCTGGGTGAGCGCGGCCTGCCGGGGCTTCTCGAAGGTGGTGCGGATCTGGTAGCCGCCCAGGTCGAACTGGGCCGGGGTGATGTCCGCGTGGCTCAGCGCGTAGGCCTTCGCCAGGTCCACCAGGTAGCCGGTCTGCCCGCTCAGACCGGCCTGCTGCGGCGGGGTCTGCGGTTCCGGGAAGACGGTGTAGCGGGCCCGTTCCTCGGCGGACAGCTTCCCGATCCTGACCATCCGGTCCAGGATCCACGCCCAGCGCTCCACCGCGCGGTCCCGGTTCTCGCCGCCGAGCGCCGGGTCGTACAGCGACGCGCCCTTCAGCACAGCAGCCAGGAACGCCCCTTCGCTCGGGTCGAGTTGGGACACGTGCTTGCCGTAGTAGGCCTGCGCGGCCCGCTCGATGCCGTAGCTGCCGCGGCCGAACCAGCTGATGTTCAGGTAGCCGCTGAGGATGTCCTTCTTGTCGACCTGCTGATCCAGCTTGACCGCGATGAACATCTCGTCGAGCTTGCGGGAGAAGTTCTGACGCTGGTTCAGGTAGGCGTTCTTCACGTACTGCTGGGTGATGGTCGAGCCGCCCTGGGTGTCACCGCCGGACCCCATCCGGTAGAACGCCCGGGCGATCCCCTTCATCGAGATGCCGGGGTCCGAGTAGAAGTCCTCGTTCTCCGCGGCGAGCACCGCCCACTGCACGTGCTCCGGCACCTGCTCCAGCGGCACGTCCTGCCGGTTGACCAGGCCGGTGCGCGCCATCTCGGTGCCGTCCGCCCAGTAGAAGACGTTGTTCTGCTGGGTGGCGAAGGAGTTGAGGTCCTTGGGGACGTCCGTCCGCGCGTACATCACCACGGCCGCGACGGCGATCACGCCGACCAACCCCGTGGCCAGCAGCACCAGTTGACGCCATGACGGGAGCCAGCGCCGTAGCCCCCGGCGGCCGGTGCGCGGGTAGTCCGGCCGCAGTCTCGACGCCCGGCGCCGCCAGGTCCGACCCGATCCCGGCTCGGGCTCCGGCTTCGGTCTCGGCTTCCGGGCGGGCCGTCGCCCCGCACGCTCCGCCGCTCCGTCCGATCCCTCTGCCCCGACCGCGTCCCTCGGCTCGCCGGACACCATGCGTTCCCCGATCTGCTCGATTGGCAAATCTCTCCCGAAGCTTGGGACGTGCTGACCGGCCATCACGTCACGACCCAGCCGTGTGATGATCACCACGCCGCCGGTCGAAGCGCCCGCCCACCGTCTCTGGTAGCGTCGCGCTCTTCGCCGTTCGCACCGGCGGAGTCCCGTTGGCAGGAACCATGACGACCGCGCAGCAGCGCCTGCACCACGCCCTGGACGCCCTCGACACCTCCGGCCGCAGTGCCCACCCCGGCCCTCCGGTGGACGGCTGCGCACACTGCTGGACCGCCGAGGACCTCGCACTGCTGTCCGGGCCGCCGGACCTGCTGCCGAACGAACTGCTCCGCCGCGCCGCGGTGAAGAGCGCGGACCTCTGGTACGACTTCCCCACCCTGTACCGGCGCCTCGCGCCGCGCATCCTGCGGCAGTTGACGACCGGCGTGCTGGCCGACGGCGAGTTGATCGCCACCCGGCTGCGCGCCGCCGACTGGCGGAAGTGGCCCCACGCCGACCTGGTCACCGAGGTGCTGGACGCCTGGTGGTCCGCCACCCTGGAGCAGCCCGCACCGCCGACGCACGTGCCGACGGTCCTGGAGACAGTGGCCGCGACGACCGACACCCTCGCCCCCTGGCTGCGCACCTGGGCGGACACGGCCACCCCGACGGCCGACCGGCACCTCGCCGACGCAGTGGAGGGATGGCTGCACTGGGGCGAGGTGCTCACCCTGAAGTTCGGCTTCTACGGCGAGTTCGAGGCCGGCCCGGAGCTGACGGAGTGGCTGCTCGCCCTGCCGCCGGGGCGGATCCCGGTGGATCAGCGGTACTGGCTGGAGTTGATCGTCTCTCGGGAGAGTTGACCGCCCGTCAGGGGCGGATCTCGCCGGATCCCCGAGGGATCAGCGTGGTGGGCACCTCCAGGCAGGCGGGCGCGCCGACGTCGCCCGCCAGCCGGGCGAACAGGCGGCGGGCGGCGAGGGCGCCGAGGGCGGCCGGGTCCTGGGCGACCACGGTGAGGCCGGGGGTGAGCAGGTCGGCGAGCTCCAGGTCGTCGAAGCCGACCACGGCCGGGCGGCGCTCGGCAGGGAGGTGGTGCAGGGCGGCGAGGGTGACGCGGTTGTTGGCGGTGAACAGCGCGGTGACGGCGTCCGGTCCGGTGGTGAGGCGGCGCACCGCCTCGCCGACCCGGGCGCGGTCGGTGGGGCCGCAGTCCACCCAGCGGTCGTCCACCGGCAGTCCGGCCCCGGCCATCGCGGCGCGGTAGCCGCGTTCGCGTTCGGCGGCGGTGTGGATCGCCCGCAGGTCGCCGATGAAGCCGATCCGGCGGTGGCCGTGGGCGATCAGGTGCTCAGTGCCCCGGCGGGCGCCGCCCGCGTTGTCGCTGAGCACGGCGTCCGCGTCGATGCCGCCCGCGGGTCGGTCCAGGAACACCACGGGCGTGCCGGACGCGATCTCCGGCAGCAGGTACCGGTGGTCGTCGCCGGCCGGCACCACGATCAGCCCGTCCACCCGGCGGGCGCAGAACGCCAGCGCCAACTCCCGTTCCCGGTCGGCCTGTTCACCGCTGGAGCCGGTGAACAGCAGGCAGCCCTCGGCGGCCGCGACCTGCTCGACGGCCCGGGACAGCGCGGAGGAGAACGGGTCGCTGATGTCCTCCAGCACCAGCGCCACGCTCGCGGTGCGCCCGGTCCGCAGCAGCCGCGCGCTGTCGTTGCGCCGGAACCCGAGCGCCTCGATCGCCTCCCGCACCCGCTCCGCCGTCCCGTCCGTCACCCCGGACTCGCCGTTGACGACTCGTGAGACGGTCTTCAGTCCGACCCCGGCCGCCGCGGCGACGTCCTTCATGGTCGGTCGAACACCGGTGCGCAGTCGGACACCGGTTCGGAGGCTGCTCGTCATGCCACGGAGGATAGTGCGGGTACCCCCGGATCCGGCCCTCGACGGACGCCCCGGGCTGCGGCGACGCCTGCTGGACAACGTTGTCAAAGCGGGTCAGAATCACAGGACCGATCCGACGGCGCCCTGCCACGCACCACGGCGCTCCCCGTTCCACCTGCGGAGACGTCACCATGAACCATCACCCGGCAGGTACCGACGAAGCACTCCTCGCGGCGCTCGACATCGGCGGCACGAAGATCGCGGGCGGCCTGGTCGACCCCCGGGGCGCCCTGCTGCACCGGCTCCAGGTGCCCACCCCCGCGACCGGCGACCGGCATGAGCTGATGGCCGCCGTGACGCACGTCCTGGACGAGCTGGCCCGACGGCCCGAGTGGCCCCGGGTGCGGGCGCTCGGCATCGGCAGCGCCGGGCCGGTCGACATCGCCGCGGGCACCGTCAGCCCCGTCAACCTGCCCGGCTGGCGCGAGTTCCCGCTGCGCGCCGAGGCCGCCCGGCACCCCGCCGTCGGCGACCTGCCGGTGGTCCTCGGCGGGGATGCGGTCGCCATGACCGCCGCCGAGCACTGGCGCGGCGCGGCCCGCCCCTACCGCAACGCGCTCTGCCTGGTGGTCTCCACCGGCGTCGGCGCCGGGCTCGTGCTGGACGGCCGCCTGCACACCGGCACCACCGGCAACGCCGGCCATCTCGGCCACATCAGCGTCGACTTCGAGGGCCGCCCCTGCCCGTGCGGCTCCCGCGGCTGCCTCGAAGGGCTCGCCTCCGGCACGGCCATCGCCCGCACCGCGGCCGACAGCGGCTGGCGCCCCGGCCCCGACGGCGACACCACCGCGACCGGTGTCGCCCGCGCCGCGAAGTCCGGCGACCCGCTCGCGCTGGCGGCCTTCGACCGCGCCGCGCGGGCCCTCGCGGCCGGCATCGCCGCCACCGCCACCCTGGTCGAACTCGACGTCGCCGTGATCGGCGGCGGCGTCGCCGGCGCGGGCGACGTCCTCTTCACCCCCCTCGCCCGCCACCTCGCCGGCTACGCGACGCTCCCCTTCACCCGCCGGCTCGCCCTCGCCCCCGCCCGCCTCGGCACCGACGCCGGCCTGGTCGGCGCCGCGGCCCTGGCCCGCCACGCCCTGCCGGACGGAAACCGAACAGCATTCCGGAAATGACCGCCGGAGCCGGATCCCCGCGGTCCGTGTCGCGCCGGATCAACCACTTTCCGAATGCGCGGTGTTACATTCTGTATTGAATCGGCCGGTCGCCCGCCTTTGTTCCGTCGCTGCCGCCTGCCGATTCGCGAAAATTCCCTTCGGCTCGGGAGAGCATCAGCATGCGCCAGGCACCGTTGGAAGCCGCCGATATTGCACCGGGGCACATTGTCCAGTGGAATATCAGATCTTCGGGTGCGGCATGCGCGGACCGCCACGGCGAGGAATACGCCGGGAGCGCGTCGTTCAATCAGGACAAGCACCACTCGCTGATCGACGAGACCCGCAACAGCGAGGAGCCGCTGGCCTCCTGGCTCGCCGTCACCTTCGAGATCGAGGGGCCGCTCGACCAGCGGGCACTGGAGTCGGCGCTGCTCTTCCTGGTGCGGCGGCACCATGTGCTGCGCTGCGAGTTCCACCGCCTCGTGGGGGATTTGTCGTACGCGGTGCACCGGCCCGAGGAAATCGAACTGGAAGCCGTCGGCATGGGCGAATTCGACACGCCCCAGGAAGTCCACGCGTTCCTGACGGACAGCTTCCGGAAACACATCGACACCCTGGAGTGGCCCGCGTTCACCATGGGCGCCGTCGTCCGTGACGACGGCCCCACGACGGTCTACCTCGCATTCGACCACATCGTGTCCGACGGAATGTCGATGCCGAATGTCGTGCGGGACGTCCAGCTCGCCTACACCGCGTACTGCGACAGAACGGAACCGGACCTCCCGGAGGCGGGAAGTTACATGGAGTTCGCCCGGGAGCAGCGCCACCGGTACACCTCGATCGGCGCCGACGACGACCGCCTCGCCTACTGGAAGTCGTTCATCGCCCGGAACGGCAGCCTCTTCCCCCGGTTCCCGCTGGACCTCGGGACGGAGCCCAGCCGGCTGTATCCGGCGGTCAGCGACACCGCGACCCTGCTGGACGCGCGGCAGACCGCGGCGTTGGAGGCCCGCTGCGAGGAGGTCGGCGGGAAGTTCTTCATGGGGCTGTTCGCCGCGGTCGCGGTGGCCCTGCGCGAGGAGGGCGGGCCGGACGTCTACCGTGCGCTGATGCCGCTCAGCGAACGCGGCCGGGGCACCTGGCGGCACTCCCTCGGCTGGTTCGTCAACACCCTGCCCATCGAGTTCTCGGTGGCCGAGGAACTGGACTTCGCGCAGCTCGTCGCGGGCGTCCGGGACGGGTTCGCCGCGATGATGGAGAGCATCGACGTGCCGTTCGTCCGGGCCTGGGAGCTGCTCGCGCCCGAGCACTTCACCAGCCGCTGCTGGCCGTTCCCGGTGAACTTCCTCTCCTACATCGACATGCGCAAGTGCCCCGGGGCCGAGAACCACGCACGCTGGCAGCCGATGGCCCATGTGTGGGTGTCGCGGGTGAACGGCACCACCTCGTGGTTCCAGCGGGACGAGGACGGTCTGCACATCCACACCGTCCACGTCGACCTCCCGCAGGCCCACCGGACCATGGCCCGGCTCCAGCACACCCTGCGCGAGACGCTCCTGTCGATGGCCGCACCCGCGGCGGTTCCGGCCTGACGGCCCGCGACGGGCCGCGACGGGCCGTCAGGAACCGGCAAGCGCCGAAACCGCTTCGTCCACCGGCGAGTTGCCGCCGACCAGCTCCAGCGTGAGCCCGGCCGTCCGGGGCTCGTCGAGCAGCGCGGCGAGCACCGCGGCCACGTCGTCGCGCGAGACCTCCCCGCGCCCCGTGGCCGCGGCCAGCGTCACCCTGCCGGTGCCCGGCCGGTCGGTCAGGCCTCCGGGCCGCAGGATCGTCCAGTCCAGACCGGGACGGGACCGCACGTCGGCGTCCGCCGCCGCCTTGGCCCGCAGGTAGGCGGCGAACACCGGGTCGGTCCCCGCCGGCGGCTCACGGTCCGCCCCCATGCTGGACACCACGACGAACCGCCGCACCCCGGCCGCCTCCGCCGCGTCCGCGAACAGCACGCACGCCCCGCGATCGACCGTCTCCTTGCGTGCCGCCCCGCTGCCCGCCCCGGCCCCGGCCGCGAACACCGCCGCGTCGGCGCCCTCCAGGTGCCCGGCGACCTCGGCGACCGTCGCCGACTCCAGGTCGCACACCACGGGCTCGGCCCCCGCCGCCAGCAGCTCCCCCGCCTGCTCCGGCCTGCGGACGATCCCCGCGACCTCGTCCCCCCGCGCGCCGAGCAGCCGCTCCAGCCGCAGCGCGATCCGACCATGACCACCAGCGATGACAATGCGCATGCGCCCCACCGTATGCCCCGCCGATCACTTCCCGGCGGAGGGCGACCGCCCTTCCGCCCGTCCGGGTGACACTGCGTCAACTCCCCTTCGGCCACCCGCCGAGCTCGGCACCCAGTCGGCGGCCGAGACGACGAGCAGGTGCGCGACGGGGCCGCCCCGGGCCACCGGTCACGGTCGGTCCCTCCCTCAGGAATCCGCCCGATCCACCGCGTTCACGCCGCCCCTTCCCCCGCGCCGGGCTCGTCGAGGATCCGCTCCCAGAGCAGTGAGTCCTGCCAGCGGCCGTCGAGCAGGATCGCGGCGTGGGCGACGCCGTACGGGGTGAATCCGTTGCGGCGCAGGACCCGCTGGGAGGGGAGGTTCTCCAGGTGGGTGGAGGCCTCGATGCGGTGGAGGCCGAGCCGGTCCGTCATCACGGTCAGGGCGAGGGAGACGGCGCGGCCCGCGTGGCCCTGGTTCTGGGCGGTGGTGGCGATCCAGTAGCCGAGGGAGGCGCGGCGCAGGAACGGCTGCGGGAGGATGGTCGAGACGGTGATCTGGCCGATCGGCCGGTCGTCGGCGAGGACGACGCCGGGCCAGATCGTTCCGGCCTCGTGGCCGGTCAGCAGCCGGTCGATCCGTGCGGCTTGGCCCTCGGGGGTGAAGAACTCGGGGGGCTGGGCCGGTTCCCAGCGTCGGAACGCCTCGGCGTCCCGGGCGTAGTGGGCGGCGATCGGGGCGGCGTCGGCGGGCGCTATCAGGCGGATGCGGGTGCTGCTGGGCATGGGCTGCGTCCTCGTCACGGGCGGGTGGGCCGGAACCGGCAGCCTACGGCGGACGGCCCGCGGCCGGTGGCCGGCCGCGGGCCTCGGGCGGAGTGTCAACTGCCGTGCGCAGAAGACTCCGGGCGGGCGTTCTCGATCTGCTGGATGAGGCGCTTGAGCTGGGTGACTTCGTCCTGGAGGGCGCGGTCGCCGGCGGCGGTGAGTGTCAGCCAGGTGCGGGCGCGGCGGCCCTCGTAGCCTTTTTCGACCGCGATCAGGCCGGCCTTCTCAAGGACGGTGAGGTGCTGGCTGAGGTTGCCGGCGGTGAGGCCGAGCGCGGTGCGCAGGAAGCCGAACTCGACCCGGCGGGCCTGGTGGGCGACGGTGAGGATGCCGAGGCGGACGCGCTGGTGGACGACGTCGTCCAGGCCGGTGGCAGGGTGCTGTTCGACCTGCTCGGGCGGTTCGGTCATGATGCGGTGCGTTCCCGGGGTCGTTCGGCCAGGGCGAAGCCGAGGGCGCCGAGCAGCAGGAGTGCGCCGGGGACGGCGTACCGCGGCAGGGCGGACCACGGCGAGGTGATCGGGATGCCCGCCCAGCCGGTGCCGAGCGGGACCAGTTCGATGGCCAAGTAGAGCACAGCGAGCAGCAGCAGCACGCGGCTGCGTTCCACCCGGGCCAGCACCAGCAGCGGCAGCCCGACGGCCAGGGCGTCGCCCATCAGCCGTTGCAGGAGTCGCGTCGCCGGGGCTGCGGGGTCGAGGTGCAGGCCCCAGAGGTCGAGCGGCGCGCCGGGCTGCGGCATCCCGTTCCGGGTGGCCCAGAGCGAGGTGGCGGACACCGCGGCGAGCAGCGCGATGCCGGTGAGGACGTAGGGCCGGATCGCCGTGCCGACGCCGCGGTTGCGGGCCCGGCGGACGTAGAAGACGGCGGTGGCGAGGTAGGCGAGGGCGAGACCGATCGGCCAGTAGAGCGGCGAGCCCTGCCTGACGAGCGTGCAGTCGGCGCCCGCCGGGTCGCCGACGCAGGGGACGGTCAGCACCTGGTGGGTGAGGCGGGCGACCAGGATGCCGCCCGTCGTGAGGCCGCCGAGCAGCAGCAGTGGGAACCAGGTGCCGCGCTGCGCGGCACGCACCTTGCGGGTCAACTCGCCCAGTCCGGCGAGGACTTCGTGCGGGGTGCCGTTCACGGGCACCGATGCGTCTGTCATGCCGTCAGGTTTGCACAGCAAACCAATTGTGACAAGAGACCGTGCATCGCACCTCCCGCCCCCGGTGGGCGAGTTGGGCGTCGGCGTAGGCTCGTAGGTGCAGCCATCCGGGCAGGCAGGACGGAAGGAGCAGGCCATGACGGACCGCAAACCCCCGGGCGTCGCCTTCGAGAGCTGGGTCGACCGGCAGATCCGGGAGGCCGCCGAGCGCGGCGAGTTCGACGACCTGCCGGGCGCGGGAAAGCCGCTGGCCCACGAGGACCGGCCGTACCACGAGATGTGGTGGATCCGGGACAAGCTCGAACGCGAAGGGCTGAGCTCCCTGCCGCCCTCGCTCGTCCTGCGCAACGAGCTCCACGAGGCGCTCGACGCCGCCCGGCTCGCCCCCACCGAGGCGCTGCTCCGCACCCGGCTGGCCGAGGTCAACGCCCGCATCGACGCGGCCCTGCGCCGTCCGATCGACGGGCCGCCGCTCGGTGTCGCGCCGGTCGACGTCGAGGCCGCCGTCGCCGAGTGGCGCCGTGCCCGCCCGAGCTGAGCCTCCGTCAGGAACCGGCTGCCGCCACGCCGGCGGCATGGTCCAGGATGGCCGAATGGACGATCGAACCGTGCACTTGCGGCGGATGACGCCCACCGAGTACGAGACCGTGACGGAGCGGCGCGAGGCGGAGACGGCGCGGGAGCTCGCCGCCTTCCTGCCGGCGGAGCTCGCCCGGGAACGCGCCCGCGAGGGGACGGCGCGGTTCCTCCCGGACGGCCCCGACACGGCCGGCCACCACCTGGTGGTCGCGGAGGACGCCGCCGGCCGGGTGGTCGGCGACGCCTGGATCGGGCCGGACCCGCGCACGGCCGCCGGCGACGAGCACGCCGCCTGGCTCTACGACCTGCACGTGGAACCGGAATTCCGCCGTCGCGGCTTCGGGTCGGCGATCCTGCGCGCCGCCGAGGCATTGACCGCCCGGGAAGGCTGGACGGCGCTCGGGCTGAACGTCTTCGGCGGCAACGAGGCCGCGATCGCGCTGTACCGCGCCAACGGCTACCAGGTGGCGGCCATGGCGCTGCGCAAGACGGTCTGACGGGCGGTCAGCATCCGCTCGGGCCGCGGAAATCGGGATGACCTGCCGGACGGTGTCCGGTAGCGTGCGCAGCGTGGTGAGCCCCGAGTCGGACGAGGTGGGGGTCTGCGGCCCCGCCGTCGGCCCCTGAGCACCTGAGTCCGCCCTGCCTCTGCCCGCGCCGCCCCGAGGGCCGCGCGGTGCGGAGGAGTGCCCCGGGCTCCGGGTGACGAGACGGCTGTCCGTTTCCTCTCCTCACCTCGGAGTACCGTGCGATGCCTCTTGCCCTGTATCTGCTCGCCCTGGCGGTGTTCGCCATGGGCACCTCGGAGTTCATGCTGTCCGGCCTGCTGCCGGATCTCGCCGCCGAGCTCGGCGTCCCCGTCGGCACGGCCGGCCTGCTGACCTCGGCCTTCGCGGTCGGCATGGTCGCGGGCGCCCCGCTGATGGCGGCCCTGACGCGTCGCTGGCCGCGCCGCTCCGGGCTGTTCGGCGGCGTGGTGCTGTTCGCGGCGGCCCACGTGGTGGGCGCCACCGCGACGTCGTTCCCGGTGCTGTGCGCCGCCCGGGTGGCAGCGGCGTTCGCGAACGCCGGGTTCCTCGCGCTGGCGGTGACGGCGGCGGGCACGCTGGTCGGGCCCGAGCGGCGGGGGCGCGCCGTGGGCGTGCTGCTGTCGGGGACGACGGCGGCCACCGTGGTGGGCGTCCCGGCGGGGGCGCTGCTCGGTCAACTGCTGGGCTGGCGGGCCTCGTTCTGGGCGGTGGCGCTGCTCTGCGCACCGGCC
This sequence comes from Kitasatospora griseola, assembly GCF_014648555.1. Taxonomy (GTDB): domain Bacteria; phylum Actinomycetota; class Actinomycetes; order Streptomycetales; family Streptomycetaceae; genus Kitasatospora; species Kitasatospora griseola. The sequence continues at coordinate 310,505 of NZ_BMRI01000006.1, forward strand.
GCCGTCGGGGTGCTGGTGGGCGTCCCCGCCGGGCGCGGGTCGGCGGACGGCCGTCCGGCGCTGCGCGCGGAGCTGGCCGCGCTCGCCCGGCCCCGGCTGCTGCACGTACTGCTGCTGGGCGCGCTGGTGAACGCCGGGACGTTCGCCGCGTTCACCTTCCTCGCCCCCGTGGTGACCGGCCCGGCCGGGCTCGGCCGGGGCTGGGTGCCGGTGGTGCTGGTGCTGTTCGGCCTCGGCACGGTGCTCGGCATCAACGTCGCCGGGCGGCTCGCCGACCGCCAGCCGCTGCGGCTGCTCGCCGTGGCGGGCCCGCTGCTGCCGCTCGGCTGGGCGGCACTGGCCGCGCTGGCGGACCGCCCGGCCGCACTGCCGGCCCTGGTGCCGCTGCTCGGCGCCCTCTCCTTCGCCGTCGGCGGGACGCTGATCACCCGCGCCCTGGCCACCGCCGCCACCGACGCGCCCACCATGGCCGGGGCGTACGCGACGGCCGCCCTCAACCTCGGCGCCGCCGCCGGCCCCCTGCTCGCCGCCGCCACCCTCCCCTCCCCCACCGGCCCCCTGTACGCCGCCACCGCCCTCACCGCCGCCGCGCTCCTGCTCGGCCCGACCCTCCGCGAACGGCCTCCGGCCCGGACCGCCGCCTGACCGCCCGCCGCCCTCGCCCTCCTCCTCGCCCTCGTCCCTGGACTACTGGAAGCCGCCGCTGCTCTGCAGGAGTTGGCCGTTGATCCACTGGCCGGACGAGGAGCAGAGGAAGTCGATCAGGCGGGCCGCGTCCTGCGGGGTGCCGAGGCGGCCGAGGGGGGTGTGGGCGAGGACGTCGGCGCGGACGGCGTCGTTCATCCAGCCGGTGTCGGTGGGGCCGGGGTCGACCGCGTTGGCGGTGATGCCGAGGTGGGCGAGTTCGCGGGCGGCGGCGAGGGTGATCCGGTCGAGGGCGCCCTTGCTGGCGCCGTAGGGCAGGTTGCCGACGGTGTGGCCACTGGTGAGGGCGACGATCCGGCCGGTGCCGAACGGGCCGGCGAAGCGCAGCCCGAACTCGCGGATCAGCAGCCAGCCGGCCCGGGCGTTGACGGCGAAGTGCCGGTCGAAGCTGTCCAGGGTGGTGTCGAGCAGCCCGGAGTCGACGGATTCGGCGTGGCTCATCACCAGCGCGGTGACGGGCCCGAGTTCGGCCGTCACCCGGTCGAACAGCCGGGCGGGCGTCCCGGGGTCGGCGAGGTCGGCGGGCACCGCGAGCTGCCGGGCGCCGTGCGCGCGGAGCGCCGCGCCGACGGTCTCGACGGCGTCCGGCTCGACGCCCCAGGGCATCCGGGTGTCGTACGGCGTCCAGTGGGTGTGCGCGATGTCCCAACCGGAGGCGGCGAGTTGCTCGGCGATCGCGGCGCCGATGCCGACCGTCCGGCCGACTCCCGTCACCAGGGCGACGGGACGGGCGGCGGTGTGCTGCTGATCGGTCTTCATCGCCGCCGATCCTGTCGGGCGTCGGGCGTGCTCACAAACGGTTTTCGGCCCGGTGCAGCACGGCCCGCACCGGCCCGTCGGGGTGGACGGTCAGCCGGTAGCCGGCCTCGGTGGGCTGCTCCCGGATCTCCGGCCGGAACGCGGGGAGCACTTCCTCCAGCAGCAGCGTCATCTCCCGGACCGCGAACTGGGCGCCGATGCAGGCGCGCGGGCCGAGGCCGAACGGGAAGTAGCTGCCGGGCGCGGGGCGGCGTTCGGCGGCCAGGAAGCGCTGCGGACGGAACGTCTCCGGGTCGGGCCAGACCTCCGGGTCGCGGTGGGTCAGGTAGGGGCAGAGCAGCACCGTCGCCCCGGCGGGAACGAGGTGCCCGCCGACGGCGCCGGTCTCGGCGGCGTGCCGGGGCATCAGCCAGGCGACGGGGTAGAGCCGCAGCGTCTCGTCGATCAGCGCGCGGATCGCGGCCGCCCGCTCGGCGGAGCCCGCCGGGCCGGCCGACAGCGCCAGGTCGCGCTGCTCGGGGTGGGCGTCGAGCAGCAGGAACAGCCAGCCGAGGGTGGTGGCGGTGGTCTCGTAGCCGGCCACCATCAGGGTGAGCAGTTCGTCGCGGACCAACGTCTCGTCGTAGTCGGGCAGTTCGCGGGCGGCGCGGAGCAGCACCCCGATCAGGGTGGGCTCGTCGGCCTGCCGGGCGAGCGCGATGGCGTGCTCGGCGGCGCGGTCGGCGTCGGCGACGGCCCGGCTGAAGTCGGCGTCGCTCTCGCCGGTGGCGGGCGCGAACGCGGGGATGGCGGCGAGGCTGTCCCCGGCGGCGACCAGCTGCCGGTAGGTGGGCTCGTCCAGCGGCCGGGCGGTGAGCGAGCGCCAGATCACGTCGAGCGAGAAGTACCGCAGGTCGGCGTCGAGTTCGCGCACCTCGCCGGTGTCCGCGGCGGCCCGCCAGCGGTCGGCGACGGCCGCGACGGCGGCGCGCAGCTGCGGCTCGTAGGCACGGATCCCGCGCACGGTGAACTGCGGTTGCAGCAGCTTGCGTTGACGCCGCCAGGGCTCGCCGGCGGCGCACAGCAGGCCGTCGCCGAGCAGCACCTTCGCGCGGTGGCCGTGCTTGACGTACGTGTCGGGGTGGCGGGCCAGCACGTGCTGGACCTCCTCGGCCCCGGTGACCAGCACCACCTGCCGGTCCCCGATCCGGAACCCGGCGACCGGGCCGAGCCGCTGAGCGGCCGTCAGCAGGTCGACCAGCCGCCCGCCGTCGGCCCGCCAGCGGACCAGTTCCTCGGCGTCGAGTTCCGGAAGGGTGCTGTCCGCTGCCGTCACCATCACGTCTCTCCCCTGCCGACCCGTCCGGACGGTGCCCACCTTAACGGAGCGTGGGCGCCTCGCGCCGGTGTGCGATCAGCGAGCGTTCAGCAGCCGCGCCTCCTCCGCCGGGGTGAGGCCCTCCTTCTCGGGCACGCCGCGGGCGGCGTCCCAGGCCGCGGTGTCGGCGAGGGTCTCGGCCGGCGGACGGAGCGTCAGGCCGGCGGCCAGGGCGCGCGAGATGTCGATCCGCTCGGCGGCCGCGAACTCCGGGGCGCCGTTCCACAGCGGGACGCCCATGAACGGCTCGACGCCCTCCTTCAGCAGCGTCTCGGTGTCGACCCAGACCCCTTCGACGTCGGAGCCCACGGCGGCCTGGCAGGCGGCGAAGAACTCGCCGATCGGCATGGAGCGGCCGGTGACGATGTGGACGCCGGCGCGCTCGGCGGCGACGCAGCCGAGGATCCACGCCGCCACGTCGCGGACGTCGATGAACTGGGTGGGGGCGGCCGGGTCGCCGGGCAGCAGTACCCGGCCGCCGCGCCGGAAGCGCCGCGGCCAGTAGGCGAACCGGTCGGTCGGGTCGTGCGGGCCGACGATCAGCCCGGGGCGGACGATGCTCGCGCGCTCGCCGTACGCGTCCAGCACGATCCGCTCGCAGGCGGCCTTGTTGGCGCCGTACAGCCGGATCCGCGACAGGCCGTCGACGACCTCCAGCACCGCGCCGTCCTCGTCCTGGACGGTGGACAGGTCGGCGAACACCGAGATCGTGGAGACGAACACGTACCGGCCGACCCGGTCGCCGAGTGCGTCCACCGAGCGCCGCACCACCTCGGGCAGGTAGCCCGCGACGTCGATCACCGCGTCCCAGCGGCGTCCGTCGAGCGCGGACAGGTCCTCGGTGCGGTCCCCGATCAGCGTCTCGACGCCGGCGTCGGCGAACAGCCCGGGGTCGGTCAGGCCGCGGTTGAACATCGTGACCCGGTAGCCGTCGGCCAGCGCGGCTTCGACCACGGCCCGGCCGACGAACCGGGTGCCGCCCAGGACGAGCAGGCTGGGGCGGTCGGCGGAAGTGCTCTGCATGGTGGACAACTCCCTCTCGGTGGGGCATCGGAGCCGATCGGTGGCCATCCTCGGCGCGGAACGCCCACCAGGTCCAACAGATTGCCGAGTTGACCGGTCGCCAGGCCATGGAGACGCCCTTCGGTCACCGGCCCGTCGTGGCCCGCCGGTCGGCACGTCAATTCGGGTGCGGAGCGGGGGTGCGGCTGCTACCGTCCAGGGCATGAAGCGCGCTGCGATGCCGACGACGACGCCGGAGAGTGTCCCGGCGCGCTGACTGCTGTTCTGATCAAGCCCCGGGGCCGAGCGCCCGGGGCTTTCGCATGTGCGGCCGTGGCGGCTCGTCCCCCTTCCGGTGAGGAGACCGCCGTGTTCGACCATCGCAAGCTGGGCCGCGAGCTGGGCCTGTTCGACACCGATCCGCTGATCGGCGCGGGTCTGCCGTTCTGGCTGCCGGACGGCGCCGTGGTGCGGCAGGGCCTGGAGGACTTCGTCCGCACCCTGGAGCGGCGTGCGGGCTACCGGCACGTGTACTCGCCGGTGCTGGGCAAACGCGAGCTGTACGAGCTCTCCGGCCACTGGGCGCACTACCGGGACGACATGTTCCCGCCGCTGTCCATGGGCGAGGACGACCAGCTGGTGCTCCGTCCCAGCCTCTGTCCGCACCATGCCGTGATGTTCCGCTCCCGCTCCCGCAGCTACCGCGAACTGCCGTTTCGGATGGCCGAGTTGGGTGGCATGTACCGCTCCGAGCGGTCCGGGGTGCTGGGCGGGCTGACCAGGGTGCGGGCGATCCAGCTGAACGACGGGCACATCTTCTGCACCCTGGACCAGGTCGCCGAGGAGGCGCGCGGCGCGCTGGAGCTGATCGCGGTGGCGTACCGGGCGATGGGCATCGTGCCGTCCCGCTACCGGCTGTCACTGCCGGGCGGCGGCGGCAAGTACGTGGCCCGGCCGGAGCTGTGGGAGCGGGCGACCGCACTGCTGGTGCGGGTGCTGGACGAGCTGGGCGTGCCGTACGAGGAGGGGGTCGGCGAGGCGGCGTTCTACGGGCCGAAGATCGACGTGCAGGTGGTGGACGCCGCGGGCCGCGAGTCGACCCTGTCGACCGTGCAGGTCGACTTCCACCAGCCCGAGCAGTTCGACCTGCACTACATCGGCCCGGACGGAGCGCGGCACCGGCCGGTGATGGTGCACCGGGCGATCATCGGCAGCGTGGAGCGGGCGGTGGCGCACCTGGTCGAGCAGCACGGCGGGGCGTTCCCGGCCTGGCTGGCGCCGGTGCAGCTGGCGGTGCTGCCGCTGGGCGAGGAGCAGGAGGACGCGGCGCGCGAGCTGGCCGCCCGCTGCCTGGAGCTCGATCTGCGGGCCGAGGTGCTGGGGGCGGACCGCGGCTCGCTGGGCGCGCGGGTCCGGGACGCCCGGTTGGCCCCGTACCAGGTCGCGCTCGGGCCGCGGGAGGCCGCCGACGGCTCCCTCGCCGTGCGGCTGCGGGGCGGCCGCCGGCTCGATCCGCTGCCCGCCGCGGAGGTGCTGGAGCGGATCGCGGCGAAGGTCCGGGCGCACGCCGTCGACCTGTGGTGAGACCCGCCGGGGGTGTGGCGCGGGCCACCGCGGGAACGTGACAAGTCCCACGCCGCACCCCCGGCCCGGGGCGGGCGCCGGACGCCCCGACGCCGCCCACCACTCGCCGAAGTCCCCTTTATCCAGGGCTTATCCGCAGGTGAGGGGCCGAACGGCCCCTCGTGCGGGGGACCTTCGGCGTGGCATACTCCGGAGCCATGACCGGCATTCACGCGACCAGAGCCCTGCGGGGCGCGGTGTTCACCGCGCTCGCCGTGCCGCTGGCTGCGTTCGGCCAGGTGGTGATCACCGGCCGTGCCCTGCCGCTCACCCTGGTCGCCGTGGCCTGCGTCGCGGTCTTCCTGCTCGCGGTCCTGCTGGACGGCGCACGCCGCCGCTTCCTGCTGCTGTCCGCGGTGCTGGTGCCGGTGGAACTGCTGCTGAACACCGCCTTCAACCTCGGCCAGGACGCCTGTTCCCGGCCCGTCCACGGCGTGGACCTGCTGGTCTGCGGCGGCGACCGAGTCAGCGGCTCCGAACTCTTCGCGCAGTGGACGCACAACTCGGCGGGCACGCTGCGCCTGCTGGTGCTGGGCGTGCACCTGGCGGTCGCGCTGGCCGCCGCGGCCTGGCTCCGGCTCGCCGACGCCGCCCTCGACGGGGTCGGCGAGGCGCTGCGCACCATGGCCCGGCTGCTGCCGCGCCGCTGGCGCTCGCTGCTGCTGGCCGCCCGCCCGGCCTGCCCGGCGGCGCTGCTGCCCCGGGCCGGCGCCGAGCCCGCCCCGCGGCGTCCGCAGGACGCCGTCCACTCCCCCGCCCCGCGTCGCGGACCGCCGCAGCCGGCTTTCGCCTGCTGACGGTCCGTCACCTCGCACGACGCGTACACGGCCGTCTCCGGGCATCGCACCCTGCCCCCCTTTCTTTTCGACCCCGCACCCCGCCGGGCCGCCCGCCCCTGCTCCCGTCCGGATGGAACCACCTGACCAGGTGGGACCACCTGCCGGAGCCGGGCCGCGTCGCGCCGCCCCGGGGCGCAGAGGAGACGGATCACCATGCCCAGCACCCACAAGTCCGCCAAGACCGTCACCGCCCGCGAGCGCCTGAAGCAGGCCCAGCAGGCGGAGGCGCTGCGCGCCAAGCGTCGCCGCACCCTCACCATCGGCGTCTCGGTGGTCGCGGCCGTCGCTGTGATCGCCGGCGGCACCACCCTCGCGGTGAACGCGTCCAAGAACTCCGACTCCGGCAGCGGCGCGGTCGCCGTCCCGGCCAACGCCTCCGGCCCCGACAACACCGTGGTCGTGTACGGCAAGGCCGACGCCCCGCACACCCTGGCCGTCTACGAGGACTTCCGCTGCCCGGTCTGCGAGTCCTTCGAGACCTCGGCCGGCCCGACCGTGAAGGAACTCGCCGACCAGGGCCAGTACAAGATCGAGTACCACCTGGCCGCGTTCCTCGACAACAACCTCGGCGGCAAGGGCTCGCGCACCGCGCTGGCCGCGGCGGGCGCCGCGCTGAACGAGGGCGTCGACAAGTTCAAGGCTTTCCACGACGTGCTGTACGCGAACCAGCCGTCCGAGCGCGAGGACGCGTTCGGCGACGTCAACCACATCCTGGACCTCGCCGGCCAGGTCCCCGGCCTGAAGACCGAGGCGTTCACCAAGGCCGTCACCGAGGGCACCTACAAGGGCTGGGCCGCCAAGGTCGCGAGCGCCTTCAACAAGAGCGGCGTCTCCGGCACCCCGACGGTCAAGCTCGACGGCAAGACGCTGGACGTGATCGGCAAGGACGGCAAGGCGCTCTCCGGCGACCAGTTCGGCGCGCTGGTCAAGCAGAGCATCGGCGGGTGACCCGATGACCACGGCCCAGAGTGCCCCGGTGGGGGCGAGTCGCCGCTTCTCGTGGCTGATCCTGCTGAGCGGACTGATCGGCCTGGCCGCGTCCGCCCAGCTCACCCTGGACAAGATCCGGCTGATCGAGAACCCGGCCTACCAGCCGAACTGCAACATCAACCCGATCATCAGCTGCGGATCGGTCATGCGCACCGAGCAGGCCGAGGTCTTCGGGTTCCCCAACCCGGTCATCGGCCTGGCCGCGTTCGGAGCCCTCGCCGCCATCGGCGCGGGCCTCCTCGCAGGCGCCTCCTACCGGCGCTGGTTGTGGCTCTCCCTCCAGGGCGGCGCCCTCGCCGGCCTCGGCTTCGTCGCCTGGCTGATCCACGAGGCCCTCTACGAGATCGGCGCCCTCTGCCCGTACTGCATGGTGGTCTGGGCCGTGGTCATCACCCTCTTCTGGTCCACCACCGTCCACAACATCCGCACCGGCGTCCTCCCCGCCCCGCCCGCCCTCCGCCGCCTGGTCGCCCTCCGCCACCAGTGGCTCGTCCCGCTCACCGTCTACCTGGCGATCGCCCTGATGATCCTGACCCGCTTCTGGTACTACTGGTCGACCCTGCTCTGAGCCTGCAAGCACAACGGCCCCCACCTGCGGTTTCGCAGATGGGGGCCGTTGGCGTGTGCTCTCTGGGCCGTCTACGGGCCGTCCGGGCGGTCAGCCGAGCCGTTGTAGAGGGCGTCGACGGCCCGGCGGGTCCGGTCCGGGCTGCTCGGCATGAGGTGGGTGTAGGTCCGGAGGGTGATCGCCGCATCGGCGTGCCCCAGGTACTCGCTCAGCGCCTTGATGTTCTCGCCGGCGTCGAGCAGCACGGAGGCGTAGAAGTGCCTGAGCGCGTGCATTCCGTCGCGGGGAGCACGGGCGTAGCCCAGCCCCGGCAGCGGAATCGGAATCACGCCGCCGGCCGCCAGTGCGGGTTTCCACAACCCCACATTGAATGCCGACCGCCGAAAGGCACTTCCCGCAGCATCGGTGAAGAGAAGAAGCTTCGTGGCTTTGGGGCCCTCCCAGGTTCGCCATGGAAGCGCCACCGCAACCGGAGGAAACGCCTCGATGTGGTCCCGGAGAATGGCCGCGACCGCCGTCGGCAGGGGTACGTCACGGACCTTGTCCCCCTTCGGCGGCGCGAAGACCAGCCCCTGCCGGAGCACCTTGACCTGCGAGACGACATGCAGGGTCTGCGCCCGGAAGTCGATCGCGTCGACGGCCAGGCCCAGGATCTCCCCCTGCCGCAGCCCGCACCCTCCCCCGAGGTCCACCATCGGCCGGAACCCCGGCGGCAGCCCGGCCCGCACCGCGAAGACGCGATCCGCCGTCCACGGGACGACACGGTCCCTGCGGACCGACGGCTGCCGCACCGAACGGGAGGCACAGGGGTTCCGTGCGAGCAGGCTGTCGTCCACCGCTGCGGAGAGAATCGCCCGGGCGTCGGTGTAGATGATCCCGATGTACGACGCCGCGAGGCCGGACTCCTCCAGCCGCTTGAGCCACTCCCGAATGTGGGCGGGCTGGAATGCCCCCAGCGGGCGTGGGCCGAGGTGCGGGAGGACGTGCAGACGGAGTCGCCTCTCAGTGCCCTCCTGGGTGACGGCGTCCGTCGTCTGGGAGGCCATCCACTGGGTGGCGTACTCCTGGAACGTGGTGCGGGCGGCCTTCGGGTCGATGTACTGGCCGCGCGACATGTCGGCCGCGATGTGCGTCAGCCACTCCTCGGCGCGCCGCTTCTGGCGGTCGGGAAAGCTCTTCGACTTCTCCTTCCCGTCCGGCGCGGTGTAGCGGGCTCGGTAGCGGTTGCCCGTGCCGTAGCGGTCGGACTTGACCCGCCGCGGCTTGCCGTCGGGGCCGGGCTCGGTCTTGAACCAGCGGTCCTGGATGTGTCCGGACAAGGTCAGGCCACCTGCCGTCCCTGGGCGGCCACCCACCGCGCGACTTCAGCGGGGTCGTAGCGCAGGTGCCGGCCGACGCGGAACCCGGGCGGGCCGGTGCGCTTGCGCCGCCACTGGTAGACGGTCTCCACGGACGGGAGGTCGAACAGTTCCACCAGGTCCTCCGGCTTGAGGTACCGGGCGGGGAGCGGCGTCGTGCTCTCCTCGACGCTCTGCATCCGGCGGACGGAGCCCGGACGTTGGGGCTTGGGCATGTGCGTTCCTTCTGTGGGTGAGCGGGGAGGACCCGACCCGGACGGGGGGTGATGTGACAGGCACAGGGGTGTCACTGCGGGCTGTCACTGCTGTTCTTCCAGGTCAGGGCTTTGCGGTGACAGCGGTGACAGCTGTGACAGATACAGGTGCGGCGGAGCTGTCACACCGACTCGGGAACGAGGTACGCGCCCGTGCTGTCGGTGCTGAGCTGGCCGTCCTTGGCCATCCGGGCGCACGTCTGCCGGGTGTTGGCGTAGTCGAGGCCGGTGGCGGTGGCGATGTCCTTGGGGCGGGCGCCGGGGTGCTGGCGGACGTGCTGGAGGATCGTGGAGCGGGTGTCGCCGATGGTGTGGTCGCCGGCGGGTCCGTCGAGTAGGAGCCAACTACCGCTCTCGGGTTGGAAGCTGAGGGCGTGTTCGGCTTCGTCGACATCGCGTCCGGTGATGTGCAGGACGCCGTCGGCCTTGCCGCGGGAGCGTTTGAGGACGAGCGTGGCGTCGGCGGCGCCGGCGAGACCGTTGGTGCCGGAGACCTCGGCGAGGAAGTCGTCCGAGCCCATCTTGCGGACGTGGTGGACGAGGATCGTGGCCACCGAGTGCCGGTCGGCGACCTGCTTGGCGTACCCGATCGCGGCGTAGTCGGCGTCGTAGGCGGCAACGCCGGGCGGGGAGGTGCCGCGGACCTTGGCAAAGACGTCGATGACGACCAGGCGGGCGTCAGGGTTGCGGGTGAGCCAGTTGTCGAGGGCGTCGGCGCCGCCCTGGGGCAGCGCGGGGAACTCGGTGGCGATGGTGAGGTCCCGGGGTGCGGGGCGTCCGGCGAGGAGTTTGCCCATGCGGGTCTTCAGGCGGCGCGGGGTGTCTTCCAGGGCGAGGTAGAGCACGGGCCCGGCTTCGACGGGGACGGAGCCGAAGGCGGGTCGGCCGGCGGCGACGTCGAGGCCGAGGCCGAGGGAGAGCCAGGACTTGCCGACCTTGGGCGGTCCGGCGAGGAGGCTGACGCCCTCAGCGAAGAACCCGGGGACGGCCCAGCGGGGTTCGGGGAAGTCGGCGGCCATCAGGTCGGCCGCGTTCCACACCGTTCGGGGCCTGGGAACGGCTGCCACAGGCGTCTGAGGCGGCTCGTCCGGCTCGGGAGTGGGTTCGATGGGCCAGGGCGGTTCGTCGTCGCCAACGACCCGCAGGCGGGGCATGTGGACGCTCTCCTGGGGCTCTGTGGGACGCATCATGTCGCCACCACCCACCCGGTGCTGCCGCCCACCCTGGTCGTGGCGTGTTCCGGGATGCTCTTAGGGGTGGAGGGGGGCAGGTTCGGGGGGATCACGCGCAGGCCCCGGGGTTGTTGCGGATAGACCAGTTCAGGGCGCTGGTGACGACACCGTCCACGTACCGGGCCTGGAGTCCGGCCACTTCCCCCGCCTCCCTAAGAGCGTCCTCGACTCCGATACGGCTGAGGCGGCCGTCGGCGACGAACCGCCCGAGGGCGCGAGCGGCCCTCAGGAGAGTTTGGTTTCGGGTGCCCTCGGGGGCGTTGGCAACGGCCCTGGTCTCGTTGCGCAGGGCGGCGTCCACGTAGGCGGTGACTCGGCCGGGTCCGGCCGGCCGGACCGCGGGGGTGTAGGGACGGGGCCGGGTGGGCGGTTCGAGCAGCACCAGCAACCAAGCCGGAAGCGGTGCCGGATCGGCGTCGCACACCACCGTGTAGGGACGCCCGTTGACGATGCTGCCGGGGGCGACGACATAGCCGCCACCCGCCCGGGTGTCGATCTTCCAGCCCAGCCGCCCAACCGAGTTGCGCAGCCCGACTTCGGTGGGCGCGGCGAAGTAGAGGTGGTGCCCGCCGCTGGTCGTGGAGACGGTGAACGTGTTGGTGGGATAGGGCTGTTGGTGGTCCTCGCAGAGAGCGGCGAGGGCGTCGCGGCCGTCGGTGACGCCCCGGGGGGCAGTCTTGGGCGAGGCGCTCTCGCCGGGCTTGGGTACGTCCAAGTCGAGGACGACCAGGCGGGACGGACCGGTAGCGATGCCGATGTTGTAGGGCGCGTGGTGCCAGGCGGAGAGCAGCAACTCGGTCTGAGTGGTGGCGCGTTGTTCCCATCCTCGGTGGCCTGCCGCGCAGGGTCCGGTTCGGGGGCAGGCGCTCTCGCTGTGAAGGGCGGGGCGCTTGGTGCCTGGGGTGAGAGGGAAGGCGTACCAGCCGTGCGCGGCGGCGTCGAGGACGGCGTTCAGCAGCGAGTTTGCGGGCATGTGTGGGCTCTTCCTGTCGGTGCGGGCGGGGGTCGGCCGGGCGGGCCCGTGGGCGGGTCACGGGCCCGCCCGGGGCGGGGTCAGGCGGCCTTCAGTACCCGGCCGTTGCTGCTCGGGGTGACGGTGAGGGCGTCGGCCCAGGTGGTGCGCAGGGCGGCGCGGTCGCGGTGGTCGACGGCGGAGGAGTCGCGGCGCACGGGCATGTGGAGGCCGAGGAAGTCGTGTCCGGCGGCGACGAGCAGGGGCTTGTCAGCCCCTGCGGACCAGAGGGTGAGCGGCTCGTGCCGGTCGGCGGGGGCGTGCTGCCAGCGGGCGAGGAAGTCGGCGTTGAAGTGCGCTTCCTCGGTGAGCCGGGGTTCGGCGGCGAGCGCGTTGGCGAACAGGGGCCGCCACTTGGGGAACCGGTCGGCCCGCGGAGCGTTGGCGGAGAGGCGCAGGGAGCGGTCGCCGTCACTGACGGTCAGCCATCCGGCCGACAGGTCGGTGAATTTGGCGGGCTCGTAGCTGAGGGTGTGTTCGATGCGGCCGCGACGGCCGGTGAACAGGGCCTTGAGGGCGGTGAGGTCGGACTTGGCGATGAACGCGCGCCACGGGGCGTGGACGCTGGTCTCGGGGGCTTCGTGGCAGGTGAGGGCGAAGGTGTAGCGGTCGGTGGCGCAGGCGAGCAGGTGGGTGCCGGTGGCCTCCAGACAGATCCCGTGGAGGGTCGGCAGGGTGGCGTCGGTGCTGATGTGCGGGGCGAGGCGGCGGATGATGCCGGGCAGGTCGGTCAGGGTGACGGACACGGTGTCTCCTCCGGGTCAGAACAGGGCGTCGGGTTCGGCGGGCGGCTGTGCGGCCGTGGCGGCCTTGCGGGCGGTGGTGTGCGCGGCGTGGTGGCAGGCCGGGCACCATGCCGCGAGGCGGTTCTTGGGCAGGGCGGCGACCTGGTGGTCGGGCAGGAGCAGGTCGGCCGGGTCGGCGGGCGCGGCGATGAGCCGGACCTGTCCGCCGGCGTGGGTGCGGTGGGTGCCGTGCTCGCGCTCGCAGCGGCCTTCGTGCTTGGCGTGGGATTTGCCGCACGCGCCGCGGCACTGGCAGCGGCCGGAGGCGGCGGCCATGACGGCCTGCCACAGTCCGGTGTCGCCGAGCGGGGCGAGCCGGGCCGGGGCGCTCACGGGGTCCATCCGGTGGTGAGTTCCTGGCCGGTGATGGCCTCGGTCAGGGCGGAGACGAGGAGTTCGGCGACGTTGCTGGTGACGGCGTTGCCGAACTGGCGGACCTTCTCGCGCTTGTTGCCGACGACCACGTAGTCGGGCCGGAAGGTCATCGCCGCGCCGATCTCGTGCGGCTCCAGCATCCGGAACAGCACGTCGTCGACGTCCGCCGCGCTGTGGCCGCCGGCAGCGAGTCCGTAGCGGTCGCGGGTGGTCAGGGTGCCCACCGGTTCGCCGACCGAGCGCGCGGTGCCGTTGCGGTAGTACGGCGTCAGCAGCGCCGACCAGTCCACCGGCCCGGCGGCCGGGGGCAGGGTCAGGCCGTGGTGGTTGCCGGAGGCCGTCACGGTCGCGAGCGCGTCCAGGACGGGGCGGGCGTCGGAGGAACCGCCGCGCAGTTCGGCGATGAACGGCAGCCATGCCAGGCCCGTTTCGTTGCGGGCGGTCTGGGTGCGCATCGGCTCGCCCGCGTGTCCGGCGGCCTTGCCGTCGCGTCCCTCGGTCGGGACCAGCAGCGGCGGTACCGCCACCCCGTCGTTCTCGCGGGTGGTGCGGGTGGGCGCGGGGTCGGTGAGCGGGGTGGCTTCGGTGCGCCAGGTGCCGCCGGCCGGGGTGAGCAGTGGTGTGCCGTACTTGCGGATCCCGGCGCGGATGCGCTCGACGGTGGCCGCCGCGTAGGGGGTGAAGGTGCGGGTGGGTTTGCCGTCGCCGATCCGGCGGCCGGGCAGCGACCAGTCGATGATGCTCGCGGCCGGGACGACCGGGGGCTCCACGACCTGGTTGCGGCAGGCCACGTGGGGGCAGCGGTAGACGTACTGCTGCCGGTAGCGGCCCATGTCGGCGCCGGGCTTCTTGAAGACCTGCACGGCCCGCACCCACTGCCCGCACCCGTCGCACCAGGCCCGGGGGCGCAGCCACTTGTCCCAGTCCGGGGTGCGGCCCAAGTCCTTGCGCCAGTAGGCGAGGTAGAGGCGGTCGCGGGACTGCGGGGCGACCGGGGTGGTGGCGGGGCGGGCGTGCATGGAGTTCAGCGCGATCAGGCGGGTGGCGTAGCCGAGGTCGCGGATGTCCTGCACCCATCGGGTCCACAGGTCCCATGCGCGGACGTCGATGACGTTCTCCACAACGCCGGCGAGGACCGGCTTGCCGCGGGCGGCCATGGCCTCCAGGTAGCGGGGCACGTCCCACATCAAGGCGCGGGAGCGATCGGTGGCGGCGTCGGGCAGGGTCTCGCCGAACAGGTCGGGCTGCCGGTCGAAGTCCCGCTTCACGCCTCGGGCGTTGGACCACTTCGGGCACTCCGGGGAGGCCCAGAACAGGTCGGCGGCCGGGAAGCGGGCGACGTCGGCGTCGTGCAGGTCGCCGAGGAAGTGGTCCGCGTCCGGGAAGTTCGCCGAGTGCGAGGCGATGGCCTTGTCCCAATGGTTGGCGGCCAGCACCGGCCGCACATCCGGAACCCGCTTCGCGCCCGCGCTGGAGCCGCCTGCGCCGCAGAAGAAGTCGATGTAGGTCAGCGTCACCGCGCGCCCCCCGCCAGGAGGTTCGCCACCGCGCCACCGAGGCTGTCGTTGGCGTACTCGACGAGGGAGTTGACGACCTGCTTGGCCTCGTGGGTCATCCGAGGCCCGGGCCGAGCGGTGCTCGGGTCTACGAGCAGCCTGCCGGAGACGGGCCGGACCAGCTCCGCGGTGACCAGCAGCGCGGTCCGATCGAGCTGCTCCGGCTCGATCAGCCGGGCGAACCGGTCCTCGGTCCACGGCGAGCGATACGCGGCCCAGTCGGCGGGCCGCCCGGCGGGTCGGTGGGCGAGCGCCTGGTGGCGAACCGGGACGGCGAGGCGCAGCAGCAGGCTGCTGCCGTCGTCCTCGGCGGAGACGACTGTGAGGCTGGCGAGGTCGGGGCGAATGCGGACGTAGCCGGGGGCCATGACGGGGCTGGTGGCGATACGCCACGCGGCGGCCGCGAAGGCGGCCGGGCTCAGGGGCTGGCCGTCGTCGTGCAGGTGGCGGGCATTGAGGGCGAGGTAGGAGCCGTATCGGGAGCGGCCGTCGCTGGCGCGCTCCTTGTCGTCGATGAGGGCGAGCGTGCGGGTGGTGAACTCGGGCATGCTGGTCTTCCTGGTTCGTCTCGTGCGGGCTGGGATGGGCCCCGCAGCGGCCGCCTCTCTGCCAGGATCCGGAGGCTGCTGCGGGGCTTTGTGATGCCGAACGGGCTGTTAGAAGGGCGGTTCTCCGCCAAAGCCGGCGGGGGCGCTGCCCGCCGGGGCGGGTGCGGCGGTGGACCACGGGTCGGCGGCCAGGGCGGGGGTGTTGGCGCGCTGGGCGCGGGTGACCTTGGCGGTGGCGAAGCGCAGCGAGGGGCCGATGTCGTCGAGGTCGAGGCCGAGCATGGAGCGGTTCTCGCCCTGGTCGGTCTGCCAGTTGTGCTGGACAAGGCGGCCGGTGGCGACCACACGCATGCCCTTGGTGAGGGACTCG
This sequence comes from Kitasatospora griseola, assembly GCF_014648555.1. Lineage (GTDB taxonomy): Bacteria > Actinomycetota > Actinomycetes > Streptomycetales > Streptomycetaceae > Kitasatospora > Kitasatospora griseola. The sequence goes on from NZ_BMRI01000006.1 coordinate 325,838, forward strand.
GCGGCGTGCTCGGCGATCTCGCGCCAAGCGGTGGCGCGGAGGAACAGTGCAGTGCCGTCGCGCCACTGCCCGGTGGTCTTGTCGTAGGTGCGCGGGGTCGAGGCGATGGTGAACTTCGCGAGGGCGACGCCGGCGGGGGTGAAGCGCAGTTCGGGGTCGTCGGTCAGGTTGCCGACGACGGTGATCGGGGTCTCTCCCACGGACACAGTGGCCTCCAGGGCGCTCAGGGTGTCGGGAGCGGGCTGTCCGTCCCCCGCACCGCCCAACGCCCGTCACAGAGACGGGGGTTGGGCGGAACGGCGGTCGACACAGACCGGGTTCAGCCGCAACTGAGCAGGCGCTCGATGCGGTAGGCCTCGTCCTCGTCGCGGTCCACGGAGGCGTCGTGGTCGGCGAGCCAGCGGCGGTCGCGGTGCTCGATGCCCAGGGCGTGGCGGGTGCGGGCCAGGGCGTTCGCGGCGATGCTCGGGCGGCCCATCTGGACGGCGTGGACCAGTTCGTGGACCAGGACGGTGTGGAGCTGATCCGGGTCGCGGACGGCGGCGATGTGCAGCAGGACCAGGGCGCCGCCGTCGTGGGTGGGGACGGTCATGCCCTGGGCTTCGCGGGCGGCGCGGCGGTGCAGGGTGTTGACCAGGGTGGTGCGCCACAGGCCGGCGCTGGCGTCGGCGGCGGCGAGGACGGCGGGGCCGAACTCGGAGGGGTGGGCGAGGCGAACCGTGGTGGGCGGCATCGCCTCGCCCATGTGGCGCTGCACGGTGCGGGCGGCGTCGGGCAGCAGGCGGGCGACCTTGCGGCGCAGGAAGTACGGCCCCTCGGGGGACAGAAAAACTTTCTCGGACAAGGGAGTTGGTCCTTTCCTGTCGGTGTCGGGCGCGGTTCGGGGCGGGTTCAGGCGCGTTCGATCTCGGAGTTGAAGAACCAGTAGGACTGGTCGTTGCCGGAGTCGAGGCCGGCGACGGTGACGCCGTCGGGGCCGGGAGTGCGGACCTGGCCGACCTGGCCGGTGAAGTCGCGGGAGCCGTTCTCGGCGTACTCATCGCGGGCGATGCGGACGGTGTCGCCCTTCTTGAACAGGGGCATTTCCAACTCCTTTGTGGATTGCGGGATTTCAGGCGTGGGCGCGGGCGGCGGCGATGTCGAGGGCGCGGTGGACCTGGGTCGCGGTGCGGCCGGGCTGGTCGTTCCACTGGTCGACGGAGCGGATGGCGGGATCCTGGGCGACGAAGTGCTCCATGAGCTGGCGGCGGGCGCGCATCACGGTGTCGGGGGTGCCGTATCCGGCTTCCAGGACGGCGAGTTGGGCGCCGAGGATGCAGCGGCGGCCGGCCGCGTCCCACAGTGCGCCCTGGCACCAGCCGTGGACGGTCAGGTAGCGGGAGAGCAGGCGCAGGTGGGTGGCGGTGTCGATCGGGACGGGGGCGGCCGGGCGGCGCAGCAGTCGGTCGGTGAGGGTGGGCTGGGGGCGGGTCATGCCGAGGTCCCAGGTGATCGGGGCCTGGCCGAGGGTGCTGATGGCGGGGGCGGGGATCAGGCGGGCTCGGGGCTGGGTGGCGAGGTAGCGCTCGATCTCGCGGACGAGTTCGGCGCCGTCGGCCACGAACGCGAGGTCGGGCAGGCCGAGCAGGGCGGCGGTGCGGGTTGCGGGCATGGGTGGTTCCTCCGTTCGCGGCGGGCTGGCGGGGTGGCCGGGTCAGCGGGTGTGGCGGGCGAGCGTGCCGAGGAGTTCGGGGCGGTTGGCGGAGCCGAGGTAGTGGCCGGCGGCGGTCCACAGGTGCCACCACTGGCCGGGGTGGGCGGTGCTGGCGGTGTGGGCGACAGTGAGGCCGGAGAGGGTGAACACGTCGAGGACGAGATCCTGTGCGGGGTCGGGTTCGGCGGTGCGGGCCGCGGCGGGCATGGCGGGCTCCTTCTCGGTCAGTGCAGGGCGGTGAGGGTGCGGAAGAGACTGACGACGGCGTCGTTGACGGCGGGGGCGATGCCGGTGGAGGCGAGGTAGAAGCCGAACAGCGCGGCGACGGCGGCGACGGAGAAGGTGACGGCGCGGAAGCGGAGCATCAGCGCCAGGACGATGCCGAACAGCGCGGCGGCGGAGATCGTGAACACCACGGGCGAACTCCCCTCCCAAGGGGTGACTTTGGCGTGGATTGTCTGTTTCCGGCGGCCTGACGGGCCCCTACCGGGCGTGGAAAGCCGCAGGTCACAGGGGTGACGAATCGCGCCGGGCCCCTGACCGGCCCTACCGGGAATCGACTCCGCCGGCGGGGCCCGTCAGGGCGGGCGACACAGGCCGCAGGGCTGTGACCTGCGGGTTCGTGCGGGCGTCAGGGGCCGGTCACGGCTGTGAATCGGGGCAAAAGGGGTGTCAGGCGGCGTTGTCGAGTGCGGTGTTTGCGCCCTTGAGGGCCTGGAGGGTGTAGCCGTTGGGGCGGGTTCCGTCGGCGACGGTGAGGCGGACCTGGGGCACGTCGGCGCCGAGGTCGGCGAGGTCGGCGCGCAGGGCCTTGCCCGCCCGGGACATCCACACGGGTTCGGTCTCGCCGTCCTGGCGGGCGTAGCGGGCGGGGTCGATGCGGGCGAGGTGGGTGAGGGCTTCGGCGTTGGTGAGTTGGCCCCGTCCGGTCTGCTCGGCGGCGGCGAGCAGGTGGTCGAGGACGGTGCGGCGGATGACGGAGCCGAGGCCGTCTGGTCCGCCGGCGGCCGCCGAGACGCCGGTGTCGCGGGCCATGGCCACCTCGACGGGGTCGTCGTAGTGGCCGGGCAGGCACCCGGCCTCGGTGCGCAGGGCGATGCCGCGCTCGATCAGCGGCAGGATCTCCCCGGCGGACTCGTCGATGAACAGCGAGCGGACCTCGATGACCCCGGTGTCGGGGGTGGTCAGCCACGCGCGGCCGCGGCTGGTCTTCTCGATCGGGATCTTCGAGGCGTCGTAGCCCTGGCCGACCATGCCGTCGCCGAGGACGACGTTGGAGGCGCCCGGGGATTCGACGCGCATGGCCATGCGGGCGGCAAGGTTGCCGCGCAGGCGCGGGGTGACGATCTCCGCCTCGGGGTACTGCGTGGCCAGCGCCAGGACGATGCCGACTGCGGCTCCGACGGCGGCGATCTGGGCGAGGAGTTCGGTGATCTCCTCCGCGTACTTGCCCGAGGGGCCCTTGGAAGCGGTGTAGGTGGCGAGTTCGTCGACGATGACCAGCTCGATGCCGCCGAGCTTGTCGATCAGTTTCTCGTTCGCCTTCGACAGCCCCGCCTCGACCAGGATCTCGGTGCGGCGGTTCATCTCGTCGACCATCAGCCGCAGGAACTGCACCAAGCGCTTCGGGTTGCGGCGCACGAACGTCGCCAGCGCCGCGGCGTGGGGCACGTACTCGCCGGCACCCTTGCCGTCGAACAGCCGGATCCGCACCCGGGGGTCGAGCATCGCGGCGGCCAGCAGGTTCGCCAGTCCCATGCCCTTCCCGGAGCGGGTCGCCCCGGCGAACAGGAACGAGTAGTCCGACAGGGTCGGCCGCAGCACGTTGCCGCGCTTGTCGAACGCGAGCGGGAAGCCGTCGCGCCAGGTGTTCACGGACTTGGCGTTCGAGGCGACCAGCGGGTTGCGGCGGGTGGCGAGGAACGGGTCCTGGCCGCACGCCCAGATCGCCATCCGCCGCCCGTTGGAGCCGACCTGGCGGATGTCCAGGTTGGTGCGGTCGATGCCCATCGCCGCGGCGATCTCGTCCGCCCGGTCGCGCGCCTTCTTCACCGTGACGTCCGGCAGGTCGATGACCGCGTGCCAGGCGTTCGGCACCGCCGGGTCGATCGCGCACGGGGTGACCATCGTCAGGCGCTGGTTCTCGCCGATGACCTTCGCGGCCTTGAACGCCCGGTCCAGCATCGACTCCGTCAGCGGATCGCCGTCCGACAGTGCGCGGGTGTCGGCGTCCCACACCGTCTCCCGGTCCGGCTGCCGTCCCAGGAACGCCTCCACCGCCAGCGTCACACCGAGGCCCAGCAGCAGGCCGGCCGCCCCGAGGGCGACGTAGGCGGCCAGCACCGCGGCGAGCGGCAGGCCGAACGCGACCAGCGCCCGCACGAACCGCACCCGGCGCCGGTTCGACTTGGCCTTCTTGTGCGCGGCCACCGCCGCCATCGCGACCGCCAGCGCGGCCTCGGACTGCTTCTGCGCCAGCGCCCGGTCACCGGGCATCAGCGTGAACCGGGCCCGCCGGGCCAGGTCGCGGGCCTCGCGGGTGGCGATGTGCGCCTGGTGGCCGGCGGCCTGCACATGCGCGCCCTCGAACCCGGCCGTCCACTGCGCGGAGCGCCGGATCCCGCGCCAGGACTGGGCGGCGTGGCCGCGGTGGGTGCGCTGCCGCGCAAGCCATCGCCGCGCGGCCCGACGGGCCTGGGTCGAGCGGGCCCGGGCCATCGTCCGCCGCCCGTCCTTCGTCCGGATCCACTGCGGCAGCAAAGGCCGGTCCCCGGCCAGATCTTCGCGCCGACTCGCGGCCACAACCTGCGGCACCTCAGCCACCGACTCCGGGCCGGACACGGAGTCGGCGAGGTAGACGGAGTCGGCGGCGATGGTGGGGCCCGGGTCGCCCTCAGGCTCGGGCTCGGGAGCGGGCTTGGCGAACCGGTCAGGGAAGGGCAGCACCTCGGCCTCGCTGGTGCTCTCCGGGCCGTCGGGCTGGGCGTCGTCGTCCCCGCCCGAGGTGTGTTCGTCGTGGTTCACTGATGTTCCTTCCTCACTGTTCGGGTGGGTTGGGCCCGGGGCGGCCGGTCAGCTTGCCGGCGGAGACGGCCGCCCCGGGGAGAAGTCAGGCCCGGCGGTCGCCGGTCAGGCGGAGCGCGTCCATGAGGATCTGCGCGTGGTCGAACGCCAGGCCCTCCGAGTCGTGCAGGAGGTCGACGATCGGGACCCAGCGGGCGCGGGCGGCGTCGTCACCGGCGCGGACCTGGGTGCCGGCCGCGACA
>NZ_BMRI01000006.1:331332-335570 GCF_014648555.1 Kitasatospora griseola
GTCGCAGCCGGCGGTGTGCTCGGTGGCCGCGCGGAAGGCGTCCATGTAGGCGATGAGCTGGGTGTCGTCGGACATGTTGTGCTCCAAGTAGGTCGTGCTGCGCGGAAGTTGAGAGGGGGCGGTTCAGTCAGCTCGCGGCGGCCTGGTCCTGGCGGGTGCGGGCGGCCAGCGACATCGCGCGGCGGGCGACGGGCGAGTAACCGAGGGTGTCTCCGGCGCGGCGCACGGGCGGAGTTCCGCCGTTGTTGCGGCGGCCGTCGGATCGCTTGGCCGTGGTGATGCTGCGGGGGGCCGCCAGCTGGGATTCGACCTGCGACTTTTCCACCTTTTCGACCGTGTTTGCCTGGTCCTTGGCGGCGTCCTTCACGGCGGCCCTGGCGGCCACCTTCGCGGCGATGGATTCGGCGGTGTCGCCGATCGGAGCGGCCTGGGTGTCGTCCCACGCGCGCTTCCAGGTGGGCTCGCTGGGGTGCAGTTCACCGAGGGCGGCGGCGAGGGCGACGGCCCGCTCCCACACCTGAGGCCACTGGGTGGAGCGCAGGTGCTCGACGGCCGCGCGCTCCCCGGCCTCCCGCTCGGCGGCGGCCTGCTTCTCGGCGGCTTCGGCGGCGGCCTGCTTGGCCTCGGCACGGCGCTGGCGGCGGCTCATCTTGCCGTCGCGCTTGCGGATGCGGCCGTGCTCGTGCAGGTCCCACACCAGCGGGCCGGCCAGCGAGCAGAACGCCCCGCCCAAACCGGTGCCCGCCCCGAACGCGGCGGAGCCGTGCAGGAAGTTCACGACGGCGGCGAACAGCGCCACCGACCCGGCCAGGGTCCGGTAGTGCCAGGACGGGCGGTGGTCGTCGATCGCGGCCTCGGCGCCCTTGAGCAGCGCCCACGCCAGTCCCTCCAGGACGAACGGGGCCAGCACCAGGAACGGGGCCTTCGGCGACCAAAACGCCATCACCTGCAACGGCAGCGACACGAGCACGCACACGATCGCGATCGCCCTGGCCCAGGAGCGCCACTGCGCGGCGGAGCGCTCCGACTTCTCCCGCGCGGCCTGGGCCTCGGCGCTCCGCCGGGCCGTCTCGCGCTGCTTCTCGGCGGCGGCCTCGCGGATCTCCTGCGCCTCGGCCTGGCCCTTGGCGATCTCGGCGGCCGCCTTCGCGGCCTTGAGCTGGTTGGCGATGTCCGCCGACGCCTTGGCGGTCTCGGTCCTGGCGCGCAGGGCCTCGGCCTCGGCGGCTTCCTTCGAGCCCGACTTCGACGCCGGGCGGGCACGGCCGGCGGGCCGCGTTTCGGTGACGCTCATCAAATCCCCTCGGGGCGGTCGAAGCGGTTCAGGAAGTTGCGAGACGGACCACGCGGCGCAGCACGCGGGCGCGGCGGGCGAACCGGCGGCGCAGGGCGGGCAGCGTGCTGATGAGCAGCAGTCCGGCCGCGACGGCGAAGGTGGCGGTGGAGTGCGTCAGGAGGATTGCGGCCGCTTTGGCGGCCAGGTCCAGCAGCGTGTGTGCGGCGGCGGGAAAGGCCGCCGCGAGCAGCAGCAGCGCCCACGCCAGGCGCTTGAGCGCGGAGGCCATCACGCCACCGCCTTGCGGTTCTCGCGGCGCTTGAGCAGGCGGCGCTCGTCGGCGGTCAGTCCGCCGAAGACGCCGTGCGGCTCGCCACGGCGCAGTGCCAGCGCCAGGCACATCTCCCTCACCGGGCAGCCAGCGCACACCGCCTTCGCCCGGCGGGTCGCGAACTCCGCCCACCGCGGGTCGAGTTCGGTGTCGTCCGGGTCCGCCTCGGCGTAGAACAGGTCGGGGTTCATCCCCCGGCAGGCCGCCCCGGTCAGGTTCCCGTCCGGGGACGGAACGACCTCCATGGCGGAGGCGATCGCGGAACGGGCGGGCAGGTGCGGGCGGGCGGTGCCGCGAATGCCGCGACGGACAAGGCTGGTCATCACGCGGCCGCCTTCCACACGTGGACCCGGCGCCGCTCGGCCGTACGCATCAGCGCCTTGGCGTAGCGGGCGGGCTCGGGGGCGAGATCGTGCAGCACGTCCCGGGCGACGTCCAGGCGCACCACCGTGTCGATGGCCGTCTCGTCGTCGGTACCGGTGAACAACTCCACATCGATGCCGAGGGCCAACTCGGCGAACTCGGAGGCCGTAGCGGCCTCCCGGCCTGCAACAATCAGTCTCACGGGTCCTTCTCCTTGCGTGAGGGCCCGGCGGGGCGGCTTCTCTCCCGGCCAAGGTCAGGAAGCCGCCCCGCACTTCGGGCAGAAGGGGACCACCGGCCGGCGCGGCCCGTGGTCGAGGACTGCGGCCGAACGCCCTGTAGGGGTGGACCGCAGGTGATCACTAGTTGCGCGATGGGACCAGGCCCGAAGGCCTGGTCCGCTGCCGCGCGGCCCCTTTCGAGGGCCGTAGGACGGCAGCCTTGTCAAAGAAGAGCGCTTCCTTGGCCGACCCCCGCAGGAGCCGACTTCCGGGCGCATTCGTGGTTCATAGCAGCCCAAAGAAGGGCCTTTCGGACTTGCAGTCCTAGGACTGCTTGCCGCTGGTGAAGACGATGCACCACCCCACCTAGCGATGTCAACAGTCCTAGGACTGTGCTTGACTTGTCCTGCGGAAAGGAGCCCCCCATGACGGCCAAATGGAGAGAGCTCGCGGACGAGCTCGCCGAGCAGATCCGGAGCGGCTACTACAAGCCCGGCCAGAAGTTGCCGGAGATCCGAGACCAGGTAGCGGCTGGCAAGGGCTCGAAGGCGACGATCAGCCAGGCGTACAAGGCGCTGGGGGCGGAGGGCCTGGTGACCTCGATCCGGGGGCACGGCACCGTCGTGCGCGCCCAGGCCCCGCTCAAGCGAATCGGCATCGAGCGGTACGACAAGGCCAAGTGGCTTCACGGAGATGAGGTCGCCTTCATCGCGGACCGCGTGGCCTCCGGGCGGGCGTACCAGCGGAACGAGCAGACCCAGACGGTGGAACGCGTGGCGGCACCGGCGCTCGTCGCCGCGGCGCACGGCCTGCCGGTCGACGCCCCGGTGTACGCGCGGGCGCGGTTGGTCAAGGAGGGCGAGCAGCCCACCCACACCCTGACCAGCTACTACCGGCCCGAACACGTCGAAGGAACGATCTTGGTGGACCCGACTCCCGGACCGGCCAGCCGCGGTGGCGGCTTCCGCGTGCTCTACGACGCGGGCTTCGAGATCGACCACATGCGGGAGGAGTTGTTCGCGCGGTCGGCGACACCCGAGGAGGTGAAGCTCCTCCAACTCCCCTCCGGCGAACCGGTAGTGGAGTTGCATCGGACGACGTACACCGCCGACGGCACCGTGGTCGAGTTCGCCATCGGCATCCACGCCGCATCGCGGTTCGCCTGGCGGTACGACTTCGAGGTGCCCGACTCCAGCGCGGCGGCAAAGGCCAGCCGGTGACGCCGCAGCGGGACCTGGCGGACGCCCAGACCATCTGGGACTACCACCAGATGCACCACGACCTCCGCCCGTGCTCCGTCGCGGTGGGCCTCGGCAGCCACGACCTCGGCGTCGCGGACACCGCCGCAGACCTCTACCACCGGGGCCTCGCACCGCTGATCGTCTTCACCGGCGCGACGAGCTCCACCACCCGGGCGCTGATGCCGCGCGGCGAGGCCGTGCACTACAAGGAGCGGGCTCTCGAACTCGGCGTCCCCGACTCCGCCATCCTGGTCGAACCCCGGGCCCGCAACACCGGGGAGAACATCCGGTTTGCCCGGGCCCTGCTCGAAGAGGCCGGCGCGAACGTCTCCTCCGTACTGCTGGTCAGCAAGCCCTACGAAGAACGCCGGGCTTATGCGACCGCCCGCAAACTGTGGCCCGAGGCTGATGTCGTCAGCGCCTCCGCACCGCAGACCTTCCAGGAGTACCTGTCCTCCATCGGAGACGATCGGAAGGTCATCGACATGTTGGTGGGTGCGCTCCAGCGCCTCGCTGTCTACCCGCAGTACGGCTTCATGGTCAGCCAGCCGATTCCCGACGTCGTGTTAAACGCCTACCGCCGACTGGTGGGCAGTGGATACACGAGTCGGTTGATCGCAGAAGGCTGAGGGGAAGAATCCCGTTCACCAGGGTGGGCCCGATCTGAGTGCCGATCGGGCCTACCCTGCTTCGTATCGCGGCCTGAGGCGCGCCAAGGCTGTGACAGTCACTAAAGGCTGTCTCGTAACCCTGTGGGCTGGGCGGCGTTGGTCTGGGTGTGCAGGTGCTGTCGGCGGAGCGTCGTG
>NZ_BMRI01000007.1:0-52109 GCF_014648555.1 Kitasatospora griseola
GACGGCTCCAGACCCGCCACCGGCGTCTTCAACACCTCCGAGAACACCCCCGCCACATACCCCCGCACCGCCGCCACGTCGCCCCCCGCAGCAGCAGGAGCCGCCTCGGGCTTCGCGACCACGATCAGGGACTGGGCCGACTCGCCCGCCGCCGCTCCCGGGACGCCGTGCGTGCGCACCGTCGCGAGGTCCGCGGATTCGGCGGTCCGCGCCCACTGCTCCGGGCTCAGCAGCGGCGAGTGCGGCAGTCGGCGCTCGCCGTCCTCGTACATCCACCAGCCGGTGGTGAGGCCGAAGGTGAGGGTGAGGAAGTCGGAGAACCGGGTGATCTCGTTGACCAGGGCGATCCCGCCGGGACGCAGCAGCGTGCCGATGTTCGCCATCGTCCGCTCGATGTCGGGGGTGGCGTGCAGGACGTGCGTGCCGAACACGACGTCGAAGTCGGCGGCCTCGAAGCCCTGGGCGAGCGGGTCCTTGGAGATGTCCAGGGTCCGGAACGACATGAAGGGGTGTGCGCGCTCGAACTCCCGCTCGCCGTGCCGCAGGAACGCCGGGGAGATGTCCGTGTAGACGTAGTGGACGCCGTCGCCGCCGAGTTCGCCGCAGGCGGGGAGCACGGTCGCGGAACTCGATCCCGTGCCCGCGCCGATCTCCAGCACCCGTGCCGGGCGGCCGGTGCGTTCGTACGCCCGGCGGGCGGCGGCGACGACCTCCGCGGCCAGCGTCCGGTTGAAGTGGTCGGCGATGGGCTGGCCCTTGTAGATCGGTTCGACGAGCGCGACCGAGCCCTTGGGAAACAGCACGTCCATGGGGTTGCGCCGCCCCGCGAGGACCTCGGGGAGGGCCTCGCAGCAGCGCCCGACCAGGTGGACGTGCCCGGCCATCTCCGGGTGGCGCAGGGCCAGTTCGGCGCCCGCACCGTCCGGGCCGGGTCGGCCGGCCTCGGCCGTGAACTCGACGGTCGCGCCGTGCAGCCGGACGGCGCCGTCGGCGCGGGCGATGTCGAGCACCGCGTCCAGCAGCCTCCGGTGCCGCTCCACCACGCCGATCCGCGCCGCCAGTTCGGCGACCGGTACCCGGGTGCCGGCGGCGGGTCGGCCCGCCATCCGGTGCAGCACGGTGCGCAGCAGGTCGCGGCTGTACGCCTCGACCTCGGCGAACGCCTCCCGCGCGCGGTTCAGGATCGCGGGTTCGGCGCCGGCCGGCCTGGGGGCGGGGGCCTCGACGGGCAGTGGCCGGACCGCGGGGGCCGTCGGGGCCGCGGCGGCGGCGGGCGCGAGCAGCGCTGTCAGCCGTTCGCCGTGCTCCGCCAGGAGGTGCGCGGCGAGCTGATCGATCGTCATGTGCTCGAACAGCAGCGTCGCGGGCAGATCGCCCAGGTCCTGCTCGAACCGGTCGATGATGTTCAGACTCACCAACGAGTCGACCCCGAAGTTCTCGAACGTCGCCGACGGCTCCAGACCCGCCACCGGCGTCTTCAACACCTCCGAGAACACCCCCGCCACATACCCCCGCACCGCCGCCACCGCAACGCCGCCCGCAGCAGCAGGAGCGGCCGACGGGGCCTCGGACGCGGCGGGCTGCACGGCCTCGGTCCGGATCCGGCTCGCGTCGCCGGTCACGTGGATGCCCATGGCGGGCAGTGCGGCGCGGTCGGCCTTCATCGCCAGGGTCTGCGGCAGCCGCGCGCCGATGACCCGGCGCAGCACCGCCATGCCTTCGGCGGGCTCGATCGAACCGATGCCCAGCTTCGCGAACGCCTCGCGCATCCGCTGGTTGGCGACGGCGCCGACGCTTCCCCAGAAGCCCCAGTTGACGACCGAGACGGGGTACGGGCGCTGCCGGTCCAGCCACTGGACGTAGGCGTCCTCGAAGGTGCTCGCGGCGGCGTAGTTGGCCTGCCCGCCCGCCTCGACGAAGGAGACGGCCGAGGAGAAGACCAGCATGAAGTCCAGCGGCCGGTCGCCGAGGACCCGGGCGAAGGCGGTGATCCCGGCGACCTTGGGGGCGAGGCCCGCGGTGAACGCGGCCTCGTCCATGTTGGCGATCGTGCGGTCCTGGAGGTCCAGGGCGGCGTGGATCGCGCCGTGGACGGCGCCGAACTCCGCCTCGGCCCGGGCCGTGGCGCGCCGCAGGGCGGCCTCGTCGGCGACGTCCGCCTGCAGGTACAGGGCCCGGCCGCCGAGCGCGGCGATCTCCGCGGCCTTGGCGTCGTGGTCCGGCCCCTGCGGGCTGCGGCCGAGCCAGACCAGCCGGGCCTGCGCGATCCGGGCCAGCAGGCGGCTGAGCGCGAAGCCGATGCCGCCCGCGCCGCCCGCGATCACGTACACGCCCTGCTGCCGGAACGGCGCGGCGCCCTCGGGCGCGGGCAGTCGCACCGGGTCGAAGGTGCGTTCCAGCCGCCGGTCGCCGCGCAGCAGCACCAGCGGTTCCGTGCCGGGCTCCGCCGCGATCCGGTCGGCGGTCCGGGCCGGGTCGCGGTGGCCGGCGCCGACGTCGACGCAGGAGACCCGCCAGCGCGGGCACTCGGACGCGACCGCCCGGGCGATGCCGAGCAGTCCGGCGGCGTGCGGCACGATCGGGTCGTCCGCGTCGGCCGGGACGGCGCCCGCGGTGACGATCCGCAGTTCCAGCCGGTCCCGGGTGCGGCCGGCCGCGATGAGGCGCTTGACCAGCCGGAACAGGGCGAGCGCGGTGCCGTCCCGCTCGGGGTCGACGCCGGGCGTCCCGGTCCGGGCGACGAAGTGGATCGCGTCCAGCGGGGCGTCGAGCGGGGCGAGGTCGGCCTCGCCCGCGTCGGGGAGCGCCACGGTGACGGCGGCGCCGGTGCGGGCCGCGAGGGCGTCGGCGAGGTCCGCCGCGTCGGCGGTGTGCACCACGGCGACGCGCCGCCCCGGGGCCTCGACGGCGGCCCGGTCGGCCGGGGCCGCCTCGCGCCAGACCGGGCGGTACATCATCTCGTCGGCCGGGTTGTTCCGGGCCCGCAGCGAGAGTCCTTCGTAGCGCACGCACACCCGCCCCGAGGCGTCGGCGAGCCGCACCCGGTAGCGCTGCCGGCCGGCCCGTTCGACGTGGCCCCAGACCGGCACGGCGCCGGGTGCCAGGACGGTGACGGTGTCGACGGCGAACGGCACGAGGATCGCGTCGTTGCCGGCCTCCAGTACGGCGACCAGTTGCTGGGCGCCGTCGAGCAGGGACGGGTCGAGCAGGAAGCCGGGCCGGACCGGGGCCCCGGTGAAGCGGCCCAGTGCCTCGTTCCCGTTGAAGGTGATCCTCGCCAGGACACGGAAGGAAGCGCCGTACTCGATGCCGGCGGAGCGGAAGTCCTGGTAGAAGCGTTCGGCGGGCACCTCGCCCGGGCAGCGCCCGGCGATCGCGGCCAGGTCGAGGACCTCGTCCCGGTCGGCCCCGGTCGGCACGGACAGGCCGCCGCGGACGTACGGCTCCGGCGAGTCGCCGGCGCCGATCTGGAACCCGTGTCCGTCCTCGGTGGCAGTGATCCGGACCTTGAGGTCCGCGGCCGCCGCCGGGTCGACCAGCCGCAGCCAGCGCACACCGGTCAGTTCGAGCGGCCCCGACAGTCCGCAGGCCCGCGCCGACGCGGCCGCCAGGTCGAGGCTCGCGGCGCCGGGGAGGACCGGCCCGCCGCCCACCCGGTGGTGGTCCAGCAGCCAGTGGTCCGCCGGGACGCCGACCTCGAACAGCGCGCCCGCGCCGGTGCCGGGGCTGCCGACGGGCGCGCCGACGAACGGGTGCCGGTCGTCGGCCGGGGCCTGCGGCAGCTCGACCCAGTGCCGGTCGTCGGCGAACGGGTAGGCGGGCAGCGGCACCCGGCGGGCGCCGGTGCCTTCGAACAGCCCGGACCAGTCGGGGTCCTGCCCGGAGACGTACGCCCGGGCCAGCCGTTCCAGCTCCGCCCGGCGCCCGGACCCGCCCGGGGCCGGCTCCGCACCGGCCGCACCGCCCCGGAAGCAGCCGGCGGGCAGGCCGCCGCCCGCGGCCTCGGCCAGCCGCTGCCCCAGTGCGGCGAGGTCGTCGGCGACGAAGGCGATCCGGACCGGCCAGTGGCTGCGGCCGACGGCGAGGGTGAACGCGACGTCCCGCAGCGACAGGTCGCCGGTGAGCGCCGCGGACAGCCGGGCCAGGGCCCGGCCCAGGGCGGCCTCGTCGCGGGCCGACACTACGACCAGGTGCTCGCCGTCCGGCTGCTGCGGCGGCGCCGGAAGGCGGGGCGCCTCGGCGATCACCGCGTGCGCGTTGGTGCCGCTGAAGCCGAAGCTGCTGACGGTCGCCATCCGCACGCCCTGCGCGCCCGGCTGCCAGGGCCGGCGCTCGGGCACCACGAAGAAGGGGCTGCTCTCCAGCCCCGTCTTGGGGTTGGGGGCGTCGAAGGCCGGCGCGGGCGGGAGCTCGCCGTGGCGCAGCGCGAGCAGGACCTTGAGCAGCCCGGCGACGCCCGCGGCCATGGTGGTGTGCCCGATGTTGGCCTTGACCGTGCCGAGGGCGCAGTAGCCGACCCGGTCGGTGGTGCGCCGGAAGACCTCGGTCAGCGCCTTGACCTCGATGGGGTCGCCGAGGGGCGTGCCGGTGCCGTGGGCCTCGACGTAGCCGATGTCCTCGGCGGTCACTCCGGCGCGTTCGTGGACGTCGGCGATCAGCGCGGCCTGCGACAGCGCGCTGGGCGCGGTGATGCCGTTGGTCCGGCCGTCGCCGTTGATGCCGGTCGCCCGGATGACGCCGTGGATGTGGTCGCCGTCGGCGATCGCCCGGTCGAGGCGCTTGAGGACGACGCAGCCGACGCCCTCGCCCAGCACCGTTCCGTCGGCCGCCGCGTCGAAGGGCAGGCACTGCCCGAGCGGCGAGAGCATGCCGACCTTGCTGGCGCGGATGTGCAGTTGCGGGGTCACCATCAGGGCCACGCCGCCGGCCACCGCCATCGAGCACTCGCCGCGCCGGATGCTCTCGGCGGCGAGGTGGACGGCCACCAGCGAGGAGGAGCAGGCGGTGTCGACGGCCATGGTGGGCCCGACGAGGTTCAGCAGGTAGCCGATCCGCGCGGGCATGATCGAGCTGGTCGTCCCGAGGAACGCGTGTCCGCTGTCCGCCTGCCCGGCCTCGGCGAGCAGCAGGCTGTAGTCGCCGGGCGCACAGCCGACGAACACGCCGCAGCGGGTGCGTTCCGCGGAGTGGACGGCGTGGCCGGCGTCGTCCAGCGCCGCCCAGGCCTGCTGGAGGAACAGCCGCTGCTGCGGGTCCATCACCTCGGCCTCGACCGGCGAGATGTTGAACAGCGCGGCGTCGAAGCGGTCGACGTCGGGCAGCATCGCCGCGGCCTTGGTGTACGTCCGGCCGGGAACCCGCCGGTCGGGGTCGTAGACCGGGTCGACGGCCCAGCGCCCGCGCGGGACTTCGGCGAAGCTGTGGCGGCCGGCCACGATGTTCGCCCAGAACTCGTCGAGGTTCTCGGCGCCGGGGAAGCGGCCCGACATGCCGATGACGGCGATGTCGTCGCGCGACGGCGACGGCGCCGGTTCCTCGGCGGGGGCGGGCGCCGGAGCGGTCCGGTCCGCGGTGAGGAGGTGCTCGGCCAGGCGCGGCACCGTCGGGTGGTCGAAGAGCGCGACCGGGTCGATGCTCAGCCCGAAGCGTTCGCCCAGCCGCTGGGTCATCCGGACCGCGCCGACCGACTCCAGGCCCATCTCGTGGAAGCTCTGCCGGGCGTCGATCTCGTGCCGCTCCAGGTAGAGCTCGGCGCAGAGGGCGTCCTCGACGGCCCGCACCACCTCGTCGCGGTCGAGTCCGGGGAGCGGGGCCGGCCGCGGCTCGACGGCAGGCACGGCGGCAGGCACGACGACGGGCGCGGCGGCAGGCACGACGGCGGCCGCCGGGCGGGCGGGCGCCGGATCGGTCGGCCGCTGCTGCTCCTGCTGCCACTCGCCCAGCCAGTACCGCTGCTCGTTGAACGGCTGCCCGGGCAGCGGGACCCGCCGGGGCCGGCGGACCGCCGCGGTGTCGTGGCAGGCCTCCCACGGCAGGTCGGCGCCGGCGGCCCAGTTCCGGGCCACCTCGTGCAGGTCGCCCGCGCGGTGGAGCTCGACCAGCCGGTCGGACCCGGGGGCCGGGCGGTCGGTGCGCCGTTCCCCGTCGCCGGTGAAGCGGTTCCGGCCGGTGCCGTGGCCGTCGAGGTGGTCGGCCAGCTCGCGCCGCAGCCCGTCCAGGCCGGTGGCCACGACGGCGAGCCGCACCGGCAGCGCCACCCGGCCGGTCTGCAGGGTGAAGGCGACGTCCGCGGCCGGGGGCAGTCCCCGCGTACCGCCGGCACGCGGCCCGAGGTCCGCGGCGATGTCGACGATCGTGGCGTCGCCCGTGAAGGGGGTGGCCGCGGCGGGCAGCCGGTCCCCGAGGCTCCGGGTCAGCCCGGCCAGGCCGACGCGGTCCACCCCGAGGTCGACCAGGGTCTCCCGCGGGTCGATCGCGCTGTCCGGGACGCCGAGGATCCGGGCCACCTCGGCGGTGACCAGGGCGGTCGCCCCGCTGTCGGCGCCGCTGTCCGGCGCGCCCTCCAGGTGGCTCAGGTGCCGGCGCAGGGTGGCCCGCAGGGTCTCCTCGTCCCGTGCGGAGAACACGAAGACCTGCGGCCGCTCGCCGCCCGGCCCGGGGGCGTCGGCGGGCGGTGCGCTCTCCAGCAGCAGGTGGGCGTTGGCGCCGCCCGCGCCGAACGCGGAGACGCCGGCCCGCAGCACGTCGCAGCCGGGGGTGGGCGTCCACGGCGCGGCCGTCTGCTGGACGTGGAAGGGGGTGTCGGAGAAGTCGATGTGCGGGTTGAGCCGCTCGGCGTGGAGCGAGGGGGCCAGCCGGCGGTGCTTCATCTGCAGCAGCACCTTGGTGACGGCGGCGATGCCGGCGGCGCTCTCCAGGTGGCCGATGGCGGACTTCACCGAGCCGACCGCGCAGCTGCCGGGGGCGAGTCCGGCGTCGGCGAAGGCGCTGCGCAGCCCCTCGATCTCGATCGGGTCGCCCAGGCTGGTGCCGGTGCCGTGCGCCTCGATGCAGCCGATGGTCGCCGGGTCGAGGCCGGAGCCGTCCACGGCGTCCCGGATCAGCGCGGCCTGCGCGGCGGGGCTGGGGACGGTGAAGCCGCTGGTGCGGCCGGAGTGGTTGAGCGAGGACCCGCGGATGACGGCGTACACGAAGTCGCCGTCGGCGAGGGCCCGGGACAGCGGCTTGAGGACCACCGCGCCGACGCCCTCGCCGGGCACGTATCCGGTGCCGTCCGCGCCGAAGCTGCGGCAGCGGCCGTCCTCGGAGAGGAACCGGCCCTCGGCGAGCTGGAGGTACTTCTGCGGATGCACGGCGACGTTGACGCCGCCCGCCACGGCGGCGGCGCACTCGCCGCGGCGCAGGCTCTCGACGGCCAGGTGGATCGCCGTCAGCGAGGAGGAGCAGGCCGTGTCGACGGCCATGCTCGGGCCCTTGAAGTCGAGGCAGTACGAGACCCGGTTGGCCACCGAGCAGTGCAGCGCGGTCGGGTTCACGCCGCTGCGCGGGTCGGTGAGCAGCTGGTAGTGGCTCCACATGACGCCGGCGAAGACGCCGACCCGGCCGCCGGCCAGCGTGTCCGGCCGGTAGCCGGCGTCCTCGACGGCCCGCCAGCTGGTGGTGAGGAACAGCCGCTCCTGGGGGTCCATCCGCTCGGCCTCCCGGCGGGAGATCCCGAAGAAGGCCGCGTCGAAGCGGTCGACGCCGTCCAGGAAGCCGCCCCAGCGGCTGTAGGTGCGGCCCGCCGCGCCCTTCTCCTCGGCGAAGAACGCCTCGTGGTCCCAGCGGTCGGCGGGTACCTCGGTGACGCAGTCGCGGCCCTCGGCGAGGTTGCGCCAGAACGCGTCCAGGTCCTCGGCGCCGGGGTAGCGCCCGGCCACGCCGATGATCGCCACGGGTTCGTCGGCGGGCTGCGGGCGGTCGGCCTCGCGGGCCGGTGCGGACGCGGGGGCCGGCGCCCGGAACAGTGCGGCGACCCGGCCGGGTTCGCCGTACGGCAGCACCAGCCTGGCGTCCCCGCCGGCGAGCGCGCCCAGCAGGGCGTCCAGGCCGAGTTCGGTGGGGAGCGGGTGGAGGCCGGTGTCGGCGGCGGCGCGGCGCAGCGCGTCGTCCGCGACCCGCATCCCGCCGTCGGCCCAGTACGGCCAGCCCAGAGCGACGGTGACGCCCGGGCGGTCGCGGCGCGCGGAGCGCCGTTCGGCGAAGTGCTCCAGGTGGGCGTTGGCGTAGGCGTAGTCGCTCTGCCCGGGGTTGGGCAGGGTCGCCGACACCGAGGAGAACAGGGCGAAGAAGTCCAGTTCGTCCTGCGCGGTGGCGGCGTCGAGGTTGCGCGTTCCGCGGACCTTCGCGGCGAGCACCTCGGCGACGTCCGTCTCGTCCTTGCGGAAGAACATGCCGTCCCGGACGGTGCCGGCGCAGTGGAACACGCCGTCGATCCGGCCGAACCGGGCCCGGGCGGCGGCGGTCACCGCGGCGGCGTCCGCCGGGCGGGCGATGTCGCCGGGCAGGTACTCGACCTCGGCGCCCAGGGCGCGCCAGCCGCGGATCCGTTCGGCGAGGGCGGCGCTCGGCGCGCTGCGGCCGGTGAGCACCAGGCGCGCGCGGAGGTCCCGGGCCAGGCGGTCGGCGAGCAGGCCGCCGAGGCCGCCGGCCCCGCCGGTGATCAGGTAGACGCCGCGCTCGCGCAGCGGGGCGGGCGCCGGGCCGGCGGCGGGCAGCAGGCGCTGCTCGTGGCGGACGGCCTCCCGGACGGCCCCGCGGTGGCGGACCTCGGACTCGTCGGAGCGCGTCCGGGCCTCGGCCAGCACGATCTCCGCGAGCCGGTCCGCGCCGAGCCCGCGGTCGTATCCCACGGCTCGGCAGCGCAGCGCGGCCGCCTCGGCGGTGACGGTCCGGGCGAAGGCCGCGATCGCGGCCTCCTCCGGGCGGGCCGTCCCGTCCGGGGCGGCCTCGTGCAGGAGGAGCAGGGCGACGGGTTCGGTGGGGCGGGTGCCGATGACGGCGGTGGCCAGCGCCGAGCATTCGCGGTGGGCGGTCGGGACGGCGTCCCGGTCGTCGTCGGCGGCCGGCCCGGCGAACCGGACGTACCCGGCCGGCGCTTCACCGTTGGCCGTCAACTCGGCGCACAGCATGTCGAGTTGGCCCCGGTCGGCCGGGTCGAGGCGGTAGTGCCCGGCGGACACCCGGGCGAAGCGGTCGGCGCGCTCGACGCGCACTGTACGGCGGCCGCCGGCGAGCCGTCCGACCTCGGCGGCGAGCGCGGCGTCCGCGCCGATCAGGACCAGGGCTCCCCGGTCGCCGTGGTCCGCCGCGGCGGGCGCGGCGGACCAGACGGGGCGGTAGCAGTGCAGCGCGGGGGCCTCGGCCGGGAGGGTCTGCTGCGCCGGCCCGGCGGCGGCCGGGGTCGGGCGGTCGGCCGGGGGGTGGCGCCGGTCCAGGTGCGCGGCGAGGGAGTCGATGTCGGAGAACTCGAAGAGCAGCGTCGGGTAGAGCGGCGATCCGACCAGGTCCTCCAGCTCCCGGCTCATCTCCAGCATGTGCCCGGAGTCCAGGCCCAGGTCGTAGAACCCGGACCCGGTGGCGACGTCCTCGGGCCGTCGGCCGAGCCGGGCCGCGACCATGGCGCGCAGGTGGTCGGCGGTGGCCCGGCCGTCCGCCGGCTCCTCGGCGGCGGCCGGCGCCGGGGCAGCGGCTTCGGGGTCGGCGGTGCCGACGGTGTCGGCCAGCAGCCGGCCGATCAGTTCGGGGTGCCGGATGCGCTTGCAGGTGAGCTTGGTGAACTCGGCCAGCAGCCGGCCGTCGGCGTCGCGGATCGTGTAGCTGTTGTGCATCACGTCACCGCTGGCCGCCAGCGTCTCCGGCTGCGGGACGTGGGCGTGGACGGCGCCGCGGATCGGCCGCGGGGCGCGGAAACGCTCGATGAAGACCGGGATGAACGGGTCGTCGTCGCCGATCGGGACCTGGGTGAAGGCGGCGATGGTCGAGCAGTCCATCTTCGCGGGGTGCAGCAGGAAGGCCTCGTCCAGCGCGGCGGACTCCGCGTCGAGGGCCAGCTCGGCGAGGAGTTCCCCGGCGCCGTGGTGGAGCTGCCCGAAGCAGCGCATGGCGTCCCCGTGGACGATCCGCTCGGCGCGGGCCCGGGCGTACATGTCGTCCATGTCGGTGGTCCGGGCGGCGGAGCGCCGCAGCGCGTCGAGGTCGACGGCGGGCGGCTCGGGCACGTCCCGGAAGACCAGTTCGGCCTGGAAGTTGCGCCGGTACGGGGAGATCGGGTCGCCGTCCCGCCGCCACCGGCTCTCGGCGGTGACCAGGCGCAGGCCGTCGGCCGGCGGCGAGACCACCACCCGGATCTCGCGGTCGTGGCCCTCGGTGGTGGCGACGGCCTCGTGGAAGAGCACGTTGCGCAGTTCGGCGCGCGCGACGTCGAATCCCTGGGACTGCAGGATGCGCAGCACGATGTCGAGGAAGGTGACCCCGGGCATCACGGACACGCCGTGCACCCGGTGGTTCTGCATGACGAAGTCGGAGTGCTGGAGGACGAGGCGACACTCCACCTCGGGGTCCTGGCCGGGCGTGGGGCTCAACGCTGCTTTCCTTCCAGGGAGTTCGCCGGTGCGAACGAGCGGTCGGCGGACGCCGGACGGGCGAAGTCGACCGCCAGCAGGGACGTGGTGAGGGAGGGCCGCGGCGCGGGCGCCCCGGCGGACGCGGCGGGTTCCGGGTCCAGCCAGAGGCGGCGGCGGCGGAAGACGGGCGCGGGCAGCGCGGGCCGGACGGCTCCGGCGGGACGCTCGTCCGGGGCGAGGGACCCGGCGATCACGTGGGCGTTGGTGCCGCCCAGGCCGAAGGCGCTGACCGCCGCGTACCGGGGCCGGCCGGGCTCGCCGGTCCAGGTCCGGACCGTCCGGTTCGGGAAGAACGGCGAGGCGGCGAAGTCGAACCGCGGGTTGGGGCGTTCGCAGAACAGCGTGGGCGGGATCACGCCCTCGCGCAGGGCCAGGACGGTCTTCAGGAACCCGGCCATGCCCGCGGCGCTCAGCAGGTGGCCGACGTTGGACTTGACCGAGCCGACGGCGCAGTAGCCGGTCCGGTCGCCGTCCGGCCGGAAGGCGTCGGTGAGGGCCCGCAGCTCGATCGGGTCGCCGATCATCGTGCCGGTGCCGTGGGCCTCGATCATTCCGACGGACTCCGCACTCAGGCCGCTGTCGGCCAGCGCCCGCCGGATGACCTTGGCCTGCGCCACCGGGTTCGGCGTGGTGAGGCCCATCGTGCGCCCGTCGTTGTTGACGGCGACCGCCTCGATCACCGCGTGGACCCGGTCGCCGTCGCGCAGGGCCTGCTCCAGCGGCTTGAGCAGCACCGTCCCGCAGCCCTCGCCCGGGACGAACCCGTCGGCCCGTTCGTCGAAGGTCGCGCAGCGGCCGGTGCGGGACAGCGCGCGGGCGGCGCTGAAGTCGAGGTACGGCTCCTCGTCGAGCAGGACGTCCACGCCGCCCACCACGGCCAGTTCGGACTCGCCCGCGAGCAGGCTGCGGCAGGCCGCCTGCAGGGCGACCAGGGACGAGGAGCACGCGGTGTCGACGACCAGGTTGGGCCCGTGGAAGTCGAAGCGGTGCGCGACCCGGGCCGCGATGAAGTTCTGGTCGCTGCCCATGCCCACGCCGCCGGGGCGGGAGCGGGCCCGGCGCCCGTACCCGGTCAGCCGGGCGCCGGCGAAGACGCCCACGTCCCGTCCGGCCAGTTCCTCCTCGCGGTAGCCGGCGTCGGCCAGGCAGGTGGCGGCGGACTCCAGGAAGAGCCGGATGGTCGGGTCGAGGCAGGTGGCCTCGTCCTCCGTCATCCCGAACCACTCCGGGTCGAAGTCCTCGATCCCGTCGACGAACCCGCCCCACTTGCTGATGCTGCGGCCGGGGGCGTACTCGGGGCTGTACAGCCGCCGGACGTCCCAGCGGGAGGCCGGGACCTCCGTGACGGAGCATTCCCCGGCGACCAGGTTGCGCCAGAACGCCTCGGCGTCGGGGGCGCCCGGGAACCGGCAGGCCAGGCCGATCACGGCGACCCGTCCGCTCCCCGGCCGGCCGGACGGCGGCACCGGCGGCGCGGCGACGGCGCGCTGCGGCGCCGCGGCTTCCGGCTCCTCGCGCGGTCCGATCCCCAGGGCGTCGAGGTGCGCGGCGAGTCGCTCCAGCGTCGGGTGTTCGAGCAGGGCCGTGGGCTCCACGGGGCTGCCCGCGCGTTCCTCGATGCGGAAGACGAGCTCGCCGAGCATCACCGATTCGACGCCGAGGTCGCCGAAGAAGGCGGTCGGGTCGAGGTCGACGGCCGGGATGGCCAGCGCGTCGGAGAACAGGGGGGCCAGCCATTCCAGCGCGCGGACGGTCGGCTCGGGCACGGTCGGCTCCACAGGTGGTAGGGGGGAGGCGCCCACGGGGGGTTCCTCGACGGGGTGCGAAGCGGTGGGCGGGGCGGTGTGCGAAGCGGGGTGCGGGGCGGTGGGCCGGGGCTTGCCGAGCAGCGTGTCGGGGGCGACGGGGACGCCGTCCAGCGGCGGGCAGACCACGACGCGCGCCACCTCGGGCGGCAGGGCCACGATCCGCTCCAGCAGCCGCAGGCCCTCCGCCTCCCCCAGCGATCCGACGCCGGCCACCGCGCAGCCCTCGGGCTGGGCCGCGCCCATTCCGGTCTCGTGCCAGGTCGGCCAGTCGACCGAGCGGAAGCGGCGCTCGCCGGCCGCCGCCCGGTGGTCGGCGAACTGGTCGAGGAAGGCGTTCGCGGCGGCGTAGTCCGACACCCCGCGGGCGAGCGCCGGAACCATCGCGGACAGCGAGGAGAACAGCACGAAGAAGTCGAGGTCGTCGGCCGAGCAGAGCCGGGCCAGCGTCTCCAGGCCGGTGGCCTTGGGCTCCAGCACCGCTTCGATGTCGGCGACGGACTTGCCCGCGAAGGACGGCCGGCCCAGCGGGCCGCGGCCCGCGCAGTGCACGACGCCGCCGAGCGGGCCGAGCCCGCCGCGGACCTCCGCCAGGAAGGCCGCGGTCCGGTCCTCCCGGCCGAGCTCGCCCGTGTGCACCAGCACCCGCGCGCCCACGGCCTCCAGCTCGGCGACGAGCGCGGCCGTCTCCGCCTCCGGGGAGCCCGGGTCGAGGGCCGGCCACTCGGTGCGCGGCGGGAGTGGGCGCCGGCCGGTCAGGGCGAGCAGGCGGGCGCCGCGGCGGACCAGCAGCCGGGCGACGGCGGCGCCGATGCCCCGGGTGCCGCCGGTGACCAGGTAGGCCCGGCCGGGGTCGAGCCGCAGCGGGCGGTCCGGGCCGCCGGACAGCGCGGTGAGCTCGCGCCGGTGCCGGGTGGCGCCGCGCAGGCAGACCTCGGTGAGGCCGTCCGCGGCGAGCAGTTCGGCGTGGATCCGCCGGGCGGCGGCCGCCGGGTCGCCGCCCGCGCCCTGGATGTCGGCGACGGTGGCCGCGACCCGGGGGTGCTCGGCCGCCAGCATCCGCACGAACCCGGCGAGGCGGGCGCCGGACCACGCCGGCACCGCCCCGGGCAGCCCGTACAGACCCTCCGTGACCTGAAGGACCCTCAGGTCCCGGGCGCGGAGCAGGCGGACCAGGCGCTGGAGCAGCCGCAGCCGGTCGGTCCACCGCCCGGTCCCCTCGCCGGCCGCCACGTCGCAGAGGTCGACCAGGCCGACGATGTCCTCGTGACGGCCCACCAGGTCGGCCGCGATGCGGTCCGCCGCGGCCTCGTCGACGAGCGCCTCGGCCCCGGCTGCCGCATCCGCTCCCTGGCGCACCAGCAGCAGCCGGTCGGCGCCGAGCCGTGCGGCGAGCGCGTCCGCCAGCGCCGCGGTCCGGTCGGTGAAGACGCAGACGACGCGGCCGTCCACCGGGCCGGGCTCGGGGGCCGCGGCGGTCGGCATCCACACCGGGGTGTAGAGCGCCACGGCGTCCGCCGGGCCCGTCACGGGCGGCTCGGACGCCCGTGCGGGCTCCGGCTGCCACGTCACGGACCGCTCGAACGCCGGCACGAGGTCCGGCTGCGGCGTCGCGGGCGGTTCGGGCACCGGTGCGGGTTCCGGCTGCCGCGTCGCGGTGGGCGCGGCGGCCTCCGGCAGCCAGTGGCGTTCCCCGGCGAACGGATAGGAGGGCAGCGACACCAGGCGTCCCGCGCCCGGCCCGTCCCGGTCGACGGTGTCGCCGGCCACCCAGCGGGCGGCCAGGCGGCGCAGTGCCTCGGCGCGCGGCAGGCCCGGGTCGGGGGCGACAGGCGTCCCGGTGCGGGGGGTGTCCCCCGGGGTGCGGCCGTGCAGCACCTCCGGGTCGCGGTGGCCGGCCGCGAACCGGTCCAGCGCGGCGAGCAGTTCACCGGTGTCGGCGACGACGACCGCGAGCCGCTCGCGCAGGGCCTCCCGGCCGACCAGGAGCGTGTGGGCGACGTCCGCGAGGGCGGGCGGCGGCGCTCCGGCGCCGTCGCGGAGCCGGTCGGCCAGACGTCCGGCCACCGCCCGCAGCCGCTCCTCGTTGTAGGCCGACAGCACGATCAGCTCAGGCCCCGGTCCGGGCTCGTCCGACGGCTGCGCCGCGGCCCCGGCCGGAACGTACTCCTCCACCACCACGTGGGCGTTCGAGCCGCCGGCGCCGAAGGAGCTGACGCCCGCGCGCCGGGGCAGCACCGTCCCGTCGGCCGCGACCGGGGCGGCCCACGGCTCCAGCTCCTGCACCACCCGGAACGGCGACTGCGCCCAGTCCACGGCGGGGTTGAGCTCCCGGGAGTGCAGCGAGGGGACCAGCCGGCGGTGGCGCAGCTGGAGCACCACCTTGGTCAGTCCGGCGAGGCCGGCCGCGGCCTCCGGGTGCCCGATGTTCGACTTCACCGATCCCACGGCGCAGGACCCGGGCGCCAGGTCGGCCCCGGCGAACGCCCGGGCCAGGCCGTTGATCTCGATGGGATCGCCGAGCGAGGTACCGGTGCCGTGCGCCTCCAGGTAGCCCACCCCGGCCGGGTCCACGCCCGCCTCGTCCAGCGCGGCGCGCACCAGTGCCCCCTGCGCCACCGGGTTGGGCACCATGTAGCCGTTGGTGCGGCCGCCGTGGTTGACGGCGGTGCCGCGGATCACGGCGTGGATCCGGTCCCCGTCGGCGACGGCGGCGCTCAGCGGCTTGATCAGCAGCGCGCCGACGCCCTCCGCGGGGGCGAAGCCGTCACCGCCCGCCCCGAAGCTGCGGCAGCGGTGGTCGCTGGAGGTCATCCTCAGCCGCGCCTGCTGGCGGAATTTGTGCGGGTGCAGCGACAGGTTCACCCCGCCCACCAGGGCCGCCGCGCACTCGCCGCGGCGCAGGCTCTGCACGGCCAGGTGCAGCGCGGTCAGCGAGGACGAGCACATGGTGTCCACCGCCATGCTCGGCCCGTGCACGTCGAGGAAGTAGGAGACCCGGTTGGCGATGCCCGCGACGGCCGATCCGCTGTCGGCCGGTTCGCCGGACAACGAGCTCTCGACGCCGAAGAACGGGTACTCGTTGTACATCGTCCCGACGAAGACCCCGACGCCCGCGCCGTGCCGCTCCCGCAGCCGGGCCCGGGTGTAGCCGGCGTCCTCCAGCGTCTCCCAGGCGGTCTCCAGGAACAGCCGCTCCTGCGGGTCCATCAGCCGCGCGTCGCGGGGGGTGATGCCGAACAGCAGCGGGTCGAAGCGGTCGACGCCCGCCAGGAAGCCGCCCCGCATCAGGTCGGCCCCGCCGGACACGGCGGGCCGGTCGGCGGGCAGCGCGGTCACGCTGTCGCGGCCCTGTTCGAGGTTGCGCCAGAACTGGTCCAGGTCCGCGGCCTGCGGGTAGCGGCCGGCGATGCCCACGACGGCGATCGGCTCGGCGGCGATCGGCTCAGCAGCGGGCTTCTCGGTGACGGGCTTCTCGGTGACGGGCTTCTCAGTAACGGGCTTCTCAGTAACGGGCACCGGCGCGGCGGGGCCGCCGTGCCACGGTCCGTCGTGCAGGCGCAGCAGGTGCGCGGCGACGCCCGCGAGGTCCGGGTACTCGTAGAACACGGTCTGCGACACCGGGCCGACGGCGGCCCGGAGTTCGGTGTTGAGTCGGGAGACCAGCATCGAGGTCAGCCCGTAGTTCTCCAGCGGCACCTTCGGGTGCAGCCGTTCCACCGGGATCCCGCTGACCTCGGCGTACAGCCCGGCCAGGTACCGCTCGGCGCTCTCCTGCGCCGCCGGGGACACCGCGTCGGCGACGGCCGTGCCGAGCACCGGGGAGGCGTCGTCGAGCAGGTGCCGGTCGTCGAGCACGTGCCGGTCGCCGGCGAAGGCGTGCACGGGCAGCGTGACGCGCCGGCCCGGCGCGGGCCACAGCCGCGCCCAGTCCACCGGGTGGCCCCGCAGCCACAGGTCCACGGCGTGCGACGCGGGCCGGTCGGTCGGGGCGGGTCCGGCGGCCGGGTCCGCGACGGCGGTGGACAGGCCGGGGTGCGACCGGCCGGCCAGGAAGGCGTTCAGACCGGCGACCATCCCGGCCACCGTGTCCGCGGTCAGCGCCAGCCGGTGCGACAGGTGCACCCGTCCGGTCTGCAGGGTCCAGGCGACCCGGTCGGGCTCCACGGTGTCGGCGTGGGCGGCGAGGTGGGCGCCCAGCCGCCGCGCGGCGGCGCCGAGCTGCTCGGCGCCGTCGGCGGAGAGCAGCAGCACCCGCCCGGGGTCGAACCCGCCGTCCGCGCGGCCTGCCGTCGCCGTCGCGGGCGCCGGGGCCGACCGGTCGCCGGGCGCGGAACGCAGCACCACGTGTCCGTAGGAGCCGGTCGCGCCGAGGGCGTTGACCAGGGCCGTGACCCGCCCGTCCGACGCCGGGGTCCAGGGCCGGGAGCGCTCGACGACCTCGACCGGCAGGGTCTGCCAGTCCACCAGGCCGTTGCGCTGCCGGGCGGTGCGGGTCGGGGCGATCCGGCCGTGCCGCATCTGCAGCAGCACCTTGATCACCTGGGACAGGCCGGAGGCCGCCTCCAGGTGCCCGATGTTCGGTTTCACGGTGCCCACCGGGAGCCGCGGGGCGTCGCCGGGCCGGGCGAACACCTCGCCCAGGGCTTCGAGTTCGGCGGCGTCCGCGATTCCGGCGCCGGCCGCCGCGCACTCCACGTAGTCGATGTCGTCGGGGGTGACGCCCGCCCCGGCCAGCGCCCGGGCCAGCGAGTCGACCAGGCTCTCGGCCCGCGGCGCACCGTACCTGGGCGCGCGCCCGGCGTGGGCGATGCGGGTCTCCTCGACGGTTCCGTGGACGAGGTCGCCCGCCTCGGCGGCGGCCCCCGCCGGGCGCAGCAGCAGCGTGCCGACGCCCTCGCCCGGGTACCAGCCCGAGCCGGCCGCGGAGAAGGCCTCCGGCGTGCCGTCCAGGGCCACCAGCTCCAGGCCTTCGAGCAGGCCCCAGTGGTAGGGGTGGGCGAGGAGGTTGACGGCGCCGACGACGGCCGCGCCGCACTCGCCCCGGCGCAGGCTCTGCACCGCGAGGTGCAGGGCCGTCAGCGAGGACGAGCAGGAGGTGTCGACGGCCAGGCTCGGGCCGCCGAAGTCGAAGAAGTGCGAGACCCGGTTGGCGATGTCGGACGCGGTGGCCGGGGTGCGGGCCGGGCCGCCGGCCGCCCAGTGGTCGGCGCCCTGCTGGCGGTGGTCCTGCCACATGGTGCCGATGAAGACGCCGACCCGTCCGGCGGACAGCCGCAGCGACTCCGCGGTGTGCCCGGCGTCCTCCAGGCACTGCCACACGGTCTGCAGCATCAGCCGCGCCTGCGGGTCGACCGTCCGCGCCTCCTCGGGGGAGATCCGGAACAGCAGGCTCTCGAAACGGTCCACGTCCCGGAGGAAACCGCCCACGGGGGCGGAGTCCGCGGGCGCGATGTCGCGGCGGGCGGAGGGGGGCGGCCCGACCGCGGTCGCGCCCGCCTCCAGGTTGTCCCAGAAGGCGTCCAGGTCGTCCGCGCCGGGGAAGCGGCCCGCCATGCCGATCACGGCCGTCGGCTCCGCCGTTCCCGCCGCGTCGGCGGCGGGCGGGACGGGGCGGGCCGCCGGGGCGGGCCGGGCGCCGAACACCGGGCCGACGCCGTCCGCGGTGGCCGCGGGGTGCGCGGCGGCGCCGCCGAGGAACGCCTGGAGGAACACGTGGCCCTCGTCGAGGCCGAACCGGGCGGCGAGGTCGTCGAAGGCGAGTGCGCCGATCGGGCAGAGCCCGACGCCGGCCGCCGCCTGTCCCATCATCAGCAACTGGCCGATGCTGCCGGCCTCCAGGGTGAGGTAGCGCAGGCTCTGCTCGCCGTACATCGGCTCGATGCCGGGGCGGCGGCCCACCAGGTAGATGCCGAACCGCGAACGGTCGAACACCTCCCGGTTGTAGACGAAGTGGGCGCCGCGCCCGGCCCGCTGGACCGGGTCGATCCGGCGCAGGGCGTGCTCGACGGGGTCGTGGTAGTAGAGCCCCTCGGCGATCCCGTCGACCGCGTCGGCGGCCAGGTGGAGGTAGGTCTGGACGGCGTAGGTGTCGCCCGCCGACGGGTGCAGCCGGCGGACGCCCGCGGCGGTGGGGATCTCCCGGAGCAGGCTGAGCAGGCGGCAGAAGGACTCGTACGGGACCGGCGCGTCGAGGAAGTCGCGCCGGGTGGCGCGCCAGGCGAGGAGTTCCTCGTCGAAGCCGACCGGGATGAGCGGCAGGGCCGGCTCCTCCGGGCGGGCCGGGCGCAGGTTCCAGTGGCCGGCCTTGAACCGGGCCCGGTCCTCGGGGGAGAAGAAGTCCACCGCGCCCGGGCCCCGGCCCTCCGCCCCGGCCGGCTCGACGGTCGCCTGCGCGGTCGGTGCAGCGGTCTCCAGTGCGGTCGGCTCGGTCGGTGCGGCCGGCGTCCGCTCGACGACCGGCGTCGTCCCGGCAGCGGCCGGGGCGCCGGTGAGCTCGCGGTGCGCCCAACGGGCGATCGCCTCGACCTTGGGCTCGTCGAGCAGCACCGACACCGGTATGCGCCGGCGGTACCGGCGCTGCAGCGCGCCGGACACCTGCACCATGGTGAACGAGGTCGCGCCCTGGTCCCACAGGTCGGCCGCGGCGTCCACCTGCGGCAGGCCCAGGGTGGACGCGAACAGGCCGGCGATCTCCTCCCGCAGTTCCTCGTACGACGGCCCGTCGGCGACCGCGGCCGGCTCCTCGGCCGACCGCCCGTGCGGCTCGAACTGCTCGGGCTGCTCGGCCTGCTGCGGCTGCTCGGGCTGTTCCGGTCGCGCGGGCACGGGCCAGGGCAGCGCATTGCGGTCCAGCTTGCCGTTCGCGGTGGACGGGAAGGTCCCGAGGAAGCCGAAGAAGTTGGGCACCATGTACTCGGGCAGGGCGGCCGCCGCGTGCGCCCGCAGCTCGCGCGCGGTGGGCGCGGCGCCGCCGGCCGGGACGAGGTAGGCCACCAGGACGCGCTCGCCGGCGTCCCCGCGGGCGAGGACCACGACGTCCTTGACGCCCGGGTGGAGCCGCAGCCGGTGCTCGATCTCGCCCAGTTCGACGCGGAATCCGCGGATCTTCACCTGGCCGTCCGACCGCCCGTGGAAGCAGAGGTTGCCGTCGGGGAAGTAGGACGCCCGGTCGCCGGTGCAGTACAGCCGCTCCGCGGGGTCGTCGTGCAGCGGGTCGGGGATGAACCGCCGGCTGGTGAGTTCCGGCTGGTTGACGTATCCGAGGGCGAGGCACTCGCCGCCGATGTAGAGGTCGCCCTCGACGCCGACCGGGCACGGCCGCCGGTTCTCGTCGAGCACGTGGTAGCGGCAGTTGTCGATGGGCTTGCCGTAGGGGATGCTGCGCCACTCCGGGTCGATCTCGCCGATCCGGAACCAGTTCGACCACACGGTCGCCTCGGTCGCCCCGCCGAGGCTGATCAGGTCCGCCGCCGGGAAGACGGCGCGCACCTCGTCGGGCAGCGACAACGGGGTGTAGTCGCCGCTGAGGAAGACCAGCCGCAGGTCGCGGGTGCCCGGTGCGCCCCGGTGCTCGGCGAGCAGCGGGCCGATCTGGGCGAGCGTGGTCGGCGCGGAGTTCCAGAACGTGACGGGTTCGGTGAGCAGGACGTCCAGCAGCAGGGCCGGGTCGCGCTGCTGTTCCGCGTCGGCGATGTAGAGCCCGGCGCCGTACCCGAGCAGTCCGAAGACGTCGAACACGGACAGGTCGAAGCCGAGCGAGGTGACGCACAGCCCGAGGTCGGAGGCGTCGAAGGCGAAGGTGCGCCGGCACCAGTTCAGCAGGTTGAGCACCGGCCGGTGCGCGACCGCGACGCCCTTGGGACGCCCGGTGCTGCCCGAGGTGAAGATGATGTACGCGGTGTTGTACGGCTCGGCCGTGGGCTCGGGGTCGGCGTCCGGGTCGAGGTCGGACGGCGGCAGCCGGTCCGCGCGGATCTCCGCGACCCCGTCCGGCACGGCCCACCCGGCGCGGTCCGAGGTGGTGACGACGGTGGCGCAGTCCGCCTCCTCCAGGATCACGGCCGCCCGGTCGCCGGGCAGGTGCGGCTCGATCGGGAGGTACACGCCGCCGGCCTTGAGCACGCCGAGCACCGCCGCGACCATCAGCAGTCCGCGGGGGACGCTGACCGCCACCACGGTCTCCGGCCCGGTGCCCGCGGCGAGGAGCTCCCGCGCGAGGCGGTTGGCCCGTCGGTTGAGCTCGCGGTACGTCATGGTGCCGCCGCGCCACCGCAGGGCGACGGCGTCCGGGGCCAGCCGGGCCTGCTCCTCGAAGGCGGT
Source organism: Kitasatospora griseola (assembly GCF_014648555.1). Lineage (GTDB taxonomy): Bacteria > Actinomycetota > Actinomycetes > Streptomycetales > Streptomycetaceae > Kitasatospora > Kitasatospora griseola. The sequence goes on from NZ_BMRI01000007.1 coordinate 20,792, forward strand.
GTGGATGAGCCGCTCGCCGTCGAAGGGGTGGGCGGTGTCGTTCCACTCGTGCAGGATCCGGTGCAGTTCGGCGGCGCTCGGGCCCTGCGCGGCCGGGGCCGGCTCCGGGGCGACCTCGTCCCACGGTTCGTCGCTGTCGACCAGGCGGGTCACCGTCCGGCCGTAGGCCGCGAAGAGCTCTGCGAGGGTTTCGCCGTCGAAGTCCTCCGCCACCGCGTCCCAGCAGTACCGCAGGGCCCCGTCGTCGTCCGCGGTCGTGATGCAGTCCAGGGACACGTCCGGGGTGCAGCTGCGCCATTCGCCCTGCCGTACGGTGGCGGGCAGCGGACGGTCGGTCAGGTCGAGGACCGAGGTGTAGACGACCCGGTGGCCGGTCGCCCCGGTCGCGGCCGTCCGGCGGCGCAGTTCGGCGAGTCCGCTGGTCGGCACCGGCGCGTCCTGTTCGAGGGCCCGGTGGTGGGTACGGGCGCGCTCGGTGAAGGACAGTCCGCGCGGTGCCCGCGGCACCCAGCTGAGCGCGGTGAACTCGCCGGGCCGGTACTTGCCGTCCGGGCCGTCCCAGCGCACCACCGGGACGGCGAAGTCCTCCTCGTGACGGAGCGACAGGGTGTCCAGGAAGGCAGTGAGCAGCACGGCGTCCAGGGTCAGCCCGTGCCGGGCGGCGCGGGCGGCGAGGGCGTCCCGGCCGGGCACGCTCCCCTCCAGCCGGATCCGGCGGGCGGGGCCGGCGCCGGGGGTGCGGCCCCCGATCGGCGGGCCGGGCGGGAGCTCGGCCAGCGCGTCGCGCCAGTGCGCCCGCCAGGCGTCCCGTTCCGGCGCCGCGGCGCGGTCCCGGACCTCCCGGGCGTGCTCGGCGTGCGGCGCGCCGGTCTGCGGGGTCTCCCGGGGCCGGGCGTAGAGCCGCATGAGTTCGCGGCCGACGGCGTGGATGCTGTGCGCGTCGGCGAGGGTGAGGTCGACGCAGAGGTGGACGGTGTCGTGTTCCTCCCCCTCGGTGACGCGGAGGTCGAACTGCGGCCAGCGGCCGAGCGGGAAGGGGTTCGCCGTCATCGCCTCGCGGACCGGCTCGGCGGAGTCGTGCCCGGTGACCGGGATCGCCCACTCCTCGGGGACCTCCGGCCGGACGGCGATCCGGCCGTCCACGGTGACCGCGGAGCGCAGCACCTCGTACGCGTTCATCAGCCGCACCAGCGCCGTTTCGAGGCGCACCAGGTCGACGGGGCCGGCCGTCTCGAAGGACAGGTACACCTGGCCGGAGCTCCACTCCCGGGGCTCGGCGGCGGCGCGGGCGACGAAGTAGGCCTGCTGGAGTTCGTTGAGCGGGCGGTGCTTGGGCTCCGCCCGGGAGCCGGCGAGCACCCGCAGGCCGTTGTGGAGCGAGGCGAACGCCGCGTCGGGGACGCCGGGTTCGAACATCGCGTCGGCGACGTCCCAGCGCAGTTCCAGGCCGCCGTCCCGCTCCCACATCTGGTGGTCGAGCCAGACCCCGCTGGTCTGGCTGGTGGCGTGCACCAGGTCGTCCGCGAAGCCCCGGCCGCGGGCGGCGGCCGCGGCGTCGAGCATGCTGGTGAACACCACGGGCGAGGCCTCGGCCGCGCCGCCGCGGGCCCGCGACGCGCGCAGCGCGGTGACCCCGCACACCGCGGAGTGCTCCAGCGCCTTCCACAGCTCCTGGTGGGTGAGCCGCGCCGCCTCCTCGAAGGTCCGGTCGTGCGGCAGCACGGCCTCGACCGCGACGGTGCCGGTGAACGGTCCGACGACCTGGTCGGCCGCCGCCGGCAGCAGGGCCCGCCGGCTGGTGGTGACGGTCAGCGAGAACGGCCGGTGGGCGCCGTGGCGGGCCAGGACCTCGGTGAACAGGGTCAGGACCAGTGCGGTGGCCGTGACGCCGAGGCCGGCGGCGCGCTCCCGGACGGCCCGCCACTCCTCGGCGGCCAGCCGGGCGGTGCGGGTGGTGCGGCGCAGGCACGGCAGGTCCTCGGGGCGGGTCGCGACGGTGTCCCGGACCGGGCCGGGGGCGCCGGGGAGCTCGGCCAGCCGGTGCACCCAGTGGTCGAGGCTGCGCCGGTGGCCGGGGGTGTCGGTGCGCGCCGCGAGCGCGACCAGGCAGTCCCGGGCGGTGAGCTCGGGCGTGGCCGGGGTGCGGGCCGGGTCGTCGTACAGGGCCTTCCACTGCGCGGTGAGCAGGTCGAGGCCGGCGCCGTCGGTCACCAGGGCGTCGATCCCGAGGTGCACCCGGGCGCGGCCGTCGGCCCGGCGGGTCACCTCGACGGCGAACAGCGGCCATTCGCCGGCTTCGAAGCGGCGGTGGGACATCCGGGCCCGGGTGCGGGCGGCGCGTGCCTCGAAGTCCTGGTCACGGTGGCCGGCGACGGGCTCGGACACCGGCATGCTCCACTGCGGCGGCTGCGCCTGGATGCGCTGCCGGCCGTCGGGGGTGACGACGGCCCGCAGCATGTCGTGGTGGGCGACCAGCCGCTCCCAGGCGTTCCGCAGCCGCTCGGCGTCGAGGCCGCGCACCTCGAACTCGCGGTAGAGGTGGCAGCCGACGGCGTCCTCGGTGAGGGCCGGTTCCTTCGCGGTGAGGTACGCCTCCTGGAGCGGGGTGAGCGGAAACGGCTCGAACGCCCGCTCCGGGTCCGCCACCACGGCACCGGCGGCCGCGCCGTCGACCGGGGCCCGGTCCGCCGCCAGTTCGGCGGCCTGCCGCCCGAAGTCGGCGAGGCTGTGCGCGTCCGCCAGCAGGGTCAGCGGCACGTCGATGCCGAACTCGCTCTGCGTGGCGATCCACAGCCGCGCCGCGGTCATCGAATCGAGGCCGACCGTGCGCAGCTCCGTGTCCGGGGCCACCGGGGCCTCGCCGGGCCGCAGTTCGGTGAGCAGGCGCGCGAGGGCCCCGCTGATGTCCGCTGCCAGCGTGTCGATTCCCGTGCGCTGCCGGGGATCGGGACCGGATGCGACCGCCATGTGCCGTGCTCCCCAGTTCGATGCCAGATGGTGTCCGACGTTCTCCGACATGCGGAAGCCTAGAAAGACAAAACCCGCACTTCAGCTCAGAAGTGAGCAAAGTGCGGGCTGCCCGGGAGCCGACTCCCGCGGTTAGGGCCGGTCTTGATGCCACGTCAGCGACGGCCGGGCCGATCTTGATGCCTTGTCAGCGGCGGCCGGGCCGGACCTGATGCCCCGTCGGCGGAGGACGGGCCGGCGCGGGTCTCAGATCGAGGCGGCGAGCGGGGCGAAGGAGACGTCGCCCATGCTGCCCTCGACGAAGATCCGGTTCCAGGTGCCGCCGCCCTTCTCGGGCGCGATGATCTCGTCGAGGTAGATGGCCCGCACGTCGTCGTGCATGCGCATGTGCATGTCGATGAGGTCGTAGTACGCGGTCTCCGACTTCATGTGGATCAGCCAGTGCGTACGGTCGGCGGGGCCGAACGCCTCCTCGTAGAGGAAGGAGGAGGCGATGCCCGGCAGCCGGGTGTTGATCGACTCGGTGATCCGGCGGGCGAACATCCGGGCCTCGGCGCGGAAGGCGTACTTGGGCTGGGCCACCCGGTGGATGATCAGTCCGGCGTTCGAGGAGTTCACGGTCTGCTCGGCGGTGATGCCGGTCTGGTGCTGCGCGGGCGCCACCAGCAGGTCCGGGGTGGCCTCGGCGATCGGCGTGCCGTCCGGCAGCACCGCGTCCGTGCCGTACATCCCCCAGCCCTGCGGAATGAGCGCCGTCTCGTCGAACGACGCGTCGAGGAACATCTCCTGCCAGCCCGTCCCCGCGGCGGGACCCTCGTTTCCGTCGAGCAGGGCCGTGACGGCGCGGTACCCGCCCAGCGACCGCAGGTGGATCATCCAGTGCAGGCGGTCGCGCCGGCCGAACTTCTCGTCGAAGACGAACACCGTCGCGTCGCCGGCGTACTTGGTGTTCACGTACTCCGCCTGCAGCAGCGCGATCCGGCGGCCCTCGTCGCGGTGCGCCAGCTTGAGCTGGGCGGAGCGCTTCACCACCGCACCGGCGTTGGTCGAGTGCAGGAGCAGGTCCGCGCCCACCGAGGTCTGCTGCCGGGCGAGGAACGGGTTCGGGTCGAGCGTCATCTGTACTCCTCAGGGTGGTTCTCGGACGGTTCTTCGGTGGGGTGCGGTGCCCGCCAGGCCCTAGCGGGCCGCGGGAGCGGGGAGGCGCCGGCCCAAAACGTCGGCGGCGCCGGTCATCAAGGTGTCGGCGATCAGGTCGACGTGCCGGGCGCGCCAGTCCTCCAGCGCCGTCCCCCGGACGACGTGGTTGAACGCGCCGATCGCCGGGCCGCACTGGATCTGGAAGTTCACCCGCTGGGCCGGATCGCCGTCCAGCGCCCAGCTGACGGTGCGGGCGAAGTACCAGCGGAAGACCAGCGCCATCAGGTGCTTGGGCGACCGCTCGGCCTTCTCGACCTCCGCCGCCCGGCCCTTCGCGAGGTGGTGGGCGCGGGTCTCCTGCCACGCCTCGGCGAACGGGCGCTTGAAGTAGGTCTCCTCCACCAGCCGCCGGGTCGCCTCGTCGACGGACTCCCAGCCGTCGTACTGCCGGTACAGCTGGTACAGCTTGTTGCCGCGGGCCGCGAACATGGTGGACTTCCGCACCACCTGGACCCTGGCGCCCAGCTCGAACATGTCGCCGGCGGGCGCGTACGCGGTGTCCTGCACGTCGAGCCCGGCGAGGATGTCCTTGACCGTGTCGGACGTCCCGGCCTCCGGGGAGCACTGGTTGACGCTGCCGGTGAGCACGAAGTCCGCGCCGAGGACGAACGCGGCGGCCACCGCCTCGGGTGCGCCGATGCCGCCCGCCGCACCGATCCTGATGCGGCGTCGGAAGCCGTGGCGGGCCATCGCCGCGTCGCGGTGGCGCATCATCGCGGGCAGCAGCGTCAGCGCCACGCCCGCGTCGGTGTGGCCGCCCGAGTCGGCCTCCACGCAGATGTCCTCGCTCACCGGGGCCTCGGCGGCGATGCGCCCCTCCTCGGCCGTGAGCAGCCCCTCCCCGACCAGGCGGTCGACGATCGCCGCGGGCGCCGGGCCCATGAAGGCGGCCGCGACCTCGGGCCGGGAGACCTTGGCGAGCACCCGATGCGGGATCACCGCCCCGCCCCCGGCGTCGCGGTGCGCGCCGGCGAAGCGGAAGCGGACGACGGCGGGGGTCAGCTGGGTGAAGCCCGCGGCCTCGACGGTGCGGACCCCGTGGCGCAGGTACAGGGCGACCACGCTGTTCTCGTACGAGGGGTCGTCGACGGAGTGCAGCAGGTTCATCCCGTAGGACCCGTCCACCCCCAGCGCCTCCTGGATGCGGAGCAGTTCCTTCTCCACCCGGTCGAGGCCGAGGCCGCCGGCGCCGAAGAATCCCATCAGGCCCCGCTGTCCGAGCCGGATCACCAGGTCGGACGAGGCGATGCCGCGGAACATCGCCCCGGCGAGGTACGCCAGGCGCAGGCCGTACTCGCGCCGGAACTCCGGGCAGCCCAGGTCCTCGGCCCGGAGCCCGGCTCCGGTCTGCGCAGGGGCCGTCGCGGCGGGCGCGGTCGCGCCGGCCCCGGCCGTCGGGTCCTCCCCCGCCGCCGCGGCCGTCCGGTCCTCCTCCGCCGCGGCCCGCCGGGCCGACTGCCAGAGCCCGCTGAGGACCCGGCCCGGGCCGATCTCCTCGACCGTCCCGACACCGTGGTCGAGCAGGTGGCGGGTGATCTCGTGCCAGCGGACGGGGTGGTCGATCTGACGCCCGAGCAACTCGGCGACCTGGCCCGGCCCGTAGGGCGCGGCGGTGACGTTGGACAGCACGGGCACCCGGGGGGCCGCGAAGGTGAACCCGCGCAGGAACCCGGCGAACTCCGCCGCCGCCTCCGCCATGTACCGCGAGTGGAAGGCGGCGCTGACCTTCAGCGGGACGCTGCGCACGCCGTCGTGGCGCGACAGCTCGCGCGACACCTCGCGCAGCACCTCGGTCGGTCCCGACAGCACGAGCTGCGAGGCGGAGTTGACGTTCGCCAGGTCGACCAGCCCGCGGTCCGCACCGGCCATCAGCTCCGGCAGCCGCTCGGCGGGCACGCCCAGCACGGCCAGCATGCCGCCCCCGTCGGCCCGGCCCATCAGGGCGCCGCGGCGGTGCACCAGCCGGACCCCGGTGGCGAAGTCGAAGCAGCCCGCGGCGAACAGCGCGTCGTACTCGCCGAGGCTGTGCCCGGCCAGGAACCTCGGCGCGGGGAGTTCCGGGGCCCGGGCCAGCCAGGACAGCGCGTTCACCACGAACAGGGCGGGCTGCGCGAACTCGGTCCGGGTGAGCTCCGCGCCGCCCGTGCGGCACAGCTCCTCGATCGAGTAGCCGAGGACGGCGTCCGCCTGCGCCGTCAGCTCGGGGAAGCGCGCGAAGAGGTCCGCCCCCATCCCCGCGCGCTGCGACCCCTGTCCCGGGAAGACCAGTGCCGTCATCGGTGCTGACTCCTGCCTGCTTGGGCGGAGGTCTCCCACGGGAGCCCCCGGTTGGTGGTGAGGCTCTCGATCCGCTGCCGGGCCACCGGCGAGGCCATCACCCGGGTGAACTCGCGCAGCGCGAACTCCTCGGTCTGTTCGGTGGTGAACCACATGGACCGGACGTACCGCTTGAGCTCGGCCACGGTGACCGGGTCGATCCGGGTCAGCCGGACCAGCAGGCGCCGCAGCGCCTCGTCCGGACGGTCGGTCAACTCGTCGACGAGCCCCCACCGTTCGGCCTCGGCGGCGGCCATCGGCAGGGTGCCGAGCGCCATCGTGTACGCCTTCTGCAGGCCGGTGCGCCGGATCACGAAGGGCAGCACGCAGCACGGCAGCAGACCCCACAGCGCCTCCGGCAGGGCGAAGCTGCCGCGTTCGGTCGCGAGGACGAAGTCGCTCGCGGCGGCCAGGCCGACGCCGCCGCCGGCCACCCGGCCGTCCACGCAGGAGATCACCACCACCGGGGCGGTGGTGAACCTGCGCATCAGCGCGATGAACGCCTCCCCGCCGGCCGCCTCGCCCGTCGGCCCGCCGGCCGCCGCCTCGCCGAAGTCGAGGCCGGTGCAGAAGACCCCGCCCGATCCCTCCAGCACCATCGCCACGCAGGCCGGGTCCGCCTCCGCCTCGTCGAGCGCGTGCCCGAGCTCGGCCAGGACGGTGCCGTCGATGCTGTTCTGCCGTTCGGGGCGGGCCAGGGTGACGCGCAGCACGGCGGACTCGCGGGTCACCCGCAGGGCCAGGTACGGGCGGCCCGGCGGGGGGCCGGCGGGCGGGGTGGCGGTGTCCACGGGTCCTCCTGTCGTGGGGACGGGTGCGAACGCTGCCGCCGACGGCACCGGAGCCGTTCCCGGTCACACCTTGGCGGCGCGGGCCCGGCGTCGCCGCTCACAATTGAGCAGGTGGCGGGCGGTTCGGGGCGCTCGGCCGGCGGCCGGACGGCCGGTGACGGGCAGTCAGTGGCGGACGGCCGGTGACGGGCGGTCAGTCCGCGCGGGGTCCGGCCCGGTCGAGGAACTCGGTGAGCAGCGCCGCGAGTTCGTGCGGCCGGTCGTGGAGCGCGTGGTGCGTCGCCCCCGGCAGGCGCACGTGCTGCCCGGCGGGGAACCGGCCGATGTCCCGGGCGAGCCGGTCCGGCGCGGCGATCCGGTCGAGCTCCCCGGTGACGGCCAGCACGGGGACGGTCACCCGCTCGGCGTGCGCGAGCGGGTCCCGGGACCAGAAGTCGAGCAGCTGCCGGGCGTACGCGACGAGGGTGGGTCCGTCGGCGAAGGGGCGGCGCAGGTCCTCGGCGAGGTCCTCGGCCGGCAGGGCCAGGACCTGTTCCGCCCAGCGTCCCGGGTCGGGTTCGGCGGTGAAGTCCGGCCGCTCGCCGAGTTCGCCGCCCAGCATCCGCCGCATCACGTCGGCCAGGACCGGCCGGGCGGTGACGGCGCGACACATCGCCTCCAGGTTCCGCTCGTAGGCCGTGTCGGGGTCGTCCGGCCGGTCCAGCAGCCGGAACGAGCCGTTGAGCAGGACCATCGAGCGCACCGCGCCGGGGTCGCGCCGGTGGAACTCCAGGGCCACCTTCGGCCCGGTGCACCAGGCGAGCAGGTGGCAGTCGGACACGCCCTCGGCGCTGAGCACCGCCCTCAGGTCGGCCACCTGGTCGGCCAGGCGCAGCGGGCGCTCGCGCGGCCCGCACCCGCGCGGCGACCAGGAGATCACCCGGTGGCGGCGGGCCAGCAGGGCGGTCAGCCGGTGCCACGGCCCGAGCCCCATGCCCAGGGCGTTGAGGACGACGACCGGCGGCCGGTGCGGGTCCGGCTCCCCCGCGACCCGGTAGGCGAGGACGCCGCCCAGCACGCCGACCCGCCGCGGCGGCGCCTGCGCGCACCGCTCGGCCTCCTCGCGGAGCCTGCGGTCGGCCTCGTCCCGGCTCCGGCGCACGGCGTCGACCAGGGCGGCGCCGTCGTGGCGGCCGTCCGCCCCGAGCTCGTCCGCGCGGGTGCGCCCGGCGCCGGCGGCGCGGTGCTCCGCCAGCCGGTCGACGGCGGTGAGTTCGGCCTCGTCGTCGACCGTGCGCACGGTCAGCCGGTAGCCGGCGCCGATGCGGGCGGCCAGTGCGTCCGGGTCCGGCGCGCACCGCGCGAGGGTCGTCCGGCGCAGGCGCAGCGGCTGGTGGTCGAAGTACTCGGCGCAGCGGGCCCGCACCTCGGCGGCCGTGTCGTGCACCGCGTCGAGCAGCGCGAGGAGTCGTTCGGTGGCGTCCAACGCGGTCCGTTCCCGGGGGTTGTCGGTGGGCGAGCAGTTCGCGGCCGCCTCAGCCTCCGGTACATCCCGGTACGTCACCGCTCAGAATTGAGCGGCGGTCCGGGCCGTCCGCGCGGTGTGCTGGTCCGCAGCCCGAGGGGCTCGACCCGGAACGTGCCCTTCCCCAAGCGGAATGTTCACGCGCTACCTTTGGGCATGCTCATGGCAACCAGCCTCACGGGGCAGCGGCACCCGTGTCGCAGGCAGGAGTGAAGGAGTACCCACGGCATGACGAATTCCGACCGGGTCCACACCTACCCCTTCGAGGGCCAGGTAAGCGGATTGGACATCCACCCGAAGTTCACCGAGCTCCGCGAGACGGAGCCGCTCGCCAGGGTGAAGCTTCCGTACGGCGGCGAAGGCTGGCTGGTCACCCGTCACGAGGACGTGAAGACCGCCAACTCCGACCCGCGCTTCAGCCGGGCCTCGATCGGTGAGGACACTCCCCGCACCACGCCGCTGGCCCGCCGCGGCGACGCCATCCTGAGCCTCGACCCCCCGGAGCACACCCGCCTGCGCCGCCTGGTGTCCAAGGCGTTCACCGCGCGGCGGATCGGTCAAATGCAGTCCTGGCTGGAGGAGGTCGTCGCCGGCCTGCTGGACGACATGGCACGCAAGGGCCCGCCGTGCGACCTCACCAAGGACCTGGCCGAGCCGTTCACCATCACGGTGATCTGCCGCCTGCTGGGCGTGCCGTACGAGGACCGCGAGAAGTTCCAGCACTGGTCCGCGGTGATCATGTCCACCACGGCGTACACCCGGGAGGAGGCGGTCGAGGCCGACGCCTCGATCCGCGGCTACCTCGCGCAGCTCGTGGCGGCGCGCCGCACCGAACCGCACGACGACCTGCTCGGCGTCCTGGTGGCCGCCCGCGACGAGGACGACCGGCTCTCCGAGGACGAGCTGATCACCTTCGGGGTCACCCTGCTGGTGGCCGGTCACGAGACCTCCGCCCACCAGCTGGGCAACATGGTCTACGCCCTGCTCACCCACCCGGACCAGCTGGCGCTGCTCCGCGAGCGGCCGGAGCTGCTCCCCCGCGCGGTGGAGGAGCTCCTGCGCTACGTCCCCCTGGGCAACGGCATCGGCAACGCCCGGGTCGCCACCGAGGACGTCGAGCTGAGCGGCGGCACGGTGCGGGCCGGCGAGGGCGTGCTGGCCGCCGCGGTCAACGCCAACCGCGACCCCCGGGTCTTCGCCGACCCGGACCGGCTGGACATCACCCGGGAGAAGAACCCCCACCTGGCCTTCGGCCACGGCGCCCACTTCTGCCTCGGGGCCCAACTCGCACGCATGGAGCTGCAAGTGGCGATCGGATCACTGCTCGAACGGTTCCCGGACGTGCGCCTCGCCGTCCCGGCCGAGGACGTCGTGTGGAAGTCGGGCGGGCTGTTCCGCGGCCCCCAGCAGCTGCCGATCGCGTGGTGAGCCGGCGATGACCGACACCACCCGCTGGCGGCTGGAAGCCGACCACCACAGCTGCGCCGGCACCGGCATCTGCGCCGGCATCGCCCCCGACCACTTCCAGGTGGTCGACGGCCGGACCGTCCTGTCGGCCGCGGAGACCCACCCGGACGAGACACTGCGCGACGCGGTCGAGTCCTGCCCGATGGAAGCCCTGCGCATCCTCGACGCCGACAGCGGCGAGGTCCTCGCCCCCAGCTGACCGCCGCCCGAGACCGCCCCAGCATTTCCAGGCCCCGGAATCGCCGAAATGGCAAGTCCGGGGCCCGAAAATGCTGCCCTCGCGCGCCTTCTGCCGCCCCGGAGAACTTTCCAAAGCGGCAACACGAGTTATGCGGCTGACGTTCTGCTGACATAAACACCCATTGCTCACTACACAGCAGGTCGCGCCTGGCGTAGGCTCGCCCCACGATCAGCCGCAAGGGGGGGTACGGCGGCATGTGCCCTGCGCCGGCGCATGTTTTCTGCCGTTGTCGAAAACCAGACGGGAGCACAGGGGGAGCACGGCCGGACGATTCGTCGGCACACTCCCCGCGCAACCTCCTTCGCTCGGCGTCCGCCCCTTCCCCCCGCCACCCCCACGCGCCGAAATCACGCCAGGAGGATGAACAGTGAGCATGACGTATGCCGTCCCGACGTCCGGCGGCTTCACCGGCAGACTGCGGAATATACTCACGACCGGTTCACTGATCGGCACGCGCATCGTGCTGGAGAAGAACGACTACGCGTACAGCTGCGGCGACACCGACCAGAACATCTACTTCCTGGAGAGCGGGCGCCTCAAAACCGTCATGTTCTCGCGCAGCGGGAAAGAGTGTCTGCTGCGCATATGTTGTCCGGGCGAAATGTTCGGCGAGCAGAGCGGCTGCGGCATAGCCCGCGAGGAGTCGACCATCGCGATGCAGGACAGTGTCATCCTCCGCGTGCCGTACTCAAGATTCCTCAACACCATTACCGAGGAGGGTTTGGTCGGCGATCTCGTCGGCTATCTCTCGCACCGGCTGTTCGAACAGCAGCAGGCGATCACCAATCTGGTGACGGTCGACAGCGAACAACGCCTCGGCACGATCCTCCTCGATCTCGCCGACAAATTCGGAAAGGGCGATCCGCACCACCCGCGCATCGAACAGCGCATCACGCACGAGGAGTTGGCGAGAATGGTCGGAACGACCCGGTCCCGGGTCGGGCTCTTCCTCAAGACCTTTCGATGTAACGGCCTCATCGACATCTCGCAGACGTCCCGCCTGATCATCAACCGGCAGCGCCTCACCGAGTACCTCAACGCCCGGCACGCCTGACCGCCGACCGCGCCCCGTCCGGGCGGCCGGACCGCCCCGACGGCACGCACCTCGGCTCTGTCAACCCAATTTCACGTCAACAGGAGCCCAACGCCATGTGGGACGCACGTTTCGAGTCGGTCATCCGAGGCCATCTTCCGCACCTGCGACCAGAGCTTCCGCTGGAGCCCGATCTGCTGCTCGCGGCCCACGGCCTCGACTCCATGGGAACGATCGGGCTGATCACCGCGCTGGAATCCGAGTACGCCCTCACCCTGCCCGACGAGGCCGTGACACCGGCCAACTTCGTCACCGCCCGGACGGTCTGGGACACGCTCCGGCCCCTCATCCCCGCGACCGGCCCGGAAGCGGCCGCCGGCGGGACCGCGTGAGTGCCCCGCGGCAGGAGGGCGTCAAGCCCCTGCACGCGTGGTTCCTGGACGGCCTGGCCGTCAACCCCGACGGCCCCGCCCTGCGCCTGAACGGCCGGGCCTGGACGTACACGGAACTCCACCGCGCGGCGTGCGACTGGGCCGGGGCGCTGATCGCGGGCTGCGGCGGACGTCCGCGGCGGGTCGGCGTCCTGGCCTCCAAGACCGAGGAGGCGTACCTGGGCTTCCTGGCCGCCCTCTACGCGGGGGCCACGGCGGTTCCGCTCGGCCCGGAGTACCCGGTCGAACGGAACCGGGCCGTCGCCGCGGCGGCCGGCCTGGACGCGATCGTGGTCGACCCCGCCGGTGCGGCCCAGGTCGCCGACCTCGCCTCGGCCGCCCCCGTCCGGGTCTGCCTCACCGGCTCCGCCGAGGTCGCCGCCGCCCTGCGGGAGTCCGCCGCGCTCGACGGCGCCGCCGTCGTCACCCCGGACGGGAGCACACCCGCCGAACCGCTGAACGACGGCGTGGACCGGCTCGCGTACATCCTGTTCACGTCCGGCTCCACCGGCCTGCCCAAGGGCGTGCCGATCCGGCACGGCAACATCGGCGCCTTCCTCTCGGCCGTGCTGCCCCGCTATGAGATCGGGCCGCGGGACGTGTTCAGCCAGGTGTACGAGCTGACCTTCGACCTGTCGATGTTCGAGGTCTGGGCGGCCTGGGCGTCCGGGGCCTGCCTGACCGTCCTCAACCGCGTCCAGGCCCTGGCGCCGGAACGGGTCGCCGTCCGCCAGGGCATCACCTTCTGGACGTCCACCCCCAGCCTGGCGGCCGCCGTGCAGAGCCGCGGCGTGCTGCCCGCCGGGGCGCTGCCCGGCCTGCGGTACACCATGTTCTGCGGCGAGCCGCTGCCCGTGGAGACCGCCCGCCACTGGTCGTCGCTCGCGCCGAACGCGGTGATCGACAACCTGTACGGCCCGACCGAGCTGGCCGTCGCCTGCACCGGCCACCGCCTGGACCCGACCGACGCCGCCGGACCGGACCGGGCGGTGCCCATCGGGCGGCCGTTCCCCGGGGTCCGCCACCTGCTGCTGGAGGACGGCGAGGTGTCCGGAACGGTCGGCGAGCTCTGCGTCGCCGGCCCCCAGCGCTTCGACGGCTACCTCGACCCGGCCAACGACGCCGGACGGTTCGTCGACCTCGACGGCGAACGCTGGTACCGCACCGGGGACCGGGTGCGGCAGGACGGCGACGGCCTGGTGCACCTGGGCCGGACGGACGGCCAGGTCAAGGTGCGCGGCTACCGGATCGAGGTGGGCGAGGTCGAGCGGGCCGTCCGCCGGGCGGCGCCCGGGCTGGACGCGGCGGTCTTCGCCGTCCCCGGCCCCGGCGGCGAGGTGCTGGCGGGGTTCGTGATCGGCCGGGCCGAACTCGACGCCGCCGCCGTCCTGAAGCAGCTGGCCGAGCTCCTGCCGCCCTACATGCTGCCCGGGCAGCTGTGGCCGCTCGCCGCCGCTCCGCTCAACCCGAACGGCAAGATCGACCGGATGGCGCTGCGGGAGGAGGCGGTCCGCCGGGTGGCCGACCCGCACCGGCCGGCCTGACCGGACGGCTCCGGCAAGCACGACGAGGAAGGCCCGCCGGATTCGGCGGGCCTTCCTCGTCGTGCTTCGGGCCGGCGTTCCGGACCCGGCGCCGGCGTTTCGCTCAGTCGGCCGCGCCGACCTCGGCCTGCGCGGGCCCCTCCGTCAGGTCGCGCAGCGAGGTCATCGCCCCCACCACCGACCGGGTCCAGGCGTGCCGGGGCGCGCCCAGCACCTGGGCGACCGCGCCCTCCTCGCAGACTCCGCCGCCGTCCAGCACCAGCACCCGATCGGCGCTCCTGGCGACCACGCCCAGGTCGTGGGTGATCAGCACGACCCCGAGCCCGAGCTGTCGCCGCAGGCTCTCCAGCAGCTCCAGGATCTCGACCTGGATGCCGACGTCGAGGCTCGCGGTGACCTCGTCGCAGAGCAGCACCTCGGGCGCTGCCGCGAGCGCCCGGGCGATCGCGACCCGCTGCCGCTGGCCGCCGGACATCTCCCCGGGCAGCCGCCCCGCCCACTCCGCGGGCAGCCCGACCAGTCCGAGCAGCCGCACCGTCTCGGCCGCGGCGGCCGCCCGGTCCAGGCCGCGCAGCACCCGGGCCGACCTCGCGATGGCCTCCCCCACCCGGCGGCGCGGGTTCAGCGAGCCCACCGCGTCCTGCGGCACCAGCTGCACGCTGCGGCGCTGGGCCGGCGTGCGGCGGCGCAGGTCGGGCGGCATCGGCTCGCCGTGCAGCAGGATCTCGCCGCCGTCCGGCCGGTGGTGGCCGCTGACGCAGCGGACCAGCGTCGTCTTGCCGATGCCGGAGGCGCCGAGCAGCGCGACGCACTCGCCGCGGCCGACCCGGAACGACACCCCGGACATCGTCGGGGCCTCCCGTCCGGTGCCGCGGCCGTGCCCGGCCCGCAGGCCGCGCACCTCCAGCAGCGCCCGGTCGCCGCCGGGGTCCGCGGGGGCGTCCGGTCCGGGCGGCGGCTCCGGTGCGGGCGTCCGCCGACCGGCCTCGGCGATGTCGGGGACGGCCCGGACCAGCGCCCGGGTGTAGGGGTCGGCCGGGCGCGACAGCGTCCGCAGGGTGGGGCCCTGTTCGACGAGGCGGCCGGCCCGCAGGACGACGAGCCGGTCGCAGAGCCGGGCCGCGGCCGGGAGGTCGTGGGTGATGAAGACCAGGGTGAGGCCGCGTTCGCGGGCCGGCCGGTCGATCTCGTCGAGCACCAGGCGCCGGGTGAGCACGTCGAGGCCGGTGGTGGGCTCGTCGAGCACGGCCACCGCCGGCTCTCCGGCGAGCGCCCGGGCGAGGGCGAGCCGCTGCTGCTGGCCGCCCGACAGCTGGTGGGGGAAGCGGCGCCGGAACTCGGCGTCACCGGGCAGCCCCATGGCCTCCAGCCGCCGTCGGACGCCCTCCGCGGAGCGGTCCGGGGCGAGTTCGGCGATCTGCCCGCCGACCCTGAGGGTGGGCGTCAGCGCGGAGGCCGGGTCCTGGGCGAGGTAGGTCAGGGTCCGCCGGCGGACCGCCCGCAGCCGGGAGCCCTTCAGCGCCAGCATGTCGTGGCCGTCGACGCGCACCGACCCGGAGCGCACCGCCAGCCCGGGGCGCAGCGCTCCGAGCAGGGCGAGCGCCAGGGTCGTCTTGCCGGAGCCGGACTCCCCGACGATGCCGAGCGACTCGCCGCGTTCCACGGTCAGCGTGAGGTCCTCGACGACGGCCCGGCCCGTGCGGTCCACGACGGTGAGTTCTGCGATGTCGATCACGACGCGCCCTTCGCGGCAAGCCGGTCGAGCAGCAGGTTCGCCGCGACCGTGAGGACGGAGATGCCCAGCGCCGGAACGGCGACCCCCCAGGGCACCAGGGTGACCCCCTCCATGTTCTCGCTCACCATCGCCGCCCAGCTGGGGGTGCCGGGGCCGAAGCCGAGGAAGTCGGCCGACGCCGTGAGCGCGATGGCGACCGCGAGCCGGGTGCCGGCGTCGGCGAGGACGGGCTGGAGGATGTTCGGCACGATCTCCCGGACGACCACGGACAGCGGCCCGTCGCCGAGCGCCACGGCCTGGTCGACGTATCCGGTGCGCACCACCCTGGTCGTCGCGGCCCGGGAGATGCGGGAGACGAACGGCACCCCGGTCGCCGCGACGGCCAGCAGCAGCGTCCCGGCGCTGTAGCCCAGGCCGTGCAGCAGCGCCAGCAGGACGACGATCGGCGGGAGCGCGAGCAGCAGCGAGTCCAGCCAGCTCATCACGGCCGCGACCCGTCCCCCCAGGTAGCCGGCGAGCACGCCGAGCAGCGTGCCGACCACGGTGGTCAGGACCGTCGCCACCAGCGGGACGATCACCAGCGGGCGCCCGCCGGCCAGGAACCGGTCCCAGACGTCCCGGCCGATGGCGTCCGTGCCGAGCGGCAGGCCGGGCCCCGGCGGCGAGTAGGGGCCGCCGACGATCCGGCCGGCGTCGCCCGGCACCAGCCAGGGGCCCGCCACGGCCAGCAGCACCACGGCCAGGGCCGGCAGCCAGAGCAGGCCGGTCAGGACGCGGCGGAGCGGGCCCGGGCCCGGCGGCCTCGGGACGGACGGCCGTACCGCGGCGGCGGGGGCCTCGGTCGCGGTGTCGGTCATCGCGCCACACTCCCGTGGGGATCGGCCACCAGGTCCAGCAGGTCGGCCAGCAGCAGGCTGACCACCACCGCGCCGGAGAGCAGCAGTCCGATGCCCTCCAGCACCGCCGTGTCGTGGTTGACCACGGCGCTCACCAGCGGGGCGGACAGCCCCGGGTAGTTGAAGACCCGCTCCACCACGGCCGTGCCGCCGACCAGTGCGCCGGTCAGCCAGGCGAAGGCCTGCAGGCACGGGCCGATCGTGGTCGGCAGCAGGTGCCGGAACACCACCCGGTGCTCCGGGAGTCCCGCCAGCCGGGCGCTCTCCACGTGCGGCGACCGGCCGGCTTCGACGACGGACGCCCGCACCATCCGGCTCGCCCAGGCCGCGGAGAACAGCGACAGCGCCGCGACCGGCAGGACCAGCGCGGCCGGGTCGTCCAGCGGCGATCCGCCGAGCGGCACCAGCGACACCGCGGGCAGCACGCCCAGCGCCGAGGCGAACACCAGGACCAGCACGCTCGCGGTCACGAACTGCGGGATCGAGACCAGGGCCACCGCGCCCGCCGACAGCAGCCAGTCCAGCGCGCTGCCGGGCCGCAGGCCGGCCAGGACGCCCACCGAGGTGGCGACGGCCACCGTCACCAGCACCGACAGCGCCACCAGCAGCAGCGTGTCGAGCAGCGGGTCGGTGACCAGCTCGCCGACGGGCCGGTGGCTGACGGTGCTGGTGCCGAGGTCGCCGTCCAGGGCGGAGCCCACCCAGTCCAGGTACCGGAGCACCAGCGGCCGGTCCAGGCCGAGTTCGGCGCGCATCCGCGCGATCTGCCCGGCGTCCGCCCCGCCGCCCAGCGAGGCGGCGGCGGCGTCGCCGGGCAGCACCTCCGCGGCCAGGAACAGCAGGGCGGAGGCCGTGAACAGGGTGCCGACCGCGCCCGCCAGCCTGCGGGCCATCAGCCTCGGAAGCCGGAGCGGGGCGCGGCCGCCGCTCACGAGGACGCCTTGGCCCAGGTGAAGACCGGGATGGACTGGCTGAACACCACGTCCCGCACGCCGGCCACCGACGCGTCCACCACTTCCTGGAAGCCCCACAGCAGGTCGCCGCCGTGCTCGTACAGGTCGCGCTGGATCTCGACGAAGCGCTGCTCGCGCGCCTTGTCGTCGACGGTCGCCTGAGCCGCGTCCAGCCGCTTCCAGTGCTCGTCCGCGAGACCGGTGACGTTGAAGAAGGCGTCGCGGTTGGTGAGCGCCGACAGGTGCACCGCGGCCGGCCGGTTGGTGTAGTAGAAGGTCTGGAAGGGGATCGACGACAGGCCCTTCAGATCGGCGTAGTAGGTGTCGGCGGGCACCACGTCGACCGTCAACTTGACGCCGGCCTCGTCGAGTTGCTGCCCCAGCAGGCGGGCCGCGCCGGTGAAGCCGGCCACCGTGTCCGCCGCGTGGAGGGTCAGCTTCGAGACGCCCGCCTCGGCGAACAGCCGCTTCGCCTCCGCGACGTCGCGCCGCCGCTCCGCCAGGCCCGCGTAGCCCGGCAGGCCCTTGCCGACCACGTCGTCGCCGGTGACGCCCATCCCGTCGAGCATGTTCGCCGCCAGCGCCCCGCGGTCGGCGGCGAGCCGGACGGCCCGGCGGACCCGCGGGTCGTCGAACGGCGCGATCCGCTCGTTCATCGCGAAGGACAGCGCGTTGGAGTTGGCGACGCCGCCGCGGTGCAGCTCGATCGCCCGGTTGTCGCGCTCCGCCTTGGCCGCGGTGGCGGTGATGCCCATCGCGTAGTCGATCTGACCGCTCTTGAGCGCGCTCATCCGGGTGGCCGCGTCGGCGATGGAGACGAGCTCCAGCGTCCCGAACGCGGGACGGCCGCCCCAGTAGCCCTCGTAGGCGGTCATCCGGACGTTCTTGCCGTCCTGCGCGGCGAGCCGGTACGGGCCCGAGCCGATGCCCTTGGAGAAGTCGGTCGTCCCCTCGGGGAACACCGGTGAGAAGACCACCAGCACCGACTCCCGGAAGTCGCCCCGGGGGCGGCGCATCGGGACGGTGAGCGTGGTGGCGTCGAGCACCTTGATGCGGTCCACGTCCACGTCGGCGTAGACGGTCGCCCGCTTCGAGGGCGGGACGGCGAGGGTGCGCAGGCTGTACGCGACGTCCTGGGCGGTCACCGGCCGGCCGTCGTGGAAGGTCGCCCGCTTGCGGATCCGGATCGTCCACTCGGTGGCGTCCCGGTTGGCCTCGACGGACTCCGCCAGGCCCAGCTCGTACGCCCCGCCCTTCAGGTACATCAGCGAGTCGTACAGGTGGTAGAGGATCACGTAGCTGGCGCCGAACCCGGCGGTCCGCGGGTCGATGCTCACGGAACCCGAGGCGTCCGCGGCGCCCACCCGCAGCCGGTCGGTCGAAATGCCCTTGCCCGCAGCGGACTTGGCGCTGTCCTCGGCGCCGCAGCCGGTCAGCGCCGCAAGGCCGCTCAGCGCGACTCCGGTCACCGCCCCCAGCTGAAGGACACCGCGTCGGCCGAGACTGTTACTCGTGGGCATCGCGTTCTTCTCCACATGGTCGATCGGAGTGGGGCAGGCAGAACCCACTTGGCGATGACCGAGATTGCTCGAAACTCCTCGACCGGTCTGCTCAAATCTGATCACCGCGCGCGGGCGGCCGGGCGGAAACATGTGCACATCGAGCGCCCCCTGCCGTGGGGCGCACCTGCACCTGAGCGAACGCGAGGGACCCGGTGCGACAGCGACCCGGCCGCGGCCGGAGGCCGACCGTCCCCGGAGGGCTCTCGCCGAAGGAGACTCCGCCATGCCCCAGACCTCGGCCTCGGACCGGCCCGGGACCAGCCGCCTTTTCACCCCCGCCATGGCCGCCCTCCCGGACACCGGCCACGAGCTGCTACACTCCGGCAACGCCGGGCTGATCATCCACCGCGTCGGCCAGCTCCGGCACGAGTTCCGCAACGAGGGCCGCGCGTTCGCCAGCGACCTGGTGTCCGCCCTCAACAAGCCCGTGGCGGACGTCGCCAGCGTGCTCGTCTACGAGGAGATCCTCGGCCGGGTGGACCGCCTGCACTGGATGATCCACATGCGGATGCCCAACGACTACAGCCGCTTCCTGCACGTCGCCGACCACGACAAGTCCTTCAAGGAGGTCACCGAGACCGACCGCCTCGCGGACCGCGACGGCGGCAACTGGGAGCGCATGTACGTCGAGGGCTCGTTCCAGGAGCGCGTCTACGTCCCCCAGCACGGCCTGTCCCACGACGGCCAGGACGACCACGCCCCGGCCACCTTCGTCCCGCCGGCCATGCACCAGACCGGTCTGCCCGCCGACCGCCTGCGGCACTCCGCCGACACCGGACTGACCATCATCCGCACCGCCCAGACCAAGTTCGAATTCCGCAACGAGGCCCGCGAGTTCGCCTTCGAGTGGGCCCGCCACGTCAACCGCGCCCTCGCCGGCGACGTCACCGCGTACCTCTTCGAGGAGACCTTCGGCCAGCAGGACCGCATCCACTGGATGCTCCACCTCGACAGCCTGGACAGCTACCAGCGCCTGCTCGAACTGAAGCACAAGGACGCCGCCTTCCAGAAGATGCTCACCACCGAGTTCGTCCCGGCCCGCAAGGGCGGCGGCACCTGGGAGCGCACCTTCGTCGACGCCGGCATCCACGACACCGTCCTCACCCCCCTCCACAGCGGCACGCCCATCGGTTTCTGACGCCGCACCCGCCACCCGTGCGCCGCAGCCCACCCGGGGTGCGGCGCACGGCAGGATCGGGGGCGGAGGGTTCTCCGCGGCCGTTCAAAAAAGTCGCCAGCGGCCCTCGGAGACGATCTCGACGACTCCGTCGGCGACCTTGACGGCGGTCTCGTCGTCGATGGCGTAGGCCGGGTTCGGCAGGGCGGCGGCCCAGCGTTCGGCGTCGGCCATCGAGTTCTCCGGCAGGGCCGGGTGGTCCAGGTGCGGGAAGAGGGAGAAGTCGACGAGGCCCAGGGTCTCGTCGGTGCCGGTGGGCGACGTCCATTCGACGAAGTCCGGCCCGATGCGGGGCGTCATCACCATGCTGCCGGCGCTCAGCCCGACCCAGACCTTGTCGTGCAGGGAGGGGAGCAGCTCCGCCAGGCCGGACCGGCGCATCCAGTGGCACAGGTACAGCGCGTCACCGCCGTTCGCGAGCAGGACGTCGGCCTGCTGGACTCAGGGCAGCCAGCGCTCCGCGCCGATGCTGGGCAGGGCGGTGAGCTCCAGGACGCCCATGGACCTCCAACCGAGCTCGCACATCGGGGTGGTGGACCGCCCGGTGATGAAGCGCCAGGCCCCGGCCGGGCTCCCCATCGGGTGTCCGTAGCCGGCGGTGGGGATGCACAGGGCGTCGGCCTCCTCGACGGGCTTGCCCAGGAGGTCCACCAGGGCCTGCCGGATGCTGGGGTTCTTCACTCCGGCGGAGGTGAGGAGCAGTTTCACGATGCCTCCGGCGCAGGGGCGGCAGCCCCTGCGGACGAGGTGCTGGAGCCCGCCGCGGCGGCGGGCGGCCGGGGATCGGTCCGGGTCACCAGCAGTGTGGCACGCGGGAGTTGACGGTTCGTGCGGCGTTACGGGCGGTCGGCGGCCCCTGCCGTGCGCGGGGGCCGCCGGTGCTTCACCGCGGGCCGGTCACTTCAGGTTCGCGTGGACGGAGGCGGCGTCCTGGATCTTCTTCCAGGACTTCGGTTCCGCCGGCGGCTGCCCGGCGCTCCGGTCCGCGGTCGCAGCGGCGGCCGCCGACGCCGTGCCGCCGTTCGGGACCGGGCCGACGGGCGGCTTGGCGGGGGTGAACAGCCAGGTGTTCAGCAGGTCGCCGAGGCTCCGGCCGGAGATCCGCTCGGCGTACGCCTGGAACTCCGGGATGGTGGCGTTGCCGTAGCGGCGCTCGGTGGGCCAGCCCTTCAGGATCCGGAAGAACGTGTCGTCGCCGACGGTGTTGCGAAGCGCCTGGATGGCGACCGCGCCGCGGTGGTAGACCGCGATGTCGAACTGGTTCTCGTCGCCCGGGTCGCCGGGCTTGACGGTCCAGAACGGGTCGTCGGCCGGGTGCGAGGCGTAGATGTAGTCGGCCAGTTCCTGCGCGGTGCCCTCGTTCTCGTGCTCGGACCAGAGGAACTGCGCGTACTGGGCGAAGCCCTCGTTCAGCCAGATGTCGCTCCAGCGGGAGAGCGAGACGCTGTCGCCGTACCACTGGTGGGCCAACTCATGGACGACGACCGAGGTGTTGGAACCCCGGGCGAACATTCCCTGTCCGTAGAAGACCCGGGTCTGGGTCTCCAGGGCGCCGCCGGCCTGGAGGTTGGGGACGAAGCCGCCGACCGAGCTGAACGGGTACTCGCCGAAGTAGCCGCTCAGCCAGTCCACCAGCTCGCCGGTGCGCTCTACGCTCGCCCGGGCCGCGGCCGCGTTGTCCCCGAGGTCCTTGCTGTAGGCGTTGTAGACCGGCACCCCCTTGGCGGTGACGTCCCGGGTGACGTCGAACTTCCCGATCGCGAGAGCCGCCAGGTAGGTGGCCTGCGGCTTGTTCTCGCGCCAACTGAAGCGGGTCCAGCCCGCCTGCGAGCTGGTGCCGGTCAGCACCCCGTTGCTGACCACCTGGGTGCCGTTCGGCACCAGCACCGAGACGTCGAAGGTCGCCTTGTCGCTCGGGTGGTCGTTGCTCGGGAACCACCAGCCGGCCGACACGGGCTCGCCGGCCACCACCGCGCCGTCCGGGGTGCGGCGCCAGGCGGTGTAGCCGCCGTACTTCTCGACGGTCGACGGAACGTCCTTGTAGCGGACCACCACGGTGGCCTGGGACCCCTTGGTCAGCGGCCGGGCCGGGGTGATCTCCAACTCCTGGTCGCCGCTGGTGGCGAAGGTTGCGGGCCGCCCGTTGACCAGGATCTCGGAGACCTTCAGCGCGAAGTCGAGGTTGAACCGGGAGAGGTCCTGGGTGGCCGTGGCCAGGATGGTGGCGGTGCCCTCCAGTTCGTCGGTGGCGGGCTGGTACTTCAGCCGGATGTCGTAGTGCGAGACGTCGTACCCGCCGTTGCCGAGCGTGGGGTAGTACGGGTCCCCCAGGCCGTCCGCCCCCGGTTGGAAGCCGGAAGCCGAGGCGGGGACGGCCAGGAGCAGGCTCAGGGCACTGGCAGCAGAAACGATCAACCTCTTGCGCACGTGGTCCTCCAGGGATCACCGGAACGATCAGGTCGGATCGATCCCTGTCCCGGCAACCCCTCGCCCACTCCCCGGTCCTGGGAACTTCATGAGAAAAATACGTCCGCACGACGACCGCGCGGACCCGCCGGATCGATTATCGGACTGTCCGTCAGATATGGCCGCTGCGAAGGGAGTTGACCGCTCATCCGGCCGCGCGGGTGGCGTCAGCCGCTGTGCACGACCTCGTGCTCCCAGGCGTCGCGCGGCTGCACGTGCAGCCGCCAGTAGTGCTCGGCGATGACGTCGGGGTCGAAGGCCGTGCCCGGCGCGACGGGGCCGGCCACGGTGACGCTCGCCGCGTGGACGCCCGAGGCGCCGTACGTCCGGTCCAGCAGGGTGACGAGGGTGCGGACGCCGGCCTTGCCGAGGGACAGGCTGACGTACTCCGGCTTCGGCTCGGGCATTCCGCCGGTCACCAGGACGGTGCCCCGCCCGCGCGCCGCCATCCCGGGGGCGACGTGGGCGGCGGCGGTCAGCGCGCCCACCACGTTGACCGCCCAGGCGTCCAGGTGTTCCCGGGCGGACAGCTCCCCGATGGCGTCCGGTCGGACGAGCGCCGCGTTGTGGACCAGGACGTCCGGCGGCCCCAACTCCTGTGCCACGCCGTCCAGG
Organism: Kitasatospora griseola; assembly: GCF_014648555.1. GTDB lineage: Bacteria > Actinomycetota > Actinomycetes > Streptomycetales > Streptomycetaceae > Kitasatospora > Kitasatospora griseola. The sequence goes on from NZ_BMRI01000007.1 coordinate 43,690, forward strand.
GCGGCCCGCAGGGAAGTCTCGTCGGTGCTGTCCGCCGTGCGGCCCACGACGGCCGCGCCGCCCGTGGCGGCCGCCCGGACGGCTTCGACGGCGGCCTTCACCGTGCCGTCGCTGCGGGCGACGAGCCCGACCGGCAGCCCTTCCCGTGCGAACCGGCGGGCCACCGCCTGCCCGATTCCCGGTCCGGCTCCGATGATCACTGCTCCCGACATGCTGCCTCTCCTCTATCCCCTGCCCGTGCCACCCCGGCCGCGAAGCCCGTGAACACCGGTACGGCACACGGAGGTCGGCGCACCCGAACGACAACGCCCTGCCACCCCACGCCCGTTCCGGCCACCGTCGTCGACGCGGCCCAACGGCGTCAACGAGCAGTGGCCACACGGGTATTCCTCCGTCGCACCGGGCATCACCGGCGCCGACCGACGCAACGGCCTCGCCCCCCGGTCCGGGGCGCCGGGCGCGGTCCGGGGGCCCCGGCCCGGTGGATCGTCGAGGGCGGGCCCGCCGGATCGCGGTGACGTCCGGTCAGGAGTGCAGGGCGATGTCCGTGTTCTTCGTCCACTGCTCGGGCGGCAGCGGCTGGGCGTTCGACTTCAGCACGGCCTCGGCGCGGGCCGCGTGGAACGCCTCGACCGGGCTGCCCTGCTTCGCCCACACCTGGGCGCCGCACCAGCGGCCGATGAGCCGGAACTGCTCCAGCGCCTCCGCGTGCATCCCGGCCTTGCCCATGTAATGGGCCAGCAGGTGCCGGAGGCCCGCGACGTGGTCGTCGTCGGGCCGGACCGAGGCGAGTGCCCGGGCGACGGCGGCCAGTCGCGCGGTCGCGGCGCTGCCGACCGGGAGTCCGGCGCCGCGTCCTTCCAGCTCGGACAGCGCGTGCAGGTAGATGCCCGGGAGCGGGCTGTGCGGCGGGGCGCCGTCCATCGCCTTCTCGGCGAACTGCATCATCTGCCCGTTGGTGCCGTACCACTTGGCGCACCAGTACTGCATGCCCTGCCAGTGGCCCTCGTAGTGGTGCGGGGCACGGGCGACCAGGCCCTCCCACAGCGGCCGGAAGCGGTCGGGCTTGTACTGGGCGCCGCGCGCCGCCGTCACCATGACCACCCACGGCGCCGGGTTCTCCGGGTCCAGCAGCGCGGCCCGCTGGGCGGCCTCGATCGCCGCGGGCAGCAGGGCGCGGAAGCGGGCCATGTTCTCGGCCGGCACCTCGTTGGCGAACCCGCCGCCCCGGATCGCCCAGGCCTGGTGCACCATCAGGTCGGCCTCCAGGGCCGCTGCGTCGCAGTTGTCCGGGTCGGCCTCGCGCCAGGCCTTCAGCCACCCGTCGTCCCGGCGGGCGATCTCGCGCAGCAGCTCGAAGCGGGACCAGCGCTCGTCCCAGTCGTTCCCGGGCGCCGCGACGTGCGTCGCGGCGACGCGCCAGTCGCCCTCCCACGCGGCGTCCGCGACGGCCTGCGACTGCCGGCAGTCCCGCTCCGAGGACGGCGGGCCCAACCGGCTCGGGTCGAGCGACGCGAGCGGGACGAGCCCGTACGCCGCGGCGTCGAACGACTCCGGCACCCGGAAGGCGGGCGTGGACTTGCGCTTGGCCGAGGAGACGGCGGTGCGGTTGCTCTGGAAGTTGCGTATCAGAACGATGATCAGAATGGGGATCGTCAGGACCAGGAGATGTGTCACGGGTCGAGATCATCTCGGCTGGCCGGGCGGATGGCAACGCCGATTCCGACGACCGGACCGGCCCGCGCGGCGTCCCGGCCCGTTGTCGGTCCGGGTTCCTACGATCGCCGCATGCCCGATGCCTTCACCGTTCTCTGGACCCACGACACCTGCCGCGCGCTGCGCAAGGAGGGCCGGGTCGGCGAGCGGCCCCCGGTCGCCTTCGGCGGCGTGCACACCTCGCTGCCGGCCTGGTCGGGGGCCCGCCCCGGCGACGAGGTGTACGCGGTGCACGTGAACCGGTGCGAGGTCTTCGTGGTGAGCCGGCTGCGGGTGCTCGACACCGAACGGGGCGACTGCTGCGGCGCCGCCCCCGCGACGTGGCGGGACCCCGCCTTCCCCGGCCACCAGGACTGGTGGATGCTCGGCGCGGGCGGCTGCGGCGCAACGCCGGTCCACGTCGACGCCACGCCCGTCACCTTCGACACCCGCATACCCGGCGACGTGCTCCACCGACTCACCTGGCGCAACCGCCGGGGCCGGACCCGCGGCCTGAAGTACCTGGTGGACGGCCGCCTCGAACACTCCATCAGCCTCCAGGGCTTCTACCGCCTGACCCCCGGGTCCGCCGACGAACTGGCCGCCGTCGTGGACGCCGCCGCCCCTCACGACGTCCGGCCCGCCGGCCGGTTCGGCTGACCGTCAGCTCGCCGGTTCGGGCTCGACCGGCTGGCGGACGACGGTCCTGAGCTTCTCGGGGGCGGTCCTGCGGGGGTCGCCGACGTAGATCTCGTGGTGCTTGGCGGCGGGCCGCAGGCCGTTGGCGGGGAGGTACTCGTGGTGGAGCCGGTGCAGGGCGGGTGCTTCGTCGTCGTAGGAGCCGATGTGCAGCAGTTGGGCGCTGGGGCCCTCGTGCAGGGCGAGGCGGCGGACCTGGGCGATGGTGGGGTGCTTCTTCTTGGCCAGGGCGGTCCGCCGGGCCTGCTCGATCATCTCCTCGGTGATCCACGGGGGGAGGCTGATCAGCATGGTCCAGTTCCAGGTGTCCTTGGCGCGGCTGCTGAAGGCCTCGGGGTCGTCGGCCCACCACAGGCCTTCCAGGGGGCCGACCACGAAGTCCCCGTCCTCGGTGTGCTTGGTCGCGAACTTGAGGGTGTACGCGACCGAGTAGAGCGCCTCGACCGCGGCCTTGTGGGCGGGTGCGGTGTTCGGGTTGCCGGTGCCGTCGACGGCGAGGAACTGCTGCGGGGGGACGTCCACGACGGCCCAGTCGGTGTTCCGGGGCGCGTAGAACTCCTTCAGGGCCTTCTTGATGTCGTACGGCGCCATGGTCGGTTCTCCTCCGGGTCGGCGGGCGCCGCTCAGCGATGCCCGGTAGCGGTCCAACCAGGCCTGTTCGGCGCGCAGTTGACCGAGTGAGTAGTCGAAGATCGCGTGCACGAAACCGGGCGCGGGCGGCCCGGCGGCCTCGGCCCGGGCCACCTGTTCGATCCGTTCGGCGAGTGCCCGGGCGCGCCGTTCCAGGGCATCGAGCAGCCGGTCATGGTCGACGGCGGGCTGGTTGGCGAGGCCGACCAGGACGCGTGGGTAGAGCGGGTGGAGCTCGGCGACGGCCTGCTCGGCGCCGGTCGCGCAGGCCAGTCGCCCTTCGGCGGTCGCGCCGAACACCTTGCGGCGCTTGTCACCCGCGGCGGCCGATCCGGCGAGCTGTTCGATCAGGCCGCGTTCCCGGAGCTTCGTCAGCAGATAGTAGATGGAGCTGAATCCGACCTCCGTCCACTCGCGCATTCCGCGGTCGGCGATCACCGCTTCCAGCTCGTAGCCGTGCCGGGGCTGCTCGACCAGGAGGCCGAGCAGGGTCAGTTCGGCGGCGGTCAGGCCTGGGTCTGTGCCTCTCATGCCGCATATCCTAGCGCTAGAATATCGGCGCGACAGCACGCGGGGATCACGACCACGCGTTCCAGGCAACGGACATGACGGAGCGTCAGCGCTGGAGCAGCGTCCAGGGCTCGGGTCGGGCGAGGGCCAGCCGGGGGCGGCGTTCGGCCCAGTGGTGGACGGAGGCGGCCATGGCCGCGGCAGGGTCGGCGACCTTCCAGGTCGGGTCGAAGGGGCGGCGCATGCCGGTGTAGCTCTGGAACATCGCGAGGAGTTTCACCGCCTGGCTCTGGATCGGCGAGAGCCACTGGTCGGCCAGCGGCAGGAAGAAGCGGTTCCAGCTGTCCACGGACACCAGCGGGGGCCGTTCGATCGGGGCGACGCCGTGCGCGGTGCGGAAGCGGTTGAGCGTTCCGCAGACGACGTCGAGGAGTTGGTCGAGGGAGAGGCTGTCGGGGCCGGCGGCGATCACCTCGGTGCGGGGCCGGTCGGGCGGGTCGGCGAGGACGGCGGCGACCATCGCGGCGGCGACTTCGTCGACGGGGCTGATCTCGGCGTGGCCGGCGGGGTCGCCGACCACCACGGCGGCGGTGCCGGAGACCAGCGCCTGGAGGAGGGTGTAGGGGCCGGAGAACCGGGCGATCTCGCCGGTGCCGCGGCGGCCGACCACCAGCGGCGGGCGGATCAGGGTCAGCGGGCCTGGGTGGGCCTGCCGGGCGATCGCCTCGCAGGTGGCCTTGGACCACTCGTAGCCGTTGCGGTAGCCCTCGAACTCGGTGCCACGCAGGTCCTCGGGGTTGCGGACGCCGCCGACGTACGCGGTGGAGACCTGGACGAGGTGGGTGTCGCGGTCGGCGAGGGCGAGGACGGCCCGCAGCGGTTCGAGGTTGGCGGTGACGGCCTCGTCGCGTCCGAGGGTCCAGCGGGTGCTGGCCGCGGCGTGCACGATGACGTCCCAGTGGCCGGCCAATTCGGCGGGCGGCGGCTCGGCTCCCATCCGCCAGCGCACCACCGCCTCGTCACGCCGTGCCACCGGGACCAGGTCGAGGGGCCGGCCGTGCGCGGTGGCGGCGGCGCGCAGCCGGTGCGCGAACTCGGTGCCGACCACTCCGGTCGCCCCGGTGAGAAGGACTCGCATGTTTGGCTCCGCTGATCGGGCTGTCGATGGGGGGTCAGGGCGGGGGCGCGAGCACCAGGCAGGCGTTCTGGCCGCCGAATCCGAAGGAGTTGGAGAGCACGGGGGCGGGGGCGACCCTGCGCGGCGCGCCGTGCACCAGGTCCACCCAGTTGGCCTCGGGGCTGCTGTGCAGGTTGGCGATCGGCGGGACGGTGCCGCGGGCCGCGCAGACCAGGGCGAGTGCGGCCTCCAGCGCGCCGGCGGCGCCGATCAGGTGGCCGGTGACGCCCTTGACGGCGGTGACGGGGGGCGACTGGCCGTCGAAGCAGCGGTCGACGGCCCGGGCCTCGGCGCGGTCGCCGGGCACCGTGGAGGTGCCGTGGGCGCTGATGTGGCCGATGTCGGCGACGGACAGTCCGGCGTCGGCGACGGCTTGCCGCATGCACCGGCCGGCCACTTCGCCGGACTCGTGCGGGGCGGCGATGTGGAAGGCGTCGCAGGTCTCGGCCCAGCCGGCGATCTCGCCGTGGACGACGGCGCCGCGGGCGCGGGCCTCGTCCAGGCGTTCGAGCACCAGGACGGCGGCCCCCTCCCCCATCACGAAGCCGTCCCGGTCGGCGTCGAACGGGCGGCTGGCCAGCGCCGGGGCGTCGTTGCGGGTGGACAGCGCCCGCATCCGGGCGAAGGCGCCCATCACCACGGTGCTGACCGCGGAGTCGACGCCGCCGGCCACCGCGACGTCCAGTTCGCCGTGCCGGATCCGGCGGGCGGCCTCGGCGAGCGCGGTGCTGCCGCTGGCGCAGGCGCTGGAGTAGGTGGTGCAGACGCCCTGGAAGCCGTGGCGCAGCGCGATCCGGCAGGCGGGCGAGTTGCTCATGGTGCGGGGGACGGTGTGCACGGGCAGGTCGCGGGGCCGGGTGGCGTAGCCGGTGGTGGCGTCCTCCATGCTGGTGAGGCCGCCGATGCCGGTGCCGATCTGCACGCCGATCCGGTCGGGCGACCGGTCGGCGGGCAGCCGGGCGTCGGCGAGCGCGTCGGCGGCGGCGCAGAGCAGCAGTTGGGCGGGGCGGTCGATCTGCCGGGCCTCGCGGGGGCTGAGGTAGGCCGTGACGTCGAACGGCGGCGCCAGGCAGGCGAAGTGGACGGGCAGGTCGGCCTCGACCAGGCGGTCGAGCCGGGTGGCGGCGGAGCGGCCGGCCAGCAGGGCGGTGTACACCTCTTCGAGGGTGTTGCCGGCCGGGGACTTGACGCCGATTCCGGTGACGGCGACCCGGTGTCCGCCCGAGGGGTGCCGGGTGCTCATACGGGGCTGTCCATCCGGGTGCGCAGCAGGTCGATGGCGTGGCCGACGTCGCGGGCGGCGATCAGGTCGTCGGGGTCGATGCGCAGCTGCAGGGCGCGTTCCAGCCGGGCGCCGATCTCCATGAGTTCCAGGCTGTCGATGCCGTACTCCTCCAACAGGCTGGTGCGGTCCTGCAGTTCGGCCGGGTCGGTGCCGAGGACGTCGGAGATGACCGTCCTGACCGTGACGGCCAGTTCTTCGCGTGTGGGCAAAACTGCTCCCGTTCCTTCCGCCGCGGTGTGCGGCCTCGGCGCCGGCCGTGGTCAGCCGGCGGTGGTCCCCCGCAGGGTTCGTCCGGTCGTCGTGAGCGCGGCGTCGAGCAGGGCGGCGGCCTCGGCGAGGTCGGCGGCCGTGCTGATCAGCGGCGGCAGCAGCCGGACGGTGGTGGGGCGGCTCAGGCACGGGGACACCAGCAGTCCGGTGCCGGCCAGTTCGACCAGGGTGGCGCCGGCGGCGTACGGCGAGACGCAGTCGATGCCGCGCAGCAGTCCGCGGCCGCGGACGGCCTGCACCACGTCGGGGTGCCGGGCCCGCAGCCCGTCCAGCACGGCGTCCAGCTGCACGGACAACTCGCGTCCGTGGTCGGCGAGTTGTTCGACGGCGGCGAGGGCGGCGGGGACGGCGGCGCAGCTCAGCGGGTGGCCGCCGAAGGTCGCCGAGTGCAGGAACGGGTCGGCGGCCAGCGGGTGGTACATCCGCTCGGTGCACAGCAGCGCGGAGAGCGGGACGACGCCGCCGCCGAGCGGTTTGCCGAGCAGGACGGCGTCGACGGGCAGGCGGTCGGCGAGGGCGACGGAGCGTTCGCCGCAGCGGCGCAGTCCGCACTGGATCTCGTCGGCGATCACCAGGGTTCCGTGCCGGGCGGCGTCCTCGCACCACTGGCGCAGGGTCTCGGTGGGCAGCGGCAGTGCGCCGTTCTCGCCCTGCACGGGTTCGAGGACGAGGGCGGCGACCTCGCCGCCGGCCACCTCGCGTCCGACGGCGTGCGGGTCGTCGGGGTCGACGTGCAGGACGTCCACGGCGCAGCCGAGCAGGCCGGTGCGGTAGAGCGGGCTGTGGGTGAGGGCGAGGGCGCCGAGCGACTTGCCGTGGAAGCCGCCGCGCACCGCCAGGACCCGGCCGCGACCGGTGGCGAGCCGGGCGAGTTTGACGGCGACCTCGACCACGTCCGCGCCGTTCAGGCCGAAGTAGACCTTCGGGAGCGCGTCGCCGAGGTAGCCGCTCAGGGCGGCGGCGGCCTCGGCGGCGACGGGGTTGGCGAGGCTGCGGGTGGCGGTCGGCATGGCGTCGAGCTGTGCCCGGACGGCGGCGGTCACGGCGGGGTGGCGGTGACCGAGCAGGGTGACGGCGTAGGAGCCGAAGTCGAGCGCGGTGCGGCCGTCGGAGAGCGTCACCCGGCAGCCCTCGGCGGCCACTTCGACGGCGCCGCGCCCGGCGAAGCCGCCGGACAGCGCGAGTTTCGGGGAGAAGTGGCGGCGCAGCAGGTCGAAGACCGGGGTGGTGACGGCGGTCATCGGGCGGCTCCTCGGAGCAGCAGCCGCTGTTCGAGGGCGGCGAGCATCTGGGCGGCGCTCTCCCGCAGGGCGTCCGCGGCGACGGGGTTGAGCATGTCGGCGAGCAGCGGGATGCCGATGTCGAAGTCGACGTGCAGGGCGACGGTGCTGCCGCCGCCGGGTGCGGCGGTGACCGCCCAGTGGCCGACGAACGCGCCGAGGTCGCCGTCGAGTTGCTCGAAGTCGAAGCGGCGGGCGGCGTGGTCGATGACTTCGGTCTCGGTCCAGCGCAGGACGGAGCCCTTGAGCCGGACGGACCAGGCGGTGGTGCGGTGCCGCTCGTCGGGCTGGTCGAGGATCTCGACGGAGTCGACGCTCTCCATGCAGTCGGGGTAGCCGAGCACGTCCACCACCACCGGCCAGGCGTCCTCGGGCGCCACGGCGATGGGCAACTCCACGTCAACGCGCGGCATGTGACGACCTCTTTTCGCGGTGGTTCGGTGCGCGGTGGTGCGGGCCGAGCGCGTCGGCGCGGGCGGCGGCCAGGGCGGCCGGGAGGAGACGGCGGAGCACGGCGCGGGGCAGGGTGCGCAGGTGTGTCATGGCGTGCCACTGCTCGACGAGTGCGCAGCCCATCTCCACCTTGGGTTCGTAGGCGGTCTGGGCGAAGCGGATGTGCCGGCAGCCGGCGGCCATCGCCAGCCGGACGGCCGCGTAGTGCAGGTTGTGGTAGATCGCGGCGTCGTGGTTGAGGCGGTAGTCGAGGCCGATCCGGGCGCCGGTGGCGCCGGTGCCGGCGAACAGGCAGAGCAGGAAGCCGACGGCGCGTTCGCCTTCGAGGCAGACCACCAGGCGGCTGCTCGGGTCGTCGGCGCCGGCGAGGGCGGTGAGGAAGGCGTGGTCGAGCACGTCGAGGGTCTGGTCGGCGCGGTCC
>NZ_BMRI01000007.1:52155-97625 GCF_014648555.1 Kitasatospora griseola
ATCACCTGCCGGTAGAGGCCGAGCAGTTGGGGCAGCAGGTGGGTGTAGTCGGCGAGGACTTCGATGCGCAGGTCGGGGTGGGCCCGGAAGCGGCGGATCTTGGCCCGGGCGTTGCGCCGCGGCTTGGCGGGGAGGGCGGTCAGGTAGTCGTCGAAGGTGCGGGCGGTCAGAGCGAGTTCGGTGTCGGGCAGGCCGGGGGCGAGGAAGAAGCCGGCGGCGCTGAGCGGTGCGCGCAGCGGGCCGAGGTCGGGGGCGGCGAAGTCCTTGAACACCACGGTGCCCAGGCGTTCGCGGCGTGCGAAGTCGAGCACCGCGTCGACCAGCACCCGGCCGGCCGGGGCGTCGAGCGGGCGGGCGGTCAGCAGGTGGCCCTGGCCGAGCAGGTGGCCGCAGAACAGCATCGGCATCCGCAGCAGTCGGGGCGCGAGGCGGCGCAGCGGGGTGAGCAGGCGGCGTTCGTGGGGGCCGACGATCCGGTCGAGCATCAGGTCGCGGAACAGGCAGAGCGGCAGGACGGCCACCACGTCGTCCTCCCTGCGGAGGGTCAGGTAGGCGTAGCCCGCGGGCCCGACCCGGCCGCGTTCGAGTGCGGTGAACACGCCGCGGGACCACATCGGGTCGTCCGCGGGGGTGAGTCGCTCCCAGGCTCCGGGCGGCAACTCGTCGATGCTGCGCAGTACTTCGGCCCGGTAGCCGTCGTCCGCCGGTGCCATCGGCTCAGCCGATCCGCAGCGCGCGGCCGTCCAGGAACTCCCGCAGTGGGCGGGCCATCCTGGTGCGGGCCGGTGGGTGGAAGGTCAGGCCGACGGCGGCGGAGGCGAGGTAGGAGCCGTCGGGCGAGCCGATGAAGGCCATGCCGCCGAGCGCCGCGAGGCAGGCCCGGGTGGTGCGGGCGATGGCGTCCTGCGCGGCGTACCGGGCGGTCAGCGCCTGGACCAGCAGGGCCTCGTCCCAGTCCTCGTCGGCCATGGCCCGGGCGACGGCCTCGACGGCGAGCATCGCGGCCTCGACGGGGACGAGGTAGGGCGTCGGGTCGTCCTCGCCGCCGCCCTGGCGTTGCAGGACCCGTTCGACCAGGGCGCTCGCCATGCCGAGGTAGCCGGCGGTCAGCAGCACTTCGAACCAGAGGAAGCCCGCCACGTTGAGCGCGTCGGGCACGGCGTCGGCGGTGACCTCGGTCGCCACCACCATGCTCGGGTCCAACTCGACGTCGGTGAGCCGGACTTCGTCGCTCTCGGCGCCGGCCAGGATGGGCGTGCCCCAGAACGGGCGGACGGTGACGCCGGGGCTGGCGGCGGGGATCAGCGCGACGGCCAGCCGCTCGACGCCGTCCGGGCCGGTGAGGGCGACGGAGGCTGTCAGCAGGTCCATCGAGCGGGACAGGCTGCACGGCATCTTGCTGCCGTTCAGCACGATCCGGTCGCCGCGCCGCTCGGCGGTGATGTGCGGGGTGAGGATGTTCTGGCCGGGCCGGCCCTCGGCGAAGCCGGACGCCACCAGCATCCGCTCCTTGGCGATGGCCTCCAGCAGCAGCCCTTCCAGGCCGTTGCCGTACTTGGCGGCCTCGACCAGGCCCGCGATGGAGAAGTGGTGCATGGTGGTGGCCACCGCAAGGGAGGGGCAGCGGGCGCCGACGGCGCGCTGCACCCGGACGGCCTGCAGGGCGCTCGCGCCCGCGCCGCAGTGGGCGGCGGGCACCAGCAGCCCGGGGCCGCCGGCGATCTTGAACTCCTCGATCGCCGGGCTGGGCGTCTGTTCCAGCGCCGCCAGCGGGTGGCGGGCGAGCGCCTGGTCCAACCCGGGCATGAGCGACTCGAGTTCGGCGCGTTCGCGGTGCAGGAAGTTCACGGGCACGTCCTTCGGGGAGGGGCGGTACGGCGCGTTCGGCGGGCGGCCGTCAGCCGGTCGCCGCCAGCGGCAGCGCGTCGAACGAGCGCAGGCAGGCCGAGGCGCGCCGCACCGGCGGCCCGGCCTGGGCGAGCCGGGGGAAGCGGGTGAGCAGCCGGCCCAGCAGCGCCGCGCCTTCGAGCCTGGCCAGTGCCGCGCCGAAGCAGTAGTGCGGACCGGCGCCGAAGCTCAGCACGTGGCGCTCGGGTCGGCGGACCAGGAACGCGTCCGGGTCCGGGTAGCGCCGAGGGTCGCGGTTGGCGGCGCCGAGCACGGTGGTGACGCTGCCTCCGGCGGGGACGGTGACACCGCCGACCTCGGTCGGCCGGGTGGCGAGCCGTTCGGTCATCAGCACCGGCCCGTCCCAGCGCAGCGACTCCTCGACCGCTCCGGGCAGCAGGCCGGGGTCGGCGCGGAGCTGCGCCGCCTGCTCGGGGTGGGTGAGCAGGGCGTGCACCGAGAGGCCGAGCAGTCCGGCGGTGGTCTCGAACCCGGCGACGAAGACCAGCACCAGGGTGTCCGCCAACTCCTGTTCGGTGAGCGGGCGTTCGGCGTTCACGGCGGTTTCGGTGGCTTCGGCGGATTCGGCTTTTCCGGCGGCGGCCTGGGCGAGCAGCGCGGTGGCGAGGTCCTCGGCCGGTCGGGCGCGCCGTTCGTCCAGCAGGCGGGCGAAGTACTCTCGCAGCGCCGTCACCGCCCGGTCGGCGAGCCGCCAGTCCTCGTCGGAGCGCACCGGTTCCAGCAGGCGCGCGGCGTCGCGTCCGAGCCGGTGGAAGTGTTCCTGATCGGCGGGCGGCACTCCGATCAGTCCACCCACCACGGCGACCGGCAGCGGATATCCGACCAGGTCCTGGAAGTCCGCGGCGCCGCCGTCGGAGGTCGCGTCGGCGAAACGGTCCAGCAGTTCGTCGACGGTCTTCTCCACCGCCGCCGACAGCGCGCCCATCCGCCGGGGGCCGAACGCCCGCACCAGCGGGCCGCGCAGCCGTTCGTGGGCGGGGCCGTTGGTGCCGAGCAGCGAGGTGTAGAAGTAGTCCGCCGCCGGGTGGGCCAGCCACTCGGGGCGCTCCCGCTCCAGCCACTGCCGGTCGGGCACCGCGAAGGCCGGGCTCGACAGGGCGGCCTGGCAGTCGGCGAACCCGGTCAGGAAGCGGGTGTCCAGCTCCTCGTGGTGGAGCACCGGCGCGAGGCGGCGCAGTTCGGCCAGCGGGGCGTACGGGTTCTCGCGGGCCTCCGGCGCGAAGACCGACAGCAGGATTCCGCCCGCATTCGTCGTCCGGTCGCCCGCCTGCGTCTGCCCAGCCGCGGAAGCGTTCATGCGCTCGCCCACCTTCGCCCGCCCGGACGCGGGCAGGCCTGTCGAATCGACTCGTGAATTCCACGCCGTTCGGACAGAGAGTACCGGAAAGGGAATCCCGGAAATAGCCGTTCAGAATTGAAGTGGCCATCCTGCGATAGGAATTACTACCCGTCAGATCATTCACGGAAAGTCAGAGGGCGAATTTGTGGCTCTCCCCCGGCCGCAGCGCGACGGCGGTGCTGCGCACCCCGACCCGCACCGGCCGCTCGGCGTCGGCGCCCAGGGCGACGGTGACGCTGTGCCGGTCGACGCGGATCCGCACGTCCCGGTGGCCGCGGTAGCGCACGTCCAGGTCGAGGCTGCCGAGCGCGCACGGCAGCTGCGGGTCCAGCCACAGCGCGTCCTCGCGCAACTCCAGCCCGGTGTAGCAGCGTTGCAGCAGGTCGGCGGCGCCGGCCATCGCCCCGAGGTGGACGCCCTCCCGGGTGGTGCCGCCCTGGGCGTCCACCAGGTCGGCGGTGAGCGCGTCGCGGAAGTGCCGCCAGGAGGCCCGGCGGTCGCAGCGGGTCAGCACCCAGGCGTGCACCACGGAGCTGAGCGTCGAGCCGTGCACGGTGCGGTCCAGGTAGTAGGAGACGGTGCGGCGCATCAGCTCGTACCCCGCGGGGTGGCCGAGGCGGCGCAGCAGGTCGCGCACCTCACCGGCGGAGAACAGGTACCAGAGCATCAGCACGTCGGCCTGCTTGGACGCCCGGTACCGGTTGACGGTGTCGCCCTCGGCCTCCAGGATCCGGTCGAGGCGGCGCAGGTCCGGGTAGCGCCGGCGGTAGGTCTCCCAGTCGAGTTCGGCGAGCCGCTGGTAGCCGTCGAACTGGCTGATCACCCCGTCGTGGAACGGCACGTGCAGCCGGCGGCCGATCTCCTGCCAGCGCTCCGGCTCCGCGGCGTCCAGCGCGAGGCGCTCGGTCAGTTCGCCGCGCCGGCGCTCGGGCAGGACGCGCAGCGCGTCCCGGGCGCGGGCCAGCACCCAGGAGGCGAGCACGTTGGTGTAGGCGTTGTCGTCCAGCCCGGGCCCCTGCGCCCACGGGTAGGCGTCGTGGTACTCGTCCGGTCCGAGGACGCCGCGGATCGACCAGCGGTCGCGGCCCGGGTCGTGGGCGGCGGCCGAGGCCCAGTAGCGGGCGATCTCCAGCAGGGGTTCGGCGCCGGCATCGGCGAGGAAGTCGAGGTCGCCGGTGGCCCGGTAGTACTCCCAGATGTTGTAGGCGACCGCCGAGCCGATGTGCCGCTGCAAGTGGGTGTGGTCGGGCAGCCAGCGACCGGACAGCGGGTTGAGGTGGACCTGCGGCGACTGCTCCTGCCCGTCGCTCCCGCTCTGCCACGGGTAGCTCGCGCCGCGCCGGCCCTCGGCGCGGGCGGCCCGCCGGGCGGCGTCGAGCCGACGCCGGCGGTAGCGCAGCACCGCGCGGGCGAGTTCGGGGAGGCGCAGGTTCAGCACCCGCAGCACGAACAGCTCGTCCCAGAAGACGTGGCCGCGGTACGCCTCGCCGTGCAGGCCGCGGGCGGGGATGCCGACGTCGAGGTCGGCGGAGTGCTCGGAGCAGGTCTGCAGCAGGTGGAACAGGTCGAGGTGCAGCGGGCCGAGGCCGGGGAAGTCGGCGTCGATCCTCAGGCGCTCCCACAACTGCTCCCAGCGCAGCGCGTGTTCGGCCAGCAGCCGGTCGAAGTCCGCGGCCTCGGCGGCGAGTTGCCGGGCGGCCTCCAGCGGGTCGCCGGTGGCCGGGTCGTGCGAGGTGTGGACGGCGACCACCTTGTCGACGGTGACGGGCCGGCCCGGGGTGACGTCCAGCGCCAGGGTCTGCGTCACCAGGCCCGGGCGGGCCCGCGTCCGGACCTCGGCCTCGACGGGCCGGCCGCCGGCCCGCACCCGGTGCCGGGCGGCGAGCGCGATCCGCCGGCCGGGCCCGGTGGCCACCTCCAGCCACAACTCTCCGTCCGGGCAGGCCTCCTGGCGCAGCGGGGTGAGGTGGCGGTCGGCCAGGCCGGCGTACCGGGGCACGCCCGCGTTGGTGACGGTGCCGTCGAGGGCGGAGCGGACTTCGAGCCGGCCGGACCAGTTCTCGGCGGTGAGCACGGTCTCCAGCGCGGCGAGGTGCGGGCTGGCCTGGCTGGCGATCCGGCGCTGGACCAGCCGGGTGCGCCGCCCGACGCCGTCCACGCACACCGCCCGGCGGGTCAACACGCCCTGCCGCAGGTCGAGTTCGAGTTCCTGCTCGACGGGCGGCCCGGTGAACCACTCGGCGCCCTCGCAGCGGAAGGTGACGGGCAGCCAGTTCGGGCAGTTCACCAGGTCCTCGTGGGTGAACACCCGCCCGCCGACCTCGGAGTCGGCGCGGTCGTAGCAGCCCGCCAGGTAGGTGCCGGGGTAGTGCTCGCCGCCCGCCACCGCCTCGGGGGCCGCGCCCCGGGTGACCAGGTAGCCGTTGCCGACGGCGCACAATGCCTCCCGTAGCCCTTCCTCGGCGGGCGCGTACCCGGTGTAGCGCAGCCGCCACGGATCGGGCATCGGACAGCCGCGGGCGGCGTCGGACGGCCGGTGGGGAGGGTCGGGTTCCACGGCTCACCTCCGTTCGCGCGCCGGGGCCCGTTCTCCAGTGTGCCCACCGACCGGCCGCCGCTGTCGCGCCGGGCGGCGGGGCGGGCGGACACCGGGGAGGCTGGTGGACGGAGCCGAAACCGCGCAGGGAGTGAGAGCGATGAAGGCGCTGACCTACCACGGGCCCGGCCGCCGCACCTGGGACGAGGTCCCCGATCCGGTGGTCCGCGACCCCGAGGACGCGGTGGTCCGGGTGGACGCCGTCACCATCTGCGGCACCGACCTGCACATCCTGGGGGGCGACGTGCCCGAGGTCACCGAGGGCCGGGTGCTCGGACACGAGGCGGTCGGCACGGTCGTCGAGACCGGCAGCGCGGTGCGCACGATCGCCGTGGGCGACCGGGTGCTGGTCTCGTGCATCTCCGCCTGCGGCCGCTGCGGGTACTGCCGGCACGGCACGTACGGCCAGTGCACGGGCGGCGGCGGGTGGATCCTCGGGCACCTGGTCGACGGCACCCAGGCCGAGTACGTGCGCACCCCGTTCGCCGACAGCTCGCTGCACAGGCTGCCGGACGGCGTCGACGACGAGACGGCGCTGATGTTCGCCGACATCCTGCCGACCGCGTACGAGGTCGGCGTGCTGAACGGCCGGGTGGGCCCCGGCGACACCGTCGCGATCGTCGGCGCAGGCCCGATCGGGCTGGCCGCGATCGCCACCGCGCGGCTGTACAGCCCGCGCCGGATCGTCGCCGTCGACCTGGTGGCGAGCCGGCTGGCCGCGGCCGAACGGGCCGGCGCGGACGAGGTGCTGCACGCCGAGGACGGCGCGGAGCAGCCGGTGCGCGCGCTCTCCCCCGACGGGCTCGGCGTCGACGTGGCGATCGAGGCGGTCGGCGTCCCCGACACCTTCGAGCTGTGCACCCGGCTGGTGCGTCCGGGCGGCCGGGTGGCCAACGTCGGAGTGCACGGCAGGCCCGCCGTGCTGCACCTGGAGGAGCTGTGGATCAGGAACGTCACCGTCACCACGGGCCTGGTCGACACCCGCACCACCCCGCTGCTGCTGGACCTGCTCGCGGCCGGCCGACTGGCGACGGGCGGACTGGTCACGCACCGCTTCGCCCTGGACCAGATGCCGGAGGCGTACGACGTGTTCGCCGACGCGGCGGGCACCGGCGCGCTCAAGGTCGCCCTGTTCCGGCCCTGACCCGCGGCCCGCCCCGCCGGGGAGCGAGTCTCAGCGCACCAGCACCCGTTCGCCCGAGCGCGGCACCACGGCCGTCCACCCGAGTTCGCGGTCGATCCGGTCGCGCAGCGCCTGCGCGCCCTCGGGTTCGCCGTGCACCAGGTAGGTCGCGGACGGCGCGGGGGCCGGGCGCAGCCAGTCGACGATCTCGGCGGCGTCCGCGTGCGCCGAGAACGCGGGGACGTCGACGACCTCCGCCCGGACGGGCACGTAACCGCCGTACATCTTCAGCACCCGGGCCCCGTCGACCAGGTCGCGGGCGCGGGTGCCCGCGGCGGCGTAGCCGACCACGACCACGGTGTTGCGGGGGTCGGGCAGCAGCCGGTGCAGGTGGTGCACGACGCGCCCGCCGGTGGCCATGCCGGACGCCGACACCAGGATCGACGGCAGGTGCGACTGCTCCAGCTGCCGCGACTCCGCCGGCGAGCGGACCGGCCGGAACGGCTCCGGGCTGATCGCGGCCTCACCGCGGGCGAGCACCTCGGGCCGCAACTCGGGGGCCCGGTCGGCGAACGCGTCCTGGTAGATCCGCAGCGTGGCGAGCGCCATCGGGCTGTCCACGTGCACGGGGGCGCTGATCGGCAGCCGCCCGGCGCGGCGGAGTTCGGCGAGCTGGTGCAGCACCACTTCGGTGCGGTCGACGGCGAAGGACGGGATGACGACGGTGCCGCCGCGGGCCAGCGTCCGGTCGAGCGCGTTGGCGAACTGCGCGCGGGCGGCGGTCTCCTCGTGCCGACGGTTGCCGTAGGTGGACTCCATCAGCAGCACGTCGGCGCCGGTGAACGGGTCGGGCGGGTTCAGCAGCGGGTGGACGGGGCGGCCGAGGTCGCCGCTGGCCGCGAGGGTGTGGCCGTCCTCCAGGGTGAGGTGCACCCAGGACGAGCCGAGGATGTGCCCGGCGGGGTGCAGGCGCAGCACCGTCCGGTCCGCGATCTCGATCTCCGCGTGGTGCGCGACGGGGTCGAACAGCGCCAGCGCCCGCTCCACGTCCTCCTCGGTGTACAGCGGCAGCGCGGGCCGGTGCTTGGACCAGCCGTGCCGGTTGGCGTGGTCGGCGTCCTCCTGCAGCAGGTGGGCGCTGTCCCGCAGGATCAGCTCGGCGATCCGGGCCGTGTACGGGGTGGTGAAGACCGGCCCCCGGAACCCGTCCGCGACCAGCCTGGGCAGGTAGCCGCAGTGGTCCAGGTGCGCATGCGTGAGCACCACGCAGTGCACGTCCCTGGGATCGAGCGGCAGCGACCGCCGGTTGCGCCGCCGCAGCTCGGCCAACCCCTGGAACAGCCCGCAGTCGATCATGACCCGGGCATGGTCGGTCTCCACCAGGAACTTGCTCCCGGTGACGGTACCGACCCCGCCCAGAAACGTGAGCAACCCCGGCCGCGGCATCGGGGCGGGCTGATTCTCCATGACGGCCTCCCAAAGCTCCGCCTCCCAGCATCCGCCCACCCCACCCCACGGGCACAGCCGACCGAACGCCCTGCAACCCGCCCCGGGCCACCTCGCCGGTCGACGCCACTGCCGCGCATGCCCGAGCGGATCAGCTCGGCTCGGCCGACGCCACCGCCCCACCGGGCAGTCAACTCGGCTGGCGTCGCGTCCACTGCGGTTCGATCTGCTGCCACTCCGCGTCCCAGCCCGCGTAGCGGCGGCGGTTCAGGAGGTGCAGGGTGCCCTTCCAGGTGAGCATGCTGAGCAGCGGTACGGCGGTGACGGTGAGGAGTGCGGCGGTCGCCGCGACCGCGATCGCTTCGCCGGTGCCGGCCGGTTGCGGGACGACCCGGCTGCGGTCGTCCACCCAGATCTGCACCGGGGTGCCGGCCCGCTGCCCGGAGGGGACGACCGCGCTCGCCAGGTGGTCGGCGCCGTCGGAGTTCCAGGCGACGGCGGCGCGGGTCGTGGTGATGCCGACCGCGGCCGGGACGTCCGCGACGAGTTGTGCCGTCACCGGGTGCCGGTCGGTGCTCTCCTCCCGGACGACCCGGGCCTGGTCCTGGTGGACCGCGAGGCCGACGGCGATCGCCGCGGGGACTCCGCCGATCGCCACCAGCAGCAGCGTTCGCGCCGCCCACCATTGCAGGCGGTCACTGCTCCGCCTCAGTGGGTTCTTCCGTTGCTGCGGATGCGCATGCAATGCCGCCCGCCTCCTCGCCACACGTCCTGGCCCTGTTCTCCCCCAGCTTTTCGGGGACGGTGGTGCCGCCGCATGGTCCGGTCGGCCCTATTCGGCCCGACAACAGGCCCGGGTCGCCGGGCCGACTCGTCCCCTCCGCGGGGTCGGAGCACGCTGAAGGGAGGATCCGACAGCCGGGAGGACGCATGCGTACCGTGCGGGACGGCGCCTGGGTGGTGGCCCGCCCGGGGCCGGTGGACGCCGGGCCCGGGCCGCTGGTGTGGGAGCGGCGGCCGCCGCCCGTCCCCGGCGAGACGGAGATCCTGGTCGAGGTGGAGGCGTGCGGGGTGTGCCGGACGGACCTGCACCTCGCCGAGGGGGACCTGCCGCCGAGGGTGCCGCGCTGCACGCCCGGCCACGAGGTGGTGGGCCGGGTGACGTCGGCGGGTGCGGGGGTACGGGAGTTCGCGGTCGGCGACCGGGCGGGGGTGGCCTGGCTGGCCGGGGTGTGCGGGCGCTGCCGGTACTGCCGCAGCGGGCGGGAGAACCTGTGCCCGGGGTCGACGTACACCGGCTGGGACCGGCACGGCGGCTACGCGGGGTTCGTCACGGCGGACGCCCGTTTCGCCTACCGCCTGCCGGAGGGCCCGCCCGCCGAGGAGCTCGCGCCGCTGCTGTGCGCGGGGATCATCGGCCACCGCGCCCTGGCCCGGGCCGAGTTGCCGCCGGGCGGTCTCCTCGGCATCTACGGTTTCGGCGCGTCCGCCCACCTGACGGCCCAGCTGGCGCTGGCCCGGGGCGCCCGGCTGGCGGTGTTCACCCGCGGCGCGGCGGCGCGCGAGCTGGCCCGGGAGCTGGGCGCGGGCTTCGCCGGCGACTCCTACGACCCGCCGCCCGAGCCGCTGGACGCCGCGATCCTGTTCGCCCCGGTCGGCGAGCTGGTGCCGGTCGCCCTGGCGGCACTTGACCGCGGCGGCACCCTCTCGGTCGCCGGCATCCACCTCACCGACATCCCCGCCCTGAACTACCAGCAACATCTGTTCCAGGAGCGCACCTTGCGCAGCGTCACCGCCAACACCCGCGCCGACGGCCACGCGTTCCTCACCGAGGCGGCGCACGTCCGCCCGACCGTCCGGGTCAACCGCTATCCGATGCACCGCGCCGACGCCGCCCTCGCGGACCTCGCCGCGGACCGGGTCACCGGCGTCGCCGTCCTGCTGGCGGAGTGAACCGCCACGGCACGCTTCCGCCGCTCAGAGCCAGCCGCGGTGGGCGGCCCGCACTCCGGCCTGGAAGCGGCTGTCGGCGTCCAACCGGGCCATCAGGTCGGCCATCTGGCGTTTGACGGTGCGGCCGGAGACGCCGAGCTTGCGGCCGGCCGCCTCGTCGGTGTGGCCGGCCGCGGCCAGCTCCAGCAGGGTGCGCTCGGCCGAAGTGAGGCCCTGCCCGTCCACCGTGACGGAGGAGCCGAACGGGGTTGCCGCGGACCAGAGTTGGTCGAACAGCGCGCAGGCGACGGACAGCATGCCGGGGCTGTCCAGCTCCAGCGCGCCCTGCCGCGGGTCGGCCGGGTCGAGCGGGACGATGACGACCCTGCGGTCGACGATCACCAGCGGTGTCGGCACGATCGGGACGGTCCGCATCTCGCCGCCGAGGTCCGTCAGCCAGCGCGCGTGGGCCAGCGTGTCGGGGTCGTTGCGGAAGCTCTCCCGGCAGATCGCCCTGATGCCGACGCCCCGGCGCAGCGCCTGTTCGTTGAGCTGCGCGGAGGCCGCCCGCGCGTCGGGCCGGTCCGCGCCGCCCGGGTTGAGCGACAGGCACTCCGTCACGGCGTTCGCGGCGAGCTCCTCCAGGCGGCCCCGGACGGCGTCGATCCCGTCGAGTCGGACCGCCGGCTCCGCGCGGTGCTGGCGCTGCTCCTCGTGCTCGGCCGCGAGTGCGGCGATCGCCGCCCGGGTCGCCTCGATCTGCCGCTGCCGGGCGGCGGCCTCGTCCTCGGCGGCGGCCAGCAGCGCCGACAGGCCGACCGCCGGGCTGACCGGCCGCAGCGTCCCGTCCGCGGCGGCGGAGGGTCTGACCAGCGCCAGGTCCGCCAACTCGTCGAGCGCGGAGCGTATCTGCCGGTCCGTCATTCCGGTGTCGTGGGCCAGCATGGCCACGCTGCGCGCCGGATCGGTGAGGACCGCCTGGTAGAGACGCTCGGCCAGGCCGGAGAGACCGAGTAACTCAAGCATTCTGCCGCCCCCCGCGGTAGGTGCTCAAACCATTGTCGGACCAGTCTGCCCAGCGGTAAAGCCCCGGGCAAGACTGCCCCATGCCTGTCCCGTTGGGGTCAGGCCCGTTGGGGCCAGGCGCGGACCGCTGACAGCGCGGCGCCGGTTCGGCAGGCTGATGCATGTCGGAAGCGCCGCCCCGGGGATCCGGGGCCGGGAGTCGCGATCGTCCGACGTCCGTCCACCGCACCCATGAATGGAGTCCGTCCATGTCCAGCGTCGCCCAGCTGTCCCCCGCCACCGTCGGTTCGCTCGCGCTCCGCGCCGGTTCCGGCGACTCCGACAACGGGTTCGGCTGGGGCTGATGACCGACAAGCCGATCCTGCGCCTGACGCTGAGTCAACTCGTCGGTCCGTCCGCCCTGGTGGTCGCTCCCCAGTGGCTTACCGGCCACCTGTGGCGCCAGGCCCTGGCGGACGACCGCCTGGAGCACGTGCGGGTGCGGGTCGCACCCGGCCGGATCGGCGTGGCTCTGTTCCTCCTCGCCGCCGAGGAGACCGCCGCCCGCCGGAGCGCACGATCCATCTGCGCGCGGGCACTCGACACCTCGGACGAGCTGCGCGACTGGCGCCTCGCCGAGTAGCGACGGGCCTGCGCGCCTGCCTGCCGCGCCCCGTCCTTCCTTCCTCTCGCACGGCCTGCGTTCCGCAGGGCCGCTGTTCCGCGCATGCCCCGTTCGGGTCCCGGCCCGTCGGTGCGGCCGCGCTGCCCCCACGAGTCCTTCGAAGAAACGGAAGAGAGCTCTCTCGTCATGATCAGGTTGCTCCGACGCCTCCTCAGTCTGCTCGCCGTCACCGCCGTGACCGCCGGCCTGCTGATCACCGTCTCCGGGCCCGCCCAGGCCGCGTTCGTCTCCGACCTCGGCGGCCCCATCAGCCGCTCCGAGGTGATCGAACGGGCCCAGTACTGGGTCGACAACCAGCCCGGCCCCTACGACCAGGGCGGCTACTCGCCCGGCCCCACCGGCGACCGGAACTACCGCCGTGACTGCTCCGGCTACGTCGACATGGCGTGGCACCTCAACAGCGACGACTCGACCAGGACCCTGTCGCAGCTGTCCACCTCGATCGACCGCCAGGACCTGTTGCCCGGCGACATCCTCCTCGACACCACGAACCACGTCATCATCTTCAACGCCTGGGCGAGCGACCACATCCACTTCAGCTACTACTCCTTCGGTACCGACCCGGTGAAGAAGGTGACGAACGCCTCCATCAACGACGGGACGATCGACGGCTGGCCCAACAGCAACTACCAGGCCCGCCGCTACAACAAGATCGTCGACAGCCCGGTGACCAACTACGAGCGCCAGCTGATCGGCCGGCCCCACCTCGGCATGAACGCCAACCAGACGCTGGAGTTCATCGACAACGACGGCAACGGCGGGGTGCGGACCAAGTACCAGGTGAACCCGAACAGCACCTGGTCGAACTGGACCGCCATCCCGAACGCGGCGAACGTGGCGGGCACCCCGGTGCTGGGCCGCGGCACCAACGGCGCCCAGGAGATCTTCGCCCGCACCACGGACGGCAGCGTCGTGTCCAGGTGGCAGGTGAAGCCGAACAGCACCTGGTCCGGCTGGTTCAACCACGGCGGCAACGTCGCCTCCGAACTCGCGGTCGCCGCCAACGAGGACGGCCGCCAGCAGATCTTCGGCCGCACCCCCGACGGCCGGATCACCACCAGCTGGCAGGACACGCCGAACGGCGCCTGGCACGACTGGCTGACCTTCGACGGCGCCGACTTCGTCGGCAACCCCACCGTGGCCTACGGCGCCAACGGCAGCCTTGAGGTGTACGCCCGCACCACGAACGGGCACATCATGTCCCGGTGGCAGGTGAAGCCGAACAGCACCTTCACGACGAGCTGGTTCGACCACGGCGGCAACGTCGTCTCCGACCCGGTGATCGGGATCGGCCAGAACGGCTCCCAGGAGATCTTCGCCCGCACCGCCGACGGCCGGATCACCACCAGCTGGCAGGTCGCGCCGAACAGCACCTGGTCGAACTGGGCGACCTTCGCCGGCGACGGCTTCGTCGGCGACCCCGCCGTCGTGCTCTGCCGCAACGGCAACCTGGAGATGTTCGCCCGCAAGGCCGACGGCACCGTGTGGAACCTCCACCAGGTGGCGCCGAACAGCACCTGGACCACCTCCTGGAGCTCGCTCGGCGGCGCACTGGCGACGAACCCGGTGGCGGGCGAGAGCCAGGACGGCCGGCTGGAGGTCTTCGGCAAGACCGCCTCCGGCACCGTCACCCACGCCTTCCAGAGCCGTATCGCCTCCGCCTTCAGCACCTTCCGGGACCTGTAGCCGCGCAGCGCCGCCCAACCGGTGCCGGGCAGTCGAAGCCGACTGCCCGGCGCCTCGCGTTACCCGCGACTCGCTTCCAACTCCATCTCCGGTGCCACTACCTTGGATTGACGCATAGTCAGAACCAGAACGACCAGCACGGCGAAGATCCCGGCGGCCGCGAACCCGGTGACGTGCAGCGCGCCGGTGAAGGCCTCCCTGGCGTGCTGGAGGAACACCGCGCCCTGCTCGGCGGGGAGTTCGCGGGCCGTGACCACCGCGCCGGCCAACGAGTCGGAGGCGCCGTCCATGCGGTGGCGGTAGACGACGGCGGCCAGCACGCCCAGCAGGGCGAAGCCGAGCGAACCGCCGAGGTAGTTGCCGGTCTCCGACATCGAGGCCGCCGAGCCGGCCCGCTCCGGCGGGACGGAGCCGAGGACCAGGCCGGTGCCGAGGGCGAACAGCGGGCCGGTGCCGAGGGCCAGCACGGTGATGCCGGTCATCACCAGCACCAGCGAGCCGTCGACGGCGGCCAGCAGCAGCCCGCCGAGCGCGGAGCAGGCCAGGCCGCCGGCGATCGCGGTGGTCTGCTTCATCCGGCGGGCCAGCGCGGGCGCGGTCATGGTGCCGACGGCGACGCCGAGGCCCATGGGCGCGAACAGCGCAGCCGAGACGGCCGGCGAGTGGTCCAGCACGTTCTGCAGGTACTGGGTGACCAGCAGGCCGGTGCCGGCCATCGCGACACCGGCCAGCACCAGCCCGACCAGGACGGCCGCGAACGGCCGGCTGCGCAGCAGTCGCAGGTCCAACAGCGGTTCCTCGACCCGTAGTTGGCGGCGGACGAAGAGCAGCCCGAGCACCGCGCCGACGAGCAGCGCGACCGCCGGCCCGAGCGACGAGCCGCCCGCGATGCCGTCCACGGCCAGCTGCTTGACGCCGTACACCAGCAGCAGCATCGCGGCCAGCGACAGCCCGACGCCGACCGGGTCCAGCCGGCCGGCCCGGTCGCTGCGGAACTCCGGGAGCAGCGCGGGCCCGGCGGCCAGCAGCAGCACCATCGGCGGGACGGCGATCAGGAACACCGAGCCCCACCAGAAGTGCTGGAGCAGCACTCCGGCGAGCACCGGCCCGAGCGCGCCGCCGGCGAACTGGCCGGTGGCCCAGACCGCGATGGCCCGGCCGCGTTCCCGCTCGTCGCGGAACATGTTGGTGATCAGCGACAGCGTGGACGGGGCGAGCGTCGCGCCGGCGACGCCCAGCAGGGCCCGGACCACGATCAGCATCAGCGGATCGACGGCGAACGCGGCCACCACCGAGAGCACGGCGAACGCGGCCGCGCCGGTGAGCAGCAGCCGCCGGCGGCCGATCCGGTCGCCGAGGGTGCCCATGGTGATGACCAGGCCGGCCACCACAAGTCCGTAGCTGTCGCTGATCCACAGCTGTTCGACGTTGTCCGCCCCCAGGTCGGCGCTGAGCCGCGGGAGGGCGAGTAGCAGTGCCGTCACGTCCATCGCGACGATCAGTGTCGGCAGCATGAGCAGGGCCAGCCCCCACCGTGCCCGGTCGACTCGCATGTTCGAACGCTCCTCTTTCTCTCGACTGTTCCGTCGTCCGGTCGGAGCGGAGGCGCGGTTCTTGACATCCCGCCGCCGGAGGGAGCCGGAAATCTCGCGGAGTTTTCCCGGCGGGGATGTCAGGACGGCGTCGGCGGCTCCGACCAACGGGCGGGGCCCCGGCCGGGGCCCGCGAGCGACGAGGAGTGCGAGATGAAGTTCCTGATCGGCCTGCACATCGACCCGGCGGTGCTGGACGCGCTGACGGACGAGGAGAAGGCCGGGCTCGGCAGCGGCCACGGCCGGTTCATCCAGGCGCTGAAGGACTCCGGCGAGCTGATCCTCACCCAGGCGCTGGCGGACCCGTCGCAGTCGGTGGTGGTGTCGGTGCGGGGCGGGCAGCCGGTGGTGACGGACGGTCCGTTCCTGGCGGCGAAGGAGTTCCTGGGCGGCTTCTACCTGGTGGACTGCGAGAACGAGGAGCGGGCGGTCGAGCTGGCGGCGCAGATCCCGGACGCCGCGATTCCCGGCCTGGGCGTGGAGGTGCGTCAAGTGCTGTTCTCCGACTGACACTTGGCGACAGGACAGCACCCGACTTCGAGGGCCTGCTGCGCGCACTCGCGCCGCAGGCCCTCGGCACGCCGGTCCGCCGGCCGTGACGGGCCGGTCGGCGCCGATGCTGCCGACCCACGCCCGCCGGGATGCGCGGGCGACGGCGAGCCGCGCCGAGCACGAGCAGCGTCGCCTGGAATCCCGGGCGACGAGGGGGCGACCGCTCCCCCGATCGCCCGCCCGACGGCCACCCTCCCGCTTGCCGCGACCATGACACATAATCATGCCCCGGACATGACACTTCCGGGCGGCCAGGACTCCACATGCGTCGCTCCAGGAGCCCGCCTAGCGTGGGGGAAGGACATCGTCGATCCGACGATGACGTCCGTCCTTCCCCAAGGAGGCGTATCCGATGCTTGCCCAGACCGTGCTTGCTCCGCACCGCGCCACGGCGCCCGAACTCGGCACCGTCAAGGCGCTGATGACCGAGGACGAGTCGCCGGTCAGCGACGCGCCGCTGTACCGCCCCGAGGCCATCGGCCTGCTGCTGCTCGCCCTGTTGCTCTCCCCGAAGGGTCCCAAGGAGAAGAAGTAGCACCGACCCGGCATCAGATCGGAATCATCGGAAGAAAGTGGTCCACCTATGCCGTTCGCCGAATCGCCCCAGCGGGAGTTCGCTGCCGCGACCGAGTGGGCGGCAGGCCGCACCCTCGACGCCCTCACCGGCGCCGAGGGCGCGGCTCCTCCCACCCCTGCTCCCGCCGCGCCGGAGCCGCAGGCCCTGCTGGCCGGCGTCCGCGTGCTGGGCCCGGACGTCTTCGCCCCGGCCCTGCTCACCGGCGCCCCGACCCCGCCGGAGACCACCGAGATCGTCGCCGAGGCGTTCCGGGTATTCCCCTCCGACGAGTCCGGGATCCACACCTGGCGCGACCGGGCCACCGCCGAGCTCCTCACCCGGGCCGGCTACCCCGTGTCGGCCCCCACCCCGCCCCCGCCCCCCGACCCCGGCGAGGACGGCTGGCAGCACTGGTCGGTGCGGATGGCGCAGCTCTCCTGCCTGGCCCTGCCGACCCTGGACGGCCCGGTGCACCAACGCGCCCGGGAGCACCCGCTCGCGCTCGCCCGCGGCGCCGCCCGCGCCGTGCTGCGGCGCGACCACCGCACCTCCGCCCGACTGGTCCGCTGGCTGGCCTGGCTGCACCGCACCGGCACCCCGTCCACGCTGGAACTCCCGCCGCTGCTGCGCCAGTTGGCGCTGACCGGCGACGGCACCGCGCGCAGCGCCCTCGACCTCACCGTCGCCGCACACCTGGCCGCCGGATGAACCCGGCCGTGCTCGGGGACGCCCACCGGTTGGCCACCCGCGCGCTGGAGTGGCTGCACACCGCGCACGAGCAGGGCCACGGCGCCCTGCCGCCCGACGGGGGCGCCGACCTCTCCGACCCCGACAACGCGTACAAGCCGATCGGCGAATGCGCCCTGGCCGCCTCCCTGGTGCTGCGCGAGACCGTCTCCGGCCCCACCGAACGCGAACGCGCCCGGGTGCTGCTGGACTTCGGCTGGCAGCAGCTGCGCCAGGGCGAGCTGCTGTACGAACGGCAGTTCCGGCACATGCTGCTCAGCGACCCGCTGGAGACGTACCTGCACTTCCACCGTTCCGGCTACCGGCACCCGGCGCTGGACGAACTGCTGTCCGGCCTCGACGGGCTGCGCGCCACGCACGCCGTGGAGACGATGCCGAACCGGCGCCTGGCCATCGCCAACGCCCGGCACGTGATCGGGCTGGGGAGCCGCCCCGACTGGGACGCGCTCGCCGCGGCGACCTGGCTGGGCGCCCGCCCCGAACCCTGGGCGATCGACTGGACGACCGGCTACAGCGTCACCCACACCGTCTTCCACCTCACCGACTGGGGTGCGCTGCCCGAACGGCTGCCCGCACCGCTGCGCGAGTACCTGGCCGCCTGGCTGCCGGTGTGGGCCGACATCTGGCGGGAGACCGGGCAGTGGGACCTGCTCGGCGAACTGCTGATCGTGGACGCCTGCCTGCCCGAGCCGGTCTGCGACCCGCAGAACTGGGAGCAGCTGGTCGCCGCCCAGCGCGCGGACGGTCTGCTGCCGCGCGACCTGGACCCGGTCGACGAGGACCCCGAGCGGGCGTTCAAGGACAACGAGCACACCGCCGTGGTCGGCGTGCTGGCCGGCACCCTCACTCTCGCCCGCGCGCTCCGGTGAGCGCGGTGAACCCGGTGAGTCCGGTGAACCCGGCGAGTCCGGTGCGCCCGGTGGATCCGCAGCTCGCCACCCTGACCCGCACCGTGCCGCGCGGCGCGGCCGTCGCCCTCGCCGTCGTCTGCCCCGACGGCGAGCGGCTGCTCTGCCACGGCCGGACCGACGGCAGCTCCGGCGAGCCCGTGACACCGGACACCGGCTTCGAACTCGGCTCGGTGAGCAAGACGTTCACCGCCCTGCTGCTCGCCGAACTGGCCGCCCGCGGCGAGGTCCGGCACCGGGACACCGTCACCGTCGCGGACGTGCCGCTCACCTTCCTCCACCTGGCCACCCACACCTCCGGACTCCCCCGCCTGCCGCCCGGCCTGCGGCGCTCGGCGCTGCCCGCCTGGTTCACCAACCCGTACGCGGCGTATTCCGTCGCCGAGTTGGACCGGGCGATGGACCGAACCCGCCTGCGCAATCCGCCCGGTGACCGGGTGCACTACTCCAACTACGGCGTGGGCCTGCTCGGCCGGACGCTCGCCGAACGGGCCGGCACTTCGTACCCGGCGCTGCTCACCTCCCGGATCAGCGCCCCGCTCGGACTCACCGGCACCGACTGCGAACCCGGCGCCGCCGTCGGGCACTTCCGCCAACGCCCCCTGCCACCCTGGCAGATCCCCGCCCTGCCGGGCGCCGGCGCCGTCCGCTCCACCGCCCGGGACCTGCTGCGCTACCTCACCGTCCACCTCGACCCGGCCGCCGCCCCCACCACTGCCCTGACCGCCGCGCTGCGCGACGTCCAGCGGCCCCGCCTGGTCAAACCCCGCTCCACGGACCGGATCTGCCTGGTCTGGAACCTGCGCCCGACCCCCGACGGCGATGTCCTCTTCCACTCCGGCGGCACCCGCGGCTGCACCTCCTTCATCGCCTTCTGCCCCCGGCGCGGCACCGCCCTGGCCGCGTTGACCAACGCGGGCCCCCGGCTGGACGGCCGCTTCATCCAGACCGGCTACCGGATCTTCCGGGACCTGTAACGCCCACGGGCCGCCGGCGCTGGGTGCGTCGGCGGCCCGCGGGGTGCTGTCGGTCGGTCAGGCGGTGAACCAGCCGGTCAGGTCGGCGGTGACGTTCACCGTCCCGGTGGAGTTGTAGAACACCACCCGGCCGTCGACCACCGGGACCAGGACCTGGTGCGAAACCGTCTGGCCCGGCGTCCAGTTGAGGCTGGAGGTGCCGGGGCGGTCGGTGCCGTGCGGGTAGGCGGTCAGGTAGCCGGTGTCGGTCGGGTTGGTGACCGTGACGTTCAGCAGCACGGCGGTCGCGCCGTACGGGACGCCGCCGACGCCGCCGACCTGGACGCTGACGAGGCCGCCCGCGCCGACGGCGCCCTGCCGGGCGCCGGTCCCGTCGCGGGTGTCGAGCAGCCGCTGCGGGGTGGCCGGGGAGAACGTGCTGGTGCCGGTCGCCGAGTAGTAGCCGGCGACGTCGGCGATCAGGTCGACGGTGCCGGCGCTGTTGCGCAGGTCGACCTTGCCGTTCACCACGGGGACGGTCACCAGGTTGGCGACGGTCCGGCCCGCGGTGAAGTTGAGGTTCGACGTGGCGGGCAGCGGCCGTCCGTCGGCGTGAACGGTGATCCAGCCGGTCGCCGTCGGCGACGCGGCCGTCAGGTTCATCACCACGGCGGTGACGCCGTCCGCCGGGACGCCCTTGACGCCCGCCACCCGCAGGCCGACGCTCTGGCCCGCGCCGACCCGGGCCTTGGGGGCGCCGGTGCCGTCACGGGTGTCCAGCAGACGGGCCGGGTCGAGTGGCACGAAGCGGGACTTGGCGGGGTTGTCGGCCGCGGTGACCTCGAACGCGTTCGGGACGTAGCCCGGCGAGGGCTGGCCCTGGGTGTAGCCCATGCCGTCGCGCACCAGGTCGTAGTGGCCGGGTGCCAGGTTCCTGGTGTCGACCAGCACGTTCAGTGCGGTGCCGTCGGCGTTCACCGACTGCGGCCAGACCGGATTCCGGCTGCTCGTGGAGCTGTTCTCCAGGTTGATCCGTCTGCCCACCGTCAGGCCGGTGCCCCGGATCACGGCCGGCACCAGGGTGCCGGCTTGGCCGGTCGCCGAGTTCCCGGCCAGGCCCTGGAGGGTGTACTCGACCGGGGTGGGGGACTTGTCCGGGGTGACCATCAGCAGCGCCCGGCCGTCGGTGGAGCTCCAGTTCCCGGATGAGAAACACAGGCGTCCTTTACCTCCGCGGTTCTGTGTATGGAGGAACCGTCACCTGGGACCCCCGAGCGGTAAAGGACGGGTCCAATCTCCTTGCCGCTCATTGCAGTTGACGGGACACCATCACTAGCGTCGGTGACGGCTCAACCGTGCGATCACCCCCGGTGCAGGAGCCCCGGTGCCCCCAGTCATGCTGCCGCTCCTGCCTGCCCCGCCGCGTGTTCGGCCCGTCCGCCGCCGGCGGCCTCTCCGTTGTGCTCCGACCCCTGGAGGCAGTTCCTTGCGTACCCCCACCGCGCCCACCCTCATCAGTGCCGCCGCGCTCGCCCTCACCGCGTTCACCGGCCTGGCCGCGGCCTCGCCGGCCGACGCCCGGTCCGCGCCCACCACGTACAGCAAGGGCGGGGTGTCCTGGGTGCGGGCGTGCGACACGCTCGCCAAGGGCGACACCATGGGCTGCCACGCGCTGAAGGTCACCAACGCGGCCCAGCACGTCCACGCCCTCGGCGTCACGCCGAACGCGACCCCGTCCGGCTACGGCCCGTCGGACCTGACGAGTGCGTACAACCTGCCGGCGAACGGTGGCGCGGGCGCCACCATCGCGATCGTCGACGCGTACGACGACCCGAACGCCGAGGCCGACATGGCGGTCTACCGCGCACAGTACGGCCTGCCGGCCTGCACCACCGCGAACGGCTGCTTCAAGAAGGTCAACCAGACCGGCGGCTCCTCGCTGCCGAGCCCCAACTCCGGCTGGGCGGGCGAGATTTCGCTCGACCTGGACATGGTCTCGGCGGTCGCGCCGAACGCGCGCGTCATCCTGGTCGAGGCGACCAGCGCGACCATGGCCAACCTCGGCAAGTCGGTGAACGAGGCGGTCGCGCTGGGCGCCAAGTACGTGTCCAACAGCTACGGCGGCGGCGAGTCCTCGTCCGACACCTCGTACGACAGCTCGTACTTCAACCACCCGGGCGTGGCCATCACGGTCTCCTCCGGCGACAGCGCGTACGGCGCGCAGTACCCGGCCGCCTCGAAGTACGTCACCGCGGTCGGCGGCACCTCGCTGAGCCGCAACTCCAGCACCCGCGGCTGGGGCGAGTCGGTCTGGTACACCAGCTCCACCGAGGGCACCGGATCCGGCTGCTCGGCCTACGACGCCAAGCCGACCTGGCAGAAGGACACCGGCTGCGCCAAGCGCGCCATAGCCGACGTCTCGGCGGTCGCCGACCCGGCCACCGGCGTCGCCGTCTACCAGACGTACGGCGGCAGCGGCTGGGCGGTGTACGGCGGTACCAGCGCCTCCTCGCCGATCATCGCGAGCGTGTACGCGCTGGCGGGGACGCCGTCCACCGGCTCCTACCCGTCCTCGTTCCCGTACGCGCACACCGGCTCCCTGTACGACGTCACCACCGGCTCCAACGGCAGCTGCTCGCCGAGCTACCTGTGCACCGCCACCACCGGCTACGACGGCCCGACCGGGCTTGGCACCCCGCACGGCACGGCGGCCTTCGCCGGCTGACGACGCTCCACCCGCGACCCGCCGGAGGGCGGTGGCGCGCAGGGAATCCCCTCCCCTGCGCGCCACCGCCCTTCGGCGTTGCCGTGTCCCGAATATCGATCGACCGTGACAGATCAGGACGACTCCGGGCGGATCAGCCGCTCGTCCGGGATCACCGCGACGCCGAGGATCTCGATCACCGCCTCGGGCTGCCACAGCGCGGTGGTGCCGATGCCGGCCATCGCCGGGTAGACCGGGCCGGCGAGCTCGCGCCAGACCTCGCCGATCTGCTTGCCGTGCGCCTGGTAGTCGGGGATGTCGGTGAGGTAGAGGGTGATGCTGACCAGGTCCTGCGGACGGCCGCCCGCCTCGGCGAGGGTGGCGAGGACGTTGCCGAAGGCCTGCCGGAACTGTTCGACGATGCCGCCGGGGACGATCCGCATGTTCCGGTCCAGGGCGGTCTGGCCACCGAGGTGCAGGGTGTTGCCGCAGAGCGTGCCGTGCGAGTAACCGCGCGGCTCGGGCAGCGACGCGGGGTTGACCGGAACGGGGGCCGAGTAGCTCGCCATGGAGGACTCCTGCGGGTCGGGTGCCGTCGGTGCGTCACCGTAGCAGCTATTGACAGTTCTGTGACGGTCGCAGAACCATTGAAACAACGCGCCCGGCACCGGGTGGCGGACAGCGGTGCCGAAGTGGAGGTCTCTCCCATGCGTCTCGCAACGGTCGGCCGCCCGGGCGGCGGCACCAGCGCCGCCGTCCGGCACGGGGAGGTCTGGCACGCGCTGCCGGCCCCCGACCTGTCGGCGTTCCTCCGCGCCGGCGCCCCGGTGCGGGCCGGCGCGGAGATCCCCGGCGCCGTCCCGGTGCTGCCGCTGCCCACGCCCGCCAAGGTGCTCTGCTGCGGGCTGAACTACACCGAGCACATCCGCGAGATGGGGCGTGAACTCCCGGCCCACCCCACGCTGTTCGCGAAGTTCGCCGACACCCTGACCGGCCCGCAGGACGACCTGGTGCTGCCGCGCGGCCTGCAGGTCGACTGGGAGGCGGAGCTCGCGGTGGTGGTCGGCGCGCCACTGCACCGCGCCGACCGGACGACGGCGCTGGCCGGGATCGCCGGCTACACGGTGGCGAACGACGTCTCGGTGCGGGACTGGCAGAACCGGACGACGCAGTGGTTGCAGGGCAAGGCCTGGGACGGGTCCTGCCCGGTCGGCCCGGAGGTGGTCACCCCGGACGAGGTGGACCCGGCGGCCGGGCTGGCGGTGGTCTGCCGGGTCAACGGCGAGCAGGTGCAGCGCGCCAGCACCAGGACGCTGGTCTTCGACGCCGCCGACCTGCTGGCGTACGTCTCCTCGTTCACCCTGCTACGCCCGGGCGACCTGGTGCTGACCGGCACGCCCGGCGGCGTCGGCGCGGCCCGCGACCCTCAGCGTTTCCTGGCCGACGGCGACGTGCTGGAGACGTCGATCGAAGGCATCGGCGCGCTGCGCAACACGGTGCGCCTCACCGATTGACCGCCGCGACCGGCGAGCCGCACCGCCGCCGGCCACGGCAGAGCCGACGATCCATCAGAGCGAACCCTCTCGAACCGACCCCCAGCCACGACGAGGAGCTTCCCATGGACCCCACCCCCGGCAACTCCCCCGACTACAGCTCGTACCTGCTCGACGGCGACAACTCGATGTACGCCACCGAGAGCGGCCTGGTGGTCCCGGTGGTGACCAGGGCGGGCGACGAGCCCGGGGACACCGGGCAGTCGGCCGGCGCCACCCGGATCTCCGGCATCAGCATCCAGCACACCCCGGCCACCCGCCTGTGGTTCGGCAAGGTCGGCAACGAGCCGGGCTACCGGTCGGTGCCGCACCACCACGGCGAGGCGGAGACCGGCGGCTACGTGCTGTCCGGCCGGGGCCGGATCTACTTCGGCGCGAAGTTCGCCGACTACGTCGACCTGGCGGAGGGCGACTGGGTGTTCGTCCCGCCGTTCATGCCGCACGTGGAGTGCAACGTCGACCGCAACCGCCCGCTGACCTGGATGACCACCCGCACCCCGGAGAACATCGTGGTCAACCTGCCCGAGGTGCCGGACGCGGAGCTGCCCGACTGGCTGGACCGGCCCTGATGGCCGACACCACCTCGGAGTTCTTCGGCGCGGCCGTCGCCCTGGAGCCCGTCGCGCCCGAGCACTTCGACCTCGCGTTCACCGCCGTCACCCAGCCCTGCCCGTGGCCCAAGGCGTACGGCGGCGACCTGGTCGCGCAGGCGGCGGCCGCGGCCATGCGGTCGGTCGAGGACGGCAAGGTTCTGCACTCGATGCACTCCTACTTCATGCGGCCCGCCGAGATCGGCGAACCGGTGCGCCACGAGGTGGAGCTGCTGCGCGACGGCCGCGGCTACGCGACCCGGCAGGTGCGCGCCTACCAGCGCGGCAAGGCGCTGTACGTGTGCCTGGCCAACTTCGCGGCGGGCGAGGGCGGCGGCAGCTTCGCCGCCGCGCTGCCCGACTGGGCCGCCGACGGTCTGCCCGGGCCCGAGGAACTGCCGGGCTCCGCCGCGTACTTGGCGGAGCGCGAGGGCGGGACGATGACCGAGGCCTCCAGGGACTACTGGTCGGCCGGGCGCAGCTTCGACCTGCGGCACGTGCCCGGCCCGGTGTACCTGTCGGTGGACGGCGGGCGGGCGCCGCACCAGGCGGTCTGGGTGCGGCCGTTCGACGCGCTGCGGCCGGTGGAGGGGTTGAGCGAGGCGCAGCGGGACGCGGCGGCGCTGGCGTACGTCTGCGACTACACGGTGCTGGAGCCGGTGCTGCGGGTGCTGGGCCTGGCGTGGGCCCGGCCGGGGCTGGTGACGGCGAGCCTGGACCATGCGATGTGGTTCCACCGTCCGCCGCGCCCGGGGGTGTTGGACGGGTGGCTGCTGTACGCGCAGCAGGCGGTGGCGGCGGAGTCGGGCCGGGGCCTCGGCGAGGGGCGGTTCTTCACGCCGGACGGGGTCCATCTGGCGACGGTGGTCCAGGAGGGCATGATCCGGGCGGGGGACGGCAGATGACGGAGTCCGGTTTCCGTGACACCTTCGCGCGCGACCACCTGCCGCCGGTCGGGCAGTGGCCGGTGCTGGAGTTCACCACCGAGCTGCTGAAGTATCCCGAACGGCTGAACGCCGCAGTCGAGTTGCTGGACCGTCAGGTGGCGGAGTTCGGTCCGGACCGGCCGGCGCTGCGCACGCCGGGCGGGGAGGTGTGGACGTACGGCGAGTTGCAGTCGCGGTCGGCGCAGGTCGCGCAGGTGCTGACCGAGGATCTGGGGCTGGTGCCGGGCAACCGGGTGCTGCTGCGTTCGCCGAACAATCCGTGGGCGGTGGCGGCCTGGCTGGGCGTGCTGCGGGCCGGCGGGATCGCGGTGGCGACCATGGCGGCGTTGCGTGCGCGGGAGTTGGGGCCGATCGTGGCGAAGACCCGGCCGGCGGTGGCGCTGGTCGACCACCGTTTCTTGGACGAGGTGAGAGGCCTGGACGAGGTGCGCGGTCTGCCCGGCCTCGCGGTGGTGGCGGTCGGCGGCGACGCGGCGGACGACCTGGTGCGGCGGGCGGCCGGGAAGGCCGGCCGGTTCGCGGCGGCGGACACGGCGGCGGACGACGTGGCGCTGTTCGGGCCGACCTCGGGGACCACCGGCGTCCCGAAGGTCACGGTGCACTTCCACCGCGATCTGCTGTCGATCGACAACACCTTCGGCCGGTGCACGCTGCGGCTGCGGCCGGACGACCTGGTGGCGTGCACGGCGCCGCTGGCGTTCACCTTCGGGCTGGGGATGCTGGTGGTGTTCCCGCTGCGGGCGGGGGCGTGCGCGTTCCTGACCGAGTCGGCGACGCCGGCGGAGCTGGCGGCGCTGGTCGCGGAGCACGGGGTGACGGTGCTGGCGACGGCGCCGACCGCGTACCGGCAGATCGTCAAGTCCGGTCTGGCGCAGCGGCTTTCGGGATTGCGGGTCGCGGTGAGCGCGGGTGAGCACATTCCCCGGGAGGTGTGGGAGCGGCTGCGGGCGGAGACCGGTCTGCGGGTGGTGGACGGCATCGGGGCGACGGAGCTGCTGCACATCTTCGTCTCGGCGGCCGGGGACGAGATCCGTCCCGGTGCGACGGGCCGGCCGGTGCCGGGGTTCCGGGCCGCGGTGCTGGGCCCGGACGGCGAGGAGCTCGGCCCGGGCGTCGAGGGCCGGCTGGCGGTGATCGGCCCGGTCGGCTGCCGCTACCTGGACGACGAGCGGCAGGCGGACTACGTCGTCAACGGCTGGAACGTCACCGGGGACACCTTCGTCCGCGACGAGGACGGCTATT
The DNA here is from genome assembly GCF_014648555.1 of Kitasatospora griseola. Classification (GTDB taxonomy): domain Bacteria; phylum Actinomycetota; class Actinomycetes; order Streptomycetales; family Streptomycetaceae; genus Kitasatospora; species Kitasatospora griseola. The sequence continues at coordinate 78,223 of NZ_BMRI01000007.1, forward strand.
TCTGGTACCGGGCGCGCAGCGACAACATGATCGTCTCGTCCGGCTACAACATCGCGGGCCCGGAGGTGGAGGCCGCCGTGGACACCCACCCGGACGTGCTGGAGTCGGCGGTGGTGGCCGCGCCCGATGCCGAACGCGGCTCGGTGGTCTGCGCGTTCGTGGTGCTGCGGGCGGGCGTGGCGGCGGACGCGGCGACCGCCCGGAGCATCCAGGACCACGTGAAGCAGCAGCTCGCGCCGTACAAGTACCCGCGCGAGGTGCGGTTCGTCGAGGCGCTGCCGCGCAATCCGAGCGGCAAGCTCCAGCATTTCCGGCTCCGCCGGCTCGTCGGGGACTCGGCGGCGGGCACGGCGGGCGACGGTACGGCAGTGGAGGGCACGGCATGAGGATCGCGGTGGTCGGCGGCGGGCCCGGTGGGCTGTACTTCGCCTCGCTGATGAAGCAGTTGGACCCGGCGCACCGGGTGACGGTGTGGGAGCGCAACGCCCCCGAGGACACCTTCGGCTTCGGCGTGGTGTTCTCCGACGAGACGCTGACCGGCATCGCGGGCGCGGACGAGACGGTGCACGCCGCGATGGAGCGCGGCTTCGCCCGCTGGACCGACATCGACGTCGACTTCCGCGGCCACCGGTTCACCGTCGGCGGGCAGGGCTTCGCCGCGATGGGCCGGAAGGAGCTGCTGCGGATCCTCCAGCAGCGGGCGGCGGAGCTCGGCGTGCGCGTCCACTACCGCACTACGGCGCCGGGCGTCGAGGAGCTGCGGGCCGGGCACGACCTGGTGCTGGCCGCGGACGGGGTGCACTCCGCGGTGCGGGCCGAGCGCGCCGAGGTGTTCCGCCCGTCGCTGGACCGCCGGCGCAACAAGTACATCTGGCTCGGCACCGACCTGGTCTTCGAGGCGTTCCAGTTCTTCGTCAAGCAGACGCAGTGGGGCACCATGCAGATCCACGGCTACCCGTACTCGGAGGCGGGTTCGACGTTCATCGTGGAGATGCACGAGGAGGTGTGGCGGCGGGCCGGTTTCGACCGCACCGACGGGCGGGAGTTCGGGCCGGGCGAGTCGGACGAGCACGCGGTCTCCCGGATCGCCGAGATCTTCGCCGAGGAGCTGAAGGGCCATCAGGTCCTGTCCAACCGCTCGCGCTGGCTGAACTTCACCACCGTCCGCAACGAACGCTGGTACGACGGCGAGGTGGTGCTGCTGGGCGACGCCGCGCACACCGCGCACTTCTCGATCGGCTCCGGCACCAAGCTCGCCATGGAGGACGCCCTGGCGCTGGCGGCCTGCCTGCACGAGCAGCCGTCCGTGCCCGAGGCGCTGGCCGCGTACCAGGCGGAGCGCAAGCCGGTGGTGGAGTCGACGCAGCGGGCCGCGCAGGCCTCGCTGGAGTGGTTCGAGAACATCGGCATGTACGCCGACCAGGAGCCGGCCCAGTTCGTCTTCAACCTGCTGACCCGCTCGCGCCGGATCACCTTCGAGAACCTGAAGGAGCGGGACGCGGAGTTCGCGGCCCTGGTGGAGGGCGAGTTCGCCGCACGGCAGGGGACGGCGGCGGCCCCGGCGATGTTCCAGCCGGTGCGGATCGGCGCACTGGAACTGAACAATCGGATCATCGTCTCGCCGGTGGACATGTACTCCGCGACGGACGGCGTGCCCGGCGACTTCCACCTGGTGCACCTGGGCTCCAAGGCGCTCGGCGGCGCGGGCCTGGTGATGACCGAGATGGTCTGCGTCTCCCCCGAGGGCCGGATCACCCCGGGCTGCGCGGGCCTGTGGGACGACGGGCAGCGCGAGGCCTGGCGGCGCGTCACCTCCTTCGTCCACGAGCGCAGTTCGGCGAAGATCGGCCTGCAGCTCGGACACTCCGGCCGCAAGGGCTCGACCAGGCTGATGTGGGAGGGCATCGACGAGCCGCTGCCGGACGGCAACTGGGAGGTGATCGGCCCGTCCGCGCTGCCGTACGGGCCGGGCTGCCACGTGCCGCGCGAGGCGACCCGGGCCGATCTGGACCGGGTGGTCGCCGACTTCGAGGCAGCCGCCCGACGCGGGGTGGACGCGGGCTTCGACCTGATCGAGGTGCACGCCGCGCACGGCTACCTGCTCTCCTCCTTCCTCTCCCCCGTCGCCAACCGCCGCACCGACGAGTACGGCGGGAGCCTGCAGCGGCGGCTGCGCTTCCCGCTGGAGGTGTTCGACGCGGTCCGGCGGGCCGTGCCGGAGCGGATCCCGGTGACGGTGCGCATCTCGGCGACCGACTGGCTGCCGGACGGCACCACCGCGGAGGATGCGGTGGAGATCGCCCGGGCCTTCGTCGAGCACGGCGCGGCAGCGATCGACGTCTCCTCCGGGCAGGTCGCCAAGGACGAGCGGCCGGCCTACGGGCGCTCCTACCAGACGCCGTTCGCCGACCGGATCCGCCACCGGGTGGCCGCCCCGGCCGGGGTGCAGGTGATCGCGGTGGGCGCGATCTCCTCCTGGGACGACGTCAACTCGATCCTGCTGGCCGGGCGCGCCGACCTGTGCGCGCTGGGCCGCACCCAGCTGTACGACCCGCAGTGGACGCTGCACGCGGCCGCCGAACAGGACTACCGGGGCGCGGGCGCCGAGTGGCCGGTGCAGTGGCGGGCCGGTCGCCGCCGGCCGCCCACCTCGCGCACCGACCGGATCCCGCCGCGGCTGTCGCTGCTGCGCGACGGCGCTCCCGGGACGGTGCACCTGCGGTGGACGCCGGGCCGGATCGAGGTGTCCGCATGACCAGCGCGGTCCGATCATCGGTTCGGCGTCCGCCATACTCGGTGGGATGAGCGAGACGATGGAGGCCCGGCCCGCCGCGGCGCGCCGTTCCCGGACCGTGCTGGTGACCTTCCTCGGCGCCGTCGTCCGCAAGCTGGGCAACTGGATGCCGATCGCCGGCACCGTCGAGCTGCTCACCCAGGCCGGCCTGGACGCCTCCAGCGTCCGCACCGCGGTGTTCCGCCTCAAGCAGCGCGGCTGGCTGGAGCCGCAGACCCGCTCCGGGGTGCGCGGCTACGCGCTGACGCCCGCCGCGCTGGAGGCGCTGGCCGCCGGCGACGAGGTGATCTGGCACGCCCGGCAGCCCGCCGACCTCGCCGACGGCTGGTGCCTCGTCAACTTCTCGGTGCCGGAGTCCGCCCGGGCCAAGCGCCACCAGCTGACCGCGCACCTGGCCGCGCTCGGCTTCGGCAACATCGGCGCGGCGGTGTGGATCGCTCCCGCCCGGATGCTCCCCGCCGCCGTCCGGGCCATCGCCGAACTCGACCTGACCGACCAGTGCGCCGTCTTCACCGGCGACCACGTGGGCGGGCAGGACCTCGCCGGAATGGTCCGCAAGGGCTGGGACCTGGCCGAGATCGACCGCCGCTACCGGGAGTTCCTCACCGACCGGACCGCCGAGGCCGACCTGCTGGCCACCGCCGCGTTCGTGGACGGCCGGGACGCCTTCGTCGGCTACCTGTCGGTGGTCGACGACTGGCGCAAGCTCCCGTTCCGCGACCCCGGCCTGCCCCCGCAGGTCCTGCCGCCGGACTGGTCCGGCCCTGCCGCCCTCCACCTCTTCGAACGCCTGGTCGCCGCCCTGGAGGGCCGCGCCCTGGCGCACGCCGCACCCTACTGGTCCGTCAGGGGGCGCTGAGCCGCCGAAGTGAGCGCGGGCAGCGGCCGGACGGGCGGGTGGCCCCGGGTGTCGCACGGTGTCCGAACTGCCTGCCGGCGGCGCTCGACACAGTGAGTCACCGCCCGGCCGCCCGCCGAGTGGCTGCGGAGCCGCGCGAGCGCCGGCCGGCCCGCCTCGTCCGGGCCCAACTCGCGCGGACCGGACGGCCCGTCGCCCTCGGCGCCCTCGGCGGCGCGCTGTCGGTCGCGTCCCCCTCGTCGCGGGCCGCCGGTCACCGGGCGCGACCGACACAGCCGCACCACTCCGACAGGCCGGATCCGGCCGGTGCCGAGATGATCGGGGGTGGGCGCCCGCCGGGCATCGAGAACGGCGGCCGCAAGAACCGCGAGGAGGCCTCTGATGGCACAGGAGTCGACCACGGCGATCCGGGCCGTGCCGGGCGCGACGCCCGAGGAGCGGGCGGCGCTCGGGCGGGCGGCCCGGCGCCGTGCCCCGCGTTCGAGCCACGCGGAGTTCCGGCCCGGGAAGAACCGTCCGGACCCGCTGAAGATCCTTCAGGCGCAGTCGGCGACCCGGGTGCCGGAGCTGGTGCCGATCCGGTACGCCCGGATGACGGAGTCGCCGTTCCGGTTCTACCGGGGCGCCGCCGCGATCATGGCCTCGGACCTGGCCGGCTCGCCCGACTCCGGCATCCGGGCCCAGCTGTGCGGTGACGCCCACCTGCTGAACTTCCGACTGCTGGCCTCGCCGGAGCGTCAACTGCTGTTCGACATCAACGACTTCGACGAAACGCTGCCCGGCCCCTGGGAGTGGGACGTGAAGCGGCTGGCGGCCAGCCTGGTGATCGCTGGACGCGCCAACGACTTCGACGACGGAGTGCGGGCCGGCATCGTCCGGGCGACCGTCCGCGCCTACCGCGAGTCGATGATCCGCTTCGCCGGCATGCGCAACCTCGACGTCTGGTACAGCCGGATGGACGCCGACCGGCTCCGGGCGCTGGCCACCGAGCACCTCCGCAAGCGCGGCCGGAAGGCGCTGGACCGCAGCATGGCGAAGGCCCGTACCCGCGACAGCCTCCAGGTCTTCGACAAGCTCACCCGGGTGATCGACGGGGAGGTGCGGATCGCCCCCGACCCGCCGCTGCTGGTGCCCATCGACGAACTGCTGCCGGAGATCGAACGCGCCGCGCTGGAGCAGGAGTTCCACGGCATGATCGAGCGCTACGGCCGCACCCTCGCCTCCGACCGGCGCACCCTGCTGGCCGACTACCGGCTGGTCGACGTGGCCCGCAAGGTGGTCGGCGTCGGCAGTGTCGGCACCCGTTGCTGGATCTTCCTGCTGCTCGGCCGCGACGGCCGCGACCCGCTGTTCCTCCAGGCCAAGGAGGCCGACCAGTCCGTCCTGGCCGCCCACCTCGGCTCCGGCGAGTACGACAACCAGGGCGAACGGGTGGTCTCCGGCCAGCGGCTGATGCAGGCCGCCAGCGACATCTTCCTGGGCTGGGAGCGGGCGCTGGGCATCGACGGCCGGCGCCGCGACTTCTACGTCCGCCAACTGCGCGACTGGAAGGGCATCGTGGTCGCCGAGGACCTGCTGCCGGCCGGCATGAAGGCGTTCGGCGAGATCTGCGGCTTCACCCTGGCCCGCGCCCACGCCCGCTCCGGCGACCGGATCGCCATCGCCGCGTACCTGGGCAACGGCGACGCGTTCGACCGCGCCCTGGTGCCGTTCGCCGAGGCGTACGCCGACCGGAACGAACGCGACCACCGGGCGCTGGTCGACGCCGTCCGGGCCGGCCGACTGCCTGCCCAGGAACTGCCGGAGCACTAGCGCCCGGACCGGACGCCGGGCGCGGGAGCCACTGACCGTCAGGGCTGTCCGGTCGAAAAGGGGCGGCGTAGGGTGGCCGTGAACCGAGCGTCCGGTCCGAAGCGACACCCCCCGTGCGCTTCGTGACGGACGGTCCGCGCGATTCACCATGCACAGTGCGCGACGCACGCGGGATTTGGCATGAACACATTCTGCGATCAGCTGATGATCCGATACCTGGATCCGCCCCGGATCCAGGACCTGCTGGTACCCGCCGACGACCCCGACAAGAACCGGCTGCGCTCGCTGCTGGCGTCCGTGTACGAGCCCAGCACCCTGGAAGTGCGGGTCCTGGAGGCCCCCCACGTCCTGACGACGCAGTTCCAGGTTCCGCTCGACGACCCGCTGACGGTACGGGCGAACTGGGAGAAGCTGCTGCCCGACACCGCCCAGGCGCGGGCCGTCCTGGAGATCCCTCGCACCGGCCCGCCGCTCTGGATCGACGTCGCGCTGGACACCCGGGTCACCGCCCAGGTCGCGCTGACCAGTGGCGCGCTGGACGCCCTCGCCTCCGAGGACCTCACCGGGCTCTCCCAGCAGGAGTTCGCCGCCCGGTTCGCGTTCCTCGACCTCGCCGACCTGATGCGCCGTGCCCACGTGGCCGACTACCAGGAACTCCAGGCGGATTTCCCCCGGCTCTACCGGCTGCACTACGCGCAGCCCCCGCCCTTCGACCCCGCCGCGCCCGGCCGCACCTTCCGACTGCACATCTCGGCGCTGGTCTTCCCCGACCTGGACGACCTCGCCGGCGCGCTGCGCCGCCTGGTGCAGAGCCGGCAGGCGCTGGACGAGTCCCGTCCGCACCCCGACGAGTACGACGGCGGGGCGGTGCTGGCCGCCGGCGCATGGCTGGCGGTCTTCCCCAGGGCTGCGACGTTTCCGAACCCCGAACCCGCCGGCCTGGAGCAGCAGGTGACCGACCTGCTGGCCACGGACGGCTTCGTAGCCGCATTCGAGACCACGACCTGAGCGAGAGGGCGCCCCTGGAACCTGAAGACCCGAAACCTGCAGACCACCTTCGAAGCCTGTCGGCCGGGACCGCCCCGGACGAGTTCTCGTCCGGCCCAGGATCGGCCCGGACCGACGCGCCGTCACCGCATCACGTAGGGAGCGGTCGATGCCGGTCAAATACATCACGGTCAACACCCGCAGCGAACTGTTCGCACCGGCGGTGCGGGCGTTCGGCAACATCGCCATCGTCGGCCGGGCCGGATTCGGTACGCCGACCACGGACCCGGTGCGGTTCACCTCGCCGGTCTCGGCCGCGGAGAAGCTCAAGTCCCTCGGCGGGACCACCTTGACGGCGCAGGCGACCAAGGGAGACAAAAAGGCCACCGTGGCAGCGAAGGTTCCGGCACCGGTGCTGGTGCGGTTCACCGACGCCACGCAGGCCGGCCACGTCCAGTCGGAGGTCCACACGGTGACCGCCGTGAGCACGCCGTCCACGGGGGCCGCTGCCACTTTCGATCTCACCCTGGACAGCGAGCTGAGCGCCACTTACAGCGTCGGAACGAAAGTCACCCAGGAGAGCGACAGCGACCTGGCGACGGCGATCCGCACGGCGTTCGCGCAGACCCCGCCCCCGACCGTGGTCTGGGGCGTCCCGCTGGCGCCGGACTCCCCCAAGTGGGAGGACGGCCTGACCGAGGTCGACAAGCTCGACGTCCAGATCGTGCTGCTCGCCCGCACCCCGCTCGCCTCGAACAGCTCGGACAACACGGACGCCCTCACGAAGCTGAAGAACCACGTGACGGCCGATCTCGGCGACGGCAAGGAGCGGATCGGCGTGGCCATGCTCGATCAGGGCGTGAGCACCGACGAGCTGGCCACCCTCGTCGTCCCGCCGCTCATCGACGAGCGGATGGTGCTGATCGCCCACAAGTCTCCGGACGACGTCGCCGCGGCACTGGCCGGCGTCATCGCGGGCTGCGAGCCGCACATCTCGCTGCTGCTCAAGCCGATCAGCGTCGCGATGCCCGACGTGTTCTCGGACAACGAGATCGACGCCTTCAACCAGGTCGGGGTCAACTGGATCACCAAGCCGGTGCTGCTGCCGGGCCAGGCCCTGTACCTCGGCGAGGGCTACACCTCGGACTGGAGCCACGACAAGAAGTACGTCGACATCGTCCGCGTCCTCGACGACATCAACTTCCGGATCAAGGCCGCCCTGATCCCGGCGCTCGGCAACGTGCGCCTGTCCCGGGTCGGGCTCCGCACCGTCGAGACGGTCGTGCAGGCGGTGCTGTCGCCACTGGTGGCGCGGCAGGTCATCGACGGATTCGGCGTCGTCATCCCGCTGCTGGCACTGCTGGACAAGGACACGGCGGACCTCATCCCCGTCGAGGCCGAGGAGATCAGCACCGCCCGGGCGAACCGGTCCGTCGACATGAGCGTCGAGGTGGTCTACGCGGGAGCGATCCACCGGCTGACGATCGACCTCGTGCTCAAGGGCTGAGCGAGCAGGAACACCAGAAGGAGTGAGACACCATGCCCGACGCCCTGAAATGGGACACCCGGCTGACGGTGATGCTGAACGGCGTCGCGGTGACGCCGATCGACTCGTTCAACCCGACCTTCAACGTGCCCGTCCAGCCGTTGCATTCGCTGGAGGCGGACAACGTCGCGCACATCGTCCAGCCGCAGGCGTTCACCTTCACCATGGCGGTCAAGGCGATCGGCACGGCGGTGGCGACCCTCACCACGATGGCGCTGAACAGCGCCGCGTTCACCATCGCCGTGCAGGAGGCCAAGGGGAACGACTGGACGTTCAACAGCATCGCCTTCAACGACTGCTACATCACCTCGGTCGCCACCACCATCGTGATCGACGGCGTGCCCACCACCACGTTCAACTGCGTCTGCCTGCAGGCCGTTCCGGCCCTGCCGGGCTGACCGGCCGTCAGTCGCGCGGAAGGAGGATCCCATGTCGGACGGGTACCAGGGCACCATGCCCGAACCGGACGGCGGGCAGGCCGCCGCGCCGCCCGGAGCGAACGGGGCGGCCGGAGCGATCCGGGCGGCCGGACCGGACGAGGCGACCGGGGGCGCCGACATCCACTACGTCTTCCCGATCCACGTGGTGCTGGTCGGCGGCACCGGCCGGGCGACCGGAGCTGTCGCGGCCAACACCGTCTACGACGCCCTCTACCGGGCGCTGAGTTGAGCCCTCCGGGGACGAAGGAGAGCCGAGCGCATGCCCCGGATCGAGTGGGAGTTCCCGATCACCGTGACGGTCGTCGGCACGCCGTCGCCGGACCGGCTGGCCGAGCTCGGCCGGGCGGTCGAGGAGGCGCTCGCCGCCCGGCTCCGCCAGGCCGGGGAGCTGCTGGCGGCGAACCGGGTGAACCGCCCGCCGTGCGAGCCGGCGCAGCCGGAGCCCGAGGAGCAGCCCGAACTGGCGGGCCGGCTGCCGCAGTGGGAGCAGGAGCCATGAGCGGCGCCGAGCTGCGGCGGGTCCGGGTCCACCCCCCGGAGGCGGTGGTCTTCGACGCCGGTCCGGCGCAGCTGCCCCCGGACGTGGCGCGGGAGGTGGAGCAGGTCCTGCTGGAGGCGGTCGGCCGGGCACTGGCCGGGGCGAACCTGCTGGCCGCCGCAGCCCCCGCGCCGCCCGCGCCGATGGCCGGCCCGCCGGCCGGCGGCGGCCCGCTGCTGGCGTTCTCGCTGTCGGAGTCGGCGGCGGACCAGGGCACGGAGACCGCCGCTGCTCCCCCGCCGCCGCCCGACCGGCTGCCGCGGCGGGAGCGGACCGCCGACCGGGCCGGGTCCGGTGCGAAGCGCCGGACGTCGGCGGGTGCAATGCGCGGGCCCACCCGGCTGCGGTTCCGGGTGCGGGTGGACCACGAGATGGACCAGGACGACCTGCTGCGCGAGTTCGTCCGCCAGTACTACCGGATCACGGACCCGCAGGAGGTGGAACGGCGGCTGGCCTGGTGGCACTGGACGGACAAGCGCGGGCGGTCCGTCACCAAGCAGGACGCCGACCGCCGCTACCTCGACCTGACCGTCACCGACGCCACCGAGACCGAGACGGCGCTGCTGCCCGAGGCCGAGCGGGAGCGGATCGAGGCGGAGACGGAGGAGCGGCTCCGGCAGGCGATGGGCCTGCCGGCGGGCACGAAGGCCGGCACCGGCCCGGAGGCGGCGGCCCGCCGGCGCGGCGTGCAGGCGGATGTCGTCGAGGAGCATCTGCGCCGGGAGGTCGCGGACCTGCCCGAGGACGTCCGGCGGGCCCTGCTGGTGGGCGACCGGCCGCTGTCCGTGCCGGACCTCACCGCGTCCGTGCGGCTGGGGCGCAGGCTCGCGGCGATGACGCCGGAGCAGCGCGCCGCCTACCTGGACACCGTCACCGCCGAGCCGGGGAGTTGGACGGAGCTGGACGCCTCGGTCGACCGGTTCCTGGCGGACGAGCGCGCCCGCGCCGCCGAGACCGCCCGGACCGCGGCAGCGGCGGCCCCGCTGTTCGGCCGGGAGGAGCTCTACCTGCTGTGGCGGACCTCGAAGAACCTCGACGAGCAGCAGTCCTTCGGCATGGCCGAGCACCCCCCGCCGCCCTCCGACGAGCAGCTGGAGGCCCACCGGCGCCTGACCGAGGCGCTCGCCCGGTGCAGCCTCACCGAGGAGGCGTTCGAGGCCTCGGTCAACGCCTACCTGGGGCAGTTCCGCGCCGAGGCGGTGCGGATCGCGCTCGACATCCTCGCCCACATCGACCACCAGCTCCAGGAGGAGCGGCGCAGGCTGCGCACCCCCGGGTACGTCGAGACGATGGTCGCCGCGATCGCGCGGACGTCCGCCCCCGCCGAGTACACCCGGGCCGTCCACCTGGAGGGCGAGGTCGAATACAACCCTGCCCTCGGCGATTACGTCCCGAAGGAGGGCCTGAACCGGATCGAGGCCGCCGAGTTGCGCGCCCGGGCCGACCGGGAGACCGCGATCGCCTCCGGCCACGACCTGCTGGTCGACCCCGAGCGGCTGGGCCGGGGCACCGACCGCGCGAAGCTCTCCCACCTCGACGCGGACGCCGCCCGGGCCTACCTGCTGGAGGTCGCGGACCGGCGGCAGGCCGACGGGGAGACCGTCCGGCAGGAGCTGGCGCAGGATCCCGAACGCGTCTTCAGCCAGCCGGGCCTGGTGGAGGCGACCAAGCGCAGCCTGGGCGTCAAGGACAGGACGGTCTACGCCTGGATCGTCGACGACCACATCGAGGGCATCGCCAGGTTCCACGTGTTCACCGAGGCCGCCGTCGTCGCCATCACGCTGCTGCTCGCGGCGCTGGTGCCGGTCGGCGGCTGGGTCGCCGCGGCCGCCGTGCTGGCGAACCTCGCGATCACCACCGCTCAGGCGGTGCGGGCGATCGAGGAGTACCAGGAGGCGTCCGCCGAGTACGACCTGAGGTTCATCGCGAACGAGCCCTCGCTGCTCTGGGTCGCCCTCGCCGTGGCCTCGGTGGCCCTGGAACTCCACGTGTCCGCGGTCGCCCTGCTGAAGCGGGGGGCGAACGCCAAGGGCCTGTTCTCGCTCCGGAACGAGTTGCACGAGTTCGGCGAGGCGAAGGACGCCGCGACGGCGACGGCCCGCTACCGGGACCTGCTCACGAAGATCGACGAGGTCGAGGGCCTGGAGCCGAGGCTCGCGGAGGTGCTGAAGGCGCGGGCTGCGGCGGAGCAGGGCCTGAAGCGCGTCCTGGGCGAGTTCGCCGGCCGGCTCCACGGCGGTTTCCTGGTCGACCCGACCGGGCCGATGGAGGCGATGTACTACCTCGCCAAGAAGCACGTGGCCACCGTCGAAGCCCTGCGCGGCGAGGCCCGGATCGCCGAACTCCTCGGCGACATCACGCGGTTGAGCCCGGCGGAGCAGGAGGCGATCACCACCGCGTACGCCCGGGTGAAGGAGATCGTCAAGATCGCCGAGGAGCGCGGTATCGACGACGCCGTGGCGATGCGGTACGTCGACCGGCTCGCCGCGGAGCGGTCGGCGGCGGTGTTCGAGGAGATCGTGGCCGAGCTGCACGCCTGGCGCCCGCCCACCCCGGAGCAGCTCCGGGCCGGGAAGGCGCTGGCCGAGGCGAGCGAACGCCTGCGGGCGCTGTACGCGGAACGGGACGCGCTGCTGCGGGAGCTGCGGGCCCGGCCGAAGACCCCGACGGGGGCCCGGGACGACGCCCGGATCGCGGAGATCGAGGCGGAACTCGACAAACTCTCCGGCGAGTTCGTGACGCGCCCGGGCGGCGTGCGGGAGCGGGTCGCCGGGAAGGGCGAGATCGCCGAGGCGCACCGCGCGATGGCGCAGGCCGAGGAGGTCGTGATCGCCCTCCGGGTGGATCCGCTCGTCCGGATGCGGCAGGTCTTCAACGCGTCCCGGGAGCGGGCCGAGGTCGTCGCCTCCGGCGAGGTCGACCAGGTCGGCACGCTGGGCGTCTCCTCCGGCCGGCTGGAGGTGGACCACGTCGTCTCGCTGAGCCGGATCACCCGGATGGAGGGCTTCGAGCTGCTGACCGCCGCCGAGCAGAACAGCCTCGCCGTCCGACGGAAGAACCTCCGCCTGATGGACGCGTCCGCCAACGCGTCCAAGGGCGAGCACACCTTCGCGACCTGGCCGAACGCCCGGTACTACTACCCCGATGCCGCGGACCTCGCGAGGTCGCAGGCCCTGGAGGCGGAGCTGATCGAGGAGATGCAGACCTGGATCCGGACCAGGGTCAAGAACCGCCGGCCGGTCGCCGGGCCGCAGCTGCGAGCCCCGACGGACGTGGACGCGCCGCCGCCCGGGCAGGCCCGGATCCATACGGAGCCCGCGCAGACCCGGATCCACACGGAGGCGGAGCCGCTGCCGGACGAGCCCGTCGAGGCCCCGGCCCAGCAGCCGCCGCTGCGCCGCCGCGCCGTACCGAAACCGGAGAGGTAGGCCCGTCATGCTGTCCGGCTTGAACGTCCCCGTGCTGATCGGCCCGGTGCCGCTGCTGACCGTCACCAGCCTGACCGTCGACGAGGGCTACCAGGTGGCCCAGATCGCGGGCAGCCGGCTGGCGCAGCTGGTCTCCCCGACCACCAGGACCATCACGGTCGAGGCGGTGCTGGTCGGCCGGACCAGGCTGCTGATGAAGAAGGGCCTGGAGGCGCTGGCGCTGACCTCGCGGGCCCTGGCGCCCGCCACCGCGCCGCTGATGAACCTGGCCGGGCTCCCGGTGGTGTGCGGGATGACGATCAGCCTCGACATGCAGATCACCGGCCTGCGGTTCACCCAGTCCAACCAGAAGCGCGACGCGATCGACGCCAACATCACCCTGGAGCAGGTCCCGCGGTCCAGCCTGTCCGCGCTGATCGGCGAGGCCGCCGACATGCTGCTCGCGGCCGGCATCGCGGCCGTGCCCACCGTCAGCGACATGATTCCCGTCCGCCGCCAGCTGGGAGGCAAGCTGTGACCACGTCCGCCGTTCCGACCGTCCCGGCCCTGGAGTTCGAGCGGCTGCCGGTGGAGCCCGACGAGGGTCTTCCGCAGGCGTTCAGCTGCCCGGTCGGCGCCACCGTCTACGACTTCGGCCTGTACGCCGAGCTGGCCGCGCCCGATTCCGACCCGCCGGAGACGCTGTACGACCTGGCGGCCCCCGCCCCGGCGCCCACAGCGGTGGCGCCGCCGGGCTACCTGGTGCTCCGGGTGGTCCGCCAGGGGGCGGCCGGGCCGCGCACGGTGTTCCTGCGCAAGCTCGTCGTCGAACCCGAACTCGTCCACACCGCAGGACAGTTGGCGATCCGCCTGCTGACCGCCAAGGTGGCCCGGGGCAACCTCAACGGGCCCGGCCACTACGGCACCGAGATCGTGATCGGGGTGGCGCAGCGATGGGCGTGATCCTCTGGTACCGGGTGGCGTTCCCGACGCTGGGCCTCACGGTGTCCAACGACGCCACGTCGGCGGGCATCCTGAGCGACGCGGCGATCACCGTGGACCACGCGCTCAGCCAGGCCGGCGGCTTCACCGTCGAGCTGGCCACCCTGCCGTTGGCCGCCCACCGGGCGCTGTCGGGCGCGCTGGACGACAAGCGCGGCGAGGCGGGCGGCGGCGTCCCGACAGTGATCACCCTCGGGTACCTGGACACGCCGGGCTCCCGGCAGGCCGTGCTGCGGGGCCGGGTGACCGGGATCGGCGTCTCGCCCCGGTTCCCGCCGCTGGGCGTGTGCCTGACCGGCGACGAGGAGGCCGCGCACCGGCTGCTCGCCGCCACCGGCGCGGCCGACGGGGACGGGCTCGTGCACTACCACTCCGTGCAGACCACGCCGGCCGCCGCCGCCAAGGCCATCGTCGAGCGCAGCGGCGGCGCCCTCGCGACCGGCGCCTCCCCGGCCGGGGATCCGCAGGACTTCAACCTGGACGGCCCCAACGACTTCGAGCTGCTGACGGACCTGGCCCGGGACTGCGGGGCGGAGTTCCTGGTGCAGGACGGCACCGTGCAGTTCGGCACGGCCGTCACCCACCCGCCGAGCGGGCCGGGCCCGTCCGTCCCGGCCGACCCGTCGGCCGCGCTGTCGGCGCTGGCCGGCGAGGACGCGCTGATCGCGCCCGCGACCGGAACGGTCGCCCGGCTGGCGTCGTTCCGGCCGGTCCGGGCCGCCACCGCCACCACCCTGCGGGTCGCGGGCGACCTGCCCGACGACGTCTCGGTGGCGGCGTTCGACTTCACCGTGCTGGGCACGCCGGAGCTGCGGACCGGCCAGCTGGTCGCGGCGGGCGTGGCCGGGTTCGAGAACCCGCTGCGGGGCTACCGGATCATCGAGCTGACCCATTCCTCCTCCCGCGAGGGCTACGTCTGCACCGGCCGGGCGGCCTCCTTCACCGCCGCACCGGGCGGCATCGGCCTCGGCACCGGCGGCGGGGGCGACGGCGCGAACCGGCGGAACACCGAGGCGGCCCGCCGGGGCAGCCCGACCGCGGTCGTCGAGGCGATCTCGCAGCGCATCCGCGACGCCCGCGCCGTCTCGCCGTCGGTCGACGTCGGCGAGGTCTCCGCCGCCAAGCCCGACCGGCGGGTCGCCGATCTCCGGTACGGGCAGGGCGCGGGCCCGCTGGCGGCCGCGCCGAGCGTGGACCTCGCCGTGGCCCCCGGCGGTCCGGTGCTGCACGGCAAGCCGGTGGCGGCGCCGTTCGCCTGGTACAACACCGGCCTGAGCGTCCCCGTGTACCCGGGCATGCGCGCGCTGCTGCACGGCGTCCGCGGTTCCCGGGCCGACACGGTGGTCGGCGGATTCCTGTGGAGCAACGAACCGGCGATGGCCCGTCCGGCCGCGAAGGCCGGCGACTGGTGGCTGTGCCTGCCCACCGAGGTCTCGCCCGGCCCGGACCCGCGCCCGATCGGCAAGGGCGCCAACGACCTCACCGCGGCGGACGGCCGCCGGGTGATCGAGGCGGCCGGGCTGAAGGTGGTGGTCGGCGCCGCCGCCTGCTCCGCCGTCGGGGACCGGCCCGCCGAGGGCGACGCCGCGGAGTTCCAGCTCTCGCACGCCTCCGGCACCGAGCTGCGGATCGGCCCGGGCGGCGACGTCGACCTCACCGCCGCGGCCGGCGCCGAGGTGACGGTGACGGCGGGCCAGACCTCCGTCACGGTCTCCGCCGACCAGGTGCAGGTGGCCGTCGGGCCGTCCCGACTGAACGTGACCGCAGAACAGGCGAGCGTCAGCGCCGGCGGAGTCGGCCTGACGCTGAAGAAAGGGAAGGTGGCGATCGGCTGATGTCATTCGTCCTGGTCGAAGGAGCAGTCATCACCTGTGTGCACGGCGGTGCGTGCCGACTGCCCGGGCCGGGCAGCACCGCGCTCACCGTGAGCAAGGCGGGCGTCCTGCTGGCCGGCGCGGAGGCGGGATTCGCCTTCGGGAGCGCCGCCGCACCCGTCCCGGGCATGATCACGCCCTGCCCCGCCGCCCTCCCGAACGGGCAGCCGCAGCCCTGCGTCACCACACCCACCCGGCCGGTGGGCCTCACCGTGAAGCTCACCGTCGCCGGGCAGCCGGCGCTGCTCGACACCGCGACCGGCGACACCGTGAGCGGCACCGGAAAGGGCGCCTGGACGATCACGGACGCGGGCCAGCAGATCCTGGAGGCGAGCTGACATGACGTTCCCCGGCGACCCGACCGGCCCGGTCGACCCAGGCATCCTCGCCGACCCGGGCATCCTCGCCGACCCGGCCGTCCTCGCCGACCCGGGCGTGCTGACCGACCCCGCCGTGCTCGCCGCCCGCTACCCCGGCCTGCCGGGTGCGACGCCGACGGACGGCTCCGGCGCGCCCAGCCTCGGCCACGGCCTCGCCCTCGACGACGGCGATCTCGTCACCGACCCGGCGACCGGCGGCCCCGCCGAGAACGCGGGCCCCGACGCCCTCGTCCAGGCGCTGCTGCTGGCCGTCGACACCCAGCTCGGCAGCGACCGGCTCAACACCGGCTTCGGCTTCGACCGGCTCGCCCTCGGCCGCTACGCGCTCGACCTCCCGGCCCGCAAGGAGTACCTGCGGATGGAACTCGTCCGCTGCCTGGGCGCCGACCGCCGGGTCGCCGACGTCCGGGAGGTGTTCTTCGAGGACGACCCGCGGTTCCTCGAACTGCGGCCCGACCTCGACCCGGCCGCCTTCCAGCAGATCGTCGAGGCGGCCAGGGCGAGCCGCCGGTACACCGTCCACGCGATCCTCGACACCGTCGCCGGCTCCACGCTGACCCTCACCTCAGGGGGACGCCTTGACTGACCAGACCCCTCCCACCCGACCGGTCGGCCCTGACCCCCCCGCCGACGACGGCTACGGCGTGACCGCGGACGGCTTCGTCCTCAAGGGCATCGACCGGATCGTCGCCGACCAGCAGGCCCGCGCCCGCGCCATGTTCGGCAGCGACGTCGACCTGAGTTCCGGCTCGGCACTGCGCAAGGTGCTCGACGCCGCCGCCGTCCACGTCCACGAACTCTGGCGCGCGCTGGAGAACCAGTACTACGCCAACTTCGTCACCACCGCGCAGGGCGAGGCGCTCACCCTGCTCGGCCTCGACCTCGGCCGGCCCCGGCGGCAGCTGTGGGCCACCGGCGAAGTCGTCCTGGCCGTGCAGGACCAGGGCCCGGACCGCGCCGTCGTCGTCCCCCAGGGCGCCGCCGTCCGCACCGTCCCCGCCGCCGGGAAGCCCCTCGTCGAGCTCCGCACCACCGCCTCCGCCACCCTCGACGCCGCCTCCCCCACCGCCACCGTCGGCGTCCGCGCGGTGGAGCGCGGGCCCGGCGGCAACCCGCCCGACGGGGCGGACCTCGAACTGGAGCCGCACTGGGCCGAGGTCCACCTCGCCCTCGGCCCGGCCACCGTCACCGTCACCGCCCAGGGGCCGATCACCGGCGGCGAACTGGACGAGCCCGACGACGCCCACCGCGCCCGGCTGCTCGGCGTGCCCCGGACGGTGTGGACCCAGGACGCGGTGCTCAGCGAGCTCCTCGACATCCCCGGGGTGCGCGACGCCGCCCTGTTCGACCCGCTCGGCGGCATCGACACGTCGAGCGCCGCCTTCAACACCTACGCGTTCGGGCAGCACCAGTTCACCGCCGGACGGCAGACCGGCTCCCCGTACTTCTTCGACATCGTCGTCGCCGTCGAACCGGGCTGGCCCTGGCTCCCCGAGGACGGCGACGTCCCGGCCGTCCGCCCCGCCGTGGTCGACGTGGTCCGCCAGTGGCGGCCGGTCTCGATCTTCCCCGACCTCAGGCCCGCCAACCAGGTCGACGTCGGCCTGCGCGCCACCCTGGTGGTCGAGCCCGGCCACGACGCCGACGCCATCCGCGGCGAGATCCTGGACGCCGTCCACACCGCCGTCGGGCGGCTGCGCCTGGGCCACGGCCTGCTCCACTCGGACCTGGTGCTCACCGCCCGGGCGGTCGCCGGGGTCGCCGACGTGCAGAACCTGCGCCTGCGCCGCGGCGCCCCCGTCTTCGGCGAGGTCGGCCACGGCGGCGCGGTCTACGGCGACGCCCAGGAGCTGTCCGTGGGCGAGAACCTCGCCCTGGCCGCCGACGAGATCGCCGCCTTCGACCTCGACAGCCCGCTGATCGACCTCCAGGTGGTGAGGGCATGACCGCCGACTTCCTGGACGTGATGGCCGGCGGCCTCACGCCCGCCTACGCCCGGGGCCTGGAGCGCCTCGCCCTGCCCCTCACTGCCGGCGCCGACGGCGTCCTGACACCGCAGTACGACGGTCTCTCCGCCTACCGGGCCCGCTGGGGCCGCGACCCGGACGCCCCGCGCCACCTGCTCGCCCCCGCGCACACCTCCGCCGAACCGCTGACCGTCCGCGTCACCTTCACCCGCACCACCGGCCCCGGCGCGACGGCGGAGAGCGCCGACGTCACCTTCCCCGCCGGCTGGCCCGCCGGCGACCAGCTGGCCGTCGAACTCCCCGGCGCCGCAGCCGAGTTCGGACCCGGCCTGCGGATCACCGGTCTCGCCCCGCAGCCGCCGGCGCCGACCGACCCGGACGACTGGCAGCTGACCGCGCTGCTCGGCACCCTCGCCCGGCTGCTGTGGACGATCGGCCGCGACTACCAGGACCTCGACCGCCGCAGCGCCGACGTCGCCCGCCAGCGCTTCGCCCAGCACGCCCGCGGCGCCGGACTCGACCTGCTCGGCCAGGACCTCGGCGCGCCCCGCTTCCCACCGCAGCGGCACGAGCCGGACGAGCACACCCTCGCACTCCTCCACCTCGACGAACCCGCCCCCGTCGACGCGAGCGGGCACCTGGACCCGGCCCACAGCACCGTCACCGGCAGCGCCCGGCCCGACCGGGCCGGGCGGTTCGGGCCCGCCTTCGGCTTCGAACCGCCCGGCGGCGCCATCACCGTCGCCGACCTGCCCGACCTCACCGCCGACTTCACCGCCGAAGCCGTCGTCCGCCCCGACCGGACCGCCGCCGACCCCGGCACCGTGCTGGCCCGCCGCGATCCGCCCAACGCGTCCGCCCCGCCCACCGGTTGGACGCTCACCCTCGGCAAGTGGCGCGGCATCGACCACAACCTGCGCTTCACCGTCTCCGACGGCGCCGCCGAAACCGATCTCTTCGCCGACCTCGACCTGGCCGACGGCCGCTTCCACCACCTCGCCGCCACCCTGCGCCGCACCGGCCCCGGAGCCGACGCCAGGCTGTACCTCGACGGCGCCGAGGTGGACCGGGCCCTGATCAAGAAGCTCGGACCGCTCACCTCCGGGCAGCCCCTGGTGATCGGCGCCGCCCACCAGCCCCCCGGGGGCGTCCCGGCCGACGTGCCCTACCTCGGGCTGGTCGAGGAAGTCCGGATCTCCGACCTCGCCCGCACCTCGTTCGCCCCCGTCACCGGCGAGAGCGACGAGCAGTACCGCGACCGGCTCGCCATCTTCCAGAGCTGGCTGCTCCCCACCCCCGACAACCTCCAGAACGCCCTCAACCGGCTCGCGGGCGACGGCTCCGACCTCCTGGTGGTCGACGAGACCACCGCCCGGATCGCCTCCGGCTCCGCCGTGCTGCGGGTGCTGCCGCCCCGGCTCACCCCCGGCCGGCGGATCGCCGCCGACGGCGACCCGCTGCCCACCGAGGAGCAGGCCGTCGGCACCGCCGCGGACGAGCCCGACTTCGACCCGCTGTGGATCTCGCCCCACGGGAACGCGCCCGGTCTCGGCTTCGACGGGAACGACGACAACCGGCTGATGCAGCTCACCACCCGGCAGGCACTGGACGCCTTGCTCGCCCGGCTGCCCAAGGCGCCTGGCGACGAGCTGACCGTGCTGCACGCCTACGACCCGGCCGGCCCCGGACTGCACGCCGTCGGCCGGGCCCTGAGCCTGCACCACAGCACCGTCCCGACCGCCGAACTCGGTGTGCACGCGCACGCCGCCGGCTTCGGCTGGGTCTCCTGCGGGCCGG
>NZ_BMRI01000007.1:97654-107380 GCF_014648555.1 Kitasatospora griseola
ACGACCGGATCCACGCCTCCCAGCCGCCCGGCGACGCCTTCGCGATCTCCGTCACCGCCGGATTGCCCCTGGTCCAGGAAGGGAAGGCCGCGCTCGCCCTCGACCCGCCGGTGTCGGCGGTGACCGGCGCGGTCGTCCGCTGGTCCGTCACCCGGGACGGCCCCGGCGACGCCGAGGTCTCGCCCGGCAGTCCGGCCGACACCGCCACCCTGAAAGCGCACACGGCGGGCGACGTCACCGTGGGCGTCGAGGTCACCCGGGCCGGGCACACCCGCAGCGGCCGCCTGCCGCTGCGGATCGGCCTGCCCGAGGGCCTGCTGACCGCCGGGCAGAGCATCGGGCGGGACGGCCGGATCGGCGCGACCGAGGCCGAGGCGGCCGGCACCGTCACGGAGGACTTCGACCCCGCGTACCTGCAGGTGCGCACCGACGACCTCGGCGCCGCGCCCGCCCCCGTCGACTACGGCTCCGACCCGGACAACCGGCGGATGCAGCCCGCCACCGGAGCCGCCCTGGACCGGCTGCTGGCCGGCCTCGGCCGAACCGAACCGCTCACCGTCGTCAGCGCCTACGTTCCGACCGATCCCGGACTGGCCGGCCAGGGCCGGGTCCTGGTACTGCGCGACGACAGGCTGCTCATGATCGACGGGCCGCTCCCGCTTTCCCCGGCCGCGCTGGCCGCACGCGCGTTCGCCGCCGGCTTCGACCACATCACCGTGCAGGCCCCCGCCACCAACAGTGAGCGCGGCTCCGTCCGGCTCGCGGTGGCGGCGGGCGAGCAGCTCACGGTGACGCCGAGCCCGCCCACGGCCGAACTGACCACGGAGAGCGGGATCAGCGTCGCCGTCGGCCCGCGCGCCGCACCGGTCGCCGCCTGCTTCCGGCCCGACGGCGGCCGGGTCTTCCTGGCCGACCGGGGCAGCCACCGGGTCGTCGCGTACGACCTGTCCGCGCCGCCCGGGGCACCACCCGGCGCACCGCCCCGACCCGCCGCAGCCGCCTTCGCCGCAGCCGTCTTCACCGGACCGCTGCCCGTCTCGTTGGCCTTCGTCGGCGGCCGACTGTTCGTCGCCCACGAGCGCGGCCGGGTGGTCGCCCTCGACCCCGGCACCCTCGCCGCCACGCCACTGGCGACCCCGGACGCGGTGGCCCTCGGCACCGACGGCACCCGGCTCTACCTGACCGCGACCGACGGCACCCTGCGCGCCTACGACCCGCAGTCCGGCACCCAGCTCCTCGACCTGCCGCTCCCCGGCCCGCCCGGCGCCGTCGTCCCCGTCGGCCCGCTGCTGGCCGTCCTCCTGGACGGCCCCCGGTTCTGCCTGGTCGACCGCCAGGCCGGAACGCTGCACGGCGATCCCGTGACCGCCCCCGGCGCCGCCCGGGTGCTGTGCGCGGCGTCCGGCCCCACCGACGGCAGGCTGTACGTCGGCGTGGACACCGGCGCCACCGGGGCAGGCCGCGGCGCCCTCCAGGTCTACCCGCCGGGTGCGGCCGTGCCCGACACGATCCTGACCGCCTTCCCACCGGGGACGGCCCCGGTGGCGATCTGCCCGGCCACCGACCAGCGCCACCTGTACGTGGCGACGGCCGGCCTCGGCGGGACGGGCGGACGGGTGCACGTCCTCGACACCGCCGACGACACCTGGCTGCCACTGCCGTTCGCGGCCGGCGACGACTGCCGCGCCCTGGCCGCCTCCCCCGCCGCCGCCCCCTTCCCGCCGTGCCTGCTCGCCGCACCCGGGGCCGGCGGTACCTTGCTCCTCGCCGACCAGCGGCCGCTCGGCCAAGACCCGGCGCAGCCGCCGCAGTTGACCTCCCGGCAGACCCTCGGCCCGGACGCCGACGTACGGGTGGCCTGGTCCGCGCTGCCGTTCGGCCCGGGCCGGGCCGAACCCGTCGCCTTCGACGCCCCGGTCACGGCGGTCACCGGCCTCGCCCCCGGTCTGGTCCGGGTCCGCGCCGACTGCCTGCGGGGCCCCGTCCTGCCCTACCAGTGCGAGGTCCTGCCCAAGGACCCGCAGGCGGTGATCGGCAAGGGCCAGTACGACCTGGTGCTGAACGTCCTCAACTGGTTCCAGCCGATCGGCGTGGAGTTCCTGACCGGCGACCTGCGCGCGCACGTCCACGAACTCGCCGGGGCCGACGCGCACCTGCTGCCCGCGTTCACCTTCCCGACCTACCACACCTACGACCAACTGCCGTTCCACCGGCCGGAGAGGGACGATCCGCCATGATCAACGAGTACCATCCCCTGTTCACGCACCAGGACTGGATCGACAACGAGGACCGGGTCCAGGCCGGCGGCGAGAAGGGCCTCAACATCCGCTTCCACAACCTGGAGGCCGAGTTCCGCACGATCGCCGACGACCACCTCAACCCGGTGATCGACAAGATCGCCGGGAAGCAGACCGTCCTCAGCCTCGTCCCGGTGCTGGCGCCCAACACTTCCCCGCCCGCCGCCTGGGTCCTCAACAACGACTTCGCGCAGAAACCGGACACGGCCGCGGAGGCGCACGGCATCATGAGCGTCGTGCTCCCCGACGGGGCCGCCATCGTGTCGATGACGGTCTTCGGCTCCGTCCGGCCCGCCGACCCCACCAAACCGGTGCCGCTGCCGGGCGTCCACCTGCGGAGCAACGACATGGCCTCGACGGGCGCGGTACCGATCATCGACTTCAAGGCCTTCGGGGAACCCGCCCAACCGGTGACGCCGACGACCGTCAAGAACTCCGCGAACAAGTACTTCGTCGAGGCCGATGCCACCAGTGGCGGCAACACGGGCGCCGTCACGCTGAACTGCATCCAGATCGTCTGCCAGTGAACGGACCCGGCCGAGTCGAGGAGGTGTGATCGGTGCCCATCAAGCCACCTGCGTCACAGTCCGGAACGAGCACGTTCGATCCGGGTCAGGAATCTCCGGCGTTGACGTTCGGCGTCTGGGGCGACTCCGACGTCGGCGCGGGCGTGATCGGCGCCAGCGACACACCGATGACCGACACCGCACACGTACGCCCGGCGGGAGTCGTCGGCGTCAACAAAGCCGCCCAGGGCGTCGGCGTGGAGGGCTTCTGCGCCCAGGGCACCGGCGTCCTCGGCGTCGGCGGCGCCGACCAACCCGGCGTCTCCGGGAGGGCGGACACCGGCCCGGGCGTCACCGGCGTCAGCGCGCAGGGAGTCGGCGTCACCGGGGTGAGCGGCGGAGCGGCCCCCGGCGTCACCGGGCAGAGCGGCGGAGCGGCCCCCGGCGTTTCGGGACGGTCGGACAGCGGTCCGGGTGCGGCCGGCGAGAGCGGCAGCGGGCCCGGACTGCAGGGGACGAGCACCTCGGGGACCGGGGTGCTGGGCCGCGCCACCGACGGCGCCGGCGTCTCGGGAACGGCCTCCGGCGGGCCGGGCGTGCAGGGCACGAGCGCCCGGGGTGTCGGGGTGCTCGGCCAGGGCGCGGGCAGCTCGGCCGGGGTGGCGGGTCAGGGAGTGAGCGGTCCGGGCGTCTCGGGCACCAGTACGCAGAGCGTGGGGGTGTTCGGCCAGGGCGCGGGCAGCTCGGCCGGGGTGGCGGGCCTGGCGTCGGCCGGCCCCGGCGTGCAGGGGACGAGCACGACCGGCCCGGGCGTGTCCGGCCAGGCGACGGGCACAGCCACCGGCGTGGCGGGCCAGGCGACGGACGGTCCGGGCACCGCGGGCACCAGCACGACCGGCCCGGGCGCACAGGGCGCGAGCGAGCAGGGCCCGGGGGTGCTGGGGAGCAGCGCGCACGGGGCCGGAGTCGAGGGTTCCGGCACGGACGGTCCGGGCGTGTCCGGACGCAGCGCTGGTAGCGCCGGGCTGGTCGGAGTCAGCTCACAGGGAGTCGGCGTGCTCGGCCAGGCGGCGGGGACGTCGGCCGGGGTGTCCGGCCAGGCGGACGCCGGCCCGGGCGTGTCCGGGGCGAGCGGCCAGGGTCCGGGTCTGTCGGGGACGAGCGCGCACGGCGCTGGCGTGAGCGGCCAGAGCGGCGGCACGGCGCCCGGTGTCTCCGGGACGAGCGCAGGCGGTGTCGGTGTGAGCGGTACGGGCGGGCCGGGCGCGGTCGGGGTCACCGCGACGGGCGGTGCCGGCGCACCGGGTGTCTTCGGCCGCAGCGGCGACCGCGCAGGGGTGTTTGGTTCGAGCTCCACCGGTCCGGGAGTGTCCGGCAACACCCTCTCCGGCGCGGGTGTATCCGGCACCTCGACCAACGGCACCGGGGTGACCGGCCACAGTTTTGGGGTCGGGATCGCCGCCACCGGAGGCATGACCGGACTGACGGCCAGCGGAGGCGATCTCGGCGCGGACATCACCGGCGGCCTTCGGGTGAACGGGGTGATGGTCGCGGCCGGCAGCGCCCAGTTCGTGATCGACCATCCGCTCCTCCCCGCCGAGAACACCCTCGCCCACGCCTTCGTCGCCTCGCCGGAGCGGAAGAACGTCTACGACGGGGTGGTCACCCTCGACGACTCGGGAGCCGCGACCGTCACCCTCCCCGACTGGTTCGACGCCCTGAACCAGGACTTCCGCTACCAGCTCACCCCGATCGGAGCGCCCGCCCCCGGCCTGCACGTCAGCGCCGAGATCTCCGGCAACAGCTTCTCCCTTGCCGGCGGTCCACCTGCCGGACGGGTCAGCTGGCAGGTCACCGGCGTCCGCCTCGACAGCTGGGCACAGGCCAACCCCCTCACCCCGGTGGCCGCCAAACCTCCGGACCAGCAGGACTTCTTCCTCCACCCCACCGTCTTCGACCAGCCCACCGAACGCGGGATCGGCGTCCCGCCCGTCCCCGCCCGGCAGGACGACCTCCCCGAGGAGGCGTGAACGATGCCCATCAAGCCACCTGAGTCACAGTCCGGAGCGAGCACCTTCGACCCCGGTCAGGAATTTCCGGCGTTGAAGTACGGCGTGTGGGGCGACTCCGACGTCGGCGCGGGCGTGATCGGCGCCAGCGACACACCGATGACCGACACCACACACATACGCCCGGCGGGAGTCGTCGGCATCAACAAAGCCGCCCAGGGCGTCGGCGTGGAGGGCTTCTGCGACCAGGGCACCGGCGTCCTCGGAATCGGCGGCGCCGACCAACCCGGCGTCTCCGGGAGAGCGGCCACCGGCCCGGGTGTCACCGGCGTCAGCGCCCAAGGGGCCGGCGTCACCGGGGAAGCCGACTCCGGCCCGGGCGTCCTCGGTCGCAGCGCCCACGGCGTCGGCGTCACCGGACGGGCCACCGGAACCTCCGCCGGCGTCACCGGGGAGTCCGATGCGGGCCCGGGCATGTCCGGCACCAGCACGCGGGGGGTCGGCGTGTCCGGACAGGGCGGCGGGACCTCCGCCGGCGTCACCGGACAGGCCGACTCCGGCCCCGGCGTCATCGGTACCAGCGCCCACGGCGTCGGCGTGACGGGTGCGGGGACGGCCGGACCGGGGGTGTCGGGCACGAGCACGAGCAGCCCCGGCGTGACGGGTTCGAGCACCAGCGGTCCGGGCGTGGTGGGAGCGAGTGCGCCGGGGCCGGGCGTCACGGGCAGCAGTACCGGCGGAATCGGGGTCTCCGGCACCAGCACACCCGGCCCCGGAGTGTCCGGCAGCAGCACCGGCGGGCCGGGCGTCCTCGGCAACAGCACCGGCGGACCCGGCGTCTCCGGCACCAGCACCGCAGCGCCGGGCGTCTCCGGCACCAGCACGCCCGGGCCGGGAGTTTCCGGCAGCAGCACCACCGGAATAGGTGTCTCCGGCACCTCGGAGTCCGGGACTGCGGTGAACGCAACCAGCACCAGCGGTGAAGCACTCAGCGCGACGACCGACACGAGCACCGCAGTGGCGATCTACAGCCACGAAGGCGTCGCCGTCGCGGCCTTCTGCGGGCACCCGGAACCCGAGACGGGCGGCGTCGGTTTCGGCGACGCGCCCAACAGGGGCCCGGCCGTTCGAGGCCACAGCTGGTTCGGGGCGGGCGTCCAAGGTCTCAGTGAGTTCGGTGCGGGAGTGAACGCCTGGGGCTCGACCGGTCTGACCGCCAGCGGCATCACTCTCGGCGCGGACATCAGCAACAACCTGCGCGTCAACGGCGTGATCGTCTCCGCCGGCAGCGCCCGCTTCGTCATCGACCACCCGCTCGACCCCGCCGAGACCACCCTCACCCACGCCTTCGTCGCCTCGCCCGAACAGAAGAACGTCTACGACGGCGTCGTGACCCTCGACGACACCGGAGCGGCGACCGTCACCCTCCCCGACTGGTTCGACGCCCTCAACCAGCACTTCCGCTACCAGCTCACCCCGATCGGCGCACCGGCCCCCGGCCTGTACGTGAACGCCGAGATCTCCGGCAACTGCTTCTCCGTCGCGGGAGGCACACCAGGCGGGAAGGTGAGCTGGCTGGTCACCGGTGTACGCCTCGACAAGTGGGCACGCGCCCACCCCGTCGAACCCGTCACCGCCAAGCCCGCCGACCAGCGCGGCCGCTTCCTCCACCCCACCGCCTTCGACCAGCCCGCCGAACGCGGAATCGGCGCCCCATCCGTCCCCGTCCGGACGAACCGCCCCGAGGGGGTGTGAACGATGCCCATCAAGCCACCTGATTCACAGAACGGAGCGAGCACGTTCGATCCGGGTCAGGAATCTCCGGCGTTGACGTTCGGCGTGTGGGGCGACTCCGACGTCGGCGCGGGCGTCATCGGCTCCAGCGACACCCCGACGACCGACACCGCACACGTGCGCCCGGCGGGAGTCGTCGGCGTCAACAAAGCCACCCGGGGCGTCGGCGTGGAGGGCTTCTGCGCACAGGGCACCGGCGTCCTCGGCATCGGCGGCGCCGACCAACCCGGCGTCGCCGGGAAGGCGGACACCGGCCCCGGCGTCACCGGCACCAGCTCACAAGGGGTGGGCGTGACCGGGAATGGCGGCGGCATGTCCCCCGGTGTCTCGGGAAATGCGGCGGTCGGCCCGGGCGTGTCCGGCACCAGCGACCAGGGAGCGGGGGTCTCCGGCAACAGCACCAGTGGCCCGGGCGTCACCGGGCAGGCGGACACCGGGCCCGGCGTCCTCGGCACCAGCACAGACGGCACCGGCGTCACCGGACAGGGCACCTCCCGCCCCGGCGTCCTCGGCACCGGCGCTGACGCCCCCGGGGTGCAGGGCATCAGCGCGCGCAGTCCCGGCGTGGCGGGATCGAGCCCGCCGGGGCCTGGCGTCTCCGGCATCAGCAGCGACGGCCCGGGCGTCTTCGGTGACAGCGGGCACGGGCCGGGCGTCAGGGGCCTAAGCGCGCTCGGCACCGGAGTGGAGGGCACCGCCGACCCCGGGCCGGCGGTGTCCGGCAACAGCCTTTCCGGTACCGGTGTCCTCGGGACATCGCTCTCCGGGACGGCGGTGAGCGGAACCAGCACCAGCGGTCAAGCACTCACCGCGACGACCGACACGGGCACCGGGGCGGTGATCCAAAGCCACGACGGCGTCGCCGTCTCAGCCTCCTGCGGGCACCCGGAACCCGACACCGGCCAGAGCATCGGGTTCTCCGACCCGCCCAACAGAGGTCCAGCCGTTCGAGGCCAGAGCTGGTTCGGGCCTGGCGTCCAAGGTGTCAGCGTGCACGATGCGGCAGTGGACGCCTTTGGCTGGATCGGTCTGGCCGCCAGCGGCGTCACCCTCGGCGCGGACATCAACAACGGCCTGCGCGTCAACGGCGTGATCATCTCGGCCGGCAGCGCCCGCTTCGTCATCGACCACCCGCTCGACCCCGCCGACACCACCCTCACCCACGCCTTCGTCGCCTCCCCCGAACAGAAGAACGTCTACGACGGCGTCGTCACCCTCGACGACACCGGAGCGGCCACAGTCACCCTCCCCGACTGGTTCGACGCCCTGAACCAGCACTTCCGCTACCAACTCACCCCCATCGGCGCACCCGCCCCCGGCCTGCACGTGAACGCCGAGATCTCCGGCAACAGCTTCTCGGTCGCTGGAGGGCCGCCCGGCGGGAAGGTGAGCTGGCAGGTCACCGGCGTCCGCCTCGACAAGTGGGCACGCGCCAACCCCGTCACGCCGGTGACCGCAAAACCCGCCGACCAGCGCGGCCGCTTCCTCCACCCCACCGCCTTCGACCAGCCCGTCGAACGCGGAATCGGCGTCCCGCCCGCCCCCGTCCGGACGAACCGACGCGAGGAGATGTGAACGATGCCCATCAAGCCACCTGAGTCACGGTCCGGAGTAGGCAGTACCTTCGACCCCGGCCAGGAAAATCTGACATACGGCGTCTGGGCCGACTCCGACACCGGCGCGGGCGTGATCGGTGCCAGCGAAGAGCCGATGACCGACACCGCACACGCAGGCCCGGCGGGAGTCGTCGGCGTCAACAAAGCCACCCGGGGCGTCGGCGTGGAAGGCTTCTGCGACCGGGGCACCGGCGTCGTCGGAATCGGCGGCAACGACCAGCCCGGCGTCCTCGGGAGAGCGAGCACCGGCCCGGGCGTCCTCGGCACCAGCGCCCAGGGGGTCGGCGTCGCCGGACAGGGCGGCGGAGCCTCCGCCGGCGTCACAGGGAAGTCCGATGTGGGCCCGGGCATGTCCGGCACCAGCGCCCAGGGGGTCGGCGTCGCCGGACAGGGCTGCGGGACCTCCGCCGGCGTCACCGGGCAGGCCGATTCCGGCCCCGGCGTCACCGGCACCAGTACCCACGGCGTCGGCGTGGCGGGAGCGGGGACGGCCGGACCTGGGGTGTCGGGCACGAGCACGAGCAGTCCCGGCGTGACGGGTTCGAGCACCAGCGGTCCGGGCGTGGTGGGAGCGAGTGCGCCGGGGCCGGGCGTCTCGGGCAGCAGCACCGGCGGAATCGGTGTGTCCGGCACCAGCACACCCGGCCCGGGAGTGTCCGGCACCAGTACCGCCGGGCCGGGCGTCGCAGGCAGCAGCACCGGCGGACCCGGCGTCTCCGGCACCAGCACCGCAGCGCCGGGCGTCGCCGGCACCAGCACGCCCGGGCCGGGCGTCGCAGGCAGCAGCACCACCGGACCCGGTGTCTCCGGTGCCTCGGAGTCCGGGACCGCAGTACGCGCAACCAGCACCAGCGGCGATGGATTCACCGCGGCAACCGACACGGGCACCGGGGCGAACATCTACAGCCACGACGGCGTCGCCGTCATGGCCATGTGCGGACACCCGGAACCCGACGATGGCGGCGTCGGGTTCGGCTCCTTGCCCAACAGGGGTCCAGCCGTTCTGGGCCACAGCTGGTTCGGGACGGGCGTCCAAGGTCTCAGCGAGTCCGGTCCGGGAGTGGATGCCTTTGGCTCGACCGGTCTGACCGCCGGCGGCACCACCCTCGGCGCGGACATCAACAACGACCTGCACGTCAACGGCGTGATCCTCTCGGCCGGCAGCGCCCGCTTCGTCATCGACCACCCCCTCGACCCCACCGAGAACACCCTCACCCACGCCTTCGTCGCCTCACCCGAACAGAAGAACGTCTACGACGGCGTGGTCACCCTCGACGACTCCGGAATGGCGACCGTCACCCTCCCCGACTGGTTCGACGCCCTGAACCAGCACTTCCGCTACCAGCTCACTCCCCTCGACGCACCCGCCCCCGGCCTGTACGTCAGCGCCCGGATCTCCGGCAACACCTTCTCCGTCGCGGGAGGCCCACCCGGCGGAGAGGTCAGTTGGCAGGTCACCGGCGTCCGCCTCGACAAGTGGGCGCAGGCCAACCCCGTCACGCCG
>NZ_BMRI01000007.1:107412-110957 GCF_014648555.1 Kitasatospora griseola
GTCGCCCCCAAACCGGCGGACCAGCGCGGCTTCTTCCTCCACCCCACCGCCTTCGACCAGCCCGCCGAGCGCGGGATCGGCGTCCCGCCCGCCCCCGTCCGGCACGACGCGCCGAAGGAGAGGTGAACGAGGCCCGCCCCCGTCACGCGACCCCTGTCGGCCAAGCGTCCGCGCAGAGCGCGGTGGCCACCTCCTCCTGGTAGCGGGCCGCAGCGAGCCAGGCCGTGGCGAAGGCGAGGTGGTCGGTGGTGTGCAGGCGGCCGAACACGTCGCGTTCCTGGTCTGTGGCGGCCGCGTGGACGGCGGTGAGCAGTTGGGCGGCGGTGGCGAGGCCCGCCGACCGCAGGCGACGCGCTTCGACAGCGGCTCGGTCGGAGCGGCCGGCCAGGGCCCGGCGGCCGCCGGTGACGGCCTGTTCGAGGGGGCGGGTCAGGAGGTGGAAGGGCGGCTGCGGGGCGAACGCGGCGGCCGGTGGCAGGGTTTCGGGCCGGTCCGGCGGCAGGTCGGCGTGCTGGAGGCGTTCCAGGCCCAGGTTGATCCGGTCGCGGTACTCGGGCGGCAGGGTGAGGACCGGGCCGGGCCCCGGGGCCGGGGCGGCGGCCAGCAGGCGCAGGCGCGGGTGGGTGGCGCGCTCCAGCCGGCCGACCACGCGCAGCGGCAGGCCGGGCGCGGACGCCAGGGCCGCCAGGTTGGCGGCGAACGCGAGCCGCGGGTGGTCCTGGGCGGGCAGCAGCGCCACCGTCGACCCCGCGCACTCGGCGAGCAGCTGCGGGGCGGTCGACCCGGGAACGGTCCCGGGCCCGAGCACGGTGACGTCGAGGAACAGCAGGTCCGATCCGGCGGGACGCTGCTCGTGGGGGATCCGCCCGGCCGCCAGCGCCCGTTCGACCTGGGCGGGCACCGGCTCCGCCCAGAGCCGGGCGACGGGCTCCTCGTCCCAGCCCGCCCCGGCGGCGCGCACGGCCCGGACCTTCGCGCCCGCGCCGAGCCGCCCGGAGTCGGTCCGGGTGGCGCCCTGGACGGCGAGTCCGGCCCGGGCGAGGTCGCGGTGCGAGAGCGTCGCGTCGCCCAGCCGGACCGGTCGACCGGCCGCCGCCCCGGCGAGTTGCGCGGCCTCCGTCGGATCGGCGTGCGGGGTGACGTCGGAGACGGTGGCGAGCTGCCCGTCGCCGTCCACCACCCAGACCGTGACGCCCGCGTGGGTCGCCGACACCACCGGTTCGGCGAACAGCCCGTACAGCCGGAGCGACCCGACCTCCCGGTACGTCTGCCGCGCCGCCGCGCGGACCTGCCGGGGCGTGAACACCGTGGTGGCGTCGAGCAGTTCGCGGTGGGCGGCGGCCAGGTCGGCGAGCCGGTGGTCGGGTTCGGCGGCCCGGGCGGCACGCAGCCTGGTGACCACCGTGGCGGCCAGCGCGGCCGGCCGGTGCAGGCCGAGCAGCCGGGCCTGGTGGGCGGTCCGCAGCAGCTCGGCCTGCTGGACGCTGCCCGCGCCGCTGATGCCGGCGGCCAGCGTGTCGGCCGCGACCCGGCGCAGGCGGTCGACGGCCTCGGCCTCGGCGGGGGTGAGCGGCTCCTCCGTCTCGACTCCACCGTCGGGTACGGCTTCTGTGGGTGTCTGTTCCTCGGCCGGCGTCTGCTCGTCGGCGGGTGCGGCCAGCGGGGCGGCCGTGACGGCGGCGGCGCGGTGCAGGCAGCCGGGGGCGAGCAGGCAGCCGCAGCGGACGTCCTCGGCCGTCCGGACGGTGCCGCCGGGGGCGTGCAGGACCAGCACCGTCTCGTCGTCGATCCGCACGCTCCAGTCGTCGCCCGTCCGGACGACCGGGCGGTCGGCGAGCTTGGCCGCCGCACCGTCGAGCCGTTTCTGGAGGCGCGCCGACAGGGCCGACACCACCTCCGCGACGACCTCGGCGGCGACGGCGGGCCATCGGGTGTCTGTCATCGGATCTTCTCCCCCACCCAGCGGGCCAGTTCCAGCGGGCTGAGCGCCGCCACCGGCATGCCCGCGGCGACGAGTTGTTCGGCGACGGCCTTGGAGTACCGGGGTTTCCCGGTGTCGTCGAGTGCGGCGCAGCCCAGCAGGTGGCAGCCGGCGCCGACCAGCGCCCGGGTCTCGGTCAGCAGCCCGCCGAGCGGGTAGCCCTCCTCGAAGTCGCTGACCACCGCGATCAGCGTGCGGGACGGCACGGTGACCAGGTCGCGGGCGTACCGCAGGCCGGCCGCGATGTGCGTCCCACCGCCGACCCGGACCTCCAGGAGCAGCCCCAGCGGGTCGTCCACCCGTCCGCTCAGGTCGACGACGTCGGTCGAGAAGGCCACGAAGTGCGCGGTCAGGGACGGGACTCCGGCCAGGATCGACGCGGTCAGCGCCGCCCAGACGGTGGAGGCCTCCATCGATCCGGACACGTCCACGACCAGGATCAGCCGCCAGTCGTTGGCCTGGGCGGCCCTGGTCCGGAAGACCGGCCGTTCGGGCACGATCACGGTGCCGCCGTCCGCGCCGGGCCGGGCGGTGGCGAGGTTGGCCCGGATCGTGCGGTCGAGATCGAGCGGGCCGGCCCGGCGGCGGCTCGGCCGGGGCAGGGTGAGGCCGGTCAGGGCCGGGCGCAGGGTGGTCGCGAGCTCGCGCGACAGTTCGTCCACCAGGCGCCGGACCAGCGGGCGCAGTGCGGCGAGGCGCGCCTCGGGCAGGCCGCCCGCGTGCTGGAGCACCGTGCGCAGCAGGTCGACCGAGGGGCGGACGGCCTCCGGGGCGAGCGCCTCCAGGACGTCGGTGCGGCCGTGCGCCGCCGCCGCAGCGAGGACCTCCTCGCGGATGCCCGGCCCGAACAGCGCCACCAGTTCCTCGGACCACTCCCGGACGCCCGGGAACGGGGCCTCCCGGCCGCCGCGCGGGTCGCCGGTCGGGCCGGGGGCGGAGCCCTCGCCCCGACCCGTGCCGTAGAGCTCGTCGAGCGCGGCGGCGAGCCGCGCGGACCGCCCGGTGGGGCCGGGGCCGCTGCCCGGGCGTCCGAGCACCAGCCGCCAGCGGTCGGCGGGCGGGAGAACGGCCCCGGGGGCCGGTGCCGCCGGCTCGTCCGGTGCCTGCGCGGCGTCCGGTGCCTGCGCCGCGTCGGGTGCGTACGCCGCTTCGTCGGCGGCGGTCAACAGTCCGCCCGCTTCCAGGATGTGACGTGCCGTCAGATCAGCCCTGGCCCAGGTGGCGAGGGTGGCCGGGTCGAGCTCGGTCGGCAGAGTGTCGACGTGCGTGCCGAGACGTTCCTCGACGACGGCGAGCAGCCGGTCCCGGGCGGCCGGGCTGAGCGTGTCGAAACCGCCGCGCAGTGCGGGCAACCGGTCCAGGAAGGCCTCGTCGGGGAGCTCGGTGACGCGTGCCAGCAGCGGTTCGAGCGCGGCCGGGGCGGCGGTGAGCAGCCCCTCGGCCGCGGTGAGCAGGCCGCTCAGGGACCGGCCGAGCGCGACCCGGCTGTCCGGGGCGGTGGCGGCGTCCACCCAGGAGCCGACCCGGCCGCCGAACTCGGCGGGCTCCTGGTGGCCGAGCAGCA
>NZ_BMRI01000007.1:110999-146589 GCF_014648555.1 Kitasatospora griseola
CCCGGGTCGCGCCGGCCGCACCGCGGATCAGCGGTGAGCCGTCGTCGGCCAGCCGGCGCAGCGCGTGACCGAGCCTGATGCCGCCGTCGGCGTCGGCCCGACGGGCGAACTCCACCAGTGCGCGGGCGTCCGCGGCATCGTCGGAGCCCGCCAGGCCGTCGAGGCCCCGGACGGCGGCGACGGTGAGCAGTTCGGCGGCCGCGGCGGCCGGACCGAGCAGCGGCGCGGCCGCCTCGGGCCCGGCCAGGTGGCCGGCGGCGAGCCGGTCCAACAGAGCAAGGCCGTCGAGGAGTTCGGGGAGGGACGCCACCGCCGGCACCTCGTCGGCGAGTTGGTCCAGCCGGGCAGCGCTCAGGCCCGGCAGGGCGCACCCGGCGGCGGCGGCGAGACCGTCGATGATCTGCCGGGCGGTCGAACCGCCCGCCCCCCGTTCCCGACGCAGCCGTTCCCGCAGCGTCCCGTCCGCGGCCTGAGCGGGCGTCACCCCACGCATCCCCGCGACGGTCAGCATCGCGGCAACGGCCGGCGTCCACTGCACCCGCCAACGCGAGCCGACGGCGTCGGTGCCGCCCGCACCCGTCACAGCGACCGGTTCGCCGTACGGCACGCCGCACACCTCCAGGCGACGCAGCAGCAGCTCACGACGTGCGTCCAGACCCGAACGGTGCGGGTCCAGCCGGAGATCGCGCGGCGACGGCTCAGCCGCGTGGGGCAGAGCGAGCTCCGCGAGCAGGGCCTCCACGGCGGGACCGAGACCGGTCCGGGGCGCGGCCGGAGTCGGCCGACCGGTACGCGTCCCGATCAGCACCTCCTCCAGCGCCCGCGCCACCGCCCGCCCCCGCCCGAGCGGCTCCCCCTGCGCCAACACCGTCTGCACCGCCTCGATCAACTCCCCCCGCCCCGCCGCCGGCAGCCCCCGCAACCGCCCCAGATCCCCGGCCACCCGCACCACCTCCCGCCCATCAGCAGGCCCGGCCGGATGCCCCTGCCCACGCAACGCCTCACAGATCCGCACAGCAGTCCGAGTCAACTCCGCAGCCAGCCGCCCCGGATCCCCACCGGCGGCCAACACGGTGTGCTGCCACTCCGGGTCACGGATCCCGGCGGGGTAGCCGGAACGGGCGTCGAGCAGCGGGTAGGTGTAGGGAACGAGGGAGATGACGTACGAATCAGGGCCGACGGGAGAAGCGATTGCCGTTGCCGGGACGGGTGTTGACGGCAAGTCGGTCGACGAGGGCGCGGTGCCCGGGTGCACGGCGGCAACCGACGCAGGCGCAGCCGCGGAAGGTTCGACTTTCGCCGACGCCGGGGCGGCGACCGTCGCCGACGGGGCGCCCGCCGTCCGGTCGCCGGTGAGCAGGGCCGGTGCGTGGAAGGCGCCGATGACTGCGGTGACCCGGCGGCCGTTCACCGATTCCGCATGGATGCGGGCGCGCATCCACGACTCGCGGTGGAGGTCGAGCGGGTCGACGGTGTGGGTGTCCTGGCGGAGGGCCCAGCCGACCAGGAGGGCGGCGCGGCGGACTTCTTCCGGGGTGCAGCCGGGGGCGGGGGCTTCGACCAGGCGGTCCCACAGGTCCTCGTCGGGGCGGCCGGTGAGGCGGCGCCGGAGGGCGTCGGCGAGGCCCTGCGGGGCGGAGCCGGTGTCGCGGGTCTCGGTGGCGCGGTGGGCCAGTGGCAGGTCGCAGGCCACGACCGGCACGCCGTGGCGGGCCGCCCAGCGCAGGGCGGTCAGTTCCGGTGAGAAGTCCGCGAACGGGTAGAACGCCGGGCCGGAGCCCTCCTCGGCGGTGGCGGCGGCAAGCGCCACCGGTGCCTCGGTGCGCTCGTCCGCGAGGAGGCCGAGCCACGGCTGGAACTCCTCGGGCAGCTCGACGAGCAGCACGTCCGGCCGCGCCGCGTCGAGCAGGGCGGGCAGCACGGCCGCGATCGACGGGGCATGGTGGCGAACGCCGATCAGGTACGGCCCGGGGCCGTCCACGCCCGAACCGGCGAGCCGGGCCAGGGCCTCGGCCGGGGAAGCCCCCGACTCGGCACCGGCGGACCGACGGTCACCGTCGGCCGCACCCGTCGATTCGAGGCGATCCACGCCGGAGCGGACGAGCTCCGCCCGGGCGTGAGCCGGGGTCGCCCCGGTCTCGGTGTCGGTGGTCACGGTGGTCAGTCCCCCAGGGCCGGGCGGAGGTCCCAGAGGGTGCGCCAGGTGGTCGAGCCCTGTTCGGCGCGGCGGCGGACCGGGCCGTCCCAGTAGCCGAGGAGACGGGCGGTGTCGGCGGGGTCGTCCTTGCGGACGACGCCGACGAGTTGGCCGGGGAGGCGGGTGAGGGTGTCGCCGCCGTCGAGGTAGGCGGCGGTGACGCCGAGGGCGGTGGCGACGGAGACGGCTTCGGCGGTGCTCATGACGGTGGAGGGGCGTTCGACGTCCCAGCCTTCGACGGAGCGGCCGGTGCGCAGGTCGCGGAAGGCGGTGACCAGGGCTTCCAGCACGGCGTCGTCGACCGCGTAGGGTGCGCCCGCGCGGGCGACGGCGGCGGTGGACTGGCGTCGGACGAGGTCGATCTCCGCGTCGAGGTCGCCGATCGGGCCGACGGTCTCGAAGTTGAAGCGGCGCTTCAGCGCGGCGGACATCTCGGAGACGCCCTTGTCCCGCAGGTTGGCGGTGGCGATCAGGGTGAAGCCGGGTGCGGCGTGGAGTTGGGCGTCGGGGCTGCCGGCGAGTTCGGGGACGGCGATCCGGCGCTCGGAGAGCAGCGAGACCAGGGCGTCCTGGACCTCGGGGAGGCAGCGGGTGACTTCCTCGACGCGGGCGACGGCGCCGGCGGTCATCGCGGTGAGGACGGGCGAGGGC
The DNA here is from genome assembly GCF_014648555.1 of Kitasatospora griseola. Classification (GTDB taxonomy): domain Bacteria; phylum Actinomycetota; class Actinomycetes; order Streptomycetales; family Streptomycetaceae; genus Kitasatospora; species Kitasatospora griseola. The sequence goes on from NZ_BMRI01000007.1 coordinate 113,848, forward strand.
ACCAGGGCTTCCCGGCTGGGGCCCTTGGCGAGCAGGAGGGCGTAGTTCCAGCCGTACTTGAGCTGGTCCTCGGTGGTGCCGGCGGTGCCCTGCACGGTGAGTGCGCTGGTGCCGCAGACGGCGGCGGCGAGGAGTTCGGAGAGCATCGACTTGGCGGTGCCGGGCTCGCCGACCAGCAGCAGGCCGCGTTCGCCGGCCAGCGTGACGACGCAGCGTTCGACCAGGGCGCGGTCGCCGACGAACTTCGGTTCGACGGCCAGGCCCTTGCGGCCGTGCTTGAGCTTCTCGCCGCCGCTGCCGAGGACGAAGGTGACCACGGCGCGCGGGGTGAGCCGCCAGCCGGGCGGGCGCGGGCCGGTGTCGTACGCGGCGAGGAACTCCAGTTCGGCGGCGTACTTGTCCTCGGGCAGGACGATCTGCCGGTCAGGGGCGGTGCTCATGGTGTGGTCCTCGGTCGTCTGCGTGGTCATCGGCGGCCTCGCCGACGGGTGTTGGTGGTGAGCTGTTCGTAGCCGGGGCGGTCGCCATCGGCGATCCGCTGCCAGGCGCGGGCGAACAGTTCGGGTGCCGGGAGGTGCGGCAGGATCGCCGTGTCGGACGGGATGGCGTACAGGCCGGCCTTCCAGACCTCGACGGGCAGGCCGGGCGACTTGGCCTCCTGCCAGCCGCCGGGCAGGAACAGGCTGCGACCGGCCCGGGACCGCTTGGCCTCCAACACCATTTCGCTGCCTGCCAGTTCGGCCCGGGCCCGCTTGAGCCGGGCGGGCTTCCAGCCGGTCCAACGGGCGGTGTTGCGGTCGGTCGGGTCGGGGAGGGCGAGCAGTTGCAGGTAGAGGGCGGCGGCGTCCTCGCCGAGCCCGAGGGCCCCGGCGGCCTCGGCGACCAGGGCGGGGGCGCTGCGCTGCGGGTCCTGCGGCCAGCCGGCCGGTTCGTCGGCGGCGGAGCCGTGCGCGGTGAGCCGGGTCAGGTCGTCGCCGAGCAGCGCCCGCAGGGCGGTCAGCCCGTGCTGAGCGTACGGGGAGGCGACCAGGCCGGTGAGCAGGTCGAACAGCGGGTCGTCGGGGCCGCCGAGCACGGCCGGCCGCAGGTACGCGGTCTTGCCGTAGCGGCCGGGGGCCAGCACGATCGCCTCGCCGCAGGCCACCGACTCCGCGCTGCCCGCGCCGTTCTGTTCCGGCAGGCCGAAGTGGCTGCGCAGCACCGCCGGGAGCGACTGGTCGCGGACGGTCGAGTACCGGTCGAGCTCGATCAGCAGGCCCGGGTCGGCGAAGCGCGTGCGGAGCGCGGTCAGCGCCTCGGGCAGTGCCGGGCGCAGCTCGGACCCGTAGGGCAGGCGGTGGGCCAGCCAGCGGAGCGCGTCGACCGCCCCGGCGAGCTTGCGGGTGTCGGCGAGTGCGGCCGGGTCGTCGGCGAGCAGTTCGACGCCCTTGTCGGTCTGGCGTACGCGCTGGGTGGTGGTGCGGGCGAGCCAGCCGGTGGTCGCCGGGTTGAGGACCTGCTCGATCGCGGAGATGGTCGTCCCGTTGACGGCGGTCTGGTCGTCCTCGGGGAGGGTGCGCAGGCGTCCGCGGCGTTCGATCCAGCGGGCCGCGGCGGCGTCCGACGCCAGGCCGGTGTGCCAGAGCTGCGCCGGGTCGGCGGGGAGCAGCGCGGCCAGGACGGCGTCCCGGTCGGTGCGGTCGACAGCGCGCAGCCACTCCGCGGCGACCTTGGCCTGGGCGGCCTTCAGCTCGTACTGGGCGAGTTGCTCGGCGGTGGGGAAGTCGCTCGACCAGGAGAACACCCCGGGCGGCGTGGCGAGCAGCAAGGTGGCGCGGGCCCGGCCGATTCCGGTGGTCGCGTCGAACTCGGCCGCCTGCTCGGGCTGCCGGGCGATCGGGCCGTGCTGGGCGAGTTGGGCGGTGAAGCGGGCGGTCCAGTCGGCCGTCAGGTCGTCGTGCACCCGCCGCTCTTCGGCGATGGTGAAGTCGGCGACGGGCCCGAACCGGCCGGACGGGTCGTGGTCGATCGCGTCCCAGTGCAGGCGGGGGCCGTAGCTGCGGCAGGCCAGCACCACGACGGTGCGGTCGCCGTTGCGCAGCACCTGGCCGACCCGGGCGGTGCTGGCCTCGGACGGCTTCTGCGAGCCGTCGTGGTTCTCGGTGAGCGTGACCTGACGGAGCGTCGGGCCGCGGTCGCCGAGCCAGCCCTGGGTCAGTTCGGTGAGCATCAAAGCCAGCGCGGACCGGGCCGTTTCCCCGGTGGCAGGGGCGGCGGCGGCCAGCGCGATCGGGGCGGTGCGGCCGAGCAGGTGGAGCCAGCCGTGGTAGTCGCCACTGGAGTGGCTGCCGCCCGGCAGTTCGAGCCTGGCGGGGTCGACCGTCCAGCCGGCGGGCCGGTCCTGCGGCGGGGCGGCGAGCAGGCCGGTGACGGCGCGCAGGTGGGTGAGCACGTGCCGCTGCTCGCGCCCGCGGTTCCAGCTCCGACCGAAGCCGTCCAGGTGGCCGAAAACGTCCTGGAGTGCTTCGTGCAGCACGCCGTCCCGGCTGTGCTCGGGCCAGGGGATGACGACGGGTGCGGCCGGGGCGGCCGGGGCGACCGGGGTTTCGGTCCTGGGCCGCGGGAGCGGCGCGAACCGGGCGGCGCGGGTCGCGGTGTCGGTGGCGACCCGGGCGAGTCCGGCGACGCCGGCGACCAGCAGCGGGTCGGTGAGGCCCGGCAGCGTCGCGGCGGCGGCCGCGACCGGGACGGCCTGGACTGCCCGGCTGCCCGCGACCTGCCGGATGGTGCCCTGGATCGTCAGCAGCTCGGGGCGGCGCGGCGGTTCGGCGTCCTCGGCGTCCACCGGCCAGGCGGCGTCGAGGAGTTCGGCGGCCTGCCGGTCCGTCACCTCGCGCAGCAGCTTCGAGCCGGCCTCGTCGCGGGGGCGCAGCGCGTGCCAGTGGTCGAGCGGCGGGACCAGGGCCGTTCCGGCGGCGTACAGCTGGCCGGGGTGGGAGGTGGTGAGGTCGGCGGCGTGGCCGGGGGCGCCGTCGGCGGGGCCGAGCAGGATGCTGCGCTGGTCGGCGGCGATCGTCAGGGCGGCGCCACCGGGCAGGTCGAGTCGGCCGACCGGCCAGTGCCCGGACGTCGGCAGGGTGACCAGGCGGCCGTCGACGCCGTGGAAGGTCGCCCGGTCGGTGCCGGTGCGCAGCCAGCCGCCGAGCAGGGTGCCGTCGGTGCCGAGCGGGGTGTGCTCCAGGCCGGGCTGGAGCGGGAGCAGCCGGGACTGCAGCGGCTGGAGGGTGCCGGTCGCGTCGCCGTCGGTGGTGAACAGCGGCGGTACGGACGCCCGGCCGTGGTTGCCAGTCAGGGGGTCGTACTCGACCAGGGCGCCGCGGCGGTACGCCCAGTAGCCGACGCCGTCGCCGAGGACGGGGCGTTCGGCGGGCAGCGCGGTGTCGCCGGCGTGCAGGACCCGGCCGCCGGTGGCGCGGCCGCCGCCGGGCAGCGGCAGTGACGTCCAGCTGATGTTGTGGGGGCCGTAGTAGCCGACGTCCACGGGTTCGCCGGTCGGCGTGAACACCTGGTCGGGTCGGCCGGACCAGTAGGCGCGGATGCCGCTGTCCTCCCGCCAGGCGACCAGCAGTTCGCCGTCGACGTAGCGCAGGCGGGGGCTGTTCCAGCGGGGCAGGTCGGCGGGGCAGCGCAGGTCGTGTTCCAGCAGGATGCCGTCCGGGCCGACCACGACGGCCTTGTTCTTGCGGGCCAGGATCAGGGCCGGCCAGGCGTCCTCGATCTGCAGGTGGCCGCGGTTGATCCGGCCGGGGACGCGACCGGTCGCCTTGTCCTCGTAGCCGAGGCGGCGCAGTCCCGCCTCCAGGGCGGGCCAGCCGAGTTCGTCGAGGATTCCGGCCCGGAGCGTGCGTCCGAGCAGGGAGGCGACGTCGAGCCCGGCGATCCGGGCGGCGGCGGCCGGGTTGGCCTTGATGACGGCGGAGCGCACGGGGTCGAGCGAGGACAGCAGGCTCAGCGCGCCGGCCAGGCCGGTCGCGGACAGCAGTTCGTCGGCCTGCGCGTCGGCCCATTCGACGAACAGGGCCTGCAGCACCGGGTACCGGGTGCTGAGCGGGCCCGGCCGGTCGGCGTCGCGCCTCCCCCAGACGGCCGGAACGGCGCTCTGCAGTGCGGTGCGGAAGCGCGGGTCGGCAGCCACGGCCGCCAGGTCGCGGCGGCCGGGTCCGCCCTCCTCCAGCCAGGCGCCGAGGCTGACGGACATGGTGTCCGGCGGGTCGGCGACCGGGACGTGTTCGGCGAGCAGCAGGTCGAGCAGGTTGAGCGCCGTCGGATGGTTCGGGACGAGCTCGACGGGGACGCCCTCGGTGCGCAGCCGCTCGGCCATCCGGGCGGCGAGTTCGACGGTGGCCGCGCAGGCGGGGCGGGAGCGCCAGCCCCGGTCGAGGTGGTCGGTCCAGCGCCGGAGCCAGCGGGCGGCGGGCTCCGTGCCGGTGGCCCGCGGGTCCGTCAGGAGCTGTTCGGCACCGGACTCCTGGAGCAGCGCCAGCCAGTCGGCGTCGGTGGCGGCGTCGTCCTTCGCGCCGGTCGGGGTCGGCAGGATCTCCAGCAGTCGGGCCCGGACGGCGTCGTCCCGGCGGGCCAGGTCGATCAGCGCGCCGCGCCAGGACTTCCACACCGCGGCGGGGGTCCGGCCGACGGCGGGCGAGGACAGCAGTTCGCCGATCAGCAACTGCTCCTGCTCCCGCTGGTCGAGCTCGGCGGCCCGGATCAGCTGCCGGGCGTCCTCGGCGATGCCCGCGTACGGGGCCATGCCCGCCGCGGAGCGCTCCGCGCACAGCTGGCGGAAGCGCTGCCAGGCGGTGCGGGCGTCGAGCCGCCCGGCGAGGTCCTTCACGTACTGGCGCAGCGCCTTGACGGTCAGTGCGCCGCCGAGCGCGAACTCCAGGAAGACGGCGCGCAGCCGTTCCTCGTCGATGGCCAGGCCGTGGGTGCGCTCGGCCTCCCGGGCCTTGCCGAAGTACGTCGCGGCGTACGTCTGGTTGCCCTGCTCCAGGAAGAGCCGGCCGACCTGTTCGCAGTAGGTGGGCAGGAAGTGCGGGACGGCGCGGCCGAGGCGGACGGCCAGTTCGTCGAAGCCGTCCTTGGCGTTGCCGGGCTTGGACTTGATCTGCCGGGCGAGGCGTTCCATCTCCTTGACCACGGCCAGCGCGTGGTGCCCGTTGGCCGGGTCGTGGACCAGCGCCCAGGCGGGGAAGCCGAGCGCCTCCTGCCGGACCTGGCCGACCTCGACGGGTTCGGCGGCGGGCGCCAGGCCCAGGAACTCCACGGCGAGGTCCTCGGCCGGGCCGAGGGCGGCGGGCACCAGGCGGACGACGGTGCGGCCGTCCAACCCGGGGTGTCGGTAGCTGCGGGCGGTCAGCGTGTCGACGGTGCTGTCGCGGTCGTCGGCGGCGCCGACCCGGCCGACCGTCAGGACGGCGCCCGCGTCGAGCAGGTCTTCGTGGTACTGCGCGTCGGTGCGGGTGCTGTCCGTCATGCCGACTCCTCCCCTTCGATGGTGCGGCCGGCGTACAGAGAGGCGGCCATCCGCATGCCTTCGGACCAGGCCACCAGCCCCACTTCGGCGAGCGGCACCGGCCGGCCGTCGGCGCCGGTCCAGTGCAGCGAGCCGGTCTCGCACTCGTCGTACTCGTAGTAGTCGCCCACCCACAGGCGGGCCTCCGTCGGGCGGCCGTCGTCGACCAGCGGCACCACCGCGTACCCGCCGCGCACGCGGTGGCCGAGCCGCGCGCAGCGGCCGACCAGTTCGCGCAGCTCCTTGTAGCGGCCGCCGGCGTAGGTGTCGACCTGAGTGGCCGTCGGGTCCAGGTCGGCGGGCCGCTGCCAGACCTCGCGGTGCAGCTGCTGGAGCTGCTGGGCGACGTCCAGCTCGACGGCGAACTCCCGCAGCTCGTCCAGGTCTTCGAGCAGCACGGGGTGCGGTATCCGGATCTCGACATCGGTCAGGCGGACGGTGTCGCCGTCCAGGTCGACCACGCCGATGCCGCGCTCCGGGTCGGCGTCCCGCAGGAACCCCGCGACGGAGCCGTCGGCGCCCGTCACCACCAGGTCGCGCAGCACCGACCGCCAGGTCTCGTCGGCCCACACTGCGCCGATCACCGCCGCGGGCACCGGGAGCGAGCGGACCATCCACCGCTCCACCGTCGCCACGCACTGCCGCTCGTGCGCGTCCAGCCACTCCGCGAGCCGACGCAACTGCACGACGGCCGGGTCGTCCTTGAGCTTCGCCGGCACCGTCTTCAACCGCCGGCCGGCCGCGTTCCGACACGCGACCTTCCCGTCCGGTTCCAGGGCGACCTCATAGTCGCCCGCTGTCAGCCATGCCACGTCAGAGCCCTCCCGGCCGCCGTTCCTGAGCTGGGAAGAAACGTAACCGGCAGCACCGACAGCTGATCGTCCGCCCCCGCCCGGAGACGGCAACAGGCCCCGACCTCCTGCCGCACGCGGGGAGATCGGGGCCCGGCATCACGTCAGCGCTTGGCGCTCACCGGGCGGACGTATGTACCGGGATGGGTGGCACCACTCTGGTCCTGCGGGTTGGCGCCGCTCCACTGGACGATCAGCTGCGAGGTGTCGTCCGGCGGGGTCAGCACGATCTTCTGCACCTTGAACTCGACCCCGCCGCCGCCTGCGAACGGCAGGTAGTCGATGACGACGTACGCCTTGCCCCCGGGCTGCAGAGTGACCTGCTCGGCCTGCGCGCCCTGAAAGCGCGGCAGGTTCCACGTCCCCCTGTCACCCACCAGATCCACCCCCGGATACCCCTTCATTGTGCAGACCGCCCCCGACTTGTTGGTCAGCTCGATCTCCTCCGCACCCGGCGCATCCGGCGACTGCGCACCGCTCCCGCCCGCGACCGCGGCCTTCAGATCGGCAGCCGCGCACTTGCGACCCCCCGGGGCCGCACCCGCCTGATTAGTCGTCGCCTTGCCACTCGCCGGCGCGCTTGCCTGGCCGGCGGCCGGAGAGTTCGCCGGAACGGCCTGCGGACTGCTCGAAGCGGACGCCTTGGCCCCGCCTCCATCGGCGGCATCCGAGCCGCAAGCGGTCACACCAAGGCCCAGCACGGCCACCAGGCCGACAGCAACGGACAGTTGACGGTTACGCATGATGGTTCTCGCTCATGGTTCTGCGGCCCCGCGAACGGGACCGGTGCGGTTCGTCGTACGGCCGAACACCCGGCCGGACCGCATCCTCACCAAACCCGATCAACATCCGATGAACGCCCCCAGGGGCCCGGCCCGACACGCAGCCCACGCCGAAAGCATCACCCCTAGCCGAAACGCAGCGCTTCAACGCGGGCCGACCAAGACCAACTCGCCAGCAGTGACGACCAGATGAACCCGACCCCTCGGGCAGGACATCACCCCCGCCGAAGCGCAGCGCTTGACCCCCAGCGCAGGCCCACCAACCCCAACTCGCAAGGCGCAACGACCAACTGAACCCGACCCCTCGGGCAAGAAGTCACCCCCGCCGAAGCACAGCGCTTGACCCCCAGCGCAGGCCCACCAACCCCAACTCGCAAGGCGCAACGACCAACTGAACCCGACCCCCTCGCACCAGACCCGGCAAACCTCACCCCCGCCGAAGCGCAGCGCTTAACCCCCAGCGCAGGCCCACCAACCCCAACTCGCAAGCCACAACAACCAGCTGAACCCAGCCCCTCGCACCAAGCCCAGCAAAACCCCACCGCCCGGCCGAAGCGCAGCGCTTGCTCAGCGCAAGCCCACCAACCCCGACTCGTACGCCGTAATGACCAGTTGCACCCGGTCCCTCGCGTCGAGCTTCGTGAGCAGCCGGGAGATGTACGTCTTGGCGGTGGCGGTGGTGAGGTGGAGTTCGGCGGCGATCTCGGTGTTGGAGCGGCCCAGGCCGACCAGGGTGAGGATTTCGCGTTCGCGGGTGGTGAGGGCGTCGAGGGTGACCGGGGTCGCCGCGGCCGGGGCCGGCCGGCGGGCGAAGTGGGCGATCAGGCGGCGGGTGACGGTGGGGGCGATCAGGGCGTTGCCGGCCGCGACGACGCGGATCGCGGCGAGGATGTCGTCGAGTTCCATGTCCTTGACGAGGAATCCGGATGCGCCGGCCTGGAGTGCGCCGTAGACGTGTTCGTCCTGGTCGAAGGTGGTGAGGACGAGTACCTGCGGGGCGTCGGGGGCGGCGGTGATGAGCCGGGTGGCTTCGATGCCGTCCATGCCGGGCATGCGGATGTCCATCACGACGATGTCGGGCCGCAGTTCGGCGGCGAGTCGGACGGCGTCGGTGCCGGTGCCGGCCTCGCCGACGACGGTGAGGTCGGGGGCGTCGGTGATGATCATGTCGAGGGAGGCGCGGACCAGCGGCTGGTCGTCGACGAGCAGGACGCGGATCATCGGGCGGGCTCCAAGGGTGCGGGGAGAGCAGGAAGGGCGGGAAGGGCGAGGGTGGGGAGTCTCGCGGCCACCCGGTAGCCGCCGCCCGGTTGCGGGCCGGCGGTGAACTCGCCGTGCAGCAGCGCGGTCCGTTCGCGCATGCCGACCAGGCCGTAGCCGCGCCCGGACGAACTTCCGCCCCCAGGGCCGGAGTTGACCACGCTGACGGCGAGTTCGTCCGGGTGGAAGTCGATCGAGACCCGGCAGGCGCGGGCCTTGGCGTGCCGCACCACGTTGGTCACCGCCTCCTGGACGATCCGATACGCGGACAGTTCGATCTCGGGCGGCAACGGGCGGCGCGGGCCGGACCATTCCAGGTCGACCCGGACGCCGGCGGCGGTGGTGGTCGCGGCCAACCGGGCCAGGTCGTCCAACCCGGGTGCGGGGGAGGACTGTTCGGCGGCGTCGTCGGGTTCGGCGTCGCGCAGGGCACCGAGCAGGCGGCGCAGTCCGGCCAGGGTTTCGCGGCCGGCGGTCTCGACCTCGCCGAGTGCGGCGCGGGCCCGTTCCGGCTGGGTGTCGAAGACCCGGCGGGCGGCGCCGGCCTGCATCGCCACGATGCCGATGTTGTGCGCGACCATGTCGTGCAACTCGCGGGCGATGCGCAGGCGTTCGGAGGTGATGGCCTGTTCGGTGGCCTGCGCGCGCAGCGTCTCGGTGTGGGTGTGGCTCTGGTGGACGGCGTGCCCGATCAGCCAGGCGATGGCGGTGGCGAGCGCGCCGGTGAGAGTGGTGCTGCCGTGGTCGTCCATGCGGAGCAGCACACGCAGGCCGGAGTAGCCGAGCAGGGTGCCGAGCGCGAGCGCACCGGCGATGACCGAGGTGCGGGTGGGCTGGGTGGCCGCGAGGTAGCAGATCGCCACGTCGACGACGAGGTACTGGAGCAGCGGGATGTCGGCGACGGCCATCGCCATCACCGACGCGATGGTGCCGAACAGCAGCAGGCAGAGCGCGGTCAGCGGGCGGCGCTTGCGGCGGCCGGCGGCGAGCACGGCCAGCACGGCGAGCACTTCGTCGACCTGGTTGCCGAAGCTCAGGGTCAGGACGGAGATGCCGTCCCGGGTGTGCATCTGCTCGAAGACGGTGTACGCGGTGACGGCGAACCAGAGCAGCACCATCCAGGTGCCGGGCGCCACGCGGGAGAGGACCTTGGGCGGCACCCGGGTGAGATTCATGCCCCGAGCGTAGCGATCATGCTCGGGGCGGCACAGTCGTCCTGGGATGACATCCCGGAGTTGATCGTCCGTCACCCGGATTGTCCGCCGTCGCCGAATGTGCGCGGGTGGCGGCGCCCGGCAGCGTTGTCCCCGTGATCGAAGTCAACCGTCTCACCAAGCGCTACGGCCGCGTCACTGCCGTCAACGACCTGTCCTTCACGGTCCGTTCGGGCCATGTCACCGGTTTTCTCGGCCCGAACGGTGCGGGCAAGAGCACCACCCTGCGGATGATCCTCGGGCTGCACGCCCCGACCTCCGGTTCGGCGACCGTGGCCGGCCGCGACTGTCGCGGTCTGCGGCGGGCGCTGCGGCAGGTGGGGGCGCTGCTCGACGCCGGGGACGTGCACGGCGGCCGGACGGCCCGGGACCAGTTGCGTTTCCTGGCCCGCAGCAATGCGATCCCGGCCGGCCGGGTGGACGAAGTGCTGGGCGAGGTAGGCCTGTTGACGGCCGCGGACCGGCGGATCGGCGGGTTCTCGCTGGGCATGCGGCAGCGGCTGGGCATCGCGGGGGCGCTGCTGGGCGACCCGCCGGTGCTGATCTTCGACGAGCCGTTGAACGGCCTCGACCCGGAGGGCGTGCTGTTCGTCCGGAACCTGTTCCGGAGACTGGCCGCCGAGGGCCGGACGGTGTTCGTCAGCAGCCACCTGATGACGGAGATGGAGCACACCGCGGACCGGCTGATCGTGGTCGGACGCGGCGAGTTGCTCGCGGACGAGACGGTGGCGGAGTTCGCGGCCCGCGGCTCGCAGCAGACCGTCCAGGTCCGCACGACCGACCCGACGGAGCTGGTGACCGCGCTGACCGCCGGGGGCGCGCGGGTCGCGCAGGCGCCGGACGGCCTGTTGACGGTGACCGGCCTGGACGCGACGGCGATCGCCCGGACCGCCCTCGACCACCGCCTGCTGATCCACGAACTGGTGCCCCGCACGGGCTCGTTGGAGCAGGCCTTCATGGAACTGACCGGCAGCAGCGTCGAGTACGCGGCAGGAGCACGAGCATGAGCACCCTTCACCTCACCGTCGAACCCGCCACGCCGCCGGCCCGGTTCACCGACCTGCTGGCCGCGGAGTGGATCAAGCTGCGCTCGCTGCGGTCGATCCGCTGGTTCCTGCTGGTCGCCACGCTGACCGTCGTCGGCCTGAACGCCAACGGCGCGCGCGTCTCGCGTGCCGAGTTCGGCTCCTGGACGGCCCAACAGCAGTCCTACTACGCCGAGTTCGGCGCGCTGCACGACGCGTTCACCCGGCCGTGCGCATCGCTGGTGCTGCTGATGACGGCTGCGCTGGGCGCGATCGCGATCCTGAGCGAGCAGACCACCGGCCTGCTGCGGACCAGTTTCGCCGCGGTGCCGGCCCGCCGGGAGCTGCTGGCGGCCAAGTTGGCGGTGGTGACCGCGGTGGCCACCGGGTTCGGCCTGCTGGTGGCGTCCGTCTCGTTCTGGCTGGACGAGGCGATGCTGGCCGGCACGTACGGCGGCGTGTCGATCGCCGATCCGGGCGCGCTGCGGCTGCTGGTCGCCTCCGCGCTGCTCGCGCCGGTGGGCGCGCTGGTCGGTCTGGCGCTGGGCGCGGTGATCCGGCACAGCGTCACGACGATGGTCGCGCTGTTCGCGCTGCTCTTCATGGTCCCGATGTTCGTCCACGACAACACGCACTTCGGCGCGGTGGTCGCGCACGCACAGCCGTTCAACGCCTGGGCCCGGCTGGGACTGGTCGGGGAGATCACCGGCCAGCCCTACCCGTCCTCGATCGGCGGGGCATGGGCGGTCTACCTGGTGTGGGCGGCGGTCGCCGCGCTGCTGGTGATGATCGCCGTGCCGAGCCGCGACCAGTGAACCTCCCCTGTCCTTCCATACTTCAGGAGATCCGATGACCGAGCTGACCCGCCGCCGTCTGCTGGGCACCGCCCTGGCCCTCGGCGCCGCCGCACCGTTCGCCGCCGCACCGTTCGCCGCCGCGCTGCCCGCCCGGGCCGACGCCGGCGTGCCGGAGCGGCTCACCCTGCCCGCCCCGACCGGCCCGTTCCCGGTCGGCACGGTGGCCCTGCACCTGGTCGACACCTCCCGCCCGAACCCCATGGCGGGCATGAACCCGCACCGCGAGCTGATGGCGAGCGTCTGGTACCCGGCCCGGGCCGCCGAGGAGCTGCCGCTCGCCCCGTGGCTGCCCGACGCCACGATGCGGGCGTTCCTGGCGGCCACCGGCTTCCCGCTCGACCCGGCGCTGGTCCCGCTCACCGCCGGCCGCGTCGGCGCGCCCGTGCACCGCACCGGCCGCGGCCTGCCCGTCGTGGTGTACTCGCACGGCTCGGGCAGCCACCGCGCCGACCACACCGTGATGGTGCAGGAGCTGGCCAGCCACGGCTACGTGGTGGTGACGGTGGACCATCTCGGCAACTGCTTCAGCGAGCTGCCGGACGGCCGGGTGCTCACCCCGGCGGACGCCCGGGGCCCGATGTACGCCCTGGACTACTCGGTGGACCTGCGCTTCGTCCTGGACTGCGTCGAGCAGCTCGCCGCGGGCCGCAACCCGGACGCCGAGGGCCGTCCGCTCCCGGACGGGCTGGGCGCGGCCCTCGACACCTCGCGGATCGGCATGTTCGGCTGGTCGAAGGGCGGCACGGCCACCGCCTGCACCATGCTGGCCGACCGCCGGGTGCGGGCCGGCCTGGCGCTGGACGGGCCGATGCAGCCCGGCTCCGGGCACCCCAGCGTCACCGCCGACCTGGACCGGCCGTTCATGATGATGACCGCCGACTTCCCGCGCGCGACGGACCCGTACGTCGCCGAGTTCTGGTCCCACCTGCGCGGCTGGCGCCTGGAGGTCCGCGCGGCGGGCGCCGTCCACCCGTCGTACGGCGACAACGTCACGCTGATCCCGCAGGCGGGCCGCCTGCTCGGCCTCACCGAGGAGCAGATCACCCGCATGGTCGGCACCATCGACCCGGCCCGCGCGCTGCTGATCCAGCAGGCCTACCCGCTCGCCTTCTTCGACCTCCACCTGCGCCACCGCCGGGGCGCCCTGCTCGACGGCCCCTCGCCGCGCTTCCCCGAGGTGGCGTACCTGCCCTGACCTCCAGGATGAGCGGACCCGCCCGGAACTACTGCGGACGCAGTACACGACTGCCTGCACAGCGACGACGACGCAGGTGGGGGCGGTGACGAAGGATGGGTCATGCTGCGGGCGGCCCGCGCCGGAACCGGTGCGCGGGGCCGCCCTCGGCGTGTTCCACGACCGTGCACCGAACCCGAAGGAGGCCGCTCCCCCGTGGCCACGTTCCTGTACCGCCTGGGCCGATGGGCCTTCGACCGGCGCAAGCTGGTGACCCTGCTCTGGGTCGCCGTGCTGGCCGTCGGCGGAGTGCTCGCGGCCAAGGCGCCCGCCGCGCCCGCCGACGGCTTCGCGATACCCGGCACGGAGGCGCAGAAGGCCTTCGACCTGATGAACCAGCGCTTCCCCGGCGGCCACGCGGACGGCGCCCAGGCCCGCATCGTGTTCGTCGCCCCGGACGGTCAGAAGATCACCGCGGAGCCGAGCCGGCAGGCCGTGCAGAAGACGGTCGGCGAGCTGGCGCACGCCGCCGAGGTCACCGGCGCGGTCGACCCGTTCCAGGCGCACACCGTCTCCCAGGACGGCACCACCGCGTACGCCACCGTCACCTACTCGGCCAAGGCCGGCGAGCTTTCCGAGGAGGCCACCGCCGCCCTGGAGCAGGCCGCGCAGCACGGCCGGGACGCCGGGCTGAAGGTCGAGATGGGCGGCACCGCGCTGGCCAGCCACGGCGAGGCGGGCGGCAGCAGCGAGGCGATCGGCATGGCACTGTCCGCCGTCGTGCTGGTGATCACCTTCGGTTCGCTGGTCGCGGCGGGGCTGCCGCTGCTGACGGCCGTGGTCGGCGTCGGTCTCGGCATGGCGCTGATCACCGCGCTGGGCAGCACCCTCGGCCTGTCCGCCACCACCGGCACGCTGGCGATGATGCTGGGCCTGGCGGTCGGCATCGACTACGCGCTGTTCATCATCTCGCGCTACCGCGCCGAGCTCGCCGAGGGCCGCGCCCCGCGCGAGGCGGCCGGGCGGGCCGTCGGCACGGCGGGTTCGGCCGTGGTGTTCGCCGGTCTGACCGTGGTGATCGCACTGGCCGGCCTGTCCGTGGTCGGCATCCCGATCCTGTCCAAGATGGGCCTGGCCGCCGCCGGAACGGTCGTGATCGCCGTGCTGGTGGCGCTGACCCTGGTGCCCGCGCTGCTCGGCTTCATCGGCCGCAAGGTGCTGCCCCGCAAGGAGCGCAAGGCCGCCCCGGACAGCACCCGCCGGGCGAGTGGCGACAACGGCGGCGCCCGCTGGGCCCGGTTCGTGCTGCGCCGTCCGCTGCTGGTGCTGATCGGCGGCGTGATCGGCCTCGGCGTGATCGCCGCCCCGGCGATGGACCTGCGGCTCGGCCTGCCCGGCGACGAGGCGAAGTCGACCTCGACCACCGAGCGCCGCGCCTACGACCTGCTGTCCCAGGGCTTCGGCCCGGGTTTCAACGGCCCGCTGACCCTCGTGGTGGACGCCAAGGGCGCGGCCGACCCGAAGGCCGCCGCCGAGCAGGTCGCCAAGAACGTCTCCGGCCTGCCCGGGGTGGTCGCGGTCACCCCGCCGGTCTTCAACCCGGCCGGGGACACCGCCCTGGTCAACGCGATTCCGGCGACCGGGCCGGCCGAGTCGGAGACCAAGGACCTGGTGCAGGCGATCCGCGACGACGCGGCCGGGCTGAAGTCCGCCACCGGCGCGAGTGTGCTGGTCACCGGTACCACGGCGATGAACATCGACGTGTCGCAGAAGCTCTCCGACGCGCTGGTGCCGTACCTCGCGGTGGTGGTCGGCCTCGCGATCGTCCTGCTGCTGCTGGTGTTCCGTTCGGTGCTGGTGCCGGTGAAGGCCGCGGTCGGCTTCCTGTTCTCGGTCGCCGCCGCGCTCGGCGTCGTCGTCGCAGTGTTCCAGTGGGGCTGGCTGGCCGACCTGATCGGCGTCGACCAGACCGGTCCGGTGATGAGCATGATGCCGATCTTCATGGTCGGCGTGGTGTTCGGCCTGGCCATGGACTACGAGGTGTTCCTGGTCACCCGGATCCGCGAGGACTTCGTGCACGGCGAGAGCGCCTCCGAGGCGATCGTCACCGGGTTCCGGCACAACGCCCGGGTGGTCACCGCCGCCGCCCTGATCATGGTCTCGGTGTTCGCCGGCTTCATCGGCATGAGCGAGCCGATGATCAAGATGATGGGCCTGGGCCTCGCGGCGGCCGTCGCGCTCGACGCCTTCGTGGTCCGGATGGCCCTCGTCCCGGCCGTGCTCGCACTGCTCGGCCGCCGCGCCTGGTGGCTGCCGCGCGGCCTCGACCGGATCCTCCCGGACGTCGACGTCGAGGGCGCCAAGTTGCAGTCCGCGGCCGACGAGTCCGTCGAGGACCGGAAGCCCGTCACCGTCTGACCGGCACCGGAGCGCTCCGGACTCGGACCGTTGTTCGAGTCCGGAGCGTTACCGTTGCAGGGCGGGGCCGTCCCCTCCGGATCGGGCCCCGCCGCCGCGCGCCGACCCGGCGCACTTCCCCCGCACCGAACCCCAGCGCCCGGCCCGGAGAGCACCGTGACGACCACCGACCTGTGGCAGCGCCTGCGCCGCGACCACCCCCGGCTGCTGGACGCCGCGGGCGGCGCCGCGCTGGTGGCCGTCGTCGCCCAGGGCGTCAGCGCCGACCAGAACAACGGGCACTTCTTCCTGCCCGGCCTGGCCTCCGTCCTGCTCGCCGCGGCCTCCACCGCCGCCGTCTTCCTGCACCGCCGCTTCCCGCAGGCGGTGGTCGCCGTCACCCTGGCGTGCACCATGGCGCTGGGTGTGCTCAGCACCCGGCTCACCGCCGCACTGGCCGCGCCGCTGCTGGTGGCGCTGTACCTGCTGGCCGTCCGCACCGACCGCTCCACCGCGCTGCGCGCCTCGGTCGTCAGCGCCGTGCTGCTCGCCGTGACGGCGCTGGCCTTCGGACCGGGCGGCCCGATCGGCGAACGGCTGGGCGTGCTGGCCTGGGCGCTGCTGCCGGGCGCGCTCGGCGACTCGGTCCGCAACCGCCGCGCCCACCTGACCGCGATCGA
The DNA here is from genome assembly GCF_014648555.1 of Kitasatospora griseola. Taxonomy (GTDB): domain Bacteria; phylum Actinomycetota; class Actinomycetes; order Streptomycetales; family Streptomycetaceae; genus Kitasatospora; species Kitasatospora griseola. The sequence continues at coordinate 129,639 of NZ_BMRI01000007.1, forward strand.
GCGGCGTGCGGAGCGCGCCGAACGCACCCGCGAGGAGGAGGCCCGCCGCCGGGTCGCCGACGAACGGATCCGGATCGCCCGCGACCTGCACGACGTGGTCGCCCACCACATCGCCCTCGCCAACGCCCAGGCCGGCATCGCCGTCCACCTGATGGACCGGCACCCCGACCGGGCCCGCGAGGTGCTCAGCCACCTCACCGACGCGACCGGCGCGGCCCTCCAGGAGCTGCGCGCCACCGTCGGCCTGCTGCGCCGGGCCGAGGAGCCCGCCCCGCTGGAGCCCGCGCCCGGCCTCGACCGGCTGCCGGACCTGATCAACGCCTTCGAGCAGGCCGGGCTGCCGGTGCGGCTCACGGTCGCGGGCGAGCAGCGCCCGCTCTCCCCCGGCGTCGACCTGACGGCCTTCCGGATCGTCCAGGAGGCGCTGACCAACGTCGCCAAGCACGCCCGCGGCGCCGACGCCGAGGTCACCCTCGCCTACACCGGCAGCCGGCTCGCGCTGTCCGTCGCCAACGGCCTGGCGGCCGGGCGGCCGGCGCCGGCCGCGCTCCGGCCGGACGGCCCGGGCGGCTTCGGCCTGATCGGCATGCGCGAGCGGGCCGTCGCGGTGGGCGGCCGGCTCAGCGCGGACCGCCGGCCGGACGGCGGCTTCCAGGTGACCGCCGACCTGCCGCTGCGCACCGGCAGCCGCGACACCCCCGCCTTCGCCGACCAGGAAGAAAAGGACCTCCACCGATGACCATCCGTGTGCTGCTCGCCGACGACCAGGCCCTGCTGCGCGGCGCCTTCCGCATGCTGATCGACGCCGAGGACGACATGGAGGTGGTCGGCGAGGCCTCCAACGGCCGGGAGGCGGTCGAGTTCGCCCGCTCCACCCGGCCCGACCTGGTCCTGATGGACATCCGGATGCCCGGCGGCGACGGTCTCGCCGCGACCACCGCGATCTGCGGCGACGAGGAGCTGTCCGGCACCCGGGTGCTGATCCTGACCACCTTCGAGATCGACGAGTACATCGCCCAGGCCCTGCGCGCGGGCGCCGACGGCTTCCTCGGCAAGGGCGCGGCGCCCGCCGAGCTCCTCGCCGCGATCCGCACGGTGGCGGCGGGCGACGCCCTGCTCTCGCCCGCCGCCGCCCGCGCGATGATCGACCGCTTCCGCGCCCAGCCGGGCCCGGCCGCCGAGCCCGCGGCCGACCGGCTGGCCGTGCTCACCGCCCGCGAGCGCGAGGTGATGGCGCTGGCCGCGACCGGCCTGAGCAACGAGGAGATCGCCGAACGGATCTTCGTCAGCCCGCTGACCGTCCGCACCCACGTGCACCGGGCGATGTCCAAGCTGGACGTCCGCGACCGCGCCCAGCTCGTCGCGCTCGCCTACCAGTGCGGCCTGGTCCCGCCGGGCCGGCCCGCCTGACGGGTCCGCCGGCCGTTCACGGCCGGGTCGCGTGCGGGTGGCCGCAGCGGAACAGCGGGTCGGCGGTGTCGAACGGCACGTCCTCGCGGGCGGCTTCGACGGCCGCCATCGACGAGGGCAGGTCGAACGGCAGGACGCCCGGCATCCCGGCCCGGCCGAGGGCCGCGTCCAGCAGCACGTCGTCCTCGGCGCCGAAGTCGCCGATCAGCAGCGCGGCCCGCTCGGCGAGCGGGGTGAGCACGGCGGGCCGGTCCAGGTACACGGCGAACGCGGTGGGCACGGTGTCCGCCAGGGCGCGCAGCCGCTGCGCCTCGTCCGCGGGGAAGTCCAGCGAGCCGCTGTGGAAGTAGCGTTCGAGGATGCCTTCGCGCTGCTCGTACGGCGCCTGGAGCCGGACCACGGCGGCGTCGGCGTCCTCGGGCCGCGCCACCACGGCGCCGTAGCGGGCGGCGAGGGTCGGGTCGATGCCCTCGACGTACAGCCGCCGTCCGGCCACCGGCTGCCCCGCGATCCGCACCAGCGCTCGCCGTTGGACGGCGCGGCCCAGCTCGCGGCCCTCGCCTCCGCCGACCAGGGCCGCGGCGGCGTCGGGGTCGACGTACGGGTCGTCGAACAGGCCGAGGCGGAACTTGTCGCGCAGGATGCGGCGCGCGGAGGCGTCGATGCGCTCCTCGGCCACCGCGCCGGAGCGGACGGCGGCGAGGACCAGCTCGGGGTCGGTCTCGCCGCCGAGCTGGTCGGCGCCGGCGTCGATGGTCAGCACCACCTGTTCGGCGACGGTCAGGTCCTCCACGCCCCAGTGGCGCGGCGGGAAGGTCGTGACGCCCGGGATCTCGGTGCCGGTGATCGCGTTGAAGTCGGTGCAGATCACGCCGTCGAAGCCGTACTTCTCGCGCAGCAGGCCGGTGATGACGTCCCGGTTGAAGTTGGCGCCGACCTCGGCGAGGCCGCTGCCGGAGGGGATCGCGTAGGCGGGCATGATCTGCGCGGTGCCGGCCTCGAAGGCCGCCTCGAACGGGATCAGGTGCTGCTCGAACGCGCCGCCGGGGTAGACCAGTCGGCGGCCGGCGGCGAAGTGCGAGTCCTCGCCGCGGTACTGCGGGCCGCCGCCCGGGAAGTGCTTGGTCATGCAGGCGACGCTGCCCCGGCCGAGGGCGTCGCCCTGGAGGCCGCGGATGTAGGCGGCGATCATCCGGGCGGCGCGCTGCGGGTCCTCGCCGAAGGTGCCGCTGATCCGGGCCCAGCGCGGCTCGGTGGCGAGGTCGGCCATCGGGTGGATGGCGACCCGGATGCCGACGGCGCACAGCTCGCGGCCGATCAGCCGGGCGTACTCCTCGACCAGTGCCTCGTCGTCGGTGGCGGCCAGGCCGATCGGCTCGGGTCCGGCGCTGAAGCCGCCGCCGGCGTGCGCGGTGGCGGGGTTGGACGCGAAGCCGTGCCGGGGGTCGGAGGACAGCGTGACGGGGATGCCGAGCCGGCCGGCCGCGGCGAGGTCCTGAACGTGGTTGTTCCACTCGGCCATCGCGCGGGGGTCGGGCACGGCCATCATCGCGAAGTGGGTGACGCCGCGGGCGGCGATCAGCTCGGCCCCGGTGGGCAGCGGGACCGGCATCCGCGGGTCGGAGCGGGTCACCATCCGGCCGTGGCACATCAGGGCGGCCTTCTCGGGGAGCGTCATCCGGCCGAGCAGGTCCTCGACGCGGTCCTCGACGGGCAGCCGCGGGTCCTCGTAGGGCTCCATGGTGCCGTTGTGGTTGAGGTCGCGGAACGGCGTGCCGTCGGTGTGGCGCAGGTACGAGGTCGTGGTCGGCATCAGCGCACCGCCCCGGCGGTGGCGGCGGGCGCGGCCTTGGCGAGGAACGCGTCGAGGGTCTCGGGGGCGACGCCGAGCTCCAGCAGGAAACCGCGGGCGCCGCCGTGCCGGGCCTGGACGGTGTCGAGGAAGGCGGCCATCGCCCCGGCGGGGGCCTCCAGCAGCGGCGCGGGCACCTTGAGCGCGCCGCGTTCGACGTCGTTGAGGGCCTCGCGGTGGCGTTCTGCGAGTCCGGCCCAGATCTGCTCCAGCGCGTCACCGGTGCGGGCGTAGTCCTCGACGATGCGGTCGGCGGGCACGCCGAGCAGGTCCAGCAGCAGAGCGGTGACGAAGCCGGTGCGGTCCTTGCCGGCGGCGCAGTGCAGCAGCACGCCGCCGGGCCGGGTGGCGGCCAGCACGGCGGCGACGACGCCGGCGGGCGCGCCCTCGGCCATCAGCACGTAGAACGCGCCGAGGTCGGCGGCGGTGGTCATGGTGGCCATCCGCGCCTCGAGTTCGGGCGAGCTGGGGTCGATCGGGGCCTCGACGACGTCGATGCCGGCGGCGGTGACGGCGGCCCAGTCCTCGGGGGTGCGCTCGGCGTCGCCGCGCAGGTCGACGACGGTGCGGATGCCGGCGGTGCGCAGCTGCTCGACGGTGGCGGCGTCGGCGGCGGGGAACGGCTGGGCGGAGCGGTGCAGCACGCCGGCGCGCAGCAGGGCGGCCTCGGGGTCGGTCTGGGCCGCCGGGTCGCGGAAGTTGACCAGGGACATGCGGGGTCCTCTCGGAGGTGCAGCAGCGGGATGCGCACTGCGAAGGGGGTGCGGCCGGACACGGGGACGGTCCGGGCGGGGATGCCGGGGGTGCGGGGAAGGTCGCACGCTCCAACACGACATCTAGACGTCTAGATGTCTACCTCGTGCAGCGGCTCCGTGGCAAGCGACGGCCGGGTGAACGTCCGGCGACGACCGCCGCCGGGTCCGCGCTCCGTAGGATCTTCGGCATGGCAGCAGACCGAAGCGGCACGCCGCTGTACCGCACGCTCGCGCGCCGGCTCCAGGAGCGGATCGACTCCGGGACGTACCCGGCGGGCGCCCGGCTGCCCAGCGAACCGGAGTTGAGCGCCGAGTTCGGGGTGAACCGGCTGACGGTCCGCCAGGCCGTGGCGGAGCTGGAGCGGGCGGCAGCGGTGGAGATCCGCCGCGGTGTGGGCACGTTCGTGCGCGGGCCGGCCCTGCGGGTGTCGATCGACGTGGATCCGCGCAGCCAGCGCTTCGACCTCGGCAGCACGAACCTCGCACTGCCGGGCGACGGTGAACAGCCGGGCGCCGCCGGGGAGTTCGTGGTGGCGGCGGTGCCGGTGACGGGCTCGGCGGAGGACCTGGAGGCGGCGCGGCAGCTGGGCCGGCCGCTCGCGGAGCTGTCCCGGGTGGACACCGTGACCAGGCTGGGCGGCCGGGCGGGCGCGGTGAGCAGCTACTGGGTGCCGTTCGGTCCGCTGCCGGCCGACCTGGTGCGCCCGGGCCGGTCCGGCAACCTGGTGCCGGAACTGGCCCGCGCCGGCGGCGTCCAACTGGAGTACGACTGGCGGGCGTTCGGCGCGATCGGCGCCGACCTGGCGGACGCCGAGCTGCTCGGCGTCCCGGTCGGCACGCCGCTGCTGGTGCGCGAGGGCGTCAGCTGCACGCCGGACGGCGCTGCGGCGCTGTACGTGCGGCGGCGGATCGACGGCGGCAGCGCCCGCTTCGTGCTGCACTACCGCGAGCGCCGGACTCACCGGCCCGGCGGCGGCATCACCTGACGGAAGGCGTCCCACCAGGGCTCCATCGGGCCTTCCTCCTCCACCCCGTCGACGACGTGACGGCGGGTCATCGCGCCGAGCACCGCGCCGAGGGCGTGCGGCCGCAGGTCCCGGGCGGGGTCGGTGCCGAGCCGGGCGGCGGCGATCTCGATGGTGCGTTGGACGAGCCGGTCGATCAGCTGCACGGCGTGGTCGTGCACGGTGCGGATGCCCATGAACCGTCGGCGCAGGGCGCGTCGGCGCGCGGTGTGCTCGGTGGGTTCCTCCAGCGTGCCGTCGGTGCGCGCGACCGCGTGCAGGAACGCGTCCCAGAGGTCGAGTCCGGCGGGCGCGGCGGCGAACTCGTCGAGGATGGCCTCGCCGAAGTCCGTGCCGAACAGCAGGGCTTCCTTGCTGGCGTAGTACCGGAAGAACGTGCGGTGGGCGACGTCCGCGCGGCGGCAGATCTGGTCGACGGTGGTCTGCTCGAAGCCCTGTTCCTCGTACAGGTCGAGCCCGGCGGCGCGGATCGCCTGGCGGGTGCGCGCCTTCTTGCGGTCGCGCAGTCCGGTCTCCGCCGTGGCGCCGGCTGCATCCCCCTGCGGCTGCATGCGTCTCCTGCTCCTGGTCGCCGCCCGGTGTTCGCCGCCGGGCGTCCTGGTTGTCGTCGGGTGTACAGAACCACGCGTGGCAGGGGCCGCTCAAGGCAGGTTCCGAACCGTCGTCAACTGGTCATGCGGAATTTGCACTTCTGCCTTTTGGCAGTACTGCCACTTCTGGAGGGTGGCTGTCGCGGCGCTGCGGCACCGCCCCGCCGGCCCCACGACCGGCGACCCCCTTCCCCTTTCGAGGAACCCGAGGAACCCCATGAAGCGGCACAGGCAGGCTCTTTCGGCGGCGGCCCTCGCCACCGTCGTCGCGCTCGGCGCGAGCGCGTGCTCGGCGTCCGACGACGCCGTGGCGGGCGGCGCGGCCCAGGGCGGCGACGGGCCGGCGGTGGACGGCGGCACCCTCAAGGTCGGCCTGGACCGGCCGTTCACCCGGCTCGACCCGGCGGACGGCACGCTGACCCAGATGCCCGTGATGATCCTGGCGAACGCGCTGTACGACCCGCTGATGGTCAACGACGACAACGGCGCCGTGAAGCCGTACCTGGCCAAGTCGTTCACCCCCAACGGCGACGCCACCGTCTGGACCCTGCAGCTGCGCGAGGGCGTGACGTTCAGCGACGGCAAGCCGCTGGACGGGCAGGCCGTGGTCGACCACGTGAAGCGGCTGGCGAAGCCGGAGACCAAGTGCACCTGCGCGGTGGACGCCGGGACCATCGGCGCGATGGCGGTGAACGGCCCCACCGAGGTCGCCTTCACCCTCAAGTCGCCGAACGCGGCCTTCCCTTCGCTGTTCACCCGCTCGCTCGGCTACGTCTCCGAGGCCCCGGTCGGCGACGCCCCGGCGATCGGCTCCGGCCCGTACACGGTGGAGAGCGTGCAGCCCGGCGTCTCGGTGACCGTCACCCGCAACCCCGCCTACTGGGGCGCCAGGGCGCACGCCGACAAGGTGGTCTACCGGGTGCTGCCGGACTCCGACAGCCGCTACCAGTCGCTGCGTTCCGGCGACGCGGACGTGGCCTGGGTCGAGACGCCCGCGCAGCTCAAGCAGGCCGCCGGGGACGGACTGCGCACCGCCACCGGCCCCAGCTCCACCTCGACGATCCTGTTCAACACCAAGGTCGCGCCGTTCGACGACCCGCGGGTGCGGCAGGCCGTCCAGTACGCGATCGACCGCGACAGCGTGGAGAAGATCGCCTACCTGGGGCAGGGCAGGGTCTCCGACGGCCCGATCGGCTCCGCCTCGGCGTACCGCGCCGCGAGCACCTACCCGGCCCGGGACGTCGCCAAGGCCCGCGCCCTGCTCGCCGAGGCCGGCCACCCCGACCTGTCGTTCGAGTTCCTGGCCGACAGCCGCCCCGAGGGCCAGCAGCGCGCCACCGTGATCCAGCAGCTGCTCGGCGAGGCCGGCATCAGGATGACCATCAAGCCGCTGGACCCGGCCGGCACCGCGACCGCCCTGACCCAGCGCCAGTTCCAGGTGATGGACTTCATCACCAGCATGTTCGGCGACACCGACACCGCGCTGAACAGCCTGTTCCCGGCCGAGGGGCCGTACAACTTCACCGGATACCGCAACCCGGCGGTCGACCGGGCGATCGCCGACGGCCGGGCCGCCCTGGACCCGGCGAAGCGCGCCGCCGCCTACAACGAGGCGTCGAAGGCGATCCTCGCGGACGCCCCGATGCTGTTCCTGACCGAGAACCAGGCCGGTTTCGCCGCCTCCGCGAAGGTCGGCGGCCTGCCCGACCTGTCGAAGCGCACCGTCGTGAACCTCTCCCCGGCCACCCTGTGGGTGAAGCGGTGACGTCCCCCCTCCTCGGCTTCGCCGCGCGGGCCGGACGGGCCGCGGCCGTCCTGCTGCTGGTCGCCGTCACCGCGCTCGCGCTGCCCCACCTGATGCCGGGCTCGCCCGCCGTCGCCGCGCTCGGCGTCACCGCGACGCCGGAGCAGATCACCGCCTTCGAGGCCGGGCTCGGCCTGGACCGCAACGTGCTGGCCGCCACCGCCGACTGGATCGGCGCGGCGCTGCACGGCGACCTCGGGCATTCGCTCGCCAACGGCGCGGCCGTCACCACCGAGCTCGCGAACCGCATCCCCGTCACGCTCGAACTGTTCGTCGCCGCCCAGCTGGTGGCGCTCGCCATCGCGGTGCCGGTCGCGCTGGTGTCGGCCTGGCGGCCGGGCGGCGCGGTCGACCGGATCGCCACCGCCGGGGCGTTCGGCTGGCTGGCGGTGCCCGGCTTCGTGCTCGGCCTGCTGCTGATCTGGCTCACCGCCGTGCAGCTGCGGATCCTGCCCGCCACCGGCTGGACGCCGTTCACCGAGGACCCGGTGGAGAACCTGCGCCACCTGGTGCTGCCCGCGCTCACCCTGGGCCTGCCGGAGGCCGCCGTGTTCACCCGCACCCTGCGCGGGCAGCTGCTGGACACCCTCGACCGGACCCACATCGCCGCCGCCCGCAGCCGCGGCATGGGCACCGTGCGGCTGCTGCTGCGCCGCGCCCTGCGGCCCTCCTCGCTGCCGCTGGTCACCCTGATCGGAATCGGGATCGGCACCTCGCTGGGCGGCTCGGTCCTGGTGGAGTCGCTGTTCGCGGTGCCGGGGGTCGGCACGCTCGCCGCCGGCGCCATCAACGGCCGCGACTTCCCCGTCATCCAGGCGGTGATGGTGGTCTGCGCCGCCGGCGTGGTGCTCGCCACCCTCACCGTGGACCTGCTGTACCGCACGCTCGACCCGAGGATCGCCCATGGCCACCGTTGAGATCGCCGCCGCCCGCCCGGCGCGCACCGCCCGCCGCCGCCCCCCGGCCGCGGTGCTGGCCGCGGCCGGCTGGCTGGCCGTCGTGCTGCTCGCGGCGCTGCTGCTGCCGCTGCTGCCCGGGTTCGACCCGCTGCACGGCGACTTCTCCGCACCGTCCGCGCCGCCCGGGCCCGGGCACTGGCTGGGCACCGACGCCGGCGGGCGGGACGTGCTGCAGCGCACCGTCGCCGGGGCCCGCGCCTCGTTCGCCGTCGCCGGGCTGACCGTCGCGGTCGGCCTGCTCGGCGGCGGCGTGCTGGGCCTGGCCGCGGGCTGGTTCCGGGGCCCGGTCGACAAGGCCATCGGGTTCGCCACCGACCTGCTGATGTCCGTGCCGACGCTGATCCTGGTGATGATCGCGGTCTCGCTGCGCGGGCCGAGCCTGGCCGTGATCGGCTCCCTGATCGGCCTGTTCACCGTCCCCGCGTTCACCCGGGTGGTGCGCGCCGTGGTGCTCTCGCTCGCCGAGCGCGGCTTCGTGCAGGCCGCCCGGATGATCGGCACCGCGCCGCTGCGGATCCTGCGCCGCGAGGTGGTGCCGCACGTCGCGCCCGCCGCGCTGACCTTCGCGTTCACCGCGACCACCGTCGCCATCGTCGCCGAGGGCTCGCTCAGCTTCCTCGGCTTCGGCCTGCGCCCGCCGCAGCCGTCCTGGGGCGGGATCATCGCCGAGGGCCGCACCACGCTGGGCAGCGCGCCGTGGATCTCGCTGGCCCCGGCCGCCGTCCTGTGCCTGACCGTCCTCGCCCTCAACTACCTCGGCGAGCACCTGCGTTCGCCCTCCCGGAAGGCAACGGTGAACCGATGACCACCCCGGTCCTGGACGTCCGCTCGCTCGACACGGTGATCCACGCGCCCGACGGCCGGCGGCTGCACATCCTGCACGACGTCAGCCTGCACATCGACGCCGGGGAGTGCCTCGGCGTGGTCGGCGAGTCCGGCTCCGGCAAGTCCGTGCTCGCCCGGACGGTGCTCGGCGTGCACGCCCGCACCACCCGCGCCGAGTCCACCGGGCAGGTGCTGCTGAACGGCGAGGACCTGCTCGCCGCCGCCCCCGCCCGCCGCGCCGACCTGCTCGGCACCGGCATCGCCATGGTCCACCAGGACCCGATGACCTCGCTCAACCCGGTGGTGCGGATCGCCGACCAGGTCACCGAGTCCCTCACCAACCGCCGCCGGCTGCCGCGCCGCGAACGCCTGCGCACCGCCGCCGAGTTGCTCGCCGCCGTCGACGTCCCCGACCCCGTACGCCGGGCCCGCGCCTACCCGCACGAACTCTCCGGCGGCCTGCGCCAGCGGGTCGGCATCGCCGCCGCGCTGGCCGGCGACCCCGTGCTGCTGCTCGCCGACGAACCCACTACCGCCCTGGACGTCACCGTCCAGCGCACCGTGCTCGACCTGCTGGACCGCCACCGCGCCACCCGCGGCCTGGCCACCCTGCTGATCACCCACGACATCGGCCTGCTGTACGGGCGGGCCCGCCGGATCGCCGTCATGTACGGCGGCCGGGTGGTCGAGAGCGGCCCCACCGAGCAGGTCACCGAACGCCCCGCCCACCCCTACACGGCCGCGCTGCTGCGCTCGGTGCCCCGCGTCACCGGGCCGCTGCGCCGGGTGCTGCCGGCCATTCCCGGCTCCCCGCCCGACCTGTCCCGTCCCCTCACGGGCTGCCCGTTCGCGCCGCGCTGCGACCGCGCCGAAGCCGTCTGCGCCACCGTCGCCCCGCCCGTCCACCGGGCCGGGCCCGCACACACGGCGTCCTGCCACTTCCCCCTCGCCGCCGAGGCGCCCCGGCCCTCGCAGACCTCCCTGGAGCGCACCCCGTGAGCGCCACGCCCGCCGACCCCGCCCGCTCCCCCGCCGACCCCGCCCGCTCCCCCGCCGTCCTGCGGGCGACCGGACTGGAAGTCGTCCACCGCACCCGCTCCGGCCCGCTGCACGCCGTCAGCGGCGTCGACCTGACCCTGCACGAGCGGCGCACCCTGGCCCTGGTCGGCGAGTCCGGCTCCGGGAAGAGCAGCATCGCCAAGGCCCTGCTGCGGCTGCCCGCACCCACGGCCGGCACCGTCACCCTCGACGACACCGACCTGTCCGCCCTGACCTCACGTCAACTCCGTGCTCTCCGGCCCCGGTTGCAGATGGTGTTCCAGGACCCGCTGTCCTCGCTCAACCCGCGCCGCACCGTCCGCGACCTGGTCGCCGAACCGCTCGACGCCCACCCCGGCCTGCTCCGCGGGCGCGACCGACTCGCCGTCGCCGACGAGCAGTTGACGGCCGTCGGCCTCCCTCCGGAACTGTTCGGCGACCGCCGGCCCGAGCAGCTCTCCGGCGGGCAGGCCCAGCGGGTGGCCGTCGCCCGCGCCCTGGCCGCCGAGCCGCGGGTGCTGATCGCCGACGAGGCGGTCTCCGCGCTCGACGTCTCCGCCCAGGCCACCGTGCTCAACCTGCTGCGCCGGCTCACCGAGGAGCGCGGCCTGGCGAGCCTGTTCATCACCCACGACCTGGGCGTGGTCCGGGCCGTCAGCGACGACATCGCGGTGCTCCAGCTCGGCCGGCTGTGCGAACGCGGGCCCACCGAGGCGGTGTTGGCCGCCCCCGCGCACCCCTACACGGCCGCACTGCTGGCCGCGGTGCCCGAACCGGGCCGCCCGCTGGGCGACACCGGTCTGCTGCCCGCCGACCCGCCGTCGCCGCTCGACCCGCCGTCGGGCTGCCGGTTCCGCACCCGCTGCCCGCTGGCCGACGACCGCTGCGCGGCCGAGACGCCCGCCGCCCGCCCCGTCGGCCCGGGCCGCACCGTCGCCTGCCACCGGCCGCTGCTGCCCGTCCTCGACCGAGCCGGCTTCGGCTCGGCACCCGTGCCGGCTCAGCGCCCGTGACAGCTCAGTGCCCGTCTCCGCTGCTGTGGGTGAGGGCGTCCTGCCAGGCGGCCTTCGCGCCGGAGTCGCCGATCCGGTAGACGTCGACGACCGCGCCGACGGCCACCACGGCGCACAGCACGGTGGCGCCGATCCGCACCGCGCCGGAGATCCGGCGGGTGCTCGCCCTGCGGGTGAACCACCAGACGAGGACGGCCAGCAGGAACAGCCCTGCCGCCCACGGCAGCAGCCCGTCGCCGAGCTCGGTGTGCTCGCGCACCAGCGCGGTGCTCTCGACCTTCTGCTCCAGCCACTCGCCCGCGTCGGTGGTCAGCGGCACGGACACCAGCGTGACGAAGGCCAGCAGCGGCAGCAGCAGTCCGGCCCGGCGGGCGACGGTCGGGCTGAGCGCGCACACGATCAGCGCCAGGGCCGTCAGCGGGACGACCACCACCACGAGGTGGACCAGGAGTATGTGCGCGGGCAGACCGTCGATCGTGCTCACCGAGAGAAGCTCCTTCCGACCGGCAGGCCCGGCAGCCTCCCGGAGCGGGAGGCTGCCGGGCGCGCACCATGGTGGCAGCCGAACTTCTCAGTCGCCCATGAACTGCCAAACATTCGGGCGGCGGCTGCGGGCCGGCCGGGCGGTCAGGCGGCCGGCGGCGTCCGGTGGTCGAAGGCGATCAGCGGGTCCCCGGTGAGCGGGTGCGCGGTGACGGCGGCCCGGACGCCGAACACCTCGGCGAGCAGGTCCGCGGTGAGCACCTCCCGGGGTGGACCGGAGGCGACCAGCGTGCCGCCCGCCAGCACGTGCAGCCGGTCGCAGACCGACGCGGCGGCGTTCAGGTCGTGCAGCGCGACCAGCGTGGTGGCGCGCTGCGCCCGCAGCAGGGCCAGCAGCTCCACCTGGTGGCGGATGTCGAGGTGGTTCGTGGGCTCGTCCAGCACCAGCACCTCGGGTTGCTGGGCGAGCGCCCGGGCCAGCAGGACGCGTTGGCGTTCGCCGCCGGACAGTTCGGCGAAGCGGCGCTCGGCGTGCCCGCCCATGCCCACCCGGTCGAGTGCACGGACGGTCTGCTCCCGGTCCTCGGCGCTGTCGGCGGCGAACGCCCGCTGGTGCGGGAGCCGCCCCAGCCCGACCATCTGACGGACCGTCAATTCGAAGGCCTCGCCCCGCTCCTGGGGCAGAGCGGCCAGCTGCCGGGCGGCCTCGGCCCGGGGCAGGGCCGTCAGGTCGCGGCCGTCGAGCAGCACCCGTCCGGCCCGCGGCGCGAGATGGCGGTAGACGGCGCGCAGCAGCGTGGACTTGCCGCTGCCGTTCGGCCCGATCAGCCCCGCGATCTCGCCGGACTCGGCGACCAGGTGAACACCCGCCACCACGTCCCGGCCGGCCAGTGCGACGTGCAGATCGTCCAGGGCGAGTCTCACCGGTTGCCCTCCAGTCGTCGGTCGAGCAGGAACAGCAGGACGGGCGCGCCGATCAGCGCGGTGACCACGCCGATCGGCAACTCCTGGGCGTCCAGCGCGGTACGGGCGACGGTGTCGACGGCGGTCAGCAGCACGGCTCCCGTGAGCGCCGACAGCGGCAGCAGCCGGCGGTGGTCGCCGCCCACCAGCAGTCGGCACAGATGCGGCACCAGCAGGCCGACGAAGCCGACGGCGCCGGAGACGGCGACCAGCACACCCGTCAACAGGCTGGTGACCACGAAGAGTTCGCGCCGGAGCCGGTCCGGGTCGACGCCGAGACCGGCGGCGGTCTCGTCCCCCAGCACCAGCGCGTTCAGGGCCCGGGCGCGGGCCTGCAGCGCGATCCCGGCCAGCGCCACCGCGACCGCCGGGACGGCGAGTTGACCCCAGGTGGCCCCGCCGAGACTGCCCATCAGCCAGAACAGCACACCGCGGGTCCGCTGCTCGTCCCCGCCCTGGAGCACCAGGTAGCTGCACAGTCCGCCGAGGAACTGCCCGACGGCGATCCCCGACAGCACCAGCCGCAGCGGCGAGAAGCCACCACCGCGCCGCGCGACCAGCCACACCAGCGCGAACGAACCGAGCGCACCGCCGAACGCGGCGGCGGAGACCCCGAGTCCGAGCACGCCGCCGGCACCGACCCCCAGCACGATCGCGCCGAGCGCACCGAGCGAGGCCCCGGAGGAGATCCCCAGCAGATACGGATCGGCCAGCGGGTTGCGCACCAGAGCCTGCACCGCCGTCCCGACCAGCCCGAGACCGGCCCCCACCAGGGCGGCCAGCAGAGCACGCGGGACGCGCAGCTGCCAGACGATCAGGTCGTGCGTGCCCGGTGCGTCCTGAGTGTTCGTCACATGCCGGACGACGACGGCCCACACCTCGCGGGCGGGCACGTCCACACTGCCGAGCGAGACGGCGACGGTGAGGGCCGCCACCAGCGCGACCAGCAGCCCGGCCGTCAGAACGCCCGCCCCGACGGTGCGAGTTCGGCGGGCCGGAGCAAGGGCGGCCATCTACTGACCGTCCTTGACCAGATCGGGGTGGAGCGCGCGAGCGATCTGCTGCACGGTGTCGGCGTTGCGGACACCGGCGACGGTCGTCACCTCGGACCCGATCCGCAGCAGGTGCCCCTGCCGGACGGCGCTCAGTTCCCTGGTGACCGGGTTGGTGCGCAGGAACTGCTCGGCCTCGTCGAAGGCCCGGCGGTCGGCGTCCTCGCTGCCGCGATGGCGAACCCCCAACTGGATCCAGTCGGGATTCCTGGCCACCACGTCCTCCCAGCCGACGGCCTTGAAGTCGGCTTCGCAGTCGGCGAAGACGTTGCGCGCCCCCGCTAGCGTGATGACCGCGTGCGCGATCTGCCGGTTGCAGACGGCCGTCGGCTGCTTGGTCCCCGCGTCGTAGTCGAAAAAGAAGTAACCGGGCCGCCGCTCGCCCTGGAGCCGGCCTAGCGCGGTGGCGACCTTGTTGAGCGTGCCGTCCATGGCCGCGACCAGCCGGTCCGCCTCGGACAGGGTGCCGGTGACGGCGCCGAGCCGCTTGATGTCCTGCTCCACCTCGGCGAGATCCGTCTTGGCGCTCTTCGCGCACGCCGTGGACAGCAGGTAGACGTGCTTGATCCCGGCAGCCGCGAACTCCTGCTCACTGGGCGGCCCACCCGTCCCGCCCATGGCCCCCGTCGAGGCGAAACTGTCGATGTACAGATCGGCGCCGGACCCGAGCAGCTTCTCCTTCGCCGGCACCGCGCTCCCGAGGACCGGTATCTTCGCCCCCTGCTCGGCAACCCCCGCAGGCAGGTACCCGGCCCCGGGCGGAAACCCGGTCCCGATCACCCGGTCGCCGACCCCCAGCTCCAACAGCATCTCCAGCGCAGCGGCATTGCTCGTGACGATCCTGCCGGGCGCAGCACCGAAGGTCGTCGACCGCCCCTGGCAGTCCACCACCTTGACCGGAAACGCGGCCGCCCGGGAGACCGTGACACCGGCCGTCCGCTCGCCGCCGGTACCGGCCGTACTGCCGGCGCAGCCCGAGGCCAGCAGGGCCGCGGTGGCGGCCAATCCGCAAAGGGCGCGGGTTCGCATGGGGTTCACTCCTGACGTGGTGGTGGGGTGTGGGGTCTCACCTGCCGCCCTTTCGCGCGGGCGGGCCGGTGAGTGCGAGCGGGAGCCGTCGACGACGACCGCGGGTGGCGAGCGCGACCGGCCGTCGACGACGGCCGGGGGTGGCGAGCGCGACCGCCTCCCGGGCACCGCCCGCCCCCGGCCCGGGAGTTCCGCGGCAACCACCCCGGTGGGGCCGGGTCGGTCGCCGGCCGGCGGCACCACGTCCGCGCTCGGGCGCGGCCGGCTGACGGCCCGTCGGCCAGCCGGACGGATGCTGCTGCGGACGGCGACCGAACGACCGTCACCCTCCACGGGCGCAGCCGCCCGACCCTCCGCACCGACCTTCGCCTCGCACCGCGCGACGTTCTCGACGCAATCTGCCCGAACCTCGCGGCCTTCGGCGGTGACCCGCCCCTCGGAACCCACGCAGGTGCCGAGGCCCGTCGCCGGTATGTGGCACCACGTCCACGTCGAGGCCACGCAGCCATCCGACGGCCCATCGGCGACTGAAGTCACGTGAGCGACGGCCGGACAGTCCTCGGCCTCCACCGGCACCGCCGTCCGGCTTCCCGGTACGTCGCACAGCGCGGCACTCTCGACCGGGGGGACAACGGCAGGCGCGGCCATGTCGTGGACGCCGCCCGCGCGGGCGGGGCCGGTCCGGCCGCTGCTGAACGGCGCCACGCCCGCACCCAGGTGCCGCAGCCACCTGACGGAGCCGGCCGTGTCGTCGCCGGCAGGGGCGGCAGCCGGACCGTCGGGCAGCGCGGTGGTCCGGCCCACCTGAACCGCCCGGCCTTCAGCGGCGGCCCATACCCCGGAGCCCAGGGTCGCGGCCGAGCACCTCCGATCCGCCCGGCCGGTCCGCGCGAGTACCTGCCGCAGGCTCACCTGCTCCTCGAACTCACCTGCCCACACGCCGAGTTCGACACCATCGCCGGTCGCGGCGAAGCCTGCCGAAATCGGTGGTGGCCCCGGGGCCGGTCGGGTTGCGGTCACGACTCAGCTGTCGTGTCCGACCGGGCCCGGGTTCCCGCCGTCCGTCGTCGGCGTCGCGGGGTGGTGGCGGTCAGATCCGTCCGGCGAAGGTGAATCCGGCTCGGTCCACGGCTGCGCGGACTTCGCTCTCGTCGGCCGCGCCGGTGATGGTGACCCGTCCGGCCCTGGCGTCCGCGAGGACGTCGGTGACGCCGGGGAGGGCGGCGAGTCCGGCGCTGACGGTCCGTTCGCAGTGGCCGCAGCTCATTCCCTCGACGGCGAAAACGGTGGTGACGGTGGTGCTGGACATGCGTACTCCCATCGGTGTGATCGGCAATGCGGATCCACGACAGCGCACTCCGACCACCCGAGGCACCGGGACACGCGGCCCGATGCCCCCTTCGGGTGGACCCGGGAACCGTTCACGCCGCGCGGTCGACGAGCCTGCGCGACGCGGAGCATCCGTCGGGGGCTGCGGGAAGGTTTGTGATTGAGCGTCAGACCGAGCTGAGGTTCTGGCAGCGCCCCGGCGTGGGCGAGGAGCGCCATCGGTCGCGGCGGGTGCGGTCGCCGAGCAGGTCTACGGCGCACGGCCACCCGCTCATCGGCCGTCGGATCATCGCTTCGGTGGTGCCGGTGTGGGCTTCCTGGTCGCGGACGAGGTCGACCGGGTTCCCGGTGCAGCCGCCGTCGACTTACACCGATCCGATCCCTCAGTACCGTTCGCGCGGTCGGCGCGGCGCCAGGGGCCTCCGGTCGTTCGACTGGATTTCGACACCCACGAGCTGCGCGGGCGGCCCACTCTCATGAGCTCGTTCGAGCAACGGCCAGTCAGGCCACCGAGCCGGAACCGACCGTTGACCGCGTTCGCGGTTCACCACCGAAGGCGCTTCGCCCAGTCACCCCGAGGGCGGTAGTCGCGGCTGTCACCGGCCTGCTTCGGTCCACGGGGGACAACCTCCCGATGGTGCGGATACTGTTCCGTCACCGTCGCCAGCAGGAACTCCAGGAAGCCGCCCTCGAATACGTCCCACTCCTGCATCGAGTCGAGCCTGGCGGCCACCGGCCACCGGTCCGGGTCCGGGCCTCGCATCAGCCAGAAGAACTGGGCGGCGCTGTAGTTGTTGCCCCACTTCAGCAGCCCGCCCTCGGCC
>NZ_BMRI01000007.1:146615-169063 GCF_014648555.1 Kitasatospora griseola
GGGAACATCGGATACGGGCACTCGTCGCAGTCCCCGTCCAGATAGGCCTGGGCCAGGGAGGCACAGTACCCGTAGGGGTCCGTCGTGTAGTAGAGGAACCCCTCGAAGCCGAGCGGCTGCCCGATCTTGGGAGTGGGCGCTGTCGATGGTGCGTAGATGTGCAGCTCGCCTCTGATGCTGACCATCCCGTACCGGTCGATGAACGCCCGGTAGTCCGCAGGAAGTTGAAAACCGAGCACCTCGGGCCCGAGCTCCCACGGGACGGGGACCACTCCGCCCGCAGGCGGCGGCCCGATCACCGTGCCGAGCCGGTCCAGCAACTCCTCGATGCCCACGCCCACTCCCGTCAGCCACCCCTTTCACCGATGATCGCGCAACCACGCCAGAAGCTTCCACCCGCGGACCACCAAGCTCGATCGGCTACGGCCGGGCGGGCGCGGCTCCGCCTCGGGCCGTACGTCGATGGTCCCAATTGGCGGTGTCCGTAGGCCGATTGACGTCGGTCCGGGTCTGCGATCGATCATGTGTTGCGTCGGTTCGTCGGGCGCGTGACGGCTGGAAGGCAGGCTGCACATGTGGGGCAAGTGGATTGGCTGCGAGGTTCCGGTGGCCGCGCGGGGGCGGTTCTCCGCAGCTCAGGAGGACTGGTCGACGATCAGTGACCAGCTGGGCCTGGTCGGACAGTTGGGCGGCTGGGATCCGGCCACCGGCCGTGCACAGCTGCTCGGGTTGTGGACCGACGAAGCCGCCTACCGTCGCTTCATGCGCGAGCGGCACGACACCGTGACCGTCGGCAACCAGCAGCGCGCCGGCTGCACCGCGATCGACATCGCCACCGGTGGGACCGTCCTCGCCATGGCGGGGGACGTCGCCGACCTGCCGCACGCGCTCGAACACGCCGCACTCCTGCGGGTCGCCGACTGCCGTACGCTGCCCGGCCGCGAGGAGCACTTCCTCGAAGTCCAGCGCGAGGTGTGGGCGCCGGGCATGGCAGCGGCGGGGGCATGCTGGCCGGGGTCGTCGTCCAGCTCGAAGCGCACCGCTACCTGGTCACGACCCTGTGGTCCGGCGCTGCCGCCCACCAGCGCTACACAAGCCGGCATCTGCCGGCCCTGCGCTCCCGCGCCGCCCTCGATGGTGATGTTCAGTCGATGACCGGCCATGTGCTGCCGTTGGAAGCGACCTGGCGCATCAAGCCGACGGAGTCGCGGTAGGTGCGCCAACCCCGTTCAGGGTGGCCACGGCCGTGACCTGGTCGAGCTCGAACGCAGGCGTCCTGTCTCAGTCCACCCGACCCGTGACGGAGCCGGTCCAGTTCCGGCTCAACAGCAACGCATGCTCGCCTCGGCCTTGCTGAAGTCCCCCGCCGCGACTGCCTTCGCCGGGATCGTGAAGTACACCGTCCCTGCGTCGCCCCAGCCCCATCCGAGCTCGACGTCCTCGGCGAGCTGGAGCAGATGGACCGGGCCCATCGGCGTCGCGAGGGGTCACCGGGGATGCGTACGACGTGTCCGGCCAGCCGAGGCACAGTGGCGCCCGGCGGTGTTCCCGTCGAAGTCGCCCAACTCCGTGAGGATGAACGACGCCGCGCCCCAGTGCGCGGTCGGGTCGAACTCGACATCCAGGGCGGGACCGCCGAGCCGGCACCGGCCGGGACGGTGCCCGTCGAGGACTCCAGCCGGAAGCCGCGGCGAGCCATCGCCGCGAACTGCGGGCCGGATCGCTCGCCGCGCCGTTCGCTGCAGGCTCGGTACCTGTCGACAGGGCCGTCGAATTCCATCCCGGCATCCTCTCGACTTCCGCCACGTGCCGAACAACTGCCGCCCGAGGACGAGAAGCACGCAGTCGAGGTCTGCCTCGAACGCCCGCCGACTTCACCGCCGAGCGAGGCGGTCGTCGCGGAGAGCGATCACCCCACTCGATCGGGTACGACTGGCCTCGGTTCCGTTTCGACGCGTTTGCCCTGGTCCATGATCCGCCTGCACGGTGCCCGCTCGGGCACATCAGCCTTTCAGGAAAGGGCAGTTCGTATGACTATCGAAAATGGAGACCCGATTCCGGCGGTCACCGGGGCGACCCTCGCCGACATCGCCGAGAACGGCATCTGGCGCGGTGCCAGTCTCGACATCAATCCGGCGGTGCTCGCCGTCGCCCAGGCCCTCCTCGCTGCTCTCCAAGGCACCGCGCCCACCGCGGAACTCCCCGAGGAACTGCGCGAGACGGTGGTCGCCGTCCGCCGGCAGGCCGCGGCCGCGATCCAACGCGTCCCCGTGGCCGACGACGTCAGCCTCTCCGTGTTCACGATCAAGCAGAACACCGCGGAACCGCGCCCGGTGGTGATCGTCCCGGCCGGCTGGAACCCCTTCGGCTGGCTGCCCTTCATGGTCGGGTACCTCTCGCTGGCGGCGCGCGGCTACCACGTGCTGGCGTACACGCCGCGGGGCATGGGCCAGCCGGGGATCTACTACTCCTCCGACGGGTTCATCGAGGTCGCGGGCCCGGACGACCGGTTGGACGGGTCGAAGATGATCGACCACGCGGAGGGGCTGTTCGCGCCGAACAAGGTCGGCCTCATGGGATTGTCCTACGGCTCCGGGATCAGCCAGCTGGTCGCCGCCCACGACGAACGGGTCGCCGCCGTGGCCGCCCTCAGCACCTGGGGCAACCTCGCCACCAGCCTCTACGACAACGGCACTCGGCACCTGGAGGCCGTCAAGCTGCTGATCGGCTTCACCGGGGCCGGGAAGGACGAGGAGGCGCAGAAGGCGAAGTTCACCGAGGACACCTGGCGCATCCTCCAGAACTTCCTGAACGGGCGGGAGATGGAGGAGGTGGTCGACTGGGGCACCCGGCGCTCCCCCGAGACCTACGTCCACCTCACCAACGCCCGGAACGTCCCGACGTTCTACTCCAACACCTGGCACGAGAGCCTGTTCCCCGCCGCCGAGGCGATCGCCACCTTCGAGCAGCTCACCGTCCCCAAGCACCTGAACCTGTGGATCGGCGATCACGGCGCCCCGGAGGGCTTCGGCATCACCGGCTTGCCGAGCATCGGCATGCCCCTCGACGAACAGCTGCGCCCGATGGCCGAGGCCTACGCCTGGCTGGACCACCACCTGCTCGGCAAGCCCACCGAGGTGCCGACCTGGCCGGTGGTCAACAGCCAGGTCATGTTCACCTACGAGACCAAGGGGACCATCGGCGGCGGCCGGAAGATCACCAAGCCGGCGCGCCGCGAACCGCTCCGCTCCTGGTCCGAGGCCACCACCAGCACCGAGGCCTGGTACCTGAGCGGCACCAACGGCAACGGCGACGGCGCCCTGTCCGACAAGCCCTCCGCCGACTGGACCAGGGCTTTCACCGCCGGTCACCTCACCACCGCCATCGCCATGGACGAGATCATGGGCACCGGCCAGAAGGAGTGGTCCGGCAGCCCGAAGCCCTACGACCCGGCCGGCTTCGACCGCAACCGGCTCCTGGTGTGGTCCACCGATGAACTGGCCGACGGCCGCCGTATCCGCGGCGCCGCCACCGTCCGCCTGGGCCTTCGCGTCGAGGAGGGCGACGCCGCGACCCTGGTCGCGTACCTCTTCGACGTGGCCCCGGACGGCAGCGCCCGGATCATCACCCACGAGCCCTTCACCGCCACCGGCCTGACCCCCGGCACTGATCGGACCGTCCAGTGGACGCTCCAGCCCACCGCCTACGACCTCGCCGACCGCCACCGCCTCGCCCTGGTCGTCAACAGCCGCGACCCCCTCTACTCCTTCGCCAACGAGGAGAACGGCACCGACCGCATCACCGTCACCTCCCTGGCCAAGGAAGAAGCCGTCCTCGAACTCCCCCTCGGCTGACCGGACCACCGCGCACGGAACGGGCGGGGCGGACAGCCGTCCACCCCGCCCGTTCGCACACCGGGTCCCGGCGCTCCGTCCGCGGGCTCTCAGTGTCCGCCCGGCCCCTGCGGCAGCGGAGTCGCGGGGCCCGTCAGGGACTCGGCGAAGGCGGTCAGCGCAGCGAAGTCCTCCTCGCGCAGCCCCTTGAGCGGGCTCACGTAGTGCAGCAGCGCCGGCCCCGGGTGGTGCGCGGCCACGAACGCCTCGTCCTCGGGGCCCAACTCGTCGTCCACCCAGGCGAACGGGCGCCCGGCGGCGTGGTCGATCAAGGTCTGCGTCTTCCAGTGCACGCCGTCCGGCCGCTCCTGGAAGAGCACCTCCGAGAAGTCGACGTACGGCAGCTCCGGCAGGCCCACCACCGGTGCGATCCACTCGTTGGCGCCGGCCATCCACGTGGTGGCCCACCAGAGTTCGTAGTCCAGCGCCGACAGCCCCGTGCCGTGCCGCGGGTCGAGCCAGACCCGCCACGGCTCCGGCTCGTGCGGCACCTCG
This sequence comes from Kitasatospora griseola, assembly GCF_014648555.1. Taxonomy (GTDB): domain Bacteria; phylum Actinomycetota; class Actinomycetes; order Streptomycetales; family Streptomycetaceae; genus Kitasatospora; species Kitasatospora griseola. Next base: position 151,004 of record NZ_BMRI01000007.1, read on the forward strand.
ATCACCGTGAACCCGTCCAGCGGCTGGTCGAACAGCGGAGCGGCGTACGGGTTCAGCGGGCCGTCGACGTCCAGGTACAGCAGCGGCAGCAGCGGCTTCACGGTGACTCCCCCGGTCGTTCCCTTGGTCGTTCGCTCGGTCGTTCCCTCGGTCCGGACAGTATCGTCCGACGATCAGGCGATCGGAGCGGAACCGGCTACCGGCTGTGACGCGCCCCGGTTCGGCCTTCGCATTCGAACTGGCGGGGTACTCCGCCGGCCTCCGCCCGCAGGACGTCCCGGGCGAGGTCGGCGCGGGTGGCGGCGTCCGGCGGCGGGGCGAGGGTGATCCCGGCGTCGATGAGGATGCTCAGGTCGAGTGTCCAGGTGGTGCGCGAACGAGCCTGCCAGAGTTCGAACGCCTCGGCGATGTGCCGGTCGGCCTGATCGGGCGTCAGGCCGGTGACCTTGATCAGGTGGGCCCGGGCCTGCGGTGCGAGGCCCCGGACCTGTGCGAGGCCGAAGTGCGTCACGGTGTGGCAGTCGGTGCACAGGCAGATCAGTCGCTTGAGGGTCTGGACCTGGCGCGCCCGGTCGTACGTCCACCGCTCGTGGGCCTCCAGCCGGCGTTGCGCTTCGCGGTCCTGGCCGGCCCCGCAGGCCTCGCAGCGGTTCTGGGCCCGGGCGTAGATCATCCGGCGGAGCCGGTCCCAGTCCTGCTGGGCGACGCACGAGCGGACGTTGGTGAACCAGCAGCTGCTGGGCACCAGGTCCACGAACAGGCCGCTGCCCAGGGAGCGGTCCTCGCCCGGGAGCAGCCGGGGGACGTCCGCCCGGGCGGCCCAGCGTTCCAGACCCGCGATGCCGGGCCGCGGCGAGTACCACCGGCGGGCCGCCTGGTCCCATCGCGCTCCGGCGGCCTTGGCCGCGTCCTTCTCGGCGAACGGAACGTCCAGCCAGATCCGCTCAACTGCCATCCCTGGGCTCCTCGTTGTCGACACCGCAAGCAGGCACGACCACACCTTAGGGACTGGCCCGTCGACGGGCCGGGCAGTTGATCGAAGGTGTCCGTCCGATCGCCGATCAGGATCGGAGCACGCGCGACAACTCGCCGACCGGTGCCAGCACGTGTCCGCCGCCGCCGGCGCACCACCACACGGCCGCGCCGTCCCGCTGCGAGCCGTGGACGCCGAGGTCGTGTCGGGGGCACACCGGCCAGACCTGCCAGGTCCGTTCGAGCAGGCTCTCCTGGATCAGGATCGCCAGGCCGGTCAGCGCCGTGACCGGGTCTTCGCACCCGCTCGGCAGGATGCGGCCGCCCCGGTCGAGCCGCTCGCCGTCGGCGAGACGGACACCGGCCCCCGCCGGGAAGCCGATCTCCAGAAGCTCGATCTCCGGTTCGCCCTCGATCCCCCGCGTGGGCAGGTCGCGGGCCACGATCCGCAGCGCGGCCCGCAACGTCTCCAGCCGCTCGGGCACCAGGTCGAACCCGGGCTCGAACCCCACCTCGTCCAGCATGCGCCGCGCCAGCGCCGCCATCTCCGGCGGCGACACCTCGGCCGGATTCCGCTCGACGACCTCCAGAACGGCATCGGCACGCGGAAACCAGTCCAGCAGCGCGCAGGCGAGCGCGACGACCTGCCGCGGGTCGAGGTCGTCCGCGCGCAGGCCGAGGTGGACCTCTCGCTTCAACTGCTCGACATCCGCCCCGTACTCGCCCACCGCGTCACTCACCGGCCCAGTATCCCGACGCGACGCGGCCCGTGCGTCACGGTTTCAGCAGGACGTCGGGGGCACCGGGCGGATCGGTCCGGCGCCCCCGTTCCAGGTCTCCGGTCAGGCCGCGCAGCCGACCGGTGGGCGGTCGGCGTGTTCGGCGTCGGCGAGTTTGCGGATGAGGACGGCGCGGGCGCGGTTGACCCGGGAGCGGACGGTGCCGATCGGGCAGCCGGTGAGTTCGGCGACCTCCTCGTAGGGGAGGCCGAGCAGGGCGGTCAGGACGAAGGCGTCGCGGCGTTCGGCGGGCAGGGCGTCGAGGAGTTCGCCGAGGGCGATGCCCTCGTCGAAGCCGGGCAGGTGGTGGGGCTGGACCTGTTCGGCGGCGCTCTGCCAGTCGTCGGTGTCGAAGAGTCGGGGTCGGCGGGCCGCGAAGCGGTAGCGGTCGACGACGGTCCGGCGGGCGATGGACAGCAGCCAGGTGCGGGCCGAGGAGCGGCCCTCGAAGCGGGGCAGGCTGCGCAGCGCCCGCAGGTAGGTGTCCTGGGTGAGGTCGTCGGCGGCCTGGGGTTCGCCGCTGAGGTGGGTGACGAAGCGTCGGACGTCGGGGCGGGTGGCGCGGACGAACCGTTCCACGGCGGCCGGGTCGCCGCCGCGGGCGGCCAGTGCCCAGGCGGTGACGGTGGGGTCGTCGGCACGTGTCCGTCCGGTGACGGAACGTGACGCGGTCAGGGCGGGAGTCATCTCCGGGTGTCCTTGCTCGGAAGACGGATGCGGCCGGGGCGGGCCGCGAGGCCGGCCGGGGGCGCACGCCGACGGGCACCGTCCGCCCGGCGGGCGTGCGGTGGTGACGGTGGGCGGGGCGGTTCCCCGGGTGTGACGGGGCCGTCAGGCGACGGCGGCCACCGCCGGCGGTCCTCGAGTGGCGAGCGAGTGGACGAGCAGCCGCGACCGGGGCCGGCGGGCCTCGGCGCGGGGCCGGCGCCGTCGCAGCGGCGGGCGGACGGGCCGGACGATGCCGAGCAGCAGCAGGACGGGGGCGAACAGGCGGGCCGCGACGGTCCGGGCCAGCCCGTGGACGGCGCGTTCGCCGGCCGCCAGCCAGAGGCCGAGCAGCAGCGCGGCCAGCAGGTGGGCAGCGAGCATGCCGACACCGTTGTGCTGCCCGGCGCCCATCGCCATGGCGTGGTGCGCCATGCCGGGCATCGCGGCCGGGTCGGCGAGCGCGGCGGCCGCTCCGCCGCCGGGGATCGCCCCGGGGTCGAGGCCGGCGGCCTCGACCAGTCGGGCGGCCTGTTCGTCGGTCAGCGGCCCGGCGTTGCACAGCAGCAGGTGCGCCCAGCGGGCGGCGAGGCCGTCGGGGACGGGCGCGGCGGCTTCCGGCACGGCCCGGCCGAGCGAGAACAGGGTGTGCAGGGCGGCCTGGACGCCGACGGTCAGCGCGGTGACCAGCAGCGGGCCGCGTTCCCGGCGCGCCGTCAGCCATCCGAGCACGGCCGTACCGCCGAGCGCGGCGGCCAACACCGGAGCGGCCACCGGCCGACCGGACATCAGCACGTGCGCCACGGCGGCGAGCAGCACGCAGCCGACCGCGAACACCGCGGCCCGACCTGCCCGTACCACTCGCCCTGCGTCCATGACAGGCCCATCGTCGCACCCCTCACACCCGCCGAACGCCGGCCTCCCCCACCCCCGCGAACATGACGAGCGTCACACCACCCGGCCGGGAACCGGACCCCCTCGCCCGACGACAGCCGGTACGGGCGTGTTGCGTCAGCGGCCGCCCGGCGACGGGGCGGTGCCGGGCAGTCGGGTGCGGAAGGTGGCGCCGGCGCCGGCGGCCTCGATGCGCAGGGTGCCGCCGTGCAGGGTGGCGATGTCGCGGGCGATCGCCAGGCCGAGGCCGGCCGCATCCCACTCGCCGTCCTTGGCGGTGAGCACCAGGATCCCGGCGTCGCTGCCGGCGGCCCGCAGTCGCGAGCAGACCCGGTAGCCGTTGGGGCCGGGCAGCATGATGTCGAGGATGCTCACGTCGTAGCAGTGCCCGGTCGCCCGGGCCAGGCCGGTCAGGCCGCCGTGGACGACGTCGACGTCGAACCCCTCGGCCTCCAGGCCGAGTTCGACCGCCCGGGCGAGCCGCTGTTCGTCCTCCACCACCGGTACGCGTCTTCAGGTCTTCAGCTTCCCTTCAGCTCGGCCCGGCCATGCTGCTGAGCGGCCGTGCTGCCGGGGCCGTGCTGCGGACCGGCCCGGCCGCCGACACGACCGCGCGCGGCCCTGCCGCGCCACGGAGAGGAGTGCCGCCGCTGTGGGCGCCACGACGACGATGACCGGGACCGACGCGCCGGGCGGGCTTCGCTCCGCGCCGCCGTGGAGCAAGGTGCCGCAGGTGACGGCCGGTTTCTGGGTGGTGAAGGTGCTGACCACCGGGATGGGCGAGACCACCTCCGACTACCTGGCGCGCACGCTCGGGCCGATCCCGGCGGTGGCGGGCGCGACGGTGCTGCTCACCGCGGCGCTGTTCGCGCAGGCGCGGGCGGGCCGCTACCGGCCGGCCGTGTACTGGGCGGCGGTGGTGATGGTCAGCGTGTTCGGCACCATGGCCGCCGATGTGGCGCACGTGGCGCTGGGCGTCCCGTACGCGGTCTCGGCCGGGGCGTTCACGGTGGCGCTGGCCGCGGTGTTCCGGCTCTGGCGTCGCACCGAGGGGACGCTCGCGGTGGAGTCGGTGCGCGGCGGGCGGCGGGAGGTCTTCTACTGGGCGGCGGTGCTGGCGACGTTCGCCCTGGGCACGGCCGTCGGCGACCTGACGGCGGCCACCCTCGGCTGGGGCTACCTGCCGTCCGGTCTGCTGTTCGCCGCGCTGATCGCGGTCCCCGCGCTCGGCCACCGACTGCTGCGGCTGCCGTCGGTCCTGGCGTTCTGGTGGGCGTACGTGCTGACCCGGCCGCTCGGCGCGTGCTTCGCCGACTGGGCCGGGGTGAGCCGGGAGCGCGGCGGACTGGATCTGGGCACCGGCCCGGTGAGCCTGGTGCTGGCCGTGGTGATCGTGCTGGCGGTCCTCGCCCTGGCGGTCGGCGAGCGCAGGCGCCGCTGACGGCTCGTCACACCGTGCCGTCCGGTGCCCGCACACTGCCGTGCGGGCACCGGACGGTCGGCCTAGAAGCCGGTGAGCGGGGCGTCCAGCGGGGTGGCCGCGCCGCCGACGGAGCCGGTGACCGGGGCGCTCAGGGCGACAGTCTGCCCGCTGAGCGCGGTCTTCACGAACTGCCAGCTGATGCCGTTGATGACGCCCTGGCTGAGCGGGGCGAACTGGGCGAAGGCGGGCTGGCTGAGGTCGAGGTGGGTGGAGGCGCAGGACGGGCACTGGTCCTTGACCGGCAGGGTGAGGGTCTTGCCCTTGTAGGTCACCTTCACCGAAATGCCCTTGCAGAGCGGGTCGTTGTTCGGGTTGGCGGTGGTCCACCAACTGGCGGGGACGGCCACCAGCAGCTGGGTGCCGGCGTTGATCTGGGTGCCGCAGGCGCCGTAGCCGGTGTCGTTGAAGTAGGTGGCCATGCCGGTCATCGGCTGGTTGATCGGTATCGCGGCACTGGCGGAGCCGGCGCTCAGCACGAGCAGGGCGGCCGCGGCGAGCGGGACGCCCGCCAGCATCCTCAGGTTCCTACGGGTGGCACGCATGGTTCCTCCGCTTCTCGGCGCTCGGCGTGGCAGCGGCAACTCACCGAACTCCGAAGGGAGTTCGGCGATCGCCCGGCCACCGGGAGGCACCGAACCTACGGAAGCAACCGTTCGTGGTCCACACTTCCGACATGTTGTCATGGACACGAGTCGGTAAACTTTGCGACCCGCCGAGACTCTGTTGCCCTATTCGGGCTCGTTGATCAGGCCACGAGTTGGTGGGCGAGTCGGGTGAGTCGGCCGGTCCGGGAACGTCGGAGGTCTTCGGCCCAGTGAGCGTCGAGCCGGATGATGTTGATCGCAGCGGCGGAGTAGGCGTGCTGGAGGCTGGTCCCAACTGATCGTTTCAGAATGAGGTTCGGAGCCGTCGCAGGCAGATGATGCTGCAAGCGAGTTGGAGAAGGCTCTCGTGGAGGTCGGCGCGTATCTCGTAGCGGATCCGCAGGCGCTTGAACTGGTGCAGCCAGGCGAAGGTCCGCTCGACCACCCACCGGGTCTTCCCGAGCCCGGAGCCGTGGGCGACGCCGCGTCGGGCGATCCGTGGAGTGATGCCGCGCCGCCGCAGGATGCGGCGGTACTTGTCGTAGTCGTATCCGCGGTCGGCGAAGACGTGCGAGCCGTCGATCGCCGCGTCGTCCAGCTCCAGCAGGCCCGCCATCCGCAGCTCCGCCAGAAGAACCTCGTGCAGACGAGGCCACAAGCCGGCCTCGGTCCAGTCCCGCAACTGCCGCCAGGCCGTCACACCGCTGCACCCAGTCCGCTCCGCGGGCACGTCCCGCCGGCTCACACCCTTGCACAGCACGTACACGATGCCGCGAAACGCGGCACGGTCATCCGCCGGCAACCGCCCGGGGTAGCGGCGACGGCGCGGCGGGTGCGGTGGCAGCAGCGGCGCCACCCGCTCCCGCAAGTCATCAGGCACAAGATCATCCAACACGAGCAGCACCCTGCCGCCCCAATCCCCCAACTGCCGAGCCCCAGAACCAAACTCGTTCTGATCGACCAGTCGTCCCCGGTGCCGGCCATGGCCCGGGCCCCGAAACCAGTACCGGCATCTGCGGCCAGGTCAGTAGAGTCCGGCGCCATGATGGCAGCCACTTCCGCATCGCCCGTCCCGGTCGCACCGACCGGTCTGACCCCGAGAGCCCGGAGGTTCGTCGAGACGGAGGGCGTCCGGGTTTTTCGGCGGGACCTCGAGCGGTATCGCGGTGCCTGGACCGAGCACGGCGTCCCGGCTGCGGAGATCGATCGCGCGGTGGCCTACGAGGCGCGATGGGGCGGTCTGGCGCTGCCGCCAGCGCCGTTCTACGAGAGCGGGCCCCGCGTCCTGGGCGCGGACGTTCCGGAGGGCTCGGCCACCGAGGGCTGGTGGATCCCGGCCGGAGACTCCCGCTGCTCCACGGCCTACGGATTCCTGCTCGGCCCCGGCGGCGAGTTCGGCATCGACGGCTTCCGCTGGACGCCGCTGCACGCCAGCACCGAAGGCTGGGTGGAGTCGCTGGCACTGGCCGCCCACGCGCGCCGCTGGGCCAGGACCGTAACCCGGATCACCGGTGAGGCCGTCGACTCCGTGGACCTCAAGGGCTACGTACCGGTGCCCGAAGTGCAGGGCCTGACCGACTCCTGGTGGCGGGGCAGCAACTCACTCATCGCCCTCTACCGGGGCGAGGCCGTCAGCCTGGACGCGCCGCAGTGCCTCGAAGCTCACGTCTACCGCGGCCTCGACCGCCACGGCCTCACCGGCGGCTGACCACAGCGAACAAGGAGTCTCCGAAGCGCCCTCCCCAGCATCAGCATCCGCATCCGCAGGCAAGCCGCGAACACCTGAGGCATCCCGAGCGAGCATGCCGCAGTCAACCGGCGAGCGGGTGGGAGTTGGTCTCCGCGCGGCAACGGTGCTGTTTCTCGTCCTGGTCTCTTCAACGAGGTCGAGGCTTGGTATCTTGCTCCGACTTTCGATCAGTGTTGAGGCCAGGGGACCGTCATGGGCATGCGCCAACCGACCGGGGCCGCGTTCGCCGTCACCGATTCCAACGGTGACCGGTTCTTCGTGGATGTCGTGAAGTCCGGCCGAATCAACCGGCCAGTGAAGAACTTCATCGCCGGGACCATGGCCGCGCGCTGGATGATCAGCATGATCGGTCACCGGGGCGTCTTTCGCGGCGGCTGGAGCGTGCTGGTGTTCGCCTCCGATCGCAGGACTCTCGTCCACAAGGTTCGATGCCAGAGCCGCGAGCGGGCGGCCGAACTCGGTCAGGAGGTTCAGGCCCGCGGGCTGACGGTCCTCGCCGCTGTGTAGATACTCAGGGCATCTGAGGACGTCGTCGGCCGGGCAGGGCCCGGACCTTCGCATGATTGCCCCACCCGGTCAGCACGTTGTTCTCCACGCCAAGCAGGCCGAGCGGGCCCCTTGCCCCGAATTGAGCAACAGCGTCCGCCGACCGGGCCTCAACCGTCGGTCGGCTCCTCGACCCCGTGCGCGAGACGCTGCCGGGCGGTCGCGCCGCGGCGCTCGATCGGCAGGGTGCCGGTGGCGGCGCCGAGGCCGTACGGGGGCATGTCGCCGTAGATCGACTCGTACGAGCCGGGCGGGACGATGTACGTCTCGTGCCAAATGCCCACGTGCTGACGGGACTTGCGCTCGAATCGGTTGATCATCGCCCAGGCCTTGCGGTGCAGCTTCTGCGGTGCGGAGGCGTAGGCGAGCAGCTTCTCCTCCGACTCCCAGTACTGGACCACGTAGTAGGTGCGCGGCGAGCCGCTGAGCAGCTGGTAGCCGAGCAGGCCGCTCTCCGGGTCGCGGGAGAGTTCGCGCAGCATCCGCGGCATCCCGAGGAAGACCGGGAACCAGTGGTGCGGCGCCCAGAAGTGGTTGATCCGCATGCCGATCAGGAAGAGGACGACCTTCCCTTCGGCGGCTGCGGTGGTGCGGCCCGGTATCGGCTTGGCGAACACGACGACCCCCTTTCGTCGGGCCGTCCATGATTGGATAGCCCCACTCATCAATGGCTTGGATAGTGACACTCACCGATGGAGGGCACAAGGGGATGCGCCTGGCGGATCTCAGCGAACACAGCGGCGTCTCCCTCGCCACCATCAAGTACTACCTGCGCGAGGGACTGCTCCCGCCGGGCCGTCGGATCAACGCCACCCAGGCCGAGTACGACGAGTCGCACCTGCGCCGGCTGCGGCTGGTGCGGGCGATGATCCAGGTCGGCCGGATCCCGGTGGCCACCGTCCGGGAGGTGCTCGCCCACGTCGACGACGATTCCCTCGGCCTCACCTTCCGCCTGGGCGCGGCCCTCTGGGCCCTGCCCCACCCCACCGAGCCGTCCTCCGACCCCGAGGACGACCCGTCGACCACCGCCGCCCACACCCTCGTCGCCGACCTCCTCGCCCGCCTCGGCTGGCGCACCACCTGCGAGGTCGGCGACCTCAACCCCGCCCACCGCGCCCTGGTGGCCGCCCTCGCCACCCTCGACCGCCTCGGCTACCCCCTGGACACCGACGACCTGCTCCCCTACGCCCGCACCATGGAACAGGCCGCCGCCTACGACCTCGACCGGATGGAAGTCCTCCCCACCCCCCGCGAACAGGCCGAATACGCCGTAGCCGGCGCCGTCCTCTTCGAACCCGTCCTCCTCAACCTCCGCCGCCTCGCCCAGGCCGAGGAATCCGGCCGCCGCTACGGGCTGTAGCCGCGACAGCCGTGGGCCTCGTGCACGACGTGGACGAGGTGCTGGGCGTCGCGATGATTGGGCGCCGCCCGGTCGGGCAGGCGTGGAGGTGGATCGGTCCGACGGCGGGAAGGGAGTCGGGGCCATGGACGAGACACCGCAGGGCGGTGCGGGCGGCGTGCCTGTGCCGGAGCGGGACCGGGGGGAGCAGCGCGCGGCGGGTGGTGGCGAGGAGCGGGTGGAGCAGCGTGAGGAGTACCGCGTCGACGGGCGGCCGCCGACCGTGACGCACGCCGGTGGGGCCGTGCCCATCGACACGCTGCGCAGGGAGCCCCGCGAGGCCCATCGCGCGGAGGGCCGTCCGCCGACCGTGACGCACGACTGGTCGGACGAGGAGGAGGCGCCCGCGCACCGCCGGCGGCGGAAGTAGCAGGTCCGGTGCGGGGGCTGTCCGCGCCTGCCCCTACGATGACCGCCATGATGACAGGGGGCCCGGGTGCCCAACTCGTGGACGGCCGTTTCGAGTTGCTGGGGCGGTTGGGCGGCGGCGGCATGGGCCTGGTGTGGCGGGCCCGGGACACCGTGCTGGAGCGCGAGGTCGCGCTGAAGGAGGTCCGGCCGCCGGACCCGGCGATGCTCGCCGCCGACCCGGCGGCGGCGTTCGAGCTGCGCGAGCGGGTGCTGCGCGAGGCCCGGGCGCTGGCCCGGCTCCAGCATCCGCACGTGGTGACCATCCACCACATCGTCGACACGCCCGAACTCCCGCACCCTTGGCTGGTGATGGAACTGGTGGCCGGCGGGTCGCTGCAGGACCGGCTGGCCCGCGGGCCGCTCTCCCCGCAGGAGGCGGCCCGGATCGGCCGCGGCGTCCTCTCCGCCCTGCGGGCCGCGCACGCCGCCGGCATCCAGCACCGGGACGTCAAGCCCGCCAACGTCCTGCTGCGTGCCGACGGCACTCCGGTGCTCACCGACTTCGGCATCGCCGCGCTCAGCGAGTCCACCAGCCTGACGGCGACCGGCGCGCTGATCGGCTCGCCCGAGTTCATCGCCCCCGAGCGGATCCGCGGCCACGAGGGCGACCCGTCCTCCGACCTGTGGTCGCTCGGCATGACGCTGTACGTCGCCGTCGAAGGCCACCACCCGCTGCGCCGCGCCACCAGCATCGCCACCCTGGCCGCCGTCCTGGACGAGCCGCTCCCGCCGCCGCGGCACTCCGGCCCGCTCGGCGCCACCCTGGTCGCGCTGCTCTCCCGCGACCCGGCCGACCGCCCCGGCCCCGACCAGTTGGACCGCCTGTTCGCGGCCGCCGAGCAGAACGTCGACGGCACCCTCGACGGCGGGACGTTCGCGCCGACCCAGCTGAACTCCCCCGCGCCCTGGACCGCCACCGAACTGAACGCCACCACCGCGCAGTTGACCGCCCGTCGGCGACGCCGGGGCCCGCTGCTGGCCTCGGCGGTGGCCGTCGTCGCGGCGGTCGGCCTGCTCGGCTGGTCGCTCAACGGCGGCGGGCTGCACCTTCCCGGCCGCAACCGCGCCGCCGACTCCGCCCCGCAGACCCTCCCCGACGCCGGAGCCGGTTCCGGAGCCGGTTCCGGGGCCGGTGCCGACGGCGTCACCGCCACCGATCTGCTCACCCCCGACGGGGCCCGCGGCCTGGTCGAGGCGATCGGCTCGGCCACCGGCGGCGCGACCGTCACCCAACTGGTGATCCGCTCCGAGTTCGCCACCGCCCGAGTCGTGACCAAGGACAACCCCAAGCACTACGACGACCTCACCTACCGCTCCGGCAGGATCACCAGCAAGCCCGGCGGCACCCTCGCCGCCAAGGAGAAGCCGGTGGACCTCGGCCGGGTCGACTGGACCCTGATCCCGGCCGGCCTGGCCAAGGCCCGGACCGAGCTGGGGGTCTCCGCCCCCAAGTCCCCCTACCTGATCGTGGACTACGGCTGGTTCGCCGACGAGATCACCCTGCGCTACTACCTCTCCGACGACTACGGTGGCGGCGGCTACCTCAGCACCGGCGCCACCGGCAAGGTCCTCAAGGTCGCCAAGTCCGGCTGACGCCGCCGCACTTCGCGGTCAGTCCCCGATGAACCGCAGGTAGCTGCCCGGCGTCGTCGCGCACGCTTCGAGCATCGCGGCGAGGTCGAGCAGCGCCGACCTCCGGTACTCGGTGGGGCAGCGCTCGATCAGCGCCACGATCTGCCGGCCGGCCAGTTCGGCCTCCTGCTCGTTGATCACCGTGTCCCGGTACGGGTCCACCCGCCCGAGCACCCCCGAGCGGTGCGGGTCGAGCCCGCCCAACGCCAACGCCGGCCCTTCGCCGTACTCGTACGACGAACGCAGCACCGTGTCCTGGGCGCCCTTCCTCCGCCGGGGCCGCCCCGAGTGCAGTTCCAGCCCTGTTCCCACGGCCCCTTCCGCGTTCTCTGCCGAACCGGTGTCGGCGACCGCCTGGTCGATCACGGCCCGGCCGTGCGGTGCGGGCCCGGCTCCGTCGGGGTCCGGCGGGCGGTGAGGATCGCATGGGTGGCGAGGCCGAACAGCAGGCCCCAGAAGGCGGAGCCGATGCCGAACAGGGTGGTGCCGGAGGCGGCGGCGAGCAGGGTCACCACGGCGGCGTCGCGGCCGGGTTCGGGGGCGAGGGCGGCGGCGAGACTGTTCTGCAGGGAGGCGAGCAGGGCGACGCCGGCGATCACCGCGACCAACTCCTTGGGCAGGCCGGTGAACAGGCCGACCAGCACGCCGCCGAAGCTGCCGACGAGGACGTACAGCGCGCCCGAGGACATGCCCGCGATGTAGCGGCGGCGCGGATCGGGATGGGCCTCCGGGCCGGAGCAGATCGCGGCGGTGATGGCGGCCAGGTTGACGCCGGGCGAGCCGAACGGGGCGAGCAGGACGGAGGCCGCGCCGGTGGCGCCGATCAGCAGCCGGTCGTCGGGCCGATAGCCGAACGCCCGCATCACGCCGAGCCCCGGCGCGTTCTGCGAGGCGAGAGTGACGATGGTGAGCGGCAGCGCCAGACCGACCATCGCCGACCAGGAGAACGCGGGAACGGTCAGCACCGGCACGGTCGGACCGCCGACGCCGGGGTGCAGCCGCAACCCGACCGTCGTCGCGGCGAGCACCCCGCCCACGACCAGGGCGATCACCACGGCGTAGCGCGGCGCGAGGCGCTTGGCGAGCAGGAACGCCGCGAAGCTCCCGACCACCAGCACGGGTGCGCCGTGCACGGCGCCGAAGATGCCGGTGCCGAACGAGAACAGGATGCCGGCCAGCATGGCATGGACGATGCCCTCGGGGACGGCGGCGATCAGCCGGCCGAACCACCCGGTGACACCGAACAGCGTGACGGCGACGGCGCTGACCAGGTACGCCCCGACGGCCTCCCGGTACGGGTAGTGGCCGAGGCTGGTGACCAGCAGCGCCGCACCGGGCGTGGACCAGGCGGTGACCACGGGCGTACGGGTCCACCAACTCAACCCGAACCCGGTCACCCCGCTGCCGATCGCCACCGCCCAGATCCAGGACGCGGTGTGCCCGGCATCCAACCGCCCGGCAGCGGCCGCCGCGAGCACCACCACCAGCGGCCCGGAGAACGACACCGCAACACACACCAGCCCGGCCAGCAGCGCGGGCCCGGACACATCCCGCCACAGCCTCCGGCGCGACGGGTCCTCCACCCCAGGAGCAGCTGGTCGGACCGTCAGATCGTCTGTCATCCGGGCAGTATCCCGAGGCTCCGAACGCGAGATGACGCCGGGTCAGCCAACCGGCCCCACCGGACACACCGGCGACCGCGACTGCCCACCCCGCGGCACCGCAGGCTTTGGCACCTGACCGCCGACACGGCCGGCGGACTGCCAGCCCACTCCGATCCGCTACCGCCATCAAGCCAATATCCATCACCACACGCAAGCTTGCCTAAGGTGCTTAGGAAACTGCATGATGAGCATAGGCGAACGAGGAGAGGCCATGGCAGCCGAAACTGAACCGACGAGCTCCGCGCAGGACACGCAGGACTTGATCACCACCCCCGTCACCGCACAGCTGCTGCGCGGTCACCTCGATCTGGAGGCGACGGCGCACGGGCTGTTGCCGCACCGGCTGCCGGCCGCGGCTCGGCGGCAGGTGCCGGATCGGCAGTTGGCCGTCGCGGAGGCGCAGCCGTCGGGGGTGCGGGTGGTGTTCCGGACGGCGGCGACCCGGATCGAGTTGGACGCGTTGCCGACCAGGCGGGCCTACCGGGGGTTTCCGCAGCCTGCCGACGGGGTGTACGACCTGCTGGTGGACGGTCGGTTGACGGCGCAGGCGACGGTGGCGGGCGGCAACCTGCGGACCGTGACGGATCTGGTGACGCAGGAGGCCGAGTTGACCGAGGGGCCGGTCGGCACCGCCCGGTTCGACGGGCTGCCGGGCCGGGCCAAGGACGTGGAGATCTGGCTGCCGCACACCGAGGTGACCGAGTTGGTCGCGCTGCGCACCGACGCACCGGTGGAGCCGCTGCCGGAGCGCGGGCGCCCGGTCTGGCTGCATCACGGCAGTTCGATCAGCCACGGCTCCAACGCCGCCCACCCGACCGGGACTTGGCCGGCCGTCGCGGCGGCGCGCGGCGGCGCGGAGCTGGTCAATCTGGGTTTCGGCGGCGGCGCGCTGCTCGACCCGTTCACCGCCCGCACGATCCGTGACGCCCGGGCGGACCTGATCAGTGTGAAGATCGGCATCAACCTGGTGAACAGCGACGCGATGCGGCTGCGCGCGTTCGGGCCGGCGGTGCACGGTTTCCTGGACACCGTGCGCGAGGGCCATCCGCACACGCCGCTGCTGGTGGTCTCCCCCGTCCTGTGCCCGCTGCACGAGGACACTCCGGGCCCGCTGATGCCGGACTTCACCGGCGGCTCGCTGCGGTTCAGGGCCACCGGCGACCCGGCCGAGCGCGCCGCCGGCCGACTGACGCTGACCGTGATCCGGGACGAGCTGGCCCGGATCGTCGGGCTGCGGGCCATGGCCGACCCGTACCTGCACTACCTGGACGGCCGCGAGCTGTACGGCGAGCGCGAGTACGCCGAACTCCCGCTGCCGGACGGGCTCCACCCGGACGCGGCCGCCCACCGCCGGATCGGCGAGCACTTCGCCCGGCTCGCCTTCGGCCCGAACGCACCGTTCGGCAGGGGCTGACGGCGCGTCAGGCCGCTGCGGCCCATTCGAAGCCGTCGAGGTCGGTGAACGCCGCCGTGCCGACGGCGTTCACGGTGAGCCGGTGCGAGCCGCTGCCGTCGGGGGCGACGCCGAGGTCCTTGGCGAGGGCGCGGCGGCGGTAGAGGGCGAGCTTGACGGGGCCGTCCCCGGCGTCGAACTCGGCGTAGGTGCGGCCGAAGCTCTTGGCGACGGTGAGGCCGTGTTCGACGTAGAAGCGCTTGGTGGCGGCGAAGTCGGCGACGCCGAGCAGCAGCACGAAGTCGTCGATGCGGCGGGTGGCGGGGCCGGTGTCCTTCTTGGCGGAGGTGGCGAGCTTCCAGATCGCGCCGTCGGGGGCCTGGACGACGCCGCCGTAGCCCCACAGCGACTTGGCGGCGGGCTTGAGCACGGTCGCGCCGGCGGCCGTGGCGGAGGCGACGAAGCTGTCGACGTCGGCGGGCCGGGGCACGGTGAGGGCGAGGGTGAAGCCGCGGAAGCCGGTGGTCGGCTCCGTCGCGGGGCGCAGCCGCAGCCGGGTGTCGTCGAGGTCGAACGCGTCGGCGTAGAAGCGGGCGGCGGCCTCGGGGTCGGCCACGTCGAGGGTCAGGGTGTCGATGATTGCCATGCCTCGACGGTAGGCGCGGCGGCCCGCCGGGGGCTTCTCGATTCCTGACCGTTCGAACGCCGCGCCCGCGCGGGTCTCAGGTCCGGCTGGGCGTGATCAGGCCCGATTCGTAGGCGGCGATGACGGCCTGCGCGCGGTCGCGGACGTCGAGCTTGGCGAACAGGCCGGTGATGTGGTTCTTCACCGTGGACGGGCTGATCTGCATGGCGTCGGCGATGGCGGTGTTGTCGAGGCCGGTGGCCATCAGCCGCCAGACTTCGCGTTCGCGCGGGGTGAGGTCGGTGGCGGCGGGGACGTCGGCGGTCGTCGGGGCGGGGCGCGGGGCCCGGACGTGGGTGGCGATCAGGCGGGTGAGCAGGCGGGGCGCGACCACGGCGTCGCCGGCGTGCACGGTGCGGATGCCGGCGGCGAGTTCCTCCGGGGAGACGTCCTTGGGCAGGAAGCCGTGGGCGCCGGCCCGCAGCGCGGCGACCACGTACTCGTCCAGGTCGAAGGTGGAGAGGGCGAGCACCCGGCAGTCGGGGAGGGTGCGGGCGAGTTGTTCGGTGGCGGCGACGCCGTCGAGGACGGGCATCCGCAGGTCCATCACCACCACGTCGGGGCGCAGGCGGTGGGCGAGGTCGACGGCCTGTTCGCCGTTCTCGGCCTCGCCGACCACCTCGAAGGACGGGTTCGGGGCGAGGATCAGCGTCAGTCCGCGGCGGACCAGGGGCTGGTCGTCGACGACCAGGACGCGGATCGCGGGGGCGGCGGCGTTCATGCGGGCACCTCTGTGTGCTGGAGCTCGGCCTCGGCCGTCTCGTCGGCGGTCAGGGGGAGTTCGGCGAGCACGGCGAAACCGCCGTCGGGGTGCGGGCCGCAGCTCAGGGCGCCGCCGTGCAGGGAGACGCGTTCGCGCATGCCGATCAGGCCGTGGCCGCCGCTCTCCCCCGCGCTGCCGCCGCCCGTACCGCCGCCGGCGCCGTCGTCGCGGACCGACACCAGGACGGCGTCCTGGCGGTACGTCAGGCGGACGGTGGCGCGAGCGGCGGGGCCGGCGTACTTGCGGGCGTTGGTCAGCGCCTCCTGGACGATCCGGTAGACCGTCAGGCCGAGGGTGGGCGGCAGCGGGCGCGGGGCGCCGTGGACGGCCAGTTCGGTGGGCAGGCCGGCCAGCCGGGAGTCGTCGACCAGCCGGGCCAGGTCGTCGGCGCCGGGCTGCGGGGCCGGCGGGACGGCGTCCGGTTCGTCGCCGGCCCGCAGCACGTCCAGCAGTTGGCGCATCTCGCGCAGCGCGAGCCGGCCGGAGGACTCCAGGGTGACCAGGGCGTCCCGGACCACCTCGGGGTCGGCGAGGTTGGCGCGGGCGCCGCCGGCCATCAGCTGCATGGTGGTGATGTGGTGGGCCACGATGTCGTGCAACTCCCGGGCGATGCGCCGCCGTTCGTCGGCGACCGCGCGGTCCGCCAGCAGTCGGCGGTTGGCGGCCACCTCGCGCTGCCAGCGGGCGACCACCAGGGCCGCGCCCGCCACCAGCAGCGCGGAGGCCGGCGCGGCGACCACGGCGTCCCAGGCAGGGACCCGGAAGTGGCTCTGGGTCACCACCGTCAGCGCCGAGGTGACGGCGACGGCCGCGGCGGTCACCCGGATCCGGCTCAGCCGGGCGAGGCTGAACAGCGCCACCATCAGGACCGCGCCGAAGTGGATGGCGACCGGCCCGGCCAGGTTGACGCCCACCTGGAGCACCAGGACGGCGGCGTACGTCGGCAGCGGGTGGGTGCGCCGGAACAGCAGCGGCAGCCCGGAGAGCAGGGCGAGCAGGAAGCCGGGCACGTTGGAGCCGCCGGTGACCGCCGTGGACAGCAGGTAGCCGATCAGGTCCAGCAGGCCGGCGCCGACGGCCACCAGGGCGTCGTTCCGGCTCCACGGCAGGCCGTCCGGCCGGCGGCGCGGCTGCCCGCCCGTGTCCCCGTCTCCCCGGTGCCCGCGCATGTCCCGTCTCCCCGTCGCCGGGTCGCCCCCGGTCGCTGATCAGCAGTGATGCGGCCATTCTCGCACCGCGCCGACGGGCCGGTCGTGGCCCCCCGGGGCCATCGGGCACTGGGAGCAGGGTCCTGGGTCCGGGCGGGCGGCGGGAGCCGGGCCCCCGGTGCGGATCGTCCGCCGCCCCGACGCCCCGGGCCCCTGCTGCCTGATGGGCTGTGAACAGGCCGGGAAGTCCCGGCATCGGCACCGACGTTCATGTCCACCGGGGACGTGCGCGTCCATCAGCGGGAGGGTTTCGTGATCCGCGCACTGACCGGATTCGCCACCAGGAACGCCTGGAAGGTCATCGCCCTGTGGGCGGTCGTCGGGATCGGGCTGACGTTCCTCAGTCCGCTGCTGTTCTCCCGGGTCGTCCAGTCGCAGACCGGGGACTTCCTGCCCCGCAGCTACGACTCGGCGGCCGCGCTGCGGATCGCCGAGGACCACTTCGGCCTCGACCCGGACGCCACCGTCGTCACCGTGCTGGTCGCCCGCACCGACGGCCGGGCGCTCACCGACGGCGACCAGCAGCGGATCGAGGCCGGCGCGGCCCGGCTCGGCGAGCGGCGCGTCGCCATGCCGAGGCTGCCCGACGAGCCGTCCTTCCTGCTGCCCGACCACTCGCAGACCCCGCGGGTCGCCCCGGCGATGCTCGCCCCCGACCGCAGCTTCGAGCTGCTCGCCGTCGCCATGACCGGCGACACCAACGACCAGGGCGTGCAGAAGGTCTACAAGGCCTTCCGGGACAGCGCCCGCGCCGAGTTCGCCGGGGCCGGGATGCGCACCGGGTTCACCGGCGGCCTCGCCGACGCCAGTGACAGCGCGGACGCGAACCGGACGGCCGCGGCCGTCGGCGGTGCGCTGCTCATGGGCCTGATCGTGCTGCTCAACGTGCTGGTGTTCCGCAGCGTGCTGGCGGCGGTGCTGCCGCTGCTCGCCGTCGCGATCATCGGCGGCGCGGCCGGCGGGGCGGTGGCCGGGATGGCGGCGCTGACCGGGCTGAAGCTGGCCCCGTCGACCCAGAGCCTGATCTCGGTGGTGCTGCTCGGCATCGGCGTCGACTACCTGCTGTTCCTGCTGTTCCGGTTCCGCGAGCAGCTGCGGGCCCGGCCCGACCAGCCCGCCCGGGAGGCCGCCGCCGAGGTCTCGGGCCGGGTCGGCACCGCGATCACCTCCGCCGCGCTGACCATCGTCGCGG
>NZ_BMRI01000007.1:169094-171652 GCF_014648555.1 Kitasatospora griseola
CGTTCGCCACCCTGGGCGTGGCGAGCTTCGGCCAGTTCCGCTCGCTCGGCCCGGCCGTCGCGGTCGCCGTGCTGGTCATGCTGCTCGGCAGCCTCACCCTGATGCCCGCGCTGCTCGCGGCCTGCGGCCGGGGGATGTTCTGGCCGTCCCGCGCCCTGCGCCGGCAGCCGCGGGAGGGCGTCGCGGGCCGGTACGGCGAGCTGGTCGCCCGGCGGCCGGCGGCCCTGCTGATGACGGCCGTCGTGCTGCTCGGGGTGCTGACCGCCGGCGTCGCGGGCATCCGGATGAACTACGGCCAGGGCGGCGGCACTTCCGACACCCCGGCGGCCGCCACCGCGGCGGAGATCGCCCGGGCGCTGCCGGCGAGCGTCTCCGACCCGACCACGGTGTACCTCACGGCGAAGGACGGCGGGACCGTCAAGGTCGAGCAGTTCGACGCGCTCGCCCGGGAGTTGGGACGGGTGGACGGCATCGGCCAGGTCGGCCGGCCCGCGCTGAGCCCCGACGGCCGGGCCGCCCGGATCGACCTCTACCCGACCGCCGACGCGCAGAGCAAGCAGGCCCGCGACCTGGTCGCCGGCCCCGTCCGCGCCGCCGTCGCCGCGCACACCCCCGCCGGGACGAGCGCCCATGTCGGCGGCACGGCGGCGATCTTCGCGGACATCTCCACCGCCGTCGACCACGACCTGGCGCTGGTCTTCCCGGTCGCGGCCGGACTGATCGCCCTGATCCTGCTGCTGCTCCTGCGCAGCCTGCTGGCCCCGCTGGTGCTGATGCTCGCCGTCGGCGCGGGCTTCGCGGCCACCCTGGGCGCGGCGACGCTGGTCTTCCAGCACCTGCGGAACGGACCCGGCGTCGACTTCACCCTGCCGCTGGTGCTGTTCCTGTTCGTGGTGGCGCTCGGCACCGACTACAACATCCTGATCACCGACCGGATCCGCGAGGAGATGCACCGCCCCGGCCCGGCCCGCGCCGCCGTGGCCCGCGCCGTCCGCCACACCACCCCGACCATCGCCACCGCCGGCCTGGTGCTGGCCGGGTCCTTCGCCACCCTGGCCGCGACGCCCGGCACCGAACAGACCGCCTTCGCCCTCACGCTCGGCATCCTGCTCTCCGCCGGCGTCCTCTCACTGGCCCTGGTCCCGGCCGTCGCCGCCCTCCTCGGCCGCGCGCTCTGGTGGCCGTTGCGCACCACGGACGCGCCGCGGGGGAACCGGCCGGATACGCCACGGGGGAACCGGTCGGATGCGCCGCACGTCCCATCGGCGGTCCGTCAACACCTCTGAGAGGAAAACGAGTTGAACCGCCGTGCCGCCGTCGCCCTGCCCCTCGCCGCAGGAGCGTTCGCCCTGCTCACCGCCTGCGGCTCCGCCGCCACCGGCACGCCCGCCGTCGCGGTGGCGGCCCCGCCCTCCGCGTCCGCGCCCTCGGCCGACACCACGCCGTCGATCGCCGTCGCGGTGACCGACACGGCCTCGGCCCTCGGCGAGCAGGGGCGCGGCGAGTTCGGCGACATCTACGGGAGCCTGTCGGTCGACGCCCGCCACGTGGTGCTGTACGCCACCGACCCGGTCCGCGCCAGGAGCATGGTCGAGGCCGCGCACCGGGCCCACCCGGACACCGCCGGGGTGGACGTCGAGATCCGGGCCTGCCAGTACACCGCGAGGGACCAGTCCCGGGCCTCCGCCCAGGTGTTCGCCGCCCAGCAGCGGAAGCCGTTCTCCTTCCCGGTCTTCGCGTCCGGGTCCTCCCCGGACGGCACCGGCATCGTGGTCACCACCTCCGAGGAGGGCGCGAAGTCGCCGGCCTTCGCGCGGGAGGTCCAGCAGGCGGCCGGTTCCGTGCCCGTCCGGGTGAACGCCGGCAGCCGGGTCTCCGCCGCCGATCCGACCGCGCTTGCGCCGGTGGCGTCCGGCTGACGTGCGGAATCCCCTCGGAGTGACCCGCTCCGAGGGGATTCCGCACGCCTGGGGTCAGGCGCTCGGCGCGGCCCGTTCGGCGGTGCTGCGCAGCACGCAGAACTCGTTGCCCTCGGGGTCGGCGAGAACGGCCCAGCCGGTGCCGTCGGGGTTGCGCCGGTCGGCGAGGAAGGCGGCGCCGAGGGCCAGCAGCCGCTCGACCTCCCCGTCGCGCGGGGTCTCGGGGCGCAGGCACAGGTGGACCCGGTTCTTGACCGTCTTCGGCTCGGGCACCTGGTTGAAGTACAGCACCAGCCCGCCGCCCAGCTCGACCTGCGTCTCCCCGTCCCCCGGCTTCGCCGCCGGGTCGACCGGGCGCCCGGTCACCTCGCCCCAGAACCGGGCCAGTTCGTACGCGTCGGCGCAGTCGATCGCCACGTTCTGCACTACCGAGACCATGCGGGCGAGTCTCCCCGAATCCCCGGCCGGACGCCAACCCGGCGAGGCGGGCGGGACCGCCCGACCGGGCCGGTGTCACCAGGACGGGCCGTCAGATGGTGTCCTTGACCTTGATCTGGCCGCTGTCGATGACGAAGTCCTGGTTCCCGAATCCCGGGCTGAGGCACTGCCAGATCTTCGCCCAGTCCCCGTTGTTGCGGG
>NZ_BMRI01000007.1:171700-171978 GCF_014648555.1 Kitasatospora griseola
GTCGAGGCACATCGGCCGACCGAGTCCGATGGTGTCCTTCACCTTGATCTGCCCCCGGTCGACCACGAAGTCCTGGTTCCCGAAACCGGGGCTGAGGCACTGCCAGATCTTCAGCCGGTCGCCGTTGTTGCGGGCACCGCCCACGTCCAGGCACATCTCCCGGCCGGATCCGATGGTGTCCTTCACCTTGATCTGCCCCCGGTCGATGACGAAGTCCTGGTTCCCGAATCCCGGGCTGAGGCACTGCCAGATCTTCGCCCAGTCCCCGTTGTTGCGGG
>NZ_BMRI01000007.1:172009-183034 GCF_014648555.1 Kitasatospora griseola
ATCCAGGCACATCGTGCTGCCGCCCGCGCGCGGCGAGCCGACGGCGGTCGCGGGCGCGGCCAGGGCGAGCAGGCCGGCGACGGCCAGGGCCGTGAACGCGGTGGTGGAACGGGACATGAGGTACCTCCGTGGGTGCACCGACGAATGCCGGCAGGCGCGGTCGCCGCGCCTGCCCGGTGTCGGCAAGACTGGCAGCGGACGGCCGTGACACGCCCGGGTACGAACCAACAGCCATCCGATGGAGTGTCATCCGGTTTGAAATCCGTTCGGCACCGCGCCATTGACGACTCGTCAGGTACACAGCCGGGCGAGTTCGGCGTCGAGGTCCGCGCCCGCCGGCTCCGCGCCGGACGGGACCAGGGCGAAGGAGTCGCGCAGGAACCCGGCGACGGCCTCGTCGGGGATCCGGACGACGGCCCGGCCGGTGCACCCGCACAGGGTGACGTGCACGGTGGCGCCGGGGCCGGGGGCGACGGTGACGTCGCCCCCGCCGGTGGGGGCGCGGCGTCCTTCGTCGAGCAGCGCCCGGGCGAACCACCACTCGACGGGATCGTCGTCGGGGTGCAGGGGCGGGAAGAACAGGCTGACGGCGTACGGGTCGGTGGAGTCGTACCGCAGCCGGGCTTCGATGGCGGTCTCCGGGTAGGGGCTGAGCGGCAGGGTGACGCGGGTGGTCCGGGCAGCGGTCACGGCCATGCGGGGCGGGCTCCTTCAACGCTCGGCGACGCTTCGTCGGTGGTCGCCGACGGCTACCCCGCCCCGCCCGCCCCACCGCTTCGTACCCCGAATCTTCACAACCCCGGGCCCGCCGGCTGCTGCTCCAGGTAGTCCTCGTACACCGCGACCTTGTACCGGACGATGTCCAACGAGCGCTGCAGCTCGGCGAGCCGGCCCAGCACCCGGGCCTCGTGGGCGCGCAGCAGGGCGAGGCGGTCGGGTTCGGTGCCGGCGCCGGCGCGGACGAATTCGGTGTAGCGGCGGATGTCGGGGATGGGCATGCCGGAGGCGCGCAGCACGATGCACAGGTTGAGCCACTCGACGTCGCTCTCGCTGTAGCGGCGGCCGCCGCCGGAGGTGCGTCGCACGGGCGCGGCGAGGATGCCCTCGCGTTCGTAGAAGCGCAGGGCGTGCACGCTCAGGCCGGTGCGTTCGGCGACCTGGCCGATGGTCAGGGACGCGGCCGGGGCGGGCGGGGTTTCCATCGGATCAGCATAGGAGAGTTGATCTAGAGCCCACTCCAGCTCCTACAGTGGCCGTCGGCGCGCCGCACAACCGACAGCGGGACAAAGGGGATTGACCATGCGTTACCGGACTCTGGGCGGTACCGGCATCGAGGTGAGCGCACACTGCCTCGGCACCATGATGCTGGGGTCGGTCGGCAACCCGGACCACCAGGAGGGCATCCGGCTGGTGCACGCGGCGCTCGACCACGGCATCAACTTCGTCGACACCGCCGACATGTACTCGGCGGGCGAGTCGGAGGAGATCGTCGGCAAGGCGCTGCAGGGGCGGCGCGAGGACGTGGTGCTGGCCACCAAGGTGCACTTCCCGATGGGCCCGGGGCCGAACCGGGGCGGCAACTCGCGGCGGTGGATCGTGCAGGCGGTGGAGGACAGCCTGCGGCGGCTGCGCACCGACTGGATCGACCTGTACCAGGTGCACCGGCCGGACGGGCGGACGGACGTCGAGGAGACGCTGTCGGCGCTGGGCGACCTGGTCCGGCAGGGCAAGATCCGGGCGTTCGGGTGCTCGACCTTCCCCGCGGAGGAGATCGTCGAGTCGCACTGGGTGGCGGAGCGCCGGGCGCTGCCGCGGTTCCGCACCGAGCAGCCGCCGTACTCGATCCTGGCCCGCGGCATCGAGTCCTCGGTGCTGCCGGTGGCGCGGCGCTACGGCATGGGAGTGCTGACCTGGAGTCCGCTGGCGTCGGGGTTCCTGACCGGCCGCTACCGCAAGGGCGGGACGATCGACCTGTCCTCGGGCCGGGCGGCGCTGCACCCGCACCGCTTCGACCCGACCCTGCCGGTGAACGTCCGCAAGCTCGAAGCGGTGGAGCAACTGATCGAGCTGGCCGACGAGTTGGGCTGCACGCTGCCGGAGCTCGCGGTGGCGTTCCCGCTGGCGCACCCGGCGGTCACCTCGGTGATCATCGGCCCGCGCACCGTGGAGCAGCTGACCGGCCTGCTGAAGGGCGCCTCGCTGGTGCTCGACGACGCGGCGCTGGACCGGATCGACGCGATCGTCCCGCCGGGCACCAACGTGTACCACCCGGACGGTGTCTGGACCTCCCCCGGGCTCGCCCCGTCCGCGCTGCGCCGCCCGGCCGCCGAGCGCGCGGCGTCCGACGGCTGAGGAGCACCCGTTCGTGCGACGGGGCGTCAGGTCCCGCCCCGTCGCACGGTCGGCGCTCAGCGCGGCAGGTCGGCGTGCCGCTGCAGGAAGGCCTCGACGTCGGCCGGGTCCTCCAGCGGCAGGGGGTAGACCAGCAGGCGGTCCACGCCCAGGTCGGCGTAGCGCCGCGCATCGTCGGGGCTGGTCTCCACCGGGTCGATCTGCATGAAGTTGATCTCCAACCGGCCCAGGTGGGCGGGCCGGGGCACCTCGGCCTCGGCCTTGCGCAGCCCGTCGAGGTGGCGGGCCAGGTCCTGCGGGCCGCGGCCGTTGCCGATCCAGCCGTGCCCCTTGGCCACGGCCCGGCGGTAGGCGGCCGGGCTGTGGCCGCCGATCATGATGCGCGGGCCGTCGGGCCGCACGGGGCGCGGGTGCGCGTCGACCCGGGCGAAGTCCGCGTACCGGCCGTGGAACTCCGGTTCGGGCGCGCTCCACAACTGGCGCATCGCGTCCAGGTACTCGTCGGTGCGCCCGCCGCGCTCGGCGACCCGCACGCCGACCGCGGCCATCTCCGGCTCCAGGTAGCCGGGCGCGACGCCGAGCAGCAGTCGGCCGCCCGAGAGCACGTCGAGGCTGGCGGCCTGCTTGGCCAGCACCACCGGGTTGCGCTGCGGCAGGATCAGGATCCCGGTGCCCAGTTCCATGCGCTCGGTCAGCGCCGCGACGAAGGACAGGTGCACCAGCGGGTCGAGGATCGGGTCGGTGGGCGCCATCGGCGAGTCCGGCACCCGCGGGCTGGGCAGCACCACGTGGTCGCCGACCCACCAGGACCGGTAGCCCCACTCCTCGGCCCGGCGGGCCAGCCGCGCCGTGTCGGCCGGCCCCAGCGTCGCCTTGGCGCTCAGCCCGTACACACCCAGTTCCATGATCCCCGCCTCCGTCGTCCCCCAGCCGGGCGCGTCCGGTCGACGGTCCGACCGGAGCCCGGGCCGGCCCCTGCCCACCCGGGTCCGATCCGGTGAGCACGATCGATCCTGCCCCACGCCGTCCCGGCCTGTCCCGGGAACACCGGTGGACGCGCCGGGGTGTCGTCGGTACCGGCGTCAGTACCGGACGACCGCCAGGAGCACCGTCGTGCACACCGCGGTGGCCAGCAGCACGGCGAGCAGGCAGCGGGCGCGCAGGCGCTGGTAGCGGGCGCCGTACTGCTCGCGGAGTCGCTCACGGTGCTCCCGGAACTGTTCGAGCCCGCGGCGGGCGGCCTGGAGCTGGGTGTGCGCGAGGTGGTTCTCCAGGTCCAGCCGCTGAGCGGCCGTCAGCCAGGGCAGCAGGTCGGCGAACTCCTGGGCCGCCCGCCGGGCCTGCCGGTTCTGGTCCTGCCAGTACAGGTAGCCCTCCAACTGCCGCAGTCCCGCGTCGGCCTCGCCGGCGGCGGTGACCGGCCTGCCGCCGCCCCGGCCGGTGGGCGTCTGCTCGGTCACCGCTGCTCGTCGCCCGTGATCACCCGACCGCCCTGGTGCCCGGCGTCCTGGATGTCGTCGGGGACCTCGGGGTGGTGCAGGTTGAACGCCGGGGACTCGGAGCGCACCCGCGGCAGGGTGGTGAAGTTGTGCCGCGGCGGCGGGCAGGAGGTCGCCCACTCCAGTGAACGGCCCCAGCCCCACGGGTCCTCCTCCTGGACCTTCGGCGCGTACTTGGCGGTCTTCCACACGTTGTAGAGGAACGGCAGCATCGACAGGCCCAGCAGGAACGAGCCGATGGTGGAGATCATGTTGAGGGTCGTGAAGCCGTCCGAGGCCAGGTAGTCCGCGTAGCGGCGGGGCATGCCCTCCGCGCCCAGCCAGTGCTGCACGAGGAAGGTGGTGTGGAAGCCGACGAACAGCGTCCAGAAGCAGATCCTGCCGAGCCGTTCGTCCAGCATCCGGCCGGTGAACTTCGGCCACCAGAAGTGGAAGCCGGCGAACATCGCGAAGACGACGGTGCCGAACACCACGTAGTGGAAGTGCGCGATGACGAAGTAGCTGTCGGAGACGTGGAAGTCGATCGGCGGCGAGGCCAGCAGCACGCCCGTCAGGCCGCCGAACAGGAAGGTGACCAGGAAGCCGAACGCCCACAGCATCGGCGTCTCGAAGCTCAGCGAGCCCTTCCACATGGTGCCGATCCAGTTGAAGAACTTCACGCCCGTCGGGATGGCGATCAGCAGCGTCATGAACGAGAAGAACGGCAGCAGCACCCGGCCGGTCACGAACATGTGGTGCGCCCACACCGTCAGGGACAGGCCGGAGATGGCGATGGTGGCGGCGATCAGGCCGGAGTAGCCGAACATCGGCTTGCGGGCGAAGACCGGGATGATCTCGGAGATGATGCCGAAGAACGGCAGCGCGATGATGTACACCTCGGGGTGGCCGAAGAACCAGAACAGGTGCTGCCACAGGATCGGGCCGCCGCTCAGCGGGTCGAAGACGTGGGCGCCGAACTTGCGGTCCACCTCCAGGGCGAGCAGCGCGGCCGCCAGCAGGGGGAACACCATGATGATCAGCACGGCGGTCAGCAGGGTGTTCCACACGAAGATCGACATCCGGAACATGGTCATGCCGGGGGCGCGCATGCAGATGATTGTGGTGATGAAGTTGACCGAGCCGAGGATGGTTCCGAAGCCGGAGAACACCAGGCCCATGATCCACAGGTCGCCGCCGATGCCCGGTGAGTGCACCGCGTCCGACAGCGGCGAGTAGGCGAACCAGCCGAAGTCCGCCGCGCCGTTGGGCGTCAGGAAGCCGGCCACCGCGATCAGCGAGCCGAACAGGTACAGCCAGTACGCGAACATGTTCAGCCGGGGGAACGCCACGTCCGGCGCGCCGATCTGCAAGGGCATGATCCAGTTCGCGAAACCCGAGAACAGCGGTGTCGCGAACACCAGCAGCATGATCGTCCCGTGCATGGTGAACAGCTGGTTGAACTGCTCGTTGGAGACGATCTGCGTGCCCGGCCGGGCCAGCTCGGCGCGCATGATCAGCGCCATCACCCCACCGATCAGGAAGAACGCGAACGACGTGCCCAGGTACAGGCTGCCGATCGTCTTGTGATCAGTGGTGGTGATCCAGCGGACGAGCACACTCCCGGGCCGGCGCACCGCCCCCCGCGAGTCGGGCTCCGCCGCGGGCGGCGGGGTGCGGTCGGTCATGACGGTCATGGCGGCTCCCTTGCAAAAGCTGACCCGCCATCTCTATCAGTAATCCATCGACTCCGTACGGTTACGAAACGGCTCGCAGTCACATCCGGCCCCGCCTCCGAGGACCCGGAGGCGGGGCGCGCGGGGGGTACGCGGGGCGCGCGGGAGTGCGCGAGGTGACAGAACGTCAGAACGCGGAGGTGTACGCCGTCAGGAACGACGCGGTCACGGGCGACCCGCCGGGGCTGAAGCAGATCGGGTACAGCTCGACGGCGCCGGCGCCGCGGGCCCACGGCAGGGCGAGCTGACACCAGCCGGCGCCGCCGCCGAACGCCGTGACCTGGGCGTGGTCGGCCGGAACGGCGACACCGGGCAGGGTGACGGTGGAGGGGACGCCGACGGCCAGCGTGTTGCTCCCGGCCACCGAGTTGAAGTTGGTGCCGGACGGCACCGAGCCGTTGTACCAGAGGTAGCCGAAGGACCGCGGCGGGACCGCGGGGCCGTGCACGGCCCGCCCGGCGGAGTAGCTGAGCGTCCATTCGGTGTCGTAGGGCGCGTTGGACGCGTCGAAGCAGAGGACCACGACGTTCTGCCCGCCGCCGGACGGCACCCATTCGGCCACCTTGCAGCGGGCGCCCTGCGTCGGGTCGACGGCGGTGACCTCGACGTTGCCGACGTTGGGGGCGGAGCCGACGCCGGGCAGCCGGACCGTCCAGAGGCCGGTGGACCCGTGGCCGGCGACGTTGCTGCCCCCGGCGGAGTTGTACTGGTCGATCGGCGCGCCGCTCGCGGCGGAGTCCAGGTAGGCGTAGTCACCCGGCACGGGACCCCCACTGCTGCTGGTGTACAGCACGGTGAACGGCGAGTTGTCGGGTGCGCCACCGCGCCGGTAGCAGGCCACCCCCACGTCGATGCCACTGCCGACGGCCCCCCAACCGGTCAGCTGGCACCAGGTGCCGCTGCGGTTGACGGCCGTGACGTGCGCGACGCCTCCGGGGCCCGCGATCAGCGGGAAGTGCACCACGTAGCTGCCGGGACCGGCCTGGTCGACGGTGACGGGGTTGCTCGCCGGGGAGGCCCAACTGCCCCATTGGCGCGACGGATCGGGAACGTAGCCGGTCGGCGGCGTCGGGTTGTCGACGAACGCGAAACCCCAACGGTCGGGAACCGCGGCCCGCGCGGGGCCGGCGGTCGGCACGGCAGCCACGAGCAGCGCGGCCAGCAGGGCCAGCACCAGCAGCGCGGCCCGAACGGGACGGGCGGACGGTCGGTCGGATCCGGTGTGCATGGGCGGTCAACCCCCAGGGCAGTGAGGACAGGCACGGCGGCGGCGCCCGGGACAGGGCACGGCGGCTCCTGGCGCGACCGACCGTGCCCGGAGAACACGCGACGCGGGCACGGCAGTCCGGTGGCCACACATGCTAGGCGGGACCCCGATCGACACCCACCCTCCTGGCACGAACCCGTACCTCCGGCCACCCCCGGCGGCCGTTCGGACGACAGCCGGTCCGCCGACCGACGGAGCGTCGGCTACCGGTTCCGGCGTAGGCGCGGCCGACACCCGGGGTGGCTGAGCCGTCCCCGTTCCCCTGGGGCCGGAGCTACCGGACGTCCCGCCGGCCCCGGCCGGCCGGGTGTTCGCCGGGAGGGATCCGCCGCCTTCTCCGAAGGGGGCCGTCGGGGCCGTGACCCCCGTCTGCCCCGCTCGGCCCCGTCCGAAAAAGGCGGCGCCCTTCCCCCCGTCTCCCCCCTCGGGCGCCGACCACCCCCACCCCCCGGATCCGGGGCGCCGACGCCCAGGGCCTGCGGAACGAATCCCCCGATTCCCGCCGACCCGGCTGCGCCGGTCTCCCGGCGACAGGAAGATCGTGACAGCTCGGGGCCGGTCCGCACATTGCCAGGATCCGGCAATCTTGTCGGCCTCTTGACGCGCGAAATCTGCACCCGTGCGGGGATGCTCGGATGCGAACACAGGCGGGCGCGAAGACAGGGGCGTGTGGGGGCGCCTCCCGGCCCGCCAGGGCTGGGGAGAACTGCGCGACAAGCGCACACCCGTCCGCAGGGTCGCGATCACGTGCAAGTCGATGTCCCGCGTCGCGATCTTTCCGACGGGCGCGTTCCCCCTCGCGCAGTTCCCCGCGCCCCTGGTGGTGCTCTCCCCGGTTCGCAGCCGTCAACTCTTCCGCTAAAGAGCCTGTCGCGGCCAGCCCAGCAGGCGGGCGCCCATCGCGGCCGTTTCCAGGGTGTAGCGGTGGAGCGCGTCCGCCGGGTCGTAGCCGGTGAGGGCTTTGATGCGTTCGGCGCGGTAGCCGAGGGTGCGGACGCTGACGCCGAGGCGACGGGCGGCTTCGGCGTTGACGTAGCCGGCTTCGGCCTGGACGGCGATGGTGTCGAGAAGGGGGCCGGCGCCGCCGCGGGCGGCGGCGAGGGGGCCGAGGACGGTACGGACCAGGTCCGCCATCGCGGCGCGGTCGCGCATCAGGACCGGGAAGACCAGGAGCTCCTCGGCCTTCAGCAGTTCGGCGGGCAGGTCGAGGCGCTCCGCGAAGTCGAGCGCGTCGAGGGCTTCCTCGTAGCTGCGCACGACGCCGCCGGCCCCCGAGTGGCGGCGGCCGGTGGCGACCCGCCGGGCGGGCGGGTAGCCGGGGCCGGGGTGGAGCGCGAGTCGGGCGAAGGCGTCGAGGACGGCCTGTTCGCTCTCGGGGGCGACGCACACGAGCCGGCCGTCCTTGGTGGCGAGCAGGACGTCGCGTTCGCCGAAACGCCCGGTCAGTTCCCGTTCCACGCGACGCACCACGGGGTCGACGTGGCCGTAGGGCCGCTCGGTGACGGCGACGGCGACGGCGTGGGTGCGGGCGAGGCGCAGGCCGAAGCGTTCGGCGCGTTCGGCGAGGGTGCCGAGGTCGCTGCGGCCGTACAGCAGGTCGTCGATGAATTCGCGGCGGGCCGCTTCCTCCTGACGGACGGCCAGCCGTTGGGCCCGTTCGTGGCCCTCGCCGAGGGCGGCGAGCGCGGTCTCGGCGGCGATCAGCAGTGCTTCGCCGACCTGCCGCAGTTCGTTGACGGTGCCGGCGCCGGCGATCCCGGGGAGGGTGGTCCAGGCACGGCGTCCGGCGCCCATGCACCGGGCGACGACGTCGCGCAGGCCCTGCCCGTTCTCGGCGCAGCGTTCCCCGAGGGCACGCAGGGATTCGACCTCGGCCCGGCTCAGGCGCCGCCCGGAGCGGGAGACTTCGGCGAGCATCCCGACGTACCGGTCGCCGAGTTCCCCGACCACGGTCTGCTCGGGCACCGTCTGCTCGGCCATCTTGACGCCCTTTCACCTGCCGTTCGAAATCGCCGCATCCTAGCCGCCCTCGGGCCGGTGCCGGCGTCCGGTGTTGTTCGGGCCCGTACGATGGCGGGTGCGGCGCGGGACGGTGCGTCGCCGTGATCTCGGGAGGTTCTCCGCCATGACGGCTGGCTCGACGGGCCCCAGGTGGGCGCTGATCGGCTGTTGGGCGGCGTTCGGGGTGGTGGCGCTGGCGCTGGCCGCGCAGGGGTGGGCGGCGTTCGGGTTCGAACAGGCCGTGCTGGACTGGTGCGTGGCGCACCGGCCGGGCGTCGCGGTGACGGCGGCGACGGTGGTGACGGCCTGCGGGTCGGCGCCGTTGCCGTATCTGATGGCGTTGGCGGCCGGGGCGCTCGCGGTGCGGCGGGTGCGGGGGCCGGTGGCGGTGGTGCTGTTCGCGCCGACGGTGTGGCTGTTGCTGGGTCAGGGGCTGCGTCAGCTGCTGATGCACGGCTTCGGCCGGCCCAGGCCGCCGCTGGCGGCGCGGGCGGTGCACGCCTCGGGGTTCTCCTTCCCGTCGGGGCACGCGTTCACGGCGGCGGCCGGGGCGGGGCTGCTGGCGTTGGCGGTGGCGCTGGCCCGTCCGGGTGCGGCGCGCCTCGCCGCGGTGTGCGCGGTGGTGTTCGCGGCGGCGGTCGGTGCGAGCCGGGTGTACTTGGGGGTGCATTGGGCACTGGATGTGCTGGGCGGCTGGCTGCTGGCCGCAGGGTGGCTGGCGCTGGGTACGCTGCTGGTGTGTCAGGGCCGGGACAGTGGCGCTGTACTGCTGGAACGTCGACCCGGTGGGAGCCGGGACTGACCGGCAGGGGCGCGTCCGCGCCACGAATTGCCGTATATCAAGAAGGGTTTTCGGGATGGCTCAGGTTGTGCGGGGTGTGATCGCTCGGGCGAAGGGCGCGCCGGTGGAGGTGGTGCCGATCGTGGTGCCCGATCCGGGTCCGGGCGAGGCGGTGGTGAAGGTGCAGGCGTGCGGCGTGTGCCACACCGACCTGCACTACCGGGAGGGCGGGATCAACGACGAGTTCCCGTTCCTGCTGGGCCACGAGGCCGCAGGTGTGGTGGAGGCCGTCGGCGAGGGCGTCGACAATGTCGTCCCCGGCGACTTCGTGATCCTCAACTGGCGTGCGGTGTGCGGCCGTTGCCGCTCATGTCGGCGGGGCCGGCCGCAGTACTGCTTCGCCACCCACAACGCGAAGCAGAAGATGACGCTGGAGGACGGCACCGAGCTGTCGCCGGCCCTGGGCATCGGCGCGTTCGCCGAGAAGACCCTGGTCGCTGCGGGCCAGTGCACCAAGGTGGACCCGGCGGCCGCGCCGGCCGCGGCGGGCCTGCTGGGCTGCGGTGTGATGGCGGGCCTGGGCGCGGCGATCAACACCGGCCAGGTGGGCCGCGGCGACAGCGTCGCGGTGATCGGCTGCGGCGGCGTCGGCAACGCCGCGGTGATGGGCGCCCGGCTGGCGGGCGCGTCGCGGATCATCGCGGTGGACGTGGACGAGCGCAAGCTGGTCACCGCCCGCGGCCTGGGCGCCACCCACACCGTGAACTCGCGGGAGACCGACGCCGTCGAGGCGATCCGGGAGCTGACCGGCGGCAACGGCGCGGACGTGGTGATCGACGCGGTCGGCCGCCCGGAGACGTACAAGCAGGCGTTCTACGCCCGTGACCTGGCGGGCACCGTGGTGCTGGTCGGCGTGCCGACGCCGGAGATGACCCTCGAACTGCCGCTGCTGGACGTGTTCGGCCGCGGTGGCGCGCTCAAGTCGTCCTGGTACGGCGACTGCCTGCCGGAGCGGGACTTCCCGATGCTGATCGACCTGTACCTGCAGGGCCGGCTCGACCTGGACGCGTTCGTCAGCGAGACCATCGCGCTGGACGGCGTCGAGGAGGCGTTCGCCCGGATGCACCGTGGCGAGGTGCTGCGCTCGGTGGTGGTCCTCTGATGGCGGCCCGGATCGAACACCTGGTCACCGCGGGCGAGTTCAGCCTGGACGGCGGCACCTGGCAGGTCGACAACAACGTGTGGCTGGTCGGCGACGACCACGAGGTGGTGGTGATCGACGCCGCGCACGACGCGGACGCGATCGCCGCGGCGGTGGCCGGGCGCACGCTGGTGGCGATCGTCTCCACCCACGCGCACAACGACCACATCGACGCCGCGCCGGAGCTGGCCGCCCGCACGGGCGCGCCGATC
>NZ_BMRI01000007.1:183069-218985 GCF_014648555.1 Kitasatospora griseola
CTGCTGCACCCCGACGACCAGGTGCTGTGGCAGCAGACCCACCCGGACCGGAAGCCCGACGGCGCGCTCGCCGACGGTCAGCAACTGACCGTCGCCGGCACCACGTTGACGGTGCTGCACACGCCGGGCCACAGCCCGGGCGCGGTCAGCCTGTACGCGCCGGAGCTCGGCACCGTGTTCACCGGCGACACCCTGTTCGCCGGCGGGCCGGGCGCCACCGGGCGGTCGTTCTCCGACTTCCCGACCATCGTCGACTCGATCCGCGAGCGCCTGCTGACGCTCCCGGCCGAGACGGTGGTGCGCACCGGCCACGGCGACTCGACGACCGTCGGCGCGGAGGCCCCGCACCTGGCCGAGTGGATCGCCCGCGGCCACTGACCGGCCGTCAACCCTCCGCCGCCCCCGACCTCCGGTCCGGGGCGGCGGACCCGTTTCGGGTGTTCATCATCTGTCCAACGGCTCTTCGTACCGTCCCCTCACCTGGCCGGCGACGCAAGGACGTCGCCCGCAGGACAGCAGCAAGGGGGGGGAAAGACAGTGAAGAAGAGACATGTCGGCGCCTTGGTGGCCGGCGCCGCACTGGCCGCCACCGTCACGGCGGCCGCGCCCGCCGGCGCCGTGGTGGAGCAGGGCTGGGCGCACATCCGGAACGTGGGCACCGGCCAGTACCTGGACGACTACGCCCACAACACCGACCAGGGCGCGCCGGTGCACACCTACGCGCAGACCGGGCAGTCCAACCAGTGGTGGTGGGTGGCCAACAACACCAACAGCACGGTCACCTTCTCCTCCTACGAGACGCAGCAGTACAGCAGCGTCGGCAAGTGGTGGTACCGCAACCTCGTCCGCGACGGCGGCAACCGCGGTGTCCTCGGCCCGCAGCAGCTCTGGACGGGCGGCGTCGGCTTCGGCGGCCTGCCGGGTGAGGAGCTCTGGTACTACGTGGCCGGCGACGCCGGGACGTACATCCACTCCGCCGCCTGGAACGGCGACTGCCTCACCGCCCACGCCTGGGGCCAGGTGACGGTCGAGGGCTGCCGCACCGGCGACCACGACCAGCAGTGGAACGTCCAGTACAGCTGACCCGCCGGAAGGGAAGTCCCACCGTGAAGAACATCCGAAGGATCCTCACCGCCGCCGGCGTGTCCCTGTCCGTCCTGGCGGGCGTGTTCGCCGTGGAGGCACCCGCCCAGGCCGCCGTGCCCCAGGGCTGGGCACACCTCCGGAACGTCGGCACCGGCCAGTACCTGGACGACTACGCCCACAACACCAACCAGGGCGCCCCGGTGTACACGTACGCGCAGACCGGCCAGTCCAACCAGTGGTGGTGGGTGGACAACAACGACAACAACACGGTCTCGTTCTCCTCCTACGAGACCCAGCAGGGCAACGGCCTCACCGGCTGGTGGTACCGCAACCTCACCCGCGACAGCGGCAACCGCGGCGTCCTCGGCCCGCAGCAGCGCTGGCAGCACGACACCCGCTTCGGTGAACTGCCCGGCGAGCAGCTCTGGTACTACGTGGGCGGCGACGCCGGGACGTACATCCACTCCGCCGCCTGGAACGGCGACTGCCTGACCGCCCACGCCTGGGGTCAGGTGACGGTCGAGGGCTGCCGCACCGGCGACCACGACCAGCAGTGGCTGATCTCCTACAACTGACCCGCCGGAAGGAACGTCCCACCGTGAAGAACATCCGAAGGATCCTCACCGCCGCCGGCGTGTCCCTGTCCGTCCTGGCGGGCGTGTTCGCCGTGGAGGCACCCGCCCAGGCCGCCGCGCCCCGGGGCTGGGTGCACGTCCTGAACATGGGCACCGGCCAGTACCTGGACGACTACGCCCACAACATCGACCAGGGCGCGCCGGTGTACACCTACGCGCAGACCGGGCAGTCCAACCAGTGGTGGTACGTCACCATGACCTCCGCCAACCAGGTCGTCCTCTCCTCCTGGGAGACGGAGAAGTGCACCGACGGCTGGTGCACCACCAAGAGCTACCGGAACCTGCGCCGCAGCTTCGGCAACACCGGCGAGCTGTCCGAGTACAACCCCTGGTACGACCCGTACGACAACACCGCGTCCAGGGCGCGCTGGTGGTACGCGGCCGGCGACGTCGGGACGTACATCCACTCCGCCGACGGCGACCAGGGCTGTCTGACCTCCCACGCCGGGAGCCAGGTGACGATCGAGGGCTGCCGTACCGGAGACCGCAACCAGCAGTGGACCGTCATCTACGCCTGACGGCCCACGATCCGTCAGCCCTTCGCCGCCCCCGGCGTCCCGTCCGGGGCGGCGAAGCGGACGGCCGCCAGCCGTTCCCGTGAGGTCGTGTCGGCGAGCAGCACGGACGTCGCGCCCGGGAAGGCCGCCAGGCCGTGCTGGTCGACGGCCGTCACCAGGGTGGCCAGGCCGCGCACGTGGCGGCGGAAGGTGCCCGGGGCGGCGGTGCGGGCGCGGGCGTGCTGACCGGCCAGTGCCTGGTCGGGGTGGACGGCGAGCAGCACCACGTGCAGTTCCCGCCCGGACCGGCGGGCCCAGTGCGCGAGGGTGCGGCGCAGCCAGCGGCGGCTGCCGCAGTCGTGCACCAGCAGCGGCCCGGGGCCGCGCAGTGCGCCGCGGATGCGCAGCAGGTGCAGGGTCCGCACGACGGGCCGGTAGACGGGGTACGGGAGCCGGGCGGGCATCGCGGCCTGCGCGGCCAGGCGGCTGGTGCGCGGGTCGAGGACGGGGGCGTGGGCGTCCCAGCGGTGCAGCAGGGTGCTCTTGCCGCTGCCGGGCAGCCCGGCCACCACCACGGCGGCGTGGGGCCCGTAACGGACGGTCAGCGGCGGGCCGGGTCGGCCGCGCAGGTCGGTGACGCCCTGCGGGGCGAGTTCGCCGGCGGCTTCCACGGTGTGCTCCCCTTCGCTGTGACGACGGCCGTCCCGCCGTGGGCCACGGCGGGACGGTTCGGCAGCATAGCGGGGTGTTCGGGTCAGCTGTCGGTGACCCGGATGGCGCCGGCGGGGCAGGACGCGACGGCGTCCTCGACGGCGGAGCGCAGCTCGGCGGGCGGGCGGGCGTCGAGCAGCAGCACGACGCCGTCCTCCTCGCGCTGGTCGAACACCTCGGGGGCGTTGCGGACGCACTGCCCGGCGCCGCAGCAGCGGTCCTGGTCGACGGTGACGGTCACGGTTCCTTCTTTCGCGAGGTCGCCCGGGCGGGTCGGCGGGGCGGCGGTCACCAGGCGACCTGGAGCTCGTGGACACCGTAGATCAGCATGTCGCTCCGGAACGGGACGTCCTCGAACGGCACGGCGAGCCGCAGTTCGGGGAGTCGGCGCAGCAGGGTCTCCAGGGCGATCTCCAGCTCCAGCCGGGCGAGCGGCTGGCCGAGGCACTGGTGGACGCCGAAGCCGAAGGCGAGGTGGTGGCGGGTGTCGCGGGTGAGGTCGAGGGTGTCGGCGCCGGGGTAGCGGTCGTCGTCCCAGTTGGCGGTGTTGACCTGGAGGATGACGCCCTCACCGGCCCGGATCGTGGTGCCGCCGATCTCGGCGTCCTCGACGGCGACCCGGACCAGGCCGTTCTGCACGATGCTGAGGTAGCGCAGGAGTTCCTCGACCGCGGCGGGCGTGGCCTCGGGGTGGGCGCGCAGGTGGGCGAGCTGCTCGGGGTTGCGCAGCAGGGCGAGGATCGACAGCGCCGTCATGTTGGCGGTGGTCTCGTGCCCGGCTATCAGCAGCAGCCGGCCCATCGCGCCGATGTCCTCGATCTCCAGTTCGCCGCGGGCGACCAGGCGGCTGAGGATGCCGTCGTCGGGGTTGTCCCGCTTGGACGCGGTCAGCGCGTCGATGTACTCGGTGAGGCGGGCGTTGGCGTCGACGACCTCCTCGGTGGTGGAGCCGCGGTGCAGCAGGGTGCGGCTGCACTCCTGGAAGAAGTCGTGGTCCTGGTAGGGAACGCCGAGCAGCAGGCAGATCACCAGGGACGGCAGCGGCAGCGCGAAGTCGTTGACCAGGTCGGCCTGGTGTCGTCCGTCGGTCATCCGGTCGATCAGCTCGTCGGTGATCCGCTGGATCTCGGGGCGCAGCGAGGCGGTGCGGCGCATGGTGAAGTCGCCGGTGAGCATGCGGCGCAGCCGGCCGTGCTCGGGGTCGTCCAGCCGGATGAAGGTGGGCTTGACGGTGAGGAGCTGGCGGGAGGCCTCGGTGAGGAACGGGAAGCCCGGGTTTTCGGGGTCGGAGCTGAACCGGTTGTCGGCGAGGACGGCGCGGACGTCCTCGTGCCGGGTGATCAGCCAGCACGAGGCGCCGTCGTACAGGCCGACCCGGCTGATCGGCTCGTCGTGCCGGGCCTGCTCGTAGGCGGGCGGCGGCGCGAACGGGCAGGTCCCGCGCGGGGCGGGGTGGCTGGTGGGAGAGGTTTGCGCGGCGGTGGCCATCTGGTGGTCCCTTCCCGGAGCTCGGCCGGCGGAGGCGTCGGCGGGCGAACCTTGCGACTGCGCGGCCCGAGCTGTTGAGTGCCTCGGGCAACTAACTCACGGTCACGCTAACTCGCGGTCCGTGGCCACGGGAAGGTGATCCTGGCCGGATCGTGAATTCTGTCCGGATTCCGGCGACGCGCATGCGTTCGCCCCCGAACCGGGAACCCCGCCCACCAGCCGCGTCCAGGTCCGTCACGGCCGACGGCTCATCCTTGCGGCCGATCGAGAACGGGCCACGGCCTCACACCCACAGCGCCTGGGCGATCGCCCACCCGGTGAACGCCGAGCCCAGCCCGGCCACCACGCTGCCCGCCGCGTTCACCCCCGCGTAGAACCGGGCCCCGCTCTCGGCCAGCCGCAGCGTCTCCCAGGAGAACGTCGAGTACGTGGTGAGCGCCCCGCAGAAGCCGGTGCCGAGCAGCAGTTGGAGCTGCGAGGAGGCCGCGCCGGCGGCGACCGCGCCGGTCAGCAGGCCGAGCACCAGGGAGCCGGACACGTTGACGGCGAACGTTCCCCACGGGAAGACCGTGTCGTGCCGGGCCTGCACCGCCCGGTCGGTCAGGTAGCGCAGCGGCGCGCCGACCGCCGCACCGACGATCACCAGCAGCCAGTTCACTCCGCCTCCCCGGGGGCGTCGGCGGGCCGGAGCACCTCGCACGCGTCGAGCGTCACCAGGCACCGGTCGAGCAGGTCGTCCAGTTGCGGCAGGAACGCCCGGATCCGCTCCTCGCGGTCCACCACCACGACCGCCACCGGCAGGTCGTCGCCGACCGACAGCAGCCGGGAGGTGTGCACCAGCGCGGACGCGCCGAAGCCCTCGATGCCGCGGAACACGCTGGCGCCGGCCAGCCGGGCGGCGTGCGCGCGGTGCACGATCTCCGCGTACAGCGGGCGGTGGTGCCAGTGCTGGTCCTCGCCGGCCAGCACCGTCATCCGCAGCGCCCGTTCGGTCCGTGCGGTCATCGCGTCCTCCGTCCGATCACCAGGCGGGCGGCGGCCGCGCCGGCCCAGACCGCGACCAGCGCGGCGAGCAGGGTGGCGGCCAGGTAGCCCAGGGCCGCCGGGGCGCGGCCGGCCAGCATCAGGCGCTGGACGTCGACCGCGTAGGTGGAGAAGGTGGTGAACCCGCCGAGCACGCCGGTGCCGAGGAACGGCCGCACCAGCCGGTGCGCGCGCCAGGCCTCGGTGAGCACCGTCAGGAACGCCCCGATCACCGCGCAGCCCGCCACGTTGATCACCAGCGTCGCCCAGGGGAAGCCGTCCGCCGCCGTCGGCCATCCGAGCGCGATCGCGTACCGGGCGCAGGCGCCGAGCACTCCGCCGACGGCCACCACGCCGATCACGGACGCCAGTTCACGGTCCGGCCCGCGACGGCGCGCCGGGCGCGCCCCGGTCTCGGCTTCGACGGCGCCGGCCGTCGCCGACTGGGAACTCTCCACGGGCACCACGTCTCCCACTCGCACGGCGCCCGAAGGATCCGGGCGCGTCCTGTACAAGTAGGGACCGTTGGCGGCGACTCGCCGCGGTTCAGGTCCGGCGGGCCCCACCGCCGTCGCGCCTCCTCGGAAGGTGGCACTTGCGCCACTGTACCGGCCGGGCGGGCCGCCCTCGGCAGCAGGGACGGCTCAGCGTGTCCCGACGGCGGGCGCCGGAACGGCCGGCAGGGTGTCGCGGGCGTACGCCAGGGCTTCCGGCGTGGTGGCGAACAGTCGCCCCTGGGCCTGGAGTTCGTCGAGTATGCCGAGCGCGTCCAGGGGTCGGCGGTGTTCGGGGTGCAGGCCGGAGAGCAGGACCCGGATGCCGCGCCGGTGCAGGTCGGCGAGGGCCTCGCCGAGGACGGTCGCGCCGCTGGCGTCGATCGCGGTGACGCGCGACATCCGCAGGATCACCACCTCGGCGTGGTCGGCGGCGGTCAGTTCGACCCGCAGGCGGTGCGCGGCGGCGAACAGCAGCGGGCCGTGCAGCCGGTAGGCGGCGATCCGGCCGCCCGCGTGGTCCTGCTCGGACACCGGCAGGCGCTCCAGCCGGGCGGCCCGGGCGACGGCGCGCAGCGCGAGCGCGCAGGCCAGCAGCAGGCCGACCGCGACGGCGGTGACCAGGTCGAAGGCGAGGGTGGCGGCGGCGGTCGCCGCCAGCACGGCGGCCTCGCCGCGCCCGGTGCGGGCCAGCGCGCGCAGCGCCCCGGCCTGCACCATGCGCACGGCGGTGGCGATCAGCACGCCGGCCAGCGCGGCCAGCGGGATGTCCGCGACCAGCGGCGCGGCGGCGAACACCACCACGGCCAGCACGGCGGCGTGCACCAGCGCGGCCAGTCGGGAGACCGCGCCGCTGCGCACGTTCACGGCGGTGCGGGCGATCGCGCCGGTCGCGGCGACGCCGCCGAACAGCGGGGCGACCAGGTTGGCCAGGCCCTGGCCGAACAACTCCCGGTCGCTGTCGTGCCGTTCGCCGCCCCGACGGGGGTCGTTCGCGGTCATCGCGTCGGCGGCGGTCGCCGACATCAGCGACTCCAGCGCGCCGAGCGCGGCGACCGCCAGCGCGGACGGCAGCAGCGCGGGCACCGCGGACAGGTCGAGGAAGCCCAGCGAGGGGCTGGGCAGTCCGGACGGCAGGTGGCCGATGACGGCGACCGGCAGGTCGACGGCCTTGGCGAGCACGGTGGCGGCGACCACGGCGATCAGCGAGAACGGCACTCCGGGCCGCAGCCGTCCGCCGATCAGCATCAGCGCGGCGACGCCCGCCGCGAGCAGCACCGCCGCCCAGTGCGGCGAGGACGCGAACGCGGAGACGGCGCGGGCGGCGACCACCGCCGGGTTCTCGCCGTCCGGTTTGGCCACGCCGAGCGCGCCGGGCACCTGCTGGAGGCCGATCACGCCGGCGATGCCGACCGTGAAGCCCTCGATCACCGGCACCGGCACGTACGCCATCCACCGGCCGGCCCCGGCGAGCGCCAGCAGCACCAGCAGCAGGCCGGCGAGCAGGCCGACGGT
Source organism: Kitasatospora griseola (assembly GCF_014648555.1). Lineage (GTDB taxonomy): Bacteria > Actinomycetota > Actinomycetes > Streptomycetales > Streptomycetaceae > Kitasatospora > Kitasatospora griseola. Next base: position 190,519 of record NZ_BMRI01000007.1, read on the forward strand.
CAGCACCCCGCCGGTGCCGTAGCGGGCGACGATCGGCACCAGCACCACGGTCATCGCGCCGGTCGGGCCGGTGACCTGGAGGCCGGAGCCGCCGAACACGGCGGCTATCGCACCCGCGACCACGGCGGTGGCCAGGCCCGCCGCCGCGCCCGCCCCGGAGGAGACGCCGAAGCCCAGGGCGAGCGGCAGCGCCACGATGGCCACCGTCAGTCCGGCGAGCAGGTCCCGTCGCGGGTCCCGCCGCATGGTGGCCAACGTCCGGCGGTCGGGCAGCACCGCCCGCAGCCGCCGGCCGATCACACCCGCGCCGTTCACGCCGCCCCGCCGCATCGGATCGTGGCGAGCGGATCAGGGACCTTCGCCTGGGCGTGGCACTGCGACGCGGGCACGGTTCAGCTCTCTTTCTGGGGTTCCGGCTCTGTTCCGGACCGGGACGGGACGGCGATGCCGTGCTGCTCAGCGATCCGCAGCAGCCCGGCGATCCGGCCCGCGTGGGCCTGCGCGCCGTGGTCGTCCTCGGCGTCCCGCGCCTCGCGCAACGCCCTTCGGGCAAGGGCGAGTTGTGCGCGGAGCTCCTGCTCGAACACCTCGGTCACGTCGGCCCCTCTCCAGTGTCGGCGCGCAGGTGGCCGGGCAGGACGGACCGGCCGGGCACCCGATCAGGATGTATCGACTTGAAGAATTTCGCAAGTCGCAATGTCTGCATGTTCCGGGCGCAACGAGGCCTCGCGGGCGGGGCAAACGAGGCCCTCGCGGGCGGGGCAGGGGAAGTGACGGAGCGTCAGGCGTTGTCGGCGGCCCGCAGGTCGGCGAGCAGGCCGGCCTGGTCGGTGATCAGCGAGCCGAGGATGGAGCGGGCGACCCGCAGCAGGTCGGCGACCTCGCCGCTGGCCAGCGTGTACACCACGGTGGAGCCCTCGCGGCGGGCGTGCACCAGCTTGGCCCGGCGCAGCACGGCCAGCTGCTGGGACAGGTTGGCCGGCTCCACGCCGACCTCGGGCAGCATCTCGGCGACGGCGTGGTCGCGGGTGCTGAGCAGCTCCAGCACCCGGATCCGCACCGGGTGCCCGAGCGTTTTGAAGAACTCCGCCTTCAGCTGGTACAGCGGGACGCTGGCCACCGGTGGCGACTGCGGGTTCTCGGCGTTCACGTGGTCGTCACCGTCTCGTTCAAGGCCCGAAAGGGCACGGGGGCGTCGCGCCGACCCTAACAACCGCTCGTGCCCCCCGGCACGAGCCGGGGGGCGCGGAGGGCGGTGTCAGGCCTTCTTGACCACGCTGGACTTGAGCTGCATGGCGCCGAACCCGTCGATCCGGCAGTCGATGTCGTGGCCGTCGACGCCGTCGACCAGCCGGATGTTGCGCACCTTGGTGCCGGCCTTGATGCCGGAGGCGTTGCCCTTGACCTTCAGGGCCTTGATCACGGTGACGGTGTCGCCGTCGGCCAGCACGTTGCCGACGGCGTCCCGGATCTCCCGCTCCCCCGCCGGCTGCGCCGCGTTCTCCTCGGCGGGCGCCCACTCGTGGCCGCACTCGGGGCAGACCATCAGGGCGTCCATCTCGTACGTGTACTGGCCGGCGCAGCTGGGGCAGGGGGGAAGGTTGTCGCTCATCGGGCCAGGATAGCGGCCGATCGGCCGCTATCCGGACGCCCGTCCGATCAGTTGACGCTGACCGCGCTCCACGCGGCGGCGACCGTCGCGTACTCGGCCGAGCCGGCGCCGTACAGGTCGCGGGCGGCGTTCAGGGTGGCGGTGCGGGCGCCGGCGTAGTTGGTGGTGGAGGTCATGTAGACGGTCAGCGCCCGGTACCAGATGGCGGCGACCTTCTGGTTGCCGACGCCGGTGACGGTGGAGTTGTTGCAGGTCGGGCTGTTGTAGGTGTAGCCGTTGACGGTCTTGCTGCCGCTGCCCTCGCTGGCCAGGTAGAACCAGTGGTTGGCGACGCCGGAGGAGTAGTGCACGTCCAGCTTGGCGACCGACTTGCTCCAGCAGTCGGCGGAGCGGCCGTCCAGTGAGGGCTTGTCGAAACGGCGCAGCCACGGCGGGGTGGACTGGTCGCTGAACAGGTAGTCGGGGGTGTCGACGGCGTTGTTGGCGTACCACTCGACCATGGTGCCGAAGATGTCGCTGGTGGCCTCGTTGAGGCCGCCGGACTCGCCGCTGTAGCGCAGGTTGGCGGTGGCGCTGGTGACACCGTGGGTCATCTCGTGGCCCATGGTGTCGAGGTCGACCTGCTCGGGGTCGGTGGTGCCGTCGCCGTCGCCGGTCATCATGCAGAAGCAGCTGTCGACCCACTGGGCGTTGTCCCAGTTGGTGCCGACGTGGACGAACACGGTGGCGCCGCGGCCGTCGTTCTTGATGCCCTTGCGGCCGAAGGTGTTGAGGTAGTAGTCGTACGTCCAGGCGGTGTTGGCGTGGGCGTCGACGGCGGCGGTGGTCCGGTCGGTGGAGAACTTCCGGCCGTCGCCCCACACGTTGTCGGCGTCGGTGACCAGGTTGCCGGAGGTGGCCTTGACGCTGCTGGAGCCGAGGTTCTTGGCGTCCCGGGTGGAGTGGCCGCGCACCGGGTCGATCAGCGCGTAGCTGCCGTCGGCCTGCTGGGTGGTGTCGATCCGGACGTCGCCGGTGTACTCGGAGTGGCCGGTGCCGGCGACGGACTGCTCGGAGTCCCAGCTCTCGATCGCCTCACCGGTGGTGGCGTCGGTGACGACGACCCGGCCGGTCGGCTGGCCCTGCTTGCCCTCGCCGCTGACGGTGGTCTGCCAGGCGAGGCGGGCGCCGCCGTCGGCGGCCCAGACGACCAGTTCGGGGGTGGCGGTGGCGCCGGATATGCCCTGGGCCTGGCCGAGCGCGGCGGCGGCGCCGTGCTGCGGGGAGACGGACGGCACCACGGACTTCACCGCCGGGTTGTGGCCCTTGGCGCGGGAGGAGTCGGCGAGCTTGCCACGGGCGTCCTGGTGGACCACCAGGTCGCCGCCGACCACCGGCAGGCCCTGGTAGGTGCGGTCGAAGCGGACGTGCTGGGCGCCGTTCGCGTCGATGATCACGTCCTTGACCTTCAGGCCCTGGCCGGCGCCGAAGCCGAACAGGTCGGCGTGGTGCGCGACGTTCGCCTCCGCGCGGGCGATCGCCGCATCGCGGCCGGGGGCGGCGGAGGCGGTGTCGACCTGGACGGCGGCGACGAGCAGGGCGGCGCTCGCGGCGAGGGCGCCGGCGGTGAGGGTACGGCGGCGTGCGGAGGAGGAGGGGCTCACTCGTGACTCCAGTCGGGTAGCTGGGGGCTGGCCGACTGACAGCCTGTCGGTGAACACGCAAACAGTTCTATGAACAGTAAATGAAAGTAATCGGTTCGTATCCCAGCGCCCTACCCCCGCCGTTCGAGGGGCCGCTCGACCGGTACGGGAACGACCAACGGCCCTCCCGCCGCGCGGACGCGACGCGCAGGATCGGAGCATGACCGGCGAACCCTCCCCCTCCCCCGACGGCATCTCCCTCGACCCCGGCCAGTGCCTGCGCCTGATGGCCTGTCACTCGGTGGGCCGGCTCGTCTACACCCGGCACGCCCTGCCCGCCGTGCTGCCCGTCCGCTACCGCCTGGTGGACGGCGGAAGCGTGCAGGTCGACCAGCCCGACGAGGAACTGCTGCGCGCCGTGACCGGAACCGTGGTCGCCTTCCAGGTCGACCAGGTCGACCCGACCGACGGCAGCGGCTGGACGGTCACCGTGCTCGGCCACGCCGACGCCGTGCACCCGGCCACGGCGACCGGGCCGCCCTCGGTGTCCGTGCGGATCCGCCCGGAATGGGTGTCCGGGCTGAGACTCCTGCCGCCCCGGCCCGCCGACCGGCCCAGCCGACCGGGACCTCCGGCCCTCGCGCCCGACGCCGCCCGCCCCGCAGAGTGGGAACGTCGGCACCGGACCGGCGTCGACCGAGGAGGCGAAGGGCGATGCGGCACTGCACCGTCGGAGCGATGATGACCCGTCACGTGGTCACCGTCAGCCCCGGTACGGGCTTCCGCGAGATCGTCGCGCTGCTCGCCGAGTACGACATCACCGCCGTGCCGGTGGTCGACACCGACCACCGGCCGCTCGGCGTGGTCTCCGAGGCGGACCTACTGCGCACCCAACTCGCCCAGTACGACCCGGCGTCCATGCTTCCCGCGCCCGTGCACCTGCGCGGCACCGGCACCACCGCCGCCGACCTGATGACCTCCCCCGCGGTGTGCACCACCCCCGACTCCACGGTGGTCGCCGCCGCCCGCCTGATGACCCGTCGGCGGGTCAAACGCCTGCCCGTGGTCTCGCCCGCCGACGGCCGCCTGATCGGCACCGTCAGCCGCGGCGACCTGCTGCGGGTCTTCCTCCGCGAGGACCGGGCGATCCGCCGCGAGATCGTCGAGGAGGTCCTCACCACCGTCGAAGGCGCCAGCCCCGCGCTGATCGCCGTCGACGTCGTCCAGGGCGAGGTCACCCTCAGCGGCACCACCGCCCCGCACTGCCCCGCCCGCACCCTGCGCGAACTCTGCGCCGCCGTCGACGGCGTGGTGTCGGTCACCGACCGCACCACGCCCGCCGCCTGACGCTGCGTCAGCTGAGGATCCCGATGCGGCGGGCGGCCGCGATCCACTGCGGGAACTCGGACAGCAGCCGGTCGTACAGCTCCGGGTCCGGCAGGGTGCTGATGTCGTCCACCGCGAAGAAGCCGACGTTGTCGACCCGGCGGCCCGGCAGCTGGTCGAAGTACTCCAGCACGCCGTAGTTGGAGTGGCCCAGGCCGACGAACTGCCAGAAGATCGGTTCCTCGACGGCCGCCCGCAGCTGCGCCTCGATCTCGGAGTTGCGGTAGACGCCGCCGTCGGAGAAGAACAGCACCAGGGTGGGCAGCGGCGACGGGTGCGCGTGCACGAACGCGCGCACGTCGGCGATCACCTTCTGCTCCTCGTTCTGGATGCCGACCGCCCTCATGTCCACCCGCCCGTCCGGCAGCGGCGGCCGGACCCGGCGACGCCCGAAGAGGCTCATGTTCACCTCGCCCGGCCGCACGTGCAGCCGCAGCCACTCCGGCAGCCCCGACAGGCTCAGGTCCGGCAGCCGGGCGGGCTTGGTGGCGAACGTCCACGCCTGCATCGTGCCGTCGTCGTCCAACTGCGCGGCCACGGCGGCCATCCGCTCCACCACGTCCGCGACCACGCCCCGGCCGTACAGCCCCGCCATCGACCCCGACGCGTCCAGCACCAGCAGGATCCGCGCCACCACCCCCTGCGCGCCGTGCTTGCGCAGGCTGACGGCGACCTGCTGCTTGCGCAACGAGAGGCGCTTGCGCATGTCGACGGGGAGATGTTCCTCGCCGGCGGCGGAGTCCGGCGCGTGCGCGGGCCGCGGCGGGACGGACGGGGACGCCGACGGGTGCGGGGAGGACACCGACCGAGTGGCCGTCAGCGGCGGCCCTTCGACCGGCTCCGGCACCGGCGCGGGCACGGCGGACCGGGACTCGGGCCGCGGGTCCGCCGGGCGCAGCCGGAGCTCACGGGTGGCGTCCGGCCCGAGCTCCGCCACCGGCAACGGTCCGGGCTCGTGCCCGGGCTCCGACAGCGGCTCCGACACTGGCACCGGCTCGGGAACGGGCTCCGCCGCCGGGCGCGGCCCGAGGGCGGGCTGCGGGACGGTCGCCGGCTCGGGCCGAGGCTCCGGCAGCGGCGCCGGGCGCAGCCTCAACTCGCGGGTGGCGTCCGGCCCGGGCCCGAACTCGGGTGCCGGCGCCGGCTCCAACTCGGTGACGGGCAACGCCTCTTCCGCCGCACGCCGCGCGAGCTCCGGCACGGCGGCGCGCCCGCTGGTCGGCCCAACCTCTCCCGCCGGGTGCCGCACCCCGAACCCACCGGTGACACCCGTTGGCTCCGGCGCGGGCAGCGGCTCCGCCGCCGCACGCCGCGCAGGCTCCGGCACCGAACCGTGCCCGCTCTTCGACTCGGACTCGGCCGCTTCCACCGGGTGCCGCACCGCGAGCCCGCCCGTGGCGTCCGCCGCCGGCTCGGGCGCCGACTCCGCGGTGGGCACAGGCTCTGCCGCCGCACGCGGCTCGGGCGCGGGCTCCGACGGCGGCTCCGACGCCGACTCCGCATCCAGCTCAGGCACCGGCCCGTCGGCCACGTCCGCGTCCGCGTCTGCGTCCCCCTCCGCCGGCAGCTCGAAGCCGTACGCGGCGGCCACGCCGTTCAGGCCGTTGGCCCAGCCCTGGGCGACGGCGCGGAACTTCCACTGGCCGCCCCGGCGGTAGAGCTCGCCGCCGATGAGCGCGGTCTCCCGGCCGGCCTCGATGACGAAGCGGGCGATCGGCAGGCCGGTGCGGGCGTCGGAGATCAGCAGGGTCAGGTCGGGGACCCGACCGAAGGTGCCGTCGTCGTCGGTGGCGGCGAGCAGCAGGACGCGCTGGACGGCGGCGTCGCGGACGTCGAGCGCCGCGAGGTCGGCCTCGATCCGTTCGACGGGGGCGTCGGCGCCGCCGGTGCGGCCGCGGTGCAGGACCGCGCCGGAGCGATGGGTGGGTCGGTGACGCCGGATCAGGTCGCTCGCGTCGCGGGCCTGTCCGTCGGCGGTGAGCAGCAGGGCGGCCGCGCTGAGGTCGGGGACGCCGGGTGCGGGTGTCCAGGTGAGGTCGGCGTGCACGGCGGGCACGTCGATCGGGAGGTTGCTGCCTTTGGCCAGGGATCTCGCGGTCACCGCCACAGTCTCGCCCATCGGGGGCGTGCGACGCGCCCCCCGGGAGGCAGGTTCTGCGGGCGGCGACAAGCCCGGCGCTACGGTGGGGGCCGGACCGTGGGCGAGCCGGGAGCGAGGTGGTCCTGGTGCACGCGGTCACCGACTGGCTGCGCGGGCTCTCCGGGCCGGTGGTGTACGCGGTGGTGGGGGCCCTGGTGTTCGCCGAGGACGCGTTGTTCTTCGGGTTCGTGCTGCCGGGCGAGACGGCCGCGGTGCTGGGCGGGCTGCTGGCGCACCAGGGCAAGGTGTCGCTGGGCTGGATGGTGCTGGTGGTGGTGTCCGCGGCGGTCATCGGCGATTCGACGGGGTACGAGGTGGGGCGCCGGTTGGGTCCGGCGGTGCTGCGGACGAAGACGCTGCGCAAGCACGCGGACCGGGTCGAGGGGGCGCAGGACCTGATCCGCCGTCGGGGTCCAGTGGCGGTGCTGCTGGGACGGTTCGTGGCGTTCTTCCGGGCATTGATGCCGGCGCTGGCGGGGGTGTCGCGGATGCCGTACCCCCGGTTCCTGCTGTTCAACGCGATCGGCGGGGTGCTCTGGGGGGTGGGGTTCACGCTGCTGGGCTATTTCGCGGGTTCGGCGTACTCCCGGGTGGAGGGCACGGTGGGGCGTTCGCTGGCGATCGCGGTGGCGGCGGTGGTGGTCGTGGCCCTGGTGGTGTGGCGGGTGCGCGCGCACCGCCGCGAGGCCCGCCAAGAGAGCCGTGAGAGCCGTGAAAGCCGTGCCGACCGCCCTGACGACAGCCCGAGCGACAACCCCGGCGAGAGCAGTGACGAGAGCCGCGACGACCGGGGGCCGAGCCAGGACTGACGGTCCGTCGGGCGCACGGTGGCCGACCGTCCCGCTCCCGGCAGGGCCCGTCGGCTCCCGGAGGTGGACCGTTCGGCCCTCTGCGCGGCCGGGGCGAGGGAGCAGGCTGGAGTCATCGGGAAAGGAGTTTCTGATGAACCGTCTGCAGACCCGTAGTGTCGCCGAGGTGCTGGTGGAGACCCGCGGCGAGGTTTCGGCCGGCGCCCCCGACTATGCGCGGGTGAAGATCGCGGCCGTGCTGGACCGGTTGGACGAGCCGGTGCTCGGAGTCCGGGTGCGGCTGGTGCAGGAGCCCAACCACGCGATGGCCCGGCCCTCGCGCGCCCAGGCCACCGTGGACGTCAACGGGCGTCCGGTGCGGGCGCACGTCGCGGCGGCCACCATGCGCGAGGCGGTCGACCTGCTCCAGGACCGGCTGGTGTCGCGGATCGCCCGGCTGCGCCACCACCGCCGGCCGACCCGTACGCCGCTCGGCTGGGCGGACGGCCTGGACCCGGAGCACCGCCCGCAGCGCCACCACCGTGCGCCGGAGGAGCGTCGGCTGGTGCGGCACCGCAGCTACAGCGCGGCGCGGCTGGGCCCGCTGGACGCGGTGTTCGAACTGGAGGCGATGGACTACGACTTCCAGTTGTTCACGGACGCCGGGAGCGGTTGCGACAGCCTGGTCTACCGGGGTGCGGCGGGCGGCTACCGGCTGGCCTCGACCGGCCCGCTGCCGGCGCCGGTGCCGGGCCTGGTGACCAGCCGGCTGACGGTGCCCTGCCTGACGGGCGACCAGGCGCGGGCCCGACTGGACCTGAGCGGCCTGCCGTTCGTGTTCTACACCGATGCCGCGACCGGCCGCGGCAACGTCATGTACCACCGTTATGACGGGCACTACGGGCTGATCACGCCCGCCGCGTAGCGGTCGAGCCTTCGGCAGGCGTGGGGGTCTGTCCGGAGGCGGGAAGAGCTCCCGGCGGGTGTGGGGCCCGTCCGGGAGCGCGGGAAGAGGAGTCGGGGACGGTGTGGGGCCGTCCCCGACTCCCGCTTTTTGGCTCATTACCTGCCCACTGTCGGCCGATTGCCTCGACATTACGTCGACAACGAAGTATTTCGGCCAACTTCTTGCCACATGGGTGACGCGTCCCCAACAAAGCTGGCACTGTACCGTCCCATCGCCGCACAGGCCCTTGCAGACGCACGTGCACCACGACGGTGCGGCGACCCGTCGGACACCGTCCGGCCCGTTCGAACCACCAGCTCTACCGGGCGGCTCCATCCCTGCCCTCCCGGCTGACTCCGGCCGTACCCACGCGGCCGTCGCAGAAGGAGTTCCGTGTGACTCGATCCTCCCGAAAGACCGTCACCGCGACCGCGCTGATCGCCGGCGCCGCGATGATCGCGGCCGCCCTGACGTCCGGTGTCGCCGCCGCAGACACCACGGAGCAGGCCCCGGCCGAGGTCCAGGCCGTCGCCGGCGCGCTGCCGGTGGAGCTGTCGGCGGACCAGCGCGGCGAGCTGCTGGCCGTGGCGGACGCGGCCAAGGCGGAGACCGCGAAGTCGCTGGGCCTGGGATCGGAGGAGGCGCTGATCGCCAGGTCCGTGACGAAGGACGCGGACGGCAGCGTGCACACCCGCTACGAGCGCACCTACGCCGGACTGCCGGTCCTCGGCGGCGACCTGGTGGTCCACACCGCCCCCGACGGCTCGACCTCGGGCGTCACCAAGGCCACCGAGGCGGACATCGCCGTCGACACCACCGCCAAGGAGAGCGCCGACTCCGCGCGGACCTTCGCACTGGGCAGCGCCGAGGGCGCGCAGGTCGAGGAGCCGGCGGCCGACAACGCCCGCAAGGTGGTCTGGGCGGCGTCCGGCACCCCGACGCTGGCCTGGGAGACGGTCGTCACCGGCACGCAGGAGGACGGCACGCCGTCCGAGCTGCACGTCATCACCGACGCGAACACCGGCAAGAAGCTCTTCGAGTACCAGGGCATCGAGACCGGCATCGGCAACAGCCAGTACTCCGGCCAGGTCACCATCGGCACCACGGCGGCGGGCAGCGGCTTCGCGATGACCGACAACACCCGCGGCGGCCACAGCACTTACGACCTGAACGGCACCAGCGGCACCCGCACGCTGGTCACCAACCCGACGGACACCTGGGGCGACGGCACCGTCACCAACCGGCAGACCGCCGCCGTGGACGCCGCCTACGGTGCCCAGCTCACCTGGGACTACTACAAGAACGTCCACGGCCGCAACGGCATCAAGGACGACGGCGTCGGCGCCTACACCCGGGTCCACTACGGCAAGAACTACGTCAACGCGTTCTGGTCCGACAGCTGCTTCTGCATGACCTACGGCGACGGCGCGGGCAACACCCACCCGCTGACCTCGATCGACGTCGGCGCCCACGAGATGACCCACGGCGTCACCGCCGCCACCGCGAACCTGATCTACAGCGGCGAGTCCGGCGGCCTGAACGAGGCCACCTCGGACATCATGGCGTCCGCCATCGAGTTCTGGGCCGGCAACCCCCAGGACAAGGGCGACTACCTGGTCGGCGAGAAGATCGACATCTACGGCACCGGCGCCCCGCTGCGCTACATGGACAAGCCCTCCAAGGACGGCCGCTCCCGGGACGCCTGGTCCGCCGACCTCGGCTCGATCGACGTCCACTACTCCTCCGGCCCGGCCAACCACTGGTTCTACCTGGCCTCCGAGGGCAGCGGCGCCAAGACCGTCAACGGCGTGAACTACGACTCCCCGACCTCCGACGGCCTGTCGGTGACCGGGATCGGCCGGGACGCCGCCGCCAAGATCTGGTACCGGGCGCTCACCACGTACATGACGTCCTCCACCAACTACGCCGCGGCCCGCGTCGCCACCCTGAAGGCCGCCGCCGACCTGTACGGGCAGACCAGCACGACCTACCTGAACGCCGCCAACGCCTGGGCCGCCATCAACGTCGGTCCGCGCGTCGTCGACGGCATCATGCTGGACTCCGTCGCCTCCCAGCTCACCGCGGTCGATGTGCCCGCCGAACTCCAGCTCCACGCCATCAACTTCAACCCCGGTCAGCTCACCTTCCACGCGACCGGTCTCCCCGACGGCCTGAAGCTCCACCCGGTCACCGGCCTCATCACCGGCACCCCGACCACGCCGGGCACCTACACGGTCACCGTCGACGCCAAGGCCTCCCACCACAGCAACAGCATCACGACGTTCACCTGGAAGGTCGCCAGGGCCGTCGTCGAGAACACCACCCGGACGCCGATCCCGGACGCCGGCGCCGCGGTCTTCTCGGACATCGTCGTCGACCGGCTCGCCGGCCAGGCGCCGAGCGACCTCAAGGTGGTCGTGGACATCAAGCACACCTGGCGCGGTGACCTGGTCATCGACCTGGTCGGCCCGAACGGCACGGTGTACTCGCTGAAGAAGAGCAACGTCGGTGACTCGGCCGACAACGTCTTCGAGACCTACACGGTGGACGCCTCCGCCCAGCCTGCCGACGGAACCTGGCGGCTGAAGGTCCAGGACATGTACCGGGGCGACAGCGGCTACGTCGCCGGCTGGAAGCTCGTCTTCTGATCCGTCCCTGCTCCGACCGTCCCTGCGCCGAGGTCGTCCGCTCCCGGAAGCTCACTTCCGGGAGCGGACGACCTCCTGGATGTGCGGGACGGCCCGCACCAGGGTCAGCACGCCGCCGATCACCGCGGCCAGCCCGAGCAGTTCGGGCAGCAGCCACCAGCCGGTGCGCACCGTCTCGTCGAACAGCACCACGCCGAGCAGCAGGCTGACCCCGGCGTCGCCGATGGTGAGGGCGGGCTGCGAGACGGCCAGCGAGCCGGCCTGAAGGGCGTTCTCCAGCAGCAGGACGGCGGCGATCCCGGTGAGCGCGAAGCCGTAGGTCTGCCAGACCGAGAAGAACGCGCCGGGGCCGTGGTCGGCGAAGGTGCCGGTGGCGGACTTCAGCAGCGCGGCGGTCAGCGCGTTGCCGACGGCCGCCGCGCTGCCCAGCGCGCCGGCCCGGACCACCGGGGTGCGCCAGTGCCGGGCGGCGAGCACGGCGGCCGCCATCATGCCGAGGCAGCCCGCCAGCACGGGCGCCCAGCGGCTCATCGGGGCCTGGTCGGTGCCCCCGGTGGGCGCGGCACTGGCGAGGAACACGACGAGGCCGCCGACCACGGCGCCCACCCCGGCCCAGCCGGCCCGGGGCAGTCGGCGGTGCAGCAGCGGGGCGGCGATCAGCAGCGCGAACGGCAGTTCCAGCACGAACACCGGCTGCACCAGGGCGAGCGCCCCGAAGCTCAGCGCCAGCGCCTGGAACAGGGCCGCCCCGGTCACCCCCGCGATGCCGATCAGCCAGGCCGGGTCGTGCGCCAGGGTGAGCACGAACCGCAGGCCGCCGCCTCGGCCGAGCTTGGCGGCCGCCTTGCGCTGGAACGCGGTGCCGGCGGCGTTGGAGGCGGCGCTGAGCACGGCGAACAGGACGGCGAGTGCGGGCACGCCCCCATGCTCTCCCGTCCCGGTGGCACCGCCGCGCTTCCCCCGCCCCGATTGCGCCGGACGGGCAGGTCTCCCGACGGCCCGTCAGCCGCCCAGCAGCCGGGCGGCCTGTTCGCGCATCTCGACCTTGCGGATCTTGCCGGTGACGGTCATCGGGAACTCGTCGACCACGTGCACGTAGCGCGGGATCTTGAAGTGGGCGAGCCGACCGGTGCAGTATTCGCGGACCGCTTCGGCGGTGAGCGGGCGGGCGCCCTCGCGCATCCGCACCCAGGCCATCAGCTCCTCGCCGTACCGGGCGTCGGGGACGCCGATCACCTGGACGTCGAGCACGTCGGGGTGGGTGTACAGGAACTCCTCGATCTCCCGGGGGTAGAGGTTCTCGCCGCCGCGGATCACCATGTCCTTGCTGCGGCCGGTGATGCTCAGGTAGCCGTCCTCGTCCATCACGGCGAGGTCGCCGGTGTGCATCCAGCCGTCGGGGTCGATCACCTCCGCGGTCCGCTCCGGCTCGCCCCAGTAGCCGAGCATCACCGAGTAGCCGCGGGTGCAGAGTTCACCGGTGTCGCCGCGCGGCACGGTGCGGCCGGTGGCCGGGTCGACCACCTTGACCTCCAGGTGCGGTCCGACCCGGCCGACGGTGGAGACCCGGCGCTCGATCGAGTCGTCGGCGCGGGTCTGGGTGGAGACCGGGGAGGTCTCGGTCATGCCGTAGCAGATGGACACCTCGGTCATGCCCATCCGGCCGATGACGTCCTTCATCACCTCGATCGGGCAGGGCGCGCCGGCCATGATGCCGGTGCGCAGGCTGCTCAGGTCGTAGCTGTCGAAGTCCGGGTCGGCGAGTTCGGCGATGAACATGGTGGGCACGCCGTACAGCGAGGTGCAGGACTCGGCGGCGACCGCGGCCAGCGTCGCGGGGGCGTCGAACGCGGGCGCGGGGATCACCATGCAGGCGCCGTGCGAGGTGGCGGCGAGGTTGCCCATCACCATGCCGAAACAGTGGTAGAACGGCACCGGGAGGCAGATCCGGTCCTGCTCGGTGTAGCCGCACAACTCCCCGACGAAGTAACCGTTGTTGAGGATGTTGCGGTGCGAGAGGGTGGCGCCCTTGGGGAAACCGGTGGTGCCGGAGGTGTACTGGACGTTGATCGGGTCGTCGGCGGACAGCTCCTCCCCGATCCCGGCCAGCACCGCCGGATCGCCCTGCCGGCCGGTCAGCAGCAGCTCGTCCCAGTCCGGGCCGTCCAGCAGCACCACGTCCGTCAGCGCGGCGCAGCGCGGCCGGACTTCGTCGACCATGGCCGCGTAGTCGGAGCTCTTGAACTGCCGGGCGGCGACCAGCAGGCGCACGCCCGCCTGGCCCAGGACGTACTCCAACTCGTGCGAGCGGTAGGCGGGGTTGACGGTGACCAGGATCGCGCCGAGCTTGGCGGTGGCGTACTGGGTGAGCGTCCACTCGGCGCGGTTGGGCGCCCAGATGCCGACCCGGTCGCCGCGGCCGACGCCCTTGGCGCGCAGCCCGAGCGCCACCGCGTCGACGTCGGCGGCGAACCGGGCGTACGTCCAACGGCGGCCGGTGGCGCACTCGACCAGCGCCTCGCGCTCCGGGAAGGCCCGGACGGCCCGGGCCAGGTTCGCTCCGACGGTGTCGCCGAGCAGCGGGGTGCCGGTCGGGCCTGAGGAGTGGCTAGGCTGGCTCGGGGCGTGCGACACGGGGCCTCCTGGGCGCGGTGGTGCAGAACGACGAGTACCCATGCTGGCCACCGGCGGGCCCGTTGACCAGTCTCCAAGTGGGGGTGGCGCGCGCCCGCTTGACGGCGAATCAGTCCTCCGGGCGCAGGTACCGCTCCCAGATCAGCGCCTTGCGGTACGGGCCGTCCCCGTCGGCGTCGTACTGCGGCGCGTCGAAGCGCACCCAGTACGCCGACTCGCCCTCCCGGGCATGGGGGTGATCGACGGGCTCGGGCGCGGCCAGGTCGTCGACCGTGCCCTGGAACTCGACCTGCCAGGGCCCGTCCCACTCCGTGGAGCGGACGACGGTGACCCGGGCCCCGGGGAGGAGTGCGCGGGCGGGCCGGTGCCGGGCGGGCGGGCGGTCCGTGGGCTGGTCGAAGGCTGTCCGGTCCCGGGGCTGCTCCGGGTCGAGGGGTGGGTCATTGGCCATGGCGATCATCCTGCTGGCCGGGCACTCCCCGGGCCACCGGTTTTCGCCCGCTCGGGCGGAATCACCAAATCGGCGTCCCGCGGCGGGAGTTCGCTGATTTGATGGCACGAAGGGACAGCCGGGGGTTCATGGGGGGTTCGATGACTCGGGAGAGTGCGCAGGTGCGGCTGCGGCCGTCGCCGCAGTACCGGCGGCGGCGGGCGGCCGTCGCGCTGTTCGCGGCCGGCGCGTTCGTCGGCTGCGGGCTGCCGGTGCTCACGGGCGTGGCGACGCAGCCGCTGCCGATACTGGTCGACGGCGTGACGGCCGTGGTGTGGGCGGTGGTGCTGGTCCGGCAGGCGCTTCACGCCCTGGCGCCCACCACGGTGGTGGTCGATCCCGAGTTCCTCGAACTCCGCAGCGGCCTGCGGAAGGTCCGGCTGCCCTGGGACAAGGTCGACGGGGTGTGCGTGCTCCCGATGCGCGGCTTCGCGGCCGCCTACGAGGCCCCGTACTTCCGGGGCTCGCTGCTGGTGCGGACCTCGCTGGTCGACCGGGCCGGGCTGGAGGTGAGCGGCTCGCCGCGCTGGTCGGTGCCGTGGCACGGGATCCTGCTCGACCTGGCGCCGCTGGCGGTGCCGGCGGAGCGCCTCGACGAAGTGTTCGTCCCGCGGCTGTCGGACCGGTGGGGCGGGACGACCCGGCTGCCGGACGGCCCCGGCGCGGCCTCGGTGTTCGCGGCGGGCGCGCTGCTGACCTGGTCGGGCCGGGTCATGCTGCGGCTGGCCCAGCTGGTGCTGCTGCTGGTGGTCGCGGGCTCCGTACTCATCATGACCGCGCTCGACGACTACTCCCCCTTCCAACCGTTCCTGGTGGTCCTCACCCTGGCGGTGTTCGGCGCGATCGGCACCCGGCGGCTGATCCTGCGGCTGTCCCGGCCCTGCGAGTTGCGAGTGGAGAACCGGGGCGTCGTGGTGACCGTCGGCGGCTACGAGCGGGCCGTGCCGTGGTCCGAGATCGCCTCGCTGGAGATCGGGCAGCACGCCGTCTCCCGCGCCGGGCAGCAGATCCCGGTGCGGACGGTGCTCGCCCGGCTCAACCCGGGGGCGAGCCCGCCGGCGAAGCTGCCGCACTGGTCCTTCCGCGCCGACGGGCAGGCCGTCCAACTCCTGCCGCTGAACTCGCCGGTGCTCGCCCAGATGAACGGACTCGCGGTCTTCCCCGCCCAGTTGGCGAACGCGCTCGCGCCGTACCACGCGAACCTCCTGCCCGGGCACACCGTCCGGGCCGAGTCCGTCGCGGGCGCGGCCGTCACCGTCCGGGTCGGCCAGGGCCGCGACTCGGCGCACCGGAGCATCGGCGCCGCACTGCACGCCACGTCGGACGACCGGCCGCGGCGGCTGCTGATCGAACCCGGCCGGTACCGGGAGGCGGGGCCGCTGGTGCTGTCCGGCACCGTCGAACTGGTCAAGGCCCACGGCGCAGGCGAGGTGGTGATCGAGACCCCCGAGGACTCCGCCCTGGAGTGCGCGGGCCAGGTCACGCTCGACTCCCTGATGCTGGAGGGCCGCGGGGCCGTCGCCGTCGCCGTCACCGGCCACCTGGAGCTGCGCCACTGCCGGATCGACGGCCCGGCGGAGTGCGCGCTGCTCGCCTCGCAGGGCGCCGAACTCGTCCTGCGGGACAGCGAGATCATCGCGGGCCGGACCGAACTCGTCGGCGCCACCGGCACCTTGGAGCGCACCGCGTTCCGCTCCGCCCGGGGCCACGCGCTGGTGCTGAAGGACCGCGCGAAAGCCACCGTCACCGAGTGCACGGTGACGGACAGCCGGGGCCGCGGCATCGACGTCACCGCCGCGTCGACCGCGGAGATCCGCAGCTGCGAGTTCCGGGGCACCGGCGACACCGCCGTCGCCGCGGGCGACCACACCGCGGTGCAGATCCTCGCCTCCCGGATCGACGAGGTGCACGCCACCGGCATCTCCTACGACCACCAGGCGCAGGGCACCGTCCAGGCCACCAACGTCAACGGCGCCACCACCGGGCTGTACGTGGCCCGCGGCGCCGACCCCAAGGTCCGCGACTGCCAGTTCGCGGGCTGCCGGGACACCGGGGTGCTCGTCGAGGACCAGGGACGCGGGCGACTGGAGAAGTGCCGGATCGACCGGGCCGGCCGCCTGGGCATCGGCGTCGCCTCCGGCGGCGTCCCCACGGTCGACGACTGCTTCATCACCTTCGGCGCCACCGGCGTCCAGGTGCACAAGGCGCGCGGCACCTTCGCCCGGTTGGAGATCCGCGACCACTCCAACAGCGGCGTCCAGATCCAGGAGGGCTCGGCGGTGGAAATCACCGGGCTGCGCCTGGAACGCTGCAAGAACGGCGTGTTCGGACACGGCACCGGCGTGACCGTCCAGCTGAAAGGCGCCGTCATCAGCAGGGCGACCGCCTCCGGGCTGGTGCTGCAGGACAGCGCACGCGTCACCGCCGAACAGATCACCATCGAACAGCCCGGCCTGTTCGGCCTGAACTGCCGCGACGACAGCCGGCTGACCGCGCAGGGCTGCACCATCGCGAAACCGGGCGAGGCCGGGCTGCTGACCCTCGGCAACACCACCGTGGAGATCAACACCCTGGAGATCACCGGCGCCCGGGGCAAGGGCATCCGGGCGCAGGAGAACAGCCAGTTGCTCCTCACCAGGGTCCGGGTGCACGGCGCCGGGAGCGACGGCATCAGTCTGGAGGAGCACGTGTACGGCCGTCTGGAGGACTGTGAGATCACCGGCTGCACCGGCGAGGCCGTGGTCCCCAACGAACGGGTGGTGCTGGAGAACATCCGCACCGGCGACACCCCGGAGGACATCCTGCAGCCCGAGGCCGGCCCGATCGCCGAACTCCAGCGCATGATCGGCCTCGCCGAGGCCAAGCGGCAGGTCGACGTCCAGATCGACCTGCTCCGGCTGTCCCGCTGGCGCACCGACGCCGACCTCCCCCCGCCGCCGCGGGCCCACCACCTGGTCTTCTCCGGCCCGCCCGGCACCGGAAAGACCACCGTGGCCCGGCTGTACGGCCAGATCCTGGCCGGACTCGGCGCGTTGAAGAAGGGTCACCTGGTGGAGGTCGCCCGCGGCGACCTGGTCGGCGAGTACCTCGGGCACACCGCGCAGAAGACCCGTCAGGCCTTCGACCGCGCCGCCGGGGGCGTGCTGTTCATCGACGAGGCGTACAGCCTGGCGCGACGCTTCGGCTCGAACAGCGACTTCGGCCAGGAAGCCATCGACGTCCTCACCAAACTGATGGAGGACCACCGGGACGACGTCGTGGTCATCGCCGCCGGCTACACCGAGGAGATGCGGGCCTTCCTCGACTCCAACCCCGGCCTGCGCTCCCGCTTCTCCCGCATCCTCGAGTTCGAGCCGTACGACCCCGACGAACTCGCCGAGATCGTCGCCCGCGAAGCCGACCGCCACGCCTACCGCCTCGCCCCCGAGGTGATGGACCTCCTCGTCGAACGGTTCACCCGTCGCGAACTGCGCGGCGACCCCGCCAACGCCCGCGACGCCCGCACCCTGCTGGAGGAGATGGTCGAACACCAGGCCTCCCGGCTGGCCGGCGGCGACACGCCCAGCCGGGAGGACCTGGTGGTGCTGCTGGCGGACGACCTTCCCGAGGAGAGCACCTGGCTGTGAACGCCGACGAAGCCTTCGACCTCCTCGCCGCCCGCCTCGACCAGGTGGCGGCCGACCCCGACCTCGTGTCGTGGTTCGCCACCGCCGAGGCCCACGCGGCCACCGCCGTCCTCCGGGCCGCCGGGGTGCCGCCCGGCTCGGACGTCCCGCCGGAGCACGCCCTCGCCCTCGGCTTCGGCGACCTGCTCGGCTTCTGGGCCGACGACCAGCGCGACCCGTCCCTCCTCGGCGAGACGCTGCTCTGCCTGCAACTGGCCCGCCGCCACTTCCCGGAACGGGTCGCGCCGGAGTTCGCGGAGGTGCTCGCGGTGATCGACGGGGAGAGCCCGCCGACCGGGCCGAGCGTCGAACTGGCGCACGCCGCCGGGATCGCGCTGGTCATGGCGTACCAGCGCTGGCAGCACCCCGGCGCGCCCGCCGCGGCCGTCCCCCTGCTGCGCCACGCGGCGGCCGAATGCCCGCCGGACACACCGCTGCGGGGCGCCGTCCTCTCCGCACTCGGCGTGGCCCTGCTGAACGACCACTTCGACCGCACCGACCTGTCGTCGCTCGCCGAAGCCGTCCAGGCCTGCCGCGCCGCCGTCGCCGCCGTGCCGGGCGCACCCGGCGAGCAGGCCCGCCGCCACGCCAACCTGGGCACCGCCCTGCGCTTCTGGTCCGACGCCGGCCTCGCCGACGGCGCCATCCGCGAGGCCGTCTCCGAGATCCGCACCGCACTGCGCCTCTGCCCGCCGGACGATCCCCAACTCGCCACCTGCCGCGTCGAGCTGGGAGTGGCCCTCACCCAGTCCGCCGTCTTCTTCGGCGACCGCACCGCCCTCCCGGAAGCCGCCGCCGTGCTCCGCGAGGTGCTCCGCACCGCCGACCCCGCCGCCGCCGACCTCACGGACCGCGCCGGCCGCCCGGAACGGCTCTGCTACCTGGGCCTGGTGCTGATCACCCAGGCCGGGGAGGCGGCCGGGGCGACGGCGGAGACCGGATCGCCGGCCGCGGCGGAGTCCGAGCGGGCGGCCGCGCTGCGGGCCGAAGGAGTGGCGCTGTGCCGGCAGGCCGCCGAGACCGCGCCCACCGACGCCACCCGGCGGCAGTACCTGTGCAACCTGGGTCTCATCCTGCTCAGGTCCGCGGCCGTGGACGACGCCGGGGCCACGTCGCTCGCGCTGACCGCGGCGTACGAGGCGGCCGAGCTCTCGCCGGTCGGGAGTGCGCTGTTCGCCGACACTCGGGGGCTGCTCGCCCTCGCCCTGACCAGGCGCTACCTGACGGACGGGCAGCCGGCGGACCTCGCGGCGGCCGTCGCCCGGGCCACCGAGGCCTTCGAGGCCACCCCGGCGTCGATGCCGTTGCGCCGGGTCGAGCAGGGGAACACCCTGGCGAACCTGCTGGGTCTGCGGGCCGAGGCGACCGGCAGCGAGGATCCGTCGGCCGAGCCGCTCGCGCTGCTGCGGGGGCTCGTCGGGGAGTTGCCCGGGCCCTCGGTCGAACGGGCGCAGGCGCTGCGGTACTTGGCCGACTGCCTGCTCGAATCCGCGGTGCGGGACGATCGGGAGGAGCGGGCGGCCGACGCGGTGGCGCGCTACCGGGAGTGTCTCGAACTGCCGTCCCCCGGGCCGGGGTTCGAGGCGGAGGTGCGGTTCTCCCTGGGCACCGCCCGCGCCCGGCGGGTCGCGCCGGGCGACCGGGACGCCTGGCAGCGGTCCGTCGCGTCGATGACCGGGGCGATCGCCCTGCTGCCGGTCGGCGACCCGCGGCGGATCGAGCTGGAGTTCCGGCTCGGCGCCCGCTGGGTGCAGCACGCGGACGACACCCGTGACCCGGCCGCCCGGCTGGAGGGCGCCCGGGTGCTGGGCGCGGTCGTGGCGGCCGACCAGGAGTGCAGCGCCGCCGACCGGGTGCTCCACCGGACGACGCTGGGCGCGGCCGTGCTGGGCCTCGCCGAGCACGGCGGCACGGAGGAACTGGTGGCCGGGGCGGCGGGCCCGCTCGAACAGGCCCTGGAGCTGGTCCCGGCCGGCGACCCGCGGCGGCCGCACCTGGCCGTCCTGTCCGCCGGGGTGTTCTCCTCGGTCGCCTGGATGCGCTCGGACATCGCCGCCCTCGACCGGGCCTCCGACCTGCTCGCCGAGGCCCTGGCCGTGCCGGACGGAGACGATGCGGACCTGGACTCCGCGGACCGGGCGGAATTCCTGGCCGCGCTCGGCCGCAACCTCCGGCTGCGCTACCACCTCACCGGCGACCCGACGCACCTGGAGCACGCCGTCGAGCGTCTCCGTGAGGCCGTCGCCCTGACCGCACCGGAACCCGACACGGCCGCCCTCAGCGGGCTCGCCACCAGCCTCGCCAACCTGCACGGCTACCGGCCGGACCCGCGGCTGCGCACCGAGGCGATGGAGTACTGCCGCGCCGCGCTGGACCGGCTGCCGGCGGACGACCCGGAGCGCGCCTCGATCCAGGCCGACCTCGGCTACCTCGAATGGTCGGCGGCCGTCGAGTCCGGCGAGGCCGAGCGGCTGGACGGCGCCCTCGGCACGCTGAGGGCCGCCGTCGACGTCGCGCCGGACGGCCACGACAACCGCGGCCTGGCCCTCACCAACCTCGGCGTCGCCCTGCTCGACCGGGCGGGCCGGACCGGCGACCGCGCCTGGGAGCTCCAGGCCGTGGCCGTGTTCCGTGCCGCGCTGGAGCACACCGGGCCGACCTCGGCGCAGCGCCCGGTGGTGCTGAACAACCTCGCCATGGCGCTGTTCGACCTGTCGGCGACGACCGGGGAGTCCGCGCTGCGCGAGCAGGCGTTCGCGCTGCTGACGGAGGCCGCGGAACGGCGTCCGGGGATGTCCCTGGCCCGGGAGCGGGCCGCGCTCAACCTGGCCGTGCTGCGGTTCACGCAGGCCCGCTCGACGAAGGACCTGCCGGCCACCGCCGAGGCGTTCCGGCGGTTCGACCTGCTGGTCGGGGAGTTGGGCTCCCCACATCCGCTGCGTCCGCTCGCCCTCGGCCGACTCGCCGACGCCGCTCTCGGCCTCGCGGACCTGCTCCCCGAGCGTGCCGCCCGGACGGCCCTGCGGCGGGCGGCCGCCGCTGCCCGCGAGGCCCTCGCCGACGACGCGGTGAACACCGCGCCGGTCTCCGCGCAGGCCCGGCGGGCGCTGGCCCGGGCGCAGGTGCGGCGGGCCGAGTACGGCGAACGGGTCGACCTCGCCGAGGCGATCCGGCTGATCCGGCAGACGGCCGAGGACCGGGCGTTCCCGCCGCACACCCGCCTCCAGGCGGCGCGGCTGTGGGGCACCATCGCCGCGCAGGCCGGCCTGCCCGCCGAGGCCCTGAACGGTTTCAGGCACGCGGTCGCCCTGCTTCCCGGCGTGGCGCCCCGCCAGCTGGCCCGGCTCGACCAGGAGGACCGGCTGGCGTCCTCCTGGGGGGTCACCAGCGCGGCGGCGACACTGGCGATCCTGGCCGGCGACCGCGCCGGGGCGCTGACGCTGCTCGAACAGGGGCGGTGCGTGCTGCTGGCGCAGGGCCTGGAGTACCAGGGCGACCTGTCCCGGCTGCGCGAGCTCGACCCGGCCCGCGCCGCGGAGTTCGAGGCGATCCGGGACCGGCTGAGCCGCGAGCACCCCCTCGCGTCGGCGGAGGCGTCCGACACGTTCTTCGCCCAGGGCGCGGCGGGAGCGGATGCGGCCGCCCTGCGGGACGCCGAGGAACGCCACGCCATGTCCCGTCGCTGGGACCAACTCCTGGAAGAGATCCGCACGTTGCCCGACCTGGAGGACTTCCTGCGCCCGCCGACCGTCCATCAGCTGCTCTCGGTGGCGGAGCGCGGCCCCGTGGTGGTGGTCAACGTCAGCGACTACGGCGCGCACGCCCTGCTCCTGGTCGCTCCCGACGGCGGCCCGCCGCGCATCGAGGTGGTGGAGTTGCCGGACCTCACTCCCCTGCACATCACGGTGGCCCTTCAGGCCTTCACCGAGGAGTCGATCGACGCCGCGTACGGGGACCAGGGCGTGGACCGGGCCACGCAGACGATGAAGGCGCAACGCGCCACCCTGGAGTGGCTGTGGGAGGCCGTGGCCGCGCCCGTCCTGGACCGGCTCGGCCTGCGCGGGACCCCGCTGGACGGGGAGCCCTGGCCGCGGCTGTGGTGGTGCCCGACGGGCCGGCTGGCGTTCCTGCCGCTGCACGCCGCGGGCAAGGGCCAGGGCATTCCCGGCACCTGGGCGATGGACCGGGTGGTGTCCTCGTACACGCCGACGCTGCGGTCGCTGCTGCGGGCCCGCCGCAGGTCTGCCGACGCCGGTCCGCCGCGTCGTCGCCCCGCTCCGCTGGTGGTCTCGCTCGCGCAGACGCCGGGCGGCCCGCCGCTGCCGGGCGCCGGACCCGAGGCCGCGCTGGTGGCCGAGCTCTTCCCCGACGGTCTGCGGCTGGACGGCGAGCAGGCCACCGTGGAACGGGTGCGCCGGGCGCTGTACCGGCACTCCTGGGTGCACTTCAGCTGTCACGGCGTCAGCGACCCGGCCAGCCCGTCGAACAGCGGACTGGTCCTCCACGACGGCCGGCTCAGCGCCCTCGACCTGTCCGCGCGCCGCCCGGTCGACGCCGAACTCGCCTTCCTCTCCGCCTGCTCGACCTCCCAGGGCGGCCTCGACCTGCCGGACGAGGCGGTGCACCTGGCGCCGTCCTTCCAACTGGCCGGCTTCGCCCACGTCGTCGGCACGCTCTGGAGCGTCTCCGACAAGCTCGCCCGCCGCGTCACCGGGGAGTTCTACGCCGCGCTGTCGGAGGACGCCGCCGAGGGCCTGCCGTTCGACCCGTCGCTCGCCCTGCACCACGCCGTCCGATCACTGCGCGAACGCCTGCTGCCCGCACCGCACTTGTGGGCCGCGCACGTCCACATCGGGCCGTGAGCCCTTGCCGTCAGGACTCCGGTCCGCCGTTCTCCGGCTTCTCGCTCTGCGCCGTGCCCGAGGCGCCCTCGGGGCCCTGGTCGGGTTCGGCCGCTCCGTCGCCGATCCGGAAGATCCGCCGGTCGCGGAACTCGTCGATCAGGCTCTCCGGTGACGTGCCGTCATCGCTCCTGCGCTTCTTCGGGTCGTTCCGACCGCTCCGTGCCGCTGCCATCCTGCTGCTCCCTCCGTGTCGCCGGCACCGGTGCCGGCGTCCGTCCTGTCTCCGGCGGCGCCAGCAGTTCCAGCACCTCGATCTCGCTGCCCTTGACGTACACCCCGGTGGTGCCGGGCACCCGGCCGAGGAACGTCCCGTCGCGATCCAGCCGCCACTGCGACTCCAGGTAGATGTCCTGCGGCTGCGGGAACGCGGACACCGCCGACCTCGACCCGAGCCAACCGCCCACCCACAGCCCGCCCTTGAGCCGGATCCGGACGAAACAGGGGTCGCGGTCGGCGAACAGGAAGTCCCAGGCCGTCGGCGTCGGCTCGTAGTGCGCCCGCTCGCGCCGCTGTCGCACGGACGCCGCCGCCCACGCCGCACCGGCCGGCACCACCACGACCAGCAGCAGCACCGCCAGCCCGGCCCGCCGCGGGTGCCGCAGCACCGCGGCGAGCGGCCCGCCGTCGCCCTCGCCCAGCAGTCGCACCACCCAGGGGCCCGCGGCCACGGCGTACACCGCGTCCAGCAGCCCGCTGATCGCGAGCGCCCGCAGCGCACGGTTCTGCGGCTCCTGCTCGGAGGCCTGCGGCCCGCGCAGCCGGTCCGCGACGGCCTGGTAGAAGATCCCGGGCAGCATCAGCGCCACCAGGATGGCCAACTGCTCGACCGTACTCGGAAGCACCGCGCCACCCCTCCCGGCCTCTGCCGCAGCACCTCACCCTAGCCGAGTCCGCCGACAGCCCGCCTGCGGTTCAACGGAGTTGACGGTCCGTCATGATCGCTTCCGGCGGAGCGGCATGCCGCCGAGCGGGCTGTTGACCACCAGCGCCACCGACCCCTCGGCCAGCCACGCGTGCCCGGGGTGGTGGTCGATGTGCCAGTGCCCGCCGTCGTCGGCGGACGCCGTCTCCCGCAGCCCCTCCGCCAGCAACTCCCGGCCGTCCGCATCACCGAGGACCACCAGCACCCGCCGCCCGGCATCGACGCGGATCATCACCCCGGGACCGTCCGTCCCGACCACCTCGACCCCCGTCAACTCGCCTTCGCTGACGGGGAGATGCCCCTCCCCTGCCTCCAACGCCACCGCCAGGGCGGTCAGCTCCTCGGCCGTCCCGTCGACATCGACCTCGCCGTACCGGGAATCCCAGGACAGTTTCACGTCCCCGCTCCCCCGTCAGGCCAGGACCGCGCGCGTGACGGCACTGGTCAGCGGTGTGAGCCGGGCCGACAGCTTGTCGAAGTCGACGGTGCGGCCGTCGGACCACTGTGCCGTGCCGACCAGCATGCCGTGGTCGGCGACCGCGAACCCCTGAACCCGCGGGCTGTCGGCCGGGAGTCGACGCAGTCCGGAGCCGTCGGGCGGGAGCTGGGCGGCGACCTGGTACGACTCGACGTGCTCGGCCAGCACGTTCACCAGGCGGACGCCGTCCATCGGGTCCTTCATGGTGAACAGCGCCAGGTTGTACTGGTTGCCGTCGGCGTCCTTGTACAGCGCCACGTCGACCCCGAGACAGCCGTGCCCCTGGATGATCAGCCCGGCCAGGGACGGCCCCACGACGTCGGAGCCCGTGCAGTCGGGATTCGCCGCCTTCGCCACCAGCGTGTACCCCTGCACCTGCTCCGGAAAGACCGTCAGCGGTATCGCGCCACTCGGCGCCCCGGCTGCCGCCTCTGCCGGCGCCGCCGACGTCGCCGACACCGTCACGGACGGGGCGGGCGCAGCCGTGACGGCCGGCTCCCGGTCCGAGGGCCGCGTCAGGTACGCCACCCCGCCCACCGCCGCCAGCAGCACGGCGGCCGCCGGCAGCACCAGCCAACGCCCCGGCCGCCGCCGCGCCGCCGGCGGCTGTTGCTGCTGCTGCCCGGCACGTTCGGCGGCACTGGGTTCGTGCACGGCGTTGCTCTTCTCGAATTCCCTGACGAACTCTTCCCACAGGTCGTCACCGGGCTCTTTCGTGGTCACAGCCCCCAGACCTTAGTGATCGCCACTGTCATTGGGAAGTCGATTCCCCACCGCCGGACCGCCCTTCCGTTGACGCGTATCCGCCATGCCCGGAACGGGACTTGAGCACCGGATCCGGCATCCGGGAATCCGTGCCGGCCCGGATCGCGGAACACCGTCACGCGGCCGTCCGGCACAGCTGCGCGAACGAACTCATCGGCGCCCGCCAGTCCGCCACGTCCACCGGCTCGATCCGCCATCGCAGTACCGTCCCGCCCGTCCCGCCGGATTCGAGGGTCACCGGGTGGACCCGGCCGAGTTCCCGCTCGCCGTGATGGGTCATCGAGTGGTCGGCCGGGTCCCAGTCGATGCCGAGCACCCGGCAGCCGGCGACCTCGATCGCGCCGGCCGGCAGGGGGTGGTTCGCCGCGGCGCGCTGGAAGAGGTGGTAGTCGGTGTGCTTGTCGACCGCGACCGCGACGCCCTTTCGGCGCAGGCCGCCCCGCCATGCCCCGATCCCGGCCACGAGCGCCTCGGCCTCGGCCACCGGCAGGTCGCGCCGACCCCAGGGGGCGCCCTCGTACGACGCCATCCGCTGTCCGCCGAACTGTGCGTGGGCGTCGTCCGCGTGGAGCCCCCAGTAGCTGACATCGGCGAGACCATGGGTCGGTTCACCCGCCGGCCCGATCCAGGCGTCGAGCGCGACGCCGTCGCCGACGACCATCCCGCACCGGTCGACCGGGAGGTCGCCGAGCGGGATCGGGGCGTCGCCCTCCCCCGTCCACGGCACGCCGAGGTCGACCTCCAGCAGCGAGATCACCCGTTCCTCGGTGCACCAGGACAGCGCCGTCCGGGCCCGAACCCGCAACTCCCCGCCCCCCGCGGCCCGGACCGCCACCGCCTCGCACTCGTCGTCCCACAGGTACCCGCCCCCGGCGGCCGCCGCCGCCCCGGCGCGTTCGGACAGCGGCGCGCCGAGCTCCGGCCACCGATCGATCCACGACGCCATGCCGAGCACGAGCACCCCGGACGGCACCGTGACGAACCCCAGGTCAACGCATTCCTCACTCACGCGCCCGATTGCCCCGGCAGCCGCCCCGACGTCCTCCCCCAAGGCCGGCCCGCGCGGCGGGGACCGCACGGACCGACCGGGTGCGACGGGTCAGCAGCTCGGGCTGCCGATCAGCGGCGGCTCGATCCATGTGCTCTCGTTCGCCCTTGATGACACCACCCTCTACGCGAGCGGCCGACACATCCCGTTTCCAGCGCTTCGACATCGCCCCGCCCACCGCGGCCGCCCGTACCTGCGCCCGCGCCGGCGGTGGTCTCACCGCCGAGCAGTGGCGCACCTTCCTGCCCGGCATCCCCTACCGGAAGACCTGCCCCTGACCTCGTCGCGCATCTCGTCGGCTAATCTGCACGGCCATGGGTGAGCTGATAGTGATCAGGCACGGTCAGACCGAGTGGAGCCTGTCGGGGCGTCATGCCGGGCGCACCGACGTGCCGTTGACGGCGGCCGGCGAGGCGTCGGCGCGGGCGCTCGCGCCGCGACTCGCCGCCCGTCGGTTGGTCGCCGTCGTCAGCAGTCCGCTGAGTCGCGCCGTTCGGACGGCCGAGCTGGCGGGCCTGACGGGCGTCGTCCTCGACCCCGACCTCCTCGAATGGGACTACGGCGGCTACGAGGGCCTGACGGCGGATCAGATCGAGCAGACCCGGCCGGGCTGGGACCTGTGGCGGGACGGCGTCGTCCCCGGCGACGCGGCGTACCCGGGCGAGCGGCTCCAGCAGGTGGCCGACCGCACGGACGCGGCGCTGGACCGGATCCGTCCTCTGCTGGCCGAAGGCGATGTCGCCGTCGTCGCGCACGGCCACCTGGCCCGCATTCTCACCGTCCGCTGGCTCGGCCTCGACCCGTCCGCCGCCGGCCTCCTCGGCCACCCCGACCCCGGCACTCTCGCCGTCCTGGCTGTCGAACACGGCCGCCCGGTCCTCTCCGCCTGGAACGTCCCGTAGAAATCGATGGCCGCGCGGGCGGGTCGGCGGCACCATCGTGGATGTGCCCACACTGTTCCTGATGGTCGGCCTCCCGGGGGCCGGCAAGACCACCATGGCCCGTCAACTCGCCGAGCAGCACCACGCGTTGCGGCTGACACCGGACGAGTGGCTGCTCCCGCTGTTCGACCGGGCCGAGCCGGGCGACAGGCGCGACGTCCTGGAGGGGCGAATGCTCCGGCTCGCGCTGGACGCGGTCCGGGTCGGCGCCGATGTGGTGGTGGACTTCGGCTGCTGGTCGCGGAACGAGCGGTCCGCGATCCGCTGGCTGGTGGCTGCCGAAGGCGCGCAGTGCCGTCTCGTGCACCTGCCGGTGGACGCCGCCACCCAGCGCGCCCGGATCGCCCACCGCTGGGCGACCCGTCCCGACCAGACCTACCCGATGACCGAGGCCCAAGTCCGCGACGGCCGCGACCGGTTCGAGGAACCGGACCTCGCCGAACTCTCCGACGGGCCCGTCCCCGCGGTGCCCCCGGGCCACTCCGACTGGCGCGCCTGGGCCGCCGACCGCTGGCCGTCGTTCACCTGACGGCGCCCACGCCGGTCAGGTGCCGGTCAGGTGCCGGTCGGGGTCCGGGGCCAGTTGCGCAGCATCGCGGCGACGATGCGGGGCCGGGCCAGTCCGGCCGGGGAGCCGGTGAGGCTGACGGCGTTCCAGACGGCGGTCGCGACCTCGGCGTCGGTGGCCGCGGCCCGCATGGTGGCTCGGAAGGACGTGGCCAGCAGGGCGGCGAGGGCGGGGCGGGTGCCCGGGACCTGGGGCATGGACCTGTCGGCCAGGGCGGCGAACAGCCAGGAGAGTCGCAGCGATTTCGCGGCGGACCGGTAGAAGCGCCGGGGGAGATCACGGGTGCCGCCGGCGAGGCATCCGCGCAGCGCGGCGGCTTCGAGCGCGGCGACGGTCATGCCGGCGCCGTAGATCGGGTTGAGGCTGCAGATCGCGTCGCCGATGGAGATCAGGCCGTCGGGCAGGCGGCGGAGCCGGTGGAAGTCCCGGCGCAGCGAGTGGGGGTAGGCGAACGAGGCGACGTCGGTGACCGGCTCGGCGTGCCGGAGGGCCTCCCACGCGGCTTCGGTCGCCAACTCCTGTGCGAAGCGGAGGAATTCGTCCGGCGCGGTCGGCGGGTGGTCCTGGCTGCCGAATCCGTACAGGGAGAGCACCCAGATGTCGTCCTCCTGCGCGGTGAGGACCAGGCCGCGCGGGCGGGCGGGGGTCGCGCCGACGAGCAGCGCCTTGCCCCGGCCGATCGCGCCCGGGGGAAGCCGGTATCGGCGGCTCGCGTACGCCACGTCGACGCGCATCCGCTGTTCAACGGGCTTGTCGTAGCCCAGGGTTCTCAGCCAGGTCGCGCCCCGGCCGGCCCGGCCCATGGCGTCCACGACGAGGTCGGCGTCGAGGTCCTCGGCGGTGTCGGGCGCGCCCGGCCGCGCCACCCGGGCTCCCGTCACCCGGGTCCGGTCGGGCGTGGTGAGCGGGG
>NZ_BMRI01000007.1:219033-240939 GCF_014648555.1 Kitasatospora griseola
CCAGCAGGGTGACGTTGGACGCCGCGCAGACCTTGGCCCGCAGGCGGTCCTCCAGGAAGGGGCGGCTGGTCTGGAGCACCGTGCCCACCGGCACGTTGCGCAGCAGGGAGCCGAAGAACACGATGTCGACCTCGCTCAGCGCGGTGGCGAGGGTGGCGCCGTCGGCGGCGAGTTCGTCGGCGAAGCCCGGGAAGAACTCCTCCAGGACGGTCGCGCCGCGGACCGTCAGCGAGTGCACGTGCGCCCCCTGCGGAGCGCCGCGCCGGGTCGTGCCGTCGCCCGTGAGGGTGTCGCGTTCGACGAGGGTGACCCGGTCGAAGACCTCGGCGAGGGCGCGGGCGGCGCACAGGCCGCTGATGCCGGCGCCCAGCACGAGGGCGTGGCCGGTGCCGGTCTCCGTACCGCGACGTGCCAGGTTCACCGTGGGATCCGATCCGTGAGGGGGTCGCAGGGGGCCCGTGCCCGCCACGCCGTTCCCTCACACCTGGCGACCGATGATGTGCGCCCGGTGATCGAACCCCGCCGCACCCGGCGCATCTCTGAACCACTTCCTTGACATTGCCATGCCGAGAACGTGTTCGTACCATCAGGCCTACCGGCGTCGATCCGCCGTCAACGAGCGCTAGCAGGAAGCGGGTTCGTCCATGACTGCTGCACCGCCCACCCTCCGTCGGCCCTTCGTCGGCCTCGCACTCCTCCTGGCCGCCGCACTGTTCGGCGCCGCCCCGAGCGCCACCCCCGCCGCCGCACAGCAGGCCCCCGCCCAACAGCCCACCGCACAGCAGGCCCCCGCCCAACAGGCCCCCGTCCGGCCCGCGGCGGCCGCGCAGAGCTGGGGCGACGACTTCAACGGCCCGGCGGGGGCGGCCGTCGATCCCGCCAAGTGGACGGTGGAGACCGGCGGTTCGGGCAACGGCAACCACGAGCTCCAGTACTACACGGCGGGCGCGGCGAACGCCGCGTTGGACGGGCAGGGGCACCTGGTGATCACCGCCCGGCGGAACACCGATGCGGGGCTGGGCTGTTGGTACGGGACCTGCCAGTACACCTCGGCGCGGCTGAACACCGCCCGCACCTTCGCGCAGGCGTACGGGCACTTCGAGTCGCGGATCAAGATCCCGCGCGGGCAGGGGATCTGGCCGGCGTTCTGGATGCTCGGCAACGACATCGGCACGGTGAACTGGCCGAACAGCGGCGAGATCGACGTGATGGAGAACATCGGGCGGGAGCCGGGCACGGTGCACGGCACCATTCACGGGCCGGGCTACTCGGGCGCGGGCGGCATCGGCGCGCCGTACTCGCTGCCGGCGGGGCAGGCGTTCGCGGACGACTTCCATGTCTTCGCCGTCGACTGGAGCCCGTCCGCCCTCACCTGGTCGGTGGACGGCCGCGCCTACCAGACCCGCACCCCGGCCGATCTGGGTGGCAACCGCTGGGTGTTCGACCACCCGTTCTTCGTGATCCTCAACCTGGCCGTCGGCGGCGACTGGCCCGGCAGCCCCGACGGGTCGTCCACGTTCCCGCAGACCATGGTGGTCGACTACGTCCACGCCACCACGTCGGGCACCGGCCCGCTGCCGTACACCGGCCGGATCACCGGCCCGGGCGGCATGTGCGTGGACGTGGCGGGGGCCTCCAGCGCCGACCGCACCCCGATCCAGCTGCACAACTGCACCGGCAACGCCGCCCAGCAGTGGACGGTCGGCCTCGACGGCACCGTCCGCGCACTCGGCAAGTGCCTGGACGTGGACGCGGCCTCGCACAGCGACGGCGCGGTGATCCAGCTGTACACCTGCAACGGCACCGGCGCCCAGCAGTGGTCGTACGGCGCCGGCCACGACCTGGTGAACACCGGCTCCGGCAAGTGCCTGGACTCCCCGAACGGCTCCTCCGCCGACGGCACCCGGCTCCAGCTGTGGACCTGCAACGGCACGCCCGCCCAGCGGTGGACCCTGGGCTGACGCACCGTCAGTTGGCGGCGACCGGCCCGAGCGGGGTGACCGCGACGGTGAGCCGGCCGGTGGTGTTGATCTTCGCGTTGTCGAAGGTCTGATCGGTGACGGAGAGCTGCACCAGCTGCCGGCTGTCCGTCACCACGCAGATGGCGCTGCCCCGCTGGAGGCCGAGGCTCGCCAGCGAGGAGCGGTCCCCGGTGCCGACCCGGAACCTCGTCAGCGAGCCGCTGTTCGCCGCCCGCAGGCAGGTCTCCCGGGTGACCGGCCCGTAGGGCGCCAGCACCCCGCCGATCCGCCCGTTGCCGGATGGGACCTCGAACTCCGCCGTCGCGGCGTCGACCATCAGCAGATCGATGTGCGCCCGGTCGCCGTCCGCACGCTGCTGCCACTCCTCGTCGGTCGTCAGCTGCGAGCGGCCGGACGGCAGGTCCAGGTCGATCACCTGCACCTTGCCCTGCGGGGCCCGCTCCAGCACGATCCGCTCCGGCGCCGGGCCCGGCGCGGCGGAGGTGGCGGAGCCGGCGGGCGCGCCGCTGCTCTCCGGCGCGCTCGGCGCCGGGGCCGGCGGCGCGGCGCGGTGCTCGCCCCGGTCGGCCAGGTACAGCCCGACCAGCAGCCCGCACACGATCAGCACCGCGACCACCGCCGCCGCGCTGCGTCGGCGCCCGCGCGCCGGTGACTGATCCGGATCCATCTGCACTCCCGAGTTCGCGTGGACGGCGGTCAATCGGTGACGGGCCCCAGCACGGTGACCTCGACGGTGAGGCGGCCCGCAGTGGAGGGATCGTCGTTGTCGAACTCCCGGTCGGTGACGACGGCCTGCACCAGCTGGTGGCGGTCCGTCAACACGCAGACGGCGCCGCCCGGTTGCAGCCCGGCCCGGTCGAGCTCGGAGCGGTACTGGTTGGAGATCCGGAGCCGCTCCAGCGAGCCGCTCCGGGCCGCCCGGAGGCAGGACTCCCGGGTGACGGGCTCGCCGGGCCTCAGCACCCCGGCGGTCCGGCCGCCCCCGGCCGGGACTTCGAACTCCGCCCAGGAGGCGTTGGACGTCACCAGGTCGAAGGACTTCTGGTCCTTGGCATCGCGCAGCCGCCACTCGTCGTCGGTGATCC
Source organism: Kitasatospora griseola (assembly GCF_014648555.1). GTDB lineage: Bacteria > Actinomycetota > Actinomycetes > Streptomycetales > Streptomycetaceae > Kitasatospora > Kitasatospora griseola. The sequence continues at coordinate 222,101 of NZ_BMRI01000007.1, forward strand.
GCTCCGAGCGGCCCGACGGCCGGTCCAGGTCGATCACCTGCATCGCGCCGAGCCCGCTCCGCTGCAGCACGATCTGCTCCGGCTTCGCCCCCGGGGCGACGGGTGCGAGGGGCGCGGCGCTGCTCGCCTGCGCCGTCACCGCAGGCCCGGGCGCCGGCGGTGCGGGGCGCTCCTCGTGCCGAGTGACCTGGTACAGCCCGAACACCAGGCCGGACACGCTCAGCACCGCGACCGCCCCGAGCACGACGCGGCCGCGCCCGGAGTCGTGGTGGTGCACGGTGTGCGAGTTGTCGACGGTCTGGCTCCGGCCGGCCTGGTAGGCGTCGCCGTCGCGGACCTGCGCGTCGAAGGACCGGTCGGGCCCGGTCACCGGTGGAAGACCTGGTCGCGCCCGGCCTGGTAGACGTTGCCGCGGGTGACGGTGGCGTGGAACACCGTGCCGCCGGCCGCGGGGCGCTGCTCGGGCGGCAGGGCGGGGGCGAGTTCCTCGTCCAGGACGCGGCGGATCTCGGCGGCGAGCGCCGGGTCGTCGCCGATCAGTCGGCGGAAGCGGCTCTCCCAGTCGCCCGCGAGGGAGGCCAGCGTCTCGTCCTCGGTGCCGGCCGCGCGGGCCCGCAGCACGTCCTCGCGGGAGTCGTCGAGTTCCTGCGAGATCGACTCGGCCCGCTCGGGGCGCAGTCGGCGCCATGCCCCGGTGACGGCGCTCTTGGCGCCCTCCCACACGTCGGTGGCCAGCAGCGTCACCACGGTGGTCGCCGCCTGCCCCGCGAGTACGGCCGCCGTGACCTGGTCCGGTTCCATCTGCGCTCCCCCGTTCGTCGGAAAGCGCACATGACAGCCATGATCTTCCGCTGCCCGCCCCTCGTTTGACGCGCCGTCACGGCTCGGTCGGGACCTGGCTGAGCGGGGCCGCCAGCGACTCCAGGCTGCGGCGCTCCGCCTTGACGCCGATCAGGGCCTCGACCAGGCCGGCCAGCGTCATCAGGCCCGCCCCGATGCAGAACGCCAGGGCGGCGTCGCCGACCTGGCCGCTGGAGACCAGGCCGTTGAAGAGCAGCGGGCCGGAGATGCCGCCGGCGGCGGTGCCGACGGCGTAGAAGAAGGCGATGCACAGCGCCCTGGTCTCCAGCGGGAAGATCTCGCTGACGGTGAGGTAGGCGGCGCTGGCCCCGGCGGAGGCGAAGAACAGCACGACCGTCCAGCAGGCGGTCATGGTGGTGGCGTCCAGCGAGCCGCGCTGGAACAGCCAGGCGGTGCCGAACAGCAGGACGCCGGAGCCGATGTACGTCCCGGCGATCATCGGTCGGCGGCCGACGGAGTCGAAGAGGTGGCCGAGCAGCAGCGGGCCGAGGAAGTTGCCGACGGCGATCACCGCGAAGTAGTAGCCGGTGTCGCCGGCGGGGACGTCGAAGAACGTGGTGAGGATCGCCGCGTAGCCGAAGGTGACGGAGTTGTACAGGAAGGACTGGCCGATGAACAGCGCCAGGCCGAGGACCGTGCGGCGCGGGTAGTGCGAGACCAGGGTGCGGCCGATGGTGACGAAGCCGATCGGACCGCGCTCGCGGATCCGGATCGGTGGTTCGTCCACCGGTGGCAGGGGCCCGCCGGTCTCCCGTTCGACGATCCGTTCGGCCTCGGCGACGATTTCCTCGGCCTCCCGGCGGCGGCCGTGGGTGATCAGCCAGCGCGGGCTCTCCGGGACGTGCCGGCGCACCAGCAGGATGACCAGGCCGAGCACCACGCCGATGCCGAACGCCAGCCGCCAGCCGACGTCGGTGGCGAACAGCGAGGTGTTGAGCAGCGCGATCGAGGCGAACGCGCCGATCGCGGCGCCGATCCAGAAGCTGCCGTTGACGATCAGGTCGATCCGGCCGCGGACCCGGGCGGGGATCAGCTCGTCGATGGCGGAGTTGATCGCCGCGTACTCGCCGCCGATGCCGAAGCCGGTGAAGAACCGGCACAGGAAGAAGAACCAGGCCGTCCAGGAGAACGCGGTGACGGCGGTCGCGGCGAGGTACACCGCGAGGGTGATCATGAACAGCTTCTTGCGGCCCAGCCGGTCGGTGAGCCAGCCGAAGAACAGCGCCCCGCAGCAGGCGCCGGCCACGTACAGCGCGGCGGCGGTGGTGGTGACCTGGGCGGTGCTGATCGCGATGCCGCTGCCGGGCTCGGCCAGCCGGGCGGCCAGGTTGCCGACGACGGTGACTTCCAGGCCGTCCAGGATCCAGACGGTGCCGAGGCCGATCAGGATCCGCCAGTGCCAGGGCGACCACGGCAGCCGGTCGAGTCTGCCGGGGACGGCGGTCTCCACGGCCACGGCCGACTGGCGTTGCGGTGCGGACATCTCGGCCTCCGTCGAACGTTCCCCCGCGCCCGGCCGTTCCGGACGCACCGTCAGCACGTGTGCCCGGTACGGGAGGTGGCGTACGCCTGGCCGTCGGCCGATCAGCTCAACGCGGAGCGGACCAGCGCGGCGGCCAGGCGGGCCAGGTCGTCACCGGGGACGAGGGCGGCGAGCGCGTCGGGGCTGCGGGGCAGGCCGAGTCCGGCGGCGGCGGTCAGCGCGCGGCGGTCGAAGAACGGGCGCAGTTCGGGCCAGACCAGCTGCGCCTCCCGGCGGAAGACGTCCGCGCCGACCGGGCCGATCCGGGGCACTTCGCGGAGCAGCCGGCCGATCGCGGCCGGGTCGCGGCCGGCCTCCTCGCGCAGCCGCCGCAGGTCGCCGCGCCAGCGCCGCCGGACGAGTTCGGCGCCCTCGCCGAGCGCGGTGGCGGTGCTCTCGTCGTAGCGGACGTAGTGGGCGCGGCCGAGCAGGTCCACCCGCTGCTGCCAGGTGGAGTCGGCCATCGCGCGCGGGGTGCGCAGCTTGGCGGCGAACAGTTCGCGGGCGGCGGCGACGGCGGTGTCGGCACGGATCCGGATCGCGCACAGCTGGGTGAGGACCAGCAGTCGGTACAGCGGTGCGGGGGTGTCGCGCAGCCGGATGCCGGCCTGTTCGGCGTAGGTGGTGCCGTGGCGGTCGAGCAGGTCGGCGACGGCGGTCATGGGTCGACGGGCGGCCGGGCCTCCAGGTGGTCGCCGAGGATGCGGGTGTCGAAGCGGGGCTGCGGGGCGGTGGCGGGGCCCTGGACGGGGTGGCCGTCGCTGAGCCGGAACCGGGACCGGTGCACGGGGCACTGCACGCAGCCGTCGATCAGTTCGCCCGCGGCGAGCGAGCCGGCCATGTGGGTGCAGCGGTCGGCGAGGACGGTCCAGCTGTCGTCGGAGCCGTGCACCACGACCACGGCGACCTCGCCGAGCCGGCGGCGCACCGGGACGTCGGCGGGGAAGTCGTCGGTCTCGCCGAGCGGGTGCCAGTCGGGCGGGGCGAGCCGGAACTCGGCCTCGGCGTGGGCGGCGCCGGCGGCCTGCCGGAAGGCCAGGTGCCCGCCGAGCGCGGCGGTGAGGCCGATGACGGTGGTGCCGCTCAGTCCGAGCATCCGGCCGCGCAGCGGGTGGCCGTGGCGGCGGGCGCGCAGCGAGCACAGGTGCAGCAGGGCGCCGGTGACGGCGCTCGCGGCGTGCACCAGTCCGGTGCGGCGCTGGGCGGGCGGCAGCCGGGACCAGTCGACCCAGCCGGACCACAGCACGGGCGGCAGGCTGATCAGCCCGGCGGCGGTCAGCCGGCGGGCGGCCCGCTCGTCACCGCCGGTGACGTCGAGCAGTCCGGCGGCCAGCCAGCAGCCGATCGGGGTCTGGACGAGCGCCGGGTGCAGCGGGTGGCCGAGCGGGACGCCGTGCAGGACGTCGCGGGCACGGCCGAGCGGCAGGGCCTGGATGAAGTCGGCGAGGCGCTCGGCGACCGGGTCGAGGAACGTCCAGTGCCCGGGGACGTCCAGCCAGTCGGCGGGGCCTGAGTGCAGTTGTTCCATGTGGGGGCGGCTGTCCGTTGCGGCCTGCCTCAAACCCGGGGGCGGGACCTCAGCCGGCGCCGCGCTCCTCGACGAAGGACTTGAACCGTTCCAGATCGCCGCGCACCCGCCGGTCGATCACGCCCATGGTGTCGGCGGCGTGGTGGGCCGTCCCCTGCGGGTCGTAATCCATCGCGAGGCGCACCTCGCAGCGGTCGTCGTCGAGCCGGGCGAAGCTGACCACGCCCTCCTGCCGGATGTCTCCGCCGACGGCCTGCCAGGCGATCCGCTGCTCGGGCTGCCGGTCGACGATCTCGGCGTCGAACTCGCGCGGGACGCCGGAGAAGCTGGTGCGCCAGTGGCTGTGCCGCTCGTCGATCCTGGTCACCTGTTCGACGCCGTCCATGAAGCGGGGGAAGTCCTCGACCTGCGTCCACTGGTCGTACGCGGTGCTCAGCGGGACGTCCACCTCGACGGTCTCCTGGATCATGCTCATGCGCTCTCTCCTCCGGCTCTCGTCGCATCGCCCCCAGCCGGGCGTCTGACCGGTTCGGGGTGGGTCAAACCCGTACGGTCCGCGGGCGGGCGGAGCGTCTCCAGCCACACCCGTTTGCCGCCGCCGGGAACGGGCTCGCTGCCCCAGACCGCGGCGAGCCGGTCGACCACCCGCAGCCCGTGGCCGCCGGGCCGGGCGGGGGCGCACCGTGCGCGCAGCACCGGCATCCGGTCGTCGCCGTCGCACACCGCGACCCGCAACAGCGGTCCGCACCTGGTCAGTTCCAGCGCGTACGGGCCGACCGCGTGCTGGCAGGCGTTGGTGACGAGTTCACTGGTCATCAGCAGGACGTCCTCGGCGGCGGCCCTCCCGTCGGCGTCCCGCGCGGGCAGCCAGCCCCACGCCAGCAGGGCCCGGCGGGTGAACTCGCGGCTGCGGGCGACTGCCCCCGACGCGGCGTCCAGCGGCAGGCGGCGGCGCTCGGTGCGGCCCGCCACGGGCCGGTCCCGCCCTCGCTGCCCGCCCGGCCCTCTCGCACCGACGGCAGGTCGCGGGTCCACGGTACGAACACCTCCTGCCGACCGATGCGGCTCTCCGCCCGAGGGCGGCTCGGTCCGCGCGGCTACCCGGTCCGGCGAGGCTCAATCACTCGCGGTGTCCGTCGCGACCCCCGTCCCGCCCTCGATCTGTTCGCGCAGCCCGGTCAGGGTGGCGGCGAGGATCCGCGAGACGTGCATCTGCGAGACGCCGATCTCGTGGGCGATCTCGCTCTGGGTGAGTCCGCCCCAGAACCGCAGCAGCAGCACGGTGCGCTCCCGCTCGGGCAGCCTGCTGAGGAACGGCCGGGCGGCGACGCGCAGTTCGGCGAGTTCGAGTTCCGGGTCGCAGCAGCCGAGCCGGTTGATCAGGGCGCTGCCGGTGTCGTCGGAGTCGTCGTCGCGCAGCGAGTCCAGCGAGTCGCAGCGGCACAGCCGTCCGGCATCCAGCCCCTCGGCCGCCTCGGCCTCGGTGACGTGCAGTTCCTCGGCGAGTTCGGCGGTGTCGGGCAGCCGACCGAGGTCCTGTTCGAGCCGGTCGGAGGCGCGGGCGGCGGCCAGGTAGCGCTCCTGCACGCTGCGCGGGACCCGCAGCGGCCACGAGGTGTCCCGGAAGAACCGCTTGATCTCGCCGGAGATGGTCGGGATCGCATAGGTGACGAACTCGACGCCGCGGTCCGGGTCGAACCCGTCGACGGCCTTGATCAGGCCGATGGTGCCGACCTGCAGGATGTCGTCGAGCTCCTCGGGGCGGTGCCGGAACCGGGCGGCGACGAACCGCACCAGCGGCATGTTGAGTTCGATCACGGTGCCGCGCACATAGCTGTACGTCGGCTCCTCGCGCGGCAGTTCGGCCAGCCGCCGGAACAGCGCGTCGCTGAGCCCCCGGGCCTCGAACTTGCCCATGGCGCGCATCTCGCGCCGGGTCGGCCGGTACATCGGGTCGATGTCGCGCACCGGGTCAGCAAGGCGCGTCGGGTCGGCGCGGTGCACCGGGTCGGCGCTCGGGCCGGTGGCGGCGGGGCCGCTCGTGGCGCGGCGCTGGTGACGGTCGTCGTGCGGCCGGGCGGCGGCGCGGCGGTGCGCCGACGGCTGGCGGCTGATCATGGTGGTCACGGGGAGTCATCTCCCGGGGACGGCGAGGGACCCGCTGCGCCGCCCCGGCGGGCGGCCCGCTGCGCGTCGAACGGCCGGCGAGCATGCGGGTCGGGCACACCGGGCGGTGCGCTCGGTGCGACGCCCCACTCGTACCCGATCGATTGCCGTTGAACCGGATCGAACACGATTCGTCCGGATCGATCCGGGTATGCGCGACGTGACCCGCCCGGCGACGGAAGGAGAGCGATCATGCCCACCGGATCGAGCCCCAAGCGGGAGCGCCAGTACGAGCACGAGGCCCGGCGGCGCGACGTCGAGGGCCGTTCGAAGATGAACAAGCACCAGCTCGAAAACACCCTGGGGCGGTGAGCACGATGACCATGCCGATCCCCGTCGACCCCGACGTCCGGCCGCCCGAACCGCCGGACAGCCCCCCGCGCCCCACCGACCCGCCCGGCCCGTTCGGCCCCTCGCCGGTGCCGCCGGACCCGGACCCGCCGCTCTCCCCGCCCGTCCCGACCGAGCCGCAGCCGCCGAGCCCGACCCCGCCCGGCCCGGAGCCCACACCCGAACCCGAGCCCCAGCCGGCCACTCCCCCACCGGGCGGGTAGCCGCCGGCCCGGCCTGACGTCGCGTCACTTCACCGCGCGCTCCTCCTTCGTGGCGGCGAAGAACTCCAGCAGCCGGGCGTTGACCAGCTCCGGACGCTCCAGGGTGAGGCCGTGCCCCGCGCCCGGAACGATCTCGGCCCGCACCGACGGGATCAGGGCCTCGACGCGGGCCAGCACCCGGCCCGGGCGCAGCAGGGCGCTGCGGGAGCCGATCAGGACCAGCACGGGGAGGGCGATGCGGCGCAGTTCCTCGTCGGTGAACGGGGGCGCGGCGGGGCGGCTCGCCGGCTTCCAGGTGCGCATGGCGAGCATCATCGGCTTGAGCATCTCGGGCGGGGCGACGAGGGCGGGGTTGGCGAGCAGCCGGGCAACGGCGGGGCGCAGCCGGCGGGGGGCGAGCATGCCGAACAGGCCGGCGACCATGTGGAGGTAGAACCGGGCGGGGACCTTCTCGATGCCGCCCGGGTCCAACGGCGTGACGGTGGCGAGCCGTTGCGGCTGCCGGATCGCCTGGTTGAGCGCCAGCCAGCCGCCGTACGAGACGCCGACCAGGTGCACCCGCTCCAGGTCGAGTCCGGCCAGCACCTCGCCGAGCCATTCGGCGTTCTCGGCCGGCCCGGCGGCGACGGCGCGCTGCACGCTGCGGCCGGGGTCGTCGAGGGTGGAGATCGCGTACACGGGGTGGTGGGCGCCGAGCGCGGCGATCTGCGGGTACCAGTTGGCGGGGTGGCCGGCGTGTCCGTGCAGCAGCACGACGGGGTCGCCCGTACCGGTTCCCCCGTAGTGGTGGACGTGGACGGTGCCGTAGGAGGTCTCGACGTCGAGGGCATAGTGCGGGGCGGGCCACAGCTCCATGGCCCGGTCGTAGGCGTCGAGGAACGCGGTGCGGGCTTCCTCGCCGGCGAAGTGTCCGACGCTGGTCCTGGTCATGATCCCCTCCTGAACGCTTGATGGTATGTTTGTACCACAAAAACGTTCGAAGGGATCGGGATGCCGAAGCTGGTCGACCACGAGGAACGGCGGGCCCTGATCATCGACGCCCTGCTGCGCGACGCCGCGCGGACGGGCCTGCACGCCGTCACCATGCGCTCCGTCGCCCAGGAGGCGGGCATCTCCGTCCGCCTGGTGCAGTACTACTTCGACACCAAGGAGCAGCTCCTCCTCGCCGCCCTCACCCGCCTCGGCGTCCGGATGGGCGAGCGCGTCCGCGACCGCGTCCGGGCCGCCACCGCCGGGTCGGCCGCGCCGCTGTCCCCCCGCGAGATCGTCGAGGCGGTGCTCGTGGAGGCCGTCCCCACCGACGAGGAGAGCCGCACCTTCCACCTCGTCTACACCGCGTACGCCGTCCTCTCGGTCACCGACCCGGCGCTCGCCGGCCAGTCCTTCCTGGCCGCCCCCGACGAGATGGAGGCCTTCCTGGTCGACCGGCTCACGGCCGCCGCCGTCACCGACCCGCACCTCGAAGCTGTCGCCCTGCTCGCGCTCTCCGCCGGCCTCGGCCTCAGCGTCCTGCTCGGCCAGCGCACCCCCGAGGCCGCCACCGCCGTCCTCCACCACCACCTGGGCCGCCTGTTCCGCGCCCCCTGATCCCGCTCCCTCCGGATGGCCCCCACCGGGGTGCCGCCCCACCCGCCGACTGGTTCTGTCGAACCAGGTCGGGGGCCCCCAGCATCCAGGAGCACGCAGTGATATCGACGTGGAGATTTCTGGCCGTGACCGGCGCGACGGTGGCGGCCTGCGCCGCCCCGCTCACCACCACGACCGCGGCGGCCGCCCCCTCGGCGACCCGCATCGTGACGAACATGTACTTCGGGAACACCGCCGTGACCGAGAACGGCGGCTACATGCTCTCCCAGGTGCACTGCCCCCGCGGAACGGTCGTCACCGGCGGTGGATTCCGGATCGAGGGGGTCGGCTTCCTGGTCGAGAACTCGACGCCCTTCAACGCCGTCGACGGCGGCCCCGCGGTCGGCTGGTCGGCCGACGGCGTCGAGCCCCCCGGAAACGGCCGGACCACACTGACCGCCGTCGTGATGTGCGCGAGCTGACCCGCCCGGCCCGGCTGCCGTCCGCGTCGCAACCGTCGCCGGGACGGCCGGGGCGCCGCTGTCCACGCACTGCGCGCCGCACCTCCGCGCGTCCGCCGCTGCGGCCCGGCCGCTGATTGGGCGGCCCGCCGCCGGGCAGACGCAGCACGACACGGAGCAACGGAGCCAGCGAAAGGACGTGGACCATGCTGCTGCTCGGACTCCTCCTGTTCGCCGCGTCCGGCGCGTTCGCCGGACTGCTGATCGCCGACAACCTCGGCGGCGGACCCGAGACGGGCGTCACGGTGCTCGGCCACCACATCGGCGACATCAGCACCCTCGGCGCGTTCCTCGCCGGAATCGCCCTGACGCTGCTGGCCGCCGCCGGCATCGCCCTGGTGGCCGCCGGCCTGCGCCGGCACCGCCGCCGTCGCGTCGCCCACCGGGTCGCGACGGACGAGCCCGTGGTCGTCGACCGCGCCGCCGACCCGACGGTCGGCCCGAGCGGCACCGGCACCGTCGACCCCACCGCCACCGCGCAGCGGCCGCCCGGCGGTCCACGCCACCGCTTCACGCACTGAACCCGCAAACCCACGGACCCACGAACCCACGAACTCTCGGACCCGAATCCACGAAGCCACGAAGCCACGAACCCGCCGCCTGACAGCGCGAGAAGGGACACCCTGATGAGTGACGCCTCCGACCGGATCAAGCACCGCACCGAGGAAGCCGTCGGCGCCGCGAAGGAGAAGGCCGGCGCCGCCACCGGCAACGAGCGGCTGGAGCAGGAGGGCCGCGGCGACCAGGCCGAGGCCCAGGCCAAGCAGACCGCCGACAAGGCGAAGGACGCGATCAAGGAGGGTGTCGACAGGGTCAAGGGCGCCTTCAAGCGCTGACCCGCAGACCGTCGCACGCCCGCCCCCGACGACCGGTCGGGGGCGGGCTGCCGTGAGCGGCACCTCACTCCTCGGCGCGACCGGCCCCAGCCCCGGCCCCGCGTCGTGCGAGGCGGCGGTGCTCCCGCTCGGCCCAGCGCCGCACCCGGGCGGGATCCAGCGGGGTGCCGTGGCCGACGTGCAGGCGGGCCGGGTCGAGGTCGAGCATCGAGCGGAGGCTGGCGAGGTTCTGCCGGGGATCGTCGTGGAAGGGCGGGTTGGCGGGCCGGCCGGGGATCAGGCCCATGAAGGAGCCGGCGATCAGGTCACCGGCGACGAGGTCGCCGCTGTCGGTGAGGACGGAGACCGATCCGGCGGTGTGGCCGGGCGTCGGCATGATCCGCGCCTCGACCCCGAACTCCTCCAGGCTCGTCACGCCGCGGACGAGCACCTCGGGTTCGAACGGCTCGGCCCGAACGTGGAGCTTCCGGTTGCGGGCCATCAGGCGTCCCATCGGACCGGTGGGCCGGTACGGTTCGCGGACGCGGCCCGAGCAGTACGGCCCGAGGTCGGCGACGTGGCCGGCCAGGGGCGCGCCGGTGAGCCGGTGCAGTTCGGCGGCGGAGCCGAAGTGGTCGATGTGGCCGTGGGTGATGACGATCAGCGCGAGGTCGGCGGGGTCCACGCCGCGGGCGGCGAGCCCGTCGTGGATCTTCCGGCCGCTGCCGGGAGTTCCGGCGTCGACCAGGACGGGCCTGCGGCCGAGCAGCAGGTAGGCATTAATGTTGTGCCGGCCCATGACCGGGATCGGGACGACCTTCGTGCGGGACATGCTTCTCCTCCGAGGGAGTTCGGGGTACGGGTCGATGCCGCGTGCGGGCACGGCCGGGCCCGGCCACCCGTGCGCGCGGGTTCGGGGTACGGGTCGATGCCGCGTGCGGGCACGGACGGGCCCGGCCACCCGTGCGCGCGAGCACGGACGGCCGGTGGACGGCGGGAGTGACGGAACGTCAGAAGCGGCGACGGTATTCGGCCGGGGTGGTTCCGAGCCTGCGCCGGAACACGCGGTGCAGGGTCTCCACGGAGCCGAGGCCACTGACGGCGGCGACCTCGGGCAGGCTGCGGTCGCTGTCCTCCAGCAGCCGCCGGGCGGCCTCCAGCCGGGCCGCCTCCACAGAGGCGCCGGGCGTCATGGCGGTGCGCCGGTGGAACAGCCGGGTGAAGTGACGCGTGCTCACGTGGAGGCGGGCTGCCAGGGCTTCGAGGGACAGGTCCTCGGTGAGGTGCTCGGCGATCCACCGGCGCAGCTCGTCGACCCGGTCGTCCGAAGCGGTCCGGACCGAGAGCGGCACGCTGAACTGGCTCTGCCCGCCGGAGCGTTTGACGTACATCACCATCGTCCGGGCGGTCATCAGCGCGAGGTCCTGGCCGTGGTCCTCGGCGACCATGGCCAGCGCCATGTCCATCCCCGAGGTGATGCCGGCGCAGGTCCACAGCCGTCCGTCCCGGATGAAGATCGGGTCGGGGTCGACCCGGACACCGGGGTACTCGGCGGCCAGCCGGTCCGCGGTCAGCCAGTGCGTCGTGGCGGGCCGGCCCTCCAACAGCCCGGCGGCGGCCAGCAGGTGCGCCCCGGCACAGATCGACCCGGTCCGCCCGGCCCGTGGCGCCGCGCCGCGCAGCCACTCGGTGACGGCGTGGTCGATCACCGGCCGCACCCCACCGTCGACGAGCTCGATCGCGCCCGACACCAGCAGGGTGTCGACCGGATCGGCCACCTCGTCGAACGTCAGGTCCGCCATCAGCCGCACCCCGCTGGAGGTGGTCACCGGGCCACCGTCCACCGTCGCGATCCGCACCAGGTACCCCGGCCGGTCGCCGCCCCCGACACGCGAGGCGACCGAGAACACCTCGGCCGGCCCGGTGACGTCCAGCAGTTCGATGCCGGGGAAAGCGGCGATCACGACACGGTGCGGTGCAGGCATGTCTCGATCCTTCCGCCCGGACGGACATGGCCGCAACGACCAGGTTCTGTCAGATCGGGCCATGCCGCGCCTCGCGGGTGAGCGGCGCGACGGCGGCCCCGCCGACGATCAGCCCGGGCCGCCGTGGCGGCGATCGCGACGTTCAGCAGCGCCGCTGTGGCGCCGATGGCGACGTTCAGCAGCCGGAGCCGCACCGGGCCGGCGGTCGGTGCGAGCAGCCCCGGCCGTTCTCGGGCATCGTCCTGCGACCCTCTCCGCGCTCGGGTCCGTTCGCGGTGCCGGACCCGGAAACGACTTCGGCACAACAGTGGGTGTGCGGGCGGGCGTTGGGGGTAGACGGGCCGAAACGCCGGGACCGCTCCGGCGGGACCCGGGACCGTCCTGAGGAGGAAACGCCATGGCAGCGGACGCCGCGGCCGCGCTGTTCGACATGGACGGCGCCCTGGTGAACACCCCGTACCCGCACGCCCTCACCCAGTGGAAGGCACTGTGGCAGTTCGGCCACCAGGTGCTGGACCCCGGCGTGCCCGCCCGCACCGGGGCCGGTGTCCGGTGAGCGTCGCGAGGGGTCCGGCAGCCTCGGCGCGGCGGGCCGCGTACCGACTCCGCGCGATGGCCTGGACGGCGCTGTGCGCTCTCTGCGGGAACCCCGAGGCAGGCCCGCCGCTGCGCCGACCCGCACCCGGCACCGCGGGCGGCGCGGGCGTCATTGGGACGGGCGGAGGCGGGTCCGGGGCGGCATGACGCGTGGCGGTGAGCACGGCGGTCGGTACGGCTCACCCACCCGGGGGCTCCAACTGCCGGCCGAACTACGGGTCGACATCGAACGCGCGACCGCGCGGGCCGCCCCGATGGTTCACCCGCCGGGCGCGTACGTGGGCCGACTTCGCACGCCCGGCTCTCGTCCGACCCGTTTCTGCGCGCCCGGCGCACGCGACCGCCTGTCGCGCGCCCCTCAGCCGCCGCCCGACCCGCCCCCCGGCGCGTGAAGTTCGCGGAACACCGCCCACCCGACCGACAGCACCGGCACCGCGACCGCCGCGCCGACGATCCCGCCGAGGGTGCCGCCGATGGCGACCGCCAGGGCGATCGCGACGGGGTGCAGGCGTACCGCCCAGCCCATCACCAGCGGGTGCAGAACGTGGCCCTCCAACTGTCCGACCACCACGATCAGGACGAGCACCACCAGCGCGGTCACCGGCCCCCGGGTGGCGAGCGCGACCAGCGAGGCCACGGCCAGGGCGATCGGTGAGCCGATCAGCGGGATCAGCGCCGCCACGAACTCCAGGAAGGCCAGCGGCACGGCGAGCGGCACACCAAGCACGGCCAGCGCGACGCCGACCACGACGGCGTTGGTGCCCGCGACCAGGAACAGGCCGCGGGTGTAGCCGGCGAAGGTGCGCCACGCGGCCTGGCCGGCTCGCTGCCACACGCCGCCGGCGCGGGTGGGCAGCAGGGACGTCGCCCAGCTCCACATCCGCTCCCCCGAGTGCGCGAAGAACACCGCGCAGAACAGCGCCAGCGCACCGGCGGCCGCCGCCTCCACCACCCAGCCCGCGCCGGTCACGGCCGTGGACAGCACGGTCTGCCGGTGGGTGCTGATCAGCTGGCCGAGCCGCTGCCGCAGGTCGCCGAGGGTGCCGGCCCGGGCGTGGAACGGTGGGCCCTCCAGCCAGTGCTCCAGCCGGTCCAGCCCGCCGCGCACCTGCCCGCCGAGCTGCCCGGACTGCGACCTGACCACCACCGCGAGCAGTGCCGCCAGCCCGGCGAGCACCACCAGCGCACCCAGCACGGTGAGCAGCACCGCGAGCGCTCGCGGCATCCGACGGGCCAGCAGGTCGACGGCCGGGCGCAGCACCGCGGTGACGACCAGCGCGACGAACACCGCCACCACCGGCAGCAGCAGTCGGCTGACGATCAGGTACCCGGCGTACCCGGCGACCGCGACGGCGAGCAGCCGCCACGCCCGCCCGGCCGCCCGTTCCAGCCCGGTCCGCCGGACGGGCACGCCGGTGCCGCGCGCGAGCGCCGCCCGCCGCCGCGGCCCGGCCGGCCGGCTGCCGAGCGGCGCGCGAACCCTGTCGTCCTGCCGTCCGTCCGTGCGTTCGGGCATCAGCGCCCCACCTCCCGCTGCCGCGCCTGCCCGACCCGCTCCACCCCTTGCCGGGCCCGCCCGCGCACGGCACGACTCCCCGGGCCTCCCGCCCGCACCGTCACCCACCGCCCGGTCACCCACCGCCCAGGGCCGCACCGGCTCGGACGGCACAGGAGGACCCCGTCCCCCGAGCCCGCCCGGGCCGCACCCCGCCGTCCTCCGTGCCTGCCGGTGCCCATCCCGGTTCCACCTCCTCCCGGCCCACTCTCCTGTGTCGTTCTCCCGACGGCACTCGCAACTCGGGCGTGGCCCATGAACGCACAACCGCCTGCTTCCGGCCGCGACGCCACTCGCTGCGTCCCCGGATCGGCCCACAATCGCCGCTCCGCCCGCCGCCCCCCGGCGGTCCGGACCGGAGGCCGTTTCCACCGTCCGCTCCCGGGCAGACGCCCGAATGAGCAGAGAAGCAGAAGCGCCAGGCAGAAGGAGGTGGACACCATGGGGAGACTCAGCGTTCCGGTGATCTGCGGGCTCTCCGGTGATCTGGCCATTCCCGCCCAGCAGGTGGTCGAACTGCTGCGGGCGCTGCCCAAGGAGTGGCAGGAGTGGGCGGACCGCGACGACAACAGGCTCGACCCGGTGACCACCGCGGTGCTCGCCGACCTGGTTCGCCAGCTCGCCGACCAGATCGACCTGGCCTGCATCGAGATCGCCAGCACAGCCTGAACCGCCGAACCACCGAACCACCGAACCACCGCACCGGCGGCCGACCGGGCTCCGCAGCTCGCCCGTCCGGCCGGTGACCGACCGACCTGCCGAGGTGGCACACCCGTGCCACAGAAACCGCGGGTGTCGGTCGGACTACCGGAGGGCGATGCGCGCTCTCAGGATCGGGCGCAGGCGGTCGACGTCGGCCCGGGTCCTGACGGTGAACGCGACGGTGAAGAGCTTGCCGCGAAGAGGCTCGTCCCGGATCGTCCGCGCCAGGTCCGGGGTGAGGCCCGGCAGCGTGGCGACGGTGTCACGGAGGCGCTCGGCGAACAGGAAGTTGCAGGTCGTGACGTTGCCGTCGACCGCGATCCAGGCAACGGTCCGTGCCCGGTTGGCAGCCTTGACCAGCCATCCGCCGTCGCGGAACCACCGCCACAGCGCCTCGACCCCGGCCTCCGCCAGCTCCCGTATCAACGCGTCCCAGCCCTCGACCGCCGGGCCCAGCGCATCGGCGACCAGGTCGGGGGTCGGCTCGACCTCGGGGTCCACGAACGGATTCGCCACGCTGCGAGGCTAGCCCCGGTCGGGACGGTCCGAGGGCGGGGCACGCGGACGCCGGGTGGCCGGTGACGCGAGAACGGCCGACCCCGGCGTCGCAACGGAAGCGGAAAGCGCTTACCGACCTTGCCTCGGGCCGCCACGGGCCGCCACGGCGGGGAATCGGAAACCGCTTTCCGCAGGCCGCCGGAGCAGCCCGGTTTCCGGTTCGCGGAGTCGGGCAAGCGCGCCGGGGAGGGGGTGGGACAGCGGACGAAGAGGTGCGTGACGATGGCGACCGAACAGGGGCTGGACCTGTTGGAACAGCTGACGACCGACCATGAGGTGCTGCGGGTGCGCTTCAGCGAACTGGCGGGTCTGCCACTGGGCGATCCGCGTCGCGACCGGCTGGCGTCCCTCACCGCCGACACGCTGGTGCGGCACCTGGCAGCGGAGGACGAGTACCTGTACCCGCTCGCCCGTGACGGTCGCCCGCCCCATGACGACGCGGTGGCCCACGGCCTGCAGACGCACACGGCGCTGTACGGGTTGGTGCGCGAGCTGGAGACGACCGCGGCCGGCTCGACCGAGTTCGACCGGCTGCTGGCCCGGCTGATCGAGGAGGCGACGGGACACTTCGGGCTGGAGGAGGCCCAACTGTTCCCGACCGTCCGCGCGAACGCCGCCCCGCCCCGGCTGACGGTGCTGGGCGAGCAGGCCCGCGAGACCGAACGCACCGCCTCGCCCCACCCCGGCCCCGCCGGACCACACGAGTCCCTGCCCCCGGACGACCTCGTCGCACCCGAACTGACCTGGCACGAACGCATGCACCGCCGCTTCCGGTTCGGCGACACCCGCGAGAACTGAGCCGGAGCCCGCGGGGCGGGGGGACCGCGAGAGCCGGGAGCGGACGGTCGAGATGAACGAGCTGAACGACGTCACCGTCGCTTTCCTGGCGGCGCCCAAGGGGACGGAGCAGGTCGAGCTGACCTCGCCGTGGCAGACGGTCGTGGACCACGGCGGGACACCGCGACTGGTGTCGACGAAGCCGGGGCGGATCCGAGCGTTCCACCGTCTGGAGCGGGCGGACGCGTTCACGGTGGACGCGGTCGCCGCAGACACCTCGGCCGCCGACTTCGACGCGCTGGTGCTGCCGGGAGGCGTGGCGAATCCGGACTTCCTGCGCATCGACCGGCACGCCGTGGACTTCGTCAGCGGGTTCTTCACGCGCGGCAAGCCCGGATGCCGTCAATGGGGCGTCCGGCGCGCTCGTTCCAGCCGCCCCAGTTCTTATGGGCGGCCAGCGTATCGAGGTTGACGATCGCGTAGCCCTTGGAGTGCCGGTGGACCTTCAGCCCGGCGATGAACGCGCCCGTCTCGACGTGCAGGGCGGCCTTCGCGACGACGCGGGCCTTGCGTTCCTCGGCCTCCAGCTTGAGCACGCCCATCACCCCCAGCAAAGCGGCGACCACGGCGTCGAGGTCAGGTCGGACTTCCGCCGCTCTGGCCACCGCCTTCCACGATCACACTGACGAAGCGCATGCGGTCGGACGCGCCGTGGTGGGCGCGCGCGGCGGGTCCACCACCGCCCACCGGGTGCCGGGGTCGCCCTGATCGGCGAAGGACAGGGCGGACCACTTGTCGATCACGGTGTCCGGCGGGAGGACGACCTTCCGGCGGATCGGCGGGGCCCATCCGACCTGGGCGCCGACCGGTGCCCGCCAGCCTGCGGCGTCGCCGACCGGCTGAACCCACGCCCAGTACGTGGCGGACGGGCCGGGTGCCGGCCGGAAGTCCCCGTAGCCGTCATCGACCATGACGACGGTGTGGATAGTGACACGCGTGCGCCCGCGTTCCAGCAGGCTCACGCGGCACCCCGCCAGTCCTCGGGGTCGGGGAACGGGTAGCCGGTGCGCAGCCCGCGCGAGACCGCTTCTCGGCGGCCGGTCACGGACTTGAGGTCGGCGAAGTCCAGGGTGGTCAAGGGGGATGCCTCCAGGCCAGGGCCTCGGCAAAGTCGCAGGATGTCCGCTTCGTGATCCTGTGAGTCCGAGGAGGTTGAGTGCGCGGGTCGCGTCGCGGGCGTTGCGGCGTAGGCGGCTGCGATGTTGCGGACACCGTCGAGTCGTAGGGCGCCGATGGAGAGGTTGCGCCAGGTGGCCATCGTGCGAGGCCTCCTCGGTGAAGGTCACGTTTCGCACGTGGTGCAGGGGCTCCACCTGCCGGTGATCACGTACCGGTCTCGCGAGTTGGACGGCGGTGACCTGCGCCGCAGCCAGGCTGGTGACCGCGGGTCTTCACCGTGGCTTTGCCGGTCTCGCGGTCCACTCGGGAGCGCTTGATAGCGATGCTTATAGGCTGGTTCCGTGGAATACAGGGAACTCGAAGCGGACATTCTTCAGCTGATCATCGGAGCCAGCGAGCACAGCGTTCGTGTCTTCGGGGAGGAAACAGTCACCCGCCTGGTACGCCCGGAGCTGCTCCAGCATGCCGCCGAGGACGAGCTCACCCAGGATGCCTGGGCGGCGCTCACCACCGCCCGCGAGAACGTCTTGACGATCAGCGCCGCCGAGCTCAGTGGCCAGCTTGCGACGATCGATGACGGCATCCTGGCCGATGGCGACCTGGACGGTGGGATCCTCACCATCGTCAACGCACTCGCGCACTGGAAGGACTACCTGGAAGAGAGACGGCGCGGTGAGCTCTACGAGCTCGCCATCCGCTCGATCGAAGACGTCGACCACGAGGTCTCAGCCGATCTCCACGACTTCCTCGCCACACCGCAGATGGTCGCCGAGTACGAACGCATCCGTCGGCTACTCACCGCATAGTGTTTCTGATGGCAGAAGTCAGGAGTGGTACGCGGAGCGGGGCTTCGGTGAAGTCGTGTGTCGTCTGTTTCGTGATCAGCTGAGCCCGAGGAGGGCGAGCGGTCGGTCCGCGTTGCGGGCGTTGTGTCGTAGGGCAGCCGCGATGTTTGTCGCGCCGGACAGTCGCAGGGCTCCGATGGCGAGGTTGCGCCAGGTGGCCATCGCGCGGGGTGCGTTGCCGGTGCGCAGTTGCGAGGCGTCCTCGGCGAAAGTCGTGTCTCTGACGTGGTGCAGGGCCTCCACCTGCCAGTGGTCCCGGATCAGGGTCGCGAGTTGGGCTGGAGTGGCCTGGTCGGGGGTCAGGCTCGTGACGGCGTAGATGGTCTTGACCGTGGTCCTGCCGGTCTTGCGGTCGGTGCGGCGGCGCTTGATCTGGACGGCCTGCCGTGCACCGGGGAAGAGCAGGTTGTTCACGGTGGCCACCTTGATCCGCCTGATCTCCGAACGCCCGTGGCCGGCGTTCTTCGTGCGGCCCTGGAGCGGGATCTCCATCCAGGGAAGGGCTTTGAGCTGCTTGCGGAGCTTCTTCTGGTTGCCCTTGACAATCACGATGTAGTGGGCTTCGCGGTCCAGGAGGTAGTCGGCGTGCTCGCGCTGGGTATGCAGGGCGTCGCTGGTGATGACCACGCCACCAGGGGGAAGCCGTGGATGCGGCCGAGGGTGGACTCCCGCAGCGCAGCGCCGCCGTTGGCGGACTCGTTCGCCCGCAGGATGTTCTGGTCGTTCAGGAGGTAGAACGCGGCCTCCGCGCCGAGGACGGCGACGCGGCCCTCCTTCGGGATGTTCTGGCTGTTGAGCTGGACGCGGAGCCGGCCGAGGGCCTTGCGGATCATCTGGCCGGCGTGCTCGTCGGAAGCCGCCTTGGTGAGGTCCACCGGGATCTTCGCGGCGGTGGCGACGTCCGGGAACTCGTTCATCACGGTGGCGACCTTGCGCTCCAGGCGCTCGGTGATGCTGTCCACCTGCGGGACCATCACCTGCTCGCCGAACGAGAGGAGATCCAGGGTGAGTTCGGCGTCGGAGAGGTCCACCGCGGAGTAGGCGTGGGTGTCCATCTTGACGGTCAGCAGACCCTCGTTCAGGTTCTCCGACTGGATCCAGGTCGAGG
>NZ_BMRI01000007.1:240965-244103 GCF_014648555.1 Kitasatospora griseola
TGTCGTTGAACTTTCGCTTGGCGTCGATCGCCTCCTCCGCGCCCTTCAGGCGAGCGGGTCGACGGATCGAGATGACCTGGCCGGTGGCGTTGACGAACTCGGCCGCCGAGCGGCGGTCGAACATGCTCGCCAGGACCACGGAGTCCTTCAGGTTCGCGAGAGCCTGGGCGACGAGCTTGTCAGGGTTCTGGAAGGCGTTGGCACGTGCGGGGTTGAGAGAGATGGCGCTGTTCCTCGGGGATACGGAAGACCGCCCCGGGGCGGGACGGCCTCATGCGGTGCGGGTGGGGTCAGATGCCGTAGCGGCGCTGGCGCAGCTTCTCGGCGAGGCCCTTGTACGGATCGGGCTCAGCGTGCGGGGTCAGACCCCCGGCACCCAGCAGCGGCTTCGGCGCGGCGACGGCGGCCAGCTGTTCGGCGTGCCGGCGCACCGCGTCCTCGTCACCGCCCTGGACCAGAGCCGCGAGGACCGGCGGCAGGGCGTACTCGGCGGCGATCCGGTCGCGCATCGCCTGCTCCTGGAGCTGGGCGACCTGCGCGCGAAGCTCGTCCGCCTCCACGCCGGCCTCCTGGCCGCGCTCGCGGGTCGCGTCCAGGTCGGCCTGCATCTTCTCGTACAGCGCCCGGTAGTCCGGCTCCGAGGGCTTCGGGGCCGGGGCTTCGGGTTCCGGCTCAGTGGGCGGGGTGTCCGGGTGGGCCACGCCGCCGGGGATCGCCTCGGCCGGGGCCGGGGTCTCGGGCACGTCTCTCCTAGGTTCTGTTGATGGGTATGCCAATTGGGCGGTGTCGGTGCCCGAAGAGCGTGCTGAACTCCCAGCGCGCCTACGAGTGGGCGTGTCACCATCGACATAGGACGCCACCGCGAGGGCGAAGGGGAAGCTGTGGGAGCGAGCTGGGAGTACAAGATCATCGACGTAAGGGTGCGTGGCTGGAACGTCGATCTTTCGGAGCTGAACACTCTGGGCTCGCAGGGCTGGGAGGCGGTGAGCGCGAACCGCTACGTTGAGAGGACCGGCAGCTCCACGGAGGTTGTTCACCGGGAAGTGCTACTGAAGCGCGCCATTCACTAGGCAGTGCCGTAGTAGGTGCGCCAGTCCGCCAGCGAGCCGCCCCCGAAGACCTGCCACATCCGGGCGAACTTCGCGTTCTCGTCGGGGAGTCGGTAGCGACGGGAGAAGATCGGCACGGCCTGGCAGTGGGGGTGGGCGCGGCTGCCCAGGGTGGTCGGGGCTGCCCCCGCTCCCCGGGCGGCAAGGGAGCCGCCCGACGCCGCGAGAAGGCCCGCCAGAACCTCCTGGAGCTGGAACACCAAGCCGCCCGGTCCCGCGCCGAGTTCCTGCGGCTGCGCGAGGACACCGAGCGCCAGCACCGGGCCGAGCAGGAAGCCAAGCGTCAGCGCCTCGCCGACGAGCAGGCCGAGCGCGAGCGCGCCCAGCGGGCCCGCACCGGCGCGGACATCACCCTCACCTGGTCCGCGGTGGGTGCCAGCCGCTGGACCGTCACAGGCGCCGGGCACCACCGACGCTTCGAAGTCACGCTCAACGAAGCCGACTTCACGCAGGACATGTACGAGATCCAGGAGAACGACCACTTCCTCTCCCGCCACCCCCACCGCCACCAGACCGAGGCCGCCGTCCGCCAGCCGCTCGCCGACGGAGTCGAACTCGGGCAGCCGACACCAGGCCCCACCCCCACGGCCCCCGCCCGTCCGTGCTCCACCGGCCCCGCCGGCCGCTGGTGCTAAACCCCACCCCGACCCGATCGAACGGAAGGACACACCCCTGGCCATCAACCCCGCCAACCTGCTGCCCCACGGCCGATGGAACGAGCGACTCTTCGAACTCGACTACGAAGGCCGCCGAGGCCACCACCGGGTCGTGCCCGGCCTCGGCGGACAGATCGGCACCGTGGAGAAACACGGCGGCGTCTGGATGCCCAAGAACACCACCGGAGCCTGGATCGGAGCCGCCGCCGGCCGCCTGGGCTACCCCACCCGCCAGGTCGCCGCCGTCGAACTGTCCATCACCGTCCCGCTCCCGCCCCCGAAAGAACGGGAGCAGTACCGGGTGACACCAGGCCCCACCCCCTCGTCGTGACCGAGCGGTGCGGCAAGACGCGGAGCACCCCACCTCCATCGGAAGTGGGGCTGGGGAGGTGAGCGGTCAGCCGAGGTAGACCTTCTGCCACTCCAAGGACGTCATGGTCAGAGCGGCCTCGGCGAGGGTGCGCGCCGACTCGGTCTTGAGGCTGCCGAGGCTGCTGTCGATCCACGGCTGGACGTTCTGGTAGCCCTGCTCGCGGTACTCCACTGCCTGGATCAGGCACTCCAACTTGTCCGCGTCATGGGCGACGACGACCTCCAGGCTCTCGGCGTTCTCGTACTCCTCCACGATGGCCTGTACTCCGGCAACGACAGCCGGATGAGCGGCGCTGACCTGATCGGCGGTCACGCGTTCGTTCGAGGCCGCGGTGAGGTAGCGCCGGCTGATGTGGGGGATGTCGCTGACCCGGGTCTCCTGGGTGTCGTGGAAGAGGCACAGCAGGGCGACCTTGGCCGGGTCGGCTCCCTCCATCATTGCGAGCACTGCGCCCACGATGCCCGTTCGGAAGGAGTGTTCGGCGATCGTCTCAGGATCCTTGACCCCAGCGATCCACCAGCCGGAGCGCTTCGCCCGCTTGAGCATGCCCGCCTCGAACAGGTAGCCAGCGGTGCCCTTCGCCTGCTTGTCGTCCGTCATCGCTGTCCTTCGCTGTTTGATCGGTTGTTGCTGTATCCGCCTACCCGCAGACCGTAGTGCACAGACTCCAGCTCTCGGCGGGACTGCCCTGAAAGACCGTCACCGTCCAGCAACGTGCGCACTCGTGCAGCCAGGTCCCGGGCTGTACGGGGGTCTGCGTCGGCCAGGCCCCGGCGGGTGAGCATGAGTGCCCAGATCGAATGGACGTACAGATCGGTGTACTCGCCTGCGCGGTCCAGCCGAATGGCGAACTGCCGCAGCAGCGATGACGCGTCCCACGCGGGGCGTTCCTGCTCGGCCATGAAGTCATCGCTGGTCTGGGGACGTGAATCGAGCCCGAGCCAGTGAGCCCAGTAGTTCAGGTTCGCGGCTTCGAAGTCGTCGTTGTCGGTGATCGAGC
>NZ_BMRI01000007.1:244132-249614 GCF_014648555.1 Kitasatospora griseola
ATGAAGTCCCGGAGTAGTTCTGGATCTCCCTTCCTCGCCAGTGCCGCCGCGACCGAGCGCGCCTCGGCCCAGCGGGGCGACCATCCCGAGCCCGCCGAGGGGATCCGCCCTCGACGCTGCATCCCCCCGAACCATTCGGCCACATCGCGGGCCCGGTCGTAGGAGGACAGGTACCAGACCTGCCTTCGGAGTAAGGCGGTCTCCTCACCCCCGCTCTCCACCAGGTCGGCGGTATGCCGGAGGTTGTCGAAGAATCGCGCGCGCATGTCCTGCCCGAGAAGCGGCGCGGTGGAAACAGGCCCGCGTCGGGCGGCAGGGATGCTCAACTCGGCAGCCACCGCGCCGGGCAGAACCCCGCTGACCGCCCAGCCGATCATGTGCGTGGTGTCGCGGGTAAGCACCCACCCGGCCAGTGGATGCCCCAGAACTTCGGCCCTCGCGGGCCTGAAGCGCAGTATCTCGCTGAGGACGAAGTCTGCGTCCATGGCAAGGCTGATCAGGTTGACCAGCCCACTTGGCGCGCCTAGCAGGATCAGCCTCCGGCGCAGCATCACCAGGTTCCCGGCTCGCGTGGAGGAGAGTGGCCGGCGGCCGGACTACCAGCCCTGGACGGTGCTCTTGTCGATGCCCAGGTCCTCGGCCAACTCGTCCTGAGTTCTCGGGATCTGTTCCCGGATGACCTTCAACAGGAAGCCGGAAATCACCCCTTCGGGGACCCTGACGACCTCGGACGGACTGTCAGTCAGTGTTTCGGTGCGCCTCGGTGGTGTCCGTCCAGCCATTTCTTCCCCCCCTTGGCCTCGGTCGTCCAGGTAACTCGTACCGGCAGTCCGTCGAACCCTGGATTCACCGACCGTAACTTCATGACTACGGCATCACCGGTGACAGCGGAAGCCTAGTGCCAACTCGGTCTTCTGCGAACGACGGTGCTGCCCTGCCGTGGAGCCCCCTACGGCAGCCTCAACCACCCAGCGGGAGGACCAGCATGTCCACCAGCACCATGCCGTCCGCCGGCACGCTCGGCTCGCGCTTCCGGTAGATCCGTAGTGACCGCGACGCCTGATCCCACAAGCCCCCAGGCAGTCGCACGAATCCCGAGGACGGGCCTCCCACGGCGGCCTCGGGGGAGGGAACACCACCATGACGAGACGCAAGACCCCGAGGGTCTACCGCGACCCCGATCCCGGCCCGTCGAAGGCCGAGCGGTACAAGCTCCCGAAGGGCTGGAACCCACTGGCCGAGTACCAGAAGGCCAACGTGGCCGGCCGGGCCCCGTCCCTGGGCGAGGCCGTGCAGGAGTCGGCCGTGCGGTCCTCGTGCCGCTGCCGCAACTGCATCGCCCGCAGGGGTGCCGCGTGAGTATGCGGGGAAGCGGCGGAGCGGGCACGGGGCCGCTGGTCCGCACCGTGGGCGAGGGCCGTGTCGTGGACCGGCCCGACGGCTACCGCGAGGGGACCTGCTGCGTCTGCCGGCGCGAGACGCTGGTCTGCGTGGGCCTCCTGCTCCAGGCCCCCGGGGAAGCCCGGAGCACGGGCCACTGGATCTGCGACGACTGCATCGCCCGCGCCCGGACGCCCCAGCGCCGCGCCGCACTGCGGGCCGCCCTCGACAAGCGGCCGGCGTAGACGGCGTGGACGATCAGGACGATTACCGCGCCGCGACCGAACGTGCCGCGCGCGGTGTTCCGACCTCCCGGCCGGTCGTCGTGGCGTACACCGTGGCGCTGGTGGTGCTGCTTGCGCTGGCGGCAGCCCTGCTCGCATCCGGCCGCGTCTGACCCACACCCGCGTGCCGCACAGCACCCATGAACTCCCCGGCCTGACGGAGGATTCTTCGCCAGGCCGGGGCACCACCCCCGCTCCGCTCGTCCGTGACGAGCGGGCGCAGTCAACCCGATGGGAGAAGCACGTGGACACCGTCACCGAACCCACCACGGCGCTGGCCGAGTTGGGCAAGTTCTTCACGATCGCCGGTCAGTTCCTCGACGCCGGCCGACCCGTGCCGCAGATGTTCTCCGGGGCCATCGACCTGATCTGGCACCGGCTCACCGAGACCCCCGACGAGTACGACGCCTTCACCGTCAAGTGCGCCGGCCGCAGGCTCCAGCACATGGAGCTCGGCGGCGATGGCTTCATCGACTGGGTGGGCACCTACGAGAAGGCGTATGGGCCCCTGCCGGAGATCTGGTTCACCGACGCCGACGGCGAGTTGGACGCCGAGGCCCTGGGCCGCTACCGCACCACGGGCACGGTATGGGCGGAGTGGGACTGCGGCCCGATCGAAGGCACCGACGGCGACGAGCTGGTCCCGGCGGCGTCCTACCTGTGAGCGCAGAACTCCGCGTCGGAGTGTCCCGGCCGACCGCCGGGGCGCTCCGCCTCGTCGAAGCCCGCACCGAACACCCCGTCGGCGTGGACGTACACGGGTACGTCGCCGAGGTGTCCGAGCACTGCCCGTTCCTGCGGCCGTCCGTCCGGCGCGGAATGACCGGGTGGACGGTGTACGAGATCGCCCCCGGTGCTCACCGGTACGCCGTGGAAGCCGAGTTGTTCCACGCTGGGGTTCAGGCCGCGGAATGGGTGCGCCCGCTGATGGGACGGCCGTACGGCCTTCTCGCGTGCGAGAACGTCGTGGTTCTCGGGCAGTGCGAGGGCGCCGGGCACCGGGAGTTGCTGGCCTGGCCGCACTGGGCGCTGAAGCACCTGTACGCCCAGGTCGGCGTCATGGTCGGCAAGTTCGCCCGGGGGCGCGGCCGAGACCGGCCGGCACGGACAGCGCATGCCGCCGCCGCCGTTCTCGTTCCTGCCGGTGCGGGCCGGCGTGCGGCCGCTGGATCCGAAGTTCCTCACGGAGACGCCCGACCTCGCAACGGCCCTGGCCGTGGCGGTGGACGACGGGCGGGACGTCTTCGGGCACATCCCTTGCGAATGGAAGGCAGTTCGAGAGTGGGCAAGTACCCTGCCGAAGCCCGGGAAGCCGTGAAGGCCGCCAAGACCCTCTGCGGCGACCCAATGGCCCTGGCGCCGATCAGCAACCGGCGTGGCTCTGCGGTGTGGAAGGCCACCGGCCCGGACGGTGCGGCGAGCATCAAGCTCGGCACCGGCGAGGCCTGCGAAGTCACCGCCCGCGAGGCCTCCGTGCTGGACCAGCTCCCCGGTTACACCGTGACCGCCGGCCGGTACACCGACGGCGTCTGGCTGGTCACCCCGTGGCTGGCCGGGAAGTCCACCTGGGGGCGCTTCCAGCCCTTCCGCAAGGGCGACGGCGGGCGCGACGGGGCCCTCGCCGCCGCAGTCGGGCTGTGCCGCGCCGTGGCGGACCTCCACGCCGACGGGTGGGTGCACGGGGACCTCCAGCCGCAGCACGGCGTCCACCACAAGGACGGCACCGCGCGCCTGCTCGACTTCGCCTGGTCCCGGAAGATCGGCAGCACTCCGTGGGCCGCGTTCTCCGGCACGATGATCCACCTCACCGCGCCCGAACTGGCGGCCCGGATCATCACCGGCCCCCAACCGGTCACCACCACGCAGCCCGCCGACGTCTACGCCCTGGCCGGCACCCTGTGGACCTGCGTCACCGGGAATTGGCCACTGCACTATTCGGCTGCCGGCCTGAGCTGGCAGACGCCGCTGAGGACACGCCGCGAGGCCATCGCTGCCAGGGCCGTGCCACTGTCCAGGGCATCGCCGTGGCCCGCCCTCCAAAACCACCTGCGCCCCGTCCTCCTGGCCGAACCGGACGACCGGCCCACCGCCGCCGAACTGGCCAAGCTCCTTGAGACGGTGACCGGTTGATCGAGTTGCGCGAACTGAGCCCTCGTGACGCCGAGGCCCTGCTGCGGATCTACAGCTCAGAGGCGACGCGCTATCTGGACCGCGAGGCGATGGACGCCGCCGAAGCCCGCCACTACCTCCGCGACGCCGCAGCCTCCGCCGCGCAGACCCCGCGCACGCTGTACGTGCTCGGCCTGGCCGTGGACGGCGACCTCGTCGGCATCGTCAAGCTCCACCGTGACCGCCCCGTCGCGGCCGTCAGCTACATCCTGCGCGCAGACGCCTGGGACCGGGGCTACGCCACCGCGGGCGTCCGCCGAATCCTCGCCCTCGCCTTCGGCCACCTCGGGCTGCCGCACGTCCGCGCCAAGCACCGCCCGGACAACCCCGCCTCCGGCCGCGTCCTGCGCAAGGCCGGCTTCACCCCGACCGGCGAGCACGACGGCTTCGCGACCTACACCATGCGGGTGCCCATACCCCGCGAAGTCGCCGTCGAAGTTCACCCCGTGGCCGGCTACGAGCTGGAGATCGAAGGCACGGACGACCGCCCGTTCGTCACCCTCGAAGACATGGACGACAGCCGCGACGAAGTCGTCACCCAGTCCGTGCGCGAGGCCCTGGGTATCCCCGACCACGCACCACCCGTACTCATGATCAAGGACCCCTACGGGCCGATCGCCCGCACCGAGCAGGCCTCCGCCTTCCCGCTGCCCCCGGGCAGCGCAGACTGAACGCCTCGCGCTCTCTGGAGGAACGTTGGGCACCGCGCCCGCCCATCCGGTCACGTCGTACGTCCTGTGCACCGATCCCGCGTCCCGCCTGCTGCTCGTCCAGGCCGCAGGGGCCGGCACGTGGCACCTGCCCGGCGGCGTGATGGAGATCGGGGAGTCCCCACTCGAAACCGCCCGACGGGAGACCAGGGAGGAACTCGGCCTGACGCTCGACCTGTTGGCCGATGATCTGCTCGGCGTGGAGTGGGCGCAGAGCCACCGCGAGGGGGCCCGGGACCGCATCGTGTTCCTGTGGGCCGGTCCGATGCTCAGTACCGCCGACACCGACCGAATCGCTTTGCAGGAACGGGAGTTGTCGGCCTGGCGTTGGGCGGACGCGGACGACGCCCACCGGCTGCTGCACCCGGCCGTGGCCGCTCGAATCCGGACGCCTCTCCAGCGGCCCGGACGCGTTACCTATCAAGAGACCCGATATGAGAGGAATGAACCCCATGACAGCCGAGTTCCCCGCCAGGACCCTGCGCGTCGGCACGCGTAGCTCGCCGCTGGCCCTCGCACAGACGGACATGGTGATCGCCGCCCTTCGCGCGCATGTCCCCGACCTGGTGACCGAAGTCGTTCCGGTGACGACCGAAGCCGATCTCTGGCAGGGCGACCTTGCACAGCTCGGCGGCAAGGGCCTGTACACCAAGCAGATCGACGCCATGTTGCAAGGCGGCACGGTGGACATGGCCGTCCACTGCGTGAAGGACGTACCTGGCGACGTCCCGCTGCCCCACGGACTGGTCTTCGCCGCCTACCTGGAACGCCCGGACGTGCGGGACGTGCTGCTGTTCCCCGAGGGCTCCGGCTACCGCACGCTCGCCGACCTCCCCCCGGGTGCGATCATCCTGTCGTC
The DNA here is from genome assembly GCF_014648555.1 of Kitasatospora griseola. Classification (GTDB taxonomy): domain Bacteria; phylum Actinomycetota; class Actinomycetes; order Streptomycetales; family Streptomycetaceae; genus Kitasatospora; species Kitasatospora griseola. Next base: position 249,535 of record NZ_BMRI01000007.1, read on the forward strand.
GGCGGTCCGCCGGAAGGCGCAGATCCTGCGGGCCCGACCGGACTTGAAGGTCGTCCGGGTGCGCGGCGCGGTCGGGAGCA
>NZ_BMRI01000007.1:249642-258703 GCF_014648555.1 Kitasatospora griseola
GGCTGGAGAAGCTGGACGGCACGAAGAAGATCGACGTCCATGCGGACGGCATGATCCTGGCCACGGCAGGGCTCGCCCGACTCGGCATCGAGCGCCCCGGCTACGTGCTCGGCACGGACGAGATGCTGCCCGCCGTCGGCGCGGGCGTCCTCGGGCTGGAGTGCCGACAGGAGGACCACGCCGTCGCCGCGCTGTTGGAGAAGGCCAACCACCCGCGCACCCAGCGGGAGGTGACGGCGGAACGCGTCATGCTGCACGGGCTCCGCGGCCACTGCAACAGCCCCATCGCCGGGTACTGCACCACCGAGCCGGACAGGCAACTCTCCCTGCGCGGCATGGTGTTCGACCGCGAGGGCAGCAAGTTCGCCAACGCGATGCTGTGGGACGAACACCAGGGCGACCCGGCCGTCCTCGGCGCCCGCGTCGCCGCCGAACTCCTCCGCCAGGGCGCACGCGAGATCATCTCCGGCATCCCGCACTGACCCTGCTGCCGCCGGCCCCGCCTTCTGACGAACCCGGAACGCGGGGCCGGCCTGCGCCAGCAACTGCAACCCGTCTCGTTCTGGAGAAAGACCATGTGGGCCACCAACGAGGCCGACTGGCGAGGCATGCGCATGACCCTCGCTGTGAGGTGCGTGTCAGCCATTGCCGCGCGACTCCGCACAGGGGCGGACCTCGCCGTCATCGCACGCACCTACGGCTGCGAGGTCCAGTGGCTGGGCGATCAGCTGGTCAAGTCGAGGCTGCCGCTCGACCCCGACGGGTCGCGCCCACTCGGCCCGCCTTCGTCATTCGCACCATGCCTGCGCGTGTGCCCGTACCGCGGTGGTTCGCACCCGGATCCGCCCGTTTTCCCGCCGTTCGCAGCAGCCCTAGGGCGGCACGGGCGTCAGCGCCGGTGGTTCCAGTCCGGTTCGAACAGGCGGACGCCGCTGATCGTCCGGTCGCCGGCCCGGACGGGCAGCACGTACAGGTGGGCGTCCTGCGGGCCGAACTCGTCCTCGCTGTCGTACAGCAGACCGAGGTCGCGTTCGTCGGCGTGGCGGGTCAGGGTCGGCCTCGACCTCGGTAAGTGGGCGGCCGACCAGCGGGATGCCGGCGAAGTGCAGCTGCGGGCCGGTGCGCCCCGCCACCGTCACCGCCCCCAGGACGGGGAACCCGGCCCTGCGGCACCGGTATTCGGCGGTCACCCCGAGGTCCGCGTAGTGCTCCTCCGCGAGCGACCACCGAACAGGCCCGGGCGGCTCCGTCTGGTGCGGCCAGTCCCGGTAGGGCCGGTTCGTCCAGTGCGGGTGCCCGCGGCGCAGCGTCGGCGTGGCGCCGCAGAGGGCCCGCGACACCTGCTCGGGGCTCATCCCGAAGCGCAACAGCCCGACGCTCGCGCCGGGCGTCCAGTTCCACCGCGGCCGCTGCAGGTCGGCGGCGACCGGCCAGGCACCCGGGTTAGCGGGCCGGTCCACCAGGTCGCGCCGGCGCCGAACGGGTTCGACCGCGTACGGATCCGCAGCGAGTTCGGGTGCGACCAGCAGCACCTCGGAGAGTTGGGCCTCGCCGCACTGCGGATATCCGTACGGTCCCGGCCCCCAGGCCTGGGCGGCGCCCATCGACAGGCCCCACGCCGCGACCTCCGGGTCGCCGACCGGGTTGGTCCGCACCGCGACGCCCTCGCGCGCGGCGAGCCGACGGACCTCCACCCCGACCTGCGAGGGCACCCGGCCGACCAGATCGACCTCGCCGAGCCGCACCAGCGGGCCGGAGATCGCGTCCGGCTTCCACCACCGCCCGTACACCCCCGCCACCCCCGTCGCCACTCGAACCGCCGGCTGTCACCGTACTCACCGGCGGCCGGTTCCTGAGGGTCCGTCAACCGCCGAGCGGGTACGCGTAGCCGCAGGGATGGCACAGCCCGTCCGGGTACGGCTCCAGGAAACGGGCCACCGAGCCGTGCACGACGACCCGCAGGCCGCCCTCGCCCAGATACACGGCCAGCCCCTCGGGCGTGATCTCGTCCGTGCGGTACACCACCACGGTGACCTGCGGGGCGTGCGAACCGGGACGGCCGGGAACCGCGACACGGTAACCGTGCGGGCTGTCCATCACTCCACCTCGGCGCCTGCTGATCCGGGGGCCGCGACCACATCCCCACCCGGCCCCGTACTCGGCGCATACCCCTGGGGTGTTCCGCCCAACCACCCGCCGCCGAAACACGACGACACGCCGGGGTCCGGTCCGGGCCCACCATCACCGGCTGTCGCGCGAACTCCCTTGTCCTCGAACGCCGTTCATCACTTCGACGGCGCGGAGATCCGCGATCGCAGGTTGCCGGTCGGCACTGCCGACCGCCTCAGGGGTGCACGCTGTCCCCGGCGGAGGCGGCCGTCCGCCTGTCGCCACGGCCCGCCTACTGCGAGGCCCGCAACGCCGCCCCGGCGGGGGCGACATCAAGGTCGATCACGACCTCCCCGCCCTCGCGGCGGCCGTGATCCGAGATCGCGAGGCCGACAAAGGCCGACTCGGCTGCCCGGTCCCGCTGCATGCACTCCTCGTGGGTCCCGGTGGCACGCCCGCCCACCTCGTCACGCTCCCACGCCTTCACCGCGGCCTCGGCCACAGTCATGGCCCTGGGCAGCCGCGCCGCGCCCCGGCCGAGCAGAAGCCTGCGTCCAACCAGAACGGCACCGGGGTCTGCACGCAGTTCGTCGGATACCCGTCCCGCGACTTCACCGTGGTGGACAGCGCCACGACGGCCACTCCGTCGGCCCGGCCCTCGCACTCGGCGACGGCGTCGACGACCGCCACCGCCGGCACGCCGACCACCGCCCCGCCCACGTAGGCCGCCCACGCAGGCCGCCCGCACGGGCGCCGAGCTCGCCGAGACCGGCGCAGGCGACACGGTGCGGATCGCCGTCGACGGTGCCGCGATCCTGGTGCTCGGCGCCGGAATCCTGGTGGCCCTGCGCCGCCGCCGAGGCACACACGGCTGATTCGCGCGAACCCGACCGACGCCCGCGGTGGTCAGCGCACAGATGAAGGGGGGAGCCCCCCTCTCGGCAGACCGCCAGAAGGAATCCCGAGCGCCGAGCCGGGAACCCGCACCGCCGCCGGCCGGATCCCCGACCAACGGCGGTGCCGGACAACGGAATCGGTGCCCCGTCAGGTCGACTTGACCATCTCGCGCTCCGGCGTCACGGTGACGGCGACACCGCGTCGGCGGTGCTGGTCGGCCCAGGCGGTGAGGGCTTGGCGGCAGGCAGCGTCGAGGTGGGTGAGGGCGGACAGGTCGAGCTCCACGGGGCCGGTCGGGGTGACGTCCTCCAAGCGGTCGACCAGGGTGGGGAGTTTGACGAAGGTGGCGTTCCCGTGCACCCGGACGAGCGTGCCGGCGGCGGACTGTTCGACGTGCAGGCGGATGTGGGTGACGTCCCAGGCGGTCTTGGCGAGCGCGGCGACCAGTCCGATGGCCACGCCCTCCAGCAGGTTGGTGGTGACGATGCCGATCGCGGTGGCGAGCAGCACAAGCGCCTCGGAGCGGTCGGAGCGCCACAGCCGCCACCGGGCCCGCGGCGCGACGAGCTTGCCGCCCGCGTGCACCAGCAGACCGGCGAGCGCGGCCAGCGGCACCAGGTCCAGCAGCCCGGGCAGCACCAGCGCGAACAGCAGCAGCCAGACGCCGTGCAGGATCCGCGCGGCCTTGGTGCGGGCGCCGGCCTGGACGTTGGCGGCACTGCGGACGATCACCGCGGTCATCGGCAGCGCGCCGAGCGCTCCGGCCACCGCGTTGCCGACGCCCTGGGCGAGCAGTTCCCGGTTGTAGGCGGTGCGCGGCCCGGCGTGCATGTGGTCGACGGCGGACGCGCTGAACAGGCTCTCGGCGGACGCGATCAGCGCGAACGCCAGTACGGTGCCCCACACTTCGGGCCGCAGCAGCAGTGCGAGCTGCTCGACGCCGGGCGGCTGCAGGGTGTCCAGCAGGCCGTCGACCCGGACGGTTGCCACCGGCAGGTCCAGCAGTTGGACGGCGGCCGCGGCGAGCACCACGGCGACCAGCGGGCCGGGCAGCAGCGCGAGTCGTCGCGGCACGTACTTCCACAGGACCAGCACCGCGACCACCCCCGCACCGACGGCGAGCGATGCCCCGCCGGCCGCCGTGTCGACCGCGCGGACGGCTGCGGCGGGGATTCCGACCAGGTTGGAAAGCGCTTCCCCGCCGGCCTTCCGGTCCAGCAGCACGTAGGACTGCGAGGCGATCAGCACAATGCCGATACCGGTGAGCATCCCCTCCACCACAGCGGCGGAGACGGCCCGGAACCAGCGTCCCAGGCGCAGCACCGCGAGCAGCACCTGCACCAGGCCGGCGGTCAGCACCACCATGCCGAGTGCGGGCAGCCCGTAGGCGGTGACGGCGGAGTGGACCAGCACGGTCAGTCCGGCGGCGGGCCCGCTGACCTGCAGGCTGCTGCCGGGCAGCGCGCCGGCCACCAGGCCGCCCACGATGCCGGTGACCAGGCCGAGTTCGGCGGGCGCGCCGGAGGCGACGGAGACGCCGACGCAGAGCGGGACGGCGACGAGGAAGACGGTGATGGAGGCTGGCAGGTCGGTGCGCAGCACGGCGCGCACCCGGGCGGAGTTCCAGGGCATGGCGGGTCCTCGGGTGTAGCAGTGACGGGGACTTCCGGTGGCGCGGGGGCGCGTCCCGCCCGGCGGGCACGCCGACGGGCGGCCGGGCGAGGGCGGGCGCGGGCCTGGGCAGGCACGGGCGTGAGGACAGGGCAGGCACGGGCCTGGGCAGGCACGGGCGTGAGGGCAGGGCGGCGGACGGCGCGGCGCGAGGTGGCGCGGTGCGGCCCGGCGGGATGCGGGTCGGTGACGGAGTGTCAGGTCCGGGCGCGGCGGCTCCGGCTCAGCAGCGGAACACCCGGAGTTCGGCGGGCCCGGCCGGGCGGGCGGCCGGTGCGGGTCGGCCGGCGGTATCGGGCGGGGTGCGCGGGGCCGTCGGGCCGTCCGCGCGCACTGCCGATCGGGCCGCCGACCGGGTCGCCGTCCCGGCCGTCCGGACGTCGCGGCGAAGGGGTGCGGCGGGAGCGGTGGAGCCGCGTCCGCGTTCGGCGCCCTCCGGCTCCTCCTCCGCCGCGCCGCCCGCACTGCCGATCGCCGGAGCGACCGTCGGGGCGACGGTCTCGACGGCGCCGCCGGCGACGGGGTCGACCGCGAGGGCGGACCGGGGGGTCGCCCCGGGGCCGGCCGCGAACCGGTCGGCCGTCAGGCCGGGGAGCAGCGCCGCGATCAGGGTCGCGACGAGGGTGGCGAGCAGCAGCCACTTCGGCAGCACGGCTCTGCGCATCCCCGCCCTCCCCGGCTCGCGTCCGAACCCGGCTCCCCACCGTCGGACTTGATGTGCCGTCATCGTATCCACACAGTCACGGTGAGTGTGCGGCTGCGGGCGGTCCGCCGGGATCTCGGCCACGGTTTTGTCCGGTTCCCGGCCGCGCACACGCCGCGCACACGCCGCATTCGGGGCGACGCGCCGTCGCGCTGCCGCGCCGTCGCGCCGAGGCGCCGGAACACCGGGCCGGAACAGCAACGGCAGGGCGGTCGGGCCGCTCCTGCCACTCTCAAGCTATAGCGCGACGGGGGGCTTGTGGCAAGGCCCCCCGGGTGTCGCAGAATGTCCGACCGAGGGCGGGGAAGCGCAGGAAGCGAAGTACGCGCCGGATCTGACGGAAAATCACTTGCTGGGCGATTTCGGAGGATTGATGATCGACGTGCTGGTGGTCGGCGGCGGGCCGACCGGGCTGATGCTGGCGTGCGAGCTGCGGCTGCACGGGGTGGAGGTGGTGGTCCTTGAGCGGTTGACGGCGCCGACCGGGGAGTCCCGTGGGCAGGGTCTGCACGCGCGCAGTGTGGAGGTGATGGATCAGCGTGGTCTGTTGGAGCGTTTCCGGGCGGCGAGTTCGGAGTACCGGGTCGGCGGGTTGTTCGGCGGCGTAATGGCGGACTGGCCGGAGGGCATGGACACCGCCCATCCGTACGGCCTGGCGACGCCGCAGCCGGTGACGGAGCGGTTGTTGGCGGAGCGCGCCGAGGAGTTGGGCGTGAATCTGCAGCGCGGCCGCGAAGTGGTGGGTCTGACGCAGGACGAGGAGGGCGTCGAGGTCGAACTGGCGGACGGCTCGCGGCTGCGGGCGCGCTGGCTGGTGGGCTGCGACGGCGGGCGCAGCACGGTGCGCCGGCTGGTGGGTGTGGCGTTCCCGGGCGAGCCGGCGACGGTGGAGACCCTGCTGGGGCAGGTGTCGGCGACGGAGGATCCGGAGCGGATCGCCGAGGTGGTGGCGCGGGTGCAGCGCACCCAGGTGCGGTTCGGCCTGCAGCCGGAGGGTGACGGGCAGTATCGGGTGGTGGTGCCGGCCGACGGCGTGTCGGAGGATCGGGCGGCGCCGACGCTGGAGGAGTTCCGGCGGCAGCTGCGCGCGGTGGCGGGCACCGACTTCGGCGTGCACTCGCCGCGTTGGCTGTCCCGGTTCGGCGATGCGACGCGGCAGGCGGAGCGGTACCGGGTGGGCCGGGTGCTGCTCGCGGGCGACGCTGCGCACATCCATCCGCCGACCGGCGGCCAGGGCCTCAACCTGGGCGTGCAGGACGCGTTCAACCTGGGGTGGAAGCTCGCGGCGGAGGTCATCGGCTGGGCCCCGGCCGACCTGCTGGACAGCTACCACGCGGAGCGCCACCCGGTGGGCGCGTCCGTGCTGGACAACACCCGGGCCCAGATCACCCTGATCGGCACCGAACCGGGCCCGACGGCGCTGCGCGCGCTGCTCACCCGCCTGATGGACGTCCCCGAGGTGAACCGTCACATCACCGGCATCATCACGGCGCTGGACATCCGCTACGACTTCGGCGAGGGCCCAAACCGACTCGGCCGCCACCAGCGGGACGTGGCCCTCGCCGACGGCCGCCTCTACGACCGGATGCACACCGGCCGGGGCCTCCTGCTGGACCGGACGGGCCGGCTCTCGGCCGACGGCTGGTCCGACCGCGTCGACCTCGTGGTGGACCCCTGCCCCGAGCTGCCCGCCCCGGCGGTCCTGCTGCGCCCGGACGGCCACGTGGCCTGGCTCGGCGAGAGTCAGGCGGAGTTGACCACCGCCCTGACCCGCTGGTTCGGCGCCCCGCAGCCGGCCGACCTGCTCTGACGCACCGTCATCACCCGGCCCTCCCACGGGGACCCCGGACCCGCGAGGCTCCCGGACGACGGCCCGCTCGAAGGACGCCAACGCCGAACTGGCCCAGCGCCTCCGGGCCCAGGAGGAGCAGCTCGGCGACAACGCCGGAGGGCCCGATTCGAGCAGGCCTCGCTGCCGGCGCCTGGCTAGTGCTGGAAGAGCACTTCCGGATTGTTCGGCGAGGGGCCGTCCAGCAGCGGGCTGTGGATCCCCTTCAGCGTCCGGTCGAAGAACGCCGTCACGTACTCGCGGGTGATCGCCACTCCGCGTTCCGGGGAGAGGGGCGGCGTCGGGAACCCGGCCTGTTCGTGAAGCAGGTCCAGGTCGCTGAAGCTGAAGTGGTCGGCGCCGGTGACCGTCAGCCACTTCTTGTAGCCGCCAAGGGCGGCCCAGGGGTGCTCCCAATCGGTGTTGGCGGTCGTACCCAGCATGAGGAACGGCCGGGTGATCTCGCCGGGCGTCGGGTCCGGGTGGAAGGAGCCGTCCATGTTCACTCCGGCCCGTACTCGCGGGTCGGCGATCATCGTGGCGGCGGCCGCCGCTCCGCCGAGGGAGTGTCCGGCCGTGCCGATCTCGTGCTTGTCGATGAGGTGTGCCAGGGGCCACGCGGTATTGCCGTGCGTCAACTGGTCGATCACGAAGGACTCGTCCAGCGCACGGCCGGCGGCGACGGCGTCGAAGTCGAGCGTCGCCGGGGCGTCGCAGATCGCGCACGGCGGCGTCTGGCCGTTCGCGAGCGTCTCGCCGCTGTCCTCGTAGGTGTGGCCGACGAGCGCGACGACGTAGCCGTGACTGGCCAGGTCGGTCGCGAGCGAGGTGAGCACCATGCGCGGGTTCTCGTACGCGGGCGAGAGGACCACCAGGGGATACTTGCCGCGCTGCGGCCGCGCGCCGTCGAAGGCGTGAGTGGTGACGCCGGAAAGGGTCTGCGGGGTGACGCCGGAGCTCGCCGGCAGATGCTGCCGCTGGACGATTCCGGCTGCCTCGCCGAGGGTCATGTAAGGGGCCGGAGTGCCGGTCCCGGGGACGGCCGGGTAGACCATCGTGACGGTCAGTTGGCGGGGGCCGGACGACGGCACCCACGGGTCGGGACGGCTCGCGTCGGTGAGGTGGATGACGTCCTCGCCGGCGGCGTAGGGGCCGGTCGGCGCGGGGAGCGCGCCCTGGAAGGACCGCGGCGGCGCCGCGGCAGCTGCGACGGCGGTCGCGTGCACCGTGGACGGCGGGGTCGCGGCGGCGACTCCGGTGCCGGCCGCGGCCACTGATGCGGCGAGACCCAGGATGGCGACAGCGCCGATGCGGCGCTTGCGGTTCGAGGTGGTGTTCACGGACACGATCCTGCTCGGCCCCGCCCTGACGCTCGATCATGCAGGCTTCCGTCTTGATGGTGGTACTGGCTACACCCTGAGATCCCCGGCGGCGCGCAGTTCCCTTCGCCGGCATGGTCGAGCACGGCCCTCGACGGCCCCCTCGACTCGCAGTTGCGTCCGGTCCGACGCGAAGGCGCGGGCCGACACCCTGCTCATTCGAAGCTCACGCCTGCGAGCTTCGACTGGAACATCTGCGCATGCCCGGCCACCGCGTCCGCCTGCTCGTGCATCATCCGCGCGTGCTCCTCCAGCGCGTCGGGGTCGATCCGGAAGCCGGAGCCTCCCCCGCCGCCGCCCGACACCCCGAGCGCGGACTCCGCCGCCTGGAACACCAGCCCCTGCACCGCGTTCGCCACGGTGTCCACCAGCGGACCGATCGCGGCCTCCACCACCTGCGCGATGATGTACTGCTCCAACTGCTGTTCCAGGTAGTTGATCAGGCGCTTCGCGGCCTCCTCGATCAGGATCACC
>NZ_BMRI01000007.1:258753-285889 GCF_014648555.1 Kitasatospora griseola
GTCGCCACCGCCGCGGCCTGGTCGGCGATGAACGCCGCCGCCAGCACGACGAGTTCACCGATCGTCTCGACCTTCATCGCCACGATCACGTCCGCCGCGATGTCCAACGCATCCGCCACCACGTGGCACGCCTGCACGAGCTCGTTCAGGTGGCTCTCGGACAGCGCCGCCCACTTGGCGAGCAACGCCTCGTACGACGCACCCTCGTACGCCTGCCCCAACTGCTGCACCGTGGACGTCGACTGCTGGTGCACCGACTCCACGTTCTGCGCGAACTCCCGCACGTGCGCACCGAACTCGCGCACCTTGTCCTCGTTCACCGTCGGCCAGTTGATGCCGATGAACGAGAGGAACTCCACCACTTCACCGGGCAGTTCGATCGCCACAGCTGACACCTTCCCCGACGGAACGCGAACGCCGTTGTGACCGTAGTCCAGAATCGGACCCGGGAGGACAGGAACCGGGATTCCCATGGACGACCGCGCTCCCCCGCCTCTCAGGTCAGGAGGGCGGCTGCGTGCCGCAGCACGTTGCGCGGGCCCAGCGGGCCCTGAAGCATCGCAGGCGCGGGTAGCGCGCTCCCCCGCCGCACCGACGCCGCCACAGGGGTTCGCCGCGGCGCCCCCGCGGACACCTGCACTGGTCGGCCGATTTCAGCTCCGGCCCGAGGATTTGGAGCATGTGACATGTCACGCTCTATTGATGATGCGTCAGACACCGTGAAAGCATGCGTCGACGCGCGCCGCCCCCAGCCGCTTCCCCTCTCCCCCGCATGCCCTCCCACGCCTGCGGCGCGTCGGCCTGCCCTCCCCCACGAAGGACCGACCTTGCGCCTGCCCTCACGCATGTCCGGACTGCTCGCGACGATCGCGGCGAGCACCGTCCTCCTCGGCCTGGCCGCCGGCCCCAGCCCGGCCGCCACCCCCACGACCGAGGCCGCCCCCAGCACCCAGCAGGCCCCGGCCGGCCTCCTGCCGCCCACCGGAACCGCCGCGCCGGACTCCTCTGAGCACGGCGCCGCACCGCAGAGCCGTCGGCTGAGGCCCGATCAGCTCCCGCCGCTCGGCGTGCCTGCCTCGCCCGAGTCCGCCTCCTCCGGAACGACCTCGGCCAAGGCCTCGCCGCAGGCCCTGTCCGCGGCTCCGGTGGCCGCCCCTTCGTGCACCCCGGCCGACTTCAGCGGCCGGTCCGGGGCCGCTCTCGTCTCCTACGTCAAGGCTTCGGCGCCCAAGTGCATCGGCTCGCTGTTCTACGCCTCCGGCACGGAGGCGATCGGCGTGTTCCGGCAGAGCCAGATGGCGACGATCGCCGACGCCTTCCGGGACGTCGCCGCTTCCTACCCCGGGGACAACTCGACGAGCGCGTGGCAGCTCGTGCTCTTCCTGCGCGCGGGCTACTACGTGCAGTCCAACGACCCGCAGCACATCCCGGGCTTCGACACGTCGCTCACCGACGCCGTGGCGCGCGGCATCGACGCGTTCGTCGCCGGCCCGCACTTCACCGATGTGACCGACGCGAACGGCGAGGTCGCGAACGACGTCGTCATCCTCACCGACAGCGCCAAGCTGCAGGCCCGCTACCTCAACACCTACAAGCAGGTGCTGAACGGCTACAACGCCTCGTACAACAGCTCCAGGAACATGGTCACGCTGGTCAACAGCGTCCTCACCCCGCTGGACCGCGGCCACGACCGGAACCCGGACTTCCTCGCCGCCGTCGCCGCGGACCCGAGCATCATCGACACGCTCGACGACTTCACGGAGAAGCACCGCGACCTGCTGGGCACCGACAACGCGGTCCTGGACGCCAACGCCGGCCGCGTGCTCACCCGCTTCGTCAAGTACCCGGCCTTCCAGGGCAAGGTGCGGCCGATGGTCAAGGCCATCCTCGACGGATCCTCGATCACCGGCCCGACCGCCCCGCTGTGGGTCGCCACCGCCGCCATGGCCGACTACCTCGACCCGGGCCAGTGCTCCACCTACGGCATCTGCGACCTGAACCAGCGGCTGATCAAGGCCGCGCTCCCGGTCCGCCACACCTGCGACGCCACCCGCACCATCCTGGCCCAGGACCTCACCGCGGCCGAACTCGCCGCCGTCTGCGCCGACCTCAACGGCGAGGACGCCTTCTTCCACCGGCTCGTCCGCGACAACGGCCCCATACCCGGCCAGTACGAGTCGTCCGTGCAGATCGTGGTCTTCGCCGACCGGGCCGCCTACCAGACCTACGCCGGAGCGATCTACGGCGCCGACACCAACAACGGCGGCATCACCCTCACCGGGGAACCGGACAAGGCCGGCAACCAGCCAGTCACCATCATGTACCGGCACCCGACCGACAACGGCTTCACCGCCCGGATCTGGAACCTCAACCACGAGTACGCCCATGTCCTGGACGCCCGCTACGACCTCAAGGGCGACTTCACCCAGCAGACCAGCGTCCCCGACCTGTGGTGGATCGAGGGCATCGCCGAGTACGTCTCCTACACCTACCGCGGCGTCACCGACGTCAACGCGGTGAACCAGGCCCCCAAGCACACCTACCAGCTCAGCACCCTGCTCCAGAGCACCTACCGCAACAGCGACGTCGTCCGTGTCTACCACTGGGGCTACCTCGCGGCGCGCCACATGGTCGAACGCTACCCGAGCGTCGTCCAGGCCATGCTCTACTACTTCCGCACCGGCAACTACGCCCAGGGCTACGCCTACTACAACGGCATCGGCACCCTGTACGACGCCGGCTTCAACACCTGGCTCGACACCTGCGCCACCGACACCTGCCTGACCGCGGGAACCCCGACCGCCGCCTTCGACACGACCGTCACCGGCCTGACCGCGCAGCTGACCGACCGCTCCACGGTGACCGGCGGCAAGGGATCCATCGCCTCCCGCACCTGGAACTTCGGCGACGGCACCACCTCCACGGAGACCACCCCGTGGAAGACCTACGCCGCGCCCGGCACCTACACCGTCACCCTGACCGTCACCGACAGCAACGGGAAGACCGCCACCACCAGCAAGCCCGTCACCGCCACCACCCCCGCCGCCCCCACCGCCTGCGCCAACAGCGACCTGCGGGCCATGGACCGCAACTGCTTCCGCACCGACCGGTCCGCCGCCGCGGGCGAGCAGGACAAGCTGTACATCTACCTGCCCGCCGGCACCGTGACCCTCAAGATCACCACGACCGGCGGCACCGGCACCGCCCACCTCTACTACAACGCCGACACCTGGGCCTCGAACACCGCCTACACCGCCTCCTCCACCAAGAACGGCACCGACCAGAACACCACCGTCACCAACGCCACCGCCGGATACCGGTACATCACGCTCTACGGCAAGACCGCGTTCAACGGCGTCACCGTCACCACCCAGTACTGACCCGCACGCCGGCCCGACCAGTCGGCCGAATCACCGACAGGGGCGTTCACGCACCGGCAACCCGCCGGCGCGCGAACGCCCCCCGCCGTCCGGCGCAGCACCGACCACGGCAGCACCCGCCCAGAGCATGGCTCAACGGCGACCGGCTGACCCGCAACGTCGCCGAACCCCCGCTGCTGCCCCGCCCCGCCCGGGCGGTTCAGCCCGTCAGGGGCCGGGCGCCGACCGCCGGCACGGTCTGCCGGTTGACGTGCGGGCGGTCGAAGTAGGTGGCGACCTCGCAGGGGGTGGTGCTCAAGGCGAGCGCCCATTCGTGGATGGTGGGGTCGCCGTCCGACTCGCTGCCGATGAGGACCACCTCCTCCCCCTCCTCCACCTTCTCGTCGCCGCAGTTGACAATCATCTGGTCCATGCAGATGCGTCCGACGACGGGGTAGCGCCGGCCGCGGATGGAGACCGTGAGGCGTCCGCTGAGAGCGCACGGGATTCCGTCGGCGCAGCCGACCGGGATCAGGGCCAGGTTGAGCGCGCTCGGCGCGGTCCAGTCGTGTTCGTAGGAGACGCCCTGCCCGGCTTCGACCCGCTTGGTCAGCGCGACCTGGCTGGTGACCCGCATGGCGGGCCGGAGGTCGAAGCGGTGGCGCTCGGCGTACGGCAGCAGGCCGTAGAGGGCCGAGCCGGTCCGGATCATGTCGAGGTGAAGGTCGGGCCTGGTGAGCGCCGACAGCGATCCGGCGAGGTGGCGTCGGACGTCGAGGCCGGCGTCGACCGCGAAGGCCAGGGTGCGGGCGGACTGCACCGAGACGTCCACGTCGGCCGCCGTGGCCAGGCGCATGCTCTCCGCCGAGGTGTGCACCCAGGCGAGGATCGGGGCGTCGAGGCCGGCCCGGCGCAGTTCGAGTGCCTCGGCCGTGGTGCACACGCCGAGCCAGGTCGCCCCGGCGTCGAGCGCCGCGCGGGCGACGTCGATCGCGCCGTGCCCGTAGGCGTCGGCCTTGACGACGGCCATCACGGCGGTCGCGGGCCGGCTGACGGCCTGTCGGACGACGCGCGTGTTGTGCGCGACGGCCGACAGGTCCACCAGCACGTCGAGGTAGCGACGCGGAACGATCGACCGAGCCTCCATAGTCAAATCCATTCGTCGCGGTCGGCGGACTGCTGTTCTCCCTTCGCCGCCTCGCGGGTGCTCAGGCGGGCTCGGCCGCGACCAGCCCCGGTCGGGCCGCTTCGCGCAGCAGGAGGGTGGTGGCCACGCTGCACACTCCGGTCAGCGCGATCGCGACGCCGACCGGCACGAACTCGGCGAACACGCCGAACACCAGGGGGCCGACGCCCTGGATGCTCATGGTGGTGGTGTTCAGCAACGCGAAGCCCTGGCCCTGGAGTTCGGCGGGAACGGCTTCCAGGAAGCGCCGCTGCAGGCCGAGCAGGTAGGCGGAGCCGGTGCCGGTGACGACGTAGGCGGCGGCGACCGCCGGATAGGGCAGGTCCAGGGCGAGCGTGAGCGAGGGGGTGCCCATCACCAGCAGCAGCGGCAGCGGCAGCGGCAGGACCAGCCGTTCCCGGGTGGCGGGCGCGAACGCCCGGCCGATGACGACGTCGCCGATCAGCATGCCGACCGAGGTGGCGGCCAGCAGGACGCCGGTCTGCTGGGGGCCGAACCCGCGGTGCGCGCTGTACGGGATGAGCAGGCTGCCCGCCGCGGCCAGGTAGGCGGCGGGCAGGCACTGCACCATGATCAACTTGAGGACGCCGGGGCTGGCGACCAGCGCCGCGTTGCCCCGCAGGGTCCGGCGCACGATCGACCCGCCGCCCGTCGCCGGCGCGCTCGGGCGGGGCGCCCGGGCGGGCGACAGGAACAGCCGGCTGATCGCCGCAGCGACCAGGTGCGCCCCGGCGGTGACCAGCATCGTGCGCTCCACCCCCAGCCAGACCACCAGCGTCCCGCCGGCGGCCATGCCCACCATCTGCGCGGAGACCGCGACGATGTAGGACAGCGAGCGCCCGAGGACGTAGGTGTCGCCGGTGAGGGCTTCCGCGAGGACCCTGGCCGTGGCCCCGGTGGTGACCGGGGTCAGGCAGGCCACGCCGGCGACCAGGACCAGGCTGGCTGCGACCGGGAGGTGCCCGAACGCGAGCAGCAGTCCGACCGCGCACTGGAGGGCGTAGCCGGTGCTGATGAGGGTGCGCGGGGTGAGCCGGTCCGCCAGCGCGGCGAGGAACAGGCCGCCGGCCGCCTGCGGCAGGAAGTTGATGGTCATCGTCACTGCGGTGAGCAGCGGCGAGCCGGTCCGGTCGTACACCAGCACCGCGAGTGCCACGGCCCGCAGGGTGTCGGACATGACCCCGAGCAGCCGGCCGGCGAAGACGGCACGGAACTGGGCGACGGCGAAGACCTGGCGGTAGTTGGCCTTCACGGCGAACTGATCGGTCATGGGCTGGGTACTCCCGGAGCCTTCCTGGCGTTCCTACGGATTGATGGCGCTGATCCGGGTGGGCAGGGTCCGCCACACCTCGGGCGGTTCGATCGAGAGGGCGTGCCGGAACACGTCGCGCTGGGCCACCGCGGTCGCACCGGGATCCACTGCGCGGACCTGGCCGCCGTGGCCGACGATCGGCATGCCGCAGGCGGCGGTTCCGGCGCCGTTCGTCAAGTGGCGGTGGATCGTGGCGAGTTGGGTGCCAGTGAAGGCACGCTTCAGGTAGCCTGCCCTGCCCTTGCAGCGGCGGGTGACGAGGCTTCTGGACTCGCTCATCACGTACAGCCAGGGCGCGGTGGCGCTGCCGCCGCCGAGGTCGAGACCGGTCCCGGTGTTCACGTGTGCCCACCGCCCGCACCTCGTCCGGGCACCCGACGAACCGGTGGTTGTCGCCCCTGAGCAGGCCCTCGCACCGCGGGTCCCCCGGCCGCACCCCCGCCGGCCCGAACGTCTCCGGGTCCCGGCCCGTGGGCGGGCCCCGCCGCGACGGCGCTCCCCGCGCTGCCCGCTGCCGCCGGGCCGACCGCGGCGGCGGCCGGCAGGCCCCGACGGTTCAGCCGCACTCCGGACACGTCCTGCTGATTCACCGTCATTCCCATGTGCCGAGGGCCGGTTCCGCAGATCCGCATCAGGATGCCCGTCGACGCCGCCCGCGCCCAGGGTTCGGCCGGACGTGTCGGCGGGTCCCGTCTCCGTGCGGCGGCGCTCTGGCAGGCTACTGACCGCCCGTCAGTCCGTCCGCCCCGGAGGAGCCGTGTCCACGTCCGCCGCTACCCCGCCGCCCCGGCCGATCGGCGCGACCACCGAGGACGGCGACCCGCTGGCCCTCGCGCTGTTCGGGCTCACGGCGGTCAGCGGCCTGATCGACGCCGTCAGCTACCTCGGGCTGTCCCACGTTTTCGCCGCCAACATGACCGGCAACGTGGTGGTCATCGGCTTCGCGCTGGCCGGCGCGCCCGGGTTCTCCGTCCTCGGCTCCCTCACTTCGCTCGCCGCGTTCCTGCTCGGCGCGGCCCTCGCCGGACGCCTCACCCTCCACCGGCTGCGGCCCGCGCTCGCCGCCGAGACGCTGCTGCACCTCGCGGCCGCCGCCGTGGCCTTCGCGTTCGGCACGGGCGGCGCCCGCCAGTACGGCGTGATCGCGCTGCTCGCCGTCGCCATGGGCCTGCGCAACGCCACCGTCCGCAGCCTCGGCGTCCCCGACCTCACCACCACCGTCCTGACCATGACCCTGACCGGCCTCGCCTCCGAGACCCGCCTGGCCGGCCGGCACTCCCCGCACCAGCGCCGCCGCGTCCTCGCCGCCCTCACCATGACCGCCGGCACCGTCCCGGGCGCCCTGCTGGTCCTGCACCACCACCTCCCCTGGGCGCTCGTCCTGGCCGCCGTCCTCACCGCCGCGACGGCCGTCCTCTACCGGGACCGCGCCTGACGCCGAATCGGTCCGTCGGTCCACGCGCCAGATCACCGCCTCGGTGCTCGGCAACCGGACGGCGAAGAGGCCCGACGGGGACGCCTCGCGGAGCAGCCGGCGCAGGTCGGCCTCGAAGGCGGGCAGGCGCGGGCCGAACAGGTGCGGGGCGGAGGAGGAGAGGGAGAGCACGGCGGCGACGGCGTCGTCCTCGGTGCGTTCCAGGACGGCCCCGCCGGGGACGATCAGGCGTTCGGGGCCCGCGAAACCGGCCCGGGCGAACACCTCGGACTCGCCGCCGGGCGTTCCGTGCGGCAGCAGGCCGCGCCCGGCGCGTCGGACGGGGCCCAGGTAGGCGCGGACCAGGGCGTCGACGGCGTCCTGCGGCAACGGCGGGTGCGGGAGGCCGGAGGTGGTTCGCGGTTCGGCCTTCCAGTCGGCGAGGTGGACGGCCGCGCCGCCCGGGCGGAGCAGGTCGCGGACGGTGGCGGCGACCTGCTCGCGGTCCATCCAGTGGAACGAGTTGCCGAACGTGGCGACGGTGAACGTGCCCAGCCCGGACGGCAGTTGCTCGGCTCGGGCGTTCACCCAGCGGGCCCGGCCGGCCAGTCCGGCGCGCCCGGCGGCCCGTTCCGCCTCGGCGAGCATCCCGATGTCCGGGTCCACGCCGACCACCTCGCCGAACAGCCCGGCCAGGCCGATGGCGAGCGTCCCGGGGCCGCAGCCGAGGTCCAACAGCCGTCCGGCACCGTCGAGTTGCAGGGCCCGGGCGAGTGCCTGTGCCAGCCCGGGGGCGTACGGGAGCCGCCCGCGCGCATAGTGCTCGGCCGCGCCGGCGAACAGCGTCTCGTCCCACTCCCAGCCGTCCACCGTGCCCGCCCTCCGCGTCCCGTCCGGCGACGCCCGCTTCCCGCTCCGCGACGCCGCCGGCCGGCCGTCCCGCGTCGCCGCCGCCCGTTCACCACACCGGCGCAACCGGACATTACCGCCCGCCGGGCTGGAATCCAGCCACCCTCTCGTCCGAATTGGTCCATACCATTGACGCGATCAATTCAACCCGGGCAAGATCGGCCCGCCCCCACAAGGGCCTCCGCACCCCCCCAAACGGCCCCCACACTCCAAGGAGCCCCCGTGCCCGTTCGCCGCGCCTCCAAGGCCGCATCCGTCCTCGCCCTCGGCGGCGCCCTGACGCTCGGACTGGCGGGCACCGCCTTCGCCGCACCGATCGCCGACCTGAGCGGCATGGGCTGCCCGGACTCCTACACCAACTACTACGGCAACGGCGGCTTCGTGCAGACCCTGTCGTACACGTACACCGGCGGCAACGGCTACCGCTACGGCCACTACAACGTGGTGTTCCGCAACAACTTCGGCGACACCTATGAGGGCACCCGCGACTACCGCTGCTACTGAGCGGCGCCCGACCCCGGCCGGGAGTCAACGCCGCCGCGGCGCCGATCGGCGGTCTCGGCGAGATCGGCGGTGTCCGCACCAATGGCGCATTCGGTGCATAATTATCGCCTTCGACACACCGATATCCGAACGATTCCGCCCGGTCTCCACCGATTCGCCCCGCTTTCCGAACGACTCGAAAGAGTCCAGGAGGTGGCCCGGACGAGCCTCCCGATAGGCAGGGGACGTAGTCTGCGGGCATGACAGACGCCGCGCACCTCACTCCCACCGAAGCCTTCGAGATGCTGCTGGCGGGCAACGGCAGGTTCGTCGCCGGCGGCCCCGAGCACCCGAACCAGGATGCCGCCCGCCGCGCCCAGACCGCACCGGCGCAGGCCCCGTTCGCGGTGATGTTCGGTTGTTCCGACTCCCGACTCGCCGCCGAGATCATCTTCGACCAGGGCCTCGGCGACCTGTTCGTGGTCCGCACCGCCGGCCACGTGCTCGGCCCGGAGGTGCTCGGCAGCATCGAGTACGGCGTGAGCCTGCTGGGCACCCCGCTGGTCGTGGTCCTCGGCCACGACTCCTGCGGCGCGGTCGCCGCCACCCGCGAGGCGGTCGCCGCCGGCGCCACCGGCGAGGGCTTCGTCCGCGACGTGATCGAGCGGGTCACCCCGAGCGTGCTCGCCGCGAACGCCGCCGGCCACACCGACAACTCCCACTTCATCAACGAGCACATAAGGCACACCGTGGCCCTCCTCATGGAGCGCTCGCGCATCCTCTCCGACGCGGTCGCCGCCGGCCGCAGCGCCGTCGTCGGCCTCTCCTACCGCCTGGTCGACGGCACCGCCCACCTGGTCACCACCCGCGGCCTCGACCTCCCCACCCCCGCCGCCGCCTGACCACCCCAGCCACCCCACCCGCAGCCCCGGCCACCCCGGCCGGGGCTGCGGCATTCCCGGCCCGTGCCGTCAGCGCCCGTCCTGCGCCACCAGCTCGGCCCAGGTCCACGGCGCAGCGCGGGTGCCGTCCGGGTTCAGCCCGTGGGGCAGGTACTCCTCCCCCGGCAGGCAGCCGACCGCCCTGGCCCGGCGGGCGAACTCCTCCGCCTGCGGGCAGCCGGCCTTCCTGAGTACGTCCAGGAGCTGCTGGTTGTGGTCGGCCGACGCCCGCCTCAGGTCGACGCATCCCACTGGATCCCGGAGCAGCAGCCGGGAGACGGCGTCGCCGTCGTCGGCCTCCACCAGTGCCTCCAAACAGCCTGGTCACACTCTGGACGTGGTCGAGATCCACCTCTTCGACGGCCCGCTCGATCAAGGCCGCCCGGAGATCGGTCATTCCCTGCCGGGTCAGGAAGCCCACCAGTGTGCCGACCCGTACGTGTCCTCCATGCTGATGCCCGCCACGCACCATCGCACGAAGGACCTGACCGCAGCGGTCTCCCCGGCGAAGTGGAGCGCTTCGAGAACGTCCACGTGCGCCTCGTAGTCCGCCCACTCCCATGGGTCGGCTCGGGCGATCAGCCCACGGCGGAGCAGCACTCGAACCGCCTCCGACGCTCAGATGTCCGGCGGTGGCGGGCCTCAACAGCGGCCGGCTGGGGGCGAGTTCACGGACCGCTTCGTAGAGTGCACGGGTCTTGCCGGTCGAGGAGTCACCGGTCAGCACGACCAGCACCGCGGGCCCACCGGCCAGCGCCGGTTTCAGTGCGGTGCGCAGCTTGGCGTCCAGTTCCCGGGCAAGGTAAGGAGTGAGCTCCGGGAGCAGGTGCCCATGCGACTGCGGCAGCACCGCATCATGGACTTCGAGTTGACGTCCAGTCAGATCGCTGATCGTCTCCGACTCGCTCCGTGCCGCGGCGAGTTCGGGGACCCGACGCCGGCGACCGCGTTCGTCGCGGGCCGCGTCCAGGAAGTCGCGGAGCTCACGCCCGGGATCCGGCTCACCTGCCCGGGCGGCCCAGACCGAGACCAGGGCGGCCACCGGGTCGTCACTGCGCTGGTGCGGCAGGTGGAAGTCGCCGATCTCCTTGGGCGCCCACTCGCTGACGCGTCGTCCGGAGAACTCGCGCGCGCCCAGTCGCCGCGAGGCCCGGACCTCCTTCTCGACCGCGTTCTGCGAACAGGGCAGCCCACCCTGTCGCCTCCGGCGCTCCGCCCTGGTGCGCAGCCCGCTCAGCAGCTCCCACACCCGCTGCTCCATCGGCCCCATCGGTTCCCGCCCCTCCCCGCGTCGCCGAGCAGCACCCTAGTCGGCGGGCAGGACGCCACCGCGCACCTGGCGTGGGCGGCCCGATCAGTTGCGGCCGGGGCCGAGGAGGCGGGTGATGGCGGTGGCGAGGGTGCGCAGGGTGGTGCCGTCGGTGGCCTGTTTGAGGAGGCGGAACTCGAATTCGATGCGGCCGTCGATACGTTGGAAGCGGATGTCAACCTTGGTCTGGAGCCAGGCGACGACGACGGCCAGGGCGAGGTCGCCACCGAGGCGGGACTCGGTGGGCGGGCCGGCGAGGAGGTCGGCGGCGGTGTCGGCGCAGGCGGGTTCTTCGGCGAGGGCGGCGAGCAGGACCTGACGGTCGGCGAGGCGGTCGAGGCCGGGCAGGGTCATCGGGTTCTCCGGTCTCCGAGCGGGACGGTTGCGGCCCGGTGGCAGGGGCGGCGTTCCCGGGGTTCGTCACGGCGCCTCCCCGTCACCCGCTCCGGTCTCCATCTGGGCACAACGACCCACCAGCCGCTGCCGGTTGACCCGGATCATGGGAGCGCCCGGTCGGCGCCGCAGCAGTCCGCGTTCCGAGCGGATTCGGCCGGGTCAGCGCAGCACGGACTCCAGGAAGTCGCCGCCGATCCGCGCGACGACCGGAAGGTCGAGCTGGTGGAGGACGTAGCGGCCCCGCCGCCGGGTGACGACCAGCCCGGCCTTCCGCAGTACGGCCAGGTGTCGGGAGGCCTCCGGGGCGGTGATGCCGGACGCGTCGGCCAGCTCGTTGGTCGAGTACGCGCCGCGCGCGAGGTGGCGGCACAGGCTGATCCGCACCGGGTGGGTGAGCGCCTCCAGCCGCAGCACGACCGTCTCCGTCGAATCGGTGTGGCCGAGGCCGTGGGTGGCGGCGGGGTACTGGATCACCGGCTGCCAGCCCGGCGCGTACAGGGTGAACAGGTGCGGCCGGCCGAAGACGCTCGGCAGCAGGGTGACGGCGGTGTCCGCCCGGGTGCGGCCGTGCACGAGCTTGTCGACGACGATGCGGCTGCCGTGCTCGTCCTCCGCCAGGCTCAGCGCGGGGGACGCCGCCGTGAGCGCCGCCGCCAGGCCCTTGCGGCGCAGCAGTTCGGTCTTGTCCCGGGCGTCGGCGGCGAGCCCATCGCGGACCCGCTGCCAGGTGTCGGCGAAGAACGCCCGGTCGCAGTCCTCCAGCAGGCGTCGGATCCAGGCCCGGGCGGCGGTGGGGTCGGCGAGCATCCGTTCCACGAACGCCGCCTGGCGCGGGCCTCGGGCAGCGGCGAGGTCGAGTGCGCGCCGTCGGGACCACTCGTCGACCAGGGGCGACGGCAGGCCCTTGGAGTAGAAGCTGGTGCTGCAGGAGATCTCCAGCGCCGCACCGACGAACTTCTCGTCGTCCATCCGGTCGAGGTCGTCGAGCTCCTCGGCGAGGGTCTCCCGGGGGTGCGGCGGCAGCAGGAAGTCGGAGCGTGTCGACTGCCACATGAACTCGGCCTCCAGCAGCCGGTCGGCGAGGTCCGGCGCGAGCGCGGCGGTGGTCGCCGTCGTCCACGCGTGCAGTCCGGTGTGGTGGTCGGGCTCGGCCAGCGCATGCAAGGCGTTGCCGAGTTCGGCCAGCGGCGAGGGGCGGAAGACGATGCACTCGTGCGGCAGGCCGGTGATGTCGATGGTCACGCTCACCTGTCCATGGTGCCGCCTCGGGCGGCGAAACCCCTCGGGTCGTTTGACGGGAGCCGTCAAACGACGGGACTGCCGGGCGGCCCGTGGCCCAGGGTGGGCGGGTGAACGCACTGCACCAGCACCTGCTCGACAGCGCCCGCGCCGCCCACCACGGCGAACCGGCCCCGCCTCTGCCCGGCACCCACGACCTCGCGACGCTGCGCGCGGCCCTCACCCACCACCGCGAGACCCGCCGCCGCCACCATCGCGAGACCTGCCACCGCGAGACCCGCCACCGGGACACCCACCACCGGGACACCCACCACTACGAGCCCCGCCGCCCGGCCGCAGGCCTCCGCCGCCGGCTGCGCGACTGGTTCGGCCGCCCGTAGCGACCCGCTGTTCCCGAACCCACTGTTCCCGAACCCGCCGTTCCCGACGCTCCGCGCCGGCGCCGCGACGTCCGTGGATACCGACGCTCCGTCGACCGGCTACGGCCTGCCGAGGATCGCAAGCGCGGCCGCGTGCAGGGCGGCGATGCCGGTGCGCAGGGTGGCGCCGACCTGGGGGCGGAACTCGGGTGAGTGGTTGGCGGGCAGGGCGGCGAGTTTCCGGGCGGCGTCGGGGCCGGGGGCGGCGGCCCACTGCTCGGGGCCGACCATGCCGAGCATCCAGTACGCGGTGCGGATGCCGGGCACGCCGTGCAGGCTCTCGCCGGCGGGGCCGAACAGCGGGAAGTCCTCGGTGGCGAGCGCGGGCGGCCACTCGGCGACCCGGGCGGGGCCGAACAACTTCCGGTGCGCGGTGCGCAGTTGTTCGACGAGGGCCGGGTCGGGGGTGTTGACGCCGGAGCGGGAGAGCTCCTCGAACTCGGGTTCCCGGGGGCAGCCGGAGGCGGCGGCCTCGCCGCGGACGATCCGCCGCACGGCGGTGCAGGCCCGCTCCAGGGATTCCTCGGCGAAGCCGCGCACCGTCACCGTCAGCACCGCCCGGTCGGGGATCACGTTGCCCTGGCCGGCCGCCTCCAGGGAGCCGACGGTGACCACCAACTGCTCGGCGGGCGAGGTCTCCTGGGCGACGATCGACTGGAGCCGCAGGACGACGGCGGCGGCCGCCACCACGGGGTCCAGGGCCAGCTGGGGTGCGCCGGCGTGCCCGCCGCGGCCGTGGATCACCACGCGCAGGGTGCGGCTGCCGGCCGTCACCGGGCCCCGGCCGTGGGCGACCATTCCGGCGGGCAGCGGCGCGGTGTGCTGGGCGAGCACCACCGAGGGCGGCTCGAAGCGCCGGTACAGGCCGTCCGCCAGCATCGCCCGCGCACCCGACAGGGTCTCCTCGGCGGGCTGGCCGACCACCAACACGGTGCCGCGCCAGGCGTCCCGGTCGTCCGCGAGTGCGGCGGCGGCCCCGGCGGCGCAGGCGAGATGGACGTCGTGGCCGCAGGCGTGCATCACCGGCACCTCCCGGCCGTCGGGGGTGCGGCCGGTGGCGGTGCTGGCGTACGGCAGGCCGGTGCGTTCGGCGACCGGCAGCGCGTCGAGTTCGGCCCGCAGCATGACCACCGGGCCGGGGCCGTTGCGCAGCACGGCGGCGACGCCGTGGCCGCCGATGCCGCGGGTCACCCCGTACCCGGCCTCGGCCAGCCGGTCGGCGAAGCGGGCGGCGGTGCGTTCCTCGGCGCCGGACAGTTCGGGGTGCCGGTGCAGGTCGAGGTAGAGCTCGGCGGCCCGGGCGAGGCCGGCGTCGGAGGGGACAGCGTCGGAGGGGACAGCGTCGGGCGGGGCAGCGGTCATGGGGGTGGCGCTCCTGGGGCGTGGCGACGGGTGGTCAGTGACTTGTCAGCGGGGTTCGGCGGGTGCTGCCAGCGGCTCTCGGTAGAACTGACGTGTGCGCGACGGTGATTCGCGAGAAACGCCGCCGGCTCCTTCCGTCCACGGTCCGGCTGTGACGGCCGGGTCGCCCCCTGCACCGAAAGGAGAAGTGCCATGGCTGACACTTCGCTCGCGTCGCTGGCCCAGGAGATCCTGAACCTCGAGTCGGAGACCTTCGAGATCAGCGACTACTCGGACACCTCCGAGGTCATGCTGGGCTCCTCGACCTCCTGCTCCAGCACCAGCACCTGCTCCAGCACCACCAGCACCACCTCCTGCACCGCCTGAGCCTGCGGCGCAGTCGTCCGGTGGCCCTCCTCCCTCACGGGCGGGGGGCCATCGGCCGTTTCCGAACAGCCAGGGCCTCGACGGCGCCTACGGGAACGGGTGCGGGACGAGCCGCAGTTCGTCCTCGGCGAGGTCGGTGGCGCGCAGCCCGCCGCGGCGCAACGCGGTGCGCAGGCGCGGAAGTTGGAGGGCGCGCTGGCGGGTCCAGCCGAAGTCGATGGGGAGCAGTCCGGGCACCAGGGTGCTGACGGTGTGCAGGCCGAGGCGGCGCTGTTCGGGCGAGGTCTGGTCGACCACGATGACGTCGTAGCCGGCGTCGGTGAACCGGTCGCGGCAGAACAGCAGGTCGTCGAGCAGGTCGGTGCCGCGCGGGCAGGTCTCGGCCCAGTCGGCGTACAGCTCGGCGGCGGGCCGGGCGGGGGCGGTGGGTTCGAGGTAGCTGCGGGCGTGGTGGGCCATCTGCGGCAGGCCGAACAGCGCCGCGTGGTCGGGCAGGCGGCGCACCAGGTCGAAGTCCGAGGCCATCGCGACGAGTTCGGCGGGCCGTTCGTGGACCTGGCCGGGCAGGTGCGGGATGTAGGTGAGGATCTCGGAGACCGCGGATTCGACGGTGTCCTCGGGGTCGAACCCGGCGGAGGCGGCGAACGCGAGGGTGCCGGGGCCGCCGTCGCGGCGGACGGCGAGGGCGGTGACGACGGGGACGGCGAGGTCGATCCGGTTGTCGAAGGCGTGCACGTCGTAGCCGAGCAGGGCGGCCCGGTCGAGCATGGCGCGCAGCGCGGGGCCGGTGCTGGCGGTGAGGTCGATCTCGGGCAGTCGGGCGTTGCCGTACCAGCCGATCAGGAAGGCGTCCCGTTCGATCAGTTCGAGCAGGCCGTACAGGATGGCCTCTTCGAGGCAGCTGCCGATGGCACAGCCGTTGGAGCATTCGAAGACGAAGTTGTCGGCGGCGGCGCCGGCGCTGTAGTAGCAGAGCCGGGCGGGCACCAGGACGGGCTTCTGGTCGCGCAGGGACCAGCCCTGGACCCAGGGGATCGGCCGGTCGGGGTCGAACGGGCCGAGCATCGGGTCGTCGCGGTAGGTACGTTCGCTGTACAGGCCGCATTCGCGCGGGTCGAGTGCGGCGGCCCCCAGGTTGCGGTAACTGTCCGTCAGGAGAGGCACGTTGGAGCGGCGGTGGGTGCCGGCGTAGCGTTCCAGGCCTTCCAGGAAGGCGAGCGAGCGGCTGGCCCGGAAGGAGTTGGCCTGGCCGCTCCAGGTGACGTCGGTGAGTCCGGCGTAGCCGCGCATGAAGACGGAGCCGGCGACGGGGGCGGTGGTCGGCGAGACCACGTCGGTCCAGGTGCCGGCGCCGAGCACGCCGCAGACCGGGTTGGCGAGCGCCGCCTCGGGCAGGTCGTACCCGTCGGCGGCGCGCAGCCGGCGGCGGTCGGGGGCGGGCTTGGGGCGGGAGACCAGTGGCAGCACGGGCTGTTCGGCACCCGGCACCCCGTCACGGACTGCGCCGCCACCGACCGCGCCGTCACGGTCCTCCCCGTCCCGGTCCGCGCAGGACGGGCAGAGCGGTTCGGCGAGCAGCGGGAAGGTCTGCACCCGCAGTGTCTCCAGGTCGAGCCGGGAGACCTGGGGCAGTGCGGTCGGGGCGGCGTCGACGGTGAGCAGGTGCAGCGCCCAGACGGCGTCCACGGCGTGGTCGGGCAGCGGAGGCAGGCCGGGGCCGGCCAGGGTGCTGGTGCGGCCGGTCTCCAGGGCTTCGCGTTCGGTGCGGCTGCGCAGGCGCTGCCACCGCATGGCCAGGCAGGTGCCGCACGCGCCGTCGGGGTCGCCGCCCCAGGGGCCGATCAGGACGGTCTGCGCGGTGAGGTGGACGGTGGCGCGGGCGCGACGGCGGGCGGCGTCGGCGGGTTCGGGGCGCAGCAGGTCGGTGCCGCCGAGGACGGCGACCGCGGGCGCTGGGTGCCCGTCGCCGGCGGCGCGTTCGGCGAGTCGGCGCTCCATCCGGTCCCTGGCGGCGTCGAACGAGGCCTCGGCGGGGGTGGTCATCTGGTGCCTCCGGGGAGACCCCGGCCGGACGGGCCGGGGGTGGGATCGGTCTGCCCGCACGGCGGGTCAGCGAGTCAAATATCTGACGACTCGTCAGTTGCGGTTGCTCCAGCGGAAGGTCTTGGCGGCGATCAGCGCGAAGACCAGGGTGAAGCCGGTGAGGGCGGCGCAGTCGAGGAACGGCAGGGCGATGCCGCCGCGGCCGCCGACGGCGTCGGTGACGCCTTCGTCGAAGTAGCGCAGCGGCAGGGCCCGGGACAGGCCCTGGAGCCAGCCCGGCATCAGGTCGATGGGGTAGAACGCGCCGGACAGGAACGCCATCGGGACCATCACGCAGTTGGCGATCGCGGCGACCGCCTCGGGGGTGTTGGCGAGGGTGCCGACGACCAGGCCGAGCGCGGCGAAGGCGGTGATGCCGAAGACCAGCACGGGCAGCGCGAGCGGCCAGGAGCCGGACAGGTGCAGGCCGAAGGCGGCGAGTGCGACGGCGGTGAACAGCACGGCCTGGACCAGGCCGGTCCCGAGGGCGACGGCGTAGCGGGCGCCGAGCACGGTGGGCAGCGGGGTGGGGGTGCGCCAGATCAGGCGCAGCAGGTCGTCGCGACGCCAGTGCATCAGGGTGAAGGCGACGCCGAACAGGGCGGCGTTGCCGATGCCCCAGGAGAGCACGCCGGGCGCGATGTAGTTGATGTAGGACAGGCCGCCGTCCACCGCCTGGCCCTGGAAGATCATCCCGAAGACGATCAGGAAGACCAGCGGGAACGCGAAGGTGAAGATCACCGAGGTGCGGTCGCGCAGGTAGGCGAGGTAGCTGGCCCTGGTCACAGCGGTGTAGGCGTTCACGGTCGGTGCTCCGTTGCGATCGGTTCGAGGTGGGCGGTCACGACCGGCGTTCCGTCGCGGCCGGCCCGGGGCGGGCGGTCACGACCGGCACTGCTCCGTCGTGGCCGGTCCGGGGCGGGCGGTCACGACCGGCGTTCCGTCGCGGCCGGCCCGGGGCGGGCGGTCACGACCGGCACTGCTCCGTCGTGGTCAGTGCGAGGTAGGCGTCCTCCAGGGTCGCCGTGCGGGTAGTGATCTCCTCCAGGTCGACCAGGTCGCCGAGGGCGAGCAGCACCTGGTTGGCGGTGTGGGTGGAGATCACCAGTTCGCCGCCCTCGATGCCGGCGCTCTCGACGCCGGGCAGGTCGCGGACGTCCTCGACGCCGAGCCGGTAGGCGGGGACGCGCAGTGTGGTGGGCGCGGAGAGCGACTTGATCAGGTGGCGGGGGCTGTCGACGGCGAGCACCGCGCCGCGGGCGACGATCGCCACCCGGTCGCAGAGCGCCTCGGCCTCGTCGAGGTGGTGGGTGGTGTGGACGATGGTGCGGCCGTCGCCCTTGAGGGCGCGCAGCACCTCCCAGAGCGAGCGGCGGGCGGCCGGGTCGAGGGCGGCGGTCGGCTCGTCCAGGAAGATCAGTTCGGGTTCGTGGATCAGTGCGGTGGCGAGCGCCAGGCGTTGGCGCTGGCCGCCGGAGAGCTGGTCGATGCGGCGGTCGGCCTGGTCCCCGAGGTCGACCAGATCGAGGGCGCGGAGCGCGGCGGGCCGCTCCAGGCGGTAGAGCGCGGCGACGGTCTCCAGGTGTTCGCGGGCGGTGAGCCGGGTGAAGAACGCCGAGCTCTGGGTCTGGATGCCGAGGCGGCGCAGCAGTGCGGTGTTGCGCGGCCAGGGGCTTTCGCCGAGCACGCTGACGGTGCCGGAGTCGGGGGTGCGCAGTCCTTCGACGATCTCCACCAGGGTGGTCTTGCCGGCGCCGTTGGGGCCGAGGATGCCGAAGAACTCGCCCCGTTCGACCGTCAGGGACACTCCGTCGAGTGCCTGGACCGTGCCGTAGCGCTTGCGGACGCCGTCCAGCGCCACTGCCGCGTCGGGGCGGCCGTCACCTGTGCTCATCCGTGTTCTCTCCTTGCTCTCCTTGCCGCCATCACGCGGCATCACGCGCCCTCACGTCATTCGCCTTGCTGCACCGCACAGTTGGTCCGCTCATTCGCGTCTCCCGCGCAGCGACCTCAGCGACCGCAGCGCGCCGCCCGCCGCCCACAGCAGCAGCGCAGCCACCACCGCGAGGGCCGGCAGCCAGCCTGCGAGCGGGCCGAACCAGGCCGCCAGCAGGGCGCTCGCCGCGGCGAGCAGCGCGGCGGACAGCACCGCGCAGCCGAGCGCGTAGCCGCCGAGGACCAGGCGCAGCCGGGCCGGGTAGCGGCGCAGTTCGGCGCCGTCGCGGCGGATCGCGGCGCGGGCCGCCACGGCGGCGAACGTGCGGCTCTCGGTGGCCAGTTGAAGGGTGTCCAGGGCGTAGCCGAGCGCCTTGTAGCCGTCCAGCGGGGGCAGCGGCAGCAGGTTGCCGAGGGCGACGGCGGTACCGAGCAGCAGCAGCCCGCCGAGGAACGGCCGGGCCTGGGCGTGTGCGGGCAGCAGCGCCCAGGCGGGGTAGAACGGCAGCAGGAAGGCCAGGTTGGCGACCGCGCCGGCGGCGGCGGTGGCGATCTGCTCGCGGCGGCGGGCGAAGAACCGGACGTCCTCCACCTCGCAGTACAGGTACGTCATCGGCAGCCGCCAGCGCAGTCCGATCTCGCCGATCCGGCCGCCGTAGGCACGGCCGACCAGGCCGTGGGCGAGTTCGTGCAGGGCGAGGCTGGTCCACAGCAGGGTGCCGACGGCGAACAGCGCGACGGGGTTGTCGCCGAGCCGCCGGGTCTCGTCGATCAGGGTGGGCAGCTGGACGGCGACGGCGACCAGCAGCGCCGCGACCAGGGCCAGCAGCGGTGCCAGGACGGCGCGGCGGCGGGCGAATCCGGTGACGCGGTGCAGGGTGTCGAGCAGTTGGGGCGCGTCGGCGACCAGCTTGGCCCGGCCGCTCAGCAGGCCGGAGCGGGGCCGCTCGGCGGCCTTCGGCGGCACCGGGACGGGGGCGTCGACGAGCAGTCCGCGGGTGTACAGCAGGCCCATCATCTGCTGCCACTGCGGCTCGCCGAGCCGAGCCCGGAACCGCTGCGCGTACTCCTCGCCGACCTGGGCGAGGGTCAGGGTGCCGTCGAGCCGGGCGATGATGAAGTGTTCCTTCGGCCCGATCTCCAACTGCCGCCCGCCGACCGGGTCGTGCAGCAGGTGGACGACGGCGGTGCCGCGGCGCAGCGGCCGGGAGGTCCGCAGTTCGGGGCGGATCGCCGGCCGCAGCTCCAGCAGTCGGCGGCTGCTCACGGCGCCGCCGCGGGCTGCGGCTCGCGCAGGGCGCGGGCCAGGATGTACGACAGGAACGCCTCGTCGCGGACGGTCACCGACAGCCGGTTGTTGGTCATGTGCGCGTACGGGAACAGCAGCATCGGCAGCGCCTCGGCGGGGTCGGTGACGGTCAGGTCGCGGGTGCCGTCCCAGGAGCGGAAGACCAGTTCGCCGCGGCGCGCCAACTCGGCGGCCTTCTCGCGCAGTTCGAGGCAGTGTTCGGCCCAGCCGCGGAGCACGGCGGGCAGCCGCTCGGGCGCCCGGTCGAGGATCGCCGCGCGGATGGTCCGGAACCTGGCCGGCAGGGTGTCGCCCATGCTGGCGTAGGCCCGGTCGTAGCCCTGCTGCGCCGTGTAGTTGGTGCCGGCGAACGAGCGGTTCCAGAACGCGTGGTAGCGGTCGAGGAAGGCCAGCAGGTCGTCCTCCTCGGGGAGGAAGCACGCCGTCATGGTCATCATCAGCTGGGTGGCCAGGCCCAGCACCACGGTCCGCAGGTGCAGGTTCATGGTGCGGGTGGCTTCGATCACCAGGTCGCTGGAGTGCTGGAAGTGCCACTCGGCGAGGTCGATCCCGGCGGGGCCGCCGTACTTGCCGTACTCGGGCTCGTACTCCTCGCGGCTGAAGGTGTTGTTCTCCCGCAGCCTCATCTTCCCGTCCGGGCCGACCAGTTCGGCCCGCTCGTCGGGCGTGAACTCCAGCTCGAACATGGTGTTGTAGAGCTCCGCGAAGAAGCTGTCCGCCACCTGGTAGAGCGCGGGGCGGCGGCGCAGGAACTCGGCGACGGCGGTCTCGGCGCGTTCGCGGACCTGCTCGGCGGCCTCGGGGCGGGCGGGGCGCAGCCGCAGGCGCAGGTGCGGGCCCTCCACCCAGTAGTTGATGAAGAAGTACCCGGCGAGCAGGCCCTCGTCGGCGAGTTCGGCCACCAGCGGGCGCACGCACTGCAGCAGCAGCGGCCGCGGGCTGGCGGCGTAGAAGACGTGCAGCGCGAGCCAGTCCCCCGGGGTGTCCGGGGACGACGACAGGTCGGTCATTGGTTCGGCTCTCCTCGCCGGGTCTCGATCATGCCGTTCTGCTCCACCGACGGCTCTGACTGAGCCAACGGCAGGATTTCCAGGGCCAGTTCGGCGACGTGGCGCCCGTGCGCGGAGCGGACGTGCAGCGCGTCCTCGCCGGGCAGCATCTCCTCCAGCACCAGCCGCCCGGCGCCGCCGGACAGCAGGGCGTCCAGCGCGGTCAGCGACAGCGGGCTGGCGAAGTCCACGTACTGGGGTTTGGCGCCCCCGAGGGGGACGCCGGGCCCCTCGGGGTACGCCCGGGCGAACACCCGGTCGGGCAGGGAGTGCCGGCGACGCCAGCGCTGCCATTCCAGGTATCGCTCCGACTCGGTTGCTCCCTGCGGGAGTTGCGGCAGTGCCGCGGCGGTGGCGGTCCAGTTGCGCCGGTGCAGCACCAGGCTGCCCAGGCGGACCCGGGGGCGGCGGGCGACGCCGGTCGCCGAGGCGGCGGCGGGCACGCCGCGCCACAGCTCGGGCGTCACCCGCGAGGTCGGTGAGAACAGCAGCAGGCTGCGCGGGATCTCGGGCAGCACCATCGGCACCAGGTAGCCGAGGTAGACCGGGACCACCTCGACGCCGAGCCGCCGCGAGCGCAGCACCAGGCGGTCGGCGGCCGGGTCGTGCTCGACGTACAGGTCGTCCAGGTGGATCTGCGCGTCCTCGGGCGCGGTGCTGGTCTCGCCCGGGCACACCAACTCGTGGTCGGTGAGCCGCGCGTGCAGGTTCAGATTGGTGGTGGCCGCACCCGCGGTGACCTCCGCCAGCACCGCGCCCTCGGGCGCCACTTCGCGCAGCGTGCCGCGCAGCCCGGCCGGCAGGGCGACGCGGTCGTCGTCGAAGCAGTGCGTGAACCGGGTGAACGGGAAGCACAGCCCGCCGTACGAGTGGTTGAGCACCACCAGCGGCTCGCCGTCCCGCGCGGACAGCTGGACGAAGTGGCTGTGCGGCGCGAACTCGCCGACGTCCGTGCCGAGTTCGGCCGCGACGGCGGCCAGGTCGGCGTCCGTGAGCGCCAGTTCCTCCGCGTCGTCCGGCAGCTGCTCCGCCAAGTGGCGCATCCGGCGGGCCAGTTCGGCGCGGGCCCGGTCGAGCGCGGTGATCTGCGGCTGGCCCAGCCAGTTCTCCTCCGGCGGGTAGCCGCGGTGCTCGGCGTCGCCCGACTTGGCGGCGGTGAACTGCAGGTACTGGTTGAAGATGTCCTCGTGGAAGTCGTGCACCAGTTGCAGCAGGTCGTCGCTGCGGCCGCCCCGGCCGTGCCGGACCAGGAAGAAGCCCTTCAGAGTGAGGCGTTGGGCCAGTCCCAGGTCGAACACCGGGAGGATCCTGGCGAGTTCGGCCAGCGGCTCGGCGGCCAGCCGCGCCCACGGCCGCGGGTCGGTCGTCACCTGGCCGGCGGCGACGTCCTCGTACAGCAGGGTCTGCGGGACACTCGCCCGCTCCTCCCCCAACTCGGCCTGGACGGCCGCCAGTTCGGAGCGGATCTCGATCAGCAGCGCCCGCCGGGTCAGGACGTCGGCCGCCGGGTAGCGCTCCAGCGCGGCGATCGGCCCGGCCAGCCGGTCGGCGACCGCGGTCGCCCACGGCCGCTCCAGTGAGCGCAGCGCCCGCTGGAAGGACCTCAGCGGGTCGCCGGTGTGCACATCGGTGGCCAGCAGCGGCAGTTGCAGGATGCCGACGTCCAGCAGCGCGGCCAGGTACCGCTCGGCGTCGCCCGCGTCGGCGGTGCCGCCGTCCGGGCCGAGCTGCGCGGCGAGTTCGGCCGCCAGCTCGCCGAACCGGATCCGCGGGCGCTGCCGGAACAGCTCCAGCAGGCGCTCCAGCACGCCGCTCAGGCGCAGGAAGAACAGCCGGTCGCGGGCCGCGTCGAAGCTCACCGCCGCGCCGGCGTCGCCCGCCGTCACCGAGCGCCGCACGTAGCGCACTCGGTCCTCGGTCAGCTCCATGCCGGAGGCGGGGGCCACCGGCAGGTCGGCGCGGCGTCCCGGGTCGGCGGCGACCAGTTCGGCGAGCCGGGCCAGCACCACCACGTTCAACCGCGGGTGGCTGCGGCGCCCGTCGCCCAGCAGCAGCTCGGTGCCGTCCGCGGGCTCCGCACCGACGACCGGCTCGCCGAACGCCCCAACGGCGACCGGTGTGAAGGTGCTGAACGGGCTGGTCTTGCACGCCGTCCGGTACAGGTACGACAGCAGCGAGCGTTCCATCTTGCGGGTCCGCTTGTCCGGCGCGGCGCTCGGTGCGCCGATGCCGTCCAGGCGGGCCTCCAGCGGCGGCGAGGCCAGCAGCAGGCCGAGCCGCAGTTCGTCCAGGCTCGCCAGGCGGCGCAACTCGGCCCGGGTGCGGACGAGTTCGCGCTCGAAGACGGGCCCGCCGGCGTCCCGCAGCTCGGCCAGGCGCTGCCGGGCGGGCAGCCACCGGGCGAGCAACTCGGCGGTGTCCGGGTCGAGTTCGGCGACCAGCGCAAGCGCCTCGGCGGGCCGCTCGGGCATCCGGTTGTTGAACACCCTGCGCCGCAGGTCCAGCACCCGGCGGCGGCCGTCGGCGTCCGGCGCGAGCTTGACGAGCGCCGACAGCGGGTCGCTCAGCCGGGCTCCGAGGTCCGCGAGCCGCTCCTCCTCGGCCACCAACTCCTCGGCCCAGCCGAAGACTTCGGCCGAACGCAGGCCGTGCACGGCCTCGACGGGCAACCCGCCGGCGCGCAACATGAAGCGGGGCCCGAGGCCGAGTGCCCGGCCGGCGGGTGCGGCGCTTCCCGCGCTCACAGTGGTGGTCAACGTTCCTCCGCCGGTCAGGCGATCGCGTGGTCGAAGTCGGCCGGGCTGCGGTGCTCCTGACCGATCATCATGATCAGCAGCGGCAGTTCCTCGCCGTCCACGAGGCCCAGGTGCTCGGTGTAGGAGACGGAGTCGAAGCCGAGCGCCACTCCGCAGGCCAGCCCGGCCGCCGGGGCGACCGTGTACAGCGCCTGCGAGGTCGCGCCGACGGCGGCGTTCACCAGGCGCAGGCCGCGGTCACCGACGGCGTCCAGCACGGCCGGGGTGGGGGCGCTGACCAGGATCAGCGCGCCGGCCTGCTCCAGGTTGTAGTTGTCCAGGAAGTAGTTCCGCTGCAGGAACCCGCCCTGCGGTCCCGCCTCGACCGGCGTCAGCGTGCGTTCGCCCGGCTGGTACACGTACGCGCCGGCCGGCACGCCCGCGACATGGTTGACGAACACGTGCAGCCGCGTCAACGAGCCGTTCACCGGCCCTTCCTGACAGCTCGCCAGCCGTCCGGCCGAGGCGGCGGCGGTGAGCGCGGTGGACAGCTGCTCGGCGGACATCGGCGGGTTGCCGGTGAACCGTCCGAAGCTGCTGCGCCGGGCCCGCAGCGCCTCCCGGACGCCGAGCGCGGTCTCCTGCGGTGCGGGCAGCCGGATCGGCTCGCCGACCGGCCCGGCCGGCGCGGACGCCGCCCGGAGCCGGGCCCAGGCCTCGGCCAGCGCCGCGTCCAGCACCCCTTCGGCGGGCCGCTCGGCCGCGCCGTCCAGGGTGGCCCGGTGGATCCGCCGGACGGTCTCGAACTCGATGACGGTCCGCGACCGTTCCTGCTCGGCGGCCCGGACGACGGCCCCGGTCGGCTCGGCCGGCAGCGGGTCCGCGGCCGCGCCCGCCCAGCGCAGCGGGACGACGGCGAACACGCCCTCCTCCTCGGCGCGCAGGCCGAGCAGCCGGCCGATCCGCTCCTCGTCGAACCAGAGCGCGGCGTCCAGCCGCAGGCCCTGCGCACCGGCCCAGATCCGCCAGGTCTCCAGCAGCGCGCCCAGGTCCATGGTGACCACGTGGTAGGCGAAGCTGTTGTACTTGAAGGCGTTCTGCCAGAACTTGACGGTCAGCACCAGGAATTGGTCGCACTCCTCGGCACGGCCGCCGAGCGCGGCCCGCACGTCGGGCGTGACGTCGCCGGTCAGCAGCCGCCGCATCGAGTGGTGCGGGGTGGAGTAGTGGTGCACGCCGGGGGTCAGCGGCCCGCTCGGCCCGCTGACCCAGTGGATGCCGATCGGATAGAGGCCGCCGCCGGAGGCGGTGCCGCGGGAGAAGTTGGCGTGCGGGTAGCGGGGCAGCGTGCCGAGGTCCGAGTTGGCCTGCACGCCGAGCCGACGGCCCGTCAGACCGTAGGAGTCGCGCAGCATGCCGCCGAGCAGCGGCAGCGTGAAGCCCCCCTCGCCGCGCGGCCCGAACAGACCGCGCCCGACGGCGGCGGCGGGGCCGGGCGGGCAGTCCGGCAGCGGGAAGTGCGGCGCGGCGGGGAAGTACTTGTCCTTGCGCGGGCGGTCGGCCCAGTCGGGCACGAAGTCGGCGGGCTCCATCGGGACCCGGCCCCGCCACAGCACCGCGGACGCGTACGCGCGGGCGTAGCCCATGATCGTTCCTCTCTCGTGCGCCTGCCGCCCCCCGCTGTCGGGGGAGCAGGCCGGGCGGGGCTCAGGGGAAGGGGTGCGGTGCGGGGTTGAGCTGGTCGGCCCGCAGGTCGTGCGGGCGCAGTCCGGCTTCGCGGGGCGCGGTCCGCAGCCGGGGCATGGTCAGGGCGCGCTGGCGCTGCCAGCCGAAGTCGATCGGCAGCAGCCCCGGCACCAGCACGGAGGCGGTGTGCAGGCCTGACGCGCGCTGCTCGGGCATGGTCTGGTCGACCACCACCACGTCGAACCCGGCCGCAGCAACCGCGTCGACGCACCGCCGCAGGTCCGTGCGAAGGTCCTCGGACGGGGCGATCGAGCCGTCCACGAGCCCGCCGACGGGCGCCGGCCCCGGCCCGTCCTGACGCTTCAGCAGGAAGTCGGCGTACTGCGCCATTTCGGGCAGCCCGTACACCAGCGGGTGGTCGTGCAGCACCCGCACCCGGTCGAAGTCCTCGGCCATCGCCCGCAGTCGGCGCTCCTCGCGGGCCGTGCGGCTGCGCAGGTTGACGGCGTCGGTGGCGATCTCGCACAGGCCGGCCCAGAGCGCGGCCTCCGGGTCCAGGCTGGCGCCCGCGCCGAAGCAGAGCCGGCCGGGGCCGCCGTCGAGGCGTTCGGCGACGGCGGTCACCACCGGGACGGGGAAGGTGATCCGAGTGTCGAAGAACCGGGCGCGGTAGCCGTACATCTCCAGCCGGTCGACCATCGCCCTGGTCTGCGGGCGGCTGCTGCTGCGGCCGTCGAGTTCGGGCAGCGCCAGCTGTCCGTACCAGGCGATCAGGAAGGCGTCCCGTTCGACGGCCTCCATCAGGCCGTAGTAGATCGCCTCCTCCAGGCTGCCGCCGGACGCGCAGCCGTTGGAACTCTCCTGGACGAAGCGGTGGGTGAGCCCGCCGGGCGCGTGGTAGTACGCCAGGATCTCCGGGACCAGCAGCGGCCGTTCGTCCCGCAGCGACCAGCCCCACACCCACGGGATCGGGGTGCTCGGCGAGAACGGGCGGACGCCGGCGACCCGGTGGAACTCCTCGGTGTACAGGCCGCAGACCCGGGGGTCGAGCGCCTGCTCGCCGAGCTCGTCCAGGGCGGCGACCACGGTGGTGCGCTTGCCGCGCGCCCGCATCCCGGCGAACCGCTCCAGCCCTTCCAGCAGGCCGACCTCGGTGCTGGCCCGGTAGCCGGCCGTGTGGCCGCCCCAGAAGCACTCCCGCAGGTAGTCGCCGGAGCGCATGGTGAAGCAGCCCACCGTGGACGAGGTGGAGGCTGACACCAGGTCCGGCACCACCGACGGCCCGAGCATCCCCGCCACCGGGTTGACGAACGCCGGCAGGGACAGCCCGTACTCCGCGACCGGCCGCAGCCGGAAGTCGTCCACCGCCCTTTTGGGACGGCTCGCCAGTTCGATCCGGGCCGCCTCCGCGCTGTCCTCGACACGGTGCTCGCAGCGCGGGCACTCGGCGTCCGTGAGCAACGGGAAACCGCTTACCCGCAGCGTCTCCAGGTCCAGCAGGTGCACCACCGGCAGCCCGTCGCGCACCCGCGGACCGCCCTCGGCGCGGGCCGCCAGCAGCGCGGCCAGCGCGTCGGTCAGGAACGGCACCGCGAACGGCGGACGACCCGCCGCCCGGGTTCCGGACCCGAGCTCCAGCGCGTCG
>NZ_BMRI01000007.1:285912-301750 GCF_014648555.1 Kitasatospora griseola
CGCAGCTGCCCGGAGCGCACCGCCTGCCAGCGCCGCGCCAGGCAGCGCGGGCACGGCGAATCCTTCCCGCCCACGACCGGCGGGCTGTCCGGCCCGACGGTGGCGTGGTGCCCGTAGAGGTGCACGGGCACCGGCCGTCCGCCCCGGCGCTCCGGCTCCTCACCCACCGTCAGCTCGTCCCGCGCGCCGAGCACCGACAGCTCCGCCGGCCCGACCCCACGGTCCGTCAACTCGGCTGCCAGCGCCGCGAAGAACTCGTCCCAGGGGCCGGCGTACGCCACCCCCACGGGAGCGGCGGCGGTGCCGGACGGACGGTCCAGGACGTCCTCAGACATCCGAAGTCCCGTCCGTGAGCAGCACCTTGACCACCTCGATCCGCCCGGCCCGCAGGTCGGCCGGGCCGCACGGGGCGAGCAGGACGTCGCGGCCGGCGGCGCGCAGCCGCTCCAGCGTCTGCGGCCACTCCAGGTACCCGCCGAGCTCCGCCTCGGCCGCTCCGGCGGACGTCAGCACGGCCGGGTCCAGCTCGCCGATCAGCGGGTCGCCGGCGTCGCTGCCGCCCTGCGCCCCGGCGGCCGGGTCGCGGTCCAGCTGCACCGCGGTGAGCAGGTCGCGGACGGCCTCCAGTACGGCGTCGCGCAGGCCGAGGCCGCTGCCGAGCGTCCAGCGGTACCGGCCGGTGGCCTCGTCCGCGGCCCGGGCCAGCACCACCGGCAGCGGCTCGTCGGCGCCGCCGAGGCGCAGCAGTTCCAGCGCCAGGCCATGGTTCTGCGCCGAGCGGCCCAGGAAGGTGAGCTGCGCATCCTGCCCGAGGATCTCCGACGGCAGCTCCCGCACGTCCAGTCGACCGCGCAGGGCGCGGCGCAGCGCGTCGTAGCCGAGGGCGGTGCGCAGGCCGCGCGCGGTGGCTTCGGCGATCGTGCCGCCGGCGCCGGTGCCGGCGGAGGTGGCTTCGAAGGCGCGGTCGCGGTTGTGCGGGCCGAAGGTGCGCAGCGCGGCGACGGGGACGAGGGTGCGTTCGCCGCTCTGCAGCGAGGCGGCGGGGCTCCAGCCGCGGACGGTGCCGGCCGGGACACCGCTGGCGGTGCTCAGCAACTCCGGTCGCACGCGCGGGAGTTCGGTGCTGTTGGCAGCCGTCACGGGCGGCACGGAGTGCTCGACGTAGACCTCCGCGGCCCGGTACAGGGCGCGCAACCGGGCTCCCGCGACGTGGTGGACGTCGCCGGCGGAGACGGTGCGCTGCACGCCGGGGGCGAGGTTCAGGGTGACGGTGCCGGCCTTCAGCGGGGTCTGCCGCCAGTCGTCGTCGGCGTACCGGGCGAACACGCCGGCGTGCGGGCCCACCAGGACGGCGCGGGCGTCGAGTTCGGCGAGCGCTGCCTCGGACGCGCCGTCCTCGGTGGAGAAGTCCTCCTCGCGTCCGGCCCCGGCGAGGTCGAGGCCGTCGAGGTCGGGGCCCACGAGGTCGGTGCCGTCGTGGGTGGTGCAGCGGGCGCAGCGCGGGTGCGGGTGCAGCGGCTCGGCGACCACGTCGAGGGAGTCGAGGTCCTGGAGCAGCAGGCGGCCGTCGGTCTCGGCGGGCAGGGCGCCGGTGGTGATCCGGAAGACCTCGTAGCCGAGCAGGTTGCCGAGCATTGCGGCGAGCGGGCCGTGCGGGCGGCGGCTGCCGTTGCTCAGCGGGGCGAGCGGGGCGAGGCCGCTCCACAGTTCGGCGGCGTCGCCGGCCGGGGCGCCGGTGCCGAGGCGCAGTGCGGCGCACATCCAGCAGCCGGTGCGGTCGGCGGACATCAGCGGGCCGATGACGGCGCTGCCGCCGATGGTCCACGCGGGCAGCAGCAGGCGGCCGTCGGGGAGGCCGGCCTCCAGCAGGCGGACGACCTGCCGGGCGCCGTCCGGTCCGGTCACCAACACCACGTCGTAGCCGTCAAGTTCGGCCCACCCGCGGTCGGTTCCGCCGGGGGCGAGGGTGGCGACGGTGGCGGGGCAGCCGGCCTTGGCGAGGGCGGCGGTCTCGGTCTCGATCTCGGCGAAGCCGGCGAGTTCGGGCAGTTCGGGGAGCACGCCGACGGTGGCGCAGCCGTTGCGGACCAGGCTGAGGACGGCCCAGCGGGCGAGTTCGTCCGTGCCGAGCACGGCGACCCGGGTCTCCCGGAAGCGGTGGAAGCGCTCCTCGGCGTCGCCCACGTAGTGGTCGACGTACTCGATCTGCGGGCCGAACCGGGTGACGGCCTCGGGGGTGAGCGGCGAGGGGCCGTCGGGGGCGGGGCCGGCGTCGCGGGCGAAGCCGCGGGTGTAGAGGGTGCGCACCAACTCGGCGAACATGGTGCGGTGGTGCTCGCCGAAGCCCTGGCTGATCTCGGCGACGGTGTGACGGCCGTTCAGGTGCGGCACGATCAGCGAGGCGAAGCGGTAGGCGTCCTTGGCGGTGACGCCGAACCCGCCGTGGGCGTTGTGGAACAGCACCCCCTCGGGGGTCTGGGTGTACAGCACGTCACGCCGGATCCGTGGACGGCTGTCGGCGATCTCCTCGAACGGGGGCATGTCCCTCACACCTCAGTGGTACGCGAACGGAGCGGCTCGGGGCCGCACGGACGGAAGCGGTCAGGCGCAGGATGCGGGCGGCGCCGGGTCCTGCTCCCCCGGGGCGCGGGCCCAACTGCCCGCCGCGGCACGGGTGAAGGCCCGCAGCAGCTCGTGCACGTGGTAGTGGCCGCCGGGGCCTTCGGCCAGCAGCCCGGCCTGCACCAGACCGGCCAGCACGACGTCTCCGGTGGTGGAGTCGACCGTCCCGGCCGGCGCGCCGGACGGTTCGGCAGCGGGCCGGACGGCGACGGCTGCGGCCCGGAGGTTCGGCTCCCGAACGGCCGGCGCGGCGTCGGGCGTCAGCGATTCGCCGCGCAGCACGGCGAGTTCGAGACGTTGCAGGGCGGGGCCCGGTTCGACGCCGAGCTCGTCGATCAGGTGGTCGCGGACCCGCCGGTACTCGGCGAGTGCGTCGGCACGGCGGCCGGTGCGGTGCAGGGCTTCGATCAGTTGCTCCCAGAACCGCTCGTGGGCGGGGTGCGACCGGGCCAACGACCACAGTTCGGCGAGTACTTCGCGACATCGCCCGAGGGCGAGCTCGATGTCGTAGGCCCGCTCGACGGTCCGCAGCCACTCTTCGGAGAGCCGCGGCACCTCCTCGCGGTGCAGAACGTCGGAGTGCACGTTGCCCAGCACCGGCGGCTGCCAGAGCGCCAACGCGGCGCGCAGCAGGCCGAGTTCGGCCGCCGGTTCGGCGGCTCTGTCGGCCCGGGCGAGCAGGTCGCGGAACTCCAGCAGGTCGAGGGTGCGGGTGTCGACGGTCATCCGGTAGCCGCCGGGCAGCGCCTCGATGGTGCTGCCGGAGATGCCGTACTTGGCGAACAGCCGCCGCAGCCGCAGCACGCACGAGTGCAGGGCCGCCTTGGCGGTCGCCGGGATCTCCTCGCCCCAGATCGCCCGCTGCAGCGACTCCACCGGCACGACCGCGTTCGGCCTGGTCAGCAGCGCCGCCAACAGCGAGGCGGGCTTGGAGGGTTGGAGGACCGCCGTCTCCCGGCGGTCGGCGATCGCCAGCAGGCCGAGGACGGTGAATCTGGCGCCGCTGCCGGCTCCGGCTTCCGCTGCCATGCTCACCCCGCTCCCCTTCCGACACGCTCGATCCGACGATTCCGACCGCCGCAGGGCATGCCGAAGACACCCCTACCGACGAACGATCGACATCGCGCCACACCGCCCCCGGGCAGCATGGTCCGTACCTGTCCTGTGCCTTCGCCCGGGCCGCTACCGCCCAGTACGACAAGGCCAGACCGTACGAGCTGACGTTCAGTCACGTCAATGGTCGCGAACGGCATTTCAGCGAATTTCTGCAAACACTTGCATGGCGCCCGGGAGGCCGACTCCGACCGCACGCACGTCGGCAAAGGCCAAGGCCACAGCGCCTCGCGGCCCATCAGTACGCATACCGACCGTTTGTCTGGACGGCACTACCCCCCCACCGCACCGGCCATCGGCACGCCTGCTCGCAAGGATGGCAAGCGTAAGCAATGCGGAAGCAGTGGAAGCATCAACTCCAGTGAAAATTAATGACACTCACAGCAATGGCCGGCCCCCACCGCGGCGGCGCGGCACTCGTCCGATTCGGCATCCGGCATCGTCCTTCCGCACAGGGGGCAACGGGCACGACCACCGGCCGCCACGACCCCGCGCGCGGCCGAGCCGCCCGCCTGATCGATCCACGCCCACCGGTGACCATCCATGATTGCGCACCGTCAACAACTGCGCCAGACTGGTGCGCCCTCGATCGAGTCCACCGCCGCGCACCCGCGAACCCGACGCGCCCCCGGAAGCGCTTGCTCTGACGCAGCGTCAATTCCCGTAGCCCACAGCTACGGTCAGCGCCATACCACCGCACTTCGTCGCGCTGCCGCGGCGGCAACCGCGCTGCTCGCCGTGCCGCCGGCCGCCGCCGCGCCCCTCCCGCTACCGGTGACCATCTCCGCGGCCGTCCCGGCGGGCGCTCACCTCCAACTCCCATGCCCGACGGGGCTGTACGCGGTCGGCCGGGAGATCGTGCACCTGGTCGACCGGGGCCGACCCGACCCGCGGGGTGCCGTCCGCCGGGCCGCTCCGGCTGACGGTGTCGATGTACCGCGGCCCCGCACCTGACGCGGCCGCCCGGCTCCTGCTGAACGACAAGCTGCCCGAGGTCGGCGTCCCCACCGAGGCGCTCGCGGGCGCCCGGACCTGGGCCGGGACCGACGCGCAGCCGCCGCAACGCCGGTTCCCGCTGCTCGTACTCTCCCCCGGATTCACCATTCCGCGCACCGAACTGACCAACCTGGCCGAGGACTTGACCATCCGAGGCTACGCCGTCGCACTGAGCGACCGCACTTACGAGAACACCGGCACCATCTTCCCCGACGGCCGGACCTCGACCTGCGTCCTGTGCGGCACGCTGACGCCCGACTCGGACTGGGCGGGCATCGTCGCGAACCGCGCCAAGGACGCCTCCTTCGTCGTCGATCGACTCACCACCCGCCCCCGCCGCGCCCACCTGGTCGACCGTGACCGCATCGGCATGGCCGGGCATTCCACCGGCGGCGCCGCGACCGTCCCGGCCCTGCTGTCCGACGCCCGGAGCCGGGCCGGGGTGAACCTGGACGGCAGGCTGGACCACAACTCGGCGGACGGCCGGCCCTGCGCCGACGGCTGAAGGCGCCGGCTCACCGTCGCCGGCTCCGACCACAGCACCTTCACCGACCACGCACTGTTCTTCGAGCAGCTCGGCTTCCCCTCGCAGCCCGGCGCCGCCATCAACGCCCGCGGCCTCCGGCTCACCCGGCAGTACGTCGCGGCGTTCTTCGACCTCCAACTGAAGGACGCCCCCCAGCCGATCCTCGACCGCCCGACCCCACAGAACCTTCCCCCTCACCGGCACCCTCACCGCCAGACCGCCGCCCCTTCCCACCCGGCGACCGCCCACCCTCGCCGGGACCAACAACTCACCATCGTTCAACGCAAGTTGAGCGAGGCCGTGCCGCAGTTGTGCGCCGGGTGCATGACACGTCAGCGCCGTCGCGCGCCCTGGTGCGACGCGCCCCGGTCGGCCAGGCTTCTCGGGGGCTCCCCTGCATCCCAACCCCCACAGCCCCCACGGCGTCCGACAAGCAAATCCCCCGTCGGTCCCCCACGGACGGGCCGGATCGCCGGGCCGTCTTCGACGGCTGCGGCACCGTGCGGCAGTCGTCTCGGTGGCCGGCGCGCTCGGCGCGCTCACCGTGCTCGTCCCGGTGTCGTCGGCGCACGCGGCCCCGGAGACGACCGCGCACCGACTGGTCTACATCGCCAACTCGCGTGCGAACTCGGTCACGGCCTACGACCCGTCGACGGCGTCGCCGGTCGCGACCATCCCAGTCGGCACCTACCCGCAGGCGGTCGCGGTCTCCCCGGACGGCTCCCAGGCGTACGTCGTCAACAATGGCAGCAGCACCATCTCCGTGATCGACACCGCCAGCGGCACGGTCGCCTCGACGATCGCGGTCGGCCGACTGCCCGGACCGGTGACCTTCTCCCCGGACGG
Organism: Kitasatospora griseola; assembly: GCF_014648555.1. Classification (GTDB taxonomy): domain Bacteria; phylum Actinomycetota; class Actinomycetes; order Streptomycetales; family Streptomycetaceae; genus Kitasatospora; species Kitasatospora griseola. Next base: position 292,016 of record NZ_BMRI01000007.1, read on the forward strand.
GACCCGCGCCTACGTCGGGCACTACGTCAGCGCGCGGATGGGCGGCGTCGACGTCATCGACACCGCCACCCGGACGGTCACCACCACCGTGACGGTCGGCAGCCAGCCGTTCGGCATCGCCGTGGCCCCCGACGGGGCCCACGCGTACGTCGCGAACCTCATGGGCGGTTCCGTCTCGGTGATCGACACGGCCACCAACTCCCTGAGCGAGACGATCACCGACAGCCGGATCTGGATGCCGACCGCCGTGGCGGTCTCCCCCGACGGCAGCCGCGTCTACAGCGCGAACTACGGCACCAACACCGTCTCGGTGATCGAGACCGCCACCAACGCCGTCACCGGTGCCATCCCCGTCGGGACCGGCCCCGGGAGCGTGTCGATCGCCCCGGACGGCGCGCACGCCTATGTCACGAACCAGAACGACAACACGGTCTCGGTGATCGACACGGCGACCTCCACCGTCACCGGCACCGTCCCGGTCGGCGGCACCCCCGTCGGCGTGCTGGCCGACCCGGCCGGCGGCGTCGCGTACGTGGCCAACAGCCACGACGGCACCCTGTCGGTGATCGACACCGCCACCGACTCGGTCACCCGCACGGTCGCCACCGGGAGCAGCCCGTACAGCCTGGCCGTCGCCCCCGTCGCGCCCACGGTGACCGGGGTGCGCTCCGGCCACGGGCCCGATGCGGGCGGCGACACCGTCACGATCGTCGGCACCCACCTGGCCGGCGCCCGGGCCGTCCTGTTCGGCAGTACGCCGGCCACCGGGGTCACCGTCGTCAACGACGGCACCCTCAGGGCGACCGTTCCCGCGGGCGCCGGCGGCACCGTCGACGTCAGGGTGGCCACCCCGGCCGGCACCAGCGCCGCCTCCGTCGCCGGCCGGTACACCTACGCGTACCCGTTCAGCGGCTTCCGACCGCCGGTCGCCAACTCGCCTGCCGTCAACCGGATGCACGCCGGGCGGGCGGTCCCGATGAAGTTCGCCCTGGGCGGCGACTTCGGCCCGAACGTCATCGCCCGCGACTACCCGGTCGCGCAGCACGTCGACTGCACCACCGGCGCGCCGCTCGACCCGCCCGTGCCCACCACCACCGCCGGGGACGGCGCGCTGTCGTACGACCTGGCCGACGGCGGCTACCACTACGTCTGGAAGACCGACCGGGCCTACGCCGGCACCTGCCAGGTGTTCACCCTCGGTCTGAACGACGGCACCCTGCACACCGCCCTGTTCCAGTTCAGCTGACACGAAGCTGCCTGCCCCCGGGACGGAAAGCCCCGGGGGCGGGCGTGGTCGTGCCACCGGGTGGTCCCTAGGGGGCGCGGCCCGCACGCCGACGCCTTCTCCGTGGGATCCCCTACATCTCCGACCGGACGTCAACTCCCGTACCGCCGCCTACCGTTCGAGGCATGACTCGACTTCGTCGCACTGCCGCGGCGGTGCTGCTGCTCGCGCTGCCGCTGTCCGTCGCCGCCACCGCCGCGCCCGCGTGGGCCGCCCCGGCGCCGGCCGCCGCCACCGTCCGGGCGAGCGTCCAGCTCGAACTCCCGCGCCCGACCGGGCCGTTCGCGGTCGGCCGGGAGATCATCCACCTGGTCGACCGGAACCGGACCGACCCATGGGTGCCCTCGGCCGGACCGCGTCAGCTGATGGTGTCGATGTACTACCCGGCCAAGCCGGGCACGGGCGGCCCGGCGCCGTACATGACGCCCGAGGCCGCGCGTCTCCTGCTGGACGGGAAGCTGCCGGGCAACACCGTCCCCACCGAGGTGGTCGCCGACGCCCGGAGCTGGTCCAGGACCGACGCGACCCCGCAGCACGGCCGGTTCCCGCTGGTCGTCCTGTCCCCCGGCTTCACCATGCCGCGCACCGAACTGACCGCCCTCGCCGAGGACTTGACCAGCCACGGCTACATCGTCGCGCTGGTCGACCACACCTACGAGAACGCCGGCACGACCTTCCCCGACGGGCACACCACCACCTGCGTGATGTGCGGCAAGTTCCTGACCAGGGAGGACTGGGCCGGTCTGGACGCCAGCCGGGCGAAGGACGTCTCCTTCGTCCTCGACCGGCTCACCGACCGCCCGCACCCGGCCTGGCGCTACGCCCACCTGATCGACCGCGACCGGATCGGCATGGCCGGGCACTCGGTGGGCGGCGCCGCCACCGTGCCGACCATGCTGACCGACGACCGGGTCCGGGCCGGGGTGAACCTGGACGGCAGCATGGACTTCGGCGTGCCCGCGACGGGCCTGAAGGGCAAGCCGCTGCTGATGCTCGGCCACCCGCTGGAGGGCGGCCAGGAGGACACCAGTTGGACGGACGGCTGGGCGGCCCTCGACGGCTGGAAGCGCTGGCTGACCGTCACCGGCTCCGACCACGGCACCTTCACCGACATCCCGGTGCTCGCCGAGCAGCTCGGCCTCCCGCACCCGCCCACCACCACGATCACCCCCGAACGCGGCGTCCAGCTGACCCGCCAGTACGTCACCGCGTTCTTCGACCTCCAGCTGAAGGGCATCCCCCGGCCGGTCCTCGACGGCCCGACCCCGCAGAACCCCGAGATCGTCTTCCACCCGTAACCGCCCCTGCCACCGAGGGGTCGCCGACCGCACCGTCCGGCGGCCCCTTAGGGGCGACGGCCCACCGCCCCGCGCCGCCTCAGTGGAATCCCTTACATCGCTGACGGGACGTCAACTCCCGTGTGTGCGGCCTACGGTACGAGCCATGATCCGAATTCCGCGCACCGCCGCGGCAGCGGCACTGCTGCTCGCCCTGCCGCTGTCCGCCGTCGCCACCGCCGCCCCGGCACTGGCCGCCGCCCCCGCGCCGGCCTCCGCGTCCGGCGACCCGGCGGACGTCCACGTCGAACTCCCGCGCCCCACCGCGCCGTTCGCGGTCGGCCGGGAGATCATCCAGCTGGTCGACCAGAACCGGACCGACCCGTGGGTGCCCTCCTCGGGCCCGCGCCGGCTGATGGTGTCGATGTACTACCCGGCCAAGGCGGGCACGGGCAGTCCGGCGCCGTACATGACGCCCGAGGCCGCACGGCTCATGCTCGATCTGAAGCTGCCGGGCAACACCGTCCCGACCGAGGTGGTCTCGGGCGCCCGGACCTGGTCCAGGACCGACGCGGCCCCGCAGCACGGCCGCTTCCCGCTGATCGTGCTCTCCCCCGGCTTCACCATGCCCCGTAGTGAACTGACCAGCCTGGCCGAGGACTTGACCAGCCGCGGGTACGTCGTCGCGCTGGTCGACCACACCTACGAGAACGCCGGCACGACCTTCCCCGACGGGCACACCACCACCTGCGCCGCCTGCGACATCCCGCCCAGTGAGCAGCAGCGGGTGGCCCTGAACGAGAGCCGCGCGAAGGACGTCTCCTTCGTCCTCGACCGGCTCACCGACCGTCCGCACCCGGCCTGGCGCTACGCCCGCCTGATCGACCGCGACCGGATCGGCATGGCCGGGCACTCCCTGGGCGGCGCGGCGGCCGTCCCGACCATGCTGGCCGACCCTCGGGTGCGGGCCGGCGCGAACCTGGACGGCACCATGAACGTCCCCGTCCCCGCCGGCGGGCTCGGCGGCCGGCCGTTCCTGATGATCGGCCACCCGCTGGCCCCCGGCCAGGAGGACCCCACCTGGACGGAGACCTGGGCGCACCTCGACGGCTGGAAGCGCTGGCTCACCGTCGCCGGCTCCAACCACGGCACGTTCACCGACAACCCGGTGTTCTTCGAGGCGCTCGGCATGCCCCAGCCGCCCGGCACCACCGTCGCGGCGACCCGCGGCGTCCAGCTGACCCGCCAGTACGTCACCGCGTTCTTCGACCTCCAGCTGAAGGGCATCCCCCGGCCGATCCTCGACGGCCCGACGCCGCAGAACCCGGAGATCACCTTCCACCCGTAATCCGTGCTGCCACCGAGGCCGCCGGCTCCCCGCCGGCGGCCTCGCGCGCGCTCGGGCCGCCCCTCGCCGCCCTTGGTTCGATGACACACCGTCAGTGCGCCGGACGGGTCCTGAAGGGCTTCGGAAGGCCGATGTCCGGTTGGCAGGCCGCTCGGCCGGAAAGCTACGTTGAGTATCCAGCCGACCGCATCATGTGATCAGCGCTGCCTGCACCCGAGGAGCCCGAGCGTGACCACCACCTCCGCCCGCCCCAGCACCGTCCCCGCCATCGAGCAGCTGCCGCAGCCGATGCTGCGCACGAGCACCGACATCCAGGGCAACGTCCTGGCGGCGTTCAACAAGGACTTCATGGACTTCCGGTACCTGCACTTCCCGGACGCCGCGAAGGGCCGTGGCTGGCTCTCCGCGATCCTCAACACCGTCGCGACCACCAGCGAGACCGAGGACTTCAACGAGCAGTTCTCGGTGGCCCGCCGGGCCTTCGGCCGTGACCCCGGCATCACCGTCGTCCGCTGCGGGGTCTCGCTCACCTTCGAGGGTCTGACGACCGTCGCCAAGAACCCCGCCCAGGTCCGGTCGGACCTGGAGAAGCCGTTCCCGTCTTTCGTCGCGGGCGCCGCCGCCCGGGCCGCCGACCTCGGGGACACCGGCGACAGCGACCCCAAGCAGTGGCTGTTCGGCGCCGGGACCGGCGACCAGGTGGTGCACGCGGTCCTGATCGTCGCCGCGGACACCGACGAACTGCTGCAGGAGAAGCTGAAGAACCTCGACGCGGTCGAGGCCGCCAACCAGGTCGTCCGCGTCCACGTGGACGAGGGCCGCACCCTGACGGGCGCGCTGAAGGGCCACGAGCACTTCGGCTACAAGGACGGCATCTCCCAGCCCGGCGTGAAGGACTTCCACCGGGAGAACCCGGACCAGCCCGGCTTCCGCGACGTCCACCCCGGCACCGAGCTGATCGAGGCCGGCGAGTTCGTCTTCGGCCACAAGAGCGAGGCGGGCGACCGGACGGCCCCGCAGTGGATGGCGAACGGCTCGCTCCAGGTGGTGCGCCGGCTGCGCCAGGACGTCGCGGGCTGGAACGCGGCCGTGGTGGAAGGCGCCACGAAGTTCACCGGGACGATGGACCCGACCCGCCTCGGCGGCTGCCTGGTCGGCCGGTTCAAGGACGGCACGCCGCTCGCCCCGCCGAACGGCACCGTGACCGGTGTCGGCAGCGACCGCAACGACTTCGACTACAGCAACGACCCGGCGGGCGAGCACACCCCGTGGGTCGCGCACATCCGCCGCACCCACCCGCGGGTCTTCGCCGGCATCGGCGACGGCCACCCGAAGAGCCACCGGCTGATGCGCCGGGGCATCCCGTACGGCGTGCAGTTCCCGGGCGGCGCGAACGACGACGGCGTGGACCGCGGGCTGATGTTCGTCTGCTACGGCACCTCGCTGGAGGAGCAGTTCGAGCTGGTCCAGCGGTTCTGGGCCAACAGCGACACGTTCCCGCCCGGGAAGCCGAACGGCCCCACGCCCGCCCCGAACGGCTTCGACAAGGTCATCGGCCTCGCCGGCGAGGCCTCGATCGGGCTCGCGGACGGCACCCACGGCACCGTCGACATGCCGCGCTTCGTCCGCACCACGGGCGCGCTCTACGCCTTCACCCCCTCGATCAGCACGCTGCGGTTGCTGGCCGGGGGCCAGGACCTCCCCAACACGCCCGTCGGCTCCTGACCGACCCGCCCGCCGAGGAGGCACCCATGAAGAGCCCGAACACCGACAGCGCCCGGCACGTCTCCCAGCAGCTGGCGCGCGAGCTGCTGCTGATCGGCCCGGACGACGAGGACCTGAAGCTGCGGTACCTCGACGTCCTGATCAAGGACGGCATCCCGCCGAACGGCGCCCGCAAGGACGTGCTGATCATCGGCGCGGGCATCGCGGGCCTGGTCGCCGGCAAGCTGCTCAAGGACGCCGGACACAACGTCACCATCCTGGAGGCCAACGCCAGCCGGGTGGGCGGCCGGATCAAGACCTTCCACGCCGACGACGGCGCCGGCGAGGGCGACGGCCCGTTCCACGACCCGAAGCAGTACGCGGAGGCCGGGGCGATGCGGCTGCCCAGCTTCCACCCGCTCACCCTCGCCCTGGTCGACAGCCTCGGCCTGAAGCGGCGGCTGTTCTTCAACGTCGACATCGACCCCGACACCGGCAACCAGAACGCGCCCGTCCCGCCGGTGGTCTACGAGTCCTTCGACGGCACGGTCTGGAAGTACGGCACCGACAGCCCCGAGTTCCGCGAACCGGTCAAGCGCAACAACTCCTGGATCCGCACCAACCGGATCCAGACCCGCCGCAAGGAGTACGCCGACGACCCGACCGCCATCAACGAGGGCTTCCACCTCACCGGGGAGGAGGCGTGGATCACCACCTCCACGATGATCAACCAGGCGCTGGACCCGGTCCGCGACTACTACTCGGACCTCAAGGACGGCCAGCGCGTGAACAAGCCGTTCGCCGAGTGGCTGGACGGCTGGGCCCGGGTGATCCGCGACTTCGACGGCTTCTCGATGGGCCGCTTCCTGCGCGAGTACGCGGGCTTCAGCGACGAGGCCATTGAGGCGATCGGCACCATCGAGAACATGACCTCCCGGCTGCACCTGGCCTTCTTCCACTCCTTCCTGGGCCGCAGCGACATCAACCCGAACGCCACCTACTGGGAGATCGAGGGCGGCACCCGAATGCTGCCCGAAACCCTCGCCGAGCAGCTCCGGGACGAGCTCCAGATGGGCCGACGGATGATCCGCATGGAGTACTGGGACCCGCGCCGGGACGGCCAGGGGGCCCGGGACGTCGGCCCGGTCGGGGCGCAGGTCGCCGTCCACACCGTCCCCGAGGACCAGCCGGATGCCGAACCCACCGTCTGGAAGGGCGACTTGGCGATCGTCACCGTGCCGTTCTCCGCGCTGACCTTCGTCCAGGTGACGCCGCCGTTCTCCTACAAGAAGCGCCGGGCGATCATCGAGACCCACTACGACCAGGCCACCAAGGTGCTGCTGGAGTTCTCCCGCCGCTGGTGGGAGTTCACCGAGGCGGACTGGCAGGCCGAACTCGACTCCATCGCACCGGGCCTGTACGAGTACTACCAGCGGGCGGGCGAGGACGACGCCGAGGCGGCCGTGGCCGCCGCCCACAACGGCCACCGGCCGCCGCGCAACCTGCCGGAGACGCTGCTCGGCGCCCACCGCAGCGTGGACGAACGCCGGATCAGCGAAGGCCAGTTGGAGGTCTACCGGCACACCCCGCTGCTGCGGGCGAGCGTCCGCCCCGCCACCGACTGCTTCGGCGGCGGCTCCACCACCGACAACCCGAACCGCTTCATGTACTACCCCTCCCACCCGGTGCCCGACGGCGACGGCGGCGGCGTCGTGCTCGCCAGCTACAGCTGGTCGGACGACGCGGCGCGCTGGGACTCCATGGAGGACGACGAGCGGTACGTGTACGCGCTGCGCAACCTCCAGTCGGTGCACGGCCGGCGGATCGAGGTGTTCTACACCGGCTACGGGAAGACCCAGAGCTGGCTGCGCGACCCGTACGCCTTCGGTGAGGCCGCGGTGTACACCCCGCACCAGATGACCAGCTTCCACCTCGACGCGGTCAAGTCGGAAGGCCCGGTGCACTTCGCCGGCGAGCACGTCTCGCTCAAGCACGCCTGGATCGAGGGCGCGGTGGAGACCGCCGTCCGGGCGGCCCTCGCCGTGCACGAGGCGGCCGCCCCGCCGGCCGCGACGAAACGACAGCTCCGACCCGAAGCCCAGCTCCGCCAGGAGAACCAGCAGGAGGCACTGCACCGATGAGCAGCAACACCGAATGGACCGTGGGTCGCTACCTGGCCACCAGGCTCGAACAGCTGGGCATCCGCTACCTGTTCGGCGTGCCGGGCGACCTGCTCGGCCCGTTCCTGACGATCATGCAGGAAACCACCTCGGTGCGCTGGGTCGGCACCCCCACCGAGATGGGCGCCGGCTACGCCGCGGACGGCTACGCCCGGGTGCGGCTCGCCGACGCCGCCCCCGACCAGCCCGACCAGGGCGTCGCGGCCGTCGCGGTGACGTACGGGGTGGGCGCGTTCAGCCTGCTCAACACCATCGGCGGCGCGTACGTCGAGGACGTGCCGCTGATCGCGATCAACGGCGCGCCGTCCTACGAGCAATGGCTCAACTTCCAGGCGGTGGGCCTGCTCACCTCGCACATGAGCCCGCGCCGGGAGGCCAACCTGGAGGTCTACCGGCAGGTCACGGTGGACGCGCAGGTGCTGTCCAACCCCGGGCTGGCGCCCTCGCAGATCGACAGCGCCATCACCGCCTGCCTGACCGAGCGCAAGCCCGTCTACCTGGAGGTCATGGACGACCTCTGGCACGCACCCTGCGAGCCGCCGCAGGGTCAACTGCGAGCGCACGAGCGGCCGTTCACCAAGCGCAACCAGGACATCCTGGCGAAGGCCGTCGCGGCGGCGGTGGAGCTGATCACGAAGTTCAAGACGCCGATCGTCTGGGCCGGCGAGGAACTGATGCACCAGCGGCTGGAGGACGAGCTGCTGGAGTTCGTCGAGGCCACGAAGATGCAGTTCTGCACCACGGTCGGCGCGAAGTCCGTGGTCTCCGAGCAGCACCCGCTGTTCGCCGGCGTCTACAACGGCAAGGCGAGCCTCCCGGAGATCCGCGACACCTTCAAGAACGCGGGCTGCAGGATCGGCCTGGGAACGTGGTCCACCTCCAAGAACCTCAACGGCGAGCAGTCCATCGGCGACGACTGGATCGTGGCGGCCCGCGGCGGCGTCAGCGTCGGCGCCATGTACTTCCCCGACGTCCAACTCCGTTTCTTCGTCCCCGCGTTGAAGACCGCCCTGGCGGGGAGGACGTTCCCCGACGACCACTTCGCGCTGGCCCACAAGGCGGGCCTGGACGTCCCCGCCACCACCGCCGAGTTCCTGCGCTCGCTGAGCGCCAAGCACCACAAGAAGACCGAGCTGACCTACGACGGCTTCTTCGAGCGCATGAACCACTTCCTGGAGAAGGAGGCCACCGGCGGCGACCCCGAGGCCCCCTCCCCGTTCACCGTGGTCTCCGACGCGGGGTTCGCGCTGCTCGGCTCGATGAACCTGCGGATCAACGAGCGGGCCGGCTTCCTGGCGCAGAACAGCTGGCTGTCCATCGGCTACTCCGTCGGCGCGGCCACCGGCGTCGCCCTCGGCCGGCAGCAGCCGCTGAAGCGTCCGATGGTCTTCGTCGGCGACGGCTCGTTCCAGGAGATCTGCCAGGAACTGTCCACCCAGGTCCGGAACCACCTGCGGCCGGTGGTCTTCGTCCTCGACAACGAGGGCTTCTACGGCATCGAGCAGATGCTGGTCAGCCCCTGCTACTACCAGGGCAAGCCGTCCAACGGCGCCGACTTCTACAACGTGCTGCACCCGTGGCACTACGAGAAGCTGGCGCAGGTCTTCGGAAGCGAGAAGGACCAGATGCACGGCTTCAAGCTCAGCACCTACGCCGAACTCGACACCCTCCTCACCGACCTCGCCGACCCCACCAACCAGCTCAACCACGCCCCGATCCTGGCCCGCGTCCGCCTCAGCCGACACGACTACCCGAGGGCCCTCCAGTACAAGATCGACGACAACTGCCCGCCCCCGCTGTCCTCGTAGCCTTCCGCAACAACACAGCCGGCCCCCGTCCTCGACGGGGGCCGGCCGCGTTCCGCGCTACTGAAGTTGAATGTGTGATGTCGCTCGGACGGGTGAAGCAGTAGCGTTCGTCTGCCGGTGGAGGGTCGAGCCC
>NZ_BMRI01000008.1:0-14875 GCF_014648555.1 Kitasatospora griseola
CCGTCCAGACCGGCCAGGAAAGCCTTCGCCCCATCCACCCCGAGCGCCTGCCCGGCAGCCTCGTCGAGGGTGAGCGAGCTGCCCGGCCGGATCAGCGTCTGGAGCACCTTCCGCCAGTTGGCGTCGTTGGCCTTGGCATTGGCCGTGTCCCGGGCCTGCGCCTCGCCCAGGTCGGTGAGCAGGAAGCTGCGGAGGTAGGCGGGGTCGTGCGAGTCCAGGACCCGGTTCGCGGCCTCGCGGACCTCCGGCCCGCCCATCGACATGGCCTGGGCGATCATGATGCGGGCACTGGTCTCGTCGATGGTGTCCAGATCGGCCAGGAAGGCCTTGAGCTCGTCCGCGTCGAGTACCCGAGCGGCGGCCTCCTTGAGCGTCAGCGTGCTGCCCGGGCGGATCATCTCGTGGAGCACCTTCCCGCGGCGCTCCTTGGCGACCAGCTCCGGCCACTCGACCTCCAGGAAGTGGTCGATCGCCGCGTCGTCACCGTCCAGCGCCTTCTGCCCGGCCTGCCAGATGGGGGTGCCCTGCCCGGTCGTGTCGATGATGCGCAGGACCTGGATGCGCTTGTCGTCGCGGATGATCCTCGGCATCTCGACGTCCAGGAAGTGCCGGATGTCCTCGGCAGTGCCGTCGAGCGCCGTGCTGGCCCGCTCCTGGAAGTACCGGCTGTGACCCGGCTCCGCCATCACCCTCAGCAGCCGCACCCGCAGGTCGTCCAACTCCTGCGAGGAGCTGCCACCGGGCGCGGGCGCGGTCCCGCCCGGCGCGGGCCTGCCGGTGCCCGGGTCCGTCGCCGGCGTCTCGGGGGCAGGCGTCTCGGGGGCGGGCGTCTCGGGGGCGGGCGTCTCGGTCGCCGGCGCCTCGGGGGCGGGCGTCTCAGCAGCCGGGGCCTCCGCGGCCGGGGCTTCGGGGGTCGGCGCGTCCGTGGCCGGGACGTCCGGCTGGGACTGGCCGGTCGGCGTGGGTGCGGTGTCGGCCAGGGCCGGCGCTGCGCCGAGGGCGGTGGGCGCGGAGACCGCGGCGACGAAAACAGCAGCGGCGATCGAACGGCGAATGCTCAAAGTCTCCCCTGGTGACAGGTTTCGGGTTGTCGCCGCACACGCGGGCGGTGGAAGAAGGAGGAACCGCGGGGCGGCCGTCCGGAGAGCGACCACTCTGCCGGACTCGACCGACAAAGCGTCAGGACTGCTGCCGACGGCGTCGGGCGGCCACCAGCGCGGCGCCCAGAGCCACGGACGTGGCGCCGGCGGCGGTGATCGCACCGAGCGGGGCGTCGACGCCGGTGGACGCGAGGACGCCCGTGGCGGTGGTGGTGTCGGTGGTGGTCACCGTGGTCGTGGTCACCGTGATGGTGTTGGACGCCTGGGTGACGCCGGTGCCGTTGCTGCCGCTGTTGCCGTTGTTGCCGGTCTGCGGGTGGTTCTGCTGCTCCTGCGCGGCGGCGTCACGGGCCTGCGCCTCGGCCAGGCCGACCTCCAGGAAGGTGCGCAGCGCCTCGTTCGAGCCGTTCTCCAGGGCGGCCAGGGCGGCCTTGCGGACCTCGGGGCCGCCGACCTCGATCAGCCGGGAGATCCGCAGCTGGTCGTCGTCGTGGCGGAGCTGCGGGAGCCGGGCGATGAAGTGGATGAGCTCCTGGTCCTTGCCGTCGAGCGCCTCGTTCGCGGCGTCCCGCAGGATCCGGGTGATGCCCGGCTCGTTCAGGATCCGGGCGACCTTCACCCGGTACTCGGTGGCGAACGACGGCCAGACGGTGGTGAGGAATCGGTCCGCGTCCGCTTCCGTGCCGCCTTCGAGCGCCTCCTGGGCGGCCTGCCGGAGCGGACTGCCCGGCTCCGAAAGGCTCAGGATCTGCGAGATTCGGACGTACTTGTCCTGGACCAGGATCTGCGGCATGTCGACGTCCAGGAATTTCCTGACGTCGTCGACGGTGCCGGCCGCGGCGGCCTTCGCGTGCTCGTAGAAGTACTTGCTGTGGCCCTTTTCGGCGATCGCCCTGCCGAGCCGGTCGCGCAACTCCTTCTCGACCGCCGCCGGATCGGCCGGAGCGGGCTCCGCAGGCCCAGACTCGGCCGGGGCAGGCTCGGCCGGCTTGGGCTCCGCCGGGGCAGGCTCGGTCGGAGCAGGCTCCGGGTTCGCAGGTGCCGGGTCGGCCGGCGTGGGGCCCGCCGGAGCGGTCTCCGTGGGTGCGGGCTCCGTGGGCGCAGGGTCGGCCGGTGCCGGCTCCGCGTCCGACACGACGACGTCCGGCTGGGACTGTCCGGTCGGCGGGGTCTCGGCCATGGCCTGTCCGGCACCGAACGCGGTGGGCGCGGAGACGGCGGCCACGAATATGGCAGCGGCGACCGAACGACGGATGCTCAAAATTCCCCCCAGAAAAGGACATTCGCGCGCAGATCATCACCGCGGCGGACTCACACGGCGACGAACGCGAGCGATCGTACCGGAACCTTATGCCCCGTCAAAATGATTTCTTTCCTGGCTTTTGACTGTGATCGACCATCCCCACACACCCCGGAATCGGCACAGGAGCCCGCCGGCCAGGCCCTGGGCGAGGCCGGCGGGCTCCTGTGCGTCGGCGCCCGTGCGGAGGGCGGTGATGCGTGCGTCGAGGGTCCAGCCGAAGGGGGCCGGATTCGTGCCGTGACGCGTTCCTACGCCGCGCCGGCGGAGGAGCGCGGCACGGGCGGCGGGGTCAGACCTTGACGGTGAAGGGCCCGGCGTGCGTGCCGTCCTGCCGGTACTCGTGCCAGCTGAGGGTGCAGGGACCGGCCTGCGACAGGAGGGTGCGGTCGCGGGAGTGGACGATCCGTCCGGTGCTGAAGCTGAGGAGCGGACTGTTCTGGTCCAGGTTCAGGAAGTCGTTCCGGGGCACGCCGTTCACGGTGAGCCCCGTCATGAGGACCATGCCGACCCCGAACGGGACGAAGGCGATCCACTCCGGATGCTGGGCGTAGAGGATCGAGTCCCGCTCGTTGCCGTAGCCCATCCCCTCCGGGCCTCCCGGCCGGCCGACGACCACTCCCAGTCCCTGGCCGGCGCTCATCAGCGGGTACCTGGCAGTGTCGACGGCCTCGTGCTTCCCCACCGGGGAGGCGGTGATGTCGATGCCGCCGTAGCGCACGCCCTGGAGCTCCGTGCCGGTGGCGAAGGAGAGGCCGACGGCGACCGACTCCCCGGGGCCGACCGGGTCGAGCTTGCTCTCGTTGCGGTCGGTGCTCCGGGTCTTGAAGAACCCGGCCGACGATGCGGTCCTGACCTCCAGCCAGGTGCGGGACGTGTCGTTGGTGATCGTGACGGTGCCCGCCCGCCCATCGGGCACGGGCGCGGGCGCTGTCGGGATCAGCAGGGCAGGTCGGTCGAATTTCATTGTCCCCCCAGGGATTTGACGATTCGTCATGGCGGCGTCCCGTGCGGAAGTCATTCCAGCGTGTCGCGGCGTCGCCCGGCAAGCCGTCCCCCACCAGCCGTCCCCGGCACACCTGACCGACCAGGCGGGACGAGCGTTCCCACCCCGGGTCGCTGCTTCCCGCCGTCGGGCAGCCGCACGCGCATGAATCCGTACGCGGGCCACCTCCCGCCACAACGAGCCCGCGGCCTCCTGCCGGTCGCGGGTCCGGGTGTTCCGATACTCCACCTGGGCCATGAACAGCTTGAGTGTGAACTCCTACTCCTGCTGCGGGACGTTCAAATCCCAGCACCCGGCCTGGTCAGCAGCGAGCAGCGCCCGCAGCCGTCGTGCGACGTCACGGGGGCGTCGTCGGTACTGGTCGTGGAGGGTATGTGTGCCGGGACACCCGACCCGAGGCGGGTCGAGGGCCCGGTCGGCGTTACTCGCTGCACTCGCGGGTGGCCGGGTCCACCATGACGCGGTCGAGCAGGTTGCGCAGTTGGGCCTGCTCCTCGGCGCTGAGGTCACCGAAGAGTTCGCGCTCGGCCGTGCTGACCTCCTGGTCGATGCGCTCCAGCGCCTGCCGACCGGCCGGAGTGATCTCCACGATGTGGCGCCGCCGGTCGGCGGGATCGCGGCGGCGCTCGCACAGCCCGGCGGACTCCAACTCGTTGAGAACGGCGACCAGTTGGCTCGGGTCGACCTCCATCGCGGCGGCCAGTTCGCGCTGACTGGTGGCGCCGGGGGCAAGCCGCACCAGAGTCATCGCATTGCGCGGATGCAGCCCGGCGACGGCCAGCGCGGCGCGAATGCGGGTGCCCGCGAGCTCCCCGCGGAAGGAGAGGAGGAAGCCGAGGCGGTCGATCGGGTGTGCAGCTGCCATGGCGTCCACCGTACACAGCGGCCACATTATGGAGGTCGACAAATCATTGATACGGTTCAATGGTTTCTCTGCCACCCACCATTGGATGTGCTCCATGTTCACCGGTTACGTCGTCGTCGCCGCGCTGCTCGCACTCGGCCTGTCCGCCTCAGCCCTCCTGACCTTCACCCGGAACCCGCAGGTCACGGGCAGCATGGCCAAGGTGGGCGTGCCCGACTCCTGGCTGCCCTGGCTCGGGACCGCCAAAGCGGCGGGCGCGCTCGGTCTGCTCGCCGGCCTGTTCGTCCCGCCGCTCGGGGTGGCCGCCGCGGTGGGCCTGGTGCTCTACTTCGTCGGCGCGGCCGTCTCGCACCTGCGCGTGAAGGACTACGCCGTGGCGCCGGCCGTTGTGCTCACGCTGCTCTCGGCGGCCGCACTGGTGCTGCGTGCGGCAGCCTGACGCCTCAGGGGCCCCCTGGGCGGCCCGCACGTCCTCGGGAGTGCCCTTGTGGGGCCGGGGCCGATCGTCACCGACGGCCGGGGCTGCCGACGCGGGGCAGGTCCAGGGCGGTGCACGCTCCGGGTGCGCCAAGGCGGGCCGCTGCGGACGCTGCACGCCCGCCGTGCGGCCCGGCTTCGGTCGGATGAACGGATCGGACGCGCCGGCCAGCTCTGCCGTCCACCCACCCGATGATGTGCCCGCCCTCGCGCGCCGCTGCGTCGGGGATCAGGTCGCGCTGCCGCGCGGGAGCGGCGGCGGACGCCCAGCAGGCTGCGCCCGCAGCCGTCGTACCGCGGCACGGGTGCGTCGTTGGTGCTGGTCACAGTGGGCAGGTGCTTCCTGAGGGCTGGACGGCTTGCCCGAACCCGGCCCCCGGGGAGACGTGTCAGGCGAGGCCGGCGCGTTCCAGGGCGTCGACGCCCGTGCGGAGGGCGGTGATGCGTTCGTCGAGGGTCCAGCCGGAGGGGGCGAGGGTGAGGGTGGTGACGCCGGCGGCGGCGTAGGCCTGCATGCGGTCGGCGATGCGGGCGGTGTCGCCAAGGAGGGCGGTGGCGTCGATGAAGTCGTGGGGGACGGCGGCGGCGGCGCCGGCCTTGTCGCGGGCGAGGTAGCGGGTCTGGACTTCGTCGGCGGCCTGCTCGAAGCCCATCCGGCGGGCAAGTTGGCTGTAGAAGTTCTTCTCCTTGCTGCCCATGCCGCCGAGGTAGAGGGCGGTGTAGTCGCGCAGGGTGTCGGCGGCGGCGTGGATGTCGTCGCCGACCGCGATGTTGACGGTCGGGCAGAGGTCGAAGCCGTCCAGGGTCCGGCCGGCCTTGGCGCGGCCGGCGGCGAGGGCGTCGACGGAGAGCGCGGCGTGTTCGGGGGCGAAGAACAGGCCGAGCCAGCCGTCGGCGATCTCACCGGTGAGTTCGAGGTTCTTCGGGCCCATGGAGGCGATGTAGATCGGCAGGTGTTCGCGCACCGGGTGGACGGTGAGCTTGAGCGCCTTGCCGGGCCCGCCGGGCAGCGGCAGCGTCCAGTTGGCGCCGTCGTGGACCAGCCGCTCGCGGGACATCGCCTTGCGGATGATCTCCACGTACTCGCGGGTGCGGGCCAGCGGCTTGTCGAACTTGACGCCGTACCAGCCCTCGGAGACCTGCGGGCCGGAGACGCCGAGGCCGAGCCGGAAGCGGCCGCCGGAGAGGGTGTCGAGGGTGGCGGCGGTCATCGCGGTCATCGCGGGGGTGCGGGCGGGGATCTGGAAGATCGCGGAGCCGACGTCGATCCGCTCGGTCTTCGCGGCGACGTACGACAGCACGGTGGCGGCGTCCGACCCGTACGCCTCGGCGGCCCAGCAGACCGCGTAGCCGAGCCGGTCGGCCTCCTGGGCGACCGCGATGTTGTCGGCGTCCAGGCCGAGTCCCCAGTAACCGAGGTTGATGCCGAGTCGCATGTGCCCGCTGCCTTCCAGTCGGTGGTGCGGCGAGCGTAGCCCCCGTGCCGACCGCCTGCTACCGACCGGTAGAAGTGTCGTGCGCCACACCTTCCTGACATGCTGCCGGGGTGCCGAAGAAGCGACCGCCCGCCACCACCTTCGCCGACCTGGTGGCGGCCATGCCCGCACCGCCGGAAGACGAACCCGAGGTCCGCCACAACCCGATGCCCGTCGCCGACGGCGGCTTCACCGACATCGACGGCTGCCACTGGCGCCTCGCCCGCGGGCCGCTGGACGTCCGCCGGGCCAAGCGGCTCGCCGTCACCGCCGACCGGATGACGATGGGCGAGGAGTACGACGAGCGGGCCCGGTTCTGGGTCCCGCGCCTGCTCACCCCCGAGGAGCGCCCGGGCGCCTGGCTGCGGGCGCGCGCCGGGTACGACGCCGCCGCGGATCCGCGCCACGAGGCGTACGAGTTCGCCGACGCGGACGGCCGCGTCCTGCTGTACATCGCGACCTACTGCTGAGCGCGCGGCACGCGGACACGTCGGCCGAGCGGGTCGTCCCCGGTGGCAGGGGGTTTCGCCGCTAATCTCGCAGCACGTGGGGGGCACCGCCCCCGACCTGCGCCGTCCTGCGCGGCGCAGCACGGTTGACGGAGGGCGCGATGGAACAGCGACGTCTCGGCCGCACCGGCCTGCGGGTCTCCCGACTCGGCCTGGGCACCCTCACCTGGGGTCGGGACACCGACGAGCACGAGGCCGCCGAGCAGTTGAAGGCCTTCGTGGACGCCGGCGGCACCCTGGTGGACACCGCCGACGTGTACGCGGACGGCGGCGCCGAGTACCTGCTGTCCCGGCTGACGGACGGTCTGATCCCGCGCTCCGAGCTGGTGATCGCCACCAAGGCCGGCGCGCTGCCCGGCTCCCCCCGCCACGACGCCTCCCGCGGCCACCTGTTGAACGCCCTGGACGCCTCGCTGCGCCGGCTCGGCACCGACCACGTCGACCTGTGGCAGGTGCACGCGTACGACCCGGCCACGCCGACCGAGGAGACCCTGCACGCCCTCGACCTGGCGGTGGCCTCGGGCCGGGCCCGGTACGCCGGGGTCTGCCAGTACAGCGGCTGGCAGCTCGCCAAGTCCGCGGCCTGGCAGCACGCTTCGCCCGGCCGCACCCCGCTGGCCGCCGTCCAGCTCGAGTACTCGCTGCTCCAGCGCGGCATCGAACGCGAGGCGCTGCCCGCCGCGCTGGACGCCGGGGTGGGCCTGCTGGCCTGCTCGCCGCTCGGCCGGGGCGTGCTCACCGGCAAGTACCGGCACGGCGTGCCGGCGGAGTCGCGCGGCGCCGCCCCGCACCCGGCGGGCTCGGTCCAGCCGTACCTGGGCGAGACGTCCCGCCGGATCGTGGACGCGCTGGCCACCGCCGCCGACGGCCTGGCGTCCACGCCGTTGAAGGTCGCCCTCGCCTGGGTGCGCGACCGCCCCGGCGTGTCGGCCGCCCTGCTGGGCGCCCGCACCGCCGCCCAGCTGCAGTCCTCACTGTCGGTGGAGGCGCTTACGCTTCCGGGTGAGATCCGCGCTGCCCTGGACGACGTGTCGGCCCCGGTGCACCGCTACCCGGACCAGGGTTGGACGGAGCTGTCGTAGCCGTCCGCCCGTTGAAGGAGCCTTCCGCATGACCACCCCCGAGGAGAGCCCGGCCCCGGCCGCCGAGCAGCACGCCGGTACCGTCGCCGCCCTCGCCGAAGCGATCCGCGCGGTCGGCCGGAGCGGCCAGAGCGACCCTGACGCTTCGTCCGCCGACGCGCCGCCCGCCGACGGCCCGACCTCCGACGGCCCGACCTCCGACGCCCAGCGCAAGGCCGCGCTGACGGCCGTCGCCGAGGTGCTGGCCGCCGGCGGCGCGCCCGCGCAGCTGGCCCCCGTCGCGGTCGCCGAGCTCGGCGAGGGCGCGGCCGAGGAGCTGCGCGAGGACCCGTGGGCGGTGCTCTCGCTGCCCGGCGTCCGCCCCGAGCACGCCGACGGCTTCGCCCGCGGGCTGCTCGGCCCCGACGCGCAGCCCGGCGACCCGCGGCGCGCCCAGGCGCTGGTGGCCTGGCTGCTGGAGCAGGCCGCGCTGCGCGGGCACTCCGCGCAGGAGCTCGGCGAGGTCTCCGAGGCGCTGCGCGCCCAGCACGTCCCCGACCCGGCGGGCGCGCTCCAGGCGGTGCTGGAGGACGGGCGGGTGATGCCGTTCCAGGAGGAGCTGCCGATGCCGCCCGGCAGCCACGACGAGGACGAGGAGCCGCCCGTCCGCACCCTGCTCGCCCTGGAGCGCCTCGCGCTGGCGGAGGAGAGCCTCGGCGAGGGCCTGGTCCGGCTGCTGTCGACCTTCACGCCGGGCGAGGACACCGAGGACGCCGAGGACACAGCGGCCGCCGAGGACGCGGAGCACGCCGGGGACGTCGAGGACGCCGACGCGGCGGACAACGCACCGGCGGAGCCCGCCGAGGGCGTCGACGCACCGGCCGGGGGCGAGGCGGCCGCTGAGGGTCCGTCGGCCGACGCCGCCCCCGTCCAGCCCGGCCCGGCAGCGTGGGAGGCTGCGGCCGCGGCCGCCCCGTCCCGGTCCGCGCAGGAGCTGGTGCGCACCGTCGCCGAAGCCGGCCTGGTGCTGCACACCGGCGGCGAGGCGGCCCGGGCCGAACCGGCCGCGCTGCTGCACACCGCCGCCGGGCTCGGCCTGCGGGTGTGGGCGGCGACCTGGACCGGCCAGGGCCGCGACTCGCTGGCCGCACTGCTCCCGGACGACTCCCCCGCCGCCGGGCGGATCGGCACGCTGGCCGAACTGCTGTACGGCACGCAGCTGCCGCGCGCGGTCGACGGCACCCTGCCGCTGGACGTGCTGGTGGTGCTGGACGCCCCGCTGCTCGACGTGGAGACCGCCGCGACGCTGCTGGAGGCGCTCGCGGACGGCACCCGGCTGGTGCTGTCCGGCGACCCGGGCGGCCTGTGGTCGGCCGGCCCGGGCCGGTTCTTCGCCGACCTGCTGGCCGCCAAGGCGTGCCCGGCGGTGGCGTCCCGCACGCCGGACTTCGGGCCGATCGGCGAGCTGGTCTCGGGCATCGGCATCGGCGAGCTCCAGCCGGTGGACGCCCCCGACAAGGAGGTGGTGATCCTCACCGCCAAGGACGGCGGCGAGGCCGTGCACCGCGCCGTGCAGCTGCTCACCGACTCCATCCCGCGCGCACTGTCGATCCCGTCCGAGCAGACCGTGCTGCTGACGCCGGGCCACGGCGGCCCGGCCGGCACCCGGGCGCTGAACGCCGCCGCCAAGGCCAGGCTGAACCCCGGCCCGGGCCGCTTCGGCGGCTTCGACCCGGGCGACCGGGTGGTGCACTCCCCCGCGCTGGGCGTCAACCTGCCCGCGCGGGTGCTGGACGGCGACGCGAGCGGCCTGCACCTGGAGCTCGCCGACGGCGGGCGGCTCACGCTCAGCCCCCAGCAGGCCGCCAAGCTGCGCCACGGCTGGGCGGTGACGGCCCACCAGGCGGTCGGCCGGCGCTGGCCGGCGGTCGTCGTGGTGCTGCCGGAGGACGCGGCCGGGCAGCTCACCAGGCAGTGGGTGTACTCGGCGTTCGGCCGGGCCGAGCGGCACCTCTCGGTGGTCCACGCAGCCGGCCCGGCGCTCGCCCAGGCGGTCGCCGAGCGCGCCGCCGCGCCCCGCACCACCCGCCTGCGGTCGGTCCTCACCGACCAGTAGCGGAGCAGTGACCGACCGGCCGCCGGTCAGCAGCCGGTCAGCGACCGACCGGCGGCCGATCGGCCGAAGCACGTCGAAGGGCCCGGGACGACAGGTACGTCGTCCCGGGCCCTCTCGTCGGTGGCGTCCGGTCGCTTCTGGCGTCCGGCGTTTCGGCTTCACCGGCCCGGCGGCACCGGGCCGGTGTCATCCCTCGGACGGGATGACGGTCCGTCAGTCGTCCAGCTCGTCGTCGTAGACCTCGCTGACGTCGAAGCGGCAGATCAGCAGCTCCGGGTCGGCGCCCTCGAACGGCTCGGGGAGCCACTCGCCGGGCTCGGCGGGGTCGGTGGCCGACACCCACAACGTGGAGTCGCCCTCCTCCAGGCCGAACTCCTCGGCCCGGGCGGCGATCTCGTCCGGCTCGTACTCGCCGAACAGCACGCCGATCGCCGCGGTCACCTCGGACTCGCCGCCCCCGCCGGGGGTGAGCGTCTCGTCGACCCGTTCGGCCTGGGCACGCAGGCGCTTCGGGTCGGCGATCAGGTAGTCGCGGCGGATCAGCACGCTGATCGCCTCGGGCTGTTCGGGGCCCTGGTAACCGGCCCCCGGCTCGTCGCCCGGGATCTCGAACGGGGTGACCTCGTCGTAGACCTCGTAAAGGATCTGGTCGTAGGCAATGGCGGCCGCCGCGAGCTCCTCGTAGGCGTGGACGACGACCGGATCGCCGGGCTCGGTGGAGCTGGAGACGGCCTGCAGGTGGCGGTCAATGGCGGCCTTGACCGCCTCTGCGGCGGCCCGTACCTCGGTGATGGTCAGCTGCGCGGCATCAGACATGGTGCAGACGCTATCCCCACCTGGCGACGACACGCACAGCGGTTGTCACCTACAGCCGTGAAAACCGGGCAAGTTCACCCTGGATGTCCGATCTGCGGCTTTCTGTCACCGAGATTCCCGGGGCGCACCGGCCACCGGGCCCGCCCGAACCGGCCTGATCGGCGCACGCGTCGAACGCGCATCGGCGCGGTCCGGGGCGGGTATCCGTACCGGAAGGGAAAACTGATTGACGGTCAGTTCCGACCCCGGGAAGGCTCGTCCTGCCGCCCGGGACGGATCGGACCCGAACCGGCCACCGGTCGGCGGCGCGCCGTAGGCTTGCAGGCAGCACAGCAGCGGAGGAGAAGTCTTGATTCCTACCAAACCGGTCCGGCTTCCGGAGTACGAGTACCAGTCGCTTCGTCTGCCGCGCGGCACCTCCCGCAACGCCGCGCGCCAACTGCTCACCGACCACGCCGAGTACGGGCAGTGGGAGCTCGACCGGCTCCGGCTGTACCCCGACGGCAGTCGGACGGTCCGACTGAAGCGGCGCATCATCCGGCAGGTCCGCTCCACCTGGTAGCGCGCATGCCCGCGCCCGGGCCGCCCCGTCGCATCGGCGGTGGGGCGGCCCGGGCGCGGGCGTTCTCCGGCGTCGTCCCCCGGCCCGGGCTCCGGTCCGGGGGCTGTCCGGTCCGGCTCAGCGGCGGCCGGCGAGGGTCCGGGAGCGGCGGTACAGCACGCCGCCGCCGAGCATCAGCAGCAGGCCGGCCGGGGCGAGGATCTCCAGACCCTCCGCGCCGGTGGAGGCCAGTTCCCCAGAGGGGGCACCGGCCGCGTGCGAGCCCGGGGGGGACGACTGCCCGCCGACCGGGACGACAGTGCGCCCCGGCGGGGTGACCGGCGGCGTGACCGGAGGGGTGACCGGCGGCGTGACGGGCGGGGTGGTCGGCGCGCACTCGCCGCCAGGCGGGGTGGTCGACGCGCACTCGCCGCCAGGCGGAGTGGCCGGCGGGCACTCACCGCCCGGCGGGGTGGTCGGCGCGCACTCGCCGCCAGGCGGGGTGGTCGGCGGGCACTCGCCGCCCGGCGGGGTGCAGGCCGGCGGCGGCGTCTCCTCGACCGGGACGGGCGGCTGCGGTGTGACCTCGTTGACGCAGGTGTTGCCGAACGCCGGGTTGCCGAGGCCGATCACGTCGATGGTGTTGCCGCACGCGTTGACCGGCACGTCGACCGGCGCCTGCGCCTGGTTCCCTGAGATCACGCCCGGCGAGTTGCTGGCCACGCCGCCGGCCGAGGAGCCCGCACCCGACGTCCCGCCCGCCGACGTTCCGGTCGGGACGGAGCCGCCGGTGTTGGAGCCGGAACCGCCGGTCGAGCCCCAGCCGCCGGTGGAGCCCGAACCTCCGGTCCAGCCCGAACCACCGGTGGAACCCGAACCGCCGGTGCCGGAGCCGGTCGAGCCGGACCCGGTGGTGCCGGCTCCGGCGCCGGTGGAGCCCGAGCCGCTGTGGTTCGCGCAGTTGTTGCCGTAGGCCGGGTTGAGCAGGCCGACCACGTTGATGGTGTTGCCGCACGCGTTCACGGGGAGCTCCACAGGGACCTGCACCGCGTTGCCCGAGCCGACGCCCGGCGAGTTCGCGGCCACGCCGTGAGCGTCGGCGATGGCGTGGGCGTAGCCCGCGGTCGAGGCCAGCACGCTGCCGGTGGCCATGGCCGTGAGGAGGCCTTTCCTGGCGACCTGTCGCATTGACTCCCCTTGTTTCCTAGTCCGGTGGACTGATGAACCGACTTCCGATGACTTCCGCATTCCGCCAGTCGGGACCGCTCATCGATCCGATAGTCGGAATTCCGTGCCGCATTTGCGGCAGCACTACGTTCAACGACCCTTGGCGGTGAAGGTTGAGCCGGTTGCAGTCAGTTCATCCGATCGGGTGAGGTCTGCCCTATGCCGGGAACCGTGACGTTCACCCGGACGAGAAAGCCCACAGGTGCGCCCGCCGACTTCCGCCCGACATGCGAAAGCCCCCGCCCGACCCGGAGGTCGCACGGGGGCCCGAATTCAGGGAATCCGTCAGAAGTTCGCGCAGTGGTTGCCGAACGCCGGGTTGAGCAGGCCGATCACGCTGATCGTGTTGCCGCACACGTTGACGGGGACGTGCACCGGGATCTGGATCAGGTTGCCGGAGAGCACGCCCGGGGAGCCGACCGCGGAGCCTTCGGCGTGCGCGCCGCCGTGCGCCGAGGCGACACCCGCGCCCGCGAGCAGCAGACCACCGGTGGCGGCGGCGACGGCAGCGATCTTCTTGGCCTTCATCTGTTCTGTTCCTCCTGGTCGTTTCCAGCCCGTTCCCCCGGGCTGCACACGGATGAACGAAGGCCCGGCACCCGGGTTGCGGGGCCGGGCCGACATTCACCCGTTGAAGTGATCAAGCGAACAGCTGATCGCCATCTCTCACGCTCGACTGCTTCTCATATTTCCTGGATGTGCGGATTTCCTCTCGGATCACGGGTGAGCCGGTCTCAGGCCAGGTCGATGAACCGGTCCAGCACCCGGACGCCGAACTGCAGGCCGTCCACCGGCACCCGCTCGTCCACGCCGTGGAACATGCCGGCGAAGTCCAGCTCGGGCGGCAGCTGGAGCGGGGCGAAGCCGAAGCAGCGGATGCCCAGGTCCTGGAAGGACTTCGCGTCGGTGCCGCCGGACAGGCAGTACGGGACGGCCCGGGCGATCGGGTCCTCGGCGCGCAGCGCGGTCTGCATGGCCTCGACCAGCGGGCCGTCGAAGCTGGTCTCCAGCGCCTTGTCGTAGTGCAGGCTCTCCCGCTTCACGCGCGGGCCGAGCACGCTGTCCAGCTCGGCCAGGAACTCCTCCTCGTAGCCGGGCAGGAAGCGGCCGTC
Organism: Kitasatospora griseola; assembly: GCF_014648555.1. Classification (GTDB taxonomy): domain Bacteria; phylum Actinomycetota; class Actinomycetes; order Streptomycetales; family Streptomycetaceae; genus Kitasatospora; species Kitasatospora griseola. Next base: position 13,606 of record NZ_BMRI01000008.1, read on the forward strand.
CACGTGCGCGGTGGCCTGGCCGGGGATCACGTTCACCTTGTAGCCGGCGCCGAGCATGGTGGGCTGGGCGGTGTTGCGCAGGGTGGTGCCGATCATCTTGGCGATGCCGCCGAGCACCCGGAGCGTCTCGTCCATGTCCTCCGGGTCGAGCCGGACGCCGAGGGCGTCGGAGAGCTCGTCCAGGAACGCCCGGACGGTCTTGGTGATCCGCAGCGGGAACTGGTGCCGGCCGAGCCGGGCCACCGCCTCGCACAGTTCGGTGATCGCGTTGTCGTTGTTCTCCATCGAGCCGTGGCCGGCCCGGCCCTCGACGGTCAGGCGCATCCAGTGCATGCCCTTCTCCGCCGTCTCGATCAGGTACAGCCGGGCCTGGTCGTTGACGGTGAAGGAGAAGCCGCCGACCTCGCCGATCGCCTCGGTGACGCCCTCGAACAGCTCGGGGTGACGGTCCACCAGGAACCGGGCGCCGTAGGTGCCGCCGGCCTCCTCGTCCGCGAGGAACGCCAGCACCAGGTCGCGCGGGGGCTTGCGGCCGGTGCGCAGCCGGTCGCGGACCACCGCGAGCGTCATCGCGTCCATGTCCTTCATGTCGACCGCGCCGCGGCCCCACACGCAGCCGTCGGTGATCTCGCCGGAGAACGGGTGCACCGTCCAGTCGTCGGCGTTGGCCGGCACCACGTCGGTGTGGCCGTGGATCAGCAGGCCGGGCCGGGAGCGGTCCTCGCCCTCGATCCGGACCACGGTGGAGGCCCGGCCCTTCGCCGACTCGAAGATCTGCGGTTCCAGCCCGAACTCGGCGAGCTGCTCGGCGACGTACTCGGCCGCCTTCCGCTCCCCCGGGCCCGACCCGTCACCGTAGTTGCTGGTGTCGATCCGAATCAGGTCACGGCAGATCTCGGCGACCTCTGACTCGGCCGTCACCGCGCGCTCGCTGCCCACACTCATCGCTCCCACCTAGTCTCGGCCCGCCCGGCGCGGCTGCGGCCCGCGCCGCCCCGACCCGGCCGGGAGCCGCGGGCGCCATTCCGCCATCCTCCCCCAGCACCCGCCCGGCCCCAAGGGCGCACCCGTCCGCACTTCCCGGTTTCGAAGCCCCGAACCACCCCGCCGCCCCCGGTTTTGGGTCTACCAGGCGATCTTTGCTACTGTTGTCCATGTCAGCGCGGGGGAACACCCCGCAAAGACAACACCCCGTCCGGGTGGCGGAATGGCAGACGCGCTAGCTTGAGGTGCTAGTGCCCTTTATCGGGCGTGGGGGTTCAAGTCCCCC
>NZ_BMRI01000008.1:14917-30774 GCF_014648555.1 Kitasatospora griseola
CATCGGAAGGCCCCAGCTCAGCTGGGGCCTTCCGCGTTTCCCGGCGATCGCATGAGCAGTCGAACCCCGAGCGTGCGTTCTTTCCGCTCACCGGCCGAGTGATCTCCCGGTGTCCGAGCTGTCCCGAACGCGGGCGAGGCAACGTGCACGTCGGTCGGCCCATGGGTCGGACCAAGCGGCGAAGGGCACCGCACACGCGCGTTGTCAGTCCTGGGCCTTGCCCGGCGGCGGGGTGGGAGCGGGCACTCCGACAGTCACCGGTCCGTCGATGCGGATGGCTGCGACCGACCCGGCGCCCGTCGCGTTGATGGTCACCGGGCCATTGACCGCGATGCCGTCGCCGCTCGCCGACACGCCGGCGGAGCGCTCGGCGTTCTGCACTACCTGCACGGCGGCGAGGAGCGCAGCGGCGAACTGCGGATCCTGCTCCGCCCTGTCGTTGAGGCTGAGTGCGAGCCACTGCCGGGTGTTGGCGGAGAGGACTGCGGTCTCGGCCCCGGCCTCCGCGACGGCTCTGGTCAGAGCCGGATCCTGTCCGAGCGTGGTGGTCACCAGGTCGTGGACGCGGTCCATCCCGGTCTCCAGCGCGCGGTCGACCTCGCCGTCCGCCCGGCCCGCGACCAGCCGCGCCTTGCGCACCGCCCACGCGAACACGTACCCCACCGCGATCTCCACACCCGGAACCACGAGACCCCCTCGAAGCAGACCCAGCCACGTGCAGCAGACCGTACCCCCGATCGATCAGCTCCACCGTGATATCGGGCATCCTGCCGACCCTGTCGGGCGTTCGAGCGCCAGGCGGGGCCCGGGCAGCCCTGACGGCATTCAACTCGCATTGTCCGGTGGGCGGTTGGGCGCTCCCGTGGCCGCCGGGAAGTAGCTGGGGTCGCGGGGCGGCCGGGCCACAGCGGCCAGGTCTCCTCGCCCGGTGTCGCGCCGCTCCCCGCACGGTGGAGCCCTCCGGGGAATCCGCCGTTCCGGCCCGGCGGCGATCCCGGCCCCGCTACTGTCTGGCCCACTGTCAGGACGGCTCGGGGGGTGGTCCGGTGGCGGACATCGAACTGGTGGTCGGGTACGTGGTCGCACGGATGTCGGGTGTCGTCGACCCGGGTCCGAGCGAGGCGGCGTCCCGGCTGCACGAACTGGTTCGCGACCGACTCGACGGGGCTCCGGCGTGGGAGCGGGCCGCGCGGGACGCTGCCGGAGCGGAACCGATCCCGAACGGCACCCGGATGCGGCTGGTGATCGCACTGAAGAACGCCGTCGCGCAGGACCCGGAGTTCGCCCGGGAGTTGACGGCGCTGGCGGCTCGACTCGGCACCGCTCCGCCGCGAGTACGCCCCGGGACCACCCCACCGGCACCGCAGCCCACCGCCGCCGCGCGGACGCCGTGTTCCGGCCCCGGCCCGGCAGCGCCGCCCACCGCGAACCGGCCGGAGCCGCAGGGCGGCACCCCGCCGCCCCCGGCTCCGAGGCAGGTGACTGTCACTGCCGCCGACCACAGCGTGGCGGTGGCCGAGCTACGAGGAGACCTCCACTACACCCTCCAGGAGGCGGCGCCGGGCCCCGTCGAGTGGCCGCTGGCGATCGGCCGGGCGCCTACACCGGAGCCGTTCGCCCTGTCCCGCGACGAGGTCGGGCAGGAGTTGGCGAAGGCCCTGGCCGCACACCGTTCGGTCCTGCTCAGCGGGCCGGGCGGGGTCGGCAAATCGCACTTGGCGGCGGCGCACGCGCTCCGGGCCACGGCCGACGGGACAGCCCTGCTGGTGTTGTGGGCGGACGCCACCGACGGGGCGTCACTCGCCACCTCGTACGCGCATGCCGCGTGGAAGGTGCTGCCCCGGCGGAAGCGGACCGGTCTGGAGGCCGACGCCGAGGCGTTCCTGGAGTGGTTCCGCACCCCGGGCCCGTCCGCGCTGGTGGTGCTGGACAACCTGTCCGATCCGGCACTGCTCGCCCGCCTGCTGCCGTACAGCACCGCCGACGACCGTCGGGTCGTGATCACCACCCGGCTGCGCGGGTCGTCCACCAGGTCGAAGGTGGGCGCCGTCGTCGAGGTCGGGCCGTTCACCCCGGCGGAGTCGCTGACGTTCCTGCGCGGACGGCTGGCGGCCTCGGAGCACCAGGACCCGGCGGGCGAGGAGCGCGGCGGCGCGCCGGCCGAGCTCGCCGCGGAGCTGGAGCACCTGCCGCTGGCGCTCGGATGTGCGGCGACGGCGCTGGCCGAAGGGGGCGAGCCGGTCGCCGGGTACCTCGATCGGCTGCGGCAACGCGCCGCCGGCCTGGACGACATGCTGCCCCCGGACCCGACCAGTGGCGCCCCTGCGGTGACCGCCGCGCTGCTGCTCTCGCTGGACGCGGCCGGTCGGCGCCGGCCGACCGGCGCGGCCGGACCGGCGATGCGGCTGGCCGGCTGCTTCGAGCCGACCGGGCATCCGGAGCGGTGGTGGCAGGCGGCGCCGGTGCGGGAGTTGTTGCTCGGCCAGGGCGCCGAGGACTTCGGCGGGGTGAGCGGGCAGGGGGTCGGCATGATGGCCGTGCGGAGGCTGCACGAGTACGGACTGCTCACCCACGACCGGCGGGCCGAGCCCCGGGCGGTGCAGCTGCCCGCACTGACCGCGTGGGCCGCCCGGGAGACCACGCCTCCGCACCTGCGGGCCGCGCAGCTCGCCTGCGCAGCCACCTCCGTGGTCGGCCCGTGGCCCGAATTCGACTACACGGACCCCGACTTGGAGGAGGTCCTGCGGGCCAACGCGGGCGCCCTGCGGCGTCACTTCGGCAACCGGCTGTACGAAGTCCCGGATGGCCCCGCGTTGCTCACCCGACTGGCCCGCAGCATGGCCTCCGCGGGTCTGCTGCGCGAGGCGGAGCAGCTGTGGAAGGAGCACACCGCCGCCTGTAGGGACGTACTCGGGCCGGACGCGCCGGACACGGTCGAGGCCTGTTACTGGCAGGCCGAGACGGTGATCGCCGTCGGCCGGCCGAAAGAGGGCCTGGCCCTCGCCGAGGCGGCCGCCGCGCGGGCACTGCGTACCGCGGGCCCCGCCTCGGAGGCCCATCTGCAGGCCCGGCTGATCGCGGTCCGGGCAGTGGCCGCGACCGGGCAGTACGGTGCTGCCGCCGAGCTTTCGGCCGCGCTGGTCGACGCGGCGGCGGCCGCCCTCGGCCCTGCCCACAAGGTCGCGTTGGCGGCCCGGTTGGCGGCGGCCGAGGTGGAGCGGCTGAACGGACGCCCGGAGGCTGCCGCCGCGCACGAGCAGGCGGTCCTGGACCAGGCGGGCGCTCCCGCGTTGCGGTCCGCGGAGGGCGAGCTGCAGGTCGAGCAGTCGGTGCTGATCACCCGGTTCACACTGACCGGTGACGCCCGCGCCGCCCACGTCGCGGCGTCGCGGCTGCTGAAGCGCCGCGAGCACCTGCACGGCGCCGACCACCCGGTGGTCGCCGTCGCCCGGACTGCCGTGGCGGGCGCCGCGTTCGGCTGCGGCCGGTACGAGGAGAGCCTGGCGCAGGCGACCCGCGCCGCCGAGGCGCTGTCCGCCGCGGTCGGCGACCGGCATCAGCTGCAGCTGGAGGCGAGGACCGTCTCCGCCCTCGCGCTGGTCGCGCTCGGCCGGCCGACCGACGCGGTGACGGTTGCTGCCGCAGCCCACGCGGACGCCGTCGCCGACGGCGACACCGGTGCCGACGGCGTCGCCGTCGGCCACCTGCATCCGGCGGCGTTGGACTGCGCCGCCACCCTCGCCACCGCACTGGTCGCGGCGGGGCGCCACGTTGAGGCGGTGCCGCTGCAGGAGCACGTCCTTCGGGCGCGTACCACTCAACTGGGGGCGACGCATCCGGCGACCCTGGCCGCCCTCGCCGACCTCGCCGCGTCGCGCCGGCTCGAAAACCGCCTCGACGAAGCCGAGCGGATGCTGTGCGAGACGCGCGACGCGGTCGTGGCGCAGCGCGGCGCCGAGCACCCGCAGGCACTGACAGCACGTCACAACCTCGCGCTGATCCGGTCGGCGCAGGGCCGGGACGCGGAGGCGGCGGCGGAGGTCGCGGAGGTGGTGCGGCTGCGGTCGGAACTGCTGGGCGCCACCCATCCCCACACCCTGACCTCACGTCAGAGCCTGGCGTTCATGCGGTCCCGCACCGGTCGGATGCTCGACTGCCTGACCGAGACCTCGGCCGTCCGGGCCGCCCAGGCCGCCATCCTCGGGCCGAACCACCCGAGCACGCTGAACAGCCGCAACAACGAGGCGCTCGCGTTGCACGGCTGCGGGCGCACCGCGGAGGCCGAAGAGGCGCTGCGGGCCGTCGCCGCGGACGCGGCCGACGCGCTCGGCCCGAACCATCCGGCCGCGCTGACAGCCCGGTCGAACCGGACGTCCCTGCTGTCGAAGCTCGGCCGACACGAGGACGCCCTCGATCAGGCCCGGGACCTGGTGGAGCACGCCGCCACGCTCGGTGGGCCGACCGACCAGCTGGTGCTGATGCTGCGCACCGGGCTGGCCCGGGCACTGTACGAGGCGGGCCTGGCGGACGAGTCGCTCGCCGAGCACGAGCGGTTGCTGGCCGACGTCGAGGCGGCGTTCGGCCCTGACCATCCGCAGGTGCTGACCGCCCGCAGCGACCTGGGCAACGCGCTGGTCCAGGCGGGCCGACTCGACCGAGCGGTGGCGACGGCCCGCGCGACTCTGGACGCCGCGATCAGGCGCTACACCGAGGACCATCCGGAGAGTCTCACGGCGGCCGTCAACTTCGGCGTGGCGCTGCACGCGGCCGGGCGACTGGAGCAGGCGGCGATGGTGACCGAGGCGATCGCGGAGGCCACCGCCCGGGTGCACGGGCCGCTCGCACCGGCCACCCTGCTGGCCCGGAGCAACCTGGCGGTGGCGCTGAGCGGGATCGGCCGCACCGCCGAGGCGATCACGCTCGGACGGGAGGTCCTGCGGCACTGCACCGAGCTGCTCGGCGAGCGGCACCCGGGCACCATCAGCGCCGGAGCCAACCTCGCCGGGGCCCTGCACCAGGCCGGCGAGTTCACGGAAGCTCTGGAGGTCGGCGGGTCGGTGGTCGCCGCCGCCGAGGAGGTGCTCGGCCACGAACACCCGCAGACCCTGGGCGCCATGCTCAACCAGGCCGTGCACCTGTGGGCCGCCGACCGCCGGCCGGAGGCCGTCGAGCTGGAGCGACACGTCCTGGGCCTGCGGTCGCGCGCACTCGGCCCCGGACATCCCGACACCTGGCTGGCCCGCAACAACCTGGCGCACAGTCTGTCCGCGCGTGGCGACTGGGCGGCGGCCGCGGTACTGCACGGTCTGAACGCCGAACACGCCGCCGAACTGCACGGCCCCGGCCACTGGTTCGTCCTGGACAGCCGCTGCCACCGGGCGCGGGCACTGGGGTCGGCCGGGCAGGCCGCCGAGACGCTGACCGAGCTCGCCGCGGTGGTCGCGCGGGCCGACGCACTCGAAATGGAGCCGGCGAACCGTTCGAACTACCGGCTGCAGTACGCCCTCGCGCTGGACGAGGCCGGTCGGGTCGCCGACGCGCTGGAGCTGATGCGCGAGGTCGCGGCGGAACTCGCCGCACGGGTCGGCGCCGAGGCACGGAAGACCCTCACCGTACGGTCCAACATCGCCTTCTTCCTGGGCAAGCTCGGCCGTCCCGACGAGGCGCTGACGCTCCAGCGGGAGCTGTTGGAGATCCACGAACGGCTGCACGGGCCCGAGCACCCCGACAGCCTGGCCGCGCGGGCGAGCCTCGCGGCGGTCACGTTCCAGGCCGGCCGGTTCGCGGCTGCCGCCGCGCTGCTGGCGCCCGTCCGAGCCGTGCGGCTGGCCGCGCTGGGGCCCGATGATCCGCAGGTGCTGACGCTGACCGCCAACCTCGCCGCGATGCGCTCGCGGGCCGGGTTCGCCGGGGAGGCGATCGAACTGGAGGCGGACGTCCTGGCGCGGCGGGTGCAGCTGTTGGGGGCGCGGCATCCGGAGACGTTGTGGGCCCGGTCCAACCTGGCGGCCAGCTGCCGCCGGGCCGGGCGTACCGCGGAGGCCGTCGGGCACGCCCGGCAGGCTCACCTGGACGCGCTGGAGGCTTTCGGCGCCGGCCACCCCACCACGCGGCAGGTCGCCGTCGGCCTGGCCGACGCCCTGCGCGCCGACGGCCGGGCCGCGGAGGCCGCCGTGCTCGCCGGGGCGGAGTGGTCGACCGCGCTGGCCGAGGGAGCGGTGGGCGGCCCGACCGCTGTCCAGGCCTGCACCGTGCTGGCACGGACGGCCCACGCCGAGGGCCGCCCCGACCGGGTCGCCGCACTCGTCGCGCCCGCCCTCGCCGCCGCGGCGGACAGCCTGGGCCTCGACCACCCGGACGTCCTCCTGCTCCGTCACCTCTCCGCCCTCGCCGCCGGGTCCGCGACGGAGGCCGGCGAGGTCCTGGCCGCCCTCGCCGCTGCTCTCGGCGACCGGCACCCGTCGTACCTGGGGGCGGTCCGACTGGGCGGCGCGGGCTGAACCGGCCCCGGGCCGGGTGGGGCCGGCCCGGGGGGCTGGTGGGGGGTCAGGAGACGTTGAGGGTGATGTCGTCGAGAACGAAGGAGGTCTGCTTGGTGTAGTCCTCGGCGCCGGTGAACTTCAGGGTGACGGTCTGGCCGGCGTAGGCGGCGAGGTTGAAGGTGCGCTGCTGGTAGCCGGCGGCGGCGTTGACGTTGGAGTAGGTGGCCAGGGTGGTGCCGTTGGCCGCGACGGTGAGGGTGTCGAAGACGGTGGTGGTGGAGGAGGCGCTGTCGATGTGCAGCCAGAAGCTCAGGTTGTAGGTGGAGCAGCCGGTCGGCAGGGTGACGGTCTGGGCGAGGGTGTCGGTGTTGGTGGCGCCGTAGCCGTCCAGCCAGACGTCGTAGGTGCCGCTGTGGGCGGGCTCACTGGTGCTGCTGTTGATGGTGCTGGCGCCGCCGCTGTTGGTCTCGGTCCAGCCGGAGGTGGAGCCGGTCTCGAAGCCCGGGTTGGTGATCAGCTGGGCGGGGGTGCAGGTGGTGCCGCCGCTCGCGGCGACCGTCCAGGTGAAGGTGGCGGTGGCGGACGGCCCGGTGGAGTCGGTCGCGGTGACGGTCACCGTGGAGGTGCCGGCGGTGGTGGGCGTACCGCTGATCAGGCCGGTGGCCGGGTTGACGGTCAGTCCGGCGGGCAGGCCGGTGGCCGCGTAGCCGAGGGTGCCGCCGGCGGTGTCGGTGGCGGACAGCTGGAGGCTGGTCGCGGTGCCGACGGTCGCGGTGCGGGCGCCCGGGTTGGTGAGGGTGACCGAGCCGGTGTTGCCGGTGGAGCCGCTGCCCTGGGCGAGCCACGCGGTGGCGTTGAGGGCGAGCGCGGCGTCGGTGCCGGCCGGGTCGTTCCAGCCGTTGTACAGAGTGTTGCCGGACTGGCCGGTGCCGTCGTCGATCGGGGAGGAGTCGCCCCAGATCGCCACCCGGCCCTTGCCGAAGGTGGAGGTGGCGAACGCCGCGCCGGTGTTGCCGCTGTAACCGGTGCGGTAGACCAGGCCCTTGACGTTCGGGTTGTCGGCGGGCTTGAGGGTGAAGGTGGTGCCGTTGCGGATGATCGAGCCGGTGACGGCGCCGAACGGCCCGTTGATCACCGGGTCGGTGGTGGAGGAGATCGCCCGCGGGTTGTCGGTGGTGATGTTCAGCAGGTCGACGGAGAACCCGAACGGGTCGTTGTTGTTGACGCCGTTGCTGGTCAGCAGGTCGTTGATGATGGCCGGGGAGTCCCAGCCGTCGTTGTTGCGGTCGCTCTGGGTGTGGTCGGAGATCAGGAACAGGCCGCCGCCGTTCTGGACGAACGTCATCACGGCGGTCTTCTCGGCCGCGCTGAGGCGGATGTTGGGCTCGGGGATCACGAACTCGTCGAAGTTGGCGAGGTCGAGCGCGCCGCCGGTGCCGTAGGTGATGGTGTTGCCGGCGGGCAGCGTCTTCAGGCTGTAGTTGCCGGTCTTCTGCAGGGCCACGCCCCACGCCGAGATGGCGCCGGTCCAGCTGGTCTCGGTGGTCGGGTTGGCGTTCTGCGCCAGCGGGTCGGGCTGGCTGGTGGAGATGATCCAGTCCGCGTTGCCCGCCGTCTCCGCCTTGGTGTTGTCGAACAGCACCCGCTTCGGGGTGGCGGCGGAGGCCGCGGCGGCCTTGGGGGTGGCGGCGGTGGCGTGCTGCGGGACGGCGCTCGCACCCGCTGCGGCCACCAGCGCGGCGGCGGCGAGGGCCAGCGGGCGGGCGGCCTTCCACGTTCTGATCATCTGTCAATCTCCTTGGACCACGAGAACCATGGGGTGCGCTACGCGCGTAGGCGGGCACACGCTGCCATGGTGGGGTAATCGGAGCTTGAACGGAACATGTCGATCACACGCCGTCCGCAATCACCCGGTTCGTCCCGGCGTGACAGTGATCACGTGGCAATCGGGACAGCCGTGTGCCCGGAACACCAGGTGGGGACGGCGTTCCGGGCACGGGAGACGATCAGCGCTTGCGCCTGTGCGGTGACGGCGCCTCAGGCGGCCTCAGGCGGCGTCGGCGGGCTCCGCGGCGAGCAGCGCCGGGACGGGGCGCGGACGGCTCTCGGCGTCGATGGCGACGAAGGTGAGCCGGCCGGTGGCGACCCGGGTGACGGGACCGGCGGCGTTCCAGCGTTCGGCGGTGACGGTGACGTGGACGGTCATCGAGGTGCGGCCGGCCCGTTCGAGTTCGGCGTGCGCGGTGAGCAGGTCGCCGGCCCGGACGGGGGCCAGGAAGGCCATGCTGTCCACCGCGGCGGTGACGGCCGGGCCTTCGGCGTGCCGGGCGGCGGCCGCGCCCGCGGCGTCGTCGATGAGCTTCATCACCACGCCGCCGTGGATGGTGCCGTAGAGGTTGGTGTCGTGCTCGCTCATGATGTGCGCGAGGGTGACCTGGGACGCCTGGACGGGCTTGGCGGCGGCCGTCACGGCTACGACGGTCTGGTCTGCCACGGGAACTCTCCTTCGCGAGTTGCGGCTCGGACGGTCCGCGGCGCCGGTGGGCGCTGCGGGCGGCGGCAGGTCTTCGGACTCGCGGGCATCTCCCGTGGAGGGCCTGTCTACTGGCCGTCGCTTCCCGGGCCGGTCGGGCCCAGTGCGTGTGACGGCGGTCGTTCCCGCTCACCGCTGCGAGGCAGTCCTGGACTCGCACCAGGTTCCCTCTTGCGACGCGCCCGCCCTGGCTCGGACGGGGGCGAACCGCTGCCCGACCAGCCTATATCCCCGTTCGAGGTGCTCCCGACGGCGGTGGCGGTCAGCCCGCCGGGCGGTGCCACGGGGCGTCGGCGCGGGTCGGAGTCGGGTCGGCGGTCAGGCGCAGCGCGTAGGTGTCGTCGGCGACGGGGCCCAGGTAGTCGTGGCCGGTGAGGTGGCACCAGGCGGGGAGGTCGAGCGGGGCGGCGGGGTCGGTGGCGCGGACGTGCACCAGGGTGCCGGCGGGGGCGTCGGCGATGGCGGCGCGCAGGCGCAGCAGCAGGGTGACGCAGAGCAGTCCGCGGCCGTCGAAGGTGATCGCGGGTTCCTGGCGGTCCGTCATCGCCGGCCCCGGGCGGCCGCGGTGGCGAGGGCGGGGAGGATCAGCAGGGCGAGCAGTCCGCCGCCGAGCGCGAGGACGGAGTACCCGGCCAGGTCGACGACGGCGCCGGAGGCGAGGCCGCCGGTGGCGCCGGAGATGGCGATGGCGACGTCGACGCCGCCCTGGGTCTTCGCGCGGGTGGCGAGCGGGACGGCGTCGGTGAGGATCGCGGTGCCGGAGACCAGGCCGAAGTTCCAGCCGAGGCCGAGCAGGACGAGCGCGAGGGCGAGCAGCGGGACGGAGTGCGCAGGGGCGACGGCGGCGAGCAGGCCGGCCGCGAGCAGGGTGAGCCCGGCGGCGGCGCCGACGGCGAGCGGGCCGTGCCGGTCGACCAGGCGTCCGGTGAGCGGGGAGGGCAGGTACATCGCGGCGACGTGCAGGGCGATGACGAGTCCGGAGGCGGCGGTGCCCTGTCCGGCGTCGTGCATGTGGACGGGCGTCATGGTCATCACGCCGACCATCACCACCTGGGTGACCACCATCACCTGGGCGCCGAGCAGGACGCGGTTGCGGGTGCGGGCGGTCGACGCGGCGTCGGCCGCGGGGTCGTCGGCCGGGGCCTGCTCCGTCGGGGCCGCCGCGGCGGCGCGGGCGAGCAGCAGCGGGTCGGGGTGCAGCCGGGTGGCGAGGACGACCGCGGCGGCGGCGTAGGCCAGGCCGGCCAGCAGGAACGGTCCGGCGAGGCGCGGCAGGTGGACGGCGTGCGCGAGGGCGCCGGTGGGGGCGGCCAGGTTGGGGCCGAGGACGCCGCCGAGGGTGGTGGCGACCAGCACGGTGGAGATCGCCCGGGCCCGGTGGCCGGGGGCGGCGAGGTCGGCCCCGGCGTAGCGGGCCTGAAGGTTGGTGGCGGTGCCGGCGCCGTAGACGAACAGCGCGAGGAACAGCAGGACGGGGTTGTCGAGCGCGGCGGCGGCGATCACGCCGACGCTGCCGACGGCGCCGGTGGCGTAGCCGACGGCCAGACCGGGGCGGCGGCCGCGGGCGGCGGATATTCGGCTGACCACGATCGCGGCGAGCGCGCTGCCGGCGGTGAACAGCGCGCTGGGCAGCCCGGCCAGCCCGGTGCTGCCCAGCATGTCCTGGGCGAGCAGCGCCCCGACGGTGATCCCGGCGGCCAGCCCCGCGCCGCTGAGGATCTGGGAGGTGACCAGCACGCCCAGGATGTGCCGCTGAACGGCGGGGTCGGCGGCGAGCTCGGCGGGTGGCGGCGCGGCGACGCCGGCGCTGGTCTCGGACTTCACGGCTCTCCTTTATTCTCCAATGTTTCGTGGAATACCTTAGCCGTCCCTTGTCCCGACAGGACCCGTCCCGACCGTCCGATCCCGCCCCCGACCGGCCTGCCGGATTCGCTGGCCGAGCGCCCGGCGCACGTGTCGGGAGGGGTAGCGCCGGCGGGTGCGGCGAGCGCCCCCCGTGCGAGTGGTCAATGGGACTCGATGGGCGGAGCGCACATCCCGGGGTGTGCGGCGCTGCCAGGCTGAACCGGTGATCTCTCGACGCGGACTGCTCTTTGCCTCCGGCGGCGCGGTGACGGCCGCCACCCTGGCCGGCCCGGTGGCCGGCTCCTCTCGTGCGGCGGGCGCGGCTCCGCCCGACCCGGCGCGGAAGGCGGCGGCGCTGATCATGGCGCGCCGGATCCTGCTGACCGACGCCGACCACAACGACCTGACGCTCGCCTACCTCAAGCTGCTGACGGGCCGTCAGCGCCTCAGGAAGACCGAGTCGCGCGACGTCCTGGTGGTCGGCGCGGGCGTGGCCGGCATGGTGTGCGCCCGGCTGCTGCAGGCGGCCGGGCACCGGGTACGGGTGCTGGAGGCCAACCGCAGCCGGGTCGGCGGCCGGGTGAAGACCTTCCGCGGCGACGTCTGGCAGGACCCCCGGCTGCACGCCGAGGCCGGCGCGATGCGCATCCCGTCCAGCCACGTGCTGACCCTCGCGCTCGCCGACCACCTGAAGGTGCCGCGCCGCCCGTTCGACCTGGTGGACCTCCCGCCGGTGCCGGACCAGGTCTCGCACGACTCCCGCGTGGTCTACAAGTCGTGGACGGGCGAGGAGTTCGCCAGCGGCGAGGCCCCCGTGTACGTCGCGCCGAAGGGGCTCGGCAACCGCCTCTTGCACGTCAACGGACAGACCGTCAGCAAGGCCGACTACAACGCCGACCCGGGCCCGATCAACAAGAGCTTCGGCTGGGACAGCGGCCAGACCACCGCCGCGGCCTTCGACAAGGCGCTCGACACCGCCCGCGCCTACACCATGACGAAGAACCCCGACGGCAGCTGGACGGACAAGCCGATCGCCGAGCGGGTCACCGGCATGGCCGACCTGCTGTACGACATGGACGGCTACTCGCTGCTGCGCTACCTGCAGGAGGGCGAGGGCTGGAGCGACGCCCAGATCCAGGCCGTCGGCACACTGGAGAACCTGACCAGCCGACTGTCCTACGGATTCCTGCACTCGGTGTTCGACGCCGGCGACATCAACCCGTCCGTCACCTACTTCGAGTTCAATGCGGGCACCGACGCGCTCACCGAGGCCCTGGCCGCCGACCTGCCGATCGAGCGCGGCCGGGTCGTCACCCGGGTCCGCACGGACGACGACGGCGTGACGGTCACCGCCGAACCGGAGACCGGCCCGGAGGACGAGGCCTGCGACGGCGCGATCGGCGGCCAGGCCCGCGAGTACCGGGCCGACATGGTGGTGCTGGCGGTGCCGTTCGCGGCGCTGCGGCACGTCGACTTCGAGCCGCTGCTCCCCTACGGCAAGCGCCGGGCGATCAACGAGCTCAAGCACGACACCGCGCACAAGGTGCTGCTGGAGTTCACCGAACGCTGGTGGGAGTGGGACGAGGCCACCTGGCACGAGAAGCTCGGCAGCGACTACCGGCCCGCCCCGCACGGCGACGCGGTGGCCGCGGTCGGCGGCGGCTGCGTCTCCGACGAGGCCGGCCGGTTCGTCTACTTCCCCTCCCACCCCAGCGACGGCGGCGCGCCCGGCGGCGTCGTGCTGGCCGCCTACAACTGGGCGGAGGACGCGCTGCGCTTCGACGCCCTCACCCCCGCCGACCGGCACACCGAGGCCCTGGAGCACCTGACCGGCCTGTACGGCGAGCGGATCCGCCGCTACGTCACCGACCGGCACGTCTCGCAGTCGTGGCTGCGCAACCGCTGGGCGCTCGGCGAGGCCGTCATCGAGACGCCCGGCCAACTGCTCAGCCTCGGCCCGCACGTGGCGACGCCGGTGAACGGGCGGCTGTTCTTCGCCGGCGACCACTGCCAGCCGCGGTACCACGCGTGGATCTCCGGCGCGATCGCCTCCGGCACGGAGGCCGCCATCCAGGTCGCCGACACGGCCTGACCACCTCGCACCGCCCGCCGCCGGTACCCGCCCGATCCGTCGGTCGGGGACCGGCGGCCGGCATTCCGGCACTCCTCTGCACCGGCCCGCTCCGGTGTCCCACTGCCCGTCAGCCGCCGTGTCCCGGCAGGCGGGCGGCGGCCTCCCGGATACCATCGGCGCATGCGCGACACCGGCGGGGACCAGCGGCGCTCCGTGCTGCTGGCGTTCCGCTCGGCGGTGGCGCTGCACCGACTGCTGGACGTCCTGCCGGTGTTCGAGGGCGACGGCCGGATCTCCCGCTGGTTCACCCTGGTGCCCGGCTCCCGCTTCGACCTGGAGGCGCTGGCCGCGCTCGACCGCTCCGGCGCCCGGGTGATCGACTTCGAGCAGGCCACCGACCGGCCCTTCGACCTGATCCTCACCACCAGCCCCAAGGGCGCGCTGGCCAGCCTGTCCGGCCGCGCCCGGGCCCTGCTGCCGCACGGCGCGGGCTTCAACAAGGCGCTGCACGACGAGGGTTCGCCCGAGCTGCCGAGCGGCCTCGACCCGGCGTTCCTGCTCTCCGACGGCGCGCCCTGGGCCGACCTGCACGGCCTCGGCCACGCCGAACAGCTGTCCCGGCTGGCCGAGTTCTGCCCGCCGGCGGCCACCCGCGCGGTGGTCGTCGGCGATCCCACCCTGGACCGGATGCTGGAGTCCGGCCCCCGTCGTGAGGCGTACCGGGCCGCGCTCGACCTCGGCGACCGGACCCTGCTGGCGGTGCTCTCCACCTGGGGACCGGAGAGTCTGCTCGTCCAACGACCCGATCTGCCGGGCGAGTTGGTGCTCGGCCTGCCGGTGGACCGGTACCGGGTCGCGCTGCTGGTCCACCCCAACGAGGTCGGTGAACGCAGCCGCCTCGACCTCGCCGAGCAGTTCCGCCCCGAACTGCGGGCCGGCCTGCTGCTGCCCTCCCCGCACCAGGACTGGGCGGCGGTCCTGGTCGCCGCCGACGCGGTGATCACCGACCACGGCTCCACCGCGCTGTACGCGGCCGCGCTCGGCCGCCCGGTGCTGAACGCCTACGACGGCAGCCGGGAGTTGATCGCCGGCACCCCGATGGCCCGGCTGCTGGCCGCCGCGCCGCGCTTCACCGGCCTGGAGACCGTCCGCGGGCTTCCGCCGTCCACGGCCGCCCCCGGCCCCGCCGCCGACGCCTTCGACCGGCCCGGGCAGGCCCTCGGCCTGCTGCGCACCGAGCTGTACCGGCTGCTCGACCTGACGCCCCCTCGGCGGGCCGTGCCGGCCCAGCCGCTGCCGGTGCCCTCGGTGCCCCGGTCCGCCGCGCCGGCGCTCGCGGTGCGCGCCGAGGTGAACGGGCAGCGGGTCCGGGTGGAGCGGTTCCCCGCCGCCACCGACCTGCCGATCCACCACCTGTCCGCCGAGCACCCGGTGGCCGGCCTGGCCCAGGTGCGCAGCGCCGCCGTCCTGTGGCGACGCCCGGGCTCCGGCCGCTGGACGGTCTCCGGCTGGACCGCCCACGTCCTCGCCGAACTCCCCGCCTGCCTCACCGCCGCCGCCGTCCTGTCCGCCGACCGCATCGTCCTGCGCCACCGCCAACGCGGCGCCCTCACCGTGCGACTCGCCCCTGGCCGCTCCGCCGGCCGCATCCACCGCATCGACCCGTCCGCCGCCGTCTCCGCCGTCCACGCCTGGCTCGGCACCCGCCCGACGCTCTCCCCGACACCCGACCGCCCCGTCGAACTCGACTGCGTGCTGGCCCCGTTCACCGCCCGCCTCACGATCCGCCCGGCCCTGGCGGCGGAGCTCGACGCGGAGCTGTGACCGGCGGCCGACCGGGCCGGCGTGCGCCAACCGGTCAGTGTTCCTCGGGGTGCGGCTCCTCCGGGGCGGACTCGTCGGGGACGCCGCCGTGTGCGGCGCGCAGCTCGGCGGCCTTGGCGCGGTGGTGGGCGGCCTCGTCGGGGTGGCCGGTACGGTCGGCGAGGGTGGCGAGGTCGGTGCGGATGCGGGCCTCGTCGAAGGTCGAGCGGCGGGCCTCCGCGTCGGCCAGGGCGGCCGCCAAGTGCGGTTCGGCGTCCGGGTATCGGCCGACCCGGAGCAGGGCCTGGCCGAGGCCGGAGCGGGCCCGGGCGGTCATCCGTTGGCGGCCGGTCATGCCGTCGAACGCCCGGTACGCCCGGGCGAACAGCTCCGCGGCCCCGGTCGGGTCGTCGGCGGCGGCCGCGGCCTTGGCGGACTGGTAGGTCTGCAGCGCCGCGCCGTACGCGTTGTCGATCGCCAGGTGGATCGCCCGGGCCGTGTCGAAGTCGGCCCGGGCGGCGGCGAAGTGCTCGCGGGCGGTGTCGGCGTCGCGGTGCGCGGCGGCCCATTGGCCTTCGGCGAGGGCGAGTTGGCCGCGGAAGTCGACGGCGGAGGCGGCGAGGCGGCGGTCGTCGAACTCGTCGCCGAGCAGTGCGGCCAGCGCCCCGGCCCGGTCGAGGGCGGCGGCGGCCTCCTCGAACCGGGCGGTCTCCCACAGCGGCCGGGCCAGCAGGCAGCGGGTGCGGATCCGTGCCGGAACGCTCTCGGTGCGGTCGGCGGCGGCCACGGCGGCGCGGAAGGCGTCGATGGCGTCGGCGTGCCGGGGGTGGTCGAGGAAGTGCGTCCACAGCGATTCGGCGAGCGCCACGGCGTCCTGGTCGCGGCCGCTGTCGTGGGCGAGCGCGACCGCGCCGTACAGGACCTGCCGGTTCGCCTCCATCCAGTGCAGCGCCTGGGACTTGGCGGTGCCGAGGTCGGCGTCGGGGACGTCCGGCAGTGGCGGGACCTCGGGTTCGACGGTGAGGCGGCGGCCGGCCATCAGCAGGTCGGCGCGGGCGGTCTGGCGGCGCAGCCAGTGCAGGACGCGGCGCCGGGCCTCGGCGCGTTCGGCGCCGTGGGG
>NZ_BMRI01000008.1:30814-40413 GCF_014648555.1 Kitasatospora griseola
GTCGGCCCGTCGGGCCCGGCGGCCGGCGTGGCCGCGGACCAGGGCGTGCTGGCGGTAGCCGTCGGCGCGGTAGTCCAGCAGTCCGGCGGTGACGAGTTCGGCGAGGGCGTCCTCGGCGGCCGGCAGGCCGTGGCCGAGCAGCGCGGCGGCGGTGTATTCGGTGGCGAACGGGCCCGGGCACTCGGGCAGGACGCGGTACAACTGGGCCGCGGTGTCGCCGAGTTCGGCGTAGGCGGCGTCCCAGACGGCCTCCACCGACCGGCTGCCCTGCTGGTGGAGTTCGGCGGTGAGGCGTTCGGCGAGTGCGGCGAGGCTGCGGTGCGGGAGGCGGCGGGCGAGTTCGCCGGCGACCTCGGCGGCCTTGGGCAGTCCGGCGCACGCGGTGGCGAGGGTGCGCACGGCGGCGGGGTCGGCGGCGGCCCAGCGCTGTTCGCCGAACAGCAGGGCGCAGCAGTTCGGCGGTGCGGTCGGTGCTCAGCGGGGCGAGGGTCAGCTCCAGCGGGGCGGTGTCGCCGAGGTCGTACAGCGGGCCGTGGCTGGTGACCAGCACCAGGCTGGCCGCGGAGGCGGGCAGCAGCGGCTGGACCTCGGCGCCGGTGCGGGCGTTGTCGACCACCAGCAGTCGACGGCCGCCGCGCGTCCGGGCCCAGTACTGGCGGGCCAGGGCGCGGAAGTCCGGCCCCAGCCAGGCCCGTTCGACGCCCAGGCCGGACAGCAGGTCGGCGAGCACCGCGGCCGGGTCGACCGCGCCGTCGCGCCGGTACTCGTCCAGGTCGACGTAGTGCGCGCCGTCCGGGTGGCGGTCGGCGAGGCGGTGGCCGACCCGCAGGCACAGGGCAGTCTTGCCGATGCCGCCCAGGCCGCTGATCGCCACCACCTGCGGGGTGCCCACGCCGGCGTCGGCCGGCCCGCGGAGCTCCGCGATGCGTCGCTGCTCCTCGGTCCGGTCGACGAAGTGGGCGCGCTCGGGCGGCAGTTCGAAGGCCGGGGCGGGCGCGGTGGCGGCCGTCTGGTGGATGTTCACGGTGCCGACGTGCTGTGCCTGCACCACGGTGTCCACCCGGGCGTCGTCGCCCACCACGTTGCGCGTCTGTTCGGTCACCCGCCAACCCTACGCGTCGAGAGATGCGCCGGCCGGGAGACGGCGGAACCCGGGCGGGTGGGCGTGCCGGGGTGTCGGGCCCTTGGGCCGGGATGCCGACCGGTGGGCCGAGGTGCCGACCGGCGGGCCAGGAGTCAAGGCCTGGGCCGGGCGTCAGGGCCTGGGCCGGGCGTCAGGACCTGGGCCGGGCGTCAGGACCTGGGCCGGGCGTCAGGACTTGGGGACGACGAACCAGTGCCAGTCCGGGCTCTCCGCGACCTCGCGCCAGACGGCGAGCGGGATCGGCGGCTCGGTGCGGGTCTTGAGCGACTTCCCGCCGGTGTAGTCGCGCACCCCGCTGTACTCGGTGAACTCCAGCACGGTGCCGTCCGGTCGCCACACGCTGACCCGGTGGCTGTACAGGCCGGGCACCGGCGCGTCGTTGGACTCCACCATCTCCCCGGTGCCGTCCGGCAGGAAGCCGAAGTGGCAGCCCTGGACGGAGCGGGCCCCGTTGCCGAGCACGGTCTCCGCGCACTGGAACGGCAGCGCGCCCGGGTCGACGGGCGTGGTCCGGTCCGTCGGGAAGGCGACCTGCGAGTGACGCACCGTCACCTCGATGGAGGCCGCCTCGCCGGTGCCGTCGACGTAGTGCACGAGGACGCCCATGGTGCCGACGGGGAGCGAACCGGGGTGGTTCTCGGCGCCCTTGAGGTACTTCAGGTCCGCTGGCAGCAGCGCACCGAGCGTCTTGGACACCTGGGCGGGCGTGAACGCCAGCAGGCCGCCGGAGAGCGGGGTGTCGGTGGCCGACGGCCGGCCCGGCGTGGGCGGCGCGGACACGTCGGAAGCGGGGCTGCGGTCCGGCCCGGGGTTCGGCTCCCCCTGGCCGGACGACCGGCCGAACAGGCCCGCCGGGTCGGTGGCCGAGGGGACGCCCGCACCGGCCGGGCCGGTACTGCCGACGGGCGTCCGCGCGGTCGTGCCGGACAGTGCGGCGTTCGCACCGGCCGCGACCACCGCGACGACGGTGAGCGCGGCGCCCGCCCCCTGCAGCCGCCTGACCAGCCGGAGCCGACGACCCCGCCGCTTGCTCTCCGCGACGATCACGGCGACGGGGACGCACAGCTCCTCGACGCTCTTCTCCATCATCCGGGAGAGCTCCCGGTCCAGGTCCAATGTTCGTTGCCTTCCGTGCTGGCGGGTGGGTGCCACGAGGTGGCGAAGGTCGGGCGGGCGACGCGGCCGGGTCGGCCGGTCAGTCCTGGAGCAGCAGCGCGCGGTCCGGACCGAGGATGGCACGCAGCCGGGTCATCGAACGGGAGTTGAGGCTCTTCACGGCACTGACGGTGATGCCCATCGCCTCCGCCGTCTCCTCCAGGCTGTAGTCCTCCAGGTAGCGCAGCACCACCGCGGCCCGATTGCGGGGCGGCAGTTGGCGCAGCGCCGCGACCAGGGTGATCCGCAGCGCGGCGGCGCTGCCCTCCTGGACGCCGACCACCAGCTCGTCCGGGAACTCGGCGACGGCGACCTCGGTGGAGCGGCGCAGCCGACGGTGCGACAGGTAGCAGCGCAGCAGCACCTTCCGGGCGTACGCGTCGACCCCCGCCTCCCCGTCGCCCCGCCGCAGCCGGCCCCAGACCGGGTACATCTTGGACAGCGTGGTCTGCACCAGATCCTGGGCCTGGTGCCAGTCCCCGCACATCAGGTACGCGATGTGGAACAGGCGGCGTGCCCGACTGGCCGCGAACTCGTCGAAGTCGAGCCCCTCGGTCATGTGGTCCCCCGGATGAGAATCGTTTCGTCAATGTGCTGAATAGACGCTGCACCTAGGGCAGTTCGTCACGCCGCCCAAGATCAAGATTGAGTAACGGAGGGGCGGACGCCCAGCCCTCCCGCCCTCCCGTTCGCCCGCTCTCCCGTTCGTCCGGCGACGGCGGCACACTGGACCTCATGGATCCCGTCGAACGCGCCGGACGCGCCGAGCACGTCGCACGCATCGACCGCATTGACCGCATTGACCGCATTGACCGCGTCGAGAACGGCGAGAGCGGCGAGTGGGTCGAGAACGGCGAGCACATCGAGAGCACCGGGCGCGAGGGCGGGGAGCCCGCCTGCTGGCTGAATCTGGTCTGCGAGGAGTGCGGCAGGGTCCGGGAAGGCGGGCGGTGCCCGGGCTGCGACGCCGAGCCGGCGGGGCCGTCCGTCGCCGAGGTCGACGCCGACTCGTAGCAGGGCGGTCGGCCGGGCGGCGCGGGGCCGT
Organism: Kitasatospora griseola; assembly: GCF_014648555.1. Lineage (GTDB taxonomy): Bacteria > Actinomycetota > Actinomycetes > Streptomycetales > Streptomycetaceae > Kitasatospora > Kitasatospora griseola. The sequence continues at coordinate 34,159 of NZ_BMRI01000008.1, forward strand.
CAGCGGTTCCTCAGTAGCTCCTCGACAGGTGCTCAGCAGGGGCTCAGCGCAACAGGCCGTGCAGCAGCAGCTCCGCCAGGTGCCCGTACGCCTCGGCGTCGGCCAGGCCGGTGGTCTCGGCGACCTGGCGCTGCTGGATGCGGACCATCACCGAGCTGATCACGTCCGCCGCGAACGCCACATGGGTCTCGCGGAAAGCGCCTTCCGCGACCCCGTCGTCAATCAGCTGTTGAATCTGCCGGGCGGCGGCGCGGGTGTTGCGGCCGTACACCTCGGCGGCGGGCTCGAAGGCCGCCAGGTCGTCGAAGAACCGGGCCGAGCCGGGGGCGAGTTCGGCGGAGACGGCGCGCAAGTAGGCAGCCAACCTCGCGGCCGGGTCGGTCTCGGCGGCCAGCGCGGCCTCCACCCGGGAGGTGGCGTCGCGGAAGAAGTGCACCACGGCCGCCCGGACCAGCTGTTCCTTGGAGCCGGCCAGTCCGTACAGGGTGCGCTTGGAGCAGTGCAGCCGGGCGGCGAGGTCGTCCAGCGTGAACTGGGCGAACCCTTCGGCGGTGAAGAGCGCGACGAGTTCCTCGAAGAGGGCGCTGCGGCGGGCGGCGCCCCGTCCGCTGGGCTGGGGTGCGGCGGCGCTGTCGATCACCGGGCCAGTATGACAGTCGACCTCTCCGCAGCCGCCGATCCGGCCGCCCCGCTCACCCCGGGCCCCACCCCGTACTCCCCCGCGCTTCCCGCGCGCCCTCGCTTTCCCCGTCCTTTCCCGGCCTTTTCCCTGTTCACCGTCTCCGGGGCCCCCACTGCCGCCCCTGCTGCGCTACGCTTCCCGGTACTGACGTACCGCTTTGCGTACCGCTTGGAGCCGGACATGGCCGTGGATCGCCTGCTTCCCACCGAGGAAGCTGCGGACCTGATCGCGCTGACCCGCGATCTCGCCGACAAGGAACTCGCCCCGAAGGTCGAGTCCCACGAGAAGCAGGAGCTGTACCCGGAGGGCCTGTTCGCGTTGCTCGGCCAGGCCGGACTGCTCGGCCTGCCGTACTCGGAGGAGTTCGGCGGCGGCGGGCAGCCGTACGAGGTGTACCTCCAGGTGCTGGAGGAGCTGGCGTCGCGCTGGGCGGCCGTCGCGGTCGCCACCAGCGTGCACACCCTGGCCTGCCACCCGCTGAACGCGTTCGGCACGCCGGAGCAGAAGGAGCAGTGGCTGCCCCGGATGCTGGCCGGTGAGATGATCGGCGGCTACAGCCTGTCCGAGCCGAACGCCGGCTCCGACGCGGCCGCGCTGACCTGCAAGGCGGAGCCGGTCGACGGCGGGTACCGGATCACCGGCACCAAGGCGTGGATCACCCACGGCGGCAAGGCCGACTTCTACGCCCTGTTCGCCCGCACCGCGCCCGGCGCGCACGGCATCTCCTGCTTCCTGGCGCCCGGCCAGGTCGAGGGCCTGACCTTCGGCGCGCCCGAGGAGAAAATGGGCCTGAACGGCGTGCCGACCACGGCCGCGTACTGGGACGGCGCGCTGCTCGCGCCGGAGCGCCGGATCGGCGCCGAGGGGCAGGGCCTGTCCATCGCGTTCTCCGCCCTCGACTCGGGCCGGCTCGGCATCGCCGCCTGCGCCACCGGCCTCGCCCAGGCCGCACTGGACACCGCCGTGGCGTACGCCAACGAGCGCACCACCTTCGGCCGCAAGATCGTCGACCACCAGGGCCTCGGCTTCCTGCTCGCCGACATGGCCGCCGCCGTGGACTCCGCCCGCGCCACCTACCTGGACGCGGCCCGCCGCCGCGACCTCGGCCGCCCGTTCAGCCGGCAGGCCAGCGTGGCCAAGCTGATCGCCACCGACGCCGCGATGAAGGTCACCACCGACGCGGTGCAGGTGCTCGGCGGCTACGGCTACACCCGGGACTTCCCGGTCGAGCGGTACATGCGCGAGGCGAAGATCATGCAGATCTTCGAGGGCACCAACCAGATCCAGCGCCTGGTGATCAGCCGCCAGTTCGCCCGCTGACCCCGCGCCCCTGACGGTTCGTCATCACCCGTTCGGGGCCGCTGTGCAACGGCCCCGAACGCCACCCCGCACGCCACTCGGAAAGGGCTTTCCAGCATGCAGCTCACCGGTACCGCCGCCCTGGTCACGGGTGCCGCCTCCGGCCTCGGCGCGGCCACCGCCGCCCACCTGGCGGGCCTCGGCGCCCACGTCTACGGTCTGGACCTGCCCAAGGCAGTCGAGTCCGCCACCCCGCCCGAGGGCGTCACCCTGCTCGGGGCGGACGTCACCGAGGAACAGCCCGTACGCGACGCGCTGGCCTGGATCGCCTTCGACGGCCACCCGCTGCGCCTGACCGTCAACTGCGCGGGCATCGCCCCGTCCGCCCGGATCGTCGGCCGCCGCGGCCCGCACGACCTGGACCTGTTCCGCACCGTGCTGAACGTCAACCTGATCGGCACCTTCAACGTGATGCGGCTCGCCGCCGAGGCGATGTCCGCCCAGGAGCCCGACGAGGCCGGCCAGCGCGGACTGGTCGTCAACACCGCGTCCATCGCGGCCTTCGAGGGCCAGGTCGGCCAGATCGCCTACGCCGCGTCCAAGGCCGGCGTGGCCGGGATGACCATCACCGCCGCCCGCGACCTCGCCCAGTTCGGCATCCGCGTCGTCACCATCGCCCCCGGCATCGTCGACACCCCGATGATGGCGAGCTTCTCCGACGAGATCCGCGCCGGCCTCGCCGCCACCGTCACCTTCCCGCAGCGCCTCGCCCACCCCGAGGAGTACGCCCGCCTGGTGGCCATGGTCGCCGACCACGACTACCTCAACGGCGAGACCATCCGGATGGACGGCGCCCTGCGGATGTCCGCCCGCTGAGCACACCTCCCCGCTGTGGCACAGGGCCGCCCCGGTGGGGCGGCCCTGTTTCGTGGCGCTGTTTCATGGCCCGCCCCCTTCACGGCCCACCCCCCCCATTCATGGCCCGCCTCCGCGCCCCTGTCCTGCCGTCCTGTTTCGCGGCCGATCGGACGAAACGGGCGAATTCCACCGGATGTCGTTGTCCTCGGTCGACGAGGGGTGCAGGCTGTGCGCTGGGTACGAACTTCCGTCCGTGAAAGGGTGCGCAGCCGTGAACGATCCGCTTCAGGTCACGCCGTTGACGATCAGGCCGGCGAGTGCGTTCAGCTACGACCTCGGGATCCACGGGATGTTCACGGTGAACTTCAGCGTCCCGGGCGTGACGCCGAGCAGCGTGGTGGTGGCGTCGATGACGGAGATCAACTCGAACGGCCAGCCCTTCGTCGGCGACGCGACCACGACCGTGCACAACGTCGCCCCCGGCAACGGCAACGTCCGGCTGCGGGGCGAGGTCGGCTGGAGCTCCGACCTCTCGGTGCGGGTGTACTTGCTCGTCAACTGACCGCGTCGGCAAGCCCTCTGGCCAGTCCCGGCCTCGCCGACCGATCTCGGCCCCGGGCCGATGCGTCACCAGTCCGCGACCTGGTAGTCCTTCAGGAAGACGCCACTGAGCAACTCGCCCGCCTCGCCCCGGACGATCGGGTCGTAGATCCGGGCCGCGCCGTCCACGATGTCGAGCGGGGTGCGGAAGCCGGCGCACGCCATCCGGGACTTCTTGGGCGCCGGGTTCTCGTCGGTGATCCACCCGGTGTCGACCGCGCACATGTGGATGCCGCGCTGGGCGAGTTCGGCGGCACTGGTGCGGGTGAGCATGTTCAGGGCGGCCTTGGCCATGTTGGTGTGCGGGTGTCCGGGCATCTTGTTGCGGACCGCGAACCGCCCTTCCACCGCCGTCACGTTGACGATGTACCGCGACGGACGCGGGGACGCCTCCAGCAGCGGCAGCAGCCGGTCGCAGAGCAGGGCGGGGGCGAGCGCGTTGACCAGTTGGGTCTCCAGCACCTCCGCCGGATCGAGTCCGCCGAGCGTCGCCGACCAGGAGTTCTCCGGGGCACGGTCGGGCAGCAGACCTGCCTCGTCCACCGGCGCGAGGGACGGCAGCGCCGGAACCGCCAACGCCGCCTCCTGCGCTGCGAGTTCGGTGGCGGGCGCGGTGGCGGGCGCGACGATGGGTACGGCGCCGAGCTCGACGGCCGGCCAGGCGGTCGTGAGGACCGGCATCGGGCGGAAGCCGGGAGCGTGACCGACCTGCGCGGGGACGGGTCCGTGCTCACCCACGGCGAGCAGCGCGTACGCCTCGGGCGGGCGACGGACGGTCTGCGCCGCGTTGTTCACCAGAATGTCCAACGGCCGCCCCTCGGCGCGCAGTTGCTCGCACAGGCCGAGAACCTGCCGCGGGTCGCGCAGGTCGATGCCGACGATCCGCAGCCGGTCCAGCCAGTCGGCGCTGCCTTCGGCGGCGGCGAACCGGCGCAGCGTGTCGTGCGGGAAACGGCTGGTGACGGTCAGGTCGGCGCCGTCGCGGAGCATCATCAGCGCCAGCTGGAAGCCGATCTTGACGCGCGCGCCGGTGAGCAGCACCCGCCGACCGGTCAGGTCGGTGCTGAGGGCGCGTCGGGTGGTGTGGTCGGCGGCGCAGTCCGGACACAACCGGTGGTAGAACCCGTCGAGTTGGCGGTAGTTGCGCTTGCAGACGTAGCAGCGCCGGTTCCGCCGGAGCTCGCCGATCGGGGTGTGGCCGGTCGCACTGGGCAGCGGGGCGTCCTCGCGCCGGCCGTCGCCGCCGGTGGCGGTGGCAGCGCTCAGTTCGGCATCGGCGAGGACGGCCTCGGCGCGACGCTCGCGCCGGCGGTGCTGGCGGCCGTCACGCACGAAGGACTCGGCGACGCGCTCGGCACGCAGCCGCAGCGGGTGGTCGACGGGCAGGGCGCGCAGCCGTCCGACGGCGCGGTCGAGCGCGGCGAGTTCGACCTCGACGGCGGCCCGGGTCTCATCCAGGTCTTGAGGCTCGTCCGCGCCGCAGGTCTCGCCCGGGCCGCGGGTCTCGTTCGGGCTGCGGGTCCCACCCGGGCCGCGGATCTCGTTCGGGCTGCGGGTCTCTTCCGGAGCCGGGGGCTCGTCCAGGCCGTGGGTGTCGGTCGGCTCGGGCGTGCTCATCGGGCTTCCTTCGGAGTGGTGGTGCATCGGCGGGGTCGGGCCCGGCCGGATTCGAACCGGCGTGTTCCGCCTGTGGAGGGCGGCGCGTCTGCCTCTGCGCTACGGGCCCGGTGCCGGGTCCTCGCGGGGGCCGGATTCGAACCGGCGTTTGACACGCTGTTGACGCGCCGCGCCTGCCTCTGCGCTACGCCCGGGAGGTGAGAGGGATGCTACCGGTACGCACGGGGTACTCGGCAAGCGCTTTCCGTGGCCTGTCCCGAGCAACGGGAAACCGCTTTCCGCATCCCCGCCCCGGCCGATGGTCGACGGCCGACGAGGACGTGCGGAAAGCGATTACCGTTCGTGAGAGCCCCCCGGGGGCCGGATTCGAACCGGCGTGATCCGCGATGCCGTCGCGACGCGTCTGCCTCTGCGCTACGCCCGGGAGGTGGACGAGATGCTACCGGCACGCACCCGGCAGTCGGCAAACGCTTTCCGCCCCGGCTCCCCCGAGCAACGGGAAATCGCTTTCCGCGCGTCCCTCCCGATGGTTCGGCAGGGCACCCGAAAAGCGATTTCCGTCTCCAGCGGCCCCGTCCAGCGGCCCCGTCCAGCAGTCCCGTCCCACGCTCCCGTCCAGCAGCCCGGTCCCACGGTCCCGTACCGCAGCGCCGTCCCGCAGTTCCGTCCCGCAGCACCGGCAGTCGAGGCGCCGACCCGGCCGTCAGCCCTGGCGGAGCTCCGGGAAGTCGCTGTCCAGGTACTCGTTCGGGTTGCGGTCGCCGACGCGCTCCGCCTCGTGGGTGCGCAGTTCGACGCGGCGGATCTTGCCGGAGATGGTCTTCGGCAGGTCGGCGAACTCGAGGCGGCGGATCCGCTTGTAGGCGCTGAGCTTCTCGCGGGTGAACCCGAGGATGTCGCGGGCGAGTTCGGGGCTGGGGGTGCGGCCGTCGACCAGCACCACGTACGCCTTGGGGACGGCCAGGCGCAGCGGGTCGGGCGAGGGGACGACGGCGGCTTCGGCGATGGCGGGGTGTTCGATCAGGACGCTCTCCAGCTCGAACGGGGAGATCCGGTAGTCGCTGGCCTTGAAGACGTCGTCGGCGCGGCCGACGTAGGTGATCCAGCCATCGGCATCCCGCGCGGCGACGTCGCCGGTGCGGTAGTGGCCGTCGCGCATGGCGTCGGCCGTGCGCTCGGGATCGCCGCGGTAGCCGCGC
>NZ_BMRI01000008.1:40443-62992 GCF_014648555.1 Kitasatospora griseola
ATCAGGCCGAGCGGGCGGTGGGCCAGGTCGAGGCTCAACTCGCCTTCCTCGGCGGGCTTTCCGTCGGGGTCGAGGAGGGCGACGCGGTACCCGGGGAGCGGCCGTCCCATCGAGCCGGGCTTGACGGGCTGGCCGGGGGTGTTGCCGATCTGGCAGGTGGTCTCGGTCTGGCCGAAGCCGTCGCGGAGGGTCAATCCCCAGGCGGCGCGGACCTGTTCGATCACCTCGGGGTTCAACGGTTCGCCGGCGCCGACGAGTTCGCGCAGTTCGGTGCGGTGCGCGCCCAGGTCGGCCTGGATCAGCATCCGCCAGACGGTGGGCGGGGCGCACAGCGTGGTGACCCGGCAGCGGGCGATCACGTCCAGCAACTGTTGGGCGTCGAACCGGCCGTAGTTGAAGACCAGGACGGTGGCCTCGGCGTTCCACGGCGCGAACAGGTTGCTCCAGGCGTGCTTGGCCCAGCCCGGCGAGGAGATGTTGAGGTGGACGTCGCCGGGGCGCAGTCCGATCCAGTACATGGTCGACAGGTGGCCGACCGGGTACGAGGCGTGGGTGTGCTCGACCAGCTTCGGCTTGGAGGTGGTGCCGGAGGTGAAGTACAGCAGCAGCGGGTCGTCGGCGAGGGTGATTCCCTCGGGGGTGAACTCCTCGGCTGCGGCGTCGACCCGGGCGTAGTCGTGCCAGCCCTCGGGGGTCTCGCCGGTGCCGCCGACGGCGATCCGCAGCGGGGCGCCGGGGAGTCCTGCGAAGCGGTCGGCGACCTCGGCGGCGGCGATCACCGCGCTCACCTCGCCGCGCTCCAGGCGGTCGGCGAGGTCCTCGGCGGACAGCAGCAGGGTGGCGGGGATCAGCACCACGCCGAGCTTGATCGCGCCGAGCATCACCTCCCACAGCTCGCTGACGTTGCCGAGCATCACCAGGACTCGGTCGCCGCGCCCGAGTCCGAGTTCGCGCAGGTGGTTGGCGACCTGGTCGGAGCGGCGGGCGAGCTGGTCGAAGGTGTGCACGCGCTCGCTGCCGTCGGCCTCGACGACCCACAACGCGGGCTTGTCGTTGCCGCGGGCCATCGGGTCGAAGTGGTCCAGGGCCCAGTTGAACTCGCCCAACTCCGGCCATTGGAAGGTGCGGTACGCGGTGTCGTAGTCGGTGGCGTGCTGCCACAGCACCTCGCGGGCGGCGTGGAAGTTGGCCGTCGACGTGGCACGGTCGAGCCGCGTCCCGGTCCCGGAGTCCGCGCCGGAGGCGGCGCCGTCGCCCGGCCGGGACTGCGGCTGCTCGTTGTTGTGGACGTTCTCGGCTGAGCCCATGGCCTGACCCCTCTGTGTTCAGTTACCGTCGCACCCAATATTTCCGCCGGCCCCGGGTCTGCGGTCCCCCCACCTGGAGAGGAGAGTTCGCTCGGATGGCGGATGGCTCCACTGGTCGTACCGTACGGGTCCTGGTGGTCGACGACCATCCAGTGGTCTGCGACGGCGTGTCCGCGCTGATTCGGCGGGCCGAGGACGTGTCCGTGGTCGGCTCGGCCCGGACGGCACGCGAGGGCGTGGCGTTGGCCGCGTCGCTGCGCCCGGACGTCGTGCTGCTGGATCTGCGCCTGCCGGACCTACCGGGTTCCCGGACGGTGCCGCTGCTGCGGGCGGCCGCGCCGGACGCCCGGGTGGTGCTGTTCACCGCGTTCGAGGACCGGGACGCGCTGTCCGCGGCGCTCGCGGCGGGTGCGCACGGCTGCCTGCTGAAGGACGTCACGGACACAGACCTGGTCGCCCAGCTGCGGCTGGCCGCGGCGGGCGGGCGGGTGCTCGACCCGCGGTTGAACGGTTCGGCCCCGGCCCAGTTGCAGGCGCGGCTGTTCGGGTTGTCGCTCAGCCGGCGCGAGTACGAGGTGATCCGCTCGGCGGCGACCGGACGCACCAACCCGGAGATCGCGGAGGAGCTCGGGCTGACCCGGAACACCGTCAAGACGTATCTGCAGACGGCGATGCAGAAGCTCGGGGCGCGCAACCGGGTCGAGGCAATCCGCCGGGCGCAGCAGGAGCAGTTGCTCTGACGGGGCGGGCGCGGACGGGCCGGTCAGGCCGGTCAGGCCGGGTGGTGCTGCGGACGGGTGGACGACAGCGGGAACGGGGCTCCGGGGAGCGGAAGTTCGCCCCGCAGGGTGGTGCCGTCCTCGTCGCTGTGCAGGTGGAGGCTGCCGCCCAGGCGTTCGTACCGGGCGCGCAGGCCGGGCAGGCCGGCACCGGTGGCCGAGGTGTCGACCTGGTGGTCGGCGGCCGCGTCTGCGGAAAGCGGATTCCCCCCAGTCCCCGGGAGCGGGTTCCCTGCGCGGACGGAAAGCGATTTCCCGCCGTACGCGGAAAGCGATTTCCCCTCGCACGCGGAAGTCGACTTCCCGTCGTACGCGGAAAGCGGTTTCCCGTTGGGTTCGGGGCCCGGCCCGTCGTCAATGACGGCGAGGCCGAGGCGGTGCCGGTCGTGAGTGAGGGTGACGGCGACCGAGCCGGCCCGGGCGTGTTTCTCGACGTTGAGCAGACCCTCGGCGACGGTGCGGCGCAGCAGGGCGGCGCGTTCGGGGTCCAGGCGCGGGACGGGTCCGATGGGGATGAAGGCGGCGGGAGTCCCGGTGCGTTGTTCGAAGCTGTGGAGCGTCTCGGCGAGGTCGGCGGCGAGGCGGTCACCGCCGCACTCGCCGTCGTCGGCGGTGGGCCGGTCGCGGTGCAGGCGGGCGACGGCGGCGCGCAAGGTCGCGGCGGCGTCGCCGAGTTCGCGTTCGAGGCGGCGCAGGCGGTCGGCGATTTCGGGGTGGTGGGCGGTGTCGGCGCGCAGGTCGCGGACGGAGCTGCCGAGGCCGAACAGCATGGCGCCGACACCGTCGTGGAGTTCGGCGGCGATCCGGCGGCGTTCGCCGGTGACGGCGGTGTCGGCGAGGGTGGCGGCGCCGCCGGCGACGTCCACGGCAAGGGTGGCGAGGTAGGCGAGTCGAGTCAGGCCGTCGATGGCGCTGTCGCCGATCTGTCCGCTGCCGCGGATGGCGCCGTAGAGGACGCCGCGGGCGGGGCCGGTGCCGATCGGGAGGCCGACCATACCGGTGACGGCCTCGCTGCCGACCTGCTGGTCGAAATCATGGGTGATGCGGCTGGAGCGATAGTAGTCGCGGACCGCGACGGAGCTGCCGACGGCCGCCACTCGGCCGCCGAGGCCGAGGCCGAGCGGGATCCGCAGGTCGTGCAGGGTGCTGTGGAGCGTGCCCGACCAGGCGCGCAGCACCAGATCGCGGCCTTCCACCAGCCCGCCGAGGCCGAGCTCGAACCCGTGCTCGGCCCGGGCCCGTTCCGCGATGGCCCGGAGCATGCGCCGGGTGTCCAGCATCCCGATCCGATGGATCCGTGCACGCTCGATCCGGTCCAGCTCGGCGAGCGCGGCCAGCACCTCGGCCTCGCGTTCGCTCCCGCCACCGCCGTTCATGCGCGGCAGCGTACCGGGTCCACACATCGACGCCGATCCTCCAGTCACACTGTCCGATCACCATCCCACCCGGGGCCGCGCCCTGCGGGTCGCTGCCACACCATCGATCGAACACCTGATCGATACCGGTGCCGGTGCGGCGTGGCGGTTTGAGGCCTCTGCGTCGCGGAGCGATGCTGAAGGCATGGCCTGGGGGTTGCTGCTCCGAAGGGGAATGTGCGGACATGGCGACACGGGTACCGGGCCGTGCGGCCACAGCGACGGTGGACGGCGCCGGCTCGATCACGGGATGGTCTGCGGCGGCCGAGCGCATGTCGGGGTTCCCGGCGGACCGGGTGCTGGGCCGTTCCGTGTTCGCCCTGCTGGCCGGCGACCCGCCGATCGCCGTGCTGCGCGCGGTGGTTCGGCGTGAGCCGTTCACCGGGATGGTCCGGCTGGTCCGCTCGGAGCGTGATCCGGTGGCGGTGGAGTTGGCGATCGTCCCGGTGCGGACGGCGGGCAGCGAGCCGACCTGGGTGGTGTCCGCGCAGCCGTTGCAGCCGCTGGGAGCCGATCCGCCGCCGATCGTCGAGGTGCCCGAGCGGACCCGCCCGGAGGATCTGGCCAGGAGCCGACTGGCGATGCTCGGCGCGGCCGGCCTGCGGATCGGATCGACCCTCGAAGTGCAGCGCACCGCACAGGAGTTGGCGGACGTCGGGACGGAGGACTTCGCGGATTTCGTCGGCGTGGACCTGTTGGAGCCGGTGTTCGGCGGCAGTCCGCCGTCCAACGCGGGCCTGGTGTTCTCCCGGGTGGCGCAGCAGTCGGTGCTGCCGGGCTGTCCGGAGTCGGCGGTGGCGGTGGGGGCGCGTGACGTGATCCTCCCGGAGTCGCCGATGGCGCAGGTGCTGTCCTCGGGGCGACCGGTGCGGACGGACATGCGGGATCCGATCGTGCGCAGTTGGATCGAACAGGAGCCGCGGCGGCACGAGTCGACAGCGGAGTTCGGGATCCATTCGTTGCTGCTGGTGCCGTTGACGGCACGCGGGGTGACGCTGGGCGTGGCGATCTTCCTGCGGCACCGTTCGCCGGAGCCGTTCGACGACGACGATCTGGTGCTGGCCACGGAGTTGACGGCGCGGGCGGCGCTGTCCGTGGACAATGCCCGCCAGTACACCCAGCAGCGGGACACCGCGTTGGCCCTGCAGCGTTCGCTGCTGCCGGCCCGGACGCCCCGGCAGGCGGCGGTGGAGGTGGCGTTCCGCTACCTGCCGGTGAGCGGTCGGGACGGGGTGGGCGGCGACTGGTTCGACGTGATCGCGCTGTCGGGCGCCCGGGTGGCGCTGGTGGTGGGTGACGTGGTGGGGCACGGGGTGCCCGCGGCGGCGGCGATGGGACGGCTGCGGATGGCGGTGCGGACGCTGGCCGACATCGACATTCCGCCGGACGAACTCCTCACCCACCTGGACGACTTGGTGCTGCGGGTGGATCTGGACGAGCTGCCGGACAGCACCATCACCTGGGCGGGCGGCAGCGTGGGCGCGACCTGCCTGTACGCGGTGTACGACCCGGTGACGCGGACCTGCACGATGGCCCGGGCGGGCCACCCGGGTCCGGCGCTGGTCGGCCCGGACGGCGCGGTGACGTTCCCCGAGCTGCCGGCGGGCCCGCCGCTGGGCCTTGGCGGACTGCCGTTCGAGGCGGAGGAGTTCGCGATCCCGGAGGGCAGCGTGCTGGCGCTGTACACGGACGGCCTGCTGCGGGCCTCGGAGTTGCGCGGCGACCCGACACTCGGCCTGGACGGACTGGCTTCGGCGCTCGCCGAGCCCGCGAACTCCTTGGAGGAGCTGTGCGACCGGGTGCTGTCCGCGTCGCTGGGCCCGGACGCGCCCAGCGACGACGTGGCGCTGCTGCTGGCCCGCACCCGGGCGCTGCACGAACAGGACGTGGCCGACTGGGAGTTGCGGCGCGACCCGGCGGAGGTGGCCCAGGCCCGCAAGCTGGCCGCGGCGGCGCTCGCCGAGTGGGGGCTCGAAGAGGCGGCGTTCGTCACCGAGTTGGTGGTCAGTGAGCTGGTCACCAACGCGGTCCGTTACGGACAGCCGCCGATCGGTCTGCGGTTGATCCGGGACCGCGGCACGCTGATCTGCGAGGTGTCGGACGGCAGCAGCACGGCCCCGCATCTGCGCCGGGCGCGCACCTTCGACGAGGGCGGCCGCGGTCTGCTGCTGGTGGCGCAGCTCTGCCGGAACTGGGGCACCCGGCACACACCGCGCGGCAAGACCATCTGGGCGGAACAGCAGCTCTGAGTCCGCGCCCGGGCAGGATCCCCCCGGGTTCAGCCCGTCAGCGCGGCCCGGACGGCCTCGCGCAGCCGTCCGTCGTGCCGGTCGAGCAGGGCCGCGGCGGTGGCGGCGTCCACGTCGGCGAGCAGCAGCAGGATGGCGTCCTTGACCTTGCCGCCGGTGGCGTCGAGTGCGGTGGCGACGTCGGCGGGTTCGGCGTCGGTGGCGAGGGCGACGATGCGGCGGCTGCGGTCGCGGAGCTTCTCGTTGGTCGCGCGGAGGTCGACCATCAGGTTTCCGTAGGTCTTGCCGAGTCGGATCATGGTGATCGTCGAAATCATGTTGAGCACCAGTTTCTGGGCGGTGCCGGCCTTCAACCGGGTGGAGCCGGTGAGCAGTTCGGGGCCGGTGACGATCTCGATGCCGTGCTCGGCGGCGGCGGCGAGCGCGGAGCCGCGGTTGCCGGACAGGCCGATGGTGAGGGCGCCCAGGGCGCGGGCGTGCTCGACGGCGGCGACCGCGTAGGGGGTGCGGCCGGACGCGGAGATGCCGACCACGGTGTCGTCGGCGGTGAGGTGGAGGGCGTCGAGGTCGGCGCCGGCGGCGGAGCGGTCGTCCTCGGCGTTCTCGACGGCGGCGGTGAAGGCGGCGGGGCCGCCGGCGATCAGTGCGACGATCTGGCCGGGCGCGGTGTTGAAGGTGGGCGGGCACTCGGCGGCGTCGAGGACGCCGAGTCGGCCGGCGGTTCCGGCGCCGGCGTGGATCAACCGGCCGCCGCGGCCCATCCGTTCGGCGATCGCGTCGACGGCGGCGGCGATCGCGGGCAACTCGGCGGCGACGGCGTCCGGGACGGTGCGGTCCTCGGCGTTCATCAGCCGGGCGATCTCCAGGGTGGGCAGCAGGTCGATGCCCGCGTGCTCGGGCCGCCGGGTCTCGGTGGCCAGTCCGGCGAGCGCGGCCAGGTCCGCGGCCGGCTCGGCGACGCCGGGCCGGTTCGGGGCCTCGGTGGGCGAGAGGGGCAGGTCACTGGGGTGCGGGGTGCCGTTCACAGCGCCCGAGCCTAACCGTGCGTCTGCTGCCGAACAATCGCTCGCCGTCCCCCGGTTGCCACATCTCGTCGAAGCTTTGCCGGACCGTCCGGTTGCACGGCGCACCGGGTCTGGCACACTCCCGGCATGGACATTCGGGGGGATGGATCCACTGGCGACTCGACGCCCGTCGCACTGTCGCGGTTCGCATGGCCGCCGGTGCTGGCCGTCGCAGCGGGTGTCGCGGCGCTCCAGGCGGTGCTGCTCGGGCAGTACGGCTTCCACCGTGACGAGCTCTACTTCCTGGCCGCCGGACGCCACTTGGCCTGGGGCTATGTCGATCAGCCGCCGCTGACACCGCTGTTGGCCCGGTGGTCGACGGCGCTGTTCGGCGAGAGCCCGGCGGGGCTGCGGGCGGTCGCGGTGCTGCTGGGCGCCGCGACGATCGTCCTGACCGCTCTGGCTGCACGGGAGTTGGGGGCGCGGCGGGGCGGTCAGGTGTTGGCGGCGGCGGGTGCGGCAGTGTCGGCGATGGTGCTGGCGCTGGGTCACATGCTGTCCACGGCGAGCTTCGACCTGTTCGCGTGGACGGGTATCGGGGTGCTGGTGCTGCGGCTGCTGCGCACCGGTGACCGCCGTTGGTGGGTGGCGGTCGGCGCGGCGGTGGGTGTCGCACTGCTGAACAAGGATCTGGTGCTGCTGCTGGCGGCGGCGCTGCTGCCGGCCGTCTGGTTCACGGGCAACCGACAGGTGCTGCACGGGCGTTGGCTGCCGGTGGGGGCGCTGTTGGCGGTGCTGGTGGCCGCGCCGAACCTGTACTGGCAGGCCCGGCACGGTTGGCCGCAGCTGACGGTGGCGTCGGGCATCAGCGGCCAGGACGGCCTGGCCGACCGGCTGACCTTCGTGCCGATGCAACTGCTGTACCTGTCACCGGTCCTGGTGCCGGTGTGGCTCGGCGGCCTGCGCCGGCTGCGGCAGGAGCCGGAGCTGCGCTGGGCGCGGCCGTTGGCGTACGGCTACCTGGGGCTGTGCACGCTGGTGCTGCTGCTCGGCGGAAAGCCGTACTACGCGTTGCCGCCGCTGCTGCTGGTCATGGTGGCCGGGTGCCAGCCGGTGGTGGACCGGATGTGGCCGGCGACCCGCAGCCGGGCGCGGCTGGTCGGGGTGCTGGTGCTGGCGGTGGCGGTGAACGCGGTGATCACGCTGCCGGTGCTGCCCGCGCGTCAACTCCCGCTCGTGGCCTGGGTGTACAAGGAGTCGGCGGAGCAGGTCGGCTGGCCGGAGCTGGCCGCGGCGGCGGGTGCCGGTTGGACGTTGGTCCCGGCCGAGCAGCGCGGCCACGCCGTGGTGTTCGCCGCCGACTACGGCGAGGCGGGCGCGCTGGCCCGGTTCGGCGGCGACTACGGCCTGCCCGCGCCGTATTCGGGCCACATGTCGTTCGCCGACTGGGGTCCGCCGCCGAACTCCTCGACCGGACCGGTGCTGCTGATCCACCCCGCACCGTACCCGCAGGTCGAGCGGGCCTTCTCCGGCTGCCGCGAGGTCGCCCGGGTCGACAACGGCCGCGGCCTGGCCAACGAGGAGCAGCACGCCCCGGTCCTGCTGTGCGACGGACCGGTCCGGCCGTGGTCGCAACTCTGGCCGCAGCTACGGCACTTCTACTGACCTACGCGGGCGGGGCGGTCCGCAGCACGCTGTCGGTGACGCCGCCCGGGCATTCGCGGCGGCGCCCCCAACCGGCCAGTTCGGCGCCCGCGCGGTAGGCCGAGTTCAGGAAGTCGAGCGCGGTCGCCCACGGGTCGTCGGCGGTCCGGACGTCCGCGTACTTCAGGAGAGCGAGGTGGCTGCCCCGGTTCACGGTCCAGGAGGCGGCGGCCGGGTGCAGGGGGCGGGTGGCGAGGTCGGTGGGTTCGGGGGCGGTGTAGCAGTAGAAGGCGGGCTCGGGGACGTTGTCGTCGCCGAACCAGAAGCCGGAGCTGATGACTTCGCGGGAGTAGGCCTCCCGGGTGACGGGGTCGGCGGCGGGCTGGTCGATCTCGCGGTCGGAGAAGCGGGTGACGGCGAGGTCGAAGGTGTGCCAGAAGTGGTGCACGGGGCTGGTCTTGCCGGAGTAGCCGCTGGCGTACTCCTCCAGCAGCAGGGCGACCTGGCTGAGGATGTGCCAGTAGGTGGTGACGGCGGCCGGGTCGTAGCTGCGGTGTTCGTCGTCGTCGGCGAACGGGCGGTGGCTGTCGGGCAGGTCGTACGGGTAGGGGTGTTCGGGGACGATGTCGATGTCGAGGTGGATGAGGGCCCGCAGGGTGTCGCGGTAGAAGTCGCCGACGGAGCGGCCGATCAGCGGGAAGGAGTCCTCGCGGCCGCCGAGGGTGCGGAGGTACAGCCGGTGGTCGGTGAAGTCGAAGTCGATGGTGAAGGCGTCGCCGCCGCGGGTGGGGCCGGTGGGCCGGGTGGTGATGCCGCGTCCGGTCAGGTGGTAGGGGACGTTCCACCAGTGGTTGCGGCGGGGGCTGCCGGCCAGCCGGATCTTGCCGATGACCTGGGCGAATCGGTGCAGGGTCTCCTTGGTGTCCCGCCAGGACTCCAGGGGCAGGGGCGGAAAGAGTTCCATGGTGCGCTCCGGCTGGGGGTGGGTCGCGACGGGTGTTGCGTCCCATCCTCGCGGGGCGGGCCGCGCCGTCCGGGTGCGACGCGCCCGGTTGGCGGGGAGACTGCTCCACCCGGGTGCCGCGGTCAGTCCCGTCCGCTGCCGCTGCCGCCGGTCAGCTCGTAGCGGTGCGGCGCCATCGCGGTGTCGTGCCCGGGCAGCGCGGCCATCACCGCGGCGTGCGCCTGCGCGGGGGAAAGCGCCCGACCGCCGGTGTCGACCCTCGCCGTCAACTCGCCGTCCTGCCAGTGCACTTCGACGTCCTTGGCGTCGAGCGCGGCGCGCAGCAGGTCGGCGACGGCGTCCAGGTCGATCCAGTTGGCGCCGATCTGCTGCCAGCGGGCCTTGTCGCGGCGGCCGACGGGGAGGCCGGTGAGGGCGGCGAGTTCGCCGTCGGGTCCGAGGCGGACGGTGCGCCGGCCGGCCAGGTCGAGCAGGCGGAGCAGGGCGTGCGCGAAGAGTTCGGTCTCTTCGCGGTCGAGGACGTCGGGGTGGGTGTGCAGGGTGAATTCGAGGCAGCCGGCGGTGCGCCAGATGTTGAGCATCAGCCGGGTGGGGGTGGGTTCGGCGGGGTACCAGGCGAGGTCGGGGTCGGTGGGCGGGTCGGGCCTGGTGGCGGCGACGCTGTCGGGGACGGTGGCGCTGAGGTCGTTGACGACGACGTGGCGGGCGAACCGGGCGCCGCGGCGGTGGGCGACGTCCTCGATCAGCTGCCAGATGCGTTCGGCGTCGAAGGTGGCGTGCCAGTAGCCGGACAGCGCCTGGGCCTGGGTGCGGCCGATCAGGGTGTCGAGGTCGGGGCAGTCGGTGTCGACGGCGAGCAGGGCGTCCTGGGCGAGGGTGCCGATGTGCTCGGCGAGGCCGGGGCGGTGGCGGTTCGCGGACAGGGCGGCCATCACCACTGTGCCGCGGGCGGCGCGGTGCGCGGCCAGGGCTGCGTAACACGCCAGCAGGACGGCCGAGTTGGAGGCTCCGGTGCGCCGGGCGGCGCGGACCAGGGCGGCGGCCCCCGCGGTGGAGCGGACGCCGAGCGTGGGCAGCTGGGTGTCGTTGGGGCCGATCCGGTCGTCGGCGAACACGGCGGACGGCTGGTCGGCGAGGATGTGTTCCCAGTGCCGGAGCGCGGCGCGGGTGCGGCGCTGCCCGGAGCTGGACCGCTCCTGCTCGGCGACCTCGATCGGGGTGGGCGCGGCCGGCGGGGGCAGGGTGCCGCCGGCCGCCAGGGTCAGCCACTCCTGGTACAGCAACCCGGTGGCGACGCCGTCGAGTTGGGCGTGGCAGATGACCACGGCGAGCAGCACGGGGCGGTCGTGGCGGGTGAGCAGGGCGAACCGCAGCGGAAAGTCCTCGGCCAGGTCGAAGGCCTGGCGGCGGCCGTCCCAGCAGTAGCGTTCGGCGCACTCGGCCGGGTCCTCGTCCGCTCCGAGTGCGATCACCCGGACGGTGAACTCGCCTGCCGATCTGACGCGTTGGCGCTCGGGCTGGCGGTCGGCGGGGCCGGGGAAAACGGTCCGCAGCGCGGCGTGCCGTTCGGCGAGGGTGCGCAGCGCGGAGAGGCAGCCCGCCAGGTCGGCGGTGGCGGGGACGGTCCAGGTGGCCTGCTTGTTCATGTGCGAGGGTTCGTCGTGGCGCAGGCAGCGGATCATGTTGTCCTGGCCGAGCGTGAGCGGGCCCTCGGCCTCGGCGGTTTCGACTCCGAACTGCACCACGACGTCTTGCTGTTGGGACACGTGCGTCAGTCTCCGTTCAGGGCGGTTCTGATGGCCTCGGGCCAGTCGACGGGGCGGGAGCCGTGGGTGTGCAGCAGGGCCAGGGCGATCCGGTCGAGGCCGAAGGCGGTGCAGGCGGTGTGGCCGGGCGCGCCGTCGGCGGTGAAGGCGAAGGCCTCGCCGAAGTGGTCCTTGTGGATGTTGGCGGAGGCGATCGCCTGCACCAGTCCGTCGGCCACCGGGACCCGCAGTTCGAACTTCAACTCCTGGGCGCGCTGCGCCGCTTGGTAGAGGCGTCGGCCGCCGCCGAAGAACGGGTCGTCGGCCAGGTCGATCGACGGCTTGAGGCCGAGCGTCTCCAGCCAGTCGGCGACCCGCTGCAGCCAGTGTTCGCGCCAGTCGAGGCAGTGGGCGGGGGTGCCGGCGGTGACGAGTTCGGCCATCCGGAAGGTGCGCAGCCGGCCGGGTTCGGCGGTGGCTTCCTGCCGGAAGCACTGCGCTTCGACGCTGAACCGGGCGGGGTGGCGGAGGTCCTGGCCGGTGAGGGTGGCGTACACGGGGTAGCAGGCGGCGGGCAGCAGGACCAGGTCGGACACCGTCTGCCGGTCGTGCCAGGGCCCGGATTCGGCGATCAGCGGGGCGAGTCGACGCCAGTCGGCCGCGCTGCCGGTGTAGCTGTGCACGGTGCCGAGCAGCTGCGGGAAGGACGCGACGTACCCGGCCTGTTCGATGGTGGCGCGGGAGATCACGGGTGGCACGACCAGCCGCTCGAACGGTTCGTCGGCGGCGAGCCGGGCGATCGCCTCGCGCAGCGCGCCGAGCAGCTTCTCGTAGGCGGCGGACTGGAGTTGGACGCCGGCGGCGGCGGTGGGCAGCGGGGTGGCGTCGTCGGGGTGGCGGGTCATGGTCTGCCTTCGAGGTCGGGCCGACGGGTGGCGAGGGTGCGATGGGCGCCGGAGCCGTCGACGCGATGGAGGTGGTGGGGGTCGAGTCCGTCGACGCGATGGAGGTGGTGGGCGTCGGAGCCGTCGACACGATGGAGATGGTGGAGGTCGAAGCCGCCGACGCGATGGGCGCCGAACTCCTCGGCGAGGTCGGCCGGGTAGGAGAGCAGCCGCGGCCGGACCGGTCGGCTGCCGGTGCGGGCGGCGGCGGCCCGGTGGCCGGGCGGTGCGGGCAGGTCGTGGACGGTGCAGGGCCCGAGCGGCCCGTCGATCCGGTACGGGCCGGGGCCGCCGACCGGCCCGGCGTGGGTGCGCAGCCCGTCGGCGAGGCGACCGCCGTGGGCCTTGGTGTACGCCTCCTTGCGGGTCCACCGGCGGGTGAACTCCGCAGCCCCGCCGCCGGTTTCGGACGCCGGGTAGTAGCGCCGGGCAAGTCGGGCGGCCGCGTGGCCGATGGGGACGGGTTCCAGGTCCACGCCGATCTCGCCGTCCCCGTCGGCACGTTGCTGGACGGCGAACAGCGCCCACCGGCCTGCGGTGCTCAGGTTGACGCTCAACTCGCCTTCCATGCCGACGGGTTCGGGTCGTCCGTGCGGGCCGCGCCGCCACCGGACGAGCTCCGGAGGGACGCCCGCGGCAGCGGCGGTCAACAGGCGGGCGGCGGCGTGCGCGGCGAGGTAGCGGCGCCGACCCGGCCCGTCGGGGGTGCGGGCGGCCCGGGCGCGTTCGTCCGGGTCGAGCAACTCCCCGAGGGCGGCCGCCTGTTCTTCGGTGATGTCGGTGGCGATCAGCCAGATCTCGGTCATCCGGCGGGCTCCTCGGGCGCCCAGCAGGCCAGGTCGAGCCTGCCGGTCTCCGGCTCCCGGTCGGCGAGCGCGAGCGGACGTCCGGCGAGCCGGGGATCGGCGAGGGCGTCGGCGAGGGCTGCCCAGCCCCCGGTGTACGGGTTGCCCGGTCGGGCCCGCCGGGTCTCCGCACCGCCGGGCGCGGGGACGTCGACCAACCCGGGGCCGAGCACCAGCAGCGCCCGCGCTGGCAGCCATGCCGTGAACTCCGCTACCACTTCCCCTATTTGACCGGCAGTCACATCGACACGGCTGTCTAGCAGTTGGAGCGCCCGGCCTCCCCCGCCGGACTCCCATAGCAGCGCGGAGGCGGAGTGCCGGTCGGGCAACCGGGCCGGGCGGTGCGGCCGGTGGTGCAGGTCGGCCTGTTCGACGGCGATCAGCAGGGCCCGCCGCGCGCCGCCGGTGCGGGCGTAGGCGTCGGCGATGCCGAGCGCGCTGAAGGTGCCGCCGACTCCCTCGTCGCAGATGGCGAAGGACAGCGGCTCGCCCGGGCACACGCCGGCGAGCTGGATCGCCACCGACTGCCCGGGGCGGACGTCGGGCGTGGCGTACACCAGCGCCAGCAGGTCGACCGGGCGGGCCGGGTCCACCAGCTGCCGCACGGCGAGTTCGGCGAGCGCGGCGTAGGACTGGCCGCGGGCTCCGGCCAGCGCGTCCTCGTCCAGTGCCATGCCGTAGGGGCGGGCCAGGTCGGCGGTGAAGGTGCGCAGGTCGGGGTCGGCGGCGAGCGGGGAGTCGCCGGTCAGGTCGAAGGCGCGGGCGGCGGTCAGGCGCAGCGGGGAGGCGGTGCGCGGCAGGGTGGTGGCGGGCAGCGGTCCGCGGACGCGCACGCTCAGTCCTCGGCGATGACGTGTCCGGCGACGAAGCCGGCCAGGGTGCCGACCGACCGGAGGTCGTCCTGGTCGATGCCTTCGACGTCGATCTGCACGTCGAGGTGGTCCTCCAGCTCCAGGATGAGTTCCAGGGTGGCGGCCGAGGTGAGGCCGACCTCGTCGAACAGGCAGGCGTTCTCGGTGACTTCGGGCAGGTCGCGCTTGAGGACGCGGGGCAGCAGCAGCAGGATTCCGTCGAGTGCGCGGCTGCGCAGCTCGGGGTCGACGGCATCGTCGGCCGGATCCTGCACGAGGGTGGAGGAGTCGGTGGCGGAGTCGGTCATGGCGATTCCCTGTCGGCGGGGCCCGGGGGTGCGGGCCGGGTGCGGCGCTCACGCGGCGGCCGGTGGCGCGGCTCCTTCGCCCGGGCGTGCCGGACCAGGGGGCGGTGGCGCCCCCTGGTTCGGAGCGGGCCTCAGTGCTGGAGCACCATGGCGGCGAAGGTCGCGCCGAGTCCGGACGCGGCGACCAGGTAGCGGTCGCCGCGGCGGAGCAGGCCGCGGCCGGTGGCGGTGTGGTGGTTGAGCAGGATGTCGGCGGCGAAGCTGTGCCCCGCTGCCGGGACGTTGTCCAGCACCACCCGGTCGGGCGGGTACCCGATCCGGCGGCAGATCCGTTGCCAGGAGATCCGGTTGACGTTGTGCGGGAGCAGCAGCCGAATCGACTCCCAGCTTTCGCCGGCTTCGTTCAGCGCGGCTTCCATCACCGCGATCATCAGGTCCGGGTAGCTGCGCTGGTAGCGCGCCATCAGCTCCGGATCGTCGGCGAGTCGCCCGTCGAACTCGCCGCGCTGGTCGACCGCGTAGGACAGCACGCGGTCGTGTTCGCCTTCGGCCCGTACCAGAGCGGCCGCCGCCCCTTCGCCGAAGAGGGCGGTGTCCGGGACGATGCGGGCGTCCCGGGTGAAGGTCTTCTCGCCCGCCAGGATCAACGCCAGCGCCTCGGGGTCGGGGTCTGCCGCCAACAACCGACCGGCCACGTCGAGCGCCAACAGCGAGCCGGCGCACGCGTGGTGGGTGATGGTGAAGGCACGGGCGTGCGTCAGCCCCAGACGGCCGAGCGCGTCGTGCAGCGGGTTGTGCGGGTAGGGGGCCGCGATCGGCAGGCTGCGCGCGTGCAGCACGTACTTCACGCGGTGTTCGTTGCCGGACAGCTGGGCCAGGGCCTTCGCTGCGGCGGTGAGCAGATCGGTCAGGTCTCCGTCGCGGTCCACCCTGACCTGGTCGAGGCCGTGGAACCGGCGGAAGAGCCCGATCTGACGAGCCGTCAGTCCGAGGCGTTCCCCGACCAGTTCGATCGGTTCGGCGACGGGCGGAAGGTGGACGGCGACTGCTTCCAGAGCGGTCACGCGGGCTAGTATTCCCACGCCTCACCGGCCCGCACAAGGGATCTCCGGCGTTTCCTTCCCGACTTCCCCTTGTGGTCTGTACCACTTCTCCGTCGTTGGCACACGACGCACACAGATCTCTTCGCCCGGCCCGGCGATTCCGGGCGCACGTCGCGCAGTCGCATGCGCCGCCCACCCCCTCCCGAGAGGATTCCCCATGCCCGCACCCACCTCCCCCGGGGGCGCGTTGCGCCTGCTGATCGTGGCGCCGCCGCTCGCCGGGCACCTGCTGCCGGCCCGGGCACTGGCCCTGGCCTGGGCCGCACGCGGGCACCGAGCCGCCTGGGTGGGGCCGGAGTCCGCGCTGCGGCCGGTGCTCGGGCCGGACGCCGTGGTGCGTCCCACCGGCGCCCGGCTGTTCCGAAAGCAGGCGGTGGGCGGGGCGGCGGCGGTGCGTTCGCTGTGGGACGGCTTCGTGGTGCCGCACACCAGGTTCACGCTGGGCGCGGTGCGGCGGGCGGTCGAGCAGTGGCGGCCGGACGTGGTGCTGGTCGACCAGCACAGTCCGGCGGGCGCGCTGGCCGCGCACGGTGCGGGCGTGCGGTGGGCGTCCTTCGCGCCGTCCTCGCTGGAGATCGGCGATCCGCCGTTCGGCGACAGCGAGTTGGCGTCCTGGCGGGACGAGGTGCTGCACGGCCTGTGGGAGCGGGCCGGCCTGCCCGCCGCCGAGTTCACCGACCCGCGCTTCTCCCCCGGCCTGGTGATCGCCCCGACCTGCCGGGAGCTGGCCGGGCTCGACCGGGTGCCCGCCGAGTACGCCCTGGTCGGGCCGCTGCTCGCGGACCGGCCCGAACCGCCGTTCCCCTGGGAGCGGTTGGCGCCGGGACGCCGCCGGGTGCTGGTCACCATGGGCACGCTGTCGGCCGAGGTGGCGGGCGATTTCCTGCACCGGGCGGCCGCCGCGCTCGCCGAACTCCCGGACGTGCAGGCCGTGGTGGCGGGCCCGCCGGACGCCGCTCTGCCGCCGGGCGCGGTGGCCTGCGACCGCGTTCCGGTGCTGGAACTGCTTGAGCGCGGGGCGGTGGACGCCGTACTGTGCCACGGCGGGATGAACACCGCGGTCGAATCCCTCGTCCACGGGCGGCCGTTGGTGGTCGCGCCCATCCGCCACGACCAGCCGGTGACGGCCGGTCGGCTGGCCGCGCTCGGCGCGGCCGTCCGGGTCGACTTCGCCACCGCCACCTCCGGGGAGCTGCGCGCGGCGCTGCGCTCCGTTCTCGACGACCCCTCGTTCCGCACCGCCGCCCAGCTGCTCGGACGTCAACTCCTGGCGGGCGGCGGCACGGTGGCGGCCGTCGAGCGGCTGGAGCGGTTCGCCCGCGCACCGCGCTGAGCGCCGGATCCGCCCACCTGGTCCAGACCATTGTCGGCGGGCGGGGCCGGGCCCTAGGGTCTGCTCCGGCGTCCGCCACCCCTCCCCGGGAGCACCTCCCCACCGCTTCCGAACCCACCGCATCCGAACCCACCGACCAGCACAGGAGTCCGGGTTGATCGTGACCAAGGGGCTGCGCAAGTCCTTCCGGCCCCGCCGCGGCGCCGCCACCGTCGACGCGGTGCGCGGCATCGACCTCGACGTCGCGGAGGGCCGGATCTACGGCCTCCTCGGCCCGAACGGCGCCGGCAAGACCACCACGCTGCGCATGCTCGCCACCCTGCTGCCGCCCGACGGCGGCGCGGCCACCGTGGCCGGCGCCGACCTGCGCACCGACCCCGGCGAGGTCCGCCGCCGGATCGGCTACGTCGCCCAGGGCGGCGGCACCACCGACCACGCCACCGCCCGCGAGGAACTCGTCCTGCAGGCCCGGATGCACGGCATCCGCAAGGCCGAGGCACTGCGACGCGCCGAACAGGGCCTGGCCGCCTTCGACCTCACCGAGTTCGGCGACCGCCCGTGCCGGACCTACTCCGGCGGCCAACGCCGCCGCCTCGACCTCGCACTGGGCGTGGTCCACCGCCCCAAAGTGCTGTTCCTGGACGAGCCCACCGTCGGACTCGACCCGCGCAGCCGCGCCCAGGTCTGGACGGAGGTCCGCCGCCTGCGCGATCAGGGCATGACGGTGCTGATCACCACCCACTACCTGGACGAGGCCGACGCCCTGTGCGACCGGATCGGCATCGTCGACCACGGCGGCATCGTCACCGAGGGCACCCCCGAGCAGCTCAAGCAGCAGATCTCCGGCGACGCCGTCACCATCGGCCTCACCGACGCCGGGGCCACCGCCCGGGCCGCGCACGTCCTCGCCGAACTCCCCTGCGTCCGACGCCTGGAGGCGCTGCCCGAGGAGGACGGGTTGCGCCTGCACGTGGACTCCGCGGACACCGCGATCCCGCAGCTGCTGCGCGCGCTGGCCGCCGCCGGCCTGGAGCCGGACCACGTCCAGCTGCAACGCCCCAGCCTGGACGACGTGTTCCTCGCCCTCACCGGCCGCTCGCCGGTCCACAGCTGACACCGCGCCGGCCCCCGCCGCCGCCCCGACGCCCCCGAGGTCCCCGTGAAGCTCGCCCGCGACACCTGGCTGGTCTACCAGCGCCAACTGCTCCTGATGGCCCGCTCACCCGCGTGGCTGGCCGTCGGACTGCTCCAACCCCTGTGCTACCTCCTGCTGTTCGCCCCGCTGCTGACCTCCGCCCTGGCCGCCTCCGGCGCGCACAGCACCGCCGACGCCTACCGGATCTACGTACCCGGCCTGCTGTCGGCACTGGCCGTGATGGGCGGCCTGTTCACCGGCTTCACCCTGCTCGGCGAACTGCACGCCGGCATCATCGAACGCTCCCGGGTCACGCCCGTCAGCCGGGTCGCCCTGCTGCTCGGCCGCGCCCTGCGGGAGACCACCGCGCTGCTCGTCCAGTCCCTGCTGATCGCCGTCCTGGCCATCCCGTTCGGGCTGACCGTCGGCTTCACCGATCTGCTGCTCGCCATGGCGCTGCTCGCCCTGATGGCTCTGATGGCCTCCTCGGTCTCCTACGGCCTCGCCCTGCTGGTGCCCACCGACGCCGCCCTCGGCCCCGTCGTCAACACCATCGCCCAACCCCTGGCCCTGCTCTCCGGCACCCTGCTGCCAATCGCCCTCGCCCCGGCCTGGCTTCGCACCGCCGCCTCCTGGAACCCCTGCTACTGGGGCGTCGAGGGCATGCGCGCCCTGTTCGCCGGGCACCTGGACGCGCCCGAGGTCTGGCGCGGACTGCTGCTGACCGGCCTGATGACGGTGCTCGCGGTGGCCTGGGCGGCCCGCCTGTTCGCCCGCCGGATCCGCTGAAACCTCCTGGAAGGCAGCACTGATCGGGGCCCGGCGAGGTGTGCCGGGCCCCGATCAGTGCTGCCGCGTCAGGTCTGCCGCACCGTCCGCTCCGTCACGAACCGGGCCAGCCGCCGCACGCCCTCCACGATCTGGTCCGGCGTCAGGTAGGAGCAGGACAGCCGCAGCTGGTGCTCACCGCCCCCGCCGGGGTGGAAGCCGTCCATCGGGGTCCACAGCACGCCGTACTCGCGGGCGCAGGCGTCCAGGGCCCGGGCGTCGGCCCGGAACGGGACGGTGACGACCGCGAAGAAGCCGCCCTCCGGGGTGTTCCAGGAGATGCCGGGGAGCGGACGGAAAGCGGTTTCCAGTTCGGTCAGCAGGACGTCCATGTTGTGCGCGTAGAACTGCCGGGCGGGCTCGTTGGCCTCCCGCAGGCGCAGCCCGCCGGCCAGCAGCATGCCGCCGATCACGGCCTGGCTGAGCGCCGAGGTGTTGACGGTGGTCATGCTCTTGAGCTTGGCCAGTTCGTCGGCGAGCAGGCCGAGCCGCCCGTCCGGTGCGGCCACCTGCTGGTCGGCGAGCACGTAGCCGACCCGGGCGCCGGGGAAGCAGGTCTTGGCGAACGATCCGAGGTAGACCACGTTGCGCCGGTCGCCGTCCAGCGCCTTGAGCGTCGGCCGGACGGGCCCGTTGCGGCCGAAGAAGCCGTACGGGTTGTCCTCGATCAGCAGGACGCCGGTGGACTCGGCGACGTCCAGCAGCCGTCGGCGGGCGGTCTCGTCCAGGCTGGCGCCGCTCGGGTTGGCGAAGTCGGGGACGACGTAGCAGGCCCGGGGGCACTTCCCGGCGGCCCGCAGCTCGTGGACGGCCGCGGCCAGGGCCTCCGGGTCGAGGCCGCCGTCCGGGCCGGCCTCGGGCACCGGGCGGACCGTCAGGTCGATCAGCCGGGCGGCGCCGGTCACGCCGACGTAGCACGGCGAGGAGACCAGCAGCACGTCGTCCGGACCCGCGCACAGGGCCCGCAGCACCAGCAGCATGCCCTCCTGCGCGCCGACCGTGACCACCAGCGCCTCGGGGTCGGCCGTGATGCCCTCGTCGGCCTCCAGTGCCCGGGCGATCAGCGGCCCGATCAGGCCCTTGGTCCGCCCGTACTGGAACACCTCCTGGCGGACCTGGTTCTCCGTCAGCCCGCGCTCCTCGCGCAGGTGCCGCAGGTACCTGTCCAGGTGGCCGGCGATGTCCGCGGGGTCGAAGAACTCCTCGTGCGGGCGGCCCGGCGCGAACGAGATCGCCTCGGGGTAGCGCCCGGTGACCTCGTTGAGGAACGTCATCGCGTCCAGCAGCGGGTCCGACAGTGAACTGTGCAGCTCGCCCAGCCGCAGCACCCCGCTCACCGGGCGGCCTCCGCCGGCGCCGTGCGCTCCGTGCGCTCCGTGTGCACCGTGTGCACCGCGGGTGCCGCGTGCGCCGCGTAGGCCGTCCTCAGCCGGTCCGCGGCGAACAGTTGGGCCACCCGGCCGTCGTCCAGCACGCCCGGCATGGCGAAGAACCCGTGCGGCATGCCCGGGTAGCGGCGCAGCGTGACGGGGACGCCCGCGGCCTGCAGCGCGGCGGCGTACTGCTCGCCCTCCTCGCGCAGCGGGTCGTACTCGGCGGTGATCACGGTGGCGGGCGGCAGGCCCTGGTGGTCGGGGGCGCGCAGCGGGCTGGCGAGGGGGTGGGCGGCGTCGGCCGGATCGGCGAGGTAGTGCGACCAGTACCAGGCCACCGAGCGACGGTTGAACAGCGCCGGATCCTCACCGCGCGCCGGATCCTCACCGCGCATCGGGCCCTCACCGTGCATCGGATCCTGACCGTGCACCGGGTCCTCACCGCGTGTCGGCCGTCCTCCGTGCACCGAACCCCCTCCGTCAACGCCCGTTGACGAATCGCCTGCTGCGGGAACCCGGTGATCGGTGTTCGGGTAGATCAGCAGCTGGTGCACGATCGCGGGTCCGCCGCGTTCGCGGGCGAGCAGGGTGAGAGCGGCCGCGAGGTTGCCGCCGGCGCTGTCGCCGCCGACGGCGATCCGGGCCGGGTCGAGGCCGAGCCGTCGCGCGTTCCGGGCGATCCAGTCGAGTGCGGCGTAGCAGTCGTGGACGGCGGCCGGGAAGCGGTGCTCGGGGGCGTGCCGGTAGCCGACGGCGAGGACGTCGGCGCGGGTGTCGTTGGCGAGCGCGCGGCAGATCGGGTCGCCGGTGTCCAGCGAGCCGAGCGCCCAGCCGCCGCCGTACAGGTACAGCAGCGCGGGGCCGGGGCGGTCGGTCGCGGCCTGTGGGTGGTAGTGCCGCAGGGTGAGCGGGCCGCCGGGGCCGTCGATGGTGAACTCGTCGACGGCCGCGACGGGTTCACCGGTGCCTGAGGCGGCGCGCAGGTCGGCGAGGTCGGCGGCGCGGGCCCGGTCCAGGGTGAGGGTGTACAGCGGCGGGGTGCCGGCCGCGGCGCGGCGGGCGCGCCACGCCTGGGCCTGCGGGTGGAGTGGCATCAGTGCGGTCCTCCGGGGGCGACGGCCTCCAGGTAGATCGACTCGTCCTTCCGGAAGGCGGTGTCGAGGTCGGCCACGTCGGGACGTACGCCGATCTGGAACTCCCGTCGTTCGATGGCGAATTCGTGGTAGCCGGCGCGGTCGAGGACGTGCCGCAGCTCGGCCTCGTCGTAGATCCACCGGTGTCCGAAATGGTAGAAGATCTGGTTCAGCATGAACGCGCGGCGCTCCGGCATCGGCGGGCCGACCCGCATGGTGCACAGGCGGCGGCGGTGGCGGCGGAAGAACTGCTCGTTCCCGTCGAGGTATCCGTCGATGTAGCGCGCCAGGTCGGGGGTGGTGAGGCGGAGCACGCCGCCGGGGCGCAGGATGCGGCGGACTTCGGCGAGCCAGTGCACGGCGGTGCCGAGCGGGACGTGTTCGATCAGGTGCTCGGCGTACACCCAGTCCACGCTGTGGTCGGCGAACGGGAGCGGCCGGCCGATGTCGAGCTGGGTGAACAGGCCGGCGCCGTCGATCCGGTAGACCGGCCCGGGGCTGGTGGCTTCGTGGTCGGTGTGCAGGCCGACCAGGTCGGTGCCGAGGCCGTGCGGATGCCGGGTACGGAACGCGGCGAACTCGATGCCGGTGACGCCGAGCTCCTGGAAGTCTCCGTGCGTGTGCGGCACTTCGGGGCGGACGGTGTCGATCGAGGCGCACCGGGCGAGGTTCTCGGTGAACGCGTCGGTGCGGGCTTCGAGCCCTGCGGGGTCCTCCCAGTCCCAGTCCGCGAACAGCTCGCCGACAGCTGCGGCTCCGCCGGCTGCGGCTGCGGCGGGCCCGGCTCCGGCGACGTCGGCTCCTGCGCGTGAAACTGCGACTGCGACGGGTTCGGCTGCCGCAGGCTCGACTGCGACGGGCCCGGCCGCAACCGGCTCGGGCCTCGCGGGCTCAGGTCTGGCGGGCTCGGGTTCTGCGATGGTCGCCACGGGGTCCTTTCCTGCTGGCGTGCGGGGGTGCGAGGGGGCCGACAGCACCTGCTTGTCGGTGTCTTGTCATGAGCCCCTATATATAAGGAGAACGATGCGCGTTCAGAGCGGCGCGGCGGCAGCCGGCGGCCAGGGCGCGAGCGCGTCGCGGTCGAGGGCGGCGAGCGTGGGTCGACCGGCCAGCACCATGGTGTCGAGCAGCTCCTCGCGGAGCAGGTCGAGCACCGCCCTGACGCCGTCCGCGCCGCCGTGGGCCAGGCCCCACAGCACGGGGCGGCCGACCAGTGCGGCGCGAGCGCCGAGCGCGAGGGCCGTGGCCAGGTCGGAGCCGTGCCGCAGGCCGCCGTCCACCAGCACGGGGTGCTCGGCGGGGACGGCGTCCACGACCTCCGGCAGGACGGCCAACGCGGGCGGGACGCCGTCGAGTTGGCGGCCGCCGTGATTGGAGACGATCAGCGCGTCCATACCGTGCTCGACGGCGAGCCTGGCGTCCTCGGCGGTGAGGACGCCCTTGAGCACCAGCGGCAGGCAGGTGCGCGCCCGCAGCCAGGCCAGGTCGGCCCAGCTGACGGTGGGGTCGAACTGCTGCCGGGAGTGCTCCTCGATGCCGGAGCGACCGGCGACCGAGTGCCCGGCGCTGCTGGTCAGTCGGGGGTCCAG
>NZ_BMRI01000008.1:63022-76962 GCF_014648555.1 Kitasatospora griseola
GTTGGCGGCGGTGAGGTCGGCCGGCAGCGCGAAGGCGTTGCGCAGGTCACGCAGCCGGCGGCCGACCTTGGGCGCGTCCACGGTGAGCACCAGGGCCCGGTAGTCGGCCTGTTCGGCGCGCCGCACCAGCGTGGTGAGCGCTTCCCGGTCGCGCAGCCAGTACAGCTGGAGCCAGCGCGGCGCGCCGGGTGCGGCGGCGGCGATCTGCTCCAGCGTGCGGCTGGCGAAGATGCTGACGATCAGCAGCGCGCCGGCCTCGGCGGCGGCCCGGGCGGTGGCGCACTCCCCGTCGGGGTGGGCGAGTTGGTGGTAGGCCATCGGCGCGACCCCGAACGGGGCGGTCAGCCGGGCGCCGAGCAGCTCGGTGCCGCAGTCGGGCGCCGAGACGTCCACCAGGACGCGCGGGCGCAGCACGTGGTGGCGCCAGGCGTCGAGGTTGGCCCGGCGAGTCCACTCGGTTCCGGCGCTGCCTTCGAAGAAGTCCCAGATCGCCGCAGGCAGCAGGCCCTTCGCCAGCGCGCCGTGCTCCGCCAGAGTGAGCGGAACCATCGTCTCCGAACCTCCTGATGATCCGTCAACCGGTGCGAAAACGAGGGACAGCGTAGGGGTCCGGTCGCCACTGGTATAGACCTTGACCCTTGATGCGCTCCCGTGCAAAGGTCGGCACCGACGGGGGATCCACACTGAAGCATCACAACTTCCGACCCATGCTTCCCATTCGAGCGCGTGGAGTTGCGTTGACGTTGATCCCAACCCCGGTGCGCGGCCGCACGGTTGCCGCGGACTGGGTGGACGAGCAGTTACTCGCCGGACCGGACGGCGAACCGTGCCTGCACTTCGGCGCTCCGGTGAGCAGGGGGACGCTGCGGGCCCTGGTGGCCGAGCGGCAGCGGCAGTTGGCCGCGGCCGGCCTCGGCGAGCAGGGCACAATGGCGCTGCGCATGCCGCCTTCGGCGGAGTTCGTCGCGGTGCTGTTGGCCGCGTGGCGGGCCGGAGCTCGGGCCGTGTTGCTCGACCACCGTCTCACCGCTGCCGAGGTGGACCGTGCCGTGAACCGGCTGCGCCCCCGGGTGCTGGTCGAACTCGCCGACGGGCGTCCGCGGTTCAGGTCGCTCCCGGCTTCCCCGCCGGACCCGGAAGCGGTCGCCGAACCCGCCACGTCCCACCATCACGCGCTGATCCAGCTCAGTTCGGGCTCGACCGGCCCGTCGAAGGTGATCGGGCGGACGGCGGGCGACCTGCTGCGCGAACTCGACTGCTACGCACGGCTGCCGGAGTTCCCGGCCCGGGGCGAGCGCACCGTGCTGCTGTCCTCGACGGTGCACGTGCTCGGCCTGGTCGGCGGGCTGCTGCACGCCCTGCACGCGGGCGTCGAACTGGTGGTGCCGCAGCGGATGACCCCCGCGGGCATCCTCACTGCGGTCGCCGACGGCGCCGCCCCGACCACCGTGATCGGCGTGCCGTTCCACGCGGAGCTGCTGGCCGCGGTGGCCGCGCCGCCCCAACTCCCGCAGCTGCGGCGGATGGTCGTGGCCGGCGAGCTGATCCGCCCCGGGCTTCCCGCCGCGTTCCGCGAACGCTACGGTGTGCCGCTGGGCACCATGTACGGGATGACCGAGACCGGGGTCATCGCCACCGATCTGACGGGCCGCCACCATCCGGCCCTGCATCCCGTGCACGGTATGGAACTGTCGCTGAGCGCGGGCGAGTTGCACATCACCCGCGCGCACTCCCCTTACCTGGGCCCGACCGACCCGACCCGCTGGTCGGACGGCCTGCTGCACACCAGGGACGCCGCACTGCTCGACGCCGGCACCGGACGGGTGACGGTGCTGGGGCGGCGCGACTCACAGATTTCCATCGGCGGCCTCAAGGTCGACCTGAACGAGGTCGAGCAGACCCTGACCGGGCTTCCCGGCGTGGTCGAGGCCGTGGTGGTGTTCGCCGACGGCGCGATCGAGGCGTATGCCGCGACCGCCGACGGTGCCTCCCGCGCACCGTCCGAACGGGACGGCGCGACCGAGCAGTTGCGCGAACTGCTCGGCAGGGAACTGGCGGGCTACAAGCTGCCCCGCCGCCTGCACCTGATGCCGCAGCTCCCCCGGACCGCCACCGGGAAGCTGCTGCGGGACGTCGCCGCCCTGCGCCGACAGGTCGACGCCGCCCGCTGATCCGCCCCACCCTTTTCCCCTTTCCCCCTTCCGCCGCAGTGCGCCCGGCCGGGTGGACGGCTCCAGACGCCGTCCGCCCGTCCGTCGGTGCGCCCTGCCCTGAACCTCTGGACACGGAAACCCCCGGACACCGAGACCCCGCACGAGAGCTCTCGTGCGCCGGAGCCCCGTTGCCCCGCCCGCCCGTCCAGAGACACCCCATGCCCCGAACCCCGGCACCCCGACGCGTTGGAGAGAGCAAGTCCATGCAGGAACAGATCCGCTCGTTCGTCCTGGCCACCTTGGCGGCAATGAACTACGACGTCTCGCAGGTCACTTCGGAGACCGACCTCGGCCCGGCCGGCCTCGACCTGGAGTCGCTCGCCCTGGCCGACCTGGCTGTGCAGGTCGAGGAGGAGTACGGCATCCGCTTCGAGCTGGACGACATGGAGTCCACCGCGCTGATGACCATCGACGAGTTCAGCGCCGAGGTCGCCGGCCGGATCGCCAAGTCCTCGGTGGGCACCGCCTGATGGGTACCACCGACTCCGCAGTGCGGTTCGGCCGGGCCGAGGCGATCGCGATGCTCGCCCGCTACGGCGACCGTTCCCCCGACCAGGTCGACGAGCACCTGGGCTCGCTCGAACTGACCTGGCTGATCGCCGAGGCCGAACAGACCTACGGCGTCCAACTCGACCTCGACGACCACCGGTTGGACGCGATCCGGACGGTGGACGACGCGGTCGCCGCACTCGGCGCCCAGATCGCCGAGCAGCTCGACGCCCCACCCGCCGCACTCGCCGCACCGCCCACCCCCGCACCGGCCGACGCCACCGCCGCCGCCGCCGCGTCCAACGCCGCACCGCCCGCCCCCGCACCGGCCGACGCCCGTACGGAAGCGGGAGTCGCCGCGCCATGACCGCGACCGCTCTCCGGAACGGTCCGCCGCGGCGCACCGTCCTGGTCGGCGGCATCGGTGTCCGCTCGGCCTTCGGCCCGGGCCTCGCGGCACTGCGGGACGGCGCGACGGCCGGACGGCCCGCATTCGTCCCGGTGGACCGCTTCGACACCGCCGGCCACCGCACCGACCGGGCCGCCGTCGCGCCCGGATCGCCGCGCCTGGCCGACCAGTTGGCGGACGTGCTCGCCGAGGCGGGCGCGCTGTCCGGTTCTCCCGGCGACGCCCCCGAGGACCTGCTGCTCGCCCTGCACGGCGATCGGCGGGCCGGACCGGTCGCCGCGGAGGTCGCCGAACGCACCGGGCTGCGGCCCCGGGTGTACACCGGCGCGTGCGTGGCGGCCGCCACGGCCGTCGCCGACGCCGCCGCGCTGATCGCCTCCGGCCGCCGCGAACGCGTGCTGGTCGCCGCCGGCTACCTGGTCGAGCCGGACACCTTCGCGGTGTTCGACGCGGGCCGGGCGCTGGCCGGGGACGGCGCCGTCCGCCCGTTCAGCCTGGGCCGGCAGGGCATGCTGCTCGGCGACGCCGTGGTGGCGGTGGTCCTGGAGTCGGTGCCGTCGCTGCGCCGACGCGGCGGGCTGAACCCGCTGGCCAGGATCGCCGGTTGGGCCCGCACCGGGGACGCCCACCACGTCTGCCGGCCGCACCCGGACGGCACCGGCCTGGCGCGGGCGGTGCACCACGCCCTCGCCCGGGCGGGCGCCGGGCCCGAGGCGATCGGCTACGTCAACGCCAACGGCGCGGGCTCGAAGCTCGGCGACCTCGCCGAGGCCGCCGCCCTGCGGACCGTGTTCCCGTCCGGCACGCCGCCGGTCAGCTCCACCAAGTCCGTGCACGGCCACGCCCTGGAGGCCTCCGCACTGCTCGAACTCGCCGTCACCGTGGGCGTGTTGCAATCCGGGACGCTGCCCGTCAACGCCGGGTGGCAACACCCGGACCCGGGCTGTCCGCTCGACCTGGTACTCGACCGTCCCCGCCCGGCCGTCCCCGGTCTGGCCCTCACCCTGAACTCCGCGTTCGGCGGCGCGAACACCGCACTTCTGGTGGCCGCCGCATGACCGCCACCGCCGCCGAGGGCACGCCGCTGCCCGCCCCGGTGGAGCCTGCCGTCCCCGCGCCGCTCGGCCCCCGGGAGCTGACCGGTCCGCTGCGGGTGCTGGCGTCCGCCGCCTGGCCCGAGCGTCCGGACGACCGGCTCCCGGCCATCGCCGGGTTCGTGGAGTCCGCCTTCAATCCGCTGGTCGCCGAGACCGCCGACCGCTGTCTGCGCCGCCACTACGGGCCGCCGCCCGCGCTCGACCCGCCGCGCACCGCCCTGCTGCTGGCCAGCCCGACCGGCGACACCGGCACGGCGGACGCCCTCGCCGGGGCCACCGCCACCGGCCGGCGCGTCCCGCCCCTGCTGTTCTTCCAGTCCAACCCGAACGCCGTCCTCGGCCACCTCGCCGCCCGCTGGCAGCTCGACGGCCCGGTCGTGGCGCTCGGCCCCGGCTTCGACAGCGAAACCGAACTCCACGACCGGGCCCGCCTGTTGATCGAGGACGGCGACGCCGATCAGGTGCTGCTGATCACCGCCGTCCAGGGCCCGCCCGACCACGCCACCGCCGTCCTGCTCGCCCCCTGACGCACCCCGGGGTTCGAGCCCGCCGACGTCCCGCACCACGAGAAGAACGGGATCCATGAGCCTCCGCACCCTGCGCGCCGTGCTGTCCGAGGACAGTTCCGTCGGCGCCGGCAACGTCCTGACCACCCGGGTCGAACAGGGACTCGGCCTCGACTCGCCGACCCTGACCTTCGACACCCCCGTCGACGGCCACCCCGCCAACACTTCTCTGACGCTCCGTCAACTCGACCTGGCGGTACGGAAGCGGGCGGCCGCCCTGCACGCGCTCGGGGTGCGCCGACGCGATCCGGTGGCGGTGCAGGCCTCCGCGGCGGCCGACCAGGTGCTGGCCTTCCTCGCGCTGACCCGACTCGGCGCCGTCCCGGCACTGCTCAACCCGGCGCTGGACGTGGACACTTCGGCCCGATACCTGCGCCGGCTGAACGCGGTCGGGCTGCTCGCGGACGCCGAGCACGCCAAGGCCCTGGCGGGCCACGACCTGGGCACCGCCCTGCTCGCCGACACCGCCGAACTCGCCGACGGCGACCCGCGGTCCGCGCCCGCGCCGTACCGGCACTGGCCCACCGACCCGGTCGCCATCACCCACTCCTCGGGGACCACCGGCCTGCCCAAGGCCGTGCTGCACTCGCACCAGAGCCTGTACGCGGCGATCCGCCACCGGCTGCTGCTGCCCCGCCCGCAGGGCATCGACCGGGTGCTGAGCGCGCTGCCCGCCGCCCACGCGGCCACCCTGATCGCGGTCAACCTGGCGCTCAGCTTCGACGCCCAACTCCACCTGCTGTCGGGCCAGTCGGGCCCGATGGTGCTGGACGCCGTCGAACGCTGGCAGCCGGTCGGCGTGTACGGCTTCGCCACCACCTGGGCAGACCTGGCCCGGCACGACCTGTCCGCCCGCGACCTGTCCTCGGTCGGTCTGTGGTGGAACACCGGCGACTGCGCGCACGAGACCCACATCCGCCGCCTGGTCGCCCAGGGTTCGCGCGAGACCGTCACCCGCGAGGGCCGGGTCCGCACCGCCGGCTCGGTGTTCATCGACGGCCTCGGCTCCTCCGAGATGGGCCACTCGCACTTCTTCATCACCCACACCGCGGACTCCGACCGCTACGGCCGCTGCGTGGGCCGCCCGCACGCGTTCGTCGACTGCGCGATCCTCGACCCGGACGGCAACGAGCTCGGCCCGGGCCGGGTCGGCGAACTCGGCACCCGCTCCCCCACCCTCGCGGTCGGCTACTGGAACGACTCCGTCACCACCCACCGCACCCGGCTGCGCGACTACTTCCTCACCGGCGACCTGATGTACCGCGACGAGGACGGCTACTACTACCACGTGGACCGCGCCGTCGACACCGTCGACCTCGGCGAGGGCCGCCTCCTGCACACCGCCGCCGCCGAGGAACGCGTCCTGGTCGCCTGCCCGGACGTGCTCGACTGCACGGTGGTGGCGTTCCGCGACGGCGACCGGGTCGTCACGGACGTCCTGCTGCAACTCGCCCCGTCCACCGGCGTCGGCGGCGACATGGCCGACGACCGCACCGCCCGGGTGCTGGCCGCGCTGGAGCCGCACGTCGCCGACACCGTGCGCGCGGTGCTCGCCGTGCCGGACGAGCAGATCCCGGTCGGCCCGACCGGCAAGGTCCGCAAGGGCCTGCTGCGGCAGCAGCACCTGGCCGCGGCGGGCGCCCGGTGAACGCGCCCGCCGCGCAGATCACCGGCATCGGCTGGGTGACGCCGCTCGGCCGCGGCGTCCCGGAGGTGTTCCGCGCCCTCGCCGAGGGGCGCTCCGGGCTGGCCGCCCCGGCCGCGGACCACCCGGCGGCGGGCTGGCTGCGAGCCGCCGGCATCGCCCCGCCCGTGCCCGCCGGCGAGGTGCTGCCGCCCACCGAGACCCGCTGCGCCGACCGCTTCCTGCTGCTGGCCCTGGCCGCCGCGAACGACGCCCTGGATGACGCCGAACTGACGATCCGTCAGGACTGCGACCCGGAGCGGGCCGCGGTGGTGCTGGCCACCGGCGGCGGCGGGCTGGAGAGCTACGAGCAGCAGGCCGCGGGGCGGCGCGAGCGCGGCCGGGCCGCCGTCAGCCCGTACCTGCTGCCGGGCATGCTGTCCAACATGCCGGCGGCCCGGATCGCCATCACGCACGGCATCCGCGGCTACAGCTCGACCGTGCTCACCGCCTGCGCAGCCGGCGCGCAGGCCCTCGCCGAGGGCCTGCGGCTGATCCGGGGCGGCGAGGCGGACGTGGTGGTGTGCGGCGGCGCGGAGGCCCCACTGCACCCGACCATCGCCGCCGCGTTCGACAACTCGCGCGCCCTCGCCGCCGGTTGGGACGACCCGACGCAGGCATCCCGGCCGTTCGACGCCCGCCGCAACGGGTTCGTACTGGGCGAGGGCAGCGCCGTCCTGGTGTTGGAACGCGCCGAGCACGCGGCCGCCCGCGGCGCCTCGGCGTACGCGGAGCTGTCCGGCTGGGGCGCGGCCACCGACGCCCACCACCCGACCATGCCGCGCCCCGACGGGGCCGGCGCGGCCAGTGCGATGCGCGCTGCGCTGCGCTCGGCGGGGCTGGACGCGTCGGCGGTGGACTACGTCAACGCCCATGGCACGGGCACCAAGTTGGGCGACCGGGCGGAAGTCCTGGCGCTGCGGGAGGTGTTCGGCGCGGCCGACCCGCTGGTCAGCTCCACCAAGGGCGCGACGGGCCATCTGCTGGGCGCGGCCGGGGCGGTGGAGGCGGCGGTGTCCGCACTGGCCGTCGCCGAAGGCCTGCTGCCGCCCACGCTGAACCTCGAACAACCCGACGCCGACTGCGAGTTGCGGCACATCAGTGGCTCTGCGGTACGCCGTCCGGTGCGTCACACCCTGTCCAACTCGTTCGCGTTCGGCGGGCACAACCTGAGCCTGGTGTTCGGCCCGCCGAGCATCGCGGCCAAGCAACTCGGCGTCTCGGCCGGGCACTTCGGAGGGGACTCATGACCGTGGCGGGCATCGCCTATCTCGAACTGTACGCGGAGGACGCCCACAAGTACGCCGCGCAACTGCGCGACGACTGGGGCTTCACGCTGAGCAGCCCGGCCCGCAACTCGCCCGGAACGGTGCAGGTGTTGGCCCATCAGGGCTCGATCCGGCTGCTGGTGACCTCGGCGGTGGACGCCGAGCACCAGGTGACGGAGTGGGTGCGGCGGCACGGCGACGGCGTGGCCGTGATAGCGCTGCGGCACACCGACGGGGTGGCGGCGGCCGTGGCGGCCGAGCGGGCGCTGAACGCGGGCGGCGGCTGCCTGGACGGGGCGGGCACGGTCTCCGGTTTCGGCGACCTGGCGGTGCGCTTCGCCGACGCGCAGGATCTCCTTCCGGACGGTGAACTCCCGGGCCCGGGAGGCCTGTTGTCGCTGGACCACGTGGCGATCGTGGTGCCGGGCGGGCAGTTGGACGCCTCGGTGGAGTGGGCGGTGCGCGGCCTGGGCTTCCGGGAGATCTTCCGCGAGTACATCGAGGTCGGCGCGCAGGCGATGGACTCCCGGGTGGTGCAGAGCCCGTGCGGCTCCGTCACGTTCACCCTGCTGGAGCCGGACACGTCGCGGTCGGCCGGTCAGATCGACGGCTTCCTGGAGGCGCACGGCGGTGCGGGCGTCCAGCACGTGGCCTTCAGCACGGCCTCGATCACCGCGTCGGTACGGGAGTTGAGCGACCGCGGGGTGGCGTTCCTGAGCACACCGGGCGCCTACTACCGGGCGCTGGAGGCGCGGCTCGGCCCGACCGGCATCCCGGTGGCCGACCTGCGCGACACCAACGTGCTGGTGGACCGCGACCACGGCGGCGAGCTGTTCCAGATCTTCGCGCGCTCCACCCACCCGCGCCGCACCTTCTTCCTGGAGCTGGTGGAGCGGCGCGGCGCCGGCTCGTTCGGCACCGCCAACATCAAGGCCCTGTACGAGGCGGTGGAGCGCGAGCGCGCCGTCACCGCGGACCACTGACCGAAGGAGATCCCTCACGTGGCCACCACCACCGAGCCGTTCGAGCTGTCGGAGCAGGAGTCGGCGCTGCTGCCGACCGCCGAGGAGGTGCTGGAGTACGCGGAGCGCGGCTGGTACCTGTCGCGGCGGCTGTTCAGCGACCAGGAGCTGGACGTGCTGCAGGCCGCCACCGAGCGCTACTACGCGGGCGAGCGGGACCGTGAACTACCCTCCCGTCCACCGCACTTGGCGTCCTGGACGCCGGCCGACGGGCCGGTGCAGCGGCACAACGACTACGTGCACTACGAGCATGCGGAGATCGGCCGCATCCTGCGCAAGCCGCTGCTGGGCGCGGTCGCGGCGCGCCTGGCGCAGGCGGAGGAGATCCGGGTGTTCCAGGCGACGCTGATCTACAAGCCGCCGGTGCCGGGCGAGCCGAGCAATGTGGTGCCGTGGCACTTCGACAAGCACTACTGGCAGACGTCCACCTCGCAGCGGATGCTGACGGCGTTCCTGCCGTTCCACGACTGCACGGAGGAGATGGGCACCATCACCATGGTGGACGGCAGCCACCGCTGGGAGGAGCGCCCGGGCGGCGACGACTCGACCCGGCACTTCGCCGCCCGGGACCGCGCCGAGCTCGACCGACTCCTCCACGAGAACGCCGATTTCAACGGTGCCGAGGTGCGCACGGTGCCGGTGGAGATCCCGCGCGGGCACGTCTCCTTCCACCACTGCCGGACCTATCACGGCTCCGGCCCGAACCGGTCCGCCCAGCCGCGCCGGGCGGTCTCGCTGCACCTGCAGGACGGTTCGAACCGCTACCGCTCGTTCCTGAAGTCGGACGGCTCGCCGGTGGTGTACAACCACGACGCGGTGGTGCGGCGCACGGCGGACGGCCGGCCGGACTACGCGGACCCGGAGTTCTGCCCGGTGCTGTGGCGGTCGGGCCGGTGAGCCTGCCGCACCTGGCCGACCGGGCCGGACGGTACCGGGCGATGCGGCTGATCCGCTCGTTCGAGGAGCTGGCGCTGGAGTGGGTGCGTTCGGGCCTGATCGTCGGCGGCACCCATCCGTACATCGGCCAGGAAGCGGTGGCGGTCGGCGTGTGCGCGGCGCTGACGGCGGACGACCAGTTGACGTCCACTCACCGGGGCCACGGACACGTGCTCGCCAAGGGCGCCGACCCGGGCCGGCTGCTGGCCGAACTGGCGGGCCGGGTCGACGGGTTGAACCGGGGCCGGGGCGGGTCGATGCACGCTGCGGACTTCTCGCTGGGCATCCTCGGCGCGAACGGCATCGTCGGCGCGGGCGCGCCGATCGCGGTCGGCGCGGCCTGGGCGGCGCAGCGGCAGGGCCGGCCCCGGGTGGTGGCCTCGTTCTTCGGTGACGGCGCGCTCAACCAGGGGGTGCTGCTGGAGGCGTTGAACCTGGCGTCGATCTGGCGGGCCCCGGTGCTGTTCGTGTGCGAGAACAACGGCTACGCGACGACGCTGCCGGCCGGTGCGGCGGTGGGCGGTTCGGCGTGCGGCCGGGCGGAGGCGTTCGGCATTCCGGCGGAGACGGTGGACGGCATGGACGTGGAGGCGGTCCGGGCGGCGGCGCAGCGGCTGGCGGAGCGGGCACGGGCGGGCGGCGGCCCGGGGTTCCTGGAGTGCCTGACGTACCGTTTCGAGGCGCACCACACCATGGAGCGCCGGTTCCGTCTCTCCTACCGCACCCCGCAGGAGGTCGCGGCCTGGCGCGAGCGCGATCCGCTCGTCTCCGCCGCCGCGGCCCTGCCGCCTGCCGAGGTCGCCTCGATCGACGCCGATGTCTCACAACTCCTTTCCTTGGCCGCCGAGTTCGCGCTAGCTTCTGCGGAACCGGATCCGGCGACGGCCGACGATCACCTGTACGCGAGCGGGCTGCGGCCCCGGTCGGGAGCGGCACTGTGACCCTGCTGTCGTACGCGAAGGCGATGAACCGGGCGCTGGCGGACGCATTGGCGGCCGACCCGGCGGTGTGCGTGTTCGGCGAGGACGTGGGCGCGGGCCTGGCCGGGTTGACGCTGGGCCTGCAGCAGCGCTTCGGCGCCGAGCGGGTGGTGGACACGCCGTTGTCGGAGCAGGCGTTCACCTCGGCGGGCATCGGCGCGGCGCTGGCCGGGATGCGCCCGGTGATCGAGTTGCAGATCCCGTCGCTGCTGTTCCTGGTCTTCGAGCAACTCGCCAATCAGGCCCACAAGTTCTCGCTGATGACGGGCGGCCAGGCGCGGGTCCCGCTGACCGTGGTGGTGCCGGGTTCGGGCTCCCGCAGCGGCTGGGCGGGCCAGCACTCGGACCATCCGTACGCCCTGTTCGCGCACGTCGGCATCAAGACGCTCGTCCCGGCGACGCCCACCGACGCGTACGGGCTGCTGAGTTCGGCGATCGCGGACGACGACCCGGTGGTGCTGTTCGCCCCTGCGGGCGCCCTCGGCGTCCGCGAGGACGTGACGGTGCCGTTGGCGCCGGTGCCGCTGGGCGTGGCCCGGACGCATCGGCCGGGCACCGACGTGACGGTGCTCTCCGTCGGGCACCTGGTGTATCAAGCCCTCGCGGTGGCTGAGGAGTTGGCGGACGAGGTGTCGGTGGAGGTGCTCGATCCGCGCACCCTGTACCCGCTGGATCGGGCCGCGCTGCTCGCCTCCCTGGGGCGCACCGGGCGGCTGGTGGTGCTGGACGACTCCAACCGCTTCGCCGGGTTCGCCGCCGAGGCGCTGGCGATCGCCGGCGAGGAAGGCCGACTGCTCGCCCCGCCGCGCCGGGTGACCCGACCGGACGGCGCGGTGCTGCCGTTCGCCCTCGGCCTGGACCGCGCCCTCCAGCCGGACGCCGCCCAACTCCGGGACGCGATCCGTGCCGTCATGAAGTGACCGGCGGCCGACCGACAGCCGTCCCGTAACACCTCTGCGCACCCTTAGCCCCACCTTCACCACATCACCCGAGGAGAGCAGCCATGAGCGACCGCTACCACTGGGACCGCAGCCACCCCGGCCTGACCGCCCTGCGCGAGTCGATCGAGGAGGTCCGCCGCG
The DNA here is from genome assembly GCF_014648555.1 of Kitasatospora griseola. Taxonomy (GTDB): domain Bacteria; phylum Actinomycetota; class Actinomycetes; order Streptomycetales; family Streptomycetaceae; genus Kitasatospora; species Kitasatospora griseola. The sequence continues at coordinate 74,769 of NZ_BMRI01000008.1, forward strand.
AGGTGGTCTCCCACCCGATGTACCTCTCGCTGGACAGCCTGGAGAAGGTGCGGACCTTCCAGCAGACCCACGTGTTCGCCGTCTGGGACTTCATGTCCCTGCTCAAGTGCCTTCAGCGGCAGCTTACTTGCGTGACCCTGCCGTGGCTGCCGGACGGTCCGACGGCGAGTCGCCGGCTGATCAACGAGATCGTGCTGGTCGAGGAGAGCGACGAGCTCGGCGAGGGCTACATCAGCCACTTCGAGCTGTACCTGGACGGCATGGCGAGAGCGGGCGCCGACACGGGCCCGGTCGAGGCCTTCCTGGCGGCGATCCGTTCCGGCCGGTCGGTGGCGGAGGCCGCGAAGCTGGCCGACATCCCGCAGGCGGCGGCCGAGTTCACGGCCGTCACGTTCGGGATCATCGAGGACGCGCCGGTGCACTGCCAGGCCGCGGCGTTCGCGTTCGGCCGGGAGGACCTGATCCCGGAGATGTTCGAGCAGGTGGTCCGGATCGACGATTCGGCGGGGCGGCTCGGCGTCTTCAAGGACTACCTGGCCCGGCACATCGAGGTGGACGGCGAGCAGCACACCCCGATGGCGATGCAGATGCTGATCGACCTGTGCGGCGACGACACCGGGCGCTGGGAGGAGTGCGCGGCGACGGTCCGCACCGCGCTGCGGGCCAGGGTCGCGCTGTGGGACGCGATCACCGCCTCGCTGTGACCGACGGGCCCGGCCCCGGCGCGGACACCTCCGCGCCGGGGCCGGGCCCGGAAAGCCGTGGTGCGACAGGTCAGTTCTGGCCGAGCCACATGTCGGGGCCGAAGACCTCGTAGTGGATGTCGGCGGCCGGCACGCCGGCCTCCAGCAGCTGGGTGCGCACGGCGCGCATGAACGGCAGCGGGCCGCACAGGTAGGCGACGGCGTCGGCGGGCACGGCCAGGCCGGTCAGGTCGACCCGGCCGGTGCGCTCGGCGGGCCGCTCGCTCTCGGGGCGCTCGTACCAGACGTGGGCCTCGGCGTTCGGGAGCTTCTCCGCCAGGCGGGCGAGATCCTCGCGGAAGGCGTGGGTGGACTCCTGCTGGTCGCCGTGCACGGCGATCACCTTGCGGGTGGCGCCGGTCTCGGCGAGGTGCTCCAGCATGCCGATGATCGGGGTGCAGCCGATGCCGGCGGAGGCCAGCACCAGCGGGCGGTCCTCGTCGACCAGCTGCACATCGCCGAACGGGGCGCTGACCAGCAGGGTGTCGCCCTGGTCGACGTGCTGGTGCAGGTGGGTGGAGACCTCACCGGCCGGGTCGCCGGCGACCCGCTTGACGGTGATCTGCAGGCCGCCGTCGGGCCGACCGGACAGGCTGTACTGGCGGATCTGCCGCGCGCCGTCCGGGAGTTCGACCTGCACCGAGACGTACTGGCCGGGCTTGTGCGCCGGGACGGGGCCGCCGTCGGCCGGGTGCAGCAGGAAGGTCGCCACGTCGGCGGTCTCGGCCGTGCGGGAGACCACGGTGTAGGGGCGGCGCTCGCCGTGGGTGCCGCTCTCCTCGTACAGGCGGGCCTCAAGGGCGATCAGCGCGTTGGCCATCAGCCAGTACACCTCTTCCCAGGCCTCGGCGACCTCGGGGGTGACGGCCTCGCCGAGCACCTCGACGATGGCGGCGAACAGGTTGTCGTGCACCACCTGGTACTGCGGGCCGGTGACGCCCAGCGAGGCGTGCTTGTGGGCGATGCGGGCGAGCATGGCGTCCGGTCGCTGGTCGGGATTGTTCACCAGGGCGGTCGCGAAGGCGGCTATCGAGCCGGCCAGCGCCGACTTCTGGCTGCCGTCGGCCTGGTTGCCCCGGTTGAACAGGTCACGCAGCAGCTCGGGGTGAGCAGCGAAAAGCCGGTTGTAGAACGAGCCGGTGATCTCCTCGATGGCCGCCCCGACCACGGGCAGGGTGGCACGCACGGTCTGCGCGGACTTCTCGGACAGCATCCGAAGCTCCAAACTCGCATCTGAGATGCGCATTTTAGGGTGTGGGAATACCTGCGGAATACCTTGTGGTGACTGCTCGACTGCGGACTATCGGGTACTGACGACCTGCGGATGGAAAGCGCTTTCCGAGCACGCCGGGACGAGCCCCGGACAACCCCGAACCGCACCCGCCCGAACCGGGCCGGGCTATCCGCGCCCGGGCAGTCCGAGCAGGACCGGACCGGTCGGCGGACCGACC
>NZ_BMRI01000008.1:76998-80561 GCF_014648555.1 Kitasatospora griseola
AGGTCGGCCACCGTCAGCGGGTCGAGCGTCGCGAAAAATGCTTCCTGCGCCCTGCGCAGCGCCCCGCGCAGTCGACAGGAGTGTCGCAGCGGACACGGCGGCTCATCCTCGCAGCCGACCACGTCCCCGGCGCCCTCCAGTTCCCGGACGATCCGGCCGAGCGATCCGGTGCGGCCGGCGGCAGTCAGGGCAAGCCCCCCGCCGCGCCCGCGCCGGGCCTCGACCACGCCCAGGTGCTGGAGACGACTGACCACCTTCGCCGCGTGGTTGTAGGGGACGGCGACCGCCTCGGCCACCTCGCGGGTGGTCGGGGTCTGGTCCTCGTCCAGCACCGCCAGCCGCATTGCGATGCGCAGTGCGATGTCGGTGCTCTTGGTCAGCCTCACGGCGCTGACTCTATCCAATTCAGCATCTTGGATACCAATTAGCCGAATGTCTGCTGCGTCACGTTCCGCCGCCCGCGCCGAGGGCGACCTCGAAGGCCGCCCCGACGCCCGGTTCCGGACCCGACTCCACGCCCGATTTCGCACCCGACTCCACGCCCGGCCCGCACGCCCCGCACGGCCCGGCGGCAGTTTCGCCCCGGCCTGCCCGGCCCGTCGGCGGTGATCCCGGTCACCACTGTGCGCCGTAGCCACCGGCGGCCCGGGTCCACCCGTAGGCTCGGCACCTCCCGCTCGACGATCTTCCCCGCGTTCCCTGCACTCCCCTGTGTTCCCCCGTGTTCCCCACTCCCCCGCGACGGAGGCCCCCGGTGACGGCACGTCAACTCCTCGATCTGCTGGTCGACCCCGGTAGCTTCGCCTCCTGGGACGAGCCGATCACCACCGAGCCGGCCGACCCCGACTACCGGGACGCCCTGGCCAGGGCCCGTGCCCGCACCGGGCTGGACGAGGCGGTGCTCACCGGCCGCGCCCTGCTGGACGGCCGCCCGCTGGCGCTGATCGCCTGCGAGTTCGGCTTCCTGGGCGGCTCGATCGGCGTCGCCACCGCCGAGCGGATCACCCGGGCCGTGGAGCGCGCCACCGCCGAACGCCTCCCCCTGCTCGCCCTGCCGGTCTCCGGCGGGACCCGCATGCAGGAGGGCTCCGCCGCGTTCCTGTGCATGGTCCGGGTCACCGCCGCGGTCCACGCCCACCGGGCCGCCGGCCTGCCGTACCTGTCCTACCTGCGCAACCCCACCATGGGCGGCGTGTTCGCCTCCTGGGGCACCCTCGGCCACCTGGTCCTCGCCGAACCGGGCGCCCGTCTGGGGTTCCTCGGCCCGCGCGTCTACGAGGAACTGCGCGGCGAACCGCTGCCGCCCGCCGTCCAGCGCGCCGAGACGCTCGCCGCCAACGGTCGCCTGGACGCCATCGTGTCGCCCGACCGCCTGCGCCCGTTCCTCTCCCGCGCGCTCACCGTCCTCACCGCCCGGCCGCCCGAGGCGGGTTCGCCGCCACCGGCCGTCCTCGACGCCGCCCCCACCGCCGAGGACGCCTGGGAGTCGGTGCTCCGCAGCCGCCGGCCGGACCGCCTCTCCGCGCTCGAACTCCTCTCCCACACCGCCGAGTTGCTCCTCCCGCTGGACGGCGACAGCGCCCTCGTCCGGGCCCTCGCGCTGATCGGCGGACGCCCGGTGATGGTGGTCGCCCAGCAACGTTCCAGCCCTGACCGTCCCGAACTGCCGTTCACTGCGGCCGACTTGCGGGCGGTTCGGCAACAGGCAGAGCTGGCCGAGGAGTTGGGCATGCCGCTGCTCACCGTGGTCGACACGGTCGGCGCCGAGCTCTCCGTCGAGGCCGAACTCGACGGTGTGGCACTGGAGATCGCGCACTGCCTGACCACCTTGGTCGGCCTGCGCACCCCCGTCCTCGCCGTCCTGCTCGGCCAGGGCAGCGGCGGCGGCGCGCTCGCCCTGCTGCCCGCCGATCGTGTCATCGCCGCCCAGCACGCCTGGCTCGCCCCGCTGCCGCCCGAGGGCGCCTCCGCCATCGTCCACCGGGACGGCGAGCACGCCGCTCAGCTCGCCCGCGCCCAGGGCATCACCGCGACCGCGCTCGCCGCCACCGGCCTGGTCGACCAGGTCGTCCCCGAGACCGACGACCCCGCCGACCTGCGCACCGACCTCGCCGCCGCGATCACCCGCGCCCTCGCCGAACTCGCCCGCCTCCCCGCCGCCGACCGCCTCGCCGCCCGCCGCACCCGCAACCGCCGCCTCGGCGGCCCGCCCACCGCCGGCTGACCACGCGTCCCACGCCCTCCGGGAGTCCGAGGCAGCTGTCACCACCCCTGCGTCTCTGCGCGCTCGCCGATTCGAGGGATTGGCCGCGGCGTTCCGCGACGGACGGTCCGCAACGGGAATCCCTCGTCCGAAGAGGCGCCCGCTCCCAGCCGGGCGTCCTCGGAAGGGAGATCAGTCATGCGTCGTCGTCTCACCGGAATCGGCCTGCTGGCCGCCGCCGGCGTGCTCGCCCTCTCCACGCCCGCCCAGGCGGCCACCGGCCTCCTGGTGGTGAACGGCGTGGCCCACCACAACCCGCCGCGCGGCTGCTACAGCACCACGTCCCCCGTGACCGTCGAGAACTTCACCGACTCGACGGTGCTGGTGCACGCCGCAGCGAACTGCCAGGGCCCGGTGACGGCGGAGGTGGATCCCGGGAAGGCCGCGAAGACCTTCGGGGTGAGCTACTTCGTCCTCTGAGGCCGCGTCCCACCGCGCCGGAGGGGGGTCGGCCGGTGGCACGTCCGGTGGACCAATCGACGCAATTCTTTGCAACTCGGCGCAAGTCAGCACAGCTCGGTGCAACTCGACGCGACTCGACGCAACTCGGCGCAGCCGACCGACAGTTCACCGGGATCCGGAGGGCGGGCCGATCCGGTGTCAGGTCGGGTTGCGCAGCCAGTCGGCGAGGACGGCGAAATCCCGTTCGGTCAGGCCGACTTCGGGGTCGATGCGGTGGAGCAGCGCGGGGCCGGGGTGGTGCTGGGCGACCCACTCGCGATCGTGTTCGGCGATCTCGTCGTCGACCCAGGCGAACGGGGTGCCGGCGGCATGGGCGACCAGGGCGGGGGTCTTCCAGTGGACGCCGGGCGCCGGGTCGGATGCGTCGAGGGGCGGGTCCGGCAGGACGGGGAGCGGGGGGAGGCCGAGCAGCGGGGCGAGGCACGCGTTGGCGTCGTCGAACCAAGTGGTGGCCCAGATCAACCGACAGGGCAGCGCGGCGAGTTGCGGGCCCAGGGCGGGGTTCACCCGGGTCAGCAGCGGGTTCGACCCGCCAGTGAGCTCACGGATGCGACGTTCCGTCAGGTGGGTGCGGTGACGTGTCGGGTCGCCGCCGAACGGGATCAGTGGGCCGTCGACGTCGAGGTAGAGCAGAGGCAGCTGGGGCAGCGGGGGCGGCGGAGACTCCATCGGGGTCGATGATGCCCGAGGCGGGGGCTCCGCCGCACCTGTCACACCGTCAGCAGCGCCTCGGCCAGCCAGTCGGCGGTTTCGGGCAGCCAGTCCGCCGGCGCGTTGCCGAGCAGGTGGTTGCCGTACGGCACGTGCAGCACCTCGGCGTGCGGGAGGTCGGCGGCGA
>NZ_BMRI01000008.1:80601-89820 GCF_014648555.1 Kitasatospora griseola
GCGCCTCCGCGTTGGTCATGCCGGGGATCCGGTCGTCGCCGCCCTCGACCAGCAGCAGCGGGCCGCGCAGCTGCGGCGCGAGCGCGGCCAGGTCCAGGCGGTCGGCGAAGTCGCGGGCGGCGTCCGGGCCGCCGCACCGCAGGCCGAGGGTGGCGGTGACGAACGGGACGAACCCGTCCCACTCCAACCGGTACGGGCCGCTGACCAGCACCGCCGCCCGCACCCGCGGGTCATGGGCGGCGACTGCCGCGGCGAGGTACCCGCCCAGGCTGAGGCCGACCACGGCGATCCGCCCGAGGTCGAGGCCCCATCCATCGGCGGCGGAGTCGACCTCGGCGAGCGCGTCCAGGGCTCGGGTCACGGCGCTTCGGTGGCCGGTCGCGTCCAGCACCGTCCCGGCGCCCATCACGCCCTGGCCGGGCCCGTCGATCGCCAGGACGGCGACGCCACGGGCGAGCAGCGCGTCCGCGACGGCGTGGAACTCCTCCTTCGCGGAGTCCATCCCGGGGATCACCACCGCAACGGGAAAGCGCTTGCCATTCGCCTCCGCGTCCGCGCGTCCGCCCACCTCCGAGCCCGCGTCCGCCGGTGTCCGCAGCCAACCCGCGAAGCCGTCGCCGGACAGGCGGCGCGCCTGCGGTTCGAGCAGGGCCAGCGACTGCTCCATCGACCGGTCCGCCTCCCTCGCCAGCTCGGCGGCCCGCGTCCGGTCGGGGTCGGGGATCAGGCCCGCGAGGTGGAACCACCGGGCGGCCAGCCGGTGGCGCTCGCCGGCCGTCCGGGTCCGACCGCGGCCCGCGGCCCGTTCGGCGGCGGCGCGGTGCCGGAGTGCGGCCTCGCGGCAGGCCTCGGGCCACTGCAGCAGGGACTCCAGGGGTGCGGTGACCCGGTCGTACTCGTAGAGGTCGACGCCCGCGCCGTGGGCCCTCGGGCGGGTCTCGGCGACGAAGCCGGCGGCCATGCCGGGGGCGGAGAGGAAGGAGAGGTCGGTCATCGGTTGCGGTCCTCCGGGACACAGGCGTCAGCCGAACTGACAGATCGACAAATCAACATCGAAACGCGGGCAGGTCCGGGGACGGCAAACGGCACAGCGCCCCGCTCCCCCTCATGCTCAACACCACGATCATCATCAATGCATTGATGACTGTCAACGTCGATACGGTGAGCAGGCCTTGTAGCATCGCCGCATGGGAATGCCTGCCAGTGACCGCCTCGGCATCGATCTGCACCTCGCCGACCAGGAGCTGCTGGCCGCGAAGCGCGTCGCGGTCGAGCCCGCCGGGCTGACGGTGCCCCAGTACGCGGCGCTGTTCGTGCTCGCCGAGAACGCGGGCATCAGCGGCGCCGCACTCGCCCGGGCCTGCCAGGTCACGCCGCAGGCGATGGCCGTGCTGCTCCGCCACCTGACCGATCGCGGCCTGGTGGAGCGCGCCCCGCACCGCTGGCACCGCAACATCCTGGAGACCCGCCTCACCGACCGCGGTCGCGCCGCCCTGGAACTCGCCGACGACCGCGCCAGCGCCGTCGAACAGGCCCTGCACGCCGAGTTCACCTCCGCCGAACGCGACCACCTCCGCCAGCTCCTGGCCCGCGCCACCAGCGCGCTCCGCCGCGCCGCGCACGCCCTCGACTGACCGGCCCCGGCCGGCCACCGATCCGGTGCGAGCGGAACGAGCGGCATCCCGCGACCGGCTGGGCGCAGCACGCGTCCGCGCCCGAGCAGGCCGACCGCAACCTCGCGGCCTTCGCCCCGCCGAGCCGTCACCACCGCCGCCCCCTTCCCCTCTCCCCTTCCCCCTCCCGCGAAGGCCCGATCCCACCGAGGTGACTCACGGGCACCGGTGACTTCGGTGCGCGCAACTCGTTGAACGGGTCGTGCCAGTACCAGGGCAGTCCGGCCCACCGCCCCACCCGCTCACCGACGTCCGGCCCGCGGAGCGGGCCGCTCTCGGCGGTCTGACTCGCGCCTTCCCGCCCGAGCTGATCGACCAGGTGCTGCTCGACTGCGGGCGGGTCGAGCAGCGCAGTCGGCTGCTGCCGGCCCGCGTGGTGGTCTACTTCGTGCTGGCGATGGGCATGTTCTCCGAGCACGGCTACCCGGAGGTGGCCCGGCTGCTGGTCAACGACCTGGAGCGGGAGCGTTGGTGGCCGCACGGCAGGCAGGTGCCGACCGCTGCCGCGATCGGCCGGGCCCGGCTGCGGCTCGGGCCGGAGCCGCTGCGCCGCCTGTTCCAGCAGACGTGTCCGCCGCCGGCCGCCTCCACCACCGCCGACGCCTGGTACCGCGGCCGTCGGCTGGTCGCGCTGGACGGCACGATCCTCGACGTCCCGGACACGCCGCCGAACGCCGCGCACTTCGGCCGGTCGCTCGGCGGCGCCGTCCGGACCGCGCCGCGGACTCCCGCCCGCGCCGGCCGATCCACGCTCCAGGAGCCCGTCAGCTACCCGCAGGCCCGGGTCAGCGCCCTGGTCGAGTGCGGCACCAACGCGGCGCTCGCGGCCGATGTCGGTCCGCTCTCGACCCACGAGCGGGCCCTCGCCGAGGCGATCTACCCGACGTTGACCCGCGACATGCTGGTCCTCGCCGACCGCGGCACGACCGACCCGGCGACCTGGCAGGCCGCCCGCGCGGGCGGCGCCGATCTGCTCTGGCGGGTGCCGGGCCATCTCCGACTCCCGCTCACCGCACGGCTGGAGGACGGCTCCCATCTGACCGGTCCGCCCACGGCCTCCGATCCGACCGGTCCGACGGCCCCGAGCGTTCCGATCGTCCCGACCGATCGGGGGCGTGAACGCGTCTGCCCGGCACAGGTCCGGGTCATCGACTACACGCTCGACACCGACCGCCTGGGCGCCCCGCCCCACCGTCTGCTGACCAGCATCCTCGACCCGGCCGTCGCCCCGGCGGCCGATCTCGCCGCCCGCTACGCCCAGCAGTCCCGCAGCGGGGCGGCGCTCGACCACCTGACGCCTCCTCATCCGGCGCGCACCCTGCGTTCCCGCCACCCCGACGGCATCGAGCAGGAGATCTTCGCCCTGCTGCTCCTGCACCGCGCCTTCCCCGCCTCACCCGGCGGCGCGTCCACCGCTCAGGTGCCGCCCGCGGTCCAGCTGGTGTCCGAGCCTCGCTGAGGGCTCCCGCACGCCCCGGTGTGGCCAATGTCGCACCGTGGATCTCCGCAGCTCGTGGGGGGTGTGGCAGTCGGCTGCGGGTAGGCTGCGGCTGCCCGTCCCCCGAGCTGTGAGGAGTTTGCGCGTGTCTGCGATCACCGTGGTGGGGGTCGGTGCGGACGGCTGGCCGGGGCTGTCCCGGGCCGCCCGGGAGGCGTTGACCGCGGCGGAGGCTGTACTGGGCGGGCCGCGGCAGTTGGCGCTGCTGCCGGTCGAGGTGACGGCGGATCGGGTGCCGTGGCCGTCGCCGTTGCGGCCGTCGGTGCCGGGCCTGGTGGCCCGTTTCGCGGGGCGGCGGTTGGTGGTGCTGGCGAGCGGCGATCCGATGTTCTACGGGATCGGCCGGACGCTGATCGAGTGCGGTGTCCCGGCCGGGTCGCTGCGGGTACTGCCGCATCCGTCCTCGGTGTCGCTGGCGTGCGCCCGGCTGGGCTGGCCGGTGGAGGAGACCGAGGTGGTGACGCTGGTCGGCCGCGCCCCCGAGGCGCTGCACGCGGCGCTCTACCAGGGCCGCCGAATACTCGTCCTGAGCAAGGACGCCTCGACTCCGGCGCTGGTCGCGAAGCTGCTGACGGACCGCGGATTCGGGCCGAGCCGGATGCAGGTGCTGGAGCAACTCGGCGGCCCCACCGAGGCGTTGTACGAGGGCGTGGCGGACGGCTGGTCGCTGCCGCCGGGCGATCCGCTGAACGTGCTGGCGATCGACTGCGCGGCCGCCGACCCGAACGCGCCGCGCCAGCAGCTGACTTCCGGCCTGCGCGACGAACTCTTCGAATCCGACGGACAGTTGACGAAGCGTCACATTCGCGCGGCAACGCTCGCGGCACTCGGTCCGGCCCCGGGCGAACTGCTCTGGGACATCGGCGGCGGCTCGGGTTCGATCGGCATCGAATGGCTGCGGGCGCACCGCAGTTGCCGGGCCGTCAGCGTGGAGCGCGACCCGGTGCGGGCGGGGCGGATCGTCCGCAACGCGGCAGCGCTGGGCGTGCCGCGGCTACAGGTGGTGCAGGGCGCGGCGCCGGCGGCGCTGGCCGAACTCCCCGTCCCGGACGCGGTGTTCGTCGGCGGTGGGCTGACCGTGCCCGGCGTGCTGGAGGCCTGCTGGGCGGCGTTGCGCCCGGGTGGGCGGCTGGTGGCGAACACGGTGACGCTGGAGTCGGAGGCCCTGCTCACGCAGTGGTACCGGCGCTGCGGCGGGGAGTTGGTGAAGCTGAGCGTCGCGCACGCGGTGCCGGTGGGCGGGTTCACGGGGTGGCGGCAGGCGATGCCGGTCACTCAGTGGAGCGTCGTCAAGGGCGGCGACGCCGGGGTGTCCGGCGCGGCCGAGGAAGTCGGAGGAGCAGCGAAGTGACGGTCTTTTTCATCGGTGCGGGGCCGGGTGCGGCCGATCTGATCACGGTGCGCGGCCAGCGCACGCTGGCGCGTTGCGGGGTGTGCCTGTACGCGGGGAGCCTGGTGCCGCAGGAGTTGCTGGCCGACTGCCCGCCGGGGGCGCGGCTGGTGGACACCGCGAACCTGGACCTGGACCAGATCATCGCGGAGATCGTCCGGGCGCACCGCGAGGGCCAGGACGTGGCGCGGCTGCACTCGGGCGACCCGTCGGTGTTCTCGGCGATGGCCGAGCAGATGCGCCGCCTGGACGCGGCGGACATCCCGTACGAGGTGGTGCCGGGCGTTCCGGCGTTCGCGGCGGCCGCGGCGGCCCTGAAGCGCGAGTTGACCGTCCCGACGGTCGGCCAGACGGTGATCCTGACCCGGGTGGCCCGGCAGGCGACGCCGATGCCCCCCGGCGAGGAGCTGGCCGTCCTCGGCCGGAGCGGCGCCCTGCTGGTCCTGCACCTGGCGGCCCGCTACGTGGACAGCGTGGTGGAGGAACTCCTCCCGCACTACGGGCCGGACTGCCCGGCCGCGGTGGTGGCGATGGCCAGCCGTCCGGACGAGTTGGTGCTGCGCGGCACCCTCGGCGACATCGCCGTCCAGGTGAAGGCCGCGGGCGTCCTCCGCACTGCCGTCATCATCGTCGGCCGCACCCTGGCCGCGACCGAGTTCCGCGACAGTCACCTGTACTCCACCACCCGCAGCCGGTAAGCGCTTTCCCGCCCCTCCGCGCGGACACGGACGCACGGAGGGGCGGAGCGAAGGGCAGGTGCCCCTCTTCCGCCCCCTCCGCCCCGCCGACGCCCCCGACGGCGACCGGGCCGCGCTCAGTCGAGCGAGGCGACGAACGCCTTGGCGCGGCGGGTGATCTCGGCCCAGTCGCCGGCGGCGACGGTCTGCGGGGGGACGACGTCGGTGCCGGCGCAGACGGCGAGGGCGCCGTGGTCGAGGAAGGCCCTGGCGTTGGTGGCGTTGACGCCGCCGGAGGCGACCAGGGGGATGCCGGGGTAGGGGCCGTGCAGGTCCTTGAAGTATCCGGGGCCGAAGGCCTTCGCGGGGAAGATCTTCACGGCGGCGGCGCCGAGGTCGAGCGCATCGGCCACCTCGCTGGGCGTCAACGCGCCCATCACGACCGGGATCCCGGCCTCGCGGGCGACGGCCGCGACGGTGGGGCGCAGGCCGGGGGTGACCAGGAACCCGGCCCCGGCGTCGATGCCTTGGCGGGCCTGCCCGGCGGTGAGGACGGTCCCGACGCCGATCCGGCGGCCGGCCTTCGCGGCGGCGGCGACGTGGCGCGTCACGTCCGGTGTGGTGAAGGTGAGTTCGGTCCAGGCGATGCCGCCTTCGGCGAGCGCTTCGCACAGCGCGACCGCGTCCGGGATCTCCGGCGCCCGCACCACGGCTATCACGGGCTGGGCGGTCAACGCCGCGCGCAGGTCGGTCACTTCGGTTCCCATGCTCCCCAACTCCTGTTTCCTGAAAGACGTCTGCCAATGCCTGTCCGACGGCTCACCGGTCCACCGCCCGCACCAGCCCGTCCGCGTCGCGCCGCAGGGCCCGTCCTGCCAGGTCTCCGGTCGGTTTGCCGTCGGTGAGGGCGGCGACGCCGCCGACCAGGACGTGGGCAATGCCGGCGGCGGGGCGGCGGGGGTGGTCGAAGGTGGCGGTGTCGCGGACGGTCGCGGGGTCGAAGAGGACCAGGTCGGCGTGGTGGCCGGGGCGGATCAGTCCGCGCCGGTCGAGGCGCAGCCGGCGGGCGGGGCGGCCGGTCATCCGGGCGATCGACTGTTCCAGCGTGAGGACGCCCAAGTCCCGGCTGTAGTGGGCGAGGTAGCGCGGGAAGGTGCCCCAGGCGCGGGGGTGGGGGCGGGCGCCGACGAGCAGGCCGTCGCTGCCGACGGTGTGCGCGGGGTGGCGCATGATGGCGCGGACGTTCTCCTCGTGGCCGACGTGCTGGAGGATGGTGGTGCCCAACTGGTCGGCGAGCAGCAGGCCGAAGAACGTCTCGGTGCCGGTGCGGCCCTGTTCGGCGGCGAGTTCAGAGACGGTGCGGCCGACGACGGCGGCGAGTGCGGTGTTGCGGACGCCGGAGATCTGGATGGTGTCCCAGTCGGTGACGACGCCGTGGCAGCCGTCGCTGCCGTGTTCTTCGACGTCGACGCGGATGCGTTCGCGTGCGGCGGGGTCGGCGAGGCGGGCGAGGGTGGCCTCGGGGCCGCCCTCGGTGGCCCAACTGGGCAGCAGGGCGGCCAGGGTGGTGGATCCGGGCAGGTACGGGTAGCTGTCGAGGGTGACGTCGATGCCGTCGGCGAGGGCGCTGTCGACCAGGGCGAGGAACTCGCCTGCGCGGCCTTCGTTGACGCCGAAGTTCATCGTGGCGTGGGTGAGGTGCAGCGGGCAGCCGGACCGCCGGGATATCTCCACCATCTCCGCGTAGCCTTCCAACGCGCCTGCGCCGTAGGAGCGTTGGTGCGGGGCGTGGTAGCCGCCGCGGGCGGCGACGATCCGGCAGAGCTCGACGAGTTCGGCGGTGTCGGCGTACATGCCGGGCGTGTAGGTGAGGCCGGTGGACATGCCGACCGCGCCGTCGGCCAGCGCCTGGTCCAACAGGGCTAGTATCCGGTCGAGTTCGGCGTCGGTGGGGCGGCGGTTGTCCCAGCCCATGGCGAGCATCCGGATGGTGCCGTGCGGGGCGAGGTAGCAGGCGTTGACGCCGATGCCCCGGTCGAGGCGGTCGAGGTACTGGCCGACGGTGCGCCAGTTCCAGTCGAAGCCGTCGGGGTCGCCGTTCCAGCCGGCGAGTTGGCGGCGCAGCGCGGCGAGGGTGGCGTCGTCGGCGGGCGCGTAGGAGAGGCCGTCCTGGCCGAGGACGTCGAGGGTGACGCCCTGGGTGATGCGGGAGGGGTGGTCGGGTTCGACGAGCAGGCTCAGGTCGGAGTGGGCGTGCAGGTCGATGAAGCCGGGGGCGAGGACGAGGCCGTCGGCGTCGATGGTGCGGCGGGCGGTGAGGCCGGGGCCGATCTCGTCGATGCGGCCGTCGGTGACGGTGACGTCGGCGCGGCGGCGGTCGGCGCCGGTCCCGTCGACGACGGTGGCGCCGCGCAGCAGGAGGTCGGGCATCAGAAGTACGTCCTCACCAGGTCGACGACGCGCGGGTGTTGGGCGTCGGCGTGGTCGAGGACGGGGATGAGGGTCCACTTGTCGAAGGCGGTGCAGGGGTGGGAGAGGCCGAGGCGGACGACGGCGCCGATCGGGGCGGTCTCGCCGGCGCCGCGCAGGAAGGTGTGCTGGTCGTTCAGGGCGGTGACCTCGGCGCCGGTCAACTCTCCGGTTCCTCGGACGAGTTGCGGTTCGGGCAGGCCTTCGTCGAACGGCAGGTCGCGCTTTCCGGCGTCCAGCAGGGCGAGTTGGGGTTCGGGGTGGGAGACGACGCGGGCCCAGCCGTGCATGGCGGAGCGCAGGGGGGTGGCTCCGGTGGTGCGGGCGAGGGGGGAGATGCCGCGGTAGAAGCCGTCGTCGTGGGCGAGGTAGGCGCCGGCCCGGACGACGACCTTGGTGCCGGGGAACTCCTCGGCGAGGGGGGTGAGTTCTTCGGCGACGGTGTCGAAGTAGGCGCTGCCGCCGGCGGTGACCACGGGGGTGGGGGTGGGGTAGTCGGGGGCGAGGCGGCGGTGCAGTTCGGCGAGGTCGCGCAGGTAGTCGCGGACGGTGGCCAGGGCGCGGTCGGAGGCGTCGTGGGCGAGGGCGCCTTCGTAGCCGCCGACGCCGGCCAGGCGCAGCGTGGGGGCGGCGTGCACGGCGGCGGCGACGTCGAGGGCGGCGGGGATGCCGCGGGCGCCGGTGCGGCCGCCGGGGCCGCCGAGTTCGACCAGGACTTCGACGGGGCGCTTCGCGCCGGCGGCGCGCAGCGCGGCGTCCATCTGGCGGACGCTGTCGGCGGAGTCGCCCCAGGAGGTGAAGGCGAAGTCGGGGTGCCGGTCGAGTTCGGCGGCGAGCCAGGCGAGGCCGGCGGGGTCGAGCAGGGTGTTGGCGAGCAGCAGGCGCTGGACGCCGAAGGCGCGGGCGACGCGCAGCTGGGGCAGGTTGGCGAGGGTGATGGCGTGGGCGCCGGCGGCGAGTTGGGCCTGCCAGAGGGCGGGGGCCATGGTGGTCTTGCCGTGCGGGGCGAGCAGGACGTCGGCTTCGCGGCACCAGGCGGCCATGGTGCGCAGGTTGTGGTCGAGGGCTGCGGCGTCGAGGGTGAGCAGCGGGGTGCCGAGGCTGTCGAGGGTGGGGCCGGTGGCGAGCCAGTCGCGAACGGTGCGGCCCCAGGCGTCGGCGGGGACGGCCTTGAACCGCCAGTCGAGGGTTTCGTCGGCGAGGGCGGCGACGGCGTCCCGGTCGATGCCGGGCCCGGGGGCGGGGTCCGCGAAGGAGTGGTGTCCGGTGTGCTGGTGTGCTGCCGTGTTGCTCATGGCTGTGCCTCCGTTCCGGTCCCGGCCCACCCGACGAGCTGGGATGTTGCAACATGTGCAACCTCTATTGCGCATGTTGGTGTTACGGTTCTAGCATTCACGCCGGACGGCGGTCAACGGACCGCGACGCGGCCCGTCCCCCTTCCCACCAGGTACGCAGCACCGGAACTCACCGCCGAGCGACGGCCGCGCGGGCCGTGTTGGCGGGGGCGGGGAG
>NZ_BMRI01000008.1:89846-90315 GCF_014648555.1 Kitasatospora griseola
CACGGGCCCGAGGGTGAGGGAGCGGGATTGATGGCGGATCAGGACGGCGGGGCGGCGACCGGCCGGGCGGTGTGCCTGGGCGAGTCGATGGCGGTGCTGCTGCCCGACCGGCCGGGACCGTTCGAGGCCGTCGGCGCGTTCCGGCCCTCGGTCGGCGGCGCCGAGTCCAATGTCGCCGCGGCGCTCGCCGGGCTCGGCGTGCCGACCGCGTGGATCAGCCGGGTCGGCGCGGACGGCTTCGGCCGCCGCCTCACCGGCGACCTGGCCGCGGCGGGGGTGGACGTCTCCGCCGTGGCGGTGGACCCGCACCGTCCCACCGGCGTCTACCTGAAGGAGACCGGCGGCTCCGACCTGCCGCACGACCTCGGCGCGGGCCGCTCCCGCCTGCACTACTACCGCACCGGCTCGGCCGCCTCCGCGCTCTCCCCCGCCCTGCTGGACGACCCGGCGGCCGCCGCGCTGCTGGACC
>NZ_BMRI01000008.1:90344-132847 GCF_014648555.1 Kitasatospora griseola
GCGCCCCGCTGCTGCACCTGACGGGCATCACCCCCGCCCTCTCCGACGACTGCCTGGAGCTGGTCCGCGCCCTGCTGGCCCGCCGCCGCCCCGGCCGGCTCGTCTCCTTCGACCTCAACTGGCGCCCCGCGCTGTGGCGCAGCCGCGACCCGTCGGTGCTCCCGGCCCTGCTGGACGCCGCCGACGTGCTGCTGCTGGGCGCGGACGAGGCCGAGGACGCGTTCGGCACCGGCGACCCGACCGCACTCAGAAAGCGCTTTCCCACTCCCTCCGTGCTGGTCGTCAAGGACTCCGGACACCTCGTCACCGCGCTCGACCGCAACGGCGGTTCGGTCACCGAGCCCGCCCTGCACGTCGAGGTGGTCGAGCCCACCGGCGCGGGCGACGCCTTCGCGGCGGGCTACCTGGCCGGCACCCTGCGCGGCCTCGACCAGCGCTCCCGGCTGCGCCTGGGCCACCTGGCGGCGGCGAGCGCGCTGACCGCGCCCGCCGACCACGGCACCCTCCCGGACGCCCGCACGGTGGCCGCGCTGCTCGCCGCCGATGAGCGGGACTGGTCCGCGACCCGGATCTCCGCGTCCGGCATCACCTCCCCCGCGCTCGCCTCCGCCGCACCCGCCTCCCCCGCGGACGCCGGAACCCGTAACCTCCCCGAAGCCCTCGAAACCCTCGGAACATCGGGACACCCATGAGCCAGACCGTCACCCGCGCCCTGCGCCTGCTCGCCGAACTCGGCGAGGGCGAACGCTCCCTGGACCAGCTGGCCGACCTCCTCGGCGTGCACAAGACCACCGTGCTGCGGCTGCTGCAGACCATGGAGGAGGAACGGTTCGTCTACCGCGACGCCCAGTACCGCTACCACCTGGGCGCGGGCCTGTTCGCGCTGTCCAGCCTCGCCCTGGAGCAGCGCGGCATACGGCGCACCGCCGCCCCGCACCTGGCGGAGCTGAACGCGACGACCGGCCAGACCGTGCACCTGGCCGCGTACGAGGGCGGCGAGGTGGTCTACATCGACAAGTACGACTCGCGGCACCCGGTGCGGATGTACTCCCGGATCGGGCTGCGCGCGGCGCTGCACAACACGGCCGTGGCGAAGGTCCTGCTGGCCGACCTGTCGCCGGTCGAGCGTCGCCGGGTGGTGGACACCATCGAGTTCACCGTCCACACGCCCAACACCATCACCAGCCCGCACGCGCTGCTCGCCGAACTGGAGCAGGTCGCCGCGCAGGGCTGGGCGCAGGACCACGCCGAGCACGAGGCGTTCATCAACTGTGTGGCCGCGCCGATCCGGGACGCCTCCGGCCGGGTGGTCGCCGCCGCGTCCATCTCCGTCCCGGACGTCGTCCTCCCCTACGAGCAGGTCCTCGACCTGCTCCCCCAACTGCTCGCCTGCACCCGGGCGATCTCCGCCGACGCGGGCCTCCCCGCCCGCGGGCATATCTCCTGACGCATCGTCATCTTCCTTTTGGAGCACCGCACATGAGCGACAAGACCGAGATCCGCACCGACGGCGCCCCCGCCCCGGCCTGGATGTTCTCGCAGGGCGTCCGCAAGGGCCCGATCCTGCAGGTCTCCGGCCAGGGCCCGCAGGACCCGGCCACCGGCGAGTACCTCCACCACGGCGACGTGAAGGCCCAGACCCGCCGCACTCTGGAGAACGTCAAGGCCATCGTCGAGGCCGGCGGCGCCACCATCGAGGACGTCGTGATGTTCCGCGTCTACCTCACCAAGCGTGCCGACTTCCCGCTGATGAACGAGGTCTACGCCGCGTTCATCGACGAGAACGTCAAGCCGGGCGGCGTCAAGCCGTGCCGAACCACCGTCTTCGTCGAACTCCCCCAGGAGCCCATGCTGGTGGAGATCGACGCCCAGGCCGTCGTCACCGACTGACGCCGCTGCCGCAGCAGGCTCCGGCCGACCGCCGCGGCCACCCACGAGAGGCTCCCGGCCGAACCGCCGGGGGCCTCTCGGCGTGCGGGCGGCCCCGGTTAGGGTGGTGTGTCCGAATCGCGTCGGCTCCGGGAGTCCGCCATGCACGTCCTGATCCTCGGCGGTACCAGTGAGGCCCGTCGGCTGGCGGAGGTGCTGGCCGCCGACCGGGCTCTGCGGGTGACGAGTTCACTGGCCGGGCGGGTGGCCCAGCCGCGGCTGCCCGCCGGGGAGGTGCGGATCGGCGGGTTCGGGGGCCCGGCCGGGCTCGCGGCCTGGCTGCGCGGGCACCGGGTGGACGTGCTGATCGACGCCACGCACCCGTTCGCCGAGACCATGAGCCGCAACGCGGCCCTGGCCGCCGCCGAGACCGGGACGCCGCTGCTGGCGCTGCGCCGTCCCAGCTGGCTGCCGCAGGACGGCGATCGGTGGCATCCGGTGCCGAGTCTGGCCGCCGCGGCCGAGGCGCTGCCCGCGCTGGGCGCCCGAGTGTTCCTTACCACCGGACGGCAGGGCATCGCCGCGTTCGCGCACCTGAACGCCCTGTGGTTCCTGGCGCGTTCGGTCGAGCCGCCGGTGTCGCCGATGCCCACGGCGGTCGAAGTCCTGCTGGAACGTGGGCCGTTCACCCTCGACGGCGAGCGCGAGCTGCTGCGGGCGCACCGCATCGACGTGCTGGTCACCAAGGACAGCGGCAGCGCCGCCACCGCCCCCAAGTTGACCGCCGCCCGCGAGCTCGGCCTGCCGGTGGTGGTCGTCCAGCGCCCGGCCGCCCCGCAGGGCGTGCAGACCGCCCCGGACGTCGCCGGGGCGGTCGACTGGCTGCGCCAGCTGGCGGGTTGAACGAACTGGCGGAACTGACGGAGCGTCAGGCCTCCGGGTAGCGGCGCGGCGTCCACACCACGTCGCGCCCGCCGTCGCGCTGCACCCACTGGGTCTGGGTGGAGCCGATCAGCAGCAGGGTGCGCATGTCGACGTCGGCGGGGTCGAGTTCGGCCAGCGCGACGGTGCGGACCCGCTCGGTGGGGCCGCCGACGTCCCGGGCCAGCACCACGGGGGTCGCCGGGTCGCGGTACTCCAGCAGCAGGTCGCGCGCCGAACCCACCTGCGTAGTGCGCGACTTGGAGCCGGGGTTGTACAGCGCGAGCACCAGGTCGGCCTCGGCGGCGGCGCGCAGTCGACGGGCGATCACCTCCCACGGCTTGAGCCGGTCGGAGAGCGAGATCACCGCGTAGTCGTGGCCGAGCGGCGCACCGGCCCGGGACGCGGCGGCGTGCGCGGCGGTCATCCCCGGCAGGACGCGCACGGGGACGTCCCGGTAGGGGTCTTCGCAGGCGGCCTCCAGGACGGCGGTGGCCATCGCGAACACGCCAGGGTCGCCGGAGGAGACGACCGCGACCCGGCGGCCGCGACGCGCCAACTCCAGGGCGAATTCGGCGCGTACGCCCTCGACCTTGTTGTCGGAGCCGTGCCGGACCTGCCCGGCGCGGACCGGCACCCGGTCCAGGTAGGTGGTGTAGCCGACCAGGTCGGTCGCGCCGGCGAGCGCCCCGCGCGCCTCGGGCGTCAGCCACAGCGGCCCGGCCGGGCCGGTCCCGACCACCACCACCTCGCCGGTCTGCGACGGCTGTTCGGCCGGGGCCGCGAGCGCCTCGAACGGCTGCCCGTCGGAGTCGAGGGCGGCGACCCGGCTGGGCAGCACGGCGACCGAGAAGTACGGCACGCTGTCGGCGTCGATCTCGGCGAGCAGGCCGGTGCGTTCGCCGTCCATGGTGGCGCGCTCGACGTACCGGGCCTCGTCCAGGCGTCCGGCCCGTTCCAGGGCGCGGCGCACGGTGGGGAAGGTCCGGCCGAGCTTCATGACGACGGCGGAGTCGGTGGCGGCGAGGCGCGCGGTCAGCTCCTCCTCCGGCAGGGTGCCGGGAATGATCGTCAGCACCTCCTCGGCCTCCACCAGCGGGGTGCCCAGGCGGGCGGCGGCGGCGCTGATCGAGGTGACGCCGGGCACCACCTCGGTGGGGTAGCGGTGTGCGAGGCGCTTGTGCATGTGCTGGTACGAGCCGTAGAACAGCGGGTCGCCCTCGGCGAGGACAACGACGGTGCGCCCGGCGTCGAGGTGGGCGGCGAGCCGCTCCGACGCCTCCTGGTAGAAGTCGTCCAGCGCGCCCCGGTAGCCGCCGGGGTGGTCGGTGGTCTCCACGGTGACGGGGTACATCAGCCGCTCCTCCAGCTGACCGCCCGTCAGATAGCGCTCGGCGATGGCCCGGGCGTGCGAACGGCCGTGCCGCGCGCAGTGGTAGGCGATGACGTCGGCCCGGCCGATGAGTTCGGCGGCACGCACCGTGATCAGCGACGGGTCGCCCGGTCCGACGCCGACGCCGTAGAGCCGGCCGGTGATCGCCGGAGAGGTTTCCTGACGGTCCGTCATTCCTGTTCGCTCGCAATCGCGTTGATTGCGGCAGCGGCTATCGCGCTGCCGCCCCGGCGGCCCCGGACCACCAGGTGTTCCAGTGCGGCCGGGTGTTCGGCCAGGGCCTGCTTGGACTCGGCGGCGCCGATGAAGCCGACCGGGACGCCGATCACGGCGGCGGGTCGGGGCGCACCGGCCTCGATCAGCTCCAGCAGGCGGAACAGCGAGGTGGGCGCGTTGCCGACGGCGACCACGGCGCCCTCCAGGCGGGGCAGCCAGAGTTCCATCGCGGCGGCGCTGCGGGTGGTGCCCATCGCGCGGGCCAACTCGGGCACCGACGGGTCGGTGAGGGTGCAGATCACCTCGTTGTCGGCGGGCAGCCGCTTGCGGGTCACCCCGCTGGCCACCATGTTGACGTCGCACAGGATCGGCGCACCGGCGTGCAGGGCGCGCCGGGCGTCGGCGACCACGTTCGGCGACCACAGCAGGTCCTCGACCAGGTCGGTCATGCCGCAGGCGTGGATCATCCGGACCGCGACCTGGGCCACGTCGGCGGGCAGCGCGGCGAGGTCGGCCTCGGCGCGGATGGTGGCGAAGGACTGGCGGTAGATGGCCGCGCCGTCCTTCTCGTAGTCGATCATGCGGTCCTCCGCCAGTCGGCATTGCGCGCCTCGGCGACTGCCTCGGCGAGGTCGTTCTCGGTCGTGTCGTTCTCGGTCGTGTCGTTCTCGGTCGGGCCGTCCCCGGTCGGGCCGTTCCCGGCCGTGTCCTCCCCCGCCGTCCCCGGCCCGGACGCTCCCGGCCACGTCGTCTCGCGGACGCGGCCGTCCACGGTGACGCGGTGTCCGGTGGCGGTGGCCAGCACGTCGACCCAGCGTCCGGCGGGGTGCCCGCAGCGGCGTTCGCAGCCGGACCAGTGCACGGGCAGGCCTTCGGCGGGGGCGGCGGCGATCGCACGGGCGGCCTGCGCACGGACGTCGGCAAGCGCTTTCCCGCAACCGGGCAGGCCGGTGCAGGCGCTGACGCCTTCCCAGGGGCCGCCGGACTCCACCCGGAAGCCCGCGTCGGCGAGCCGCGGCAGCCACTCGGCCCCGGCCCCGGGCACGACGACGCCGCGCCACGGGGTGAGCCGCACGCTCCCGCCTCCGCCGCCACCCGCACCGTCCGGTCCGAGCGCGTCCGCCAGCAGCCGCCACTGCGCGCTGCTCGCCCGCCCGAACCGCAGCCCGACCGAGGCGGCGTCACCGACCGCACCCAGCAGCGGCCGTTCGCCGGCGAAGCGCGGCAGCGCCACCTCGCCGTCGGGCAGCTCGGCCTGCACTTCGCGCAGGTGCCAGGCGCGTCCGGCGGCCAGGTCGAGGAAGTGCCGGGCGGCGGCGAGCGCGGCGGGCACGGGGCGGTCGACGACGGTGCCGGTGCGGGCGCGGCCGAGGCGCAGCAGGGCGCGCCCGTCGCCGACTGCGATCAAGGTCACATCGGCGTCGAGGGCGGCGATGTCGCCGCGGCCGTCGTCGAGGGCGAACAGGAATTTGCCGGAGAGCTGGGCGGCCCACGGCGCGGCGCACAGAGCGGCGTCCAACTCCCGTACCCAGTGCGGCAGATCGACGTCGGATCGGCCGCGTCCGTCCAGGCCGGCCAGGGGCGAGGCGGCGATGTTGCGGACGCGTTCGTGGGTGTCGGAGGGCAGCAGGCCGACGGTGCGCAGCCGTTCGGCGAGGTCGGCGGCGCACTGCTCGCGCAGGCCGCGCAGTTGGAGGTTGCCGCGGGAGGTGATCTCGACCTCGCCGTCGCCGAGTGCGTCGGCCGCGTCGGCCAGCGCCAGTAGCTGACGGTGCGTCAAGTAGCCGCCCGGCAGCCGGAGTCGGGCGAGGTGGCCGTCCTCGGCGAGGTGCAGGCGGAGCGCGCCGGGGCAGGCGTCGGCGCGGCCTCGGTCGGGCCCGACGAAGGGTGCCGCGAAGGCGTCGGGTGTGGGTGGCATGGCGGCGAGCATACCCATGGCGGCGGGTCGCGCCACTGCCCCGAGTGTCTGCCCCCGATGTCGTGGGCCCGGTGAATGCCCAGCTCAGCGCGGGGTTCCGGGGTCGGCGCGGATCGGATCGGGGGCGCGTCGCAGGTCACACTCCCCCGATGCGCCGTCAACCCGTACGATGCTGGCGGGTGCCTTTCGAGGCGTCCCGGGCGCCTTTCGGGGTGTCCGCTGCCAGCGACGGCACAGCGGAGGAAGTCCGGTGAGAATCCGGTGCGGTCCCGCCACTGTGACCGCGGCTCAGTGAGCCGTGGGAGCCAGGAACTCCGGCCGTCCTCCACTGCCCGGGGCGAGGACCCCGAGGAAGGTCCGTGCCATGCGCTGTCGCATGCCCGCATCCTGGCGGGTGCCCGTGGGCTCTGTCCCCGTCGGGCTCTTCCGCGTCCTCGATCGCACCTGTGCTCCCACGACCGGGTTGTCCGCGCTGTCCGAGACGCCCGGGAGGGCTTTCGCATGATCCTGCTGCTGTCCACGTCCGACACGGACCTGCTGAGTGCCCGGGCGTCGAACGGTCCGGTGCGGTTCCGGTGGGGCAATCCGGCCCGGCTGGATCCGGCCGGGCTGCCCGAACTGCTGGACGGCGTCGAGCTGGTGGTGGTGCGGCTGCTGGGTGGGCGCCGGGCCTGGCAGGAGGGTCTGGACGCGCTGCTCGCGGGGTCGCGTCCGGTGGTGGTGCTGACGGGCGAGCAGGCGCCGGACGCCCAGTTGATGGAGTTGTCGACGGTCCCGGCGGGCATCGCCGCGGAGGCGCACGCGTACTTGGCGCACGGCGGTCCGGCGAACCTGGCGGAGCTGGGCGCGTTCCTGTCGGACACGGTGCTGCTGACCGGTCACGGTTTCGCGCCGCCGGCGTCGGCCCCGTCCTGGGGTCCGCTGGAGCGCACCGTGCACTCGTCAAAGGGGCCTTCCGTCGCGGTGCTGTACTACCGGGCGCACCACATGAGCGGCAACACGGCGTTCGTGGAGACGCTCTGCCGGGCGATCGAGGCGGAGGGCGCGCAGGCCCGGGCGTACTTCTGCGCGTCGCTGCGCGGTGCGGAGCCGGAGCTGCTGGCGGAGCTGGGCGCGGCCGACGCGATCGTGACGACGGTGCTGGCAGCGGGCGGCACCCGGCCGGCCGACGCCCAGGCCGGTGGTGACGAAGAGGCTTGGGACGCGGGCGCGTTGGCGGCGTTGGACCGGCCGATCCTGCAGGCGCTGTGCCTGACCTGGTCGCGGGCGCAGTGGGAGGGCAGCGACGACGGGCTGTCGCCGTTGGACACGGCGACGCAGGTCGCCGTCCCGGAGTTCGACGGCCGGCTGATCACCGTTCCGTTCTCTTTCAAGGAGGTCGACCAGGACGGGCTTACGGTGTACGCGGCGGACCCGGAACGTGCGTCGCGGGTGGCGGGCATCGCGGTGCGGCACGCCCGGCTGCGGCACACTCCGGCGTCCGAGCGCCGCCTGGCGCTGGTCCTGTCCGCTTATCCGACCAAGCATGCCCGGGTGGGCAACGCGGTCGGCCTGGACACCCCGGCGTCGGCGATCCGGCTGCTGGAGCGGCTGCGCGCGGAGGGCATGGACCTGGGAGACAGCGTGCCCGGTCTGCACACCGAGACCGAGCACCAGCACGACGGCGATGCGCTGATCCACGCGCTGATCGAGGCGGGCGGCTACGACCAGGCGTGGCTGACGGAGGACCAGCTGGCCCGCAACCCGGTGCGCATCCCGGCCGCCGACTACCGGCGCTGGTACGCCACGCTCCCGGCGGCGCTGCGCGAGCAGGTGGAGGAGCACTGGGGTCCGGCGCCGGGCGAGCTGTACGTGGACCGTTCGCAGAACCCGGACGGCGACCTCGTGCTGGCGGGTCTGCGCTCCGGCAACCTGCTGGTCCTCGTCCAGCCGCCGCGCGGGTTCGGCGAGAACCCGGTGGCGATCTACCACGACCCGGACCTGCCGCCGAGCCACCACTACCTGGCGGCGTACCGCTGGATCGCGGCGGCGCAGGAGGACGGCGGGTTCGGTGCGCACGCGGTGGTGCACCTGGGCAAGCACGGCAACCTGGAGTGGCTGCCGGGCAAGACGGCGGCGCTGTCGGCGGAGTGCGGTCCGGACGCGGCGCTCGGCGATCTCCCGCTGGTCTACCCGTTCCTGGTGAACGACCCGGGCGAGGGCACCCAGGCCAAGCGCCGGGCGCACGCCACGCTGGTCGACCACCTGGTGCCGCCGATGGCCCGCGCCGATTCGTACGGCGACATCGCGCGCCTGGAGCAGCTGCTGGACGAGCACTCGAACATCGCGGCGATGGACCCGGCGAAGCTGCCGGCGATCCGGGCGCAGATCTGGACGCTGATCCAGGCCGCCAGGCTGGACCACGACCTCGGTCTGGACGAGCGGCCGGAGGACGACGGCTTCGACGACTTCCTGCTGCACGTGGACGGCTGGCTGTGCGAGGTGAAGGACGCGCAGATCCGCGACGGCCTGCACGTGCTCGGCCAGGCCCCGAGCGGCGCCGACCGGGTCAACATCGTGCTGGCGATCCTGCGGGCGCGGCAGATCTGGGGTGGCGTCAGCGCGCTGCCGGGGCTGCGGGAGGCGCTCGGCCTGGACGAGGCGGCGCTGACGCTGGGGGCGACGGACGCCGCCGAGGCGCAGGCGCGGGCGTTGGTGGAGGCGATGGAGGCCGAGGACTGGAACCCGGCCGCGGTGGCGAAGGTCGCGGCCGGTCTGCCCGCCGCCGTCGCCGAGGTGCTGTCCTTCGCGGCCGCCCAGGTGGTGCCGCGACTGGCGTCCACCACGGACGAGTTGGACGCGGTGCTGCACGCGCTGCAGGGCGGGTTCGTGCCGGCCGGGCCGTCGGGTTCGCCGCTGCGCGGGCTGGTCAACGTGCTGCCGACCGGTCGGAACTTCTACTCGGTGGACCCGAAGGCGGTGCCGAGCCGGCTCGCCTGGGAGACCGGGCAAGCGCTTTCCGCCTCCCTGATCGAGCGGTACCGGGCCGACAACGACGGCCAGTTCCCGCCGTCGGTGGGCCTGTCGCTGTGGGGCACCTCGGCGATGCGCACCGCCGGCGACGACATCGCCGAGGCGTTCGCCCTGCTGGGCGTCCGGCCGGTCTGGGACGACGCCTCGCGCCGGGTCACCGGCCTGGAGGCGATCCCGCTCGCCGAGCTGGGCCGGCCCCGGATCGACGTGACGCTGCGCATCTCCGGTTTCTTCCGGGACGCCTTCCCGCACGTGGTGGCGCTGCTGGACGACGCGGTGCGGCTGGCGGCCCGCCAGGAGGAGCCCGCGGAGCAGAACTTCGTCCGCGCCCACGTGCAGGCGGACCTGGCCGAGCACGGTGACGAACGCCGGGCCACCGTCCGGGTGTTCGGCTCCCGCCCGGGGACGTACGGGGCGGGCCTGCTCCAGCTCATCGACAGCCGGGACTGGCGCACCGACGCGGACCTGGCCGAGGTGTACACGGTGTGGGGTGGCTACGCGTACGGCCGGGACCTGGACGGGCGACCGGCCCGGGAGGAGATGGAAAGCGCTTACCGCCGAATCACGGTGGCGGCGAAGAACACCGACACCCGCGAGCACGACATCGCCGACTCCGACGACTACTTCCAGTACCACGGCGGCATGGTGGCCACGGTGCGCGCGCTGACCGGCAGCAGCCCGGCGGCGTACATCGGCGACTCGACCCGCCCGGAGACGGTGCGCACCCGCACCCTCACCGAGGAGGCGGCCCGGGTGTTCCGGGCCCGGGTGGTGAACCCGCGCTGGCTGGAGGCGATGCGCCGGCACGGCTACAAGGGCGCGTTCGAGATGGCCGCGACGGTGGACTACCTGTTCGGCTACGACGCCACCACCGGCGTGGTCGCGGACTGGATGTACCAGAAGCTCACCGAGGAGTACGTCCTCGACCCGGTCAACCGCGAGTTCTTCGCCGAGGCCAACCCGTGGGCCCTGCACGGCATTTCGGAACGCCTGCTGGAGGCCGCCGAGCGCGGCCTGTGGGCGGAGCCGGACCCGGCGCTGCTGGCCGAGCTGCGGCAGGTCTTCCTGGAGACCGAGGGCGACCTGGAAGGCGAGTGACGGCGGAGCCCGCCACCGGGCCGAGGCTCGAAACCGGGCCGGGTCCCGACGCACGCCGGAGGTGAACGTCGGGCCCCGGCCGGGGCCGGAGGTGAACGTCGGGCCCCGGCCGGGGCCGGAGGTGAACGTCGGACGACACTTGACGTGCCGATGATCGCGAAGGGGTGTCTTCCGGCCCGCCCGGGCGGACAATTTCCGCATGAGCCTGCGAACCGCCCTGACCCGCCCGGCGCGCTACGGCGCGCTGGTCGCGGGCGCGCTGCCCGTCCTGACGTTCCCGGGTGCCGGCCTGGCCGCCCTGGCCTGGGTGGCGCTGGTGCCGGGGCTGTTGCTGATGCGGGCGGCGGGCACGGCGCGCGAGGCCGCGGTGCGCGGCTGGTGGTTCGGCGCGGGGTTCATCCTGACCGCCATGTACTGGCTGATCCCGTCGATCGGCCCGGCGCTGCCGCTGCTGGCGGTGGTGTTCGGGGTGCTGCAGGCGCCGGTGGGCGTGGCGGTGTGGTGGCTGCTGCACGGCGAGTTGACGCTCCGCCGGTCGGCGGCGGCGCTGGTGGTCGTCCCGGCGGTGTGGGTGAGCGCCGAGTTCGCCCGGTCCTGGCATGCGCTGGGCGGGCCGTGGGCGCTGCTGGGCGCGTCCCAGTGGGAGCATCCGGCGGTGCTCGGCCTGGCCTCGGTCGGCGGGGTGTGGCTGGTGAGTTGGGCCCTCGTCACGGTCAACACGGCATTGACGTTGCTGGTGCTGGCCCGCGAGGTGCGGCTGCGGGCACTGGCGGCGGCGACCGCGCTGGTCGCGGTGGTGTCGGGCCCGGTGGCGTTCGCCGCGCAGCCCGCGCCGGCGACCCGCGGTTCGGCGTCGGTGGCGCTGGTGCAGGCGGGCCAGACCACGGACGAGCGGGCCCGGTTGGAGGCGAACGTCCGGATCACCCGCTCGCTGGCGGGCCGCCCGGTGGACCTGGTGGTGTGGGGTGAGAGTTCCACCACCGCCGACCTCGACCGGGACGGCGCCACCCTCGACCGGCTGACCGCGCTGGCGCAGTCGACGGGCGCGCAGCTGCTGGTCGGCGAGGACGCCCGGAAGGCGGACGGCCGGATCTCCAAGGACGCGGTGCTGGTGGATTCCTCGGGCATTGTGGCGCGGTACCGCAAGATCCGGCTGGTGCCGTTCGGCGAGTACATTCCGCTGCGTCCGCTGCTGGGCTGGATCGCGGGGGTGAGTTCGGCGGCGGGCGAGAACCGGGCCCCGGGCCGTTCGGTGCACCTGCTGCCGGTGGTGGGCCAGGGCGGCCGCCCGCTGCCGGTCGGCGCGCTGATCTGCTTCGAGTCGGCGTTCCCCGACATGTCGCGCACCGCGTCCCGGCAGGGCGCCGAGCTGATCGTCTACCAGTCGGCGACCTCGACCTTCCAGTCCACCTGGGCGCCGGCGCAGCACGCCTCGCTGGGTGCGATCCGCGCGGCGGAGACAGGCCGCCCGGTGGTGCAGGCGGCGCTGACGGGCGAGTCGGTGGCGTACGACTCGCAGGGCCGCCGGCTGGCGCGGCTGACCACGGGCGAGTCGGGCGCGGTGACGGTCCACCTGTCGCGGGCCGATCCGACGGCCCGGACGTGGTACGTCCGGCTGGGCGACTGGGTGCCGCTGTCGGCGCTGGCGGTGACGGCGGCGGCCGGGGCGGCGGGCCTGCTGCCCCGGCTGCGCGAGCGCCGCCGACCGTCCGCTCCGGCCGCCCCGCCGTCCTCCGACCTGCCGTCGGCGCGGGTCTGAACTCCCCTATCGACTCCGGGCGTTGCGGTCCTCGGCTCCCGTACCGCCCGCGCCGCCCGCCGACCCGCCGTCGTCCGGGAGCCCGAACTCCCCTACCGACTCCGGGCGTTGCGGTGCTCGGCTCCCGTGCCGCCCGCGCCGCCCGCCGACCCGCCGTCGTCCGGGAGCCCGAACTCCCCTGCCGGATCGCAGAGTTGTTCGAGCTCAGCTCTCCTCGTACGCCACGTGGATGCCGAACGCCGCCCCTTGCGGGTCGCGCAGCACGGCGAGGCGCGGGCCGTCGGGGACGTCGGTGGGCGGCAGGGTGACGGTGGCGCCGAGGAGCGCGGCGCGTTCGGCGCTCAGGTCGACGTCGGCGACTGCGAAGTACGGCATCCAGTACGGCGGGACTTCGGGCGGGAACTGGTCGGCCATGTCCATCATGCCGCCGAAGTCCCGCCCGCCCAGGCCGAATTGGGTGTACATCTCGCCGACGGTGACGGTCCAGTCGAAGACCTCGCGGTAGAACACGACGGCGCCCCGCGGGTCGCGGGTGGCGAGTTCGATCCAGCCGAGCGAGCCGGGTTCGTTCATCACCTCACAGCCGCGCCGGTTCCGGGGCTGCCAGGCGGAGAAGACCGCGCCGGCGGGGTCGCGGACGACGGTGAACCGCCCCCAGTCGAGGGCGTCCGTCGGCGGGACGATCAGGCTGCCGCCGCCGGCGGTGATCTTCTCCGCGGTGGCGTCGACGTCGGGGGCGTGGAAGCTGATGTTCCACGCGGTGGGCTGGCCCTCCTTCATCAACCCGACCAGGCCGGCGGCGAGTCGGTCCCCGACGTACAGCCGGGTGTAGCCCATCGCCTTCTCCTCGGGGACGGCCTCGGTGCGCCAGCCGAACAGTTCGTGGTAGAAGGTCCTGGCCGCGACCGGGTCCTTGGTGGACAGTTCGACCCAGCAGGGCGCGCCGGGCTTCGAGTCGGTGGTCTTCACGGGCGGTTCATCTCCAGGATCAGCTTGCCGCGGGCGTGTCCGGACTCGACCTCGGCGATCGCCTCGGCCGCGTGCTCCAGCGGGTACCTGGCGCTGATCTGCGCGTTCAGCGTCCCGGCGGCGACCAGGTCGGCGAGGGCGGTGAGCACGGCGGCGGTGCCGTCGCGCTTCACGTACGCGCCGCCGAGGTCCTCGATGGTGGCGCGGTCGGCGGTGGAGACCAGCCGTCCGGGTCGGCGCAGCGCCCCGGCGACGTCGCGGACGGCGGCGCCGCCGACCAGGTCGAGGACGGCGTCGACGCCGTCGGGGGCGGCCTCGCGCAGGCGGTCGGCGACGCCGTCGCCGTAGCGGACGGGCGTGCCGCCGAGGGAGCGGACGTGGTCGGCGCTGCCGGCTCCGGCGGTGCCGAGGACGGTGATGCCGCGGGCGCGGGCGATCTGGGTGGCGGCGCTGCCGACGCCGCCGGAGATGCCGACGATCAGCAGGGTCTCACCGGAGTGCAGGTCGAGTTGCCGGAGCGCGTCGTAGGCGGTGGCGGCGGCGACGGGCAGGGCGGCGGCCTGGTCGAAGCCGACGGTGGGGGGTTTGCGGGCGGTGGCGCGGGCCGACAGCAGCACCTGTTCGGCGAACGCCCCGCCGGGGGCGATGCCGAACACCTCGTCGCCGACGGCGAAGGCGTCCACGTCGTCCCCCACGGCGGTCACCACGCCCGCGGCTTCGCTGCCCATCACCAGGGGCGGCTCGGCGGCCGTCCCGAACCAGCCTTCGCGTTTCTTCCAGTCGGCCGGGTTGACGCCGGCCGCCCTGACCTCGATCCGCACCCCGCCCGGGCCGGGCACGGGCAGCGGCCGGTCCAGGAACTGCTGCTGCTCCGGCCCGCCGTACGCGACGAACCCGAATGCCTTCACCATCGCGTCCTGCCTCCTCCTGCTCTCCGGTTCCGCCGACGCCCTTCAGCTTGCCGGGGTACTGGCGGGTAGCCGGGGACGGGTGGGCCGAACGGGAGCGCCGGGCCGGGAGGTGGGGGCGGGGCGCCGGACCTCAGGAGTCGCCGTCGGTCCGCGGGGCGGGTTCCGACTCGGGGGCGAACTCCGTGCCAGACGCCGGAGTTGGCGGACGCCCTCGGGCGCGCGTCGGCGTTCGGTGCCGTCGGGGCCGGTGGTGGGCTCGATCTCGGCGGTCCGGTCGGGGTCGCCCTCGGCGATCCGGCGGGCGATCTCGGCGGGGCGGACCGGCCGTCCGAAGTGCCAGCCCTGGGCGAGGTCGCAGCCCATCAGCCGCAGGCGTTCGGCGTCGGCGCGGCTCTCGACGCCCTCGGCGGTGACGGACAGGCCGAGGGTGTGGGCGAGCGAGACCAGGCCGCTGACGATCCGCCAACCGAGGTGGGTGTCCTTGGCGGGGTCGTGCAGGTCGCCGACGAACGAGCCGGCGATCTTCAGGTTGGACACCGGCAGGTCGCGCAGGTAGGCGAGGTTGGACCAGCCGGTGCCGAAATCGTCGACGGCGAGCGAGACGCCCATGTCGACCAGGGCGTGCAGGGCCTTGAGGGCCTCGTCCTCGGGGCCGACCACCGTCGATTCGGTGATCTCCAGCTGCAGCATCGACGGGTCGAGTCCGGTGCTGCGCAGGATCCGGTCGATGTCGCCGACCAGGCCGGCGTTGCGGGCCTGCCGGACGGCCAGGTTGACGCTCAGGCGGGGCGCCCGGTCGCCGAATCTGGCGACCCATTCGGCGGCCTGCCCGCAGGCCTGTTCCAGCACCCAGCGGCCGAGCGGCATGATCAGCCCGGTCTCCTCGGCGACGCCGACGAACTCCTCGGGGCTGAGCACGCCCAGCTGCGGGTCGCGCCAGCGCACCAGTGCCTCGACGCCGGTCATCACGCCGGTGCCGAGGTCGATCATCGGCTGGTAGTCGATGAAGAACTCGCCGCGGTCCAGTGCCGCGGGCATCCGCACGGACACCGCGTAACGGCTGACGGCGCGCGCGTTCTCCTTCGGGTCGAACAGCGTCCAGCGGCCGCGTCCGGCCTCCTTGGCGCGGTACAGCGTCAGGTCGGCGGCGCGGACGGCCGCGCCGGGGGTGGTGCTGGAGATCCGGCGTTCCAGCACGCCGACGCTGGCGCCGACGGCGAGCCGGTGGTCGCCGATCACCACGGGCTTGGTGAGCGCGGCGAGCACGGTCTTGGCGGCGGCGACGGCCTCCTGTTCGCCGCGGCAGTTCTCCAGCAGCACCACGAACTCGTCGCCGCCGAGCCGGGCCACCATGTGGCCGAGCGGGCTGAGCGCGGACTCCAGCCGGCGGGCGACCACGGACAGCAGCTGGTCGCCCATGTCGTGGCCGAGGCTGTCGTTGACGACCTTGAAGCCGTCCAGGTCGACGTAGCACAGGCCGAACCGGGCGTCCGGCTCCGGCGACTCGAAGAGGCGCTCCAGCCGTTCGAAGAACGCGGCGCGGTTGGGCAGGCCGGTCAGCGGGTCGTGGGTGGCCTGGTGGCGCAGCCGTTCCTGCAGCCGGTAGCGGTCGGTGACGTCCTCCAGCATGGCCACCTGGTACAGCGGCGAACCGTCGTCGTCGCGGATCAGCGAGACCGTCAGGTGGGTCCACACCACTTCGCCGTCGCGCCGGTAGTACGGCTTGTCGAACTGGAAGTACTCGCGCTTGCCGCTGATCAGCTCCTCGTAGGCCTCCCACACGCCGGGGGTGTCCTCGGGGTGCATCAGGTCGTTGACCCGGACGCCCTGCATGTCCTCGGGGCCGCCGCCGAAGATCTCGCCGAGGGCCCGGTTGACGGCCAGGATGTTGCCGTCGGTGTCGCCGAGGCCGATGCCGATCGCCGCGGATTCGAACAGGGCGCGGAAGCGGGCCTCGGAGACCCGCAGTGCCCGCTCGACCTCCTGGCGGGCGGTGTCGGCGGCCAGCCGGATCGCCTCCTGCTCGCGCAGGGTGCGTTCGCGCAGCGCCGCCGCCCAGCCGGCCGCGAAGGCGCCGGACAGCGCCGGGCCGCGCCCGTCGGGGACGGACCGGCTCTGGATCAACTGGACGGCGTCGGAGAGCAGTTGGGGGTCGGTGAAGTGGTTGTCGATCAGCAGCGCGCCGACCTGCCCGGCGAGTTCCGGGCGGAACGGGTGTTCCAGGGCGGCGCGGCGCAGCAGTTCGGCGGTCCGCGTGATCAACGGGTTGAGGACGCCGGGGCGCACGGCCGCCCCGTGTCCGGTGCGCAGCATGGCGGCCCAGGCGGTACGGAACCCGTTGTCCGGGGCGGCCGCCTCGTTCATGACAGGCGTCCGACGCCGGCCATCCCGGTCATCCGCTCGGGGTGCGGGTCGACCGCGTCGGCCTCGTCGGGGCGCCATTCGGGCAGGTAGACCACGCCGGGCTCGACCAGGTCGAAGCCTTCGAAGAAGGAGGTGATCCGTTCGCGGCTGCGCATGGTGAGCGGGGTGGGGGTGGCCCGGTACAGGTCCTGGTGGGATCCGGCCTGGTCGGGGCGGCCCTCGAGGGAGGCGTGCGAGAGGACCAGGGCGCTGCCGCTGGGCAGGGCTTCGCGGAGCTTGGCGAGGATCTTCTCGGGCTCGTCGTCGTCGGTGACGAAGTGCATCACGGCGTTGAGGATGACGGCGACGGGCTCGCCGGGGGCGAGCAGGTCCTCGACCTCGGGGCGGGCGAGCAGGTCGTCGGTGTTGCGCAGGTCGGCGTCGACGATCTGGCACAGGTCGTCGTCGGCGAGGATCAGGCGGCTGTGCGCGACGGCGACCGGGTCCAGGTCGATGTAGACCACGCGGGCGTCGGGCTGGTACTCGCGGGCGACCTCGTGGACGGCCCCGAAGGTGGGGATGCCGGAGCCGATGTCGAGGAAACGGCTGATGCCCTCGGCGGCCACGTACTGAGTGGCTCGGTGCAGGAACGCCCGGTTGGCCCGCATGATCTTCGGCAGGTCGGGCCAGAGCTCCATCGCCTTGCGGGCCATCTGCCGGTCGACCTCGAAGTTGTGCGAACCGCCGAGGTAGTAGTCGTACACCCGGGCGGCGTTCGGCTTGTCGAGGTCGGTCCCCGCAGGCACCCAGTTCGGACGCGCCATGACGGCACCCCTTCCGGCGGGCAATCGGTCGAAAAATGGCAACAGGACATAAAGATCTTCCTATACTTCCGATCCGCTCGGCAAGCCACCTCGTCCGAGCGGCCGCGCCGGTCGCCGCCGGTCGCGCGACTTCGGGGGCCCTGCCGCCCGGCAACGGGGCCGCCGCCCGCCCGCAGGGTCTGCGGGCGGACGGCGGCCGGGTTGCGTTCCTGCGTCGTCAGCTGGTGGCGGTGCAGGTCAGGGTGGGCAGGGCGTTGGCGCCGGAGTAGGTGGCGCCGAAGCCGAAGGAGGTGCTGGCGCCGGCGCCGACCGTCCCGTTGTAGGCCAGGTTGGTGACGCTCAC
Source organism: Kitasatospora griseola (assembly GCF_014648555.1). Lineage (GTDB taxonomy): Bacteria > Actinomycetota > Actinomycetes > Streptomycetales > Streptomycetaceae > Kitasatospora > Kitasatospora griseola. The sequence goes on from NZ_BMRI01000008.1 coordinate 107,921, forward strand.
GGCCTGGCCGGACTGGGCGAGCTGGCCGTTCCACAGGTTGGTGATCTGCTGGTTGCCCCCGTAGTTCCAGCTGACCTTCCAGGTCTTGATCGCCGTGCTGCCGGCGGTGACGGTGACGTCGGCGTTGAAGCCCGCGCCCCAGTCGTTGGTGACCTTGTAGCTCGCGGTGCAGCCGGAGCCGGTGCCGCCGCCGGACGCCTTGGTGGTGGCGACCAGCGCCGCGGACGCCGGGGAGACGTTGCCCGCCGCGTCGCGCGCCTTGACGGTGTACGAGTACGCGGTGGAGGCGGTGAGGCCGGTGTCGGTGTAGGAGGTGCCGGCGGTGGAGCCGACCAGGGCGCCGTCGCGGTACACGTCGTAGCCGGTGACGCCGACGTTGTCGGTGGCGGCGCTCCAGGTCAGCGCGACGCTGTTGGCGGTGGTGGTCGCGGCGAGACCGGTGGGCGCGGTCGGCGCGGTGGTGTCGCTGCCGCCGGACGAGCCGAGCGCCGGGTAGGCGTTCCGCATCAGCTCCTGGAACTGGGCGGAGAACCAGTGGCCGGCCAGCGGGGCGTTCGCCAGCGCGCCCGACATGTTGTTGTTGTTGCGCGGGTTGCCGGTGTACGTCGGGTCGCACATCCGGTCGAAGCCCTTGCCCTCGTCGTTCGAGACGGCCGAGCTCGCACCGTCCGACTCGCCCGGGGGCTTCACCCACACGTACGCGGCGATGCCGTCCTCGGGGGCGGCCTTGGGACGCTCGCCGAGGCCCGCGCCGGACTGGTTGCACCAGTTGCCGGTCTGGAAGCGGCGGTCGATCCGGCCGCCGTCGACGTACGCGTCGACCGAGGTCTTCGGGCCCGGTCCGGCCGGGCGGTTGGCGCCGCCCCAGCCGTTGCGCGAGGTGTCGATCAGCATGCCGACGTTGGCGTTGAAGCCGGACGCGACGGCCTTGGCCCGCCAGGCCTTCGCGAAGGACGCCTCGTCGACGTAGTTGTTCCAGTCCACCCACTTCGACTGGCGCACGGTGGTGCCGTTCACCGAGTCGCCGACGGTGAAGTTGGGCTCGTGCAGCGCACCGTAGTTGGCGGTGTTGACGACGAAGCCCTGGACGTTGCCGAGCGTCGAGCCGGACGCCGTGGCGGCCTGCTTGATGGTGTCGATGGTCGGCTGCAGGTTGGAGTCCCAGCCCAGCCAGCCGTGGTGACCGGCGTCCACGTAGTTGTAGACGTTGGAGATGGCGCCGAGCTTGGCGAGCGCGTAGCCGACGCCGTTGATGTAGTTGCCGTTGGCCTTCATGGTGTCGCAGGCGGGCGTGGCGGTGGCCGTGCCGCCCGCGTTGGTCACCAGGTTCGGCAGCGAGTCGAGCTCGATCGTGGTGACGATCCGCAGGTTCGCGTAGGCCGGGTCGGCCAGGATCGAGGCGATCGGATCGATGAACTCGCTCTTGTAGCGCGGCAGGTCGGTGGGGCCGAGCTCGCCGTTCGAGGCCAGGGCAGCGCAGTCGCGGCCCGGCAGGTCGTAGACGACGACCTGGAAGACGAACGGCTTGCCGGCCGCCTGCTGCACCGCCTTGTTCAGGTGGTCGCGCAGACCCATGCCGCCGTTGACGCCGTTGATGGCCGCGATCCGGTCCAGCCAGACGAACGTGGGCTGGTTGGCGACGGCCGAACCGCCCGGCTCGGCGGCGGCGTTGGCGGACCACTCGGGGTTCACGTACACCCCGGCGCCGACGAAGGGGTTGTCCACACGGGCCGCCGCGTGGGCGGCGGGGGTCGACATGGCAATGGGCAGTACGGTCGCGGCGCCGAGCGCCGCGGCCGCTGCCGCCGTCCGAAGACGGCGCGTCAGGTTGGCCGACACAGTGACGGGAGTCCTTTCGGGTGGGGGACGGACTCGGCGGAGCCTCCCTGGGGATGGGAGCGCTCCCAAAATTTGTCCCCGGGCAGAGGTGAACTCGGCCTGGGAACAACCGATATGAAGCCATGGCCTTGATGTGTCGTCAAGGAGTTGCGCAAAAACCGTGGGAGCGCTCCCGCAATGCTTCCAGCGGCCCCGTGCCCGGCCGCGCAGTTCACCGCCCTGCCGCCCCGCGCGAGACCCTCCCCGCCGCACCCCCGGGGCAGGCCGGCCACCCGGGTGAAACTTTCACGTCGCAGAGTCGCAGGGTTGCCGGGCCGGTGTGACGGGCGTGGCGGGCTGTCGGTGCTGCGGGCCGTCCGTGCGGCGGGCGCGGGGTGACGGTGCGGCGTGGCAGGCTGGGCGGCCCGGAGTGCCCGGAGTTCGAGGAGGAACGCGTGCCCGCCCGACCGCAGTTCGACGACGACCAGCGCCGCGCCCGGCTGGCCAGGCGGCACCGCCTCGCCCCCGGCACCCGGGCGGACCGGGCCGAGCAGGTGGTGGACGACCTGGTCGCCGTACACGCCACCGACCCCGCCACGGTCTTCCTCGCCGTCTCGGCCCGGCTCGCCACGCCCGGCATCGCCGACACCGAGCGGGCTCTCTACCAGGACCGCACCGTGCTGCGTCACCACGGCATGCGCAGCACGCTGTTCGCGATCCCCGCCGCGCTCGCCCCGACCGTGTACGCCTCCACCACCGCGAAGGTGGTGGCCCGCGAACGCGCCCGCCTGCTCAAGGACTTCGCCGCCTCCGGCCGCGACGCCGTGTGGACGGCCGGGGTGGAGGCAGCCGTCCGGGCCGCCCTCACCGACTCGCCCACCGAGCTGACCGGAGCCCAACTCAGCGATGCCGTACCGCAGTTGCGGGAGACGATCGAGTACGGCGCGGGCACCTCCTACCAGGCCGAGCAGCCGGTCGGGATGCGGCTGCTGCGGCTGCTGGGCATGGAGGGCAGCATCGTCCGCCGCCGCCCGCAGGGCAGTTGGACCAGCAGCCGGCACCGCTGGGCCCCTGGTCCGGATGCCCCTACCGCCCCGTCCGCCGCCGAACGCGCCGCCGCTCAGGTCGAGTTGACGCGGCGCTGGCTGGCGAGCCACGGCCCGGCGACCGAGGACGACGTGGTGTGGTGGACCGGCTGGGGTGTCCGCGAGGTGCGCGCGGCGCTGGCCGGCTGCGCCGCCGTCGAGGTCGAACTCGCGGGCGGCGCAGCAGGCTTCGTCCTCCCCGACGATCTCGACCCCGTCCCGGAGCCGGCCCCGTGGGCGGCGCTGCTGCCCGCCCTGGACCCGACCGCGATGAGCATGAAGCACCGCGACTGGTACCTCTCCCCCGCCCACCGCCCCGAGCTGATCGACCGCTCCGGCAACCTCGGCCCGACGGTCTGGTGGAACGGCCGGATCGTCGGCGGCTGGGCCCAGCGCTCGGACGGCGAGGTGGTCCTCGACCTCCTGGACGACCCCGGCCGCGAGGCCCGCGGCGCGATCTCCGCCGAAGCCGCCGTCCTGCGCGGCGTCCTCGGCGACGCCCGCGTCACCCCGCGCTTCCGCACCCCGCTGGAGCGCCGTCTCACCTCGTGAGCCCCCGGCCGTGCCGGACCGGTTCCACCGGCCCGGCACGGCGCCTGACCTGCGATCGGATCCGGTCCGCTGCGGTGCGGTGGCGATCGGCTTCCGCCCACCGCCGGATCGTGACCCGTGGCGACTGGAAATCCCGCCCGGTCGGCGCCAAGACTGCTTCCCGTGACGCACTCCGAGCTGCAGCCCCCGCTCTTCGGCCCCGCCGCCGCCACTGCCGGGCCGGCGATCTGGTCGCGCAACTTCCGGTACTACTTCGTCGCTCGCAGCGCCGGGTTGCTGGGGCACACCATGCTGCCGGTGGCGGTCTCCGCGGGCCTGATCGGTGCGGGCCACGGGCTGGGCAGCGTCGGTCTGGCGCTGGCCTTCATGACGACGCCGTTCGCCGGCCTGGTGCTGTTCGGCGGTGTGCTCTCCGACCGGTTCACGGCCCGCCGGATGATGATCGGCGCGGACCTCACCAATCTGGTCACCCGCGCTCTGATGGCCCTGCTGTTCTTCCAGGGCATCGAGCGGCTCTGGCAGTTGTACGCGCTGATGGCGGCGGCCGGCGCGGCAGCCGCGATGTTCCAGCCCGGCGCCGCCAGTACCGTCCCGCTGGTCGCCCGCGACGTGCAGGGGGCCAACGGTGTGCTGCGGACGTCCGAGGCGCTGACCGCGCTGCTCGGCCCGGCTTTGGCGGGTCTGCTGGTGGGCGCGGCCGCGACCGGCTGGGTGATGGTCATCGCCGCCGTCACCTACGGCATCAGCGCCTGCGGGCTGTTCGCGCTGCGGCTGGGCCCGGTCTCCGCTCCGCCGCCCGGGGACAGTCTCTGGCGGAACCTGGCGATCGGCTGGCGGGAGTTCCGCTCCCGCCGGTGGCTGTGGGGCACCATCGTGATCTGGATGTTCTACACGATGCTCTCCACCGGGCCGCTGCTGCCGGTCGCCGCCGGTGTGCTCGTCCCGGTGTACGGATCGGCCCTGTTCGGGCTGCTCAGCTGTGCTTTCGCGGTCGGAACGGTGTGCGGCGGGCTGCTGGCGATCCGGCTCAAGCCCCGGCGGCCGCTCGCGGCGGGCGCCGTGGCGTTGCTCGCCTTTCCGCTCTACCCGTTGGGGATCGTCCTGGGCTGGCACGTTCCGGTGCTGGCCGTGGCCCAGGTGCTGGTGGGCACGGGCGTCACGTTCTGGGGTGTGATGTGGGCGACCAGTGTGCAGACCCAGGTCCCCGGCGAGGTGCTCAACCGGATCCACGCGTACGAGGTCGCGGGCTCGGTCTGCATGCTCCCGATCGGCAGTGCGCTCGCCGGCCCGGCCGCCGAGGCGTTCGGCCCGAGCACCGTGCTCACCGCCGTGGCGCTGGCCGCGCTGCTGGTGGCTTCGGCGCTCCTGCTGAGCCGCCCGATCCGTGAGCTGCGGCGGGTGCCGGGCACCTGACGCCCCGGGCCGGCGACGCGTCCGGCCTGCCCCGGCCCGGGCCACGGCGGCTTCACGATGCTTCAACTGCGCTGATTTTCTTGGCCGGTTGATTCCCTTCGGGCCGCCCGTCGGGGACCCTGGAGTCGCCGGCGCCCGCCGTTCGGGGGATCGGGTCGCCGGCCGGGACTGGGGGCCTGATGGAGAGCGAGCAGCGAGTCGTCCGCAGGAACACGCTGTTGTCCAGACTGTTGAACACCTCGGCCGCGGTGGCCTTGGCGCTGCTGGCGTACAGCGTGATCCACGACAACTTGTCGGACCATCTGCAGAACACCTGGCCGTGGAAGCTGAAGCTCCTCGACATCCAGAGCGCGACCACGGCGGCGCTCGCCGCACTCGGCGCGTCCCTCGCGCGCGCCCAGTACGCGAGGACGGTCAGGCCCGCGCTCGGGCACTCCGGGCGAGCCGTGGACGGCATGGCCCCGCTGGGGCAGCGGGCCTGGGCGTGCCATCTGACGAACGCCGCCCAGGACGTCGCCGTCATCTCGGAGATCAGCTACCTGGTCGCGTTCCGGCCGCCCGCCGACGGCGCTCCACCCCGGGTGCCGGGCGCCTGGGGGACGGCGCTGCACGCGATCGCGGAGATCTCCGCTGCGGGCCTGGAGCAGCGGAAGGACTTCATGCTCGTGGTGCTCACCTCGGGTGTGCCGCTCCCGGCCCAGGGGAGGCGTTTCCTCGGCTGGTTCACCGAGCACGCCATGCAGGTCGTCGACGAGGTCTACATCCGGGTCCAGGTCGTCGACCGGGTGGGGGACACCCACGAGCGGACCATCGCCTGCCTCAAGGCCGCCGACCGCACCCCGGCCCACCCGGACCCCGAGCTGTCCTGACCCCTCCCCCGTGTCCACGCGGTGAAATCCCTTTGATGGCGCGGCCGTTGGGGCGGACACTGGCGCCATGCTGGGATTCGTCAGGACCGACAACGAAGCCCTGGTCTCGTGCCTGGGCGACCCGCAGCGCGCCGTGGCGGCCTACCGGGAGCTGCTGCTGCGCAAGGACGACGCGCTGGGCGCCATCCGGGCCGGCCTGTCCGACGGGAACGCGGCCGTCCGCGAGGGGTGCTGCCGCCTGCTGGACCATCTCGTCGACACCGACTCCATGGGGCGGCTCATCACCATGGCCGACGATCCGGACGCCGATGTGAGGATCGCGGCGTTCCACGCCCTGGCCTGCGACCGGTGCAAGGGCGACACGTGCGCGCCCGGCGCGGAGCGGGTCATCGAGCCCGCGTTGCGGCACCTGGCCTCCGACCCGGATCCGCGGGTCCGGGTGCGGGCCGCCGAGTTGGTCGGCAAGTTCGTCCACACCGAGGCCCGCGCCGTCGCCGCCCTGGAGGCGGCCCGTGCCGACGACCCGAGCCCGGCCGTCCGGAAGAAGGCGGGCTGGTACGCCCCCGGCGGGTCGATCCACCGGCGGACGGCGCCGCGCCCGCCGCGGTAGCCGGCCGGCCGCCCGCCCGGGGCCCGGTCGAACCGCCGGTGCGCGTCCTCGGACGCCCGGCCCGGGCCCCGCCGTCCCGGGCGTCCGGTGCGGATGGCAGCATCGCCTCCGTGATCACTCGGGTGGAGGAGGCGGCCGTGGCTCAGGGGGACGAGGTGGTCCGGGCTCTCCTGACGGCGCTGGCGACCTTGGAGGACCTCGTCGCGGTGGGGCACGACGCCCGGTTGGCGCTGAGCACGCTGGAGGGGGTCGCCCACGAGCTGGGCGGCATGGACGCGGCGGCGCACCGGCGGTTCGTCGACGGGTTGGAGCGCATCGCCGCGGCGGAACCGGATCGGGCCGCCTGGATCCGGGGCCTTCCCGACGCCCTGGGCCTCGACTGCTGAGCCTGCGGCGGGCCACGCCGTCGGCCGCACCGGCGGCCACTCCTGCGACCGGTCCGGCCGACGGCCGGGCCGTCCGCACAGCCGCTCACACAGGGTCAAGTCGAACTGGTGGGCGATTTCATCCCATTCCGCCCGCCCTTGGCCGGATCCCGCCCTGCCGTCGGATCGTCCCCGCACCGCTCTCACCCGCTTGACCTGCGCGACTGCGGGCCGAGCGGCGTCGAGGTTTGCTCCGGGGCAGACTGAGCAGGAACAACCGGGCCATAGTCACGTACCGAGGGATGGTGAGTCCGGTGACATCTCTACGTCCACCGCAGGCCGATCGGCTGGTCGGTTCGACACAGAGCGTAACCGCATTGATGGAATTGACCGAGGCGTCGGCCGAACGACACCTGGGCGCCATCTGCTTCAAGATCGGGCCCCCGGCGCTGGTCGGGGTGGAGGCGGAGTGGTTCGTCCACGACGACCGATGTCCGACCGCTCCGGTGGACCCCGCTCGGGTGGCGTCCGCGCTGGCGGTGCTGCCCGAGTCGGCCGACGGCCCGGTGTTTCCGGCCGGCTCGCGGCTGACGTACGAACCCGGCGGGCAGGTCGAGCTGAGCTCCCCGCCCGCCCCCGACCCGGCCGCCTGCGCGGCAGGTCTGAGCGCCGACCAGGCGGTGCTGCGGGCGGCATTAGCCGCCGAGGGCCTGCGATTGACGGGCACCGGCACCGATCCGCTGGACCGCGAGCGCCAGATGCAGGCCACCCACCAGCGGTACCGCGCGATGGAACGCTACTTCGACCGCGGCGGCCCGTGGGGCCGGATCATGATGACGGGCACCGCCTCGGTACAGGTCTGCGTCGACGCGGGCACCGAGCGGACCTACCTCGACCGCTGGCGACTCGCCCACCTGCTGGGCCCGGTGCTGGTCGGCGCGTTCGCCAACTCGCCGCTGCTGGAGGGCCGCCCGACGGGCTGGAAGTCGACCCGGCAGCTGATCTGGTCCCGGATGGACCCCTCCCGCACGCTCGCTCCGCCGCCGCTGGCCGATCCGCGCGAGGCGTGGACCCGGTACGTGCTGGACGCCACGGTGCTGTGCGTGCGCCGCACCGACGGCCTGCCGTGGGACGCGCCGGCCGGACTGACCTTCCGCGACTGGCTGCGCGGCGGCGGCGAGCGCGGCGCCGCGCTGGCCGACCTGGACTACCACCGCACCACGCTGTTCCCGCCGGTGCGCCCGCGCGGCCATCTGGAGCTGCGGATGATCGACGCCCAGCCGGGCGAGGGATGGCGGGTGCCGCTGGCGCTGGTCTCCGCGCTGATGGACGATCCACTGGCCGCCGAGGAGGCCCTGGAGGCGCTGGAGCGGCTCGGCCACGCGGGCTCGCGCGCGCCCCGCTCGGGCCTGTGGCGGCGCGCCGCCGCGCTCGGCATGGCCGACCCGGAGCTGCGCACGGCCGCGCTGGCCTGCTTCGCCGCCGCCGACCGGGCGCTGTCCCGCCGCGACGGCCAACTGCGCTCCGCCGTCCTGGAGTTCGCCGAACGCTACCCGGCCCGGGGCCGCTGCCCCGCCGACGACCAGCTGGCCGCGCTGCGCTTCGGTGCGGCGCCCGCGCTGCAGGAGGACTCCTCGTGCTGAACGCCGACCGCACCGACCCCGCCGTACTGCGCGAGCTGATCGCCACCGAACTGCTGGCCGCCCGGGAGCGCACCGCACTGCTCACGGGCGCCGTGGAGGACGCCGAACTGGTCGCCCAGCACTCGCCGTTGATGTCGCCGCTGGTCTGGGACCTGGCGCACATCGGCAACCAGGAGGAGCTGTGGCTGCTGCGCAATGTCGGCGGCCGCGACCCGATGCACCCGGAGATCGACCCGCTGTACGACGCGTTCGAGCACCCGCGCTCCGAGCGGCCCAGCCTGCCGCTCCTGCCGCCCGACCAGGCCCGCGCCTACGCGCACGAGGTGCGCGGCCGGGTGCTGGACCTGCTGGCCGCCACCCCGCTGGAGGGTGCGCCGCTGCTGGACGCCGGGTTCGCGTTCGGGATGATCGCGCAGCACGAGCAGCAGCACGACGAGACGATGCTGATCACCCACCAGCTGCGCACCGGCCCGGCGGTCCTGGACGCCCCTCCCCCGCCCGCCGCCGAGGGCGTCCTGCGCCCCGAAGTGCTGGTCCCCGCCGGACCGTTCACCATGGGCACCGACACCGAGCCGTGGTCGCTGGACAACGAGCGACCGGCCCACCGGGTGGACCTGCCGGCGTTCTGGCTGGACACCGCGCCGGTCTCCAACTCCGCCTACCAGGCGTTCATCGCGGACGGCGGCTACCGGGAGCCCCGCTGGTGGACTCCGGCCGGCTGGGAGCACCGGATGGCCGCCGACCTGACGGCGCCGCTGTTCTGGACCGAGCAGGGCGGACAGTGGCTGCGCCGCCGGTTCGGCCACCTGGAGCCGGTGCCGCCGAACGAGCCTGTGCTGCACGTCAGTTGGTACGAGGCGGACGCGTACGCGCGATGGGCGGGACGACGGCTGCCGACCGAGGCGGAGTGGGAGAAGGCGGCCCGGCACGACCCGGCGACCGGCCGCTCCCGCCGCTTCCCGTGGGGCGACGAGCCGCCCGGCCCGGAGCACGCCAACCTGGGCCAGCGCCACCTGCGCCCGGCCCCGGTCGGCGCCTACCCGCAGGGCGAGTCTCCGTACGGGGCACGGCAGTTGATCGGCGACGTGTGGGAGTGGACGGCGAGCGACTTCGCCGCCTACCCGGGATTCCGGGCGTGGCCGTACCGGGAGTACTCGGAGGTGTTCTTCGGGCCCGAGTACAAGGTGCTGCGCGGCGGTTCCTTCGCGGTGGCGCCGGTCGCCTGCCGGGGCACCTTCCGCAACTGGGACTACCCGATCCGGCGGCAGATCTTCTCCGGGTTCCGCACCGCCCGTGACGCCGAGGGCGCGGGTGAGGCCTGATGTGTCGTCACTTCGCCTATCTGGGAAAGCCAGTGGCGCTGCGCACGGTGCTGCTGGATCCGCCGTTCGGGCCGCTGCGGCAGTCCTGGGCGCCCCGGTTGCAGCGCCACGGCACCGTCAACGTGGACGGCTACGGGGTGGGTTGGTACGCCGAGGGCGACGAGCGGCCGGCCCGCTACCGGCGGGAGGGGCCGATCTGGGCCGACGGCGACCTGGCGGACCTGGCCCGGGTGGTGCGCTCGCACGCGATCCTCGGCGCGGTCCGCTCGGCCACCCCGGGCTGCGCGCCGGGCCCGCAGGCGGCAGCGCCGTTCGCCGCCGGGCGCTGGCTGTTCAGCCACAACGGGGCGCTGCCGGGCTGGCCGGGCGCGTTCGAGCCGCTGGCCGAACTGATCCCGACCGGTGAGCTGTTGGAGCTGGAGGCGCGCACCGATTCGGCGCTGCTCTGGGCGGTGGTGCTGAACCGGCTGCGCAGCGGCGTCGAGTTGGGAAAGGCGCTGGCCGAAGTGTGCCTGGCGGCGTCCGAGTTGGCCGATGCCCGGATCAACCTGCTGGCCACCGACGGCCGCAGCCTGGCCGCGACCGCCTGGGGGGACACGCTGTTCCGGCGGCGGGACGCGGACGGTTCGCTGCTGGTGGCCTCCGAGCCGTTCGACGACGGGCCGGGCTGGTCCGAAGTCCCCGACCGTTGCCTGCTGGTGGCCGACGCGGCCGGCAGCACGCTCACCCCCCTGGCCCCGACCGGGCCGCGTAGCCGAGAGGACGCCCCGCTGTGACCGGATACCGGCTGACCCGCCTGCTGCCCGCCGACCACCTGCACCGGGCGCTGCGCGCCGATGCGCGCGCAGGTCTGACGGGGCAGCCCAAACGGCTGCCGCCGAAGTGGTTCTACGACGCCCGGGGCTCCGAGCTGTTCGAGGAGATCACCCGGCTGCCCGAGTACTACCCGACCCGCGCGGAGCGGGAGATCCTGACCGTGCGGGCCGGGGAGATCGCGGCCGCGACCGGGGCCCGCACCCTGGTCGAGCTGGGCTCCGGCTCCTCGGAGAAGACCCGGCTGCTGCTGGACGCGCTGCGCGGGCACGGCACCCTGGAGCGGTACGTGCCGGTCGACGTCAGCGAGAGCGCGTTGGAGTCGGCGGCCACGTCGCTGATCGAGGAGTACCCGGGGCTCGACGTCTCCGCGGTGCTCTCGGACTTCACCACCGGTCTCGGCCTGCCGGAGGAGGGCGGCGGCCCGCGGCTGGTGGTGTTCCTCGGCGGCACGCTGGGCAACCTGGTGCCGGCCGAGCGGGCGGCGTTCCTGTCCGGCCTGCGGGCCCAACTGCTGCCGGGCGACGCCCTGTTGCTGGGCACCGACCTGGTGAAGGACCCGGCGGTGCTGGTCGCCGCGTACGACGACGCGGCGGGGGTGACGGCGGCGTTCAACCGGAACCTGCTGTCCGTGCTGAACCGGGAGCTGGACGCGGACTTCGACCCCGCGCAGTTCGCGCACGTCGCGCTCTGGGATCCCGAGCAGGAGTGGATCGAGATGCGGCTGCGCTCGCTGCGGGCGCAGAGCGTGAAGATCACGGAGTTGGGTCTCGCGGTGCACTTCGAGGAGGGCGAGGAGCTGTACACGGAGGTGTCGGCGAAGTTCCGCCGGGAGCGGATCGAGCGTGAACTGTTCGCCGCGGGGCTGAAGTTGAGCGACTGGTGGACGGACGCGGAGGGCCGGTTCGGGCTGTCGCTGTCGCGGCCGATGACGGACGCCTCGGACTGAGCGGCGACTGCCGGGCCCGCCCGTCGGCGGTAATTCGCTGGCGGGCGGGCCGCTGTGTCCGGACAATGCCGGGGTGCAGAACACTGAACAGCGGACGGCGACCGTCCTGATCGCATGGCAGGGTGAACTTCTCGGCGCAGTGGGGCCTTTCACGACCTCCTCGCCCTACTGGCCGGAGATCGGCGAGGTGGTGCGGGCGGCCGCCGAGGCGGCCGGGGCGCCGGTGGCGCTGTTGCGGATGCTCTCCGTGGAGGGCGGGGAGACCGGCAGCTGCGGTGACGTGGTGTACCTGGCGCAGGCGCTGGAGCGTCCCTCGCGGCCGCTCGCCGCCGCCCCCGCAGTGGAGCTGGACGAGCAGCCGCTGCGGCTGCCATGGGCGTCGGCGGACGGGTTGGCCGCGGAGTGGGCCTGGGCGGACGGCGAGTTGGCGGCGCTGGGGCGGCCGCGGTCCGGCCCGGTGGAGCAACTGCGCAGCTGGAACCTGTCGGCGCTGTCCCGCTTCCCGACCGGTGCGGGCGCGGCCTGGCTGAAGAGCACTCCGCCGTTCGCGGTGGCCGAGGCCGAAGTGATCGCCCGGGTGGCGAAGGCCGATCCGGGGCTGGTGCCGCAGGTGCTGGCGGCGGACGGTCGCCGGATGCTGATGGCGGACGTGCCGGGCGTGGACTGCTGGGGGCTGCCGGAGGACGGCATGCTGAGTGTCGTCGACCGGTGGGCGGCCGTGCAGGCGGCCGCTGCCGCGGACGGGCCGGGCGGGTTGACCGACCGCTCGCCGGCGGCGCTGGCGGAGCTGTTCCCGGCGCTGCTGGAGCGGCTGCGGCCGGAGCTGACCGCCGAGGAGTACGACCGGGCCCTGGCACTGGCCGACCGGCTTCCCGCGCTGGTCGACGAACTCGCGGACTGCGGGCTGCCGTTGACGCTGGTGCACGGCGACTGCCACCCGGGCAACTGGCGCTGGGACGGCGAGCGCGGGGTGGTCCTGGACTTCTCCGACGCGGTGTGGAGCCACCCGGCCCTCGACGGCCTGCGCCCCGACCCGTTCCTCTCCCCCGAGCGCGCCGCCCAGGTCCGGGCCCGCTGGGCCGCCGCCTGGCAGGCCCTCGTCCCCGGCAGCGACCCGCTGCGCGCGCTGAAGCCGGCCACCCCGCTGATGCACCTCCACTACGCGCTGCGCTACCAGGAGTTCCTGGACGGCATCGAGCCCAGCGAGCGCCCGTACCACGCGGGCGACCCGGCGGCGTCCCTGCGCCGCGCCCTGCGGTAAACGCTTTCCCTCCGGAGTGCGGGGCCGCCCGGTGAGCGACGTCGAGCCGCGTGCCCGACCGGGGGCCCCGTAGCATCCGACGCCGAAGCGGCGGCCGGGACCGTTCATCACGGTCCCGGCCGCCGCTTCGGCCGTCGTGTCGGGTACTACACCCGGGCGTCGGTGGCCAGGGCCTCCGCGACCGGAAGGTTCGGCTGCGGGTGGGTCAGCAGGTGGATGCCCGCCGCCAGTGCGCCGCCGACCAGCGGGGCGAGCAGGAACAACCACAGTTGGGAGAGCGCGTCGCCGCCTGCGAACAGCGCCGGGCCGAGGCTGCGCGCCGGGTTGACCGAGGTGCCGGTGAGCGGGATGCCGACCAGGTGGACGACCGCCAGGGCGATGCCGATCGGCAGCCCGTCGAAGCCGACCGCGGCCAGCCGGTGGGTGACCGCCAGCACCACGTACACCAGCAGGAAGGTGAGGACGACCTCGGTCAGGAACGCGCCGCCGGCGTTGATGTGCACCTCGGAGCGGTCGCCCCAGCCGTTGGTGCCGAGCTTGCCGTGGGTCTCCAGCCCCGGCACCTGCTTGGCCAGCACCAGGACGAGCGCCGCGCCGGCGATGCCGCCGAGCACCTGCGCGATCCAGTACGACACCGCGGTGCGCCCGTCGATCCGGCGGGCCAGCAGGAAGCCGAGCGTCACCGCCGGGTTCACGTGGCAGCCGGATATCGGTCCGAGCGCGTACGCCAGCGCGAGCAGTACGAAGCCGAACGCCAGCGCGATGCCGACCGGGCCGATCGCCTCGCCCGCGAGCACCGCGGCGCCCACCGCCAGCAGAACCAGCAGCAGCGTCCCGAGGAACTCGCCGATCACCGCCCGCCTGTCCGTTCCACCCATACGCCTGGTCCTCCTGACCGTCAGGGCAGGCGGACCGGTGCCGCCCACGTCCGGCCAACCATGGTCGACCGTTCGAGCGACCGCATGTCGGCCGGACGGCGCAACGCCGTGTTCACGGCGCGTCCGCCTGCCGAATTGCTCCGAACGGATGAAACCGTACGGAAACGGAGAGCATTATGCAAAACGGAAGTAAAACGGACAGACAGGGACGGGCTGGGCAGTGAGCTGCTGTCGGAACGTCAGACCATCGGCCCGGACGGCCCTGGAGGGCATCCGCGGCACGTTCCACCGGCGCCCGTCAACTCAGCTTGCGGTAGCGGAGTTCGAGCCCGTCGAGGAGGGCTTCGAGGCCGGTTTCGAAGGCGCCTTCGTCGATGGTGCGGCGGTGTTCGGCGAGGCGGTGGGCGTCGGCGAGGTGGGGGTAGTCGGCGGTGTAGAGGGCGGCGTCCTCGGGGAAGCCGGCGGCGAACGAGCCGAGGGCGGAGCCGGTGACGAAGTAGCGCATCAGGGCGCCGATCCGGGTGGCCTGGCCGCGGGGCCAGCCGGCGTCGACCAGGCAGCCGAAGACGGCGTCGGCGAGGCGCAGCGCGTTGGGGCGGCGGCCGGGGCCCTGGGCGAGGACGGGGACGAGGTGGGGGTGGGCGGCCAGGGCGGCGCGGTAGGAGCGGGCCCAGTCGCGCAGGGCGGTGCGCCAGTCGTCCGGCGCGTCGAACATGGTGAGGTCGACCTCGCCCATCACACTGTCGACCACGGCGTCCAGGAGTTCGTCCTTGGTGGCGAAGTGGTTGTAGAGGGACGGTCCGCTGACGGAGAGTTCGGCGGCCAGGCGGCGGGTGGAGAGGGCGGGCAGTCCCTCGGTGTCGACCAGGGCGAGTGCGGCGGCGACGATCCGGTCCCGGCTGAGCAGGGGGGTGCGCGGTCGGGCGATCTTGGCCTCCTCGGGTCGCGGGCCGACGGAACCGGCCCATTGTCGCAGGCAGCCTCTTCCGTGCGGGGCGGGGGCGGGCTACAGTCGCCGTAAAACTTGCACCGCTAGTTTATTGGGACTGTCGAGGGGTCGCCGCGTGGACCTGGAGCTGACCGAGGAGCAGGCCGCCGTCAGGGAGTTGGCGGCCGGGTTCGCCGACCGGGAGATCGTGCCGTTCGCCGCCGAGTGGGACCGGGCGGAGTCGATCGACCTGGGGATCGTGAAGAAGCTCGGCGCGCTGGGCTTCCTCGGCCTGACCCTGCCGGAGGAGTACGGCGGCAGCGGCGGCGACCACCTGGCGTACTGCCTGGTGCTGGAGGAGCTCGGGCGCGGCGACTCCTCGGTGCGCGGGGTGGTGTCGGTCTCGCTGGGCCTGGTCGCCAAGTCGATCAACGCGTTCGGCACGGAGGAGCAGAAGCGGCAGTGGCTGCCGCGGCTGTGCTCGGGCGAGGCGCTGGCGTGTTTCGCGCTGACCGAGCCCGGCACCGGGTCCGACGCGGCGAACCTGACCACCCGGGCGGTGCGGGACGGCGACCACTGGCTGATCTCGGGTTCGAAGATGTTCATCACCAACGGGACGTGGGCCGAGGTGGCGCTGGTGTTCGCCCGCACCGGCGAACCCGGACACCGGGGGGTGAGCGCTTTCCTGGTGCCCACCGACACGCCCGGGTTCACCCGCACGCCGATCCACGGCAAGCTGGGCCTGCGCGGCCAGGCGACCGCCGAGCTGTCCTTCGACGCGGTCCGGGTGCCCGACAGTGCCCGGCTCGGCGCGGAGGGCAAGGGCTTCACGGTGGCGATGGCGGCGCTCGCCAAGGGTCGGATGTCGGTCGCGGCGGGCTGCGTCGGCATCGCGCAGGCCTCCCTCGACGCGGCGGTCCGCTACGCCGGCGAACGCGAGCAGTTCGGAAAGTCCATCGCCCACCACCAGTTGGTTCAGGAGCTGCTGGCCGACATCGCGGTGGACGTGGCCGCGGCGCGGCTGCTGACCTGGCGGGTGGCCGACCTGGTCGACCGCGGCCTGCCGTTCGCCACCGAGTCCTCGGTCGCCAAGCTGTTCGCCTCCGAGGCGGCGGTGCGGTCGGCGAACAACGCGCTGCAGGTGTTCGGCGGGTACGGCTTCATCGACGAGTACCCGGTCGGCAAGTACCTGCGCGACGCCCGCGTGATGACGCTGTACGAGGGCACCAGTCAGATCCACAAGCTGCTCATCGGGCGTTCCCTCACCGGGGTCAACGCCTTCTGACCGTGCGTCACGAGCGCACCGGTCGGCCGACCGTCACGAACAGGAGCTCGACGAAGTGCTTCCGGTCTTCATCGCCGCCGCCCGCCGCACCCCGATCGGTCGGCTGCGCGGCGCACTGTCCGCCGTCCGACCCGACGACCTGTCGGCGGCGGTGCTGCGCGGACTGCTCGACCAGGTGCCGGGGCTGGACCCGGCACGGATCGACGACGTGTACTGGGGCGCCGCCAACCAGGCCGGCGAGGACAACCGCAACCTGGCCCGGATGGCGGTGCTGCTCGCCGGCCTGCCCGACTCGGTGCCGGGCGCGACCGTCAACCGGCTGTGCGCGTCCGGGATGGAGGCCGTCACCACGGCGGCCCGGGCGATCGGGTCCGGCGAGGCGGACGTGGTGGTCGCGGGCGGCTGCGAGTCGATGAGCCGGGCCCCGTTCGTGCTGCCCCGCCCGGACGAGGCGCTGCCGCACAAGCTGGAGACCTTCGACACCCGGCTCGGCTGGCGCCTCACCAACCCGCGGATGCGCGAGCTGCACGGCGTGCTGTCGATGGGCGAGACCGCCGAGGAGGTCGCGGCCCGCTACGGCATCGACCGCGAGGCGCAGGACGCGTTCGCGCTGCGCAGCCACCGACTGGCCGCGCAGGCACGGGAGTCGGGCCACTTCGACGCCGAACTGCTGGCCGTCGAGCGCCCGGACGGGGTGCTGGTGGAGCGCGACGAGTCGATCCGTCCCGACACCACGGCCGAGAAGCTGGCCGCGCTGAAGCCGGTGTTCCGGGCGGGCGGGACCGTCACCGCGGGCAACGCCTCGCCGATGAACGACGGCGCGGCAGCGCTGCTGCTGGTCAGCGAACGAGCGCTCGCGGAGCTGGAGTTGGAGCCGCTGGGGCGGTACGTGGCGGGCGCGTCGATGGGCGTGCACCCGGACGTGATGGGCATCGGGCCGGTCCCGGCGACCCGGCGGGTGCTGGAGCGCGGCGGCTGGAAGCTGCAGGACGTGGAGACCGCCGAGTTCAACGAGGCGTTCGCGGCCCAGGCGCTGGCTTCCGTCGGCGAGTTGGGCATCGACCCGGAGCTGGTGAACCCGTCCGGCGGGGCGATCGCCCTGGGCCACCCGCTGGGCTGCTCGGGCGCCCGGATCCTCACCACGCTGCTGCACCGGATGCGCCGCACCGGCGCCCGGCGCGGCCTGGCGACCATGTGCGTGGGCGTCGGCCAGGGCTCCGCGGTGCTGGTCGAGCGGGACTGACTTCATTCATGACGAACCATCGGAAAGGTGTGACTGTGGGCAGGTTCGACGGCAAGGTGGCGGTGGTGACCGGCGCCGCGCAGGGCATCGGGGCGGCGACGGCGCGGCGGCTGGCCGAGGAGGGCGCGGCGGTGGCCGTGGTCGACCTGACGGCGGAGCGCGCCGAGGGCACCGTCAAGGAGATCGTCGCGGCGGGCGGCACAGCGCGGGCGTTCGGCTGCGACGTGGCCGACTACGAGGCGGTGGAGGCCGTGTTCGCCTCCGTGGTCGAGGAGTTGGGCGGGGTGCACATCCTGGTGAACAACGCCGGGATCACCCGCGACAACCTGTTCTTCAAGATGCCGAAGAGCGACTGGGACCTGGTGCTGTCGGTCAATCTGACCAGCGCCTACAACTGTTCGCACGTCGCGCAGCGGTACTTCGTGCAGCAGAAGTACGGCAAGATCGTGTCGCTGAGCTCGCGATCGGCGCTGGGCAACCGCGGCCAGGCCAACTACGCGGCGGCGAAGGCCGGCATCCAGGGCCTGACGGCGACGCTGGCGATCGAGCTGGGTCCGTACAACGTGAACGTGAACGCGGTCGCGCCGGGCTACATCGCGACCTCGATGACGGCGGCGACGGCCGAGCGGGTCGGGGCGACGCCGGAGGCGCACCAGGCGGAGGTCGCGCAGCGCACCCCGCTGCGGCGGGTGGGCCTGCCGGAGGAGGTCGCCTCGGTGGTGGCGTTCCTGGCGAGCGAGGACGCGTCGTACGTGAGCGGGCAGACGCTGTACGTCAACGGCGGCGCGCGGTAGGTCTGTTGGCGCAGGCCGGCCCGGCCCGGACTCGTGGGAGTCCGGGCCGGGTCGGCGGTGCGTCAGGGGTTCAGGCTGATCTCGCGACCCTGCCAGCGGCGGCGCAGCCAGCGGTCGTGGGCGGCTACCACGATCGCGCCCGGGCCCTTGGCGCCCATGGCCTCCTCCAGTTCGTCGCAGAGCACCGGGGAGAGGTGGTTGGTGGGTTCGTCGAGCAGCAGCAGCTGCGGCGGGCGGGCCACCAGCAGGGCGAGGGCGAGGCGGCGGCGCTGGCCGACCGACAGGGACCCGACGGGGCGGTCGAGGTCGGCGGCGGCCAGCAGACCGAGCGAGGCCAGCGGGACGCGTTCGGCGCGGTCGGGGCCGAGCGCCAGCTCGTAGGTGTCGCGGGCGGTGCGGTCGGGCCGTTCGAACGCGGTGTCCTGGGTGAGCAGACCCACCGTCAGGTCGGGCCTCCGGTGCACCCGTCCCGTCGCGTCGAGGCGGCCGGCCAGGACGGCGAGCAGGGTGGACTTGCCGGTGCCGTTGCCGCCGGTGATCAGCAGGCGTTCGTCCGCGGCCACGTCCAGGGCGTCGAGTGCGAGCCGTCCGGGTACCCGGAGCCGGTGCAACGTCACCAGCGGGTCGGGCGCCTCCTGCTCCGAGCCGGTGGCGGGGGCGTCCGGGCCGGTGGTGAGGGTGTCCGGGACGAAGCGCAGCGGGGCGGGCGGTTCGGCCACCTGTCGGCGTTCCAGGTCGGCGAGTCGGCCGGCGGCGTCGCGCACCCGGCGGGAGATCTGCTGCTGCACCCGGCCGGCCCGGTGGCCGTAGCCCATCTTCTCGTTGTCGGTGGGCCCGCGGTCCGGGGCGACCCGGTGCGCGGTCACCTCCACCGAGCGCCGCAGCTCCGCCAACTCCCGCTGCTCGTCGGCGAACCGGCGCTCCCAGCGGTGCCGCCGGGCGCGCTTGGCGTCCAGGTAGGCCCGGTAGCCGCCGCCGAAGCGGACCGGGCCGTCCGCCGCCGGGTCGAGGTCGAGCAGGTCGGTGCAGACCGCGTCGAGGAACGCCCGGTCGTGGCTGGCGACGACCACCGTGCCCGGCAGGGAGCGGAGTTGCTCCTCCAGGAAGGCCGCGGCGCCGTCGTCGAGGTGGTTGGTCGGCTCGTCGAGCAGGACGGCCGCGGGGCGGCGCACCAGCAGGGCGGCCAGGGCGAGGCGGCCGCGCTGCCCGCCGGACAGCGAGCCGAGAGTGCGCTGCGGCGCGGCGGCGGCCAGGCCGAGACCGTCGAGCAGCAGGGCGGCGCGGCGGTCGGCGTCCCAGGCCTCCCGGTCCTGGGCCTGCTCCAGCCGCGCGCCGTACGCGGCCAGCAGGTCGGGCAGGCGCGGGTCGCCGTCCGGGAGTTCGGCGAGGTCGGCTCCGAGCCGGTCGAGTTCGGCGAGGTCGGTACGGGCCTCGCGCAGGGCGTCGTCCAGTACGGCGGCGACGGTGGTGGCGGCGTCGAACGGGATCTCCTGGTGCAGGTACCCGAGGTCGGCCGGGCGGTCGACGCGCCCGGCATCGGGCTCGTCCACGCCTGCCAGCACTCGCAGCAGGGTGGACTTGCCGCAGCCGTTCTCGCCGATCAGGCCGAGACGGCGGCCGGGTGCGGCGGTCAGCGACAGGCCGTCGAGGATCCGGCGGCCGCCGAGGACCCGGACCAGGTCGTGGGCGATCAGGGCAGGTTGGGTCATGGGGTAACTCCCTTGAAGTCATTGGCGGCTCGCTTCGAGCGGGCGAGCGGCCCGGGCCGGGATCGGACGGGCCGACTCGGCGACAGCCGGGGCTCGTTGGGGCACGGCGCGGTCGGCGGCGGCGCGGTCGGCGGCGAGCCGCCACCCGGGCCGCGGGACGCGGCGGGACGGCCGCACGGTGCGGCCCACCGCCGCCCCGGGATCGTCAACTGGGGTGCGGACGCCCGTGGTTGAAGCAGGGTTGAAGCACCCCATCGATCACGGAGCCACGCCGAGCAGCTCGCCGGTCCGACCCCGCCCAGGTGGCTCGACCTCGCCCACACCCTCGGCTGGTCGAGCCCCGCCGAACTCCCCCGTGGTCCGCGACGTGCAGCCCGCCGGGCACGCTGCCGCAATCCACGGGAACCGGCAGGGCAGCCTCCCCGCGGCCCGCTCGCGACACCTGCCCGGACGGCCGGTGGCCTGCCCGGGCAGGTGTCGCGGGCCGGTCGGTCAGATCGCGGGGGCCGCCGCTTCGGCGAGAACGCCGTCGGCCAGGCGCAGGCGGCGGTCGACGCCGATCTCGGCGAGGAACCGTTCGTCGTGGCTGACCACCACGAACGCGCCCTTGTAGGCGTTCAGGGCGCTCTCCAACTGGCCCACGCCGACCAGGTCGAGGTTGTTGGTGGGCTCGTCGAGCAGCAGCAGGTGCGGTGCGGGTTCGGCGCACAGCACGCAGGCCAGGGTGGCGCGCAGCCGCTCGCCGCCGGACAGCACGCCGACCGGGAGGTGCGCGCGGGGGCCGCGGAACAGGAACCGGGCGAGCAGGTTCATCCGCTCGGCCTCGGGGCGCTCGGGCGCGAACTCGGCGAAGTTCTCCGCGACGGTGCGGTTCTCGTCCAACAGGTCCAGGCGCTGCGACAGGTACGCGATCCGGCCTTCGCCGCGCCGCAGTTCGCCGCCGTCCGGGGTGAGCGCGCCGGTGATCAGCCGCATCAGGGTGGTCTTGCCGGCGCCGTTGGGGCCGGTCAGCGCGATCCGTTCGGGGCCGCGGACGACCAGGTCGACGCCGCCGGGGGCGAACACCTCGCTGCCGTCGAGGCGCGCCTGCAGGCCGGTGCCGTGGAACAGGGTGCGGCCGGCGGGCACCTGGGTGTCGGGCAGTTCCAGGCTGAGGCGCTGCTCCTCGCGCACCGCCCGCCCGGCCTCGTCGAGGCGGGCCTTGGCCTCGTCGACCCGGGCGGCGTGCACCTGGCCCGAGCGGCCGGCGGCTTCCTGCGCGCCGCGCTTCATGTTTCCGGCGAAGATCTTCGGCAGGCCGGCGTTCTTCAGGTTCTTCGCGGCGTTGCTGGCCCGCCGGTCGGCGCGCTCCCGGGCCTGCTGGGCCTCGCGCTTCTCCCGCTTCAGCGTCTGCTCGGCGTTGCGGACGTTGCGCTCGGCGACCTCCCGCTCGCCCCGGACGGCCTCCTCGTAGGCGGTGAAGTCGCCTCCGTACAGGCGCAGTTCGCCGTTTCCGAGTTCGGCGATCCGCTCCATCCGGTCGAGCAGCGCACGGTCGTGGCTGACCAGCAGCAGGCAGCCGTTGAAATCGGACAGCACGTCGTAGAGCCGGTGGCGGGACGTCAGGTCGAGGTTGTTGGTGGGCTCGTCGAGCAGCAGCACGTCCGGGCGGCGCAGGAGTTGGGCGGCGAGGCCGAGGGAGATCACCTGGCCGCCGCTGAGCGTGCTCAGGCTGCGGTCCATGGCGAGGTGGCCGAGGCCGAGGCGGTCGAGTTGGGCGCGGGTGCGCTCCTCGATGTCCCAGTCGTCGCCGATGGTGGCGAAGTGCGCCTCGGCGACGTCGCCGGACTCGACGGCGTCCAGGGCGCGGATCACCTCGGCGATGCCGAGCACCTCGGCGACCGTGAGGTTCCCGGTCAGCGGCAGGGTCTGCGGCAGGTAGCCGAGGGTGCCGGAGACGGTCACCGACCCTGCGGTGGGCTTGAGTTGGCCGGCGATCAGGCGGAGCAGGGTGGACTTGCCGGAGCCGTTCGGGGCGACCAGGCCGGTGCGGCCGGTGGGCACGCTGAACGACAGGTCGTGGAAGACGGGGGTGTCGTCCGGCCAGGAGAAGGACAGGTTGGAGCAGACGACGGCAGCGTCGGACATGGTGAAGAGACCTCGAAGGTGCTGGAGGGCAGGGAACAGCCACTGCCCCGGGGGACGGGCGAAAAAGGGGACGACGAAACGGACCACTCCGGCAGCGCTCCTGTGCGCCGGCCCGGTGGCCGTCAGATCCGGATCTCACCCGGAGATGTCGTCGTCACCCGCCACGTCTCTGTCCCTCTGCTCACGCGAATCGCGTACCCGCGCATCGCGTACCAACGGTGTCGCGGCGAGTGTAGCGCCTCCTTGCGCCGGACGTCGCAGCATTTGATTCGGGCAGGTGTCGACCCGACCGGGCCCCGCAGGGCCGGTCCTCCGCTGGGCCGGCCGGGGGTCGCGTCGGCGCGGCCCGCCCGGTGCGGCCCGGCCGGACCCTACGGTGGCCTTCGGGCCGTCGAGCCGCCCGATCGTCGAACCACGCAGGGAGCCGGGCCATGACCACGGACGACCGCCGTGAGCGTTTCGAGCGGGGCATGCGGGTCCTCGGGCGGATCGACGGCGAGGCGGGCGAGCGGATGGTGGCGGCGCTGACGGACGTCTCCCCCGAGCTGGCGCACCAGATCGCGGCCTGGGGGTTCGCCGAGATCTACTCCCGTCCGGCGCTGGAGCCACGCGACCGGCAACTCGTCACGCTCGGCATGCTGACCGCGCTCGGCGGCTGCGAGCCCGAGGTCGAGGTCCACGTGAACGCCGCGCTGAACGTCGGCCTGACCCCGCGTCAGATCGTCGAGGCCCTGCTGCACGCCGCCGCGTACTGCGGCTTCCCCCGGGCCGTCAACGCCACCCTCGCGGCGAAGCGGGTCTTCGCCGAGCGCGGCCTGCTGCCCGTCGACGCGGACTGAGCCCGGCCTCCCGGTAGCGTGGGCGGTTCGGGACCGCGCCGCCGCGCCCGGAGGGAGACCGCCCGCATGACCCATCAGCACGCCGAGCGCTGGGAGTTCGCCGATCACGCGTCCACCGCGGCCGACCGGCAGGACGCCGTCGCCGAGCTGCGGCGACGGATCGGCGCGGGCCGGCTGGAGAACTGGCTGCACAGTTCGCGCGGGCGGCAGTTGGCGGTGGTCTGCAACGGCGAGCGGGCGATGGTGATGCTGCTGGACGGGCCGGGCGACCCGGGCGGGCACGCCGTCGACCCGGGCGCGGACGGCTGGAGCGACGGCTACCTGCTCGCCAACGGCCAGCACGACGAGTACCCGGACGAGGACACCGTCCCGCTCGACCGGGCGCTGCGCCTCGTCCGGCACCTGTTGGACACCGGCGCGCCGCCGCCGGACGCGCCGTGGTCCATGGATCAGTGAGTGGACATCAACTGCCCGCCGCCGCCTTCGCGTTGACGAGCTGCTGGAGGTAGCGTTCGGAGGCGCGCAGCTTGCGGCCGTCGGGGCCGGGCAGGTGGGCGCGGAGCTCTATGATCTCGGGCGCGATCCGGATCGCCTCGGTCGGGTCCTTGACGGCGCGCCAGCAGGCTTCGGCGTTGGTGGCGGCGCGCTGGGTCTCGGGGTGCTCGGGGCCTTCGACCTGCAGCAGCGCGGCGGCCACCTGGCGGTACAACTCGGCGGCCAGCAGGGGCAGTCCGGCCACCCGGGAGACGTGTGCGCGGACCTGCCGGACCTGGAGCACCACCGGGGCGAGGGTGCCGTGCGCGGCGACCGCCTTGTTCTCCAGGGCGAGTGCGAGCGTCGCGGCGGTGTCGTGGTCGCCTGCCTCGGCGGCCCGGACGATCTCGCCGATGGCCTCCAAGTAGTGGGTCGGCGGGGCCTGTTCGGCCGGGCCGGACGGGGCAGCGGCGGCGTTCTTCTCCAGCGGGACGGCGGCCACCCGCGGGTCGTGCCGGACCGACGGCTTGTCCAGTGGCACGGTCGCCGCCAACGGGTCGTGCCGGAGCGGTGGTTGGGGCTTGTCGAGCGGCACGGTCGGGACGGTCGCGCCGGGGTCGGGCAGCGGCAGGGTGGCGGCCAGGGCGTCGCCGGTGATCGGGACGGTCGCGGCCAGCGGGTCGAACCGGGGTTCCGCCGCGGCGGGTTCGGACCGTTCGAGCAGTCCGGCCGGTGCGGGCGCGGGTGCGGCCTTGGCGAAGTCCACGGCGTACCACTCGGCCGGGGCGGGCGCGGACTCGGCGGATTCGACCGCCGGTGCGGCGGCCGCCGCCGGGAGGTCCTTGCCGAGCCGGACGGTGGGCTCGGGTGCCGCGTCCGGTGCGGGGCGGTCCTTGCCGAGGTCGACCAGCGGCGTGTCCACCGGGACCATCGGGACGCCGCGCACCAGCGAGACGATCATTCGGCGGCGGGCGGGCGTGGCGGGCACGCCGGGCTTGCGCAGCGAGACCAGGGCGCGCGGCGTCCAGCCGGGGGCGAGCCGGGGCCGGGCCGGTTCGGCGGGGCGCGCGGCGGGCGGGGCGGCCGGGGTCGCGGCGGGGGGTGCGGTCGGCCGGCCGGCGGCGGGGTCGGTGGGGCCGATCTGCCGGGAGGTGTTGCGGAACCACGGCCGGTCGCCGGGGTGCGCGGCGATCACCACGGTGTCGGCGCGCAGCACCGAGTGGACCTGCTGGCGGACCAGTTCGGGGGTGAGCAACTGGTCGGCGCCGGGGCGGCCGCGGTGCAGGGTCTCGATCAGCGCGCGGGTGAAGGTGCCGAGCTGGTCGGGGTCGTGGTTGACGACGGCCCACAGCGGCACGCCTTCGCTCAGCTGCTGGCCGGCGGCGGAGACCAGGTGCGGCCACAGCACCGGGTCGGCGCTCAGGTCGCCGATCACCAGGGTGTCGAACTCGGTTCCGCGGTGCCGCAGTTCGGTGGCGAGGGCGGACCAGGGCAGGCTCTCGGAGGCCTTGTTCTCGCGCAGCGAGAGGTACATCTGGTCGCCGCGCCGGTCGGTGACCAGGTGGCCGCCGAGGTGGATCAGCAGCGGCCCGGGGTGGCGGGCGGCGGCGCGCAGGTGGGCGAGCACGGTCTGCGGGTCGTTGGCCCCGGGCAGGTGGACGGCGTCCACCTGGTCGGCGGAGAGCAGGATCTGCGGGGCGACGCCGGCCAGCGCGGCGGACAGCACGGAGGCGTGCGCGGTGCCGCCGCGTCCCCAGCGGCGGCCGCCGCCGTAGCCGCCCTCGATCACCAGGATCCGGCCGCGCAGGCCCTGGCCGATGCCGCGGGCGGGCGCGGGCGCGGGTACCGGCGCGGGTGCGGGAGTTGACGCCGCGACGGGTGCCGGGACGGCCGTGCCGGGCGGCGGCATGTCGGCGGTGATCACCGGGATCATGCCCGTCCAGCCGGTGC
>NZ_BMRI01000008.1:132871-139600 GCF_014648555.1 Kitasatospora griseola
TGACCGGGGTGGGCGGCATCGCGGGCGGCGGCGGGACGGGCGTGCCGCCGGCCGGGGTCGGGGTGGGCGACGGGGCCGTCCGGCTGCCGCCGGGGGTGAGGTCCGGGGGCGTCAGGTTGACCCGCAGGTTGACGGAGGTGGCGAACGGGTCGTTGGCGGGCGGAAGTTCGGCGCCCTGCGCGGGGCTTCCCGCCGGCTGGGTCGACAGCTTGAAGGTGTCCTCCAGGTCTGCCGCCGCCGGCCCGTCCCCCGTCGTCGATGCCACGTCAGCCACCGTCAGGTCACCGCCCCCGTCCGCCGCCCGCGCGACGTCGTGCCCGTTCGCCGCAGTGCCCCGGGCACCGCGTTCCGATCCCGGCCACGATACGTGGTCGGCGGGCGACCGGGCCAGGCCGGGTGGCGCGGCCCGCGGCGGCCCGCGCTGGTCGGCGCGGGTGCGGGCACGTGCCGCCGGGCGGGTTCAGTAGGTGACGGTGATGCGGCGGGCCGGGCCGTCGACCCGGATCCGGCCGCCGTACGGAATCACCTGCTGGGGCTGGGTGTGGCCCAGGTCGACGTCGAACACGGCCGTGGTGTCCGGCGCGTAGGCGTCCAGGGCGCGCAGCGCGCCGGCCCGCTGCTCTGCGCGGTACTCGGCGCGCCGCTCGGCGTCGTTCGGCTGCTCGAAGGACCAGGCCATGGCGCGGCCGAACAGCACGGCCGGGAACTGCCGGAGCAGTCCGCGTTCACCGAGGTTGCGCAGCATCCGGTACACCTCGGTGCCGGACGGCATCTCCTCGGAGGTCTCCAGCACCAGCACGCAGCCCGCGTACGCCTCGACGGGCAGCAGGCGGTCGGCGGCGGCCATCCAGTGCAGGATCTCCAGGTTGCCGCCCCAGCTGACGCCTTCGACCACCCGGTCGGAGCGGTGCCAGTACGTGCCGGTGCCGGGCTCGCTCGCGGGCAGCTGTTCAAAGGTCGCCGGGTCCTCCCAGCGGCCGAGTTCGGTGCTGACGTCCTCGGCTTCGCGCAGGTCGAACTCGCCGCCGTCGAACAGCGCGGCGCGCAGCGAGGCCTCGGTGAGCGGGTGCAGGGCGCCGGGTCGGCCGAACTCGGTCATCACCGCACCACCGTGGTACGAGACCACGCCGTGCCGCCACAGGAAGTCCAGCAGGTTGGTGTTGTCGCTGTACCCGAAGAACGGCTTGGCGTGGGATCGGAGCAACTCCCCGTCCAGGTGCGGGATGAGACTGATCTGCTCCTCACCGCCGACGGTGGCCAGCACGGCGGTGATGCTCGGGTCGGTGAACGCCGCGTGCAGGTCGGCGGCGCGCTCCTCGGGGCTCGCACCGAGCTTGCGGGTGGTCGGGTACTCGACCGGCTCCAGTCCGAACTCCTCGCGCAGGCGGCGCAGGCCGAGCTCGTGCGGCAGCGGGAACACGGCGGGTCCGGCGAAGGACGGCGAGAGCACGGCGACGCGGTCGCCGGGCCGGGGCTTGGGGGGATACATCGGCTGATCTGACATGTCGGGATGCTAACGAGACCGTCGGGCCGGGCACGACCCGATTTCCGACGGCCCGTCAGCTTCGGCCGCGACCGGCGGGGTATCCCGTTGAGCCCGGTGCCCGCGGCCCGCTGCCCGCGGCCGGGAGGGCCGCGGCCATGGCCTTTCGACATGCCGCTGTTCGCCCCGGCCGCGTTGGACGCGCCGCGCGAGCTGTTCGAACTCCGCTTCCGCGGCGCCGGCGCCCGGTGCCACGCCTGGTCGGACGAGGAGCGGCGCCGCCTCCGCGCGATCGTCGAAACCGTCCGCCACTGGGCCTGCGACGGCGTCACCGAACTGCCCCGCCCCCTGCGTCTGGACGAGACCCGGCTCGACCGGGCGGACGAAGCGTGGGTTCCGGTGCTCACGCCGGACGGGCCGGCCGTGCTGGTGTGGTCGAACCCCGACTGACCGGGCGTCACTCGGGTTCGACGCAGCGTCCGGGTCACTCCGGGCGGACGTCCAGCAGCGTCTTGCCGAGCGTGGCCCGGGATTCGATGGCGCGGTGGGCATCGGCGGCCTGCGCCAGCGGGAAGCGGCGGCCGATGACGGGGCGCAGGCGGTCGGCCGCGGCCTCGGCGAGGACGTGGGCGGTGGCGGCGCGGACGGCGTCGGGGGTGGGGCGCAGGGTGAGGACGGTGAGCCCGCGGGCGGCGATCTCGTCCGGCGGCAGGTCGGTCCAACTGCCGCTGGCCAGGCCGTAGCTGAGCAGGTGTCCGCCGGGGCGGAGCAGGGTGGCGGCGGTGCGGCCGAGGGTGCCGCCGACGCCGTCGAGGACGAGGTCGACGGGGGCGGTGCGGGCGGTCCAGTCGGGTTGCCGGTAGTCGAGGGTTTCGGCGGCGCCGAGTTCGGCGGCGAGGGCGAGTTTGGCGGGGCCGCCGGCCGCGGCGACCACGTGCAGGCCGGCGTGGGCGGCGAGTTGGACCAGCAGGGTGCCGACGCCGCCCGCGGCCGCCAGGATCAGGACCCGGGAGCCGGGGGCGGGCGCGGCGGTCTCCAGCAGCAGGCGGGCGGTGCGGCCGTCGGCGAGCAGCGCGGTCGCGGTGTCCAGGGCGAGGCCGTCGGGCACCGGGTGGAGGCCGGCGGCGGGGACGGCGGCGCGTTCCGCGTAGCCGCCGCTGCCGCCGGTGGAGGAGATGACGCGCCGTCCGAGCAGCTCGGCGTCGACGCCGGGGCCGACGGCGGCGACGGTGCCGCCGACGCCGTTGCCGGGGATCATCGGCAGCGCCGCGGAGAACGGGCCGAGTCCGGTGGCGCGGAACTGGGTCTCCACGAAAGTCAGGTTGGCGTGGGCGACGTCGATCAGCACCTCGCCGTCCTCCGGCGCCGGGTCCGGCGCCTCGCCCGGCACCAGGACCTCCGGCCCGCCGAACTCCCGCAGCCACACTGCCCGCATCATGCCTCCACCCGTCGTCCGGCCGGACGCTTCCGGCCCTGCCGTCGCCCATCCTGCGAGTTCAAGCGCCCTTGAAGTCAAGGGCCGGCGGCGGAAACCGGTGTCCTCGGGGCGTGGGAGCATGCCGGGCATGGACCTGAGCGTTTTCTGGGAACTGGTGGAGTCGACCCTGGAGGCCGGCGCGCCCTGCGACCGCACCAAGCTGCTGGTCGACCGGCTGGGACAACTGCCGTTGGAGGAGGTGCTGGAGTTCCAGCTGCGCCTGGACGAGGTGCGGGCGCCGGTGGACACCCGGGCCACCGTCGCAGTGGCGAAGCTGGTGGCGCCCGGCCGTCTCAGCGACGACGGCCTGTGGTACTTCCACGCCTGGCTGGTCGGCCTCGGCCGGGACGCCCACCGGCTGGCCGTCGACGAGCCGGACGCGCTTGCCGACCACCCCGAGTTCCTGCGGCTGGCCGCCGAGACCGACCGCGACCTGCCCGGCTGGGAGACCCTCGACTACTGCGCGGCCGACGCCTGGGAGGCGCTCACCGGCAACGAGGACGGCCTTGAGGAGGCGATGCTCGCCCAGGGCCACGACAGTCCGCTGGTCGCCGACCCGGACGGCGAGCCGTGGACGGCCGAGCAGACCGCCGCCCGGCTGCCGAAGCTCACCGCCCTGTTCCCTGCCGCCGACTGACACCCCGTCGGCCCGCGGATCGAGCCCGGGGGCGAATGTCGGCCACGCCACGCCCTGTCACCCGCCCGGATGATTTTTTCTCGACCCCGGGCGGCCGGGCACCGCTCGGAAGGCGCCCGTCCCGGCCTCGCAGGGGTGGCCCGCCCGCCCGGGGCCCGCCTCCCGAAGTCCGGGGCCCGCGATGTCGGCGCCGGGCGGCAGCGGCCCGCTGCGGCGGTGGCCGAAACTCGCCCGACCTGGTCGGTCCGGTCCCCGCTGCCTAGGATCGGCCAGGTCGGAAGGGGGGGCCGGATGGACCGGACCGTTCGCACGGTCGATGACGTACTCGCGCTCCTGGACGGGCTGTTCGGCACCACTCCGGAGACCGGCCGGCTCGCCACCGGCGACGGCCGGGACTACTGGGACCGCTTCTACGGCGACCGGAGCAGGCCGGTCCCGTTCTTCGTGGCGAAACCGGACGAGAACCTGGCCGCGCACCTCGACCGGGGACTGATCGCCCCCGGCCGCGCGCTGGACCTGGGCTGCGGCCCGGGCCGCAACGCCGTGCACCTCGCCGCGCGGGGCTTCGAGGTGGACGCGGTCGACCTCTCGCCCGTCGCCGTCGCATGGGGTCGCGAGCGGGCCCGTGAGGCGGGTGTCGACGTCCGGTTCCGCTGCGGGGACGCCTTCGCCCTCGGCGCGGGCGAGCTGAGCGGGCCGTACGACCTGATCGTCGACTCGGGCTGCTTCCACCACCTGCCGCCGCACCGCCGGGTCGGCTACCTGGCGCTGCTCGACCGCGTACTGGCCCCCGGCGGTCTGTTCGCGCTGACCTGCTTCGCCGCCGGCGAGGGCGGCATGGGCTCCGAGCTCTCCGACGCGGACTGCTACCGCGAACGCTCCCTGCACGGTGGCCTCGCGTACACCCCGGACGCGCTGCGCCGGGTGTTCGCCGACCTGACCGAGGTCGAGCTGCGCCGCATGCGGGAGCAGCCTGCCGAGTCGCCGCTGTTCGGCGTGCCGTTCCTGTGGACCGCCCTGTTCCGGCGCCCCGCGCACTGACGGACCGCCGACTGTCCGTCCCGCCGCCTACCCTCGGCGGCCATGACCACCATCGACGACCCCGAGTGGCGCGACAATCCCCGGCTGAACGTCTGGCTGGCCGAGGGCCGGGACGGGTTTCCCGCCTGGGCCGAACTCACCGGCAGCGGCTGGGACTTCGGCACCGGCTCGCTCCCCCGACTGGAGCGGACCGTCCGGGAGCGCTTC
Source organism: Kitasatospora griseola (assembly GCF_014648555.1). Lineage (GTDB taxonomy): Bacteria > Actinomycetota > Actinomycetes > Streptomycetales > Streptomycetaceae > Kitasatospora > Kitasatospora griseola. The sequence continues at coordinate 137,717 of NZ_BMRI01000008.1, forward strand.
CCGGACCGGGAGCAGGCGGACGCGGCGCGGGACGAGCCGTTCCTGACCGCTGCGGCCTGGTACTTCGGCGAGGTGCACGTCCGCAACTACGGTGCGCTGTGGCACTGTTCGCCCGATCCTGCACCCCATGCGCCCGGGCGGCTGCAGCCGCTGCTGCGGCTTCCGAAGGAGGTGCTGGACGAGGAGGAGGCCCAGGAGCTGGCCGAGGCCGAGGAGTTGTACGAGGACGACTTCCCGATGTGCGCCGCGCTCGACACGGTGGTCGCGGCGGCAGGCCCGCCGGCGGGCGACCGGCTGGCGGAGACGCTGGAGGGCTATGCGTTCTGGGATTCGGTGGTGGACCGGGCCCTGGACCTGGCCCGCACCCGGCCCGGGCAGAGCCGGGGCAGCCGTCCCCGGCCCGACGCGCCCGGACCGCTCGACCCCGGCCGGCCCGGCCAGGACCTCGCGCACTGGCTGGCGATGCGCGAGGAGGCGTTCCCGCTGTGGGCGCGAGCCACCGGGCGGGAGGGTGAACTCGACTTCTCGGAGCGGTCGTTGGAGGTGCTGGAGGAGGTGCTGCGGCAGCGCGTCCACACCCTGGGCCTGGCCGGCGAGTTGGACCACATGGCAGCAGTGGAGCGCTACCGGATCGCGCATCTCCCGTCCGTGATCCGCCTGTTCGACGACCCGGTCTTCGACTGTGCGCTCTGGTATCTCGGCGAGACCGCCTGCCGCACCCGGGGCGCCCGCTGGCTGCCGCTGCGCACCAACGCGGACGTCGACGCCGAGACCCGTCCCCGGCTCGCGGTGGCCCTGATCGACCGCCGGATCGGCCCGCGGCTCGAACTGACCGCCGCCGTCCACCGCTGCCTGCGCGACCGTGCCGACCCGGCCGACGGCTACGGCTCGCTCCGCGCGGCGCTGTCCGTCCTCGACCGAACTCCCGTCACTCCAGCGCCCGTTCGATCGCGGCGCGGGTGAACAGCCGGGCCTGCTCGGCGCGTTGGTCGCGCTGTTCGTCGGTGAGCGGCAGCGGTGTGCCGTAGCGGCGGGCGACGATGTCCGCGACCAGCTCGGACGGGGCGTCCAGGGAGGGAAGTCGGGCGATCGCCTCGCGCTTGGTGATCAGGCGGCTCTCGCGGAGGGCGACGGTGGCGCGGGTGGTGGTGATCGGGCCGAAGTCCACCCAGATGTCGCGCTGCCAGGGTCCGGGGCGGTCGGTGACGGGGCACCAGTAGGTGCGCAGGTCGGTGCGGAGGTGCGCGTGCAACTCCTGGTCGCTCACCGGGGGCAGCAGCGCGACCGCCTCGGCACCGGCCAACCGCAGTCCACCGTACAGGAGTTCGCGCCTGGTGACGGCGGTGACCGGCCGGTCCATCGGCTCGCCCTGGGCGAAGGTGAAGTGGTCGACGGCCGGGTCGGCGAGCGCGTCCTGCGACAGGTAGGTGCAGTGCAGCTTCTCCGCGGACGACCGTTCGGCGATCAACTGCTGATGCAGGAGCGCGAGTTCGGTGCGCAGCCGGCGGTCCGGGGCGGTCGGCAGGACGGCGATCAGGTCGAGGTCGCTGCGGCCGTGCCGGTAGTCGCCGAGCGCGAGCGAGCCGTGCACCCAGAGCGCGGTGACGGGGGTGACGGCGTGCAGGCGGGCGGTGAACTCCGTCAGCAGCGGGGCGGCGAGGGCGCGTTGGGCCGGGTCGCGCTCGGCCTGTTCGGCGGCGGTGGGCAGGCCGGCGACGGGCGGGAGGTCGTCGGCGAACGGGGTGACCGGGTCCGGGAGCGTCATGGCACCGACTCTGCCACGGCCCGCACGGCCCCCCCCCCCCCTTCCCCCCCCCCCCCCCCCCCCCCCCCCCCCCCCCCCCCCCCCCCCCCCCCCCCCCCCCCCCCCCCCCCCCCCCCCCC
>NZ_BMRI01000008.1:139611-153586 GCF_014648555.1 Kitasatospora griseola
GCCCCGCATTCCGCCCCCCACCCTGCCCCCTGGCCTCTCCCCCGGCCCGTCCCCTCGGCCCGTCACCTCGGCCCGTCCCCCGACCTGGCGCACCGCCGGAGCGCCGCCCGCTCCCGCCGGACCTGCCGGGCTAGCGTCGATGCGGCAGGCCTCGAACAGCGACGAAAGGCGTTCCCCGATGGCGGAGAAGATCACCCCGTTCCTGTGGTTCGACCACCAGGCCGAGCAGGCGGTCGCGTTCTACCTCTCGGTGTTCCGGGACGGCCGGGTGACGGACGTCAAGCACTACTCGGAGGCCGGTCCGGGCCCGGCGGGCAGCGTGATGCTGGTGTCGTTCGAACTGTTCGGCCGGGAGTACCGGGCACTGAACGGCGGGCCGGTGTTCACCTTCAACGAGGCGTTCTCGCTCCAGGTGGACTGCGACGACCAGGCCGAGGTGGACCGCTACTGGGAGTTGCTGACCGCGGACGGCGGGGAGCCCGGCCAGTGCGGCTGGCTGAAGGACCGCTTCGGCCTGTCCTGGCAGATCGTCCCGCGCCGACTGCTGGAGCTGCTGAACGACCCGGACCCGGAGCGGGCGAACCGGACGGTGACGGCGATGCTCGCCATGACCAGGCTCGACCTCGCCGTGCTGGAGGCCGCGGCCGACGGTGATTCGTCCGGGTGAAGGCGCCGCCGACGGGTCGCCCGTCACCCGGGCTCGAACCTTCGCGCGAGCCGGGGTGGCGGGGCGAACGCCGGACAGAACGTCCGGTCAACGGTTGTCCGGGTCCCGGTAAAAGTATTCCTGTTCAGCGATCTGTCATGTCCGGACTCTTCTGATCGGCCGTCAGGGCGTGTCTTACTGGGCGGCGCTACGCGCGTCACTTCCGTATGTGCACCCGACAGCTGGAGCCCTGCCATGAGCCTCACCCGCCGCCTGCTGCGCACCCTCGCCGCCGGTGCCACCGTCGCCGCCACCGCGCTCGCCCCGGTCGCCGCGGGCCACGCCGCCACCGGCGCCTACACCCTGGTCGTCCTGCCCGACCAGGGCGAGAGCGCGATCTACAGCCTGGTGAACTCGGCCACCAGGTCGGTCGACGTCACCATCTACGAGCTGCGCGACACCAACCTCACCACGGCGCTGGTGAACCGTCAGAAAGCGGGCGTGAAGGTCCGGGTGGTGATGGACCCCAACCACAGCACCGTCAACAGCGCCGCGTACAACGCGCTGACCGCCGGCGGGGTGAGCGTGGTCTACTCGTCCGCCTCGTTCACCTACACCCACCAGAAGACCATCACCGTGGACGGCGCCACGTCGTACATCTCCACCGGCAACTTCGACACCACCTACTACGCCACCTCCCGCGACTACGGCGTGCTGGACACCGACGCGGCCGACGTCGCCGCGATCGAGCAGGTCTTCAATGCGGACTACGCGCACACCGCCGTCACCCCGTCCGACGGCACCGACCTGGTGTGGTCGCCCACCGACTCGCAGAACCGGCTGCTCGCGCTGATCAACGGCGCCCAGCACAGCCTGGACGTCGAGCAGGAGGAGTTCGGCGACACCGCGCTGGTCAACGCGATCGTCGCCGCCGAGCAGCGCGGCGTGACGGTGCGGCTGGTCGCCGAGGACACCTCCGCGAAGTACACCGCGCAGTTCAACCAGGTCACCGCGGCGGGCGGCAAGGTCACCACGTACACCAGCAGCACCGGGTTCTACGTGCACGCGAAGGCGATCGTCGCGGACTACGGCACCTCGACCGCGAAAGTGTTCGCCGGTTCGGAGAACTTCTCCGACAACTCGCTGAACCACAACCGCGAACTCGGACTGATCATCGCCGACCCGGCCGTGATCTCCGGCATCGAGTCCACCTTCACCGCCGATTTCAACCGCGTCCCGAGCACCGGCGGCACCACCCCGCCGCCCACCGGCTCCTGCACGCCCGCCCAGCTGCTCGGCAACCCCGGCTTCGAGACCGGCGCCCTCAGCCCCTGGACCGGCACCGCCGGCAGCGTCAACAGCGCCGCCACCGAGCCCGCCCGCAGCGGCAGTTGGGACGTCTGGCTGGACGGCTACGGCACCACCCGCACCGAGACCCTCACCCAGACCGTCACCGTCCCCGCCGGCTGCGCCGCGAGCCTCACCTACTGGCTGCACGTCGACACCGCCGAGACCAGCACCACCACCGCCTACGACAATCTCACCGTCACCGCCAACGGCGCCACCCACTCCAACCTCGACCACAACACCGGCTACACCCAGCACACCGTCGACCTCTCTGCCTACGCGGGCCAGACCGTGACACTGACCTTCACCGGCGCCGAGGACTACCAGAAGCAGACCTCGTTCGTCCTCGACGACCTGGCGCTCAACGTCTCCTGACGCTCCATCGGCACCGGGTCTCCCAGCCACCCTCCAACGGATGCCGCGTGCCGTCTGCCCGCACGACGGCCGGACCGGGTTCGGCGAGCTCCACCCGGTCGCCGACGGCCAGGAGCAGCGGGCGGGTCGGAACGAACGCGTAGCCGTCGTCGGTCTCGAACTCGTCGATCAGGACGAGCCGCGAGGCCGCGACGGCTCCGTCGGCGGTGAGGCGCATGCCGCAGATGATGGCACGTCAGCCCGGGAGGCGGGCGGCCAGGGCGTGGGTGAACCAGGTGAGGACCGGGGTGAGACCCTCCGGGGCCGTCCAGCCGTTGATCACGGCGAGCAGACGCAGGTACTGCTCGCGGCGCGGATCGTTCGCCGCCTCCAGGTACGTCAACAGCCGGCGACGCAGCTCGACGTCGTCGGGCCGGGCCAGCTCCTCGGCGTACTGGGTCGTCACCGCCTCGACCACCGGATCCGCCTGCGCGGACGCCGGGTCGAGGCCGGCGGTCACCGCCGCGGCGGCCCGGTCGCGGACCAGAGCGACCGCGTCCCGGTGCAGGCCGGGACGGCGCCCGTCGGCCAACTGCCGGACGACGGCGCGGAACTCCGGGTCCTGGGTGAGTTCCGCCAACTCCAGCCAGGCCTCGACCTGCCGGGCATCCGGATCGTCGCGCAGCTCCGGGGTCAACGTGCGCCTGGCGCCGACGAGTTCGGGGGCGTCCCCGAGGGCGGCATCGAGGAAGTCCTCGATCAGCCGCCGGCGTTCGTCCTCCGAGAGCTTGGCCAGTCGGTGCATCAATTCGGTCTCCTCAGGTGTCGCCCCGCGCCTGGCCACCGCCGTCAGTACCGCACGCCGCAGCCGCAGCACGTCGATCTGCACGGCAAGCGCCTCGGCGTGCGCAGCCGCGACCTCGGACAGCGAGAGCTCCCGGTCCACGACCCTCCGAATCGCCGGAAGCCCCACCCCCAGGTCGCGCAGCGTCCGCACCAGGTCCAGCCGTGCGACGGCATCGACGCCGTACCAGCGGTGCCCGGCCGGGGTACGGCCGGTGGGCGGCACGATGCCCCGATCGGAGTAGAACCGGATCGCCTTGACCGTCAACCCGGTCCGCCGGGCCAACTCACCGATCGAGTAGCGCGTGTCGCCTGTCATGCCGCCATCCTCCGACCTCCCCCTACGGGAGGAGCAACCCGGCGAACCTGCGGAGGAGCGCGATGCACGCCTAACTGCTCACCCGGGCCGAGCGCGGCGGGATGTCGGTCGGGGGTGACCCCGTTGGACGTCTCTCCGGCTGCTCGGCTCGTGCGCGGAGGCCGCGGACCATCTGTTCGATCAACAGTTCTTCTTCATATCTGCCCTGCAAGTCGGGATATCTGCCCTGCAAGTCGGGACTTCTACTGGTGCCCGCCCGCTACCACCATGGGCACATGCGAAAGATCTGCGTCATCGGCGGAAGCCGGTACTTCGGGAAGCTCCTGGTCGAACGACTGCTGGCCGCGGGGCACCAGGTCACGGTGATCAACCGTGGGTCCGTCCCGCCGCCCGTCGGCGTCGAGCACCTCGTGGTCGATCGGAATGACGAGGCAGCCCTGACGGCCGCCCTCGGCAGCCGCGCCTTCGACGTCGTGGTGGATCAGGTCTGCTACACCCCTGTGCAGGCCGCCATCGCCGTCCGGGTCTTCGCCGGTCGGACTCGGCGGTACGTGATGACCTCCACGATCGAGGTCTACGACCCGCGGAGCGGCCCGCTGCCGAGCCTGGCGGCGGAGGTGCCGGTGTCGGAGGAGGTGGTGGACCTGGGCGGCTGGCCGGTGGCCATGGATCTGCCGTGGGAGGACGACGCGTACCGGGCGGCGCACTACGCCGAGGGCAAGCGGCAGGCGGAGGCCGTGTTCGCCCGTGCCGGTGGCGTCGAGTTCGCCGCTGTGCGAAGCGCGCACGTCCTGGGCGGCGGCGCGCAGGAGTTCACCGGGCGATTGGCGCACTACGTCGAGCGGATCGCCGAGGGCCGGGCGGTCGACGTGCACGCGGAGGCGCTGCCCACGGTCTTCATTCACTGCCGGGAGCTGGCCGAGCTGCTGGCGTGGGCGGCCGTCGCCGAGTTCACCGGCCCGGTCAACGCCTGCTCCGACGGCCCGCTCGACGTGTACGGCCTCGCCGCGATCGTCGTCGAGGGGGTCGGCCGGGAGCCCGTCCTGCGGACCGTCCCGGTGGGCGGGGAAGCTTCGCCGTTCTCGTTCGACCGGCACTACGCCATGAGCAACGCCCGTGCGAAGAAGCTCGGTTTCGCCTTCTCCCGCACCGCCGACTGGCTGCCCGGCGCCGTCGCCGAAGCGATCAGCACGAGGCGGTGACCCGCCGGGCAGGTGTGGACAGTGGCCCGGACCACTGAGCGGCCCGGGCCTTCGTCACTTCTCCTCGCCAGTCCCGGTGCGCGCTCAGCCTCCGGTGAGGAGGTCGCGGAGCAGGGCGACCGTATCGGGGTCGAGGTCGCGGCCGGTGCGGCGGCTGAGGGCGTCGAGGCGGTTGACGGCGCGGACGAGTTGGTCGCGGGCTCCGGCCGAGGCGTACGCGTAGAACAGGTCGCGGTGCAGGAGTTCGACGTCCGGGGCGACGGCGAGGGCGCGGAAGATGGCGGCCTCGGCGGTGCGGTGGTCGCCGTACTGGAGGCGGCGGGCGGCGAGTTCGTGGGCGGTGTCGACGATCGCCGCCAGCATGTCCTGGCGTTCGGCCTCCGCCCACGCGAAGGCGCCGGCCGGGGCCTCGGCGAACGGGGCGCCGCGGACCAGGGCGAGGGCGTGCGCGAGTGCGGCGTCCGCGGTGGTGGAGGTGGAGCGCATGCCGCGCCGGTACAGGCTGCGGAACTCGTCCCAGTCGCAGCCGACCGTCGGCGCGAAGGTGTACGTCTCGGCGGGTTCCGCGGCCAGGTAGTCGCGGCCCTCCGGGGAGGTGCCCAACCAGGCTGCCAGCGCGGCGAGTTTGACGGGCAGCGGCTCGGCGAGGCGCTCCGCGGTGGCCTTCGGGTCGAGGTGGGCGGCGCCGGGGTGGATGTCCCGGTCGATCGCCGCGTGCTCGGAGCCGGGGCGCAGCGCCAGGTACGCGGCGAGTTCGGTCAGCCGGGGGCGGCCCGCCGGGTCGATGGTCCCCGCGACCCCGAGGACGTCGACCGGGCCGAGCAGCCGGATCCGGGGTGCGGAGCGCAGGTGGTGCGCCTCCGGGGAGCGCAGGATCGCCAACAGGTCGTCACTGTCGGTCCGGGAGGCGGTGCTTCCGGGCCGGGCGGACGGCCGGGCGGCGATGCTCACGCCGTGCGGGTCGGGCGCCTCCGCCTGGTCGTGCATCGGCGTGGGCTCGGGCACCGAGGGCACTGCGGGCACCACGGGCGCGGCGGGGGCCACCGGCGCGACCGGGGCGGGGGCGATCTCGGGGACGGTCTCGACGGGCGGGAGCTCGAAGTACTGGGTGCCCTCCGCAGCGGATTCCGCGACCTGCTCCACGACCGGCTCCTGGCTCGGCTCCGTGCTCGACTCCGGGGCGCTCTCGGCCGGCAGGAGTTCGAAGTACTGCGTGCCCTCGCCGTACTGCACCTGCTCCGCGGCCGGTGCCGGAGCGGCGTCCACGGGCGGGAGTTCGGCGGTGTCGGTGGCGTCCGGGCCCTGCTCGACGGGGCTGTCCGCCGGGGTCGGGTAGGCGCCGAGGCGCGGGTCGATGCGGGTGCCGTGCGGCGGGGTGGTGGCCTTGCGGGCCTGCCCGTTGGCGGCGTGCCGGGGCGCGGCGGGCTCGACGGGCACCGCAGGCTCGGAGGCCGCGGGCGGGACGGGGGCGACCGGGGAGACCGGGATGACGGCGTAGGGGTTGGTGGGGGCGGTGGGGACGAGCCCCGCGAACGGGCTGCTGCCGGTGGGGACGACCCGGGCCACCACGCGCGGTCCGGCGGCGTCGCCGTCGGCGGCGGGCTTGGCGAGCGAGAGCGGTGACGGTGCGTCGGTGCCGTCCTGCTGTGCTCCGCCGGGACCGCCGAGCAGGGCGATCAGCCGGGCGTCGAGCGCGGTGTCGGCCCGCTCGGAGAACCGGTCGGAGGATCGCTCGGAGAGCCGTTCGGAGGACCGCTCGGAGCCGAACGCGACGGGCTCGGAGTCGAGGCCGATCAGCCCGGGGTGGGTGGCGATCGCCGCGCCGACGGTGGCCAGCGCGGGGACGGCGGGCAGCGGGATCTCCTCCTCGTCCTCGGGGCCGTTGTGCGGGCCGTCGAAGGTCCACTCGGGGGCCGGGTGCTGGGTGAAGTCGCCGGAGGCGCGGACGAGTTCGCCGAGCTGGTCGTACTGTTCGCGGCTCAGGCGCTGGAGTTCGACGCTCAGGTGCAGCCCGGGCAGCGTGGACTGGCCGGTCGCGGGGAGCGTCCAGCGGGCGACGGGGCCGGCGCCGCGCTCGGGGGCGCGGGTGAGGACGGCCAGGCAGGTGCGGGGGCGGCCGTCGAGCAGGCGGCCGAGCTCGGCGGGGATGCTGCCGGCGGGCGGCTGCGCGGAGAGGACGATCTCCGGCACCCACGCCTCGTCGGCGCTGCCCCGACTGCGGGCCTCGCGGGGGCTGCCGGCCTCGGCGGCGACCAGGGTGGCTCGGGCCTTGGCGGTGCGCGGGCCGAGCGCGGCGAGCGCGGCCTCCAGGGTGGCGTGGTGGTGGACCCGGTCGGTGGCGGGGCCGGCGGCGGGCAGGTCGGTGGCGATGCCGACCAGGTGCAGGTGGAGGCGGTCGGCGAGCGGGCTGTGGGCGAGTTCGACGGCGAGGGTGCGCAGCACGTCGTCGGCGTCGTCGGGGTGCCCGGAGAGGTGGACCAGGCGGACGGTCTCCAGGTCGGCGAGGACGGTGGAGCCGTCGGGGCTGTTGCCGAGGGTGACCAGCGCCGGGTAGGGGGCGCTGTACTTGGCGGCCTGTCCGGCGGACAGCAGTTCGCCGGAGTCGTCCGGGCACCACCACACGTTGGGGGCGTGCGCGGCCCGGAACGGGGCGATCGGCACGGCGGGCGCGGCGAGGTGCAGTTCGACGGTGCCGGCGGTGGTGATCCGGGCGGCGACCAGGGCGGGCAGCCGCTTGTCGCCGCGGACGGTGTTGCGGCCGAGGGTGCGCAGCGCGCGGTTGAGCAGGTCCAGGCCGCCGTCGTTCTGACGGGCCTTCAGCTCGGCCTCCAGGCGCCCGGCGGGGCCGGACGGCAGGGCGATCCGGTGCCGGGGGCGGCGGGCCCGCTGCTGGTCGGTGCGGCGGCGGGCGACCAGGGTGATCAGGGCAGCGGCCATCAGCACGCCGATGGTGGAGACCGCCAGCGGCACGGTGTAGTCGTCACCGTGGTGCGCCTTCTGCTGGTCGCCGGCGGCGGGCAGGTCTGCGGCGGGCGCGCTGTCCTGCGGTGCCGGCGTCTGGGCGGCGGGCGGCTGGGCGGCAGGCGTCTCGGCAGCCGGTGTCTGAGCGGCAGGCGGCTGAGCAGCGGGCGTCTCGACGGCGGGCGGCTGGGCAGCAGGCGTCTCGGCCGCCGGCGTCTGCGCCGGCGGCGCCGTCCGCTCGTCGACCTCCGGCCACTCGGGTGCGTGGCTGCGCGGAACGGTCAGCTGCGGAGCGGGCAGCGGGGCGGCCGGCTGGGCGTCCGGCGACTGCGGAGCGGGCGTCTGGGGAGCGGGCGGCTGCGCGGCGGCCGGCTGCGCGCCGGGGACGGTGAGCACCATGCCGGGGGCGAGCACGTCCGGGTCGGTGAGCTTCTCGCCGTCGGGCGCGGTGACGCCCTTGTTGGCGTCGAACAGCTCGGGCCAGCGGTCGCCGTCGCCCAACTCCCGCTGGGCGATGGAGGACAGCGAGTCGCCGCCGTGCACAGTGACGGTGGCGTGGGCGGCCGCGGACAGTCCGGGCGGGGTGACGGCGGCGCTCCGGTTGCTCCCGCCGGCAGCGGCGTCGGCCGCCGGGGCGGCGGCGCCGTCGGGCTTGGCGTCGGCGGGCATCAGCAGCTGCCAGCCGGGCTGGATCGGCCGGTCGGCGTCGAAGCGGGTGCCGGAGTCGTCCATCGGGCGGCCCGCGTTGAGCTTGGCGATCTCCGTCCAGCGGTCGCCGGAGCCGAGTTGGCGTTCGGCGATGGACCACAGGCTGTCGGCGGGCCGGGAGTCGCGGACGGTGTAGCTCGGCTGCTGCGGGTCGGCGGTGGGCGCGGTGGCCGGAGCGGCGGCGGGCAGCGCGGCGAGCGCCGGGGAGGTCGTCAACTGGGCGACGGCGGCGGGGCGTTCGCCGAGTTCGGGGGTGGCGGCGAAGGCCGAGCCGGCCACCGGGAGCAGGGCGAGGACGGAGCCGACCAGGCCGGCCGCGATCCGCTGGCTCCAGCCGAAGGCGGGGATCCGGCGGGCCACCCGGCCGCGCAGCTGGGCGGGGATCTCGATCAGGACGGAGGCCAGGAAGCACAGCCAGCCGAGCCAGCCGACGGCGACCAGCAGCCACAGGAACAGGCTGCCGTCGTCGGGGCTGGTGAGGGCCTCCAGCAGGCCGCGGCCCAGCGGGTTGCCCATCGCGGCGACGGTGGCGGTGCCGTAGCCGAGCAGCGCGGGTACGCCGATCAGCAGCAGGGCCAGCGCCAGCAGTGAGCCGAGCGCGGCGAACACCGAGCCGCCGGCGCCGCGCCGGCGGGTGGTGCGCAGGTGCACGGGCGGGGTCCCGCCGGGGTGCGGTCGCCGCTCCTGGCGGCCTTTGCGGTGCTGGTCGTCGGCTCCGCGCGCGGCCATCAGCCGGTCGTCCCTTCCGTGATGCCGTGCACCAGGGTGGCCTTGCCGTGGCCCTGCACGGGGAGTGTGGTGATGCCGACCAGGCCGAGCAGCGCGGTCGGGTAGTCCGTTTCGACGGTGACGCTGAAGGTCTTTAGGTCGCCCTGCCGGGGGAAGCCGATGGCGCCCTTGACGCCGTGGCTGCGCAGGTAGGCGGTCGCGGTCCGTTCGGCGGCGGCCCGGTCGAAGCGGTAGCCCTGGCCGGCCCGCAGCGCGTCGATGTCGAGTTGCTGTCCGCCGGCCCGGGCGGCTTCCTGGGCGAGCGCGTCGGCCCGTTCCACGGCGCGCAGTCGGCCGCCGCAGTCGAGGACCAGGCCGACCACGGCCACCAGGCTGACGGCGGTGACGGCGACCATGACCGAAATGCTGCCCCGGTCACGGCAGTTCACGCCTTGTTCGTTCACAGTCCCTCCCCCCATCCGGTGGTGCCGTGCGGTCAGTTTCCCCGATACCGGTCCACCACGGAGGTGAATGTACCGGTGAGCGTCTTGTGGCCGGGCAGGCCGTCCAGTTCCATCAGGTCGCCGAACGCGACGGTGCAGGAGACCTTGACGGTGATGGTGGTGAGCGGTTCGCCGTCGGTGTTCAGGATGCCGTACTCGGGCTCCCCCACGGGCTCGGTCGCGCACTGCACGTGGCGGTCTTCGAGGGCGCGTGTCACGGCGTCCGCCGCTGCCTGCCGGGCGCCCTCCGGGGTGCGGGCCAGCGACGCGGCGCGCGCGCCGGAGCGGGCGGCGGCGTCCACGATCGCGCCGGTGCTCTGGACGCGCCCGGCGGCGACCGCCATCAGTGCGAAGGCGAGCACCACGGGCACGAGTATCGCGGCCTCGATCGCGAACGACCCGCGGTCGTCCTTCAGGTGTCGGGTCGTCACGGCTGCCCCTGCGGTACGAACTTCTCCCGGGGAGCGCTGGCGGTCTTGGTGAGCGTGAGCCGGTCGAAGAACGGCAGCACGGACGCCGGGTGGACGGTGACGGACAGCCGGTACAGCTCGGGGTCGCCGTTGTCGGGGTCGATCCGCTCCAGCCGGGCCAGGTTGCCCAGCCGGTCGGTGAAGTCCTGGGCCCGCCTCGGCCCGTCGTCCGCGTGCGCGCCGTTGACGCGTCCGGCGTCCACGCCTTCCCGGGCGGCGGTCAGCGCGGCCTGGTCGGCGTACCACCAGAGGCCGGCCTGCACGACCAGGAGGATGACGAACAGCACGGCGGGGAAGACGATGGCGAGGCTGATCGACATCGCTCCCACGTCGAGCGTGCGTCCGCGGAATCGTCGGACCGTCAGGGCGGCGCGGGCGAAGGGCCGGGGCGGGCGTCGGGTCACGGCGCCTGGCCTCCGTCCGGGACGTTCTGCGGGATCTTGTTCTTCACGTTGGTGCCGAGCTGGGTGATCGCGTAGACCACCGCTCCGGCGATGGCGACCAGCACGATGACGGCGAGCGCGAGTTCGATGCTGATCGCGCCGCGGTCGCCGGAGGCCCGGGCGGCGCGCAGCTTGACCAGGCGGAACTCCAGGACGGGGCGCAGCAGGTGGACGGGGAACAGCAGCGGCAGCAGAACTGCCGTTGCCAGGGCGCGGATTCGGGTCATGGTGTGCTCTCCGGTGCGTTCGGTGCGGGGGGACGGGGTGCCTGCGGTGGGGTCATTGGACGGTCAGCATCTGGTAGAGCGCGGGGAAGACGATCAGGACCGTCATCAGCAGGGTGAGCGCCGAGCCGGGGGCGACCATCCGTTCGCTGTCGGTGTTGGCCTTGGCGAGTTCCTCGGAGAGCAGTTCGCCGCGCAGGCTCTTGGCGCGGGCCCGCAGGGTGTCGTAGACGGCGGCGCCGTCGACGCCGGAGATCCGCATGATGTCGGCGACGTCCTGGAGCGGGGTGAGTCCCAACTCCTGGGCGAGGGCGTCGAGTCCGTCCCAGGGCGGGAGCCGGTCGGTGGCCGCGCGCTCCAGGGCGTCGCGGATCCGGCGGAACACGGTGCCGCGGCCGGCGGCGGCGGCCCGGCGCAGGGCTTCGGCGGGTCCGCAGTCGGCGGCGCGTTCCAGGGCGACGAGTTCCAGGTAGGCGGCGATGCCGTGCAGGTACTCGGTGCGGGCCTCCTTGGCCTCGCCGGCCACGATGCCGTCGGGGACGAACCAGAGCAGGGCGCCGAGCAGCGGTCCGACCAGCACGGGGACGGCGAGCGGCAGTCCGTCGCCGAACAGGGCGGCCAGGGCGGCGAACCAGCCGGGCAGGGCGAGGCCGAGGACGGCGAACAACACCTTGTGGGCCATGAACCGGGCGGGGCTGCGGCCGATCAGCGCGAGTTCCTGCTGCGGGATGCGGACCCCGGGCAGTTGGAGGGAGCGCGTCCCGACCCGGTCGTACCAGGGGTCGGCGGGGTTCTCGGCGGTGTCCCGGCGCGGTTCGGGGGTGCGGTGCAGCCGGTCCAGGGCCTGGCCCAGGTCCGGTGGGGCGGGCCGGAGTTCGGCGAGCAGCAGAGCGAGGCCGCCGGCCGCGGCGGCGCCGGCCAGGACGGCCCAGGGCGAGATCATCGGGCCCCCTTGACCAGCGGGTCGGTGTCGTCGCCGGCGGCGGTGTCGGGACTCTCCTCGCCGGTGCGCTGTCCGGGCATCCGGCCGGCCTTGGAGCGCCGGTCCTGTTCCAGGATCCGCGGCAGCGGGGTGTAGGAGGCCAGCGCGCGCATCCAGGCGATCACCAGCACGAACGCCACCGCGACGACGCCGAGCACGAGTTGGCCGATGCCGGTGGTGTAGGGCTGGGTGTAGCTGGAGTTGAACGAGCCGAGGACGACGACCAGCAGGATGATGCCGACCATCCAGCGGATGGTGGTGCGGTGCTTGGCCCGGTCGGCCTCGATGGTGCGGCGCTGGCGGACCTCCTCGCGCACCGACTCGGCCATGTCGGACAGCGCCCGGGCCAGGCCGGGGCCGCTGTCGCCGGCCCGCAGCAGCAGTGCGGCGAGCACCTTGTCGGCGGTGGCGTCGGCGAGTTGGTCGGCGAAGGCGCGCAGCGCGTCCTCCGGGCGCCAGCGGGCCTGCAGGCGGGCGGCGAGGTCGGCGATCTCGGTCTCCAGGGCGGCGGGTGCGGTGCGGCGGCTGGTCACGATGGCCTGGTTGAGGCCGACGCCGAGCAGCAGGACGTCGGCGAGGCGCTGGGTCCACTCGGCGAGTGCCTCCAGGCGTTCGATCCGGCGGGTGTCGGAGCGGGTGGCGTCGAACAGCCAGGGCAGGCCGAACACGGCGGCGGGCACCAGCAGGGCGACCAGCGGGATGCCGGTGAACAGCCAGCCGGCCGGGCCGCCGAGCAGGGCCAGCGCGACCTGGACGCGGCGCAGCCGGGCGATGCCGGGCGAGGCGGTGCCGGGCGCGCCGTACCAGAGGGTGTGCAGCCGTCCCTCCAGCGGGTTGGCGCGCTCGTCGGGGTCGCGCTGTCGCCCGGTCAGTCCGGCGACCAGGGCCACCAGTCCGCCGGCGACGAGCAGTCCGCACAGCACGTACAGCAGCATCAGCGCATCCCCCCGATCCGCAGGTTCAGCGGCGCGCCCCAGGTCCCGTACGGGGAGGCGAGCAGTCCCGCGTCGAATCCGGCCCGGCGCAGGTCGTCCAGGCAGTGCGGCGGGGTGACGGGGACGGCCCGCACCTCGCCGAGTTCCGGGCGCGGCCCGAAGACGGTGTTCATCGCGGGCCGTCCGGACTCGCCGAGGCCGGCCACCTCCAGGACGTGCGAGACGAACCGGTGGCGGCGGCCGCCGACGGCGGTCTCGTCGACCATGGTGACGTGCACGATGAAGTCGATGGCGTTGGCGGTGAGCCGGTACGCCAGGCTGTCGGTCATGTGGGAGCCGTACTCGAGGCAGAGTTCGGCGATCCGGTCGACCACCATGTGCGGGCCGCGGGCGTGCAGGGTGCACATCGAGCCGCCCTCGCCGTTGGTCATCACCCGCAGCATCGGCACCACTTCGCCGGAGCGGACCTCGCCGACGATGATCCGCGACAGGGTCATCCGCAGGGCGGCGGGGATGAGTTCACCGATCGTCAGCTCGCCGGCGAGGCGGCCGTCGACGCGTTCGCCGTTGCCCTCGCGGGCCTCCATCGGGACGACCTGGCGCAGGTGGCCGAGGGTGTGCAGCCAGAGTTCGAACTCGGACTCCAGGGTGCCGATCCGCTCGTCGGGCGGGATCTCGGCGGCCATCGCGCGCAGCAGGCTGGTCTTGCCGACGCCCTGGGTGCCGGTGATCATCACGTTCTTCCGGGCCCGGATCGCGGCGGCCAGGAACGCGGCCAGGGTGGTGTCCACGGTGCCGAGTTGGACCAGGTCGCGGAGGGTGGCGCTGGCCACCCGGTGGCGGCGGATCGCCACGTACGGGCGCGGGGTGACCTCGGTCATCGCCTGCAGGCGCATGCCGCCCTCCAGCCGCAGCGCCAGCATCGGGCTGGCGGTGGACAGGCTGCGTTCGCCGCCGCCGTGCTGCCGGGCGAGGTCCTGGAGCAGTTCGATCAGTTCCTCGTCGGAGTCGGCGACCGGCGGGACCTGGCGCAGCGGCTGGTGCACCCGGGACACCCAGACGTCGTCGCAGCCGTTGATCAGGATGTTCTCGATCTCCGGGTCGTCCAGGTACGGCTGGAGCCGCCCGGCCCGGAACAGCAGGTCGTAGACGGCCTCGGCGAGGGCCCGGTCCTGTTCGCGGGTCGGCGGGATGCCGTGGGCCTGCGCGTACGCGTCGGACCAGCGGGCCACCGACTCCTCGATCAGCGCCCGCCCGCGCTGGCGCCGGGTGGCCCGGTCGGCCTCGGTGCCGGACGCCTCGTTCAGCCGGGACAGCTGCTGGTGCAGCT
>NZ_BMRI01000008.1:153625-223832 GCF_014648555.1 Kitasatospora griseola
TTCAGCTCCCGGGCGACCTGCGGGTCCACGGCCGGCACCGCGCCGGCCGCGGCGAGCGCGGGCACGGCGGAGGGCACGGCTGCCACCGGCCCGGCCGGCGGCACGGGCGCGGCGGGCATCGGCGCGGGGACGGCCGGCTTGGCCCACGGCAGCCCGGCGGCGTCCGGCGAACCGCCGTACACCACCTGACCGTTGACAGGCTGCTGCGGGCCGCCCGGGTACGGCGGCGGCCCCTGGTACGGGTTAGCGCGCACGGTGCACCTCCCCCGGGCCGTCCTCGGGCCCGTCGTCCTGTCCGGGGAACGGCGCGGGCGCGGGCGGCTGCGGCACCACCGGCGGTGCGATGTACGGCGCGGCGTACGAGATCTGCGGCTGGCTCTCCACCCGGATCGGCCACTCGCCGGTGAACTGCCCGCCCGGCTGCGGACGCGGCGGTTGGACGAGCGGCGGCGGGACGGGCGAGGGCTGGACGGGCTGCTGGTGCGGCGGGTACGGCTGCGGCCGGCCGGGCTGCTGGTGCTGCTGCGGGTACGCCTGGGGCGGGTACGGCTGCTGGTGCTGCGGCTGCGGCGGGTACGGCCGCTCCGGGCGGCCGCCCACCGGTCCGGCCGCGAACGGCGGCTGCCCGAACGGCGGCTGCGCGAACGGTGCCCCGGGCTGCGGCGCCTGCGGGTGCGTCATCTGTTGGTGCGTCATCTGCTGCGAGGGTACGGCCTGCTGGGGCATCGACGGCCGCGGGGCCGGTGCCTGGTACGGCTGTTGGAGCTGCGGCTGAGCCTGCTGGGGCGGCTGCGGCGGGAGCTGGGCGGGCTGGGTCCGCGGCGCCTGCTGGATCTGCTGCGGCTGCGTCGGCTGCTGGGTCTGCGGGCCGAGGCGTCGGCGGCGACCCTCGGCGTGGTGCTGGATCCGGTCGGCGGCGGTCCGGGCGGTGCGCATCAGCTCGGAGCGGATGAACCGGCGGTCGGTGGTGTCGCCGCCGTCGGACAGCACGCGCGCGGTGCGCGGCGCGTGCGTGAGGGTGCCGAGGACGGGCAGCTGGAACTGCCGGGACACCTCGTGGTCGGGGTAGGGGCCTTCGGCGACCAGCAGCAGCCCGAGGCTGTCCGCGCCGGTGCCGTTGGTGTCGAGGTCCTCGCGCAGCGCGGCCAGCCGGGGCCGGACCGCGGACAGTCCGCGCAGCGTGGTGCGGACGGTCGCGGCGACCACGTCGGAGCGCCGGGCGAGGACCGCCATCGGGCCGTTCGCGCCGGAGCGGCCGAGGTCGAGGATCACGTCGTAGCCCTCGGGGTCGAGCGCGCGCAGCGCCTCCACCAGGGGTTCCCAGGTGTAGGCGAGGCCGGGGGCCTGGGCGGGGTCGGTGAGTCCGGGCAGCAGCAGGCGCTCGCCGTTTCCCTGCGGGGAGACGTCCAGCAGCTGTTCCCACAGGGCCTGGGCGAGCAGTCCGCGCCGGTCGGCGACGGCCAGGTTGCGCAGTCCGTACACGGCGTCGACGCGGCCCTCCAGGGCGCCGGCCAGGATCGCGCCACCGTCGGGGTCGCACTCGACGAGCAGCACCCGGCGGCCCGGGCGCAGCGGCCAGGACAGCAGCAGGGCGAGGGCGCTGCTGGTGGCCCCGGGCGCCCCCGGCCCGCCGAGCACGGCCACCACGGTCATCAGGAGCCCCCGGCGTTTCGGGGTGCGAGGATCACCTGGAACTTGCCGCCGGCCACCCAGGAGGCCAGCCGCGGGCCGTCGCCGGGGCCGATGGCGACGTCGATGACGGTGGTGCCGTCGGTGTCGGCGCGGCCGACGACGGCGACGGTGGCGGTCATGGTGTCGGGGGTGCGGGTGTTGCCGTCGGGCTTGGTGCTGTCGGGGGTGTAGACGATCAGCACCTGGAGGCCGGGCTGGAGCCGGGTGGCGGGGAGTTGGGAGCGTTTGGCGGCGAGGCCGACGATCTGCTGGCCGGGCTGGGTGGCGGGGTCGCTGGTCAGGTCGGACTTGACCAGCAGGGCGCCGCGCTTGAGGTCGGTGGTGGCGCGCAGCCCGACGGTGTGTTCGAGGTCGCGGGCGTCCAGCGGGTGCAGGGCGGGGTCGCCGGCGATGTGTGCGACCACCAGGTCGTCGTTGCTTATCACCTGGCCCATCGGCACGTCGCGGGCCAGGGCCAGGACGGCGATCCGCTGGCCGCTGCTGTTGTACAGCACCGCGCCGCCCAGTCCGCCGGCGGCGATCAGCGCGGCCGCCATCGCCAGCACGGCGGGCCTGCGCCGGCGCGCCCCGAGGCGGCGCGGCGGGGTCGGCATGCTTCGATTCTCCACCGCTTCGCGGCCTCTCACTCGTGATGGAACGTCCATGCTGGGGCGGCGGCCGATGGTCCGGCCGCCGGGCCGGTCAGTTCAGCACCTGGACCTCGTTGACCGGGATCCGCAGCGTCAGTCCGGGGAACTCGCTGCGCCAGGTGAAGTCCGCCATGTCGATGTCGGTGTTGGCGGAGGTCTTCGCGGTGACCCGCCACAGCAGGGCGACCCGCACGGTGTAGGCGTGGTCGGCCATGGCGGCCGAGCTCCTGGCGAAGATGTGGCTGCAGCTGGGCGTCTGCCCGACGGCGAACGGGGTGCCGGGGTCCGAGCAGGTGAACTCCTGGGAGCGGCCGCCGGCGGGGCCGTCGTCGACGGACCAGACGACCTGCTTGAGCGTCACGGTGGTGGTCACGGTGTAGCCGGGTCCGGGGACGGCGTGGCTGATCGGGCCGGCGCTCTGCGGGGTGGCGTCGAACCAGAACCACACCGGGGAGCCGACCACGGCGTCGGTCTGCGGGGCGGCGTGCAGCACGGGCCGGGCGACCTTGATCTGGTCGAGGGCGTCGAAGGCGAGCTGCCGGGGTGTCGGGGGCTTCATCCCGCCGGGCGGCTGGGCGAGGAAGACCGAGCCGGGCGCCTCGTTGCCGAGGCAGGCCCGGTCGTAGATCGCGCCGTCCTTGCCGGTCTTCCCGTCCCAGACGTCCTCGGTCTCCAGCGGCTGGGGCTTCGCCAGGCGGTAGTAGCAGCCGCTGGAGAACCAGCCCAGGTCGTCGCGCCAGCACGGCACGGGCCGGCCGTTCCAGCTGCAGGTGTCGGAGCCGGAGTCTCCGCCGCCGCCGGTCGACCCGCCGCCGGGGGTTCCGCCGCTGCCGGGTTCGTGGATGCCCGTGCAGATGATGTCGTCGGCGCACGGCGTCACGTCGGCGCTCGCCGAGGGGACGAACGCGACCGTCAGTCCGATTCCGGTCAGTGCACAGAGCGCTGCGCGCCAGGCGGAGTTCAGCATGTCTTGGTCACCTCACGGGTGAAGTCGGCGATCAGCCAGCGATTTCCGTATCTCTTCAGGACCGCGGTCACGGGGTAGCGGGACGGCCGTTGTTGCGGATCCTTGATCTGCTGGGTGGCGGCGTCCACCTGGTGCCAGCCGCTGACGTCGAGGCAGTCCTCGATCGTCGCGGTGGGCGGACTGGCCTGCAGGTCGAGGGTTTTGACGAGGGGTGAGGTCTTCGGCGCTCCGGTCATCACGAGTTTCGCATCGTGCAGTTGGGTGAGCGAGAGCAGGGCCTCGCTGAGCGCGTTTCCGGTGGCGTACTGGCCGAGCGCCGTTCCGTCCGAATTCGATCGCTTGAACGCCTCGGTGCGGACGTCCCACCAGGCCTGATAGGCCGTCACCGCGGCGTGCGCCTCCAGCCCCTGGTCGCCCTGGTCGGGGACGGGGCTGCGATTCGGGTCGCTGCTCGCGGTGGGGGCGGCGGTGGCCCGGGGAAGGCCGGAGGCGGGGGTGCCGAGGCGGTCGGCGGAGCCTTTCTCGGTGGTTCCGCACGCCGTCAGGGCCGCCAGCAGGAATGGCAGAAGCAGCCCGCTGATCCCAACTACCCGAGGGCGCACCAGAATTCCGCGCTGCCGCATAGCCCCACCTTGTCGCGGCCGAACCTGTGGCGGGTCCGGACCGCGGATCTCGTCTGCCGTCCCCTGTGGTGATTCCGGGTCGCTCGGAGGTCGATTCTTCGCCAACCCGCCCCGGCACGGCAACACCCGGGGCCTCCTGACCTTACGCGGAAGGCGGATCCGTTGGGGCACTTTCTCGCCACAGAACCGCCAAAAGTTCATCGGAAAGCGGCAGTCCGGCAAGCGCTCCGCGCACGGCGGCGCGGTTGCGCATCAGGAGTCTCCCTCCGTCACGGGGCACCAGCAGTCTGGCCTCGCCGGCCGACGCCGGTTCGCCCCAGCCGAGTTGGCCCTCGACGGCGGGCTGGAGGTCGAGCGGGCCGACGGCCGCGGGCGCACCGGGCACGCCGTGCTCCAGCACCCGGCCGAGCGCCCAGCTGAACGAGCCCTCCGCGCCGGGGAGCACACCGTCGCGTCCGCGCCGCCCGGCGCTCCAGCGGCCGATCCGGCCCCACAGCGGCACCCGGGAGTGGCCGAGCAGTTCGCCCGCGCCGTCCTCGCGCAGCAGCGCCGCCCAGGTGTCGCGGTCGGCGACCGCGTCGACGATCAGCAGGGTCTCCTCCTGCTCGCCGTGCACCATGGCGCTGGTGATCCAGTCCCAGGCGAGGCCGCGCCGGTAGGCGTTGTCGGGCGTGGACCCGGCGGTGACCAGGGCGACCCGGCGCCCGCGCGGGTCGGCGATCAGCTGACCGAGCAGGCAGACCACCAGCCAGCGGGCCGGCCGCGCGGAGGCCTGGCGCAGCGCGGTGAGCAGCGTGTTGGCGTCGGCGTCGGCGGGCGGCATGCTGACGTTGCTGCCGCGGGTGCCGGCGTCGAAGGTGCGGCCGGGCAGGGCGGCGGCGAGGGTGCGGGCGCCGTCGGCGGCGCGGGCGGAGCCGCCGTGGCCGCGTTCGGGGCCGCCGTCCGCGCCGATCACCACCAGTTCGATGCCACCGCTCACCTGTACCGCCCCCTCGCCTGCGCATTCCGGCCACCAGTGAGTGCTGCGGCCGAATGCCAAGGTATCGCCGAGCGGTGTCGGCGCGCGCCGAATTCGGCCCGATGAGCCCCAGCTCAGGGACCATGGGCCCTGTTCGTGGGCGGTGCGGGCGGGGCACCATCGACCTTATGGACCGAGACGACCGGGTGGAGACCCTGAGCGAGGCCGAGTGCCTGCGCCTGCTCGGCGCCGTGCCGTTGGGGCGCGTGGTGTACACCGAGCACGCGCTTCCGGCGGTGCTGCCGGTGGCTTTTCGACTGGCCGAGGACGGGCGGCTGATCCTGGCGCTGCGCACCGGGACCAGGGTGGCCAGGGCGCTGGACGGGACGGTGGCGGCGTTCCAGGTGGACGATTTCGACCCGGCGGGCCGCTGCGGCTGGAGCGTGCTGGTGCACGGGCGCGCCGAGGTGGTGCGGGACGCCGAGGAGCGCGCGGCGCTGGAGTCGGACGGCCTGCGCCCGTGGATCCCGGAGCCGGGCCCGGAGTACGTGGCGATCACCCCGGAGCTGGTCTCCGGCCGCCGGCTGATGCCCGACCCCGCGCTGTGATCCCGCCGGGGCCGACCCGGTCGCTCGCCCGCGGCACGGCCGGCCCCGGCCCCCACTGACAGGTGACCGGCGAGTAGGCATACTCTGCGGGGCGGCCCGGACGGGCCGTCCCTGCCCCGTCGCACCTGTGGAGCGCACCGTGACGACCTTCGCCTCGCTCGCCGATCTGACCGCCGCCGTCGGCGCCGAACTGGGCACCAGCGAGTGGCACACCGTCGACCAGGAGCGGGTGAACCTGTTCGCGCAGGCGACCGGCGACCACCAGTGGATCCACGTCGACCCGGAGCGGGCCAAGGACTCGCCGTTCGGCGGGACGATCGCGCACGGTTACCTGACGCTGTCGCTGCTGCCGGTGCTGGCGAAGGAGTGCTACGCGGTGGAGAACATCGCGATGGCCCTCAACTACGGCTCGGACAAGGTCCGCTTCCCTGCCCCGCTGCCGGTGGGCTCGGCGGTCCGGGCGACGGCGGTGCTGGTGTCGGCCGACGAGGTGCCGGGCGGGGTGCAGGCGGTGGTCCGGTTCACCATCTCCAGCGAGGCGAGCGCCAAGCCGCACTGCGTCGCCGAGACGATCACCCGCTTCTACCGGGCCTGATCTGCGCCTTTTCACGCTTCCCGCACGGACCGTCCCGCAACCCGGGGCGGTCCGTTCTCGTTGGGCCGAACGGCGCGCCGACGGCCCGTTCGGTGGGTTTTGGTCGTTTGGAAAGGTAATGTCCAGGTTCGAGATGCGTCGTCCGCGCCGGGGTTTCCGGCTGCCCGGGCGGCGCCGTCCGGCCTGCCGTGGACCCGTGCGGGGCGCAACCGCGTTCCGCCGCCCCGGCACGCCGCCGTTCGGGTGTTCTACCGTGGAGGTGCCTTGTCCCGTCCCGTCTCCTGGCTGTTCCGCGCCGGTGAGCTGGCTGCCGAGGCCGGGCTCCTGCTGCGCGACGTGAAGCGCTCCTACCGGACCCTGCCGCGGGAGAGCTGGCACCGGGTGCGCACCGACGCGTTCGGCGCCGACCCGCGCGGCAAGCGCCTGCACAGGGTCTCCGGTTCGCCGCACTTCGTGGACGGCTCCTTCCGCAACCCGGTGCCCACCCGCCCGCTGACGTACGGGCACACCCCACTGGCACTGATGCGCACCAGGCTGGCGGCGGACGGCGGACGCCGCAGCCCCGCCGCCGCGGTGCCGGTGCACCGGCTGCTGCCGGCCGAGCTGTCCGCCCCGCCCGAGTCCGGGCTGCGCCTGACCTGGCTCGGCCACGCCACGGTGCTGGCCGAACTGGACGGCGTGCGGGTGCTGTTCGACCCGGTGTGGAGCGAGCGGGTCTCGCCGTTCGACTGGATCGGCCCGAAGCGGCTGCACCCGGTGCCGCTGCCGCTGGCCGAACTCGGGCCGGTGGACGTGGTGGTGATCTCCCACGACCACTACGACCACCTGGACATGGACACCATCCGCACGCTGGCGGCGGGCGACGCGGTGTTCGCGGTCCCGCTGGGCGTCGGCGCGCACCTGGAGCACTGGGGCGTCGAGCCGTACCGGATCGTCGACCTCGACTGGTGGGAGTCCGCCGAACTGGACGGCCTGCGGCTGACGGCCACCCCCGCCCGCCACTACTGCTCGCGCGGGCCGCGCCCCAGCGGCAAGTTCCTCTGGTCGTCCTGGGTGGTGGAGAGCAAGCGCCACCGCCTGTTCCACAGCGGCGACACCGGCTGGTTCCCGGGCTTCGCCGACATCGGCCACCGCTTCGGGCCGTTCGACGCCACCATGATGCAGGTCGGCGCGTACTCCGAGCACTGGCCGGAGGTCCACCTGACGCCCGAGGAAGCCGTGCAGGCGCACCGCGACCTCGGCGGCAAGGTCATGCTCCCGATGCACTGGGGCACCTTCGACCTCGCCCCCCACCCGTGGGAGGAGCCCGCCGAACGGACGGTCGCCGCCGCGCAGGCCGCCGGCGTCACGCTGGCCGTCCCGCGCCCCGGCAAGCCCTTCGAACCAGCCGACCCGCCGCCCGCCGCACCCTGGTGGCGCGCCGTCGCCACCACCCCGGCCGGCGCCGACGTCCTCGTCCCCGAGGCCCCCTCCCCCGTCCCGGACACCCCGGCCGGCCTCACCGCCGCCGCCCCGCGTCCGGACGCGCCGCTGGCCGCGGCCAAGCCGGCCGCGAGCGCCGCCCGGACCGCCGAGCCGGAGGCCGCCGCGGCCGAGCACTCCCCCGGCCACTCCGGCCAGGACGGCGGGCCCGTCCGGCCGGCCTGACGCCCGCTCAGTGCCGCAGTGCGCCCTCGACCAGGGCCACTGCGGCCCGCGGGTCCTCCACCTCGACGATCACCCGGGCGTACTGCTCGTCCGCGAGCTCGATCACCACGGCCTTCGCCGGGTTCTTCACGTCCCAGAACACCAGCTCGCCGTGCCGGCGGAAGCGGCCCGCCGTGATCAGACCCGGCCACTGGGTGCCGCCGACCTTGATGCCCTTCGGCTCCGACGCGACGCCCGGATCCGCGGTCGCGCCACGGACGTTGGCCAGCGGGATCTCTATTCGGCTCTTGATCGCCCAGAGCTTGTCCAGACCCTCGATCTCCACGATCAGCGTCCCGTTGTCGACAGACAGTCGAGCCATCTCGGTGAACCCTCCTCGTACGGTGTGTGCGAAACAGTGAGTTGACGGCCGGTCAGTCGGCCAGCCTGACGGCCAGCGCATGGACCGCCGGGGCGGACGCCGCGGGCCCGAACGCCCGGTCCCGCAGCCGCAGTCCGAGCACGCTCGCCCCGAGCGCCCCGATCAGCGGGCTGTCGGCCGGCTCGCCGAGCACGGCCGCGAGCGCCCGTTCCAACGCCCGCAGGGCCTCCTCCACCAGCGCCGCGACGTCCGGGTCGGTCGGAGCCTGGTGAACCGCGGCGGACAGCAGCAGCCCGGCCGCGGCCCCGCCGTCGAACCCGCCCGCCGCCTGCGCGAGCGCCTCCGCCGGGCCGCTGGTGACGGTCAGCGCCGCCACGGTGGGCAGCACCTCGTCCTCCAAGTGGTGCCGGAGCGCGGCGAGATACAGCCCCCGCTTGCTGCCGAACACCTTGTACAGGCTGCCGCGGTGCACACCGAGGCCCTGCACCAGGTCGTCGACCGAGGTGCCGTCGTAGCCGCGTTCGGCGAACAGCACCGCGGCCCTCCGGATCGCCTCGGCCTCGTCAAAGGCGCGTGGTCTTCCCATGCCCACGACCCTAGACATTCGAGAACGATCGGTCAAGAACGAGCGTTCCAGAACTCACGCGGCGCGGACGCCGGTTCGGACGCCGGGTTCGGGCGCCGGACGATCCGGTCGGGCCGTGGTCGACGAAGACGGGCACTTCGGAGAACGCGCAGCAGAGCAGTACGACAGGTCCTCGGCGTCCGAGTTGCAGCAGGAGACCGTCGGGCGGACCGTCGACGTCCTCGCGGAACTCGCGGAACTCGCGGGCGGCGGACGGGCGATGGTGAAGCGCCTGCGCGCCAGGCCGGGCGGCGCGGAGAGCCCCGCCACCGGGTGGGCCCGCACCTCATGGCCCGACCCGCCGACCTGTGGCTCCGCCACCGCTGGGACGGCCGGACCCGCGCGCCCTCACCGGGAACAGCGCCCAGCACGTCTCGGTCCGGGAGACGCCGGCCGCCTGACGGCCCGCGCCGTCAGGCCCGCGCCGTCAGGCCCGCTCCAGCAGTCCGGCCAGGACTCTCGCCTCCGCAGCCAGCTTGCTGCGCCCGCCACTTGTCGCGGCGGCCGTCACTGCCGGAATCCCCCATCTCGCCCCTGCCCGGCGCGCGCACTCCACCGCCGCCGTCAGCAGCCCTGCCGCGCCCGCCGGCGGGCGGCCGTCGAGCAGTGCGGGCAGGACGCCGGCCAGCACCGTCCAGGCGAGCCTCGGCGCGCCCGCGTCGGCGAGTTCGGTGCAGGTGGCGGCGAGGCGGTTCGGTTTGACCGCGCCCACGCGCAGCAGTTCGCCGGTCTCGTGGCCGAGCAGCGTCGCGTCGAGCGCGGACTGCGCGGCCAGCAGCAGCACGGCGTCGACGGCGGCGGTGCGGTCCTCGGGGAAGGCCGCGCCGAGGCCGTAGGCGAGGGCCTGGTGGACGGCGAAGCCGGCCGGGCCGCCCGCCTCCGCGAGCAGCGGGAGCAGTTGGGGGTAGCCGCGGACCGGCGACGAACCGGCGGAGTCGGCGAGTTGGCCGATGAGGCGGACGGCGAGTTCCTCGCGGTGGTGCGGCAGGACGGCGAGCCAGCGGGCGTCCGGCATGGAGTGCTCGACCTCGGAGCACCGGTGGAACCGCTCGGTGGGGCCGAGCAGCGCCCGGACCGGATCCGGCACTCCGCCCTCGGGCCGCACGCCGGGCGCGCCGGATCCGGGCACCCCGAGCATCGACAACTCGCCGTCGCCGAGGCCGGGTTGTTCGCAGAAGCGGCGGTACTCGGTCATCCGCACCCCGGGCCGCGCCGTCCCGGCGGGGATCGGCGTGGCGGCCTGCCGGGGCAGCCCGCCGGCCCGCAGCCAGGCGGCCAGCCGCGCGCCCGCCGGGGAGGCGAGGCCGCCCGCCCCGGCGTCCGAGGTGCCGTCAGGGACGGTGCGCAGCAGGGCCTGGGCGAGGTCGACCGGGCCGGGTTCGAGACCGAGTTCCTCGTACCGGCGAAGGCGCGCCACCAGCTCGCCGGGGTCGAGCGCGCCGTTCCGGCGGGTGGGGGTGGAGAGCAGCAGGGGGACGGGGTCGCCGGTCAGCCGCCAGGCGGTCTCCTCCAGTCGGGCGGCGATCAACCCGCCCACGCCGCCGCGCAGTTCCCAGGTCCGGAACGGGCTGGCCTTGGGCGTCGTCAGGGACCGCCAGGCCCGCTGCTTGGGCAGTGCGCCGGTGACGGCTCCGGCGAGTACGCCGAGCGTCCGCCACTCGTCGGCCACGAGGACGGGGGCGAGTGCGGCGGCGAGCGCCTCCCGGTCCTGCCAGGCGTGCCGGACCAGCCCGTCCAGGACGCGTTCGAAGGCGACGCTATCGCCGTCGCCGGCCAGCGCGGCGGCGAGCTCCTCGGCGACCTCCGCGGGGCTGCCGAGCGGTGCGGGCATCGCCACCGGTCGGGGCGGCTCGGGCAGCCGGTCCCGTTCCGCCGCCGCCTCCTCCGACTCGACGTGAATACCGAGCAGTTGAGCCGCTGTCTCGGCGTGCGCGGGGTCCAGCGAGAGGGCGGCCGCCCGCAGCTCGACCAGCAACCGGCCGCGCACGCCCGCGACATGGCGGCCGGTCACTTTCAGCGCCTGGCCCTGGAGTTGCCGGTCCGGGTGCCCGTAGCCCTGCGCGACGGCCCGCAGCGCGAGTTCCGGTGCTCGCGCCGCCACCCGGTCCAGCCAGGCCAGTTGGGCCCGCACGAGCTTCTTCTCCGGCCGGGCGAGCAGCACCTCGGCGGATTCGGCCACCGTCGCGTCGTCGAGCCGCCCGGCCCGGTCGAGGGCGATCAAGCAGTCCTGCGCGTACCCGGCGAGCGGCGAGGCGGCGTCCAGCAGGGCGGTCAACGCCCGCAGGTTCGCGGCGAGTTCGTCATCCGACGGGGCGAGTGCGCGGACCACCGCGAGGTAGCTGCGCAGCTCCCCGGCCCCGCCGCCGCGCACCAGCCGGGCGAAGCCGCGGGCGACCAACTCGCCGCGGTCGACGACCTGTTCGTCGGCGAGCCGGGCGAGGACGCCGGGCCAGCGCTGGGCGTCCTCCTTGGCGACCCACGGCCCGGAGAGCAGCCCGGCGGTGTCGGCGTCGAAGACCAGCGGGGCGAGGACGGGGGTGAAGCCGTCCTGCACGAGCCGCGCGTACAGGTCGATGCCGGGCGGCAGTCGCGGCTCCCCGTGCCGGGGCCGCGGGTCGCCGCGGTCGGTCATCCACTCGACGACGAACCCGGGGTCGGTCGGCGGCGGGGTGTCGCTCGCGCGCAGCAGGTGTTCGGCGATCCGGTAGGCGGTGGACGGCCCCCAGTTCTCGCGGTCACCGGGGCGGCGGGCCAGCCGCAGGGCCACCTCCCGCTGCCAGCCGGTGTCCTGACCGTCCAGCAGGCCGCCCAGCGGCGGCCGGTGCCACCGCTCGACGCCCTGGAAGTCACCGGAGCCGATCCACTCGGCCGCACCGGACGGCGCGGTGTGGCAGACCGCCCCGGCGACCAGCAGGGCCGTCCCGGCCCCGGCCCGGGAGTGGATGCTGTCGCGCAGTTCACGCCGCAGCGCCTTCAGTCCGGGCACCTCGGCCCGCCGCTGCTGCGGCGTCAACCCACCCACCAGTCGGGCGACTTCGTCGAAGTCGGCACGGCGGATCGCCGCCACCAGGTCCGTCTCGGGCTGCTTCACCGCTGGTCCTCCTCGATCGTCGTCCGCTCCGCCGCCACCTCGCTTCACGCCCCCGATCGCCGCGACGGCGGCCCATCACCCGGACGTCCCCGCGCGGCCCGCAGCACCTCCGGTCGCAGCACTCCGCCCCGCCTCATCGCGTCCCCTCCGTCGCCATCCGCACCGCCAACACATGGCTGCACGGCCCCCGGTCGCCCCGGTGCCGGGCCCACCAGCGGCAGGTGCAGCCGGCGGGGCCGTCGGCGTCGAGGCGGACGTGGTGGGCGTGGTGGGCGTGGTCGCCGACGGTGACCACGCGGATGTCGTCGGTGCGCGGGCCGACGGCCCCGGCGGCGAGCAGGTCGCGGGCGCGTCGCAGGCGGGGGTTGGCGTCCGCCACCCGATCGGCGGTGTACGGGAGTTGGCGGTGGAAGTGGGCGGCGTCGGCGAGGTCGTAGCCGATCCGGCCCGCGGTGGCGAGGTGGGCGAGGGCGGCCCGGACCCGGTCGGGGGGCAGGCCGAGGTCTGCGGAGAGGTCGATCCGGGGCTCTTCGTCGAACAGCGCCTCCAGCATCTCGGCGTCGCCGGCGGCGGTCGGCACGGCCAGCAGGTCGAGCAGGCCGCCTTCGCCGGAGAAGCCGCGGGAGGCGTCGGGCGACAGGGTGAGGGTGATCCGGCCGCCGGGCAGGGCGAGTTCCCAGGCGGAGGCGGTGGGGCCGGTGGGCGTGCCGGGTGGGCCGTAGATCCGCAGGGCGACGACGTGCCGCAGCAGCGGACGCAGGGCGGCGAGCCGTTCGGGGCCGGGCAGGCAGACGGCGCCGGGGCCGGGCCGGGAGGTGGGGCGCAGTCCGCGGCCGGTGGGCAGCACCCAGCGGACGGTGCTGCGGCCGCCGGTGGGCAGGGTGCGCAGGAAGCGGACGGCTTCGGCGGCGGGCAGTTCGGCGCGCAGGTCGAACCGGGCGGTGCGGACCTGGGTCTCGGCGAAGCCCTTGAGCCAGCGCGTCGGCAGCGGCACCTTCCGTTCGATCAAGGTGTCCGCGCCGATGCCGACTTCGACCTCGTCCGCGCCGACGGCGAGGCTGAGCCGCTCGGACGGGGCGCGCAGCCGCAGGGCTTCGCGCAGCGGGGCGCCGATGTCGATGTTCGTGGTGCCGTGGCCGGTGGCGGCGCCGTCGAGGCCGTCGGGGAGCAGGTCGAGGCGGGCGTGCACGCCGCCGCAGCCGGAGAAGGATTCGAAGCGCAGCCGGTCGCCGTCGGCGGTGACCACGGGGTCGAGCGAGCCGGCGGCGAGCGGACGGTGGTAGCGGGCGGCGGCCACGTCGGCGACGGCCAGCAGCGCGGCGGCGGCCGGCCCGGGGTGGCGCAGCGTGCCGTCGAAGAACGGTCCGTGCTGGGTGGCGAGTTCCAGCCGGTGCGGGCGCAGCGCGGAGAGCCTCGGGTAGCGCAGGGTGT
The DNA here is from genome assembly GCF_014648555.1 of Kitasatospora griseola. Classification (GTDB taxonomy): domain Bacteria; phylum Actinomycetota; class Actinomycetes; order Streptomycetales; family Streptomycetaceae; genus Kitasatospora; species Kitasatospora griseola. Next base: position 166,853 of record NZ_BMRI01000008.1, read on the forward strand.
GGACGGCCGTGGTCATGGACGGAACGCTAACGATCACCCCCGACAGGCGATCGCCCCGGACAGCGCGACGTGATCCGTTCCACATCCGCTCAACACTGCAACGTGTTCTAGCATGTGCCGCGTGACTCCGAGCTCCCCGACCGACGCCCCCTCCTTCACCGACCTGCTCGGCATCGAGGAGCTGGACGAGAACCTGTTCCGGGGGCACTGTCACGCCGGTGCGCCGCTGCGCGCGTTCGGCGGCCAGGTGGCGGCGCAGGCGCTGACGTCGGCGGGGCGGACGGTGGAGCCGGCCCGGCGGGTGCACAGCCTGCACGGGTACTTCCTGCGGCCGGGCGATCCGCGCCGTCCGATCGTCTACCAGGTGGACCGGGCCCGGGACGGGAACTCGTACGCGACCCGGCGGGTGACGGCTCTCCAGCGCGGTGAGGCGATCTTCACCATGTCGGCGTCGTTCAAGCGCCCGGAGTCCGCGGGCGACCGTCAACGCACCATGCCGCCGGTGCCCGGCCCGGAGGAGCTGCCGGACCCGTACCTGGCCTGGCAGCGCGACGCGCCCGAGGAGTACGAGCAGTCGGCGATCTTCCGTGCCCTGCGGATGCGGTTCGTCCCGGCGGGCGCGCCCGGCCTGCCGCCGGAACTGCCGGGGATGCCGCAGCAGTTCGTCTGGCTGCGGACGGCCGCCGGGCTGCCGGCCGACGATCCGCTGCTGCAGGTGTGCGCGCTCACCTACCTCTCGGACCTGACGTTGGCGTCCACCACGGCGCTGCACCTGCAGCCGCACCGGGTGCACCGGGTGGCGGAGTCGCGGGTGGCGCTGGCCTCGCTGGACCACGCGATGTGGTTCCACCGCCCGTTCCGCGCCGACGAGTGGCTGCTGTTCGCGCAGCGCAGCCCGTCGGCGTCGGACGGCCGGGGGCTGGCGATGGGCGAGTTCTACGACCGGGACGGGGCGCTGGTGGCGTCGGCCGTGCAGGAGACCCTGCTGCGCGAGCTGCGGCCCAGGGTCCCGGGGGCGCCGAAGTCGGCCTGAGCCGGGAGCGACCGTCACTGACCGGTGACCTGTCGCGTCATACCGCGGCGAGGGGCCGCCCCGTATCATGGTTCGGGTGACCAAGGTTGACCTGTCACCTCGTCCGGTGGAGGCGATGTCCCCCCGTCAGCTCGAACGCCGCGGCTCCCTCCTGTCCGCCGCCCTGGCTCTGGTGACCGAGATCGGCGTGGAGCGGCTCCAGATGAAGCAGGTGTCGGAGCGTTCGGGGGTGGCTCTCGGGACCGCCTACCGGTACTTCTCCTCCAAGGACCATCTGCTGGCCGCGGCGATGGCGGACTGGCATCGACTGCTGCTCGCCGACCTGGTGGGCGAGGTGGGGGCGGGGCGCAGCGCCTCGCCGACCGAGCGGGCGGTGCGGTTCGTTCGCCGGGGGATGCGGGCGTACCAGCGGCAGCCCGAGCTGGCCCGGCTGCGGGTGGCGGTGGCGACGTCCACGGATCCGTTCGCCAGCGAGGCCCTGCAGGGGCTGGCCCGGGCGGACCGGGCGGCGCTGGGCGCGGTGCTGCCGGAGGTCCCGCCGGGTTCCGGGGAGTTGGTGCGGCACATGGTGGGGCACGCCTGGCAGGGCGAGTTGACGGCCTGGGTGACCGGCCGGTCCACCCTGGACGACGCCCGGACCCGGCTGGAGGAGATGGTCCGGCTGGTGCTGGGCCCGTACGAGCCGCCGCCGGTGCCGACCGCCTGACGCCGGGCCGGCTGCGCGGGCCCTCGGCGTGCCGCCTACCGGCGGGCGGGCGTTTGTGGACATAGTGCCTCATATGCCCACGCCTTCCGAGCCCTTCGGTCCCTCCGAGCCTTCGACAGATCCTCGGCCGTCCGCGCCGGACGCCTTCCCGTTGGACCGGGTGGTGTTCGGCGTCGGCGCCGTCGCGGTGCTGGGGGTGGTCGCCTGGGGGGTGTTCGCGCAGGACTCGCTGAGCCGGACGTCCGGCACCGCGCTGTCCTGGGTGCTGCACTCCTTCGGCTGGCTGTTCGTGGTGGCCGCGGACGTGTTCCTGGTGCTGGCGGTGGTGATCGCGCTGAGCCGCTTCGGCCGGGTGCCGCTGGGCCGGGACGGCGAGCAGCCGGAGTTCTCCACGCTGGCCTGGGTGGCGATGATGTTCAGCGCCGGCATGGGCATCGGCCTGCTGTTCTACGGCGTCGGCGAGCCCCTGCAGCTGTACGCGCAGCCGCAGCCGGGCTCCGACATCGCGCCGCAGACGCCTGCGGCGGCGCAGCGGGCGCTGGAGTTCTCGCTGTTCCACTGGACGCTGCACCCGTGGGCGATCTATGCGGTGGGCGGCCTGGCGCTGGCGTACACCACGTTCCGCAAGGGCCGGGGCAACCGGATGTCGGAGGCATTCGTGCCGCTGCTCGGCGAGCGCCGGGCGCACGGCTGGGCGGGCCGGGTGATCGACCTGCTGGCGGTGTTCGCGACGGTGTTCGGTTCGGCGACCAGCCTGGGCCTGGGCGCGATCCAGGTGGCCGGCGGCCTCGGGTACGTGACGGACGTCCGGGCCACCCAGGGCGTCGAGCTGGTGGTGATCGCGGCGCTCGGCGGGGCGTTCGTGCTGTCGGCGATGTCGGGTGTGCACCGCGGCGTGAAGTGGCTGTCCACCACCAGCGTGGTGCTGGCGGCCGCGCTGATGGCGTTCGTGTTCGTGGTCGGCCCGACGGTGTTCGTGCTGGACGCGCTGCCCTCCACCGTCGGCGGCTACCTGTCCGACCTGGCGGTGCTCGCCACCCAGACCGGGGCGTTCACCGACGAGGACTGGCTGGGCTCCTGGACGATCTTCTACTGGGCGTGGTGGCTGTCCTGGGCGCCGTTCGTCGGCACCTTCATCGCCCGGATCTCCCGCGGCCGGACGGTCCGCCAGTTCCTGATCGGGGTGCTGCTGGTGCCGAGCGGGGCGACCTCGGTGTGGTTCGTGGTGATGGGCGCCACGGCGATCCGGTTGCAGTCCACCGGTGCGGCCGACCTCGTCGCGACCATTCCGCAGGGCGCGGACGCCGGGCTGTTCGAGATGCTCAAGTCGCTGCCGCTGGGCTCGTTGACCAGTGTGATCGCCGTGCTGCTGGTGATGCTGTACTTCATCACCTCGGCGGACTCGGCCTCGCTGGTGCTGGGTTCGCTCTCCTCGGGGGGCGCGCTGCACCCGCGCACCTGGCTGGTGGTGGTGTGGGGCGCGCTGATGGCGGCGGTCGCGGCGGCGCTGCTGCTGGCGGGCGGGCTGACGGCGCTGCAGAACGCCACCATCCTGGTGGCGCTGCCGTTCGTGCTGGTGATGCTGGCGCTCTGCCTGTCCCTGATCCGCGAGCTGCGCAGCGACCCGGCGGCGGGGCCGTCGCGGATGCACGCCGCGCACGGGCTGCGCGACGCCGTCGGCACCGCCGTCGGCGAGGAATACCCCGGGCGGTCTCGCCCGCAGGAGTGAACCGGCCCCGCCGCGGCCCGCGGCGGCTTTCCCGGCGGCCCGTGCGGCGTCCGGGCGAGCGGCAACTCGCCCGGCTTTACCAAGAGTTCGTAATGGTCAAAGCCGTCGCGGGACGGTGGCAGGCTGATCCGGGTCGGACTCCACGCCGAGCGGCGGGCCGGGCGGCCGTCATCCGCCCGCGCCCGCCGATCCCCCTCTCCGCGCACCCGTCAGCCCGGGCGTCCGCCACCCGGACCTGCCGCCCGGGTCCACCCGCCGCCACGCCCGCTGCCCTTCCGCCGCACGTCCCGCCGAACACCCCTCGAAAGCCCCGCCCCCCATGCGCCCGTTCTGCACCGCCCTCGACCGCGCCCTGCGCCGCCGTCTCGCCGCCGCCACCGTGGCAGCCTGCCTGCTGGGCGCGCTGCTGCCCGCCGCGGCGGGGGAGATCCGGCACTGCCGGGCGGCGGGGGTGACGGTGCCGATGCTGATGCTGGTGGCGGCGATGTTCATCGGCGGGTTCGAGACCCGGGCCGCGGACGTCGGCCGGGCGCTGCTGCGGCCCGGGCTGCTGCTGGCGGGGCTGGGGGTGGCGCTGGTGCTGCGGGCGGTGGTGCTGCTCGGCGCGGAGCGGGCCGCCGCCGGGTGCTGGCCGGACGTCCGGGAGGCCCGTTGGCTGGTGGTCGGGCTGGCGCTGACGGCCGCGATGCCGGTCGCCGGCGCCGCCCAGACCTGGGGCGCCCGGGTGGGCGGGGACGCGCCGCTCGGCCTCGGCCTGGTCCTCGTCACCACGCTGCTCAGCCCGCTCACCACCCCGCTCGGCCTGGCGCTCGCCGAGGAGCCGGAGAGCGGCGGCCTGCGCCGGGTGCTGGACGCCCTCGCCCACTCCGACACCACCTGCCGGTTCATGGCGCTGTGGGTGGCGCTGCCCTGCCTGGCCGGGCTGCTGGCCCGCCGCGCCACCCGGGGTCTGCTGAGCGGTCGGCTGCGCGCCGCACTGCTGCCCCGGCTGCGGCTGGCGGGTCTGCTGAACGCCCTCGCGCTGACGTACCTGAACGCGGCGGGTGTGGCCCGGGAGATCGTGCTGCGGCCCGAGCCCCGGCTTGTCGCGGTCGCCGCCGGGTGCGGCGCGCTGGTCTGCGCCGGCCCGTTCCTGGCGGGCTGGCTGGCCACCCGCCGCTCCCCCGCCCCGCCGGCGGCCCGCACCACGCTGACCCTCGCCTCGGGTCTGAACAACACCAGCGCGGCGGCCGCGCTGGCGGGCGCCCAGTTCGGCGGCCACCCGGCCGTGCTGCTGCCGATCTTCTTCTACGGCGCGGCCCAGCAGGTGCTGGCCTCGTTCCTGCCGGGCCTGCTGCGCACACCGGCGACTCCCCTGCCGACCTGCGGCGATCGGGTCGTGGAGGTTCCGACGCCGAGATCCCTTCCGGATTTCACCCGCGTTTGGTGACCGCGTAACGCCGCCCTGTCACGCTCGCTGCCATGAACGCCCGCACCATCGCGTCCGCCCCGGCCCTGCGCTTCCCGTTGCCGAAGCGCCACCGCCGGATGCTCGCCTGCGCCGCCGTCGCGGCCTCCGTCGTCCTGGGTTCCTTCGGCGTCGCCGTCACCGTGGAGACCGTCCGCCAGGGCCATGCCGTGAGCGCCGCGCAGCGCTGACGCTCGGCCGAACGAGTGGTGGGTCCCGGGGCCGCGGCCGATACTGAGGGTGACCGGCCAGAAGGGAGTCCCGCCATGGAGACCGGCACCGTGCGGTGGTTCGACATCCACCACGCCTACGGCTACATCACCCCGGACGCGGGCGGCCCCGAGGTCGCCGTCTACTACGACTCCGTCCTCGCCCCCGACGACAGCCGCTTCCTCCACCAGGGCCAACGCGTCCAGTACGACACCACCGTCCAGGAGTTCCGCCCGGTCGCCGAACACGTCCGCCCGCTCACCCCTTGACGGCCCCGCCGCCTTCCCCGCCCGCCGCGCCCCGGCCCGGCCGACCTGACGCAGCGTCACCGGCAGCCCGATCACGACGGCCGCCTCCTGCGCGGCGAGCGCGAGGTGCGGGCCGCTCCGGCCGTTGGCCAGCGTGATCGCCGGCGCGACCGGCCCGCCCGCCGAGGCGCCCAGCGAGGGCCGCCAGTCGTCGGTGCGGATCACCGTCCGGCCCAGCCCGGCCGTCGAGAACGCCGCCGCACCGCAGGCGATGAAGTGGGGCAGGTACCCGTCGGGAACCCCGCACTGCCGCCGGCCCCGCGAGAAACCCCGGTCGCCCCCCGCCTCGACCAGTCCGGTCAGCCCCCAGCCGAGCACCGCCATGACCGCCGGCCCGTACAGGGCGCCCCATCCCTCGCTCGTCATGCCCCGAAATCCTAGGGCTGCCCTCACACCGCCTGCCGGTCGCGGCCCTTCGCGGGGCGCGAGTGGCGGCCGGAGCCCGGGGCGGGCTGGAGTTCGGCGCGCGGGGCGTAGCGGGCGGCGGGGGCGCGGAGCAGCCAGTTGCGGCCGGCGGGGGCGGCGAGGCCCATCCGGTGGAGCAGGTCGAGCGCGTCGCGGCGGAACGCGGCGAGGTCGGCGAGGTAGCCCGCGTCCCAGCCGGCGCTCATGCCGTAGTCGTCGGTGATGTCGCCGAGGGTGCCGTCGATGAGGGCGTCGGGGATCAGCACGGCGGGCGGGGCGCTCTCGGTGTCGACCGGGCGGAGGTCCTCCACCAGGCGTTCGGCGAGCAGCAGGGCGGCCTGGGCGAGAGTGCCGGTGCCGGGGAGGGCGAGGTCGGTGAGTTCGTCGGCGGGGTCGAGCAGGGCGATGCCTTCGGCGCGGATCTCGGCGGTCAGGCCGAGCACGTCGGCGAATCGTTCCGTCTCCGCGGGGACGGCCTCGCGCAGGTGGTCGCGTTCGGCGGGGGCGAGGTCGTCGAACAGGACGACGGGTGTCTCGGCGAGCAGCCGGCGGACCGTCAGTTCGGGTCCGGCGGGTGGCAGCGGGGGTGCGGTGAGCAGCTCGGCGGCGAGTTCGGCGGGCGGCTGCCACTGGTCGAGCAGCGCCTGCACCGCGTCGACGTCCGCCGTGGGCCGCTCGCCGCGGGCGATCGCGGCCAGCGCCCGGACGAGCGCCGCATACCCGGCGGGGTCGAGGCCGGGCAGGCCGCGGCCGGGCAGCGCGGCCTTGTGCAGGCGGGCGTGGGCGGGGCCGAGGGTGAGCCGGTAGCCGAGCAGGGTGTGGAAGCGTTCGGCGAGGGTGGCGGCGTGACGGCGGATCAGCGGGAGCGACGCGCCGTGCGGGCCGTCGGCGGTGACCAGCGGGTGGGCGAGCAGCAGCCGGGCGGCGATGCGCAGTTCGGTGGTGGGGCGTTCGGGTTTGCGGTGCCGGCCGCCGCCGGTGGCGCGGGGGGCGGGCAGCGCGGGGGCCTCGCGCCGGATCCGGCGGTAGCCGAGCGGCCGGAACAGCGGCGAGGTGGTGTGGTGGACGCTCGGCCCGTGCCACCAGCTGGTCCCGGCGGCGGGTTCGGCCTGCTGGGGTGCGCCGCCGAGGTGCCGGGCGCCGTGCGCGCCGAGCACGGCTGAGGCCAGCAGATCCGCCTCGGCCCGGTCGGCGGCGGCGAACCGCTCCGCCAACCGCCGCACGGAATCGGCGAATTCGCTTCCGGTACCGGCGATCTGCGGGTACGTCCGGTCGGGGGTCGCGAGCCGCGTGGCCCCGCCCGTGCGTCCGTTCCCCGTACCGCCGGTGGCCGCCAGGGCGCCGGCGGCTGCTTCCTGCCGCTCCATGTCGCCCCCAAGCCTAGACGCCGCACTGCACACTACGCGTCGGTAACTACCTCTTCCGCCGGTCGCCCACGTCCCTTATGGTTCCGGGCATGCCTGACCTACCCGATGTCGTGCTCTGGTCGATACCGGCCTTTGTGCTGCTCACCGTCCTGGAGATCGTCTCCTACCGCTTCCACCCGGACGACGACGAGCAGGGCTACGCCGCGAAGGACACCGCGGCGAGCCTGTCGATGGGCCTGGGTTCGCTGCTGTTCGACGCCGGGTGGAAGATCCCGATCGTGGCGATCTACTCGTTCCTGTACGAGTTGACGCCGCTTCGGATCCCGGTGCTGTGGTGGACGGTGCCGCTGATGCTGCTCGCCTACGACTTCTTCTACTACTGGTCGCACCGCGGCCACCACGTGATCCGGGTGCTGTGGGCCTGCCACGTGGTGCACCACTCCAGCCGGCACTACAACCTGTCGACGGCGCTGCGTCAGCCGTGGACGTCCGCCACGAGCTGGATCTTCTACCTGCCGATGATCGTGGCCGGCGTGCACCCGGCGGCGGTGGCGTTCTGCGGCTCGGTGAACCTGGTGTACCAGTTCTGGATCCACACCGAGCGGATCGGCAGGCTGCCCCGGCCGGTCGAGTACCTCTTCAACACCCCGTCGCACCACCGGGTGCACCACGCCTCGCAGGGCGGCTACCTGGACCGCAACTTCGGCGGCATCCTGATCGTCTTCGACCGCTGGTTCGGCTCCTTCGCGGCCGAGGCCGAGCAACCGGTGTACGGACTGACCAAGAACATCTCGACCTACAATCCGTTGAAAGTCGCCACTCACGAGTACGCGGCGATCGCCCGGGACGTGGCCCGTGCCACCACCTGGGGCGATCGGCTGCGCCACCTGGTGAAGGGCCCGGGCTGGCAGCCCGCGCCGCGCACCGATTCCCCCGCCGCCTCACCGGAGAGTGCCCCCGCATGAGCCCCGCCCGCGACCCGCGCACCGCGCGGGCCCTGCTGATCGCCTTCGCCGTCGTCTCGGTGGCGCACCTGACGGCGATCGCCGTCCACGTGCCGGTCCTGCGGTACTCCACCAAGCCGCTGCTGATGCCGCTGCTGGCCGCCTGGGTGTGGGCGTCGGCGCGGCCCGCCACGCCGAGGCTGCTGATCCCGGCGCTGCTGTTCGGCGCGGGCGGCGACATCCTGCTGCAGGTCGGCGGCACCGTCGGGTTCCTGGCCGGCATGGGCTCGTTCGCGGTCGGCCACGCCTGCTACGTGACGATGTTCGTGAAGCTCGGCGCGCTCGCCGACCGCCGCCGCACGGCGATGGTCGCGGCCTGCTACGCGGTGGCCTGGGCGACGCTGATCACGCTGCTGCTGCCCGACCTGGACGCCGCCATGCGGATCCCGATGGCCGCCTACAGCCTGCTGCTGGCCTCCACCGCGGTGACGTCCTCCCGGATCGACTGGCGGGCGGGCGTGGGCGGCGCGCTGTTCCTGCTGTCCGACACCCTGATCGCCACCGACCTGGCGCACTGGAAGCTGCTGCCCATGCACAGCTTCCTGATCATGCTCACCTACATCGTCGGCCAGTACCTGCTGACCATCGGCACCCTGCAGCGCACCGACGCCGCTCCCGCGGCCGCCGCGGTCCCGGCCACCTGACCGGCCCGCCCGGACACACTTCGAGGGCGGCTCCCACCGTGCGGTGGGGGCCGCCCTCGGGCGTTCCGTGCTGCGGGCCGCGGGGGACGCGGGGCCCGCCGGGTACGGTGGGCGCGTACCGGACGACCGCTCAGCGCTCCTCGCCGGCAGCCGATCCGCGCCGGCGCAGCAGCCAGAACCCGGCCACTCCGGCCGTCACCAGCCCGGCCCCGGCGGCCAGCCGCCCGGCGTCCATGCCGACCGAGCCGCCGACGCCGGTCTCCACCCCGCCGTGCGGGAGCCGCGCGGCGCCCTCCCAGTCGCCGTCCGCGGCGCCGCTGCCGCTTCCCGTGCTGCCGCTGCCCGTGCTGCTGTTGCCCGTGCTGCCGCTGCCCGTGCTGCCGCTGCCGGCCCCGGCTGCCGCGATGGCGACCGCGCCGACGAACTTGTCGCCGTTCGGGCACTTGCCGTCGATGCCCCAGGACGGGTCGTTGGCGGTGGAGCGCTTGGCGGCCGCATCGGCCATCTCGTGCTCGGAGATGACGGTCGCGGTGCCCGAGTACTTGCCGTCGGGGCCGACGCTGAGCGTGGTCGAGCCGCCGGCGAAGGCGAGCGAACTCGCGGTCAGCGTCTTCGTCTCGTTGCCGGCGCAGTTCACGCTGACCGAGACGGACTGGCCGGGCTGCGCCTGCGCCGGGCTGACCCAGGCGGGCTGGCTGCCCTTCGCGGACGCGGGGCCGGCGGTGGCGCCGGCCAGGCCGAGCAGGACGGTGGTGCCGAGCAGAGCGACGCCGGCGGTGCGCGTTCGGCGCATGCCGTACCTCCAGGGAGTCGAGCCGAGGGGCAGCGGTGCGTGACCGCTCCACTACCCTTGGTCGCCGACCACGCTAGGCCAGGGCCCGGGGCCCGGCGACACCTCAAGGGCCGTTCGGGTCCGGAGCGTCGCCCTGTCCCGGAACCCGTGGCGACCGGTCAGTCGTACGTGATCAGCACCGGCGTCCCACTCGCCGTGGGCCCATCGGGATCGCCGCCCCCGGGACCACCGCCCAGGCCGTCCAGGCGTGCGAGACCAACATCGGGGCGAGACCTGCGACTACTGGTACAACGTCCACGCGCCCTGACAGGGCGGCGTCCGGGTGCCCGACGGCAAGGTCCGCGCCTGGGCGGGCGGCTACAACTGCCTCCGGCAGCAGGAGCTGTACGACGACAACCTGACCAACGACACTTTCACCACCTCCTTGGTCGTCGACGGGTCGCCGCACGGTGCGGCTCCCGCCGGGATCCATGCTCCGGAACCGGGCCACGGCCCCTCAAGCCTCCGCCGTCCCATCTTCCCGACGGGACGGTCGGACCCCGGTGACCTGCGGAGACGCCTCGTTCGTGGGACGCGGTGCCACCGGATTCCGCCGTCGGCCGACCCGGGCTACTCGTTGCGGGCCGTCTCCGGTCCGGTGATCCGCCGCAGCAGTGGCATCGTCGCGCCGATGATGGCCAGTGCGGCGCTCAGGCCGCCGATCACCACGAGGTAGTAGCCGGCGCCGAGGGCGTGCAGCGTGTACTGCAGCTGGGAGCGCAGGAACAGGTCGGCCGCGAGCAGGCCGACGCCGATCGCCACGGCGGCCATCACCAGCAGCGGCACCATCGATTCCATGGCCACCACCCGGCGCAGGGTGCCGAGTGGTACGCCGGTCAGGCGCAGCAGGCTGAACGGGCGTTTGCGCTCGCTGAGGCCGCCGGCGACGCTCACTGCCAGGCTGCATCCGGCGATCGGGAAGGTCGCCAGGATCACCGCGTCGGCGAGTTGCTGGAAGCCGCGCAGTTCGGCTCCGGCCAGGTTCCACGCCTCGCCGAGGGTCATCATCTGGCGCTCGGCCGGGTAGGCGGTGTCCACCATGGTCCGGATCTGCTCGACGGCGGCGGGTGAGCCGTCGGTGTCCACCACCACGTTCAGCACTCCCGTGGCGTCCAGCTGGTCGGGGGTGAACGGGGCGGCGGGCCATTCGGTGGCGCTCTCGTCGCGCCAGCCGTACCAGGTGACCGGGACGTAGGCGCTCTGCGCGCCGGGCGCGCAGTGGCCGTACAGCTTGAGGGGCTCCAGGTCGCGGCAGGCCACGACTTCCCGGGTGGTGGCGGGTCCGTCCGAGGTCTGCACCTCCAACTGCCGGTCACTGGGGTGGGCCAGCAGCACGGTTCGCACGCCGGGGACGGCGCGCAGGCGCTGGAGCAGTTCGGGTGAGGCGGGCGGGCCCTGGCTGACGAACCGTTCGCCGCCCTGGTCGTATCCGCCGGTGAGGTCGTTGACCAGCATGTTGTTGAACTGCGGGCCGCCGTGGGGGTGGTTGCGCTCCTCGCTGATCGTGGTGATGACGCCGATCGTCGCGGTCATCACCAGCAGGGCCAGCACCAGTCCGCTCACCGCGCGGAACCCGGCGGTCGGGTTGTCGACCAGTCGGCGCACCGCGATCAGCGTCGCCGGGCGCTGGGTGCGCCGGGCGATCAGCCCCGCGCCCTTCATGGTCAGCCAGGGGCCGGACAGCACCAGGCCGAGCGCGATCAGCAGGAACGAGGACAGGTACGCCCTGACCTGCCCGGGCACCGACTCCGGGTGCCAGACCAGGAACGCGGACAGCTCGACCAGCCCGGCCACCAGCGGCACCACTCGCCACGTCCTGGGCGGCTTGGGAGTCACCCGGCGGCTCACCCCGAGCGGGGAGATCTGCACCCGGCGCAGCGCGATCCGGGCGGCGACGGCGGCGGCCAGCGGGACGCCCACGGCGACGGCGGCGATCTGCACGGGCGTCAGGGCGATGTCCGAGGCGAAGAACGGCGCTCCGGTCAGCTTCGCGTTCGTGACGGGGCCGCGCAGCGCCAGGTACGGCAGGAAGCCCAGCAGCACTCCGAGCGCGGCGGCGACCGTCGCCTCCACCGCCGACACCGTGGACACCTGACGGGGTGTCGCGCCGACCAGCCGCATCGCGGCGAACCGCTGCTCGCGGCGGGCCGCGTTCAGCCGGGTGGCGGTGCCGATCAGGATCAGCACCGGGAAGACCAGCGCGCCGGTCACCACCGTGAGGATCAGGTCCACGCCGTTGGCCTTGATGCCGACCACGCACTTCGCGCACTTCTCGGGCGCGATGGTGGCGACCTGGTCCACCGTCGTGGCGCCGAGCTGCCCCGAGAGCTCCTGCGGGGTGCGGCCGACCAGCGCCAGCAGGCTGTCCGGCGCGGGCAGCGCGGCGTCCCCGAGGATTCCGATCCGGTGCCCGGGGAAGCGGTCCCCCAGCTGCGCGGGCGGCATCTCGTCGACCAGCCGGGCCAGGGCGGGCGACAGGTAGTACTCGCCGGGCCCGGGCATCCGCGGCACGCCGGGTGCGAGCGCCGCCCGCGGCCCGGTGGGCGCGACGTCGATCCGCCCGATCTCCTTGCCCTGCACGGTGTCCCGCCGCGTCATCCACCACATCGGATCGACCCCGGTCGCACTCGCCGCCCGACCGCCGGACGCGCTCGCCCCCTGGCCGCCGTCGGAACTCCCCGCAGCCTCCCGATCGGCGGGGAGCCCGTTGACGAACGGCGTGTTGAGCCACGCGTTGCGCGCGTTCTGGGCGTGGACGCCGTTGATCGCGGCGAGCGTGGTGAACAGCAGTCCCACGCCGATGGCGACCGCGCCGGCGGTGATGGCGAGGCGGACCAGCGCCTCGCGTCCGCCGCTGACGGCCAGTCGCAGTCCGAGCCCGATCATGAGGTCAGCCGTCCGCTCATCGAGGTGGCGCGGCCGTCGCGGACGATCGCCTCGCGGTCGGCGTAGGCGGCGATCCGGGCCTCGTGGGTGACCAGGACGACGGTGGTGCCCTGTTCGCGGGCGCAGCCGACCAGCAGGTCCATCACCTGTTCGCCCGTCAGGGAGTCGAGTGCGCCGGTGGGTTCGTCGGCGAACAGGACGCGGGGTTCGGCGACCAGTCCGCGGGCGAGGGCGACGCGTTGGGCCTGCCCGCCCGACAGTTCGCCGGAGCGGCGGGCCTCCAGGCCGTCCAGGCCGAGCTTCGGGAACCAGCTGCGGGCCTGCTGGAGCGCGGCGGCCCGGCGCCGGCCGCCGAGCAGCAGCGGCAGGGCGACGTTCTCCTCGGCCGTCAACTCCGGTACCAGTTGGCCGAATTGGAACACGAAGCCGAAGCTGTCGCGGCGCAGGGCGCTGCGTTCCTGTTCGCCGAGGTTGTCGATCCGGCGGCCGTCGAACCGGATCTCGCCGCTGTCGGGGGTGAGGATGCCGGCCAGGCAGTGCAGCAGGGTGGATTTGCCGGAGCCGCTGGGGCCCATGACGGCGAGGACCTCGCCGGCCTCGACGGCGAGTTCGGCGCCGCGCAGGGCGGGGGTCTCGCCGAAGGCGAGGGTGACGTCGTGGGCGTGGATCAGGGGGTCGGTCATCGCTTGGCCACCTCTGCGGCAAGGGCGTCGAGTCGGGCGGCGGTCAGGTCGATCCAGCGCAGGTCGGACTCCAGGTGGAACAGGCCGTGGTCGGCGAGGAGCGCGTCGACCAGGCCGCCGGAGCGCTTGATCTCGGTGAGTTCGCGCATCCGCTTCAGGTGGGCGGCGCGCTGGGTGTCGAGGTACAGCTCGGCGTCGCGGCCGAGCATCAGGGCGAGCACGACCTTGCTGAACAGCACGGTCTGCAGGTGGGGTTCGGCGGCGACGGGTTCGCGCAGCCAGTCCTCGAACTCGGTGGCGCCGGTCTCGGTGATCACGTAGCGCTTGCGGTCGGGCCCGTCGCCGGCCTCGGGCTCGCCGACGACGACCTTCCCGTCCCGGGCGAGCCGCCCGAGGGTCGCGTACACCTGGCCGAAGGGCAGCGGCTTTCCGCGCCCGAAGAACGCGTCGTAGTCCCGTTTGAGGTCGTAGCCGTGGCTGGGCTCGCGTTCGAGGAGCCCGAGCAGGGTGAGTGGAACGCTCATGATCGAGAGAGTACGCCGGGGGTGTACTCCACGTCTATACACTCAGAGAATACTGGCGCAGAGTTCTACGCATTCCGGCTTTGACCTGGGGTTTCACGGTCGAGAGGCGACGCAGTGGACTTCACCGAGGCAGCGTCGGACGGAGCGTCAGCCGCCACGACATTCAGGCGGACTGACGCTCCACCGGACACCTTCGACCACCCGCGCCGACCGGGCAGCCGGCCTCCTGACGGCCGGTCAGAGGTCCAGGTCGACCACCACGGGCGCGTGGTCCGACGTCCCCTTGCCCTTGCGGGCCTCTCGGTCGACGTAGCTGTCCGACACCGCGTCCGCGAACGGCTTGTTGGCGTAGGTGAGGTCGATCCGCATGCCGCGGTTCTTCGGGAAGGCCAGCTGGCGGTAGTCCCAGTAGGTGTAGGGGTGGTCGTACTTGAGCGGGCGGGGCACCACGTCCTGCAGGCCGATCTCCTGGAGGGCCGTCAGTGCGGCGCGCTCGGGGGCGGTGACGTGGGTGAGGCCCTCGAAGGCGGCGATGTCGTAGACGTCCTCGTCCGCGGGGGCGATGTTGTAGTCGCCGAGGACGGCGAACGGGCGGTCGCCGGCGGTGTCCTCGCGGACGGCGTCGCGCAGCGCGGCCAGCCACTCCAGCTTGTAGCGGTAGTGGGCGTGGTCGACCTCGCGGCCGTTGGGCACGTACACCGACCAGACCCGGACGGGGCCGCAGGTCGCGGCGACCGCGCGCGGCTCGATCACGGGGAGCATCGCGTCCTCGGCGAGGTACCCGGGCTGGCCGGGCAGGTCGCGGACCACGTCGTCCAGGCCGATCCGGGACAGCACGGCGACGCCGTTCCACCGGCCGGTCCCGTGCGCGGCGCTCTGGTAGCCGAGCTCGCCGATCGCCTCGGCGGGGAACGCCTCGGTGGTGCACTTGAGTTCCTGCAGGCAGAGCACGTCCGGCTTGGCGGACTCCAGCCACTCCAGCAGCTTGGGCAGCCGGGCGGTCACGGAGTTGATGTTCCAGGTGGCGATGCGGACGGTCACGGCGGCCTTCCCTCGGCGGTACGGACGGACGGGGCGCGCGGCACCGGGCCGGGCACCCCGTCCGAACATACCGCCCGGCGCCGACAGCGCCCGGCAGGCGACGGCTCAGCGGGACGGATGCACCACGCCGGCCGCTCCCCCGCCGCGGCGGACGGGTTCGGCGGCGGCCAGCCAGCGGCCGTCGGGGAGTCGCTCGATGCCGGTGGCGGCGCCGATCTCCGGGGTGCTGGCGAACACGTGGCCCATGGCCTGGAGCTTCGCCGCCTCGGGCGAGGCGAGGAAGGCCGGTTCGGCCTGGGTGGCGACGGTGTTGCGCTGGCTGGCGCGGGGCGCGGCGATGGCCTGTTCCAGCGTCAGGCCGCGGTCGATCCGCCCGGTCAGCACCTGCAGCACGGTGGTGATGATGGAGGCGCCGCCGGGCGAGCCGGCCGCCAGGTACGGCTTGCCGTCCTTCAGCACGATGGTCGGGGAGAGCGAGGAGCGCGGGCGCTTGGCCGGGCCGGGCAGGTTGGGGTCGGGGACGCCCGGGGTGAGCGGCGCGAAGTTGAAGTCGGTCAGCTCGTTGTTGAGCAGGAAGCCCCGGCCGGGCACGGCGATGCCGCTGCCGCCGGTCTGCTCGATCGTCAGCGTGTAGGCGACCACGTTGCCCCACCGGTCGGCGACCGTCAGGTGGGTGGTGCTCAGACCCTCGTACGGTTCGGCGACCGGCTGTCCGCTGCCGGCGCAGGCCGCCGGGTGGTAGGGGTCGCCGGGGGCGAGCGGGCTGGTCAGCGCGTGCTTCGGGTCGATCAGGCAGGCCCGTGCCGCGCCGTAGGCCGGGTCGAGGAGCTGACGGGTCGGCACCTGGACGGCACGCGGGTCGCCGACCCAGCGGTTGCGGTCGGCGAAGGAGATCCGGCTGGCCTCCAGGAAGCGGTGGTCGTACTGGACGGGGTCGGCGAGGTCGGCGCGGCTGCTGGTGCCGAGGATGTTCAGCGCCTCGCCGACGGTCGTCCCGCCGGAGGAGGACGGGGCGATGCCGTACACGTCCAGGCCGCGGTAGGTGACGTGCGTCGGGTCCTGCTGCCGGACCCGGTAGGCCGCCAGGTCCGCGGCGTCGACCTTCCCGGGGCGGGCGTTGCGCCCGGACGCCGGGTCGACGGGCGGGTGCTGGAGGGCCCGGACGATGTCGGCGCCGATCGGGCCGCGGTACAGCGCGGCGGTGTCGGTCCGGCCCAACTCCCGGTAGGTGGCAGCGAGATCGGGGTTGCGCAGGGTGGAGCCGACGACCGGCAGCTTGCCGTTCGGCAGGAACAGCGCCCGGCTGGCCGGGAAGTCCTGGAACCGGGCCTGGTTGAGGGCGGTCTGGTCCTGGAAGGTCTGGTCGACGGTGAACCCGCGGTCGGCGATCCGCTCGGCCGGTTTCAGCACCTCGGCCAGATCACGGCTGCCCCAGCGGCGCAGCGCCTGCTCCCAGGTGGCGGCCGTGCCGGGCACGCCGACGGACAGGCCGCTGGTGACGGCGTCGTTGAACGCCAGCGGCTGCCCGTTCTCCAGGAACAGCGAGCTGTCGGCCGTCCGGGAGGCCGTCTCCCGCCCGTCGAGGGTGGTGACCTTCCCGGTCCGGGCGTCGTAGTACACGAAGTACCCGCCGCCGCCGATACCCGCCGAGTACGGTTCGGTCACCCCGAGCGCGGCCGCGGTGGCGACCGCGGCGTCCACGGCGTTGCCGCCGCGCCGCAGCACCTCCAACCCGGCGGCGGTGGCGTCGGCGTCCACACTGCTCACCGCTCCGCCCCAGCCCACCGCCTCGGGCTGTTTCCCGGCGACGACAGCCTGATCGGCCTGCGCGGGAGCGGCAGTGCACAGCAGTCCGGTGACAAGTGCGAATGCGGGGACGAGACGGACGAGGGGTCTCATACGGCCTCCCTGGGACGGCATCGGTCTCCCGTTCTCCCACACCCGCCACGCACTCGACAACGGCACGTTCGGCCAACTGCCGCACGCCGAAACGATCCTGTCGCAACATCAGACCGCACCGACACGAACCGCCTTCACCGCCGGGGCCCTCCGCGTCAGCGTGCCGTCACGCCGGCGGAGCACGGCCCGACACCAGCAGGCCCGACCCGGCAACTCACGGAGAAACCCGACCCCGGCAAGCCCCGCGTCAGCGGATCACCCCACCAGCACGACAGGCACCGCACCTACCCCCGGGAACAGGCCCCGCGTCAGCAGGAGGTCGCGCCGGCAGACCGCAGACCCGTGCCGGCGAAGCACGGCCCGGCACCGGCAGGCCCGACCCGGCGACCCACGGAGAAACCCGCCCCCGACAGACCCCGCGTCAGCGGCTCGTGCCGCCGCCCAGCAGACCCCGCGTCAGCGGCTCGCGTTCCACTCGCCGGCGCTTGACCGTGCGGAACCGGCGGGCGACCTGGCGGGCGAGGTCCGCCGCGCCGACCAGGCCGGCCTCGTTGCCGAGGGCGGCGTGGACGATCTCGGCCTCGGGGCGGAAGCCGCGGCCGGTGAGGGTGCGGCGGAAGGCGTCCTGGGCGGGGGCGAGCAGGAGGTCGCCGGCCTCGCTGACGCCGCCGCCGACGACGAACCGGCCGGGGTCGAGCGCGGCGGCCAGGTTGGCGATGCCGACGCCGAGCCAGCGGCCGACCTCGTAGAGCAGCTCGGTGGCGACGGCGTCGCCGTCGCGGGCGGCTTCGGTGACCAGCGGGCCGGTGATGCCGAGCGGGCTGCCGCCGGCCCGGGCGAGCAGCGGCTGGACCACCGGGGACTCCTCGGCGGCGAGTTCGCGGGCCTCGCGGACCAGCGCGTTGCCGGAGGAGTACTGCTCCCAGCAGCCGCGGTTGCCGCACGGGCAGCGGTGGCCGCCGGGGACCACCTGCATGTGGCCGAACTCGCCGGCCAGGCCGTGCTTGCCGCGGTCCACGTAGCCGTCGCGGACGACCGCGCCGCCGATGCCGGTGCCGAGGGTAATCATCACCATGTGGTCCTCGCCGCGGCCGGCGCCGAACCGCCATTCGGCCCAGGCGGCGGCGTTGGCGTCGTTCTCGACCACCACGGGGAAGCGCAGCCGGGAGCTGAGCGCCTCCTGGAGGGGTTCGTTCCGCCAGTTCAGGTGGGGGGCGAACAGCACGGTGGAGCGTTCGGAGTCGACCCAGCCGGCCGCGCCGACGCCGACGGCGTGGACGTCGTGCTTGTCGGCGAGCTGGAGGACGAGGTCGACGATGACGTCCTCGACCACCTTGGGGCTCTTGCTCTTGTCGGGGGTCTCGGTGCGCAGCCGGTCCAGCACCCGGCCTTCGCCGTCGACCACGCCGGCGACCACCTTGGTGCCGCCGATGTCGACGCCGATGGTGGGCAGTCGCAGCACTCCGGCGGGCAGGGTGCGGCGGCGGCGTTCGGCGCGCGGGCCGAGGCCCAGCAGGCTGGGCAGGGCGGGGCGGGCGGGGCCGTTGGCACTGGTCACGGAATGAATGCTCCTGGTTTCGGTAAAAGCTTCGGGCTGGTGCGAGAGGGGTTCGAACGAGCTGGCAGACTAGGCCGCGAACGCACAGCGGATTCTCACGAAAACGTGATGTTCCTCTCAGGTTTCTGCGGGTGTCGCCAGCAACTGATCGTGTGTTTGACGCAGTCTGACAAGTGTGATGTGCGAACCGGGGGACCCTGCCCCGGACGGCCGGACGACCCGATTCGAGAGACCCGATGCAGCTGACAGGCACCCCTTTCCTTATTCTGACGATCATCCTGGTGCCGATCTCCATCGCGGCGGCGCTGCTGCTGTGGGGCCGGGTCCGCGGGCCCCAGCCGGTGCAGGTGCTGTCCCGGATCGTGATGCTGCTGGTCTGTCAGATCACCGCGGTGATGATGGTCTTCGTCATGGTGAACAACGCCAACCTGATCTACGGCAGCTGGGACGACCTGCTGGGCACCGGCAACCACGTCCGCGCGGTGCCGAACGTGCAGGCCGAGGCCGGCGGCAGCGCCGCCCCGGGCAACGACTCCAAGCCGCAGCGCACCAAGGTGATCCAGCAGTTCAAGCCGGTCGGTGACCCGAAGGTGCCGAACGACGTGCAGACCACCGACCTGAAGGGCGCGGTCTCCGGCGTCGACGGCGAGGTGCTGGTCTGGCTGCCGCCGCAGTACAACGACCCGGCGTACAAGGACAAGACCTTCCCGGTGGTCGAGCTGCTGCCGGGCTGGCCGGGCTCCTCGAAGACCTGGTACGGCACGCTGCGGGTCTCCGAGCAGCTGAAGCCGATGATGCAGAGCGGGCAGGTCGCCCCGTTCATCCTGGTCTCGCCGCGCACCAACCTGCTGGGCGACTCCACCGACACCGGCTGCGCGGACGTGCCCGGCAAGGTCAACGCCGACACCTGGCTGTCCCGGGACGTGCCGCAGATGGTGCTGGACAACTTCCGGGTCGACACCTCGGCCGAGCGCTGGGCGGTGGCCGGCTACTCCGCGGGCGGGCACTGCGCGGCCAAGCTGGCGCTGGAGCACCCGGACCGCTACCGGGCCGGCATCAGCCTCTCCGGCTACAACGACCCGGGTGCGGAGGGCCAGTCGCTGACCGCGAAGGACCCGCACCTGAAGGAGATCTCCAACCCGCTGTACATCCTGAAGAACGCCAAGACCCCGCCGAAGGTCGCGCTGTACGTCACCGGCAACAAGGGCGACGGCCTGGAGGGCGGCGAGGCGCTGAAGGCCGCGGCCAAGGCCCCGACCACGGTGACCACGCAGGAGACCACCGGCCCGCACAGCAGCGACGTCTGGAAGCAGCTGGTCCCGAGCATCTTCACCTGGCTGACCACGATCATCCCCGCCCAGCACTGACGCCCCGCACGCACGAGGGCCCGGCCGCACTCGCGGCCGGGCCCTTCGCGTGGCGCGGGGTCAGGACTTCGGCAGCGTGTTGACGTAGTCGGTGCCCGCGCCGTAGAAGCCGTCCACCGCCTGCTGGACGTCGGCCGGGGAGAGCGCCTGGTCGGCCTTGTAGTAGAACCAGTTGACCTTCATGTCCCAGCTGCGCTGGCCCGTGATCGAGGGCAGCAGGTCGATGAACCAGTTGCTGAAGTGGATGTCCATCTTCTCGCGCGCGACGTACTTGTCGGAGCTGGTGAACAGCTCCTTGCCGTCCATGGAGTAGACGACCTTCCCGTCCATGGCGGTGATCACCATGGTGTGCCAGCCCTCCATCCGCTGCTTGGCCGCGCGGGTGACGCGGTCCGGCGGGTCGGCCTTGAACCAGCTGGTGGTGTCGAGCTTCGGGCCCGGCGCGCCCCAGCCGCCGTTCGGCAGGTACTCGAAGTCGAGTTCGCTGTAGTTCGCCGAGTCGTCGGCGGGCGAGATCGGGAAGTAGGTCTGCACGACGTGGTCGCCGGTGCGGCCGGTCGAGGGCTTGTCGCTGAAGTGGATCCGGGCGGCGAAGGTCCCGTGGAACAGGTTGGTGCGGGTGCTCTGCACCTCGACCTGCTTGGTGCCCTGCTTGGTGCCGTCGGTGGACGAGCGCAGCTGCAGCGCCCGGCCGCCCTGCGCCGTCGGGTCGGCGGGGAACGAGGCGCCGGCCGCGGACCAGGTGTCCTTGATGCCGGGGCCGCCGCCGCCGTCGCGGACCTGCCAGCCGTGCGCGGCGAAGGCGGGGTCGTCGGGGCCGCTGTACTTGAAGGTGTCGAACATCGTTCCCGGCGGTCCGCTGGGCGTCGGCGAGGCACTGGCGGCGGACGTGCCCTTCGCGCCGGAGTCTCCACCGGAGGCAGGGTCGCCGGTGCACGCCGCGAGCGCGCACAGCAGGGTCGGCAGCGTGATCACGCTCCACGCACGAGGGCGCGGAAAGCGGCGGGGCTGGCGCACACAAACTCCTTGGGGCGCAGCGGTGTCAGCTGGAACACGCCTGCTGCGCGGTGATCGACGACCGGTCGGAGGCGGTCATCCTAACCGTGCTCACCTCCGGCTTCGCCGCGGGGACGGCCCGGCCGGGGCGGATCGGGGCCGTGATCGACGATCCGTACACAGGTCTAAACCTGGTACGCACCCGTAGGGGTCTCGATCCGATTACAACCCTGACGCGGAACGCGTCGAAATTGGACATCGGGCCCAATTCGTCCCAGGACGGTGCACTAGCGTTCGAGTTACGCTCCCGCGGTCTTCACACCTTCCCTCCCTGCCCTGAAAGGCCTCGCTCGGTGCGCTCTGCCATGCCTTCCTCCGAGCGCGGATCGGAGCACCTGTTCCAGCCCGGCACACCCGGCCCGGAGGCCGAGGAGCCGCTGCCCGAACCGGTGTTCGTCGACGAGTCCGGGCTGCGCGGCAGGCTGCTGCGCGGGCTCGGCTGGCCGGTGTCGGTGGTGGGCGCGGTGCTGGCGGTCGCGATGGGCGGCAGTCTGATCGGCGTTCAGGCGGACGCCCCGGCGATGGAGATCCCGGCGCAGCCCGCGCCGACCACGGCTCCTTCGGCCGCCCCGTCCCCCTCGCCGTCCGCGTCCCCGTCCGCGTCCTCGTCCGGGACGCCGGCCCGCTCCACGTCGCCGCGGCCGGGCAATTCGGCCGGCACCTCGAAGCCCAGCACCGGGACGCACGGGGCGACGCCTTCGGGGAATTCGGCGAAGTCGACCAAGCACCCCTGACCCGGTCGGCCACGTACCCCTGATCCATCCGCACCACCCTTTCCAGGAGCGCCATTTGTCCCGCCACCAGCGCCGCCGGCAGTCCCTGCTGAGGCCGCGCCGACTGGCCGCGCCGCCGTTGCGCTTCGTCATGCCGCTGTCCCTGCTGGCCTGCCTGCTGGCGCTGCTGGTGCTGCGCGGGCTGGCCACCAACGAGGTGTTCCACGACACCCGGATCGCCGTCTCCGTCGACAAGGACACCGTCCCGGAGAACCTGCTCAACGGCGGCCCGGTGATCGACGCGCGCGGGGACAAGCAGGCGAACCCGGTCAGCTACCGGATCCCCGACAAGACGGTGGTGCTGAGCTTCGACGACGGCCCCTCGCCGGAGTGGACGCCGAAGGTCCTGGACGTGCTGAAGGCGCACGACATCCGGGCGGACTTCTTCGTGACCGGCGCGATGACCACCCGCAACCCGGAGCTGATCCGGCAGATCGTCGCGGGCGGCCACGAGATCGGCCTGCACACCTTCACCCACCCCGACCTGGTGTACCAGTCGCACGCCCGGATCAGCTGGGAGCTGGCGCAGACCCAGCTGGCGCTGGCCGGCGTCGCGGGTGTGCACAGCTCGCTGTTCCGGCCGCCGTACTCCTCCAACTCCGCGGCGCTGGACGACTGGAACTACCCGATCATCAAGTACGTGGGCGGGCACGGCTATCTGACGGCGTTCATCGACCGCGACACCGACGACTGGAAGCGTCCCGGCGTCGAGGAGATCGTCAAGGCGGCGATGCCCGCCACGCCGGGCGCGGGCGAGCTGATCCTGCTGCACGACGCGGGCGGCGACCGCGCCGAGACGGTCGCCGCGCTGGAGCAGATCATCGTCAAGCTTCAGGGCGAGGGCTATCGCTTCACCACCATCTCCGACGCGCTCGGCGCCTCCCCCGGGACGGTGCCGGTGCACGGTTTCCAGCTGTGGGCGGGCAAGGGCTTCATCTGGGCCACCCAGGTCGCCGTGCACACCCTGCCGGTGCTGGTCGGCCTGATGGCCCTGGTCGGCTTCCTGAACTTCGGCCGATTCGCGCTGATGGTCGTGCTCGCCCCGATCCACGCCCGCCGCTCCAAGCGGCAGGGCGCCTGGGGGCCGCCCGTCACCCGGCCGGTCACCGTGCTGGTCCCGGCGTACAACGAGCGCGAGTGCATCGCCAACACCCTGAACTCGTTGGCGGCCAGTGACTATCCGATCGAGGTGATCGTCATCGACGACGGCTCGACGGACGGCACCGCGGACATCGTCGAGGAGATGGACCTGCCGTTCGTCCGGCTGATCCGCAAGGTCAACGGCGGCAAGCCCAGCGCGCTCAACGCCGGTGTCGCGGCGGCCTCGTACGACATCGTGGTGATGATGGACGGCGACACCGTGTTCGAGCCGTCCACAGTGCGCGAGCTGGTCCAGCCGTTCGCCGATCCGAAGATCGGCGCGGTCGCGGGCAACGCCAAGGTCGGCAACCGGGAGAGCCTGATCGGCGCCTGGCAGCACATCGAGTACGTGCTCGGCCACAACCTGGACCGCCGGATGTACGACGTGCTGAACGTCATCCCGACCATCCCCGGCGCGGTCGGCGCGTTCCGCAAGGAGGCGCTGCGGCGGGTCGGCGGGATGAGCGACGACACCCTCGCCGAGGACACCGACATCACCATGGCGGTGCTCAGCGACGGCTGGCGGATCGTCTACGCCGAGCGCGCCCGCGCCTGGACCGAGGCGCCGGCCAGCCTCCAGCAGCTCTGGTCGCAGCGCTACCGCTGGAGCTACGGCTCCATGCAGGCGATGTGGAAGCACCGCCGCGCGGTGATCGCCCGCGGCCCGGCCGGCCGGTTCGGCCGGATCGGACTGCCGCTGGTGGTGCTGTTCGGCGTGGTCGCCCCGCTGCTGGCGCCGCTGGTCGACCTGTTCCTGCTGTACGGCGTGCTGTTCACGGACGCCCCGATCACGCTGGCCAGCTGGGGCGCCTTCATCGCGCTGCAGGCGCTGCTGTCCTGGTACGCCTTCCGGCTCGACCGGGAGAAGCCCTGGCACCTGATCAGCCTGCCGATCCAGCAGGTGGTGTACCGGCAGCTGATGTACATCGTCCTGCTGCAGTCCACGATCACCGCGTTCACCGGTGGCCGGCTGCGCTGGCAGAAGCTCCGGCGCACCGGCGAGGTCGCCGCCGCACCGGTGGAGGGCTGACCATGAGCGACACCATTCGGCTGCGGATCCCCGAGCAGCTGCGCCGGGAGCTGCCCGCCGACCCGCCGCCGCCCGCCCGCACCGGCGGCCGCGACCGCTACCTCGACCTGCTGCGCGCCCTGGCGCTGGTCCGCGTGGTGCTGTACCACAACTTCGGCTGGTTCTGGCTGCCGCTGCTGTTCCCGTCGATGGGCGTGATGTTCGCGCTGGCGGGCTCGCTGATGACCCGTTCGCTGAGCCGCCCCGCGCTCGGCGTGATCCGCGGCCGGCTGCGCCGCCTGCTGCCGCCGATGTGGCTGTTCGGCGCGATCGTGGTCACCCTCCAGGTCCTCGACGGCGGCGGCCCGCACTCCGACGGCCACCCCACCTGGTGGTGGGCGAAGCTGGCGTTCTGGGTGCTGCCGCTGAGCACCCCGCCGTACGCGACGGACGGGCTGCACGGCTTCGGCGGCCACCTGGAGTCCGGCTGGGCGACCCAGCTGGTGGTGCCGCTCTGGTACCTGCGGGCGTACCTCTGGTACGTGCTGCTGTCGCCGCTGATGCTGAAGGCCCTGCGCCGCTTCCCGGTGCTGACGCTGTGCACCCCGCTGGCGATCGTGATCGTCATGAACGTGTTCTTCGTCGACCAGGACGTCGTCTATCCGCGGGTCTGGGAGACCGCCAACGACTTCGCCATGTTCGGCTCCTGCTGGATCCTCGGCATGGCCCACCAGGAGGGGCTGCTGCGGAAGATCCCGCAGTACGTGCTGCCGTCGATCGCGCCGCTGGTCATGGTGGCGGGCTTCTGGTACCTGCAGACCCGGCCGGTCGACCCGACCCAGCCGACCGACATCGAGGCCTGGCCGATCGCCCAGGCGGTGTGGTCCCTCGGCTTCGTCGCCATGCTCCTGCACATCAGCCCGTCCTGGGAGCAGTGGCCCGCGCCGCTGGAGCGCTGGAACGGCCTGGTGAGCCTGCTGAACTCGCGGGCCGTCAGCGTCTACCTGTGGCACGTGACGGCGCTGGTGCTGGCCGTCCCACTGATCGACCGGCTGTGGGGCGTCGACTTCTTCTTCCAGCACCTGAAGTGGCTGCTGACCAGCCAGTGGTTCACCCTGCTGGTCGGCATCCCGCTGCTGGCCCTGCTGGTGCTGGTCTTCGGCTGGGTCGAGGATGTGGCGGCCAAGCGCCGGCCCCGGCTGTTCCCGTACCCGCGCCGGCCCCGCGGCCGGCGCCGGAGCGCCGCCTGACGGCCCGTCAGCCCAGCTGGAGGGCCAGGTAGAAGTCGACCCGGTCCTCCAGCCGGGACAGGTCACGGCCGGTGAGCTCCTCGATCCGGCCGATCCGGTAGCGCAGCGTGTTGACGTGCACGTGCAGCTGGGCGGCGCAGCGCGTCCAGGAGCCGTCGGCGCGCAGGAACGCGGCCAGGGTGTGCAGCAGGTCGGCCTGGTGCTCCCGGTCGTAGGCGGTGACGGGGTCCAGCAGCCGGGACCGGAACGCCCGCCGGACCTCGTCGGGGACGGCGGCCAGCAGCAGCACGTGCGAGGCGAGGTCCTCGGGGCCGGCGACCCGTATCCGGCCGGCCCGGGCGTCGGCGACCCGGCGGGCGTGCCGGGCCTCCTCCAGGGCGCCGCGCAGGCCGCCCGACTCGGCGACGGGCGCGGCGACGCCGACGGTGATCCGGCTCCCGGCGTCGAGTCCGGCCTCCAGCGGGGCCAGCAGCGCGCGCACGTCGTCGGTGGGAGCGGCGGCGGCGTCGGGGACGGCGGTGTCGGGGGCGGGCAGCACAGCGACGGCGCCGGTCGGGCCGTCCGCGGCGACCAGGGCCGTGGCCGGCAGCGCCTCTTCGAGGACCGGGCGCAGCGCGCCGTCGGGCAGGCCGGCGGCGTCGGCGGACAGCACCAGCCAGTGCGGCCGGCCCTCGCCGTGCAGGACGCGGGCGAGGTCGGCGGGGTCGGCGTCGCGCCGGAGCAGGGCGAGGAGCTCGTCGGCGATCCGGCGGCGCAGCCGGCGGCCGTCGTCGCGGCGGGTGCGTTCGGCGGCGACCAGCCGGGCCAGGTTCTCGGCGAGCTGGCGGCGCTTGGCGGGCCATTCGGTGAGGTCGCCGGCCACGGCGAGGATCCAGTCGGCGAGCGGGGTGCCGGTGGCGGTCTCGGCGGCGGGCAGCAGCGAGTAGGCGCCGTCGGCGAGGCGGACCCGGTGCGGGGGGTGCTGGCCGCGCTGCTGGGCGGCGAGGTGGGTGCGGGCGAGGCGGTCGCGGTCCTCGGGGGCGAGGCGGTCGGCGGGGCCGGCGACCACCTGGCCGGTGGGGGTGAGCACCCAGCAGTCCAGGTCGAGGTCGCCGCCGAGCAGGTCGAGGACGGCGTCCAGGCCGCCCGCGCCGCCGGCGGACACCAGCAGCCGGTGCCGGTCGACCAGCGCGGCGAGGTCGGCGGCGCGGCCGGCGGAGACGTGCCGGCCGACGTACTCGGTGACGGCGCCGAAGGCGATGTCGTCGGGGACGGCGAGCAGCGGCAGCCGGTGGCGTCGGCAGGCGGCGACCAGGTCGTCGGGGACGGGGCCGACCTCCACTTCGCCGGCGCCGAGCGCGGCGGCGCCGCCGGCCACCAGGGTGCGCACGAAGCGCGCGGAGTCGGCGGGGCCGGTGCGCCACAGCATGCCGGTGAGGACGAGTTCGCCGCCGTGCAGGAACCGCCCCGGGTCCTGGAGGTCGGTGGTCATCACTCCGGTGACCTGCCGGTCGAGCTCCTCCTCGCCGGCGAGCAGGCGCAGTCGGGGTGCGCCGGGGGCGAGCAGGTCGCGGACGCGCATGGACGGGGCCCTTCGTGACGGTGCGGCGGGTGCTGCGGGTGCTGCGGGTGAATCGTGGGGGTGATTCCGGGGCGAGGACGGCCCAGGGTGACCCGGGTGGGCCTGTGGATCGTCCACATTGGACGAACGTACAGGACAGTGCGGCTGCGCACCGTCGGCCCTCGTGCCATCGGTGACTGCCGGCGGCCCCGGCCACGGCGGTTCACTGGCCTGCACGTCGCCGGGCTGCACCGCGGTGCCCGCCGGGCGGTCGGCCGGGCCGTCCCCGGCCGGGGCGCCGGGCCCCTGTCCGCCGGCGAAGAGAGGAGGCACCGCATGGAGTTCCTTCGGCCCGCGACCTGGGACGAGGCGCTCGTGGCGATGGCCGAGCACCCCGGGGCGCTGCCGGTCTCCGGCGGCACCGACGTGATGGTCGAGCTGAACTTCGACCTGCGCCGGCCGTCCGCGATCCTCGACCTGAACCGGGTCGGCGAACTGACGGAGTGGAGCACCGACGGGTCGTCGGTGCGGCTGGGCGCGGCCGTGCCGTACGCCCGGATCATCGACGAGCTGTCCGTTCCGCTGCCGGGGCTGGCGCTGGCGGCGCGGACCGTGGGCTCGCCGCAGATCCGCAACCGGGGCAGTGTCGGCGGCAACCTGGGCGCGGCCTCGCCGGCCGGCGACGCGCATCCGGCGCTGCTGGCCGCGGGCCGCGGGGTGCGGGTGGAGGCGCACTCGGTGCGCGGGGTGCGGCTGATCCCGATCGACGAGTTCTACCTCGGGGTGAAGCGCCACTGCCTGGCCCCGGACGAGCTGATCCGGGCGGTGCGGATCCCGGTCGCCGACGGCCCGCAGCAGTTCTCCAAGGTCGGCACCCGCAACGCGATGGTGATCGCGGTGTGCGCGTTCGCCCTCGCACTGCACCCGGCGGACCGCACGGTCGGCACCGGCCTGGGCTCGGCCGCGCCGACGCCGCGCCGGGCGGACCTGGCCGAGGCGTACCTGGCGGACGCGCTGGCCTGGGAGTCCGGCGACCCGCCGGCCGACGGGGTGGTGCGGCGTTTCGGCGAGCTGGTGGCGGCCGCCGCCGATCCGATCGACGACGTCCGGGGCACCGCCGCGTACCGGCGGCACGCCCTGGCGGTGCTGGCCCGGCGCACGCTGGCCTGGTGCTGGAACGACTACCGCGAGCAGCTGGGGAGGACCGCATGAGGGTGGTGTTCACCGCGAACGGCCGGCCGGTCGAGGCCGACGACGTGTGGGAGGGCGAGTCGCTGCTGTACGTGCTGCGCGAGCGGGTCGGCCTGCCGGGTTCGAAGAACGCCTGCGAGCAGGGCGAGTGCGGCTCCTGCACCGTCTACCTGGACGGGGTGCCGGTCTGCGCCTGCCTGGTGGCGGCCGGTCAGGTGCAGGGCCGCGAGGTCCGCACCGTGGAGGGCCTGGCCGGCCCGGACGGCGGGCTCGGCCCCGTCCAGCAGGCGTTCCTGGACGCGGGCGCCGTGCAGTGCGGCTTCTGCACGCCCGGCCTGCTGGTGCAGACCGACGCCCTGCTCGCCCAGCGCCCGCGCCCGTCCGACGCCGACATCCGCGAGGCGCTGTCGGGCAACCTGTGCCGCTGCACCGGCTACGAGAAGATCATGGACGCGGTGCGGCTGGCCTCGGCCCGCATCGCAGGGGCGGGGGGCGGGGAATGACGACCCGTCCGGTCCAGGCCGAGAAGAACCTGCAGCGGATCGACCAGGCGTCCAAGGACGGCATCGGGCAGTCCCCGCTGCGGCCCGACGGCACGTTGAAGGTGAAGGGCGAGTTCGCCTACTCCTCCGACCTGTGGCACGAGGACATGCTGTGGGGCACGGCGCTGCGCTCCCCGCACCCGCGCGCGAACATCCGCTCCGTCGACGTCTCGGCGGCCCTCGCCGTCCCCGGCGTCCACGCGGTGCTCACCCACGAGGACATCCCGGGCGCCAAGTTCTACGGCCTGGAGATCGCCGACCAGCCGGCCCTGGCCGTCGACAAGGTCCGCTACCAGGGCGAGCCGGTCGCCCTGGTGGCCGCCGACCATCCGGAGACGGCCCGCCGGGCCGCGAAGCGGATCGTCGTCGACTACGAGGTGCTCACCCCGATCACCACCGAGCAGCAGTGCCTGGATCCGGAGACCCACGGGTACGTCCACGAGCCGCACGAGTACAAGGCCCGCGCGCACGGCAACCTCTGCCACGAGCAGCGGCTGGTGGCGGGCCGCGGCGTCACCGACGAGGTGCGGGCGCTGGCCGACGTGGTCGTGGCGGGCGAGTACGAGGTCGGCATGCAGGACCAGGCGTTCCTCGGCCCCGAGTCGGGTCTCGCGGTGCCCGCCGAGGACGGCGGCGTGGACCTGTACATCGCCACCCAGTGGCTGCACGCGGACCGGCAGCAGATGGCCCCGGTGCTGGCCCTGCCGGAGGAGAGGATCCGGCTGACGCTGGCGGGGGTGGGCGGCGCGTTCGGCGGCCGCGAGGACCTGTCGATGCAGATCCACGCCTGCCTGCTGGCGCTGCACACCCGAAGGCCCGTCAAGATCGTGTACTCCCGCGACGAGTCGTTCTTCGGCCACGTGCACCGCCACCCGGCCCGGATGCGCTACGAGCACGGCGCCACCCGGGACGGGAAGCTGGTCTTCGCGGACTGCCGGATCGTGCTGGACGGCGGCGCGTACGCCTCCACCTCGGCCGCCGTGGCCGGCAACGCCGCCTCGCTCGGCCACGGCCCGTACGTCATCCCGAACGTCCGGATGCACGCCCTCGCGCTGTACTCCAACAACCCGCCCTGCGGGGCGATGCGCGGCTTCGGCGCCGTGCAGGCCGCGTTCGGCTACGAGTCGCAGATGGACCGGCTGGCGGCCGCGCTCGGCATGGACCCGGTGGAGCTGCGGCAGCTGAACGCCGTCGCGCAGGGCGACCTGATGCCGACGGGGCAGCCGATCGACGCGCCCGCGCCGGTCGCCGAGCTGCTGCAGCGCGCCAAGGACCGGCCGCTGCCGCCGCCGCTCGACCCGTCCGACCAGCGCGCGCTGCCGGGCGCGCTGTCCAACACCTCGCACGGCGAGGGCATCGTGCGGGGCGTCGGCTACTCGGTGGGCATCAAGAACGTCGGCTTCTCCGAGGGCTTCGACGACTACTCGACCGCCCGGGTCCGGCTGGAGGTGATCGGCGGCGAGCCGGTCGCCCTGGTGCACACCGCGGCGGCCGAGGTCGGCCAGGGCGGCATCACCGTGCACGCCCAGATCGCCCGCACCGAGCTCGGCGTCGAGCGGGTCACCATCCACCCCGCCACCACCGGGATCGGCTCGGCCGGCTCCACCTCCGCGTCCCGGCAGACGTACATGACGGGCGGCGCGGTCAAGCTCGCCGCCGAGGCCGTCCGCGAGGTACTGCTCGACCGGGGCCGCCGCCGGTACGGCTGGACGCACCGCGACCTGACGCTGACGGGCGGTCAGGTGGTGTCCGCCTCCGCCGGGGTGCTCGCCCCGCTGGCCGAGCTGCTCGGCGACGAGCCCGTCGAGCAGACCCGGGTGCACCGCCACCGGCCGACCGCCGCGCTGGACCCGGAGACCGGCCAGGGCTTCGGCCACGTCCAGTACTCCTTCTGCGCGAACCGCGCCGTGGTGGACGTGGATGTGGAGCTCGGTCTGGTCAGAGTGGTCGAACTGACGGCCGTTCAGGACGTCGGCCGGGCGCTCAACCCGCTCGCCGTGGTCGGCCAGATCCACGGCGGCTGCACGCAGGCGCTGGGCCTGGCGGTGATGGAGGAGATCGTGCTGACGGACGGCAAGGTGCGCAACGCCTCGTTCACCGACTACCTGATCCCGACCATCCTCGACACCCCGCCGATCCCGGTGGAACTCCTCGAACTCCCCGACCCGCACGCCCCGTACGGGCTGCGCGGCGTCGGCGAGGCCCCGACCGTCTCCGCCACGCCGTCCATCGTGGCGGCGATCCGGCAGGCCACCGGGAAGGCGCTCACCCGCATCCCGGTCCGGCCGGAGCACCTCACCGACACGCCCTGACCCCTTGGAACCGACATGGCACAGACCCCGGCGGAACCCGGCCCCACCTTGCGCGGCGCGCTGGACCGGTACTTCCTGATCTCGGCGCGCGGGTCCACCGTGGGCACGGAAGTCCGCGGCGGCCTCACCACCTTCATGGCGATGGCCTACATCCTGCTGCTCAACCCGATCATCCTGAGCGGCGCGGACGTCACCGGGCACCGCCTCGACCACGCCCAGCTGGTCACCGCCACCGCGCTCGCCGCCGCCGTCACCACCCTGGTGATGGGCGTGTTCGGCAAGGTGCCGCTCGCACTCGCCGCCGGCCTGTCCGTCTCGGGCGTGATCTCCGCGCTGGTGGTGCCGCACAGCACTTGGCCGCAGGCGATGGGCCTGTGCGTGATCTACGGCCTGCTGATCGTGCTGCTGGTGGTGTCCGGCCTGCGCGAGAAGATCATGCACGGCATTCCGCTGGCGCTGAAGCACGCGATCACCATCGGCATCGGCCTGTTCATCTCCATCGTCGGCTTCGTCAAGGCCGGATTCGTGCACACCGGCGGGCCGACCCCGCTCTCCCTCGGCCCGTTCGGCGAACTCGTGGGCTGGCCGGTGCTGCTCTTCTCGCTCACCCTGCTGCTGATCTTCGTGCTGCTGGCCCGGGGCGTGCGCGGCGCGATCCTGATCGGCCTCGCGGTCGGCACCGCGGCCGCGATGATCGTCAACAAGGCCGCCGGCCTGACCGCCGACGACTGGGGCGGCTCCGCGCCGGTCTGGCCGGGATCGCCGGTCGCCGCACCCGACTTCGGCCTCTTCGGCCACGTCGACCTGTTCGGCGCGTTCGGTGCGCAGGGCATGGGCGCGATCAGCGCCTCCGTCGCGGTGTTCACCCTGGTCCTGGCCGGCTTCTTCGACGCGATGGCCACCATCATCGGCGTCGGCACCGAGGCCGGCCTCGCCGACTCCAAGGGCCGGATGCCGGGCCTGTCGAAGGCGCTGTTCATCGACGGTGCGGGCGGCGCGATCGGCGGCGTGGCCGGGGCGTCCGGGCAGACCGTCTTCCTGGAGTCCGCGACCGGCGTCGGCGACGGCGCCCGCACCGGCCTGGCCTCCGTCGTCATCGGAGCCGTCTTCTCCCTGATGCTCTTCTTCTCCCCGCTCGCCGCCATCGTGCCGGTCCAGGTCGCCGCCGCCGCGCTGGTGGTGATCGGCTCGCTGATGATGAGTCAGGCCCGGCTCATCGACTGGTCGGACCGCGAGGTCGCCGTCCCCGCCTTCCTCACCAGCGTCGTCATGCCCTTCACCTACAGCATCACCGCGGGCGTCGCGGCCGGCATCGTCTCCTGGACGGTCGTCCAGGCCGGCACCGGCAAGTGGCGCGAGCCCGGGGTGCTGATGTGGATCCTCACGGTCGTCTTCGTCGTCTACTTCGCCCTCGCCCCGATCAAGTCCTGGCTCGGCGTGCACTAGCCACCCGGAGGGAGCACCTTTCGTGCAGGACATCGCCGCGCAACTCCACGACTGGCACACCACCGGACGCCCCTTCGCCGTCGCCACCGTGGTCCGCGCCTCCGGCAGCGCCCCGCGCGGCCCGGGCGCGGCGCTCGCCGTCGACGCGTACGGCGAGGCCGTCGGCTCGATCTCCGGGGGCTGCGTGGAGAGCGCGGTGTACGAGTCCTGCCAGGAGGCCCTGGCCTCCGGCGCCCCCGTCCTCGAACACTTCGGCTACAGCGACGAGGACGCCTTCGCCGTGGGCCCGACCTGCGGCGGCTCCCTCGACGTCTTCGTCCACCCCGCTGTCCCGGGCACCTCCCCCGGCCTGGACGCCGCCGTCCGCCTGGTCGCCTCCGGCGCCCCCGTCGCGGTGGCCCGGATCGTCGACGGACCGCCGGCCCTGCTCGGCCGCACCCTCACCGTCACCCCCGACGCCTCGTACGGCGCCCTCCCGCTCGCGCACCCGGTGGTCGCCGAGACCCGCGCCATGCTGGCCGCCGGCCGCACCGGCCTCCTGCCGGTCGGCGACGCCACCGTCTTCGTCGAGTCCTACGTCCCGCCCCCGCGCCTGCTGATCTTCGGCGCCATGGACTTCGCCGCCGCCCTCGCCCGCATCGGCAGGTTCCTCGGCTACCACGTCACCGTCTGCGACGCCCGCCCGGTCTTCGCCACCCGCCGCCGATTCCCCGACGCGGACGAGATCGTCGTCGACTGGCCCCACCGCTACCTCGACGCCGAAGCCCCCCGGCTCGACGCCCGCACCGCCGTCTGCGTCCTCACCCACGACGCCAAGTTCGACCTCCCCCTCCTCGAACGGGCCCTCCGCCTCCCCCTCGCCTACATCGGCGCCCTGGGCTCCCGCCGCACCCACCACGACCGCCTCACCCACCTCCGCGAAGCCGGCCTCACCCCCGCCGAACTGTCCCGCCTCCACTCCCCCATCGGCCTCGACCTCGGCGCCCGCACCCCCGAGGAGACCGCCGTCTCCATCGCCGCCGAACTAGTCGCCCACACCCGGGGCGGCACCTGCCTGCCCCTCACCACCACCAGGGGGCCGATCCACCACGAACAGGCCTGACGGGACGGCCGATCGGCCCTCAGGGCCTGCGCTTCACTTCTCCTCCATCAGGAATCGAACGCCCGCGTCGCGCCGTACTTCTCGGCGTCCTCCAGGACGACCGGGCTCACCTGCGATGGCACGCCCAGCCACTCCCGCCGGGTCGGCAGGCCGGTCGGGAGCATGGGGGCCACCGCTTGGAACATCGCCCACACCGCCGAGCCGCGGTAGTCGGCGAACTCCTCGGTGGCGGCCAGCCACAGGGCGCCGGACGGGAGTTCGTCGACGGTGGAGAGGGCCGAGCCGGTGAACGCTGCGGCGCCGCCGTGTTCGGCTGCCAACTGCCGTGGTACGACGGTGATCCAGTCGTAGCCCCGGAGGATCCGGCGGGCGTCGTCGTAGGTGTCGCCGAGGTCGCGGAGGCCGAGGGCGTGTTCCAGTTCGGTGCAGGTCATGTCCCCGCCGTGGCCGATGGATCCGAACACCGGGTCCACCTGCTCGGCCAGCGCGCGGATGCTGTCCACCAGGGCGCCGGAGTCCGGGGTCTCCATCCGCAGGACCGCCCACCGGTCGTCGGCGTCGTCCCGCCACGCGCGCAGATGGCACACCGCGTCGACGTGGATGCCGCCCTGGCCGACGACCTCCGCCAGCGCGGACACGATCCGGCCCTCCGCCGCCCGGTCGGCGAGCCAGGCGAGGTTCTCGGGGCTGTGGGGGCGGTGCTGGTACATGCCGCCGAGCTCCAGCGACGCGGCCGACAGCTTGATCCGGCCGGTGAGCGCGTCGCCGTGGACCCGCCCGGCGCTCCCGTCCGCCAGTTCCTCGACCCGCGCCTTCAGCAGGCCCTCGACGCGACCGAGCGCGTCGCCGAGGAACCGCAGGACGACCGCCCGGTACTCCTCGGGGCTCCCGACGTCCAGCAGGACTTCCCCGGAGAGGCGTGCGTTGTCGGACATGTCCATCCCCATCCAGGCAAATCCTCGGTCCGTCAGATCTCGTTGCCGTCAAGGTAGTTGCGCACGTTCCCGGATCGGCGGCCCCAGGGTACCGAGGAGCTCAGAGGGTCGCACCCAACGGCCGGCCGGGCTGGGAGCCGGGGAGGAC
The DNA here is from genome assembly GCF_014648555.1 of Kitasatospora griseola. Classification (GTDB taxonomy): domain Bacteria; phylum Actinomycetota; class Actinomycetes; order Streptomycetales; family Streptomycetaceae; genus Kitasatospora; species Kitasatospora griseola. The sequence goes on from NZ_BMRI01000008.1 coordinate 200,940, forward strand.
CCAGGCGACGGCGGAGGCGTTGTGGGTGAGGAAGGGGTTGAGGGCGTCGTTCCCGGCGAGGCGGTTCTGGACGCGGGTGAAGAGGGCGGGGTCGCGCATGAAGGCGCAGAAGAGGAGGCCGCGGTCGTCGGGGGCGTCGTCGTAGGAGTAGCCGCGGCGGAGCATCCGGGCGCCGCCGTCGAGGCGGGGGCTGCTGAGGCGGACGTGCGCGTCGGCGGGGATGACGTAGGAGCCGTCGGGGTGCTTGATGTAGATGTCGGGGTCGTCGTGCTCGGCGGTGCCGGTGAGGGGGGCGCCGGAGGCGAGGCGGCGGCCCATCGCGAGTTCCTGACGGTCGGTCGGGAGCGCGGTGAAGGCGGCGCTGTCCATGCGTATCCGGCGGTAGACCAGGATGGTGCCGTCGGAGTGCCAGAGGCCGGGGTCGGCAGGGTCGGGGTTGGCGCTGCCGTCCTTGAAGCCGAACAGGTTGCGCGGGGTCTCGCCGTCGGGGACGGGCGGCAGCAGGCCGGCCTGGCTCCAGCGCAGGGTAGCCCCGGTGGGCTTGGCCGAAGCCAGCAGATGCTCCGTCAGGACGCCGGTGGTCCAGGGCTGTTCGGCCGAGACCTGGAGCAGCAGGTCGCCGCCGCCGCGCTTCTCGTCGAGCCGGTCACCGGGGAAGGCCGGGAGTTCGGCGAGTTCGGCGGGCGCGTCGAGCTTCAGCCGGGCGGCCAGTGCGGGGCCGATCGCGACCAGCGAGGAGATCGGGGCGGCGGCCAGTCGCGGGTCGGCGAGGCTGCCGTCGGACGCGGCGGCGAGCACCTTGTCGAGGCCGGCGAGCAGGCCGCGCAGCGCCTCGCGGTCGGCGGAGGCGGGCAGGTCGAGGGCCAGCAGCCTGGTGGCGGGGAGTTGGCGGTACGTCAGGCCGGACTGCCGCGCGCCGTGGTGCGGAATCGGGGCGGGCGGCGCGGCGGCCGGCACGGGCCCGGGGTTGCGGCCGAAGGCGGTGGCGGTCGCGGCGCCCGCCCCGGCGGCCAGCACGGCGCCGGCCGACAGCAGCGCCCGACGGCCGATCCGGGGCCGGGCAGTGGCGGCGGCGTCCTGCGGGTTCCCCGATTCGATGTGCATGGCCGCTATTGGAGACGATAGAACACGTTTCATGCAACTCCTCCATGATTTCCACCCGTTGATGCGCCGTCGGACCGGTCCGCGCCGGTTCCGGGCCGGCCTCGTGGCGCTGGGCCTGCTGCTGCCGGCGCTCGCCGCCTGTTCCTCGTCGGCGTCGACGTCCGCCGACCGCCACCCGCCGGGCACGGTGATCCAGGTGCCCGAGGACGTCCCGACGGTGCAGCGGGCAGTGGACGTCGCCAACCCGGGCGACCTCGTCCTGGTGCATCCCGGCGTGTACAAGGAGAGCGTGCGGATCACCAAGCCCCGGATCGTGCTGCGCGGTTCGGACCGCAACACGGTGGTCTTCGACGGCGACCTGAAGCTGATCAACGGCATCACCGCGACCGGCGCGGGCACCGTGGTCGAGAACCTCACCGTGCGGGGCTTCCTGGCCAACGGCGTGCTGTTCACCGGCGTCACCGACGAGAAGCTGCAGCGCCACGGCGCGGGCGGCTCCGCGTACGACCCGCTGGACACCACCCGGTTCCCGGCGGTGCAGGGATTCCGGGCGAGCAAGGTGACGTCGTACGGGAACGCGCTGTACGGCATCTACGCGTTCGACGCGCGGGACGGGATCATCGAGGACTCGTACGCGTCCGGGATGGCCGACTCGGGGATCTACGTCGGTCAGTGCAAGCCGTGCAACACGCTGGTGCGGGGCAACACGGTGGAGCGCAACGCGGTCGGCATCGAGATCACCAACGCCTCGGAGAACCTCACCGTGGTGGGCAACCGGGCGGTGAACAACCGGGTCGGCGTGACCGTCAACTCCAACGACCTGGAGTCGCTGGCCCCGCAGCACGCCGCGGTGATCGCCGGCAACGTGGTCGCGAACAACAACTCGGCGGACTCGCCGCAGCAGGCCGACGGCGGTTTCGGCATCGGGATCGGCATCGGCGGCGGCACCGACAACCGGGTCGAACGCAACCTCGTCCAGGGCAACCGGGCGGCGGGCGTCGTGGTCACCGACCCACCGGGGCACCCCGCGTCGGGCAACCGGGTGACCGGGAACCGGGCCACCGGCAACGGTGTGGACCTGGTCAGTTCGGCCGTCGACCCGGGCAACTGCTTCTCCGGCAACAGCCCGGGCACCCAGAGCCCCGCCGACCTGGAGCAGCTGGCCGCGTGCGGGGCGAGCGGCGGCGGCAAGGTCCCGCCGGGCCGGGCCGCCGGGGTGCAGGCCCCACCAGGGATGGCGTTCAACGCCGTGCCGGTGCCGCCCGCGCAGCCTTCGATGGCCGACCCGAACGCCCCGGCCGTCCCCGCCGTGGACCTGCCGGGCAAGGTCGACCCGGACAGCTACCCGCTGCCCGCCGCGGTCTGACGGCGTCTCAGCCCGCTGTCGCCCAGGGCGCTTCCGGAAGCTTGGCCCCGGCGTCCTGACCGCCGATCTCCAGGGTGGTCGGGGTGCCGAGGCCGGCCATCCGCATGGTGACCCGGCGCAGGCCGCCGTCGCCGTCGAGCCAGTAGGTGATCGGGGAGGTGGCGCCGGTGTCCTTGTCGGCGGCGTCGCGGGAGCGCGGGCCGGCGATCCGGTCGTAGTCGCGGCCGTCGATCCGGTCCCGGCCGAGCCAGCGCGGCCCGGACTGGACCAGCAGCAGCGGGTTGTCGGGCCGGTCCGCGCCCAGCTGGATCAGCAGTTGGAGCCCGGCGTCCAGCGGGTCGGTGCCGTAGCTGCGCGAGGACCAGCCGGCCCGCGGCACGTGCTCGGCCTGTTCCCAGGCCGGGCCGCTCGCGTCCGCGGGCGCCTTGGCCAGGCCCAGGCCGCCGGTGTCCCACACCACCAGGCCCTGGTCGATGGTGCCGTTCTTGCCGCTGACGGTGTAGCTGCCCGCCGCGTGCTTGCTGCGGTAGTCCACCACGCCCTGCACCTCGACCACCATGCCGTTGCCCTCCTGCGCCTTCAACGTCACCCGCAGCGGGCTGGCCTGGTAGACCTTCAGCCGGGACAGCGCCAGTCGGGACGCCTCCTCGGTGGACAGCGGACGGCTCTCCTCCTCGCCGCCCACCAGCTGCCAGGCCGTCACCCCGCCGCCCGCGAGCACGGCCGCCGCCACGGCGGTGACGATCAGGCTGCGGCGGGACGGGCGCTTCTTCTCGGATGCCATCGGGGTGTGTCGCTCCTCGGTGCAGGACGGTCGGTGCTCGGGGAAGGGCCCCGGGAGAGTATCCCGGGGCCCCTCGGTCGTGCGTCGGTGCTCGGGCATCAGTGCTCAAGCGTCAGTGCTCGGGCGTCAGTTGGTGCGGCGCTTCCGGGCGATGATCAGGATTCCGGTGCCGACCACCAGCAGGACCGCTCCGCCGACCACGGTCCAGGTCAGCGCGGTGTCGTCCATGCCGGTGAAGGCCAGGCCGCCCGACGGCTGCGTCGGCGCCGGAGTGGGCGTCGCCGGCGGGGTGGGGGCCGGGGTGGTGGGCGGCGGCGGGATCAGCTTGTTGACCGCGGTGGTGCTGATGCCCTCCTCCAGGTGCTCGTCGTCGAGGATGACCGGTCCGAGGACCGGCTGCTCCGGCACCTGGTAGCCCTTGGGCGGAGTGACCTCCTGCCAGTAGTACGTGCCCTTGTCGACCTCGCCGGCGCAGGCGCCGTTGTCGCCCGTGGTGCACGGGTCGCCGACCTTGGTGTCGGCCTTGTCGCCGTCGGTCTGGAGGCCGTCGGTCTTGTTGGTCTCGCGCCACAGCTGGAACACGGCGCCGGGCAGCGGCTTGCCGTCCTGGTCGTTCTTGACCAGGCGCAGCGCACCCTGCTGCTGGCTGAAGCCGAAGTCGAAGGTGTGGTCGTTCTGACCCGGGCCGCCGGTGGTCAGCGCGCGCTCGACGTAGGTGCCGCCCTTCGGGACGGTGCCGTCGGAGTCGATCGCCTTGTTGTCGCCGACGTTCGCCTTGGTCGGGACCCAGTGGTACAGCGGACCGCCCTTGGCGTAGTCCGCCGGGTTGTCGAGCTTGACGGTGTACGCCGTGTTGGGCTTCAGACCACCGGTGACGTTGGTGTTGTCGAAGTAGTACTCACCGCGCGCGGTGGTCTTCGCCGTACCGACCTTCTTGCCGTCGGCGTCGTACAGGTTCACCGTCGCGCCCACGACCGGCTTCTGCTGCGGCAGTTGCAGACCGGAGCGCTCCGGGTCGTACCAGACCCGGTTGCCGATCTGCAGCGGCGCCTTGTCGCAGAGCACTTCGAGGTCGGCCATCGCCGCGCCCTTGCCGAAGCGGGACGTGCCGTTGGACAGTTCGTTGCCGAAGCCCGGGTCGATCCCGCCGTTGCGGAGGGTGAACATGGTGCCGGCGGTGACGATGTGGTTGGAGACGTCGTATCCGGAGGTGGCGATGGAGTTCTCGACCTTGGACAGCGCCATGCCCGCGAACGACGCGTACGGGTGGCCGACCGGGGCGGGGCGGTTCAGGTTGAAGAAGCCCTTGCCCTTGGTGGTGATCCCGCAGCCGAGGTTGACGTCCATGACGTAGGAGTCGCCGGACTTGCAGGCCTTGTTGAGGTCGGCCGAGGCGAGCACGTAGACGAAGCCGTTCGGCAGCGGGCCCTCGGGCGGGGCGGCAGCGGCCTGGTCGGCGTAGCGGTCGCGGAACGAGAGCAGCATGGAGCCGTCGGTCTCGAAGCCGATCTCGCCGAGTTCGGGCTCCGGGTTGAGGCCGCAGACCTGCCCGTTCGCCATCGGCACGGTGTCCTGCCAGGGGTACCAGAAGTAGCCGCCGCAGGCGTTCCCGGCCGGCGTGCCGTGGTAGTCGATCGGCTGGTCGAGGACGGCGGTGTCGAACTTCCCGGTGGCCGGGTCGAACGGCAGCACGATCGCCCGCAGGTCGCCGATCTTCTGCGTCGACTGGCCGGAGCAGACGCCGCCGACGTAGCCGACGCCGTCCTGCATGCCGAGGCCGAACGGCCGCCAGTCGTCCGCCGACGGGCAGTTCGGCGTCGGGATCGGGTAGACGGCCTTGGGCTTCTCCACCGTCTTCGCCGTGGCGTCGTAGCGGTACAGCTTCCGGTCGTGGAGGTTGACCACGTACAGGTCGCGGCCGTCCTCGGAGAGCTTCAGCCCGCCGAGGCTCTCCTTGCCGACCGGGGCGACGAACCCGTCGTCCTGGGCGTTGCCGGCGTGCGCGGTGCTGCCGGCGTTCGGGACGACGGTGAACAGCGAAGTGGCCTTCGTCGCCGGGTCGGTGACGTAGATCGCGCCCGGGCCGCCGGAGCCGTACACGGTGGCGCGCTTGGCCTGGGCGGAGCTGAACAGCCGCTTGTCGTCGCGGTTCCAGGCGATGCCGAAGACGTTGCCGGTGTCGCCGGTGTTGGCGATGTTGGTGACGTCCTGGTTCACGCCCCGGGAGCGGTACGGGAAGGTCAGCAGGGTGCGGCCGCTCGCCGGGTCCAGGGAGGCCGGCTGGCAGGCGGTGGCCAGCGGGGCGTTCTGCTGGCAGTAGTCGGCCGGGTTCCAGAAGCCGGTGGTCAGGGCCGCGTGCTTGCCCGCCGACAGGTCGACGAACTCCTCGTTGCTGCTGAGCTTGTCCGGCGCGCCGGGCAGGCCCTCGCGGGAGGCGAAGGCCGGGAACAGCACGCCCGGCTTCGGATTGACCACCTCGACGCGGTACTTGCCGCTCGCCGTCGCCTTGGCGGGCTTCAACGTCACGGTGCCGTCGGCGGCGGTGACCGCGGTGCTGATGGCGCCGTCCTCGCCGGTCAGGGTGACCGTCACTCCGGCCATGCCCGGCTCCAGCGCCGGTCCGGACCAGGTTCCGCTCTCGTCGACCGTCCGCACCACCTGGACCGTCACCGAACCTTCGGCGGTCACCGGCGAGGCGGAGGGCGCGGTGACGGCGGCGGTGGCGGCGAGGGCCGCCACCACGGCGGCGGCCCGCCCGGCCGTCCGCCGGCCCGCGCGGGGCGCGGGCGCTCGGGTTTCCTGTTCTGTCTGGGTCATGCCCTGCTCTCGTCGTCAGGAAGGCACGCCGAACCCCCGCAGCAAGTTCACCGATTCGGTCCCGCGCACTCCTCGTTTGGCCGAATAATAAGCGGAATAGACACGTCCCGCTTACTTACCAAGCAAATTGACGATTCATCGGGAAGCACGACCGATCAGTTCCGTGCGCTCCCCACGCCCCGGGGCCCGGCCCGCGCGCCCGCACGCCGCTTCCCCCCGCGCCGCTCCCCGCCGCTCCCCCGCAGCTCGCGCGCCCGGCGCGCGGCGGAAAATCCCCGCGCCCATTCCGCGGAGCCGGTGTGTGAGTACGACTGCAGATCATCACGACCGAACCGCCCCGCCGTCAAAGCATGCCATTGCCGCCAAGTCGACTTTGAGACAATTCCCCTGACAGTTCCTCGGCCCGGTGGCGAGGCGCCCCGACATCTCCACCTGACCCCCGGGCCGACTCCGCGACGCCCTGTCGGGGTGACCCGCCCCGGCGTCCGGTGCGGCGGCACCGCCTAGCCTTGACGGCACGCGGCCCCGACCGGCGGGCCGACCTGCGGGAACGGAGGGGAGCGGGATGGAACTGCGGCAGCTGGAGGTCGTCGTCGCGGTGGCCGAGGAGGGCGGTTTCACCGCGGCGGCGCGGCGGCTGCACGTCGTGCAGTCGGCGGTGTCCGGCACCGTCCGGACGCTGGAGAAGGAGCTCGGCGTCCAGCTGTTCGAGCGCACCACGCACCGGGTCACCCTGACCTCCGCCGGGACGGCGTTCGTCCCGGCCGCCCGGGCCGCGCTGCGGGCGGCGGATCTGGCGCGGGCGGCGGCGGACGAGGCGCGCGGGGTGCTGCGCGGGGTGCTGACCATCGGCACCATGCAGGGCGTCTGGCTCGGCCTCGACCGGGTGCTCGCCGAACTGCGGGCCGAGCACCCGGGGTTGACGATCCGCCTGCACCAGGCCGCGGCCGTGGACATCCGCGCCGGGCTGCGCGACGGCACCGTGGACGCGGCGATCGTCGCGTTCGACCGGCAGCAGCAGCGCGGTCTGACGGTGCGTTCGCTGGCCTGCGAGCCGATGGTGCTGGCCGCCGCGCCGGGCCGCGCCTTCGCCCACCCCGGCCGGGTGCGCTTCGAGGAACTCGCCGGCCTGCCATTCGTCGACTTCGCCCCGGGCTGGGCGGTCCGGTCCGCGGTCGACCGGGCGTTCCGGGCTGCCGGTGTCGAGCGGACGGCGGTCTTCGAGGTCAACGACATCGTCGCCGCCGCCGAACTGGTCCGCCACGACCTCGCCGTCTGCGTCCTGCCCGAGTCGATCGCCGCCCACTTCCCCGACCTGGCCCTGCGCCGCTTCACCCGCGGGCAGCCCCGCTGGGACGTCGCGGTGGCCTGCCCCGCCGGGGAGCCGACGCCCGCCGTGGCGGCGCTGCTGCGCCACCTCGGCTGATCCGCCCCCGCTCAGCCGGCGGCGCCCTTCCGGTTCGTCGCCCAGTGCACCAGCGGCAGCAGCGGCAGCACCGCGGCGAACCCGGCGACCGCCCACCAGCCGCCCGCGTGGAAGGCGACAGTGCCGAACTCCGAACCGAGCGCGCCGCCGAGGAAGAAGGTGGCGATGAAGACGCTGTTCAGCCGCGCCCGGGCGCCCGGGTCGAGCTGGTAGACCACGTGCTGACCGAGGATCAGCGTGGTCTGCACGGCGACGTCGAGCAGGATCGCGGCGAGCGCCAGCAGCACGATGCTGTGCCCGCCGAGGCCCGCGAGCACCGCGCTCCCGGACGCCACCAGCAGCGCCGCCCCGGTCAGCGGCCGCCCGAACCCGCGGTCCGCCCAGCGGCCCGCCAGCGGGGCGACCAGCGCGCCCGCGGCGCCGACCAGCGCGAAGACGCCGACGCCCGCCTCCGAGTACCCGAACGCCGGGCCGGTGAGCTGGAACGAGACCGTCGTCCAGAACGCGCTGAACGACCCGAAGACGGCCGCCTGGTACAGCCCGCGCTTCAGCAGCGCCGGGTGGGTGCGCACCAACCGCACGGTGGAGCGCAGCACCTGGTGGTACGGCAGGTCGGTGGTGGCCGCGTGCGCCGGCAGCGCCCGGTACAGGGCGACGGCGAGCAGCGCCGTCAGGGCGGCCGAGCCGAGGTACACCACCCGCCAGCCGGCAGCGCCCGCCACCAGGCTGCTCAGCGTGCGGGAGAGCAGGGTGCCGGCGAGCAGGCCGGCCATCACCCGCCCGACGATCCGGCCGCGGGCGTGGTCCGGGGCCAGGCTGGCCGCGAACGGCACGAGTATCTGCGCCACCACCGAGGTCGCCCCGCTGACCAGCGAGGCGACCAGCAGCACCGCGAAGCTGCCCGCCGTACCGGCCACCGCCATCGCAACGGTGGTGACGACCAGCAGCAGGGCCACCAGCCGCCGCTTCTCGACCCGGTCGCCGAGCGGCACCAGGAACAGCATGCCCAGCACGTAGCCGATCTGGGTGACCGTCACCAGCGCGCCCGCCGTGGTCGTCCCGACATGGAACACCTCGGCCAGCTTCGCCAGCAGCGGCTGCGCGTAGTACAGGTTGGCGACCGTCATGCCGGTGGAGACGGCGAGCAGCGCGACGAGCCCGCCGGGCACGCCGCTCTGCGTCGTCTCCGTCGAGGTGGTGGTGGACGTGGTCGAGCTGTTGCTGCTCGGCGAGGTGGCCATGGCTGCCTTCCTGGGTGGTCGTGTCCTACCGCTGCGGCGATCGCAGCGTGCACCTGTGTGAGCGCCGGGGGCCGGGCCGCGCTTCCCACCCGATCGCGATGATCGACGACAACTGTCATCTTTGTTCGCGATGATCGTTCGGGCGGGCCGGCGGCCCTCGGAGGGCCAGCGACTCTCGGCGGGCCGCCAGCTCTCGGCGGGCCGGCGGCTCTCAGCCGGCGTCGGGGATCAGCAGGACCGGAACGCGCGAGGCGTGGCCGACGGCGTCCGAGACCCTCGGGCGGAACCAGGACGCGACCGCGCCGCGATGGTGCGGGCTGAGCACGATCAGGTCCGCCCCCAGCCGCGCGGCCGCGTCGGCGATCACCGTCGGCACCTGGCCGCGCAGCCCGTCCACCAGCTCGCCGTCGGCCTCCACCCCGGCCTCGCGCAGCGCCCGCACCGACTCGTCCAGCACCCGCCGCGCCGCGTCGTCGTCCTCCAGCGCGACCACGCTGTACTCCACCACCACGCTCGGCGCCAGGTGCAGCACGTGGACGGTCGCACCGAAGCGCCGTGCGAGCTCGGCGACCGTCGAGACGGCGTGCAGCCGGGCGTCGCTGTCGTCGACGGCCAGGACGATGCGTGTGAACACGTGAACTCCTTCTTGTTGGACCGACATCGATCCGCCCTCAACCCTTCCGGGCGGCCAGGCGGTCGGCCTCCGTGAGGCCTCCCCAGATCCCGAAGTCCTGGCCGGTCCGGACGGCGAAGGACGCGCAAGCCAGGCGGACGGGGCAGTCGCGGCACACCGACCGGGCCCGCCGCTCGCGCATCCGGCGGGCCTCGCCCTGCTCGCCGCACGGCGAGAAGAACACGGCGGAGTCCATGCCCCGGCAGGCGGCGCGGGCCTGCCATCCCCACTGGTTCAGCAGCGGCTCGGTGATCGGCGGCTTCATCGCGCTCACCCCTGACGCAGGGCCGGCGGGTTCGCCGCCGCGCCCCCGGAGGCCTGCGCCTCGGACTCCAGGACCGGCCGCCGGCCGACCGCGTTCGCGCCAGTCACGGTGCGCTCCCTCGACGTTGGGCTCGGATCGACCTCCACCCTAGGAACGCGCCCCGCCCCCGGCTGGCCCGACGACGCACCCACCGCGTCCGGTCCGTGCACACCTCCCGTCCCCGTCCGACCGGCTCCCGTCAGGCCTGCGTCGGCTTCGGCGTCCAGCCCGGCCCGCGCAGCACGTGGCCGAACCGGTCGGACCAGGTGCGGGCGCCGCGCACGTCCCGGGCGATCGCGACGAGTTCGTGGGTCTGCACCCGGAGGATGTTGTAGGTGTCGATGTTCTTGGTCAGGCCGTAGCGCACCCGCTCGCCCTCGGGCTCGAAGGTGCCGAAGAGCCGGTCCCAGAGGATCAGGATCCCGCCGTAGTTGATGTCGAGGTACTGGCGCTGCGATCCGTGGTGGGCGCGGTGGTGGCTCGGGGTGTTGAAGACGAACTCGACGGGCGCCCACATCCGGTCCACAACCTCGGTGTGGATGAAGAACTGGTAGACCAGGTTGATCGCGAAACAGGCCGTCAGCACCTCGGGCCGGACGCCGATCAGCATGACCGGCAGCAGGAACGGCAGCGCCGTGACCGCCAGCAGGAACGGCTGCCGCAGCGCGACCGACAGGTTGTACCGCTCACTGCTGTGGTGCACCACGTGCACCGCCCACAGCACCCGTATCTCGTGGTGCGCGCGGTGGAACCAGTAGTACGCGAAGTCCACGGCGATCATCCCGGCCACCCAGGCCGGCCAGCCGTCGAGGTGCCACGGCACCGCCGAGTGCAGCCGCAGCAGCACCACGGCCTCGACGATCGCCCATGGCATGGCGACCAGTTGGTTGCCGACGGCCGTCGCGATGTTCAGCAGGGAGTCGCGCCTGTCGTAGGAGGGCAGCCGGCGTCGGCGCAGCACGAACAGTTCCACGAGCATGCCGAGGAGGAAGACCGGAGCGGAGAGCCAGAGTACGAGCGATGCGAGATCCATGAGCCCGGAGCATAGGGTTACTGGTCCAACCAGACAACGAGTAATGCGGACGGCCCGCCTGAGTATGCTGACCGCGTGAACCTCCGACCCGTGGGCCCCATGCCGCTCTCCGGCCAGATCCACCGTCAGCTGATGGACGCGATCCTCGACGGCACGCTCACCGGCGCCCTCCCCTCCGAGCGCGAACTCGCCGAGACCTTCGGCGCCAACCGGCACGCCGTCCGCGAAGCCATCAAGCGCCTGCAGCAGGGCAACCTCGTCGAGGTCAACCAGGGCGGCGCCACCCGCGTCCTCGACATCCCCGCCCACGCGGGACTCGACCTGCTCCCCGAACTCGTCATCGCCCGAGGCACGTTCAACGACGAAGCCACCGTCGGCGTCCTCGAACTCCGCGCCTGCATCGGCGCCGACGCCGCCCGCCTCTGCGCCGAACGCTCACCCCACGTCGGCGCCCAGCTGCTCGACCTGCTCCCCCACGACGCGATGTCCGACGCCGAACTCGCCGCCACCGGTGCCGCCTACTGGACCGCCCTGGTCACCGGCACCGACAGCCTCCCCTACCGCCTCGCCCTCAACACCCTGATGGCCGGCCTCGAAGCGATCGACGACTCCCCCACGGCGAAGCACTTCATGGCCGCCCTCCGCGACGAATCCCGCCGCACCGCCGACCTCGAACTACTCGCCCGCGCCATCACCCGCAGCGACCCCGCCGCGGCCCACGCCACGGCCACCCGCCTGCTCAACACCTCGATCACGGCCGTCCGGAACGCGGCAGACCGGCCCTGACGCCCCCGCCTTCGGCGAACGCGCCCGCCGCAGGCTCGACCGCCTCGGCCGGCGGCGCACCGCACGCACTGCGGCCGTCCGACGCCCGACCTCCGGCATGCCGCGTTCCCCGAGCCCCTCGCCGTCCGGGAAGCCGCCGCTACGCGAATCGGCGTACCGCCACGGAGAACGAACTCCCTTTGGTATAAGAGCAGTTACATCAGCGGCGACAACGGGTTCCGGCCGGCCGACGCCTCGGCTCCGGCCCACCGCCCGGCGGTCCTTCCGTCACCGACGTCGCCGTCCGACACAGGGAGTTGCAGCATGCCTCGTACCGACATCCGGGCCGCCCTCGACGACATCGTCTTCTCCACGGACCTCGATCTCGACAAGGCCGCCGAGCGTCACATCACCCCCGACTTCGTCCAGCGCATCGACGGCAGAACCGTTGAGCGCGACGCGTTTCTCGTCAACATGGCGAATCTCCGCGAGGCCGTGGTCTCCGGCGTGATCGAGATGCACCAGGAGCTCTTCGACGGCGACAACTACGCCGACCACCACACCGCCGCCATCTCGATGAAGGACGGCTCCACCCTCCACATGGAGGTCTACCTCTTCGCCGAGTTCGCCGCCGACGGCCGCTTCCGCCGCATCAACGAGACCACTCTCGTCCTCGAAGGCCCCGCCGACGCGAGCTGAGCACGCGCAGCGGGTGTGCGAATCGCCTCGCGCCGGGAGCCACCGGCCCGGGCCTGTCCGGGGCAGCCCGATCCGCACCCGCTGCCCGGACGGCACCGGCCCCGAAGACCTGGGTCGCCCAGGCCCGTTCCGGTACGCCGGCGCCGGCCGTTCACGGCGTCCCTCGTTCGAGCAGGTCCGCCAGCGCGGAGGTCATCGGCAGTCCGGTCGGGGGCTCCAGCCACGACCACTGGCCGGACGGATGGCATTCGATCCACACCCAGCTGTCCGCGGCGTGCGCCGGTCCAGTAAGCGCGAAGTCGAAGGCGCCGAAGACCAGTCCGAAGTGTCGGAGGTAGGCGAGGATCGCACGGACGAGCGGATCGGGGACCGGGATCGCCGCGTAGGTGTGCGCCGAGTGGTCGGTGCGCCAGTCCGGCAGACCGCTGTCGATCCGGACGGCGAAGATCCGGTCGCCGATCACGGTCACCCGCACGTCCGCCACCTTGTCGATGCGGTGCGGGTGGTTGACGTACAGGCAGCCCGGCAGCGAGGCCGGCACCCCGCCGGGGCCGTGGCGAGCGTGGGCGGCTGCCACGCTTGCGTCCTGCGAGTCGAGGTGCGGGAACGCGGACGCCGCCGGGCGCCGGCAGTACAGCGCCCTGATCGGCCCGGGCCGAGCAGGCCGGGTGGGCGTGCGCGGGCTGCCCCGCCGTCCGGCGGAGACCCCTCCGGCCCGGGCGGTGCGCGACAGTGTCGCGGAGAGGTCACCCTCGTCGAACTGCACGACCGGGACGCCCCGGTGGTGCAGCTCGGCGATCACCAGGTCGGGCGTCGGATCCTGCACAGTGGTGACGACCGCGACCAGTCCGGCGCAGCTCCTCCTCACTGGTCGGTGTCACTGTCGGGCGCGTCCCCGCCCTGCGCGTCTCCTCGGCCGGTCGTACCGGTCGGAAGTCGCTCGGCGTGTGCCGACGTCGGTGGCCTCCTCGGGTGTTGATGGTGTGCGAGTGTCATGCGCCGGCCCCGGGCGGTATCCGGACGCATGCCGACGCGGCAGCCGGTGCACGTGACGAGGCGTGAACCGGGTCGCCTGCGACGGGAGTTCGCGGGGAACTGTGGTTCGTGGGTGGCGACCCGTACGCCGTCCCCGGGGTGGACGCGGATGCCGCGGCGGCACGCGCCGGGCGCGGCGATCGCGTTCGACACCGGTGTGAGCGACGGTGTGGAGGCCGCCGGGCGGTGGTTGTGACGGCCGTCAGGCGAGGGTGGCGAGGAGGCGGGCGAGCTCGGCCGGCTTGGTGAACATGGGCCAGTGGCCGGATTCGAAGTCGAGGTACTCGACGTGCTTGGCGGCGGCGAGTTCGGGGGCCTGGCCCTCGGCGACCCAGGTGCGGACCTGGTCGGGGTCGAATTCGGGGCAGACCATGGTGATCGGGACGTCGAAACGGCGCGGGTCCGTCAGGCGGACGATTCCGCGGGCGACGTGTTCGGGGACGGGGACGGCCTCGGCGGCGATCCGCTGCCGCAGGCTCTCGTCGAGGTCGGCGCTGTCCCGGCCTTCGAACGGCCCCCAGCCGGGGAACGGCATGACGCCGTCGCGGATCTCGAAGAATTCGGCGTAGGGCGCGCCGTCCTGCTGCGGGTACCCGCCGACCAGGACGAGCGAGACGACCCGTTCGGGCCGCGCGTCGGCGGCCAGCCAGCCGAGGGTGCAGGCGGCGGAGTGGGCGACCAGCATGACCGGGTCGGCCGCCGCGTCCACTGCCGAGACGACCGCGGCGAGTTGCTCGTCCAGCGTGGTCGAGGGCCCGGCGGGCAGGGTCAACGGGCTGGGCCGGTGGCCGAGTTCACGCAGGACGGGGGTCACGCCGTCCCAGGCGGTGCCGTCCAGCCAGAGACCGCCGATGAGCAGGATGTCCACGATGAGCTCCCGAAGAAGAGAGAAGAGAAGCGGGCGCTTCAAAGGCTAGGTGCGGTTCCGGACGATCCACTTCCTGATTGTCGCGGGACCGGCCTACGCTGGCCGACATGTCGACCGGAACGAGTCCCACCGCCCGCGCACTGCGCACCCTGGAGATCCTGCGGGCCCGGCCGGGCACCACGTCGGAGGAGTTGGCGGAGCGGCTCGGGGTGACGGACCGGGCGGCCCGGCGGTACGTGGCGATCCTGCGGGAGGCCGGGATTCCGGTGGAGTCGGAGCGCGGGCCGCACGGCGGGTACCGGTTGCGGCGCGGGACGCGGCTCGCGCCGGTGGCGTTCACCCAGGCGGAGGCGTTGGGCCTGGTGATGGCGGTGCTGGACGGGCGGCCGGCGGCCGGTGAGCCGGGCGATCCGGTGGGGGCGGCGCTGGACAAGGTGGTGCGGGTGCTGCCGGAGGAGGTCGGGCGGCAGGCGGCGGCACTGCGCGAGCATGCGGCGGCCGCGCCGGATCCGCGGGCGGTGTACGCGGACCCGGGGGTGACGAACACGCTGGTCGAGGCGGTGGCGGCGCGCCGCCGGGCGGTGATCACGTACCGGAGCGCAGCGGGCGACGAGTGGCGGGCGGAGGTGGATCCGTGGGCGGTGGTGGTGCGCCGGGCCCGCTGGTACCTGCTCTGCCATTCGCACCGGTCGGACGCGATCCGCACCTTCCGGATCGACCGGGTGCTGGCGGCGGAGGAGACCACGACCGGCTTCCGGATGCCTGCCGACCTCGACCCGGTCGCGCTGCTGGAGGCGCATCTCGGTTCGGGCTGGGCCTATCCGACCCACGTGGTGTTCGACGCCCCGTTGGCGCAGGTCGCCCCGTGGGTCGCCGGGCCGATGGGCCGCCTCGAAGCGGCGGGCGATCGGCGGTGCGTCCTGCGCGGCAGCACCCGCAACCCGGCGATGTACGCCCAGGACTGGCTGTCGGGAGTCCCGTTCGACTTCCGGGTCGTGGGCGGCCCGGAGCTGCGTGCGGCGGTCGCCGCGGCGGCGGCCCGCTTCGCCGCCGCCGTCGCAGGACCGACGGAACCGACAGAACCCGAGGAGTCCGGGGAGCCCGAGGAGTCCGGGGAGGTCAGTCGCTCAGCGCCAGCTTGACCCCGAAGCCGACCACGGCGGTTCCGGTGACGCGGTCGAGCACCCGGCGGGCGGCGGGGCGGCGCAGCCAGCCGCGCAGGGTGTGGGCGAAGCCGATCAGGACGGCGGACCACAGGGTGCCCTCGATCACGTGCACGGAGGTGAGCAGGACGCCGGCGGGCAGGTGCGGGGCGCCGGCGGGGATGAACGGGGGCAGCACGGCGACGTAGAACACGCCGACCTTCGGGTTGAGCAGGTTGGTGAGCGTGCCGCGCCGCCAACCGGCCCACCAGCCACCGGGGTTGCCGGTCTCCTCCGGCCCGTCGGCGGAGCTGTCGTGCTTGCGGTTGCGAAGCAGCTGGACGCCCATCCACAGCAGGTAGCAGACGCCGGCCCAGCGCAGCGTCTCGTACGCGGCGCGGGAGGCGGTGAGCAGCACGCTGAGGCCGGCGGCGGAGGCGGTGCCCCACAGCATCGTGCCGGTCTGGATGCCGAGGACGACGCCCCAGGCCTGGCGGCGGTGGCCGAGGGCGGCGGTGCGCAGGATGAGCGCGGTGTCGAGGCCGGGGGTGAGGGTGAGCAGGCCCACGACCAGCGCGAAGGAGGCGAGGGGGGCGGCCATGGCGGTGAGATCCATGGGCTGTCAGTCTACGGGGCGGCCGAACCGGGCCAGGCAGTGCCATACCTTCTTCAGCTCCTGCGGGTCGTACTGCCCGCTGCGGACGGCGGCCCCGATGACGGCCGGGTCGAGCACGCCGCCGGTCGGTCCCCCGGGCGAGCCGTCACGGGCGATCTTCGCGCCGAGGGCGGTGATGTGCGGGCCGCGGTAGTCGTCGTGGCGGGCGAGCTCGTCGACGGTGAGCCGGTGGCCGGGGTGCCATTCGAGGCGGCAGGGCAGCGCGCGGGCGGCGGTCTCGACGGCGGTGCCCCGGTAGCAGGGGTCCAGGACGAGTGCGTCGAAGTGGGCCGACACTCGGACGCTGCCGTGCAGTTGGGCCTCCACGTAGGCGTCCAGCAGGTCCGGTCCGTCGGCCTCGACCAGGGTGATCAGGGCCATCGCGGCGGCGGTGCCGAAGTGTTCGGGCTCGAAGACGCTGTCGGGGTAGCAGAAGGTGGCCCGGTCCAGCGCCCCGGGCGCGAGCCGGAAGTGCGCGGAGCCGAAGCGGGGTGCGCCGCCGTAGGGGCTGCGCAGGTGGTTGAGCGCGCCGTAGACGGGGCGGCGCTCGGCGGGGGCGTCGTCGTAGGCGCCGCCGAAGATCCGGCTCTCCCACGTCCACCGGTCGCCGCCGGGGTGGGCGGTGAGGCCGCCGTTGCTGGTGCCGGTGGAGAACTGGGAGCGGTACACGCCGTCCCGGGCCAGCGACTCCAGGATCGGCACCCCGTCGAGCTCGCGGTCGGGGTGGAAGTTGAGCGTGACGTCGATCCCGGCGGGCAGCGGGTCGCCGCTGCTGCGGGCGGCGACGTGCCGCAGGGCTCGGGCTTCGGGCGTGTCCATGGACGGCAGTCTTACGCCGAAGACCCGCGTTGTGCAGCCGGTTTTCCCCGCGCCCGGCGGGTGCGGCCCGGCCGGTTCTCCCACCGGCCGCGCCGCCTCCGCCAACTGCCGTTCCGTCAGCCCGCGTTGATCCGGGCCCCGAGGCGGAGCAGCCCGGGGCTGATCCGGCCGAGCAGCTTGGCGGCCTTGGCCTCGACGGTGACGGGGACGACGGCCTTGCCGGTGCGGACGGCGCGGACGATCTCGGCGGCGACCTTCTCCGGCGGGAAGCCCCGGCGGGCGTACATCTTGGACACCCGGGCCTGCTTGGCGGCCTGTTCGTCGGTGTCGAGGCCGGAGAAGGTGGTGGTGCGGGTGATGTTGGTGTTGACGATCCCGGGGCAGATGGTGGAGACGCCGATCCGGTGCGGGGCGAGTTCGGCCCGCAGGCAGTCGGAGAGCATGTACACCGCCGACTTGGAGGTGGCGTACGCGGCCAGCACCTTGGACGGCAGGTAGGCGGCGGCGGAGGCCAGGTTGACGAGGTGTCCGCCCCGGCCGTGGTCGACCATCAGCTGCCCGAAGGCGCGGCAGCCGTGGATGACGCCCCACAGGTTGACGTCCAGGACGCGCCGCCACTCCTCATCGGTGGTCTCCAGGAACGTCCCGGAGTGGCCGATGCCCGCGTTGTTGACCACCACGTCGGGGACGCCGAAGTCCGCGGCGACCCGCTTGGCGAACGCGGCCATGGCCGCGCCGTCGCTCACGTCCACCTGGTACGCGCCGGACTTGACGCCGGACAGCGCGCACAGTTCTGCGGTGCGCTGCGCGGCGGGCAGGTCGCGGTCGCAGACCACCACCCGGGCGCCCTGGTCGGCGAAGGCCAGCGCGGTGGCCCGGCCGATGCCGCTGCCGCCGCCGGTGACGACCACCAACTCGCCGCCCTCGGAGGGTTCCTGACGCAGTGCGCCGTGGTCGCGGGCGACGAACTCGCGGACCAGCGCGGCGACGGTGGGGCCCTTCTCCAGCAGCGCCGACCAGTGGGTGGCGTTCAGGGTGCGGCGGGTCAGCCGGGGCGCCCACCGCTCCAGGCCCTCGGAGAGGAACTCCGCGACGTAGTGGTCGCGCTGCAGGGTGATCAGCTGGACGGGCACCTCGGTGTGGCGTTCGCGCGGCCTGGCGATCGAGGGCCGCATGTTGGCCCGGTACAGCTCGATGCCGTGCACGGCGTCCTTGGCGAGGGTGCGCTGCGGGTGGCCGGGCCGGGGGCGGACGGCCTCCAGGTCGTTCAGCACCCGGGGCCACAGCCGGGCCAGGCCGAGCTTCCACGCGGCGGGCGCCACGACGGGCAGGTGGAACAGGCCGATGTACCAGGAGTGCACGCCCTGGCGCAGCAGTTGGGAGACGTGCCGGGGCGTCGGCCGGCGCAGCCGGTGCCGCATCCAGAAGCCCATGTGGTCCAGGCAGGGGCCGGACATGGTGGTGTAGCTGGCTATCCGCCGGTACGAGCCGGGGGCGGTGACGGCCTCCCAGGACTGCACGCTGCCCCAGTCGTGCGCCACCACGTGCACCGGCCGGTCGGGGCTGACGGCGTCGGCGACGGCGAACAGGTCCTGCCCGAGCAGTTCCAGCCGGTAGCCCTCCCGCCCGCCGGGCGCCCCGGACGCTCCGCAGCCGCGGACGTCGTACCGCACCACGTGGTGGTCGACGGCCAGGTCGGCGGCCACGTCGTCCCAGACGCTGTGGTCGTCGGGGTACCCGTGCACCATCAGCACGGTGGGGCGGCTCGGGTCGCCCTGCTCGTACACGGCGAGCTTCAGCCCGCCGGAGTCGACGGTGCGGCGACGGATCTCGGTGCTGCGGCCGGTCATGCGGTGCCCTCCTGGAGTGCCCAGCGCCGCACGTGCGGCAGGTCGTCGTCGAGCCAGTACGCGTCCTCGTCGGTGACCACGAGGAGTTCCTCGAACTTGATGCCCACCTCGCGGAAGCCGATGTGCGGCTCCACCGCCCACAGGCCGGGCGTGGGGGCGTGCCGCGACGCCCGGCCGCCGGCCCACAGCGGCGAGCGCCCCTCCAGGCGCTCCTTCACCAGCTCCCGCCCGAGGGTCTGCAGGGTGCGCACGCCGAAGCCGAACAGGTTGACGCCGGCCGGGCCGCGCGCGGTCGTTCTGGTCACCTGGTGGCCGATCACCCGGCCCGGGTACACCTGGTGGCGGTTGTCGTAGCCGTGCTCGGCGATCTGCGCGTCCACCGCCGCGTACACCTGGTCCAACGTCCGGCGCGCCTTCACCTCGCGCAGGATCAGCTCCCGGTACACCCGCAGGTCCTGCGCGAGCCGGTCCCACACCGGGTTCTCGCCGACCTTGCCGCCGTACCCGATGTCGGCGGTGTAGCCGTCCACCACCGGCGCGCAGTCCAGCACGTACGGCATGCCCTCGCGCAGCACCCGCGAGCCGGCGAAGAACTGCAGCGGCGTGTGGAAGTGCCGGAACGCGGTGCGGTCGCCGAACCACGCGAACGGCACGTGGAAGAAGTCCTGCACCCCGGCCCGCACCAGGCTGCGCCGCAGCTTCGCGGTCGCCTGGCGCTCCGTCACGCCGGGCTCGATCCACGCCGCGACCTGCTCCGCGCAGTGGTACGCCAGCTGCTGCACCTCCCGGAACTTCGCCAGGTCCCGCTCGTCGAACGGGAATCGGGGCAACTGTCCGCGCTGCTTCATCGGATCACACCTCCAGGACGAGGGTCTCGCCCTCGGCGGCTCGGGACACGCACGGCAGCATCAGGCCCGCGGCCCGCTGCTCCTCGGTCAGCCTGCGGTCGCGGTGCTCGGGCGTCCCGGACGCCACCTTCAGCACGCACGTCCCGCAGAAACCCTGTTTGCAGGAGTACGCCAGATCCGGCTTCGACTCCCGCGCCACGTCCAGCGCGGAGCGGTCCGCCGGAACGGCCACCGTCTCCCCGCCCTCCCCCAGTCTGATCGCGAACGGCCGACCGTCCACGACCGGCGCGGCCCCGAACCGCTCGAAGTGCAACGACGCCGCGGGCGAGGCGTCCAGCGCCCGCTGCACCGCACTCAGCATCGACGCCGGGCCGCACACGTACACCGCGGCGTTCCGCGCGGCGTGCGACAGCAGCTCCGCCGCATCCGGGACGCCGTGCACGTCGTCGGTCCGGATCTCGACCCGGCGCGGATCGAGCGCCGTCAACTCGGCGGTGAACGGAAGCGCGGCAGCCGTCCGGCCCACGTGGATCAACTTCCAGTCGATGCCCGCGTGTTGAGCCGCCCGCGCCATCGGCAGCAACGGCGTGACCCCGATGCCGCCGGCCAGGAACAGCACCTGCCGCTCCCCGCAGAACGCGAACCCGTTCCGCGGCCTGCGCACCCGCAGCCGCACTCCCACGTGCAGCTCGTCGTGCACCTCCACCGACCCGCCGCCGCCGTCGGCGATCCGCCGCACCGCGACCCGGTAGACCAGCCGATCGGCCGGATCCCCGCACAACGAATAGTGCCGCTCCCGCCCCGACGGCAACGTCACCAACACCCGCGCCCCCGGCTGCCACTCCGGCAGCACCCCGCCCGACGGATCGGCCAACCGCAGCTCGACCACATCCTCGGCGACCACCTGGTGCGACGTCACCACCAAGTACAGCGGCGGCACCGGCCGCGACTCCGCCCGCCGAGGACTCCGCCGCAACCCCGGCCGCCCCAGCGCAGGGCTGTACCAGTCACCGAACGCAGTCAACCGCGAGAACATCCGATCGGCCCGGGGACGGCCGTACAGATCCGGCGGCGGGGTTTCGAGATCCATGGGGAAAACTCCGGGAGTTCTTTGGGGGGGACAACAAGGAGAGCTGGCGGGCGCGAGAACAGGGGCGCGAGTGGGTGCGAAAGCAGGGGCGCGTGGGGGTACCTCCCGGCCCGCCAGGGCTGGGGGAGAACTGCGCGAAAGGGGACGCGTCTCACCGCAAGATCGCGACGCGGGACAATGACCTGCACTTGATCGCGACCTGACGGACGTGGTGTGCGCTTGTCGCGCAGTTCCGCCCCCTCGGCTTCGCCTGGGGGTACCCCCCGGCGCCCCTGTCTTCGCGCCCCCTGTATCAATGCGCGGCGGCAGCCCTTGCCGCAGGCGACTTCGCCAAGTACGCAAGCGCCTGCGACGAGGACCCCTCGTTCGTCGGGTGGTACCCCGGACTGAAGTACCGCAGCGCCGACTTCACGAACCGCCCCGGTTCGGGGAGGAGCCCCCGCCTCGCGGCCTTCTGCGCCTCCCGCCAGGTCGGCACCAGGCTCCCGTTCAACAACGGGTCGGCGGCCAGCATGAACCGCGTGCCCCGGATCCACAGGTGGACCAGCAGCGGTCCGGAGACCGCCATGCCCCGGACCCGTCGCAGGTAGCCCGGGTCGAGGTGGCGCATCAGGTCGTAGGCGACGCTGCGGTGTTCGACTTCCTCCGCGCCGTGCCAGCGGAGCAGGTCGACCATGGTGGGGTCGGCCTTGGCGCGGTCGAGGCCGGGCGAGTTGAGGGCCCAGTTGCCGAGGAACGCGGTGAAGTGCTCGATCGCGGCGATGAAGGCGACCCGCTCGATGACGTTCTCGCGGCGTTGACGCGCCGTCAGCCCGGGCTTGTCGCCGAGGACGCGGTGGAACAGCCAGCTGATCTGCCGGACGTACGGTCGCGGGTCGAGGCCCTGGCCGAGCAGGTGGTCGAGGACTTCCTGGTGGGCCTCGGCGTGGATCGCCTCCTGGCCGATGAAGCCGAGGACCTCCTCGCGCAGCTGGTCGTCGCGGATCAGCGGCAGCGCCTCCTTGAACACCTTGACGAACCATCGTTCGCCCTCGGGAAGCAGCAGGTGCAGGACGTTGATGGTGTGGGTGGCCATCGGCTCGTCGGGGATCCAGTGCAGGGGCAGCTGCGACCAGTCGAAGTGGACGTCGCGGGGTTCGAGGACCAGGTTGTCGTGCACGGACGCGGGCTGCCCGGGCCGAAGGCTGCGGGAGGGGGTGGTGCGCGGCATGGGGGTGCCTCCAGTACCTGCGGGTGGACATACGGCTGGGGTGGGGTGGAGTGGAGTGGGCGTCGGCCCGGCCGCCGGGAGGGGGTCGGAACGGTCTCGGTGGGCCCGTGGGCACAGGGGCAAACTACTCGCGGGTAGCGGGCCCGACAAGGGTTTCGACGGTTCTTATCAACATTGAGTCTAATAAGCCGCTCGATAGGGTGGTCCGAAGCCACCCCGGGAGACGCCTTGACCGACCGCACCGCACCCGACCCGCTGGTCCGGGCCCTGATCGGCCACCCGGTCCTCGCCGCCGCCGGCTACCCGGCCCCGGACCCGGCCACCCCCGCCGACCCGGCCGCCGTGTTCACCGCCTGGCTGTTGGACGCCCTCGCGGCGGGCGTCCCGGACGCGCAGGTGATGACCCTGTCGACGGTCGACGCCGAGGGCCGCCCGGACGCCCGGGTGCTCGTCCTGCGCGACGTCGACCGGGCCGCCGGCGCCTGGCACTTCTGGACCGAGCCCGGCTCCCCGAAGGCCCGTCAGTTCGCCGCCCGCCCGGACGCCGCCCTCACCTGCTACTGGCCGCAACCGGGCCGCCAGGTCCGCCTGCGCGGCCCCGTCCGGCCCGCACCGCAGTGCGCCACCCCCTCCCCCGCGCTGAGTTGCTACGCCCTGCACGCCGTCACCGCCGAGTTCTGGCAGGCGAGCGGGGACCGCCGCCACCGGCACGTCCTCCTCACCCGCACCCCCGCCGGCTGGACCTCCACCGGCTGGGTCCCGACCGACGTCCCGGGCTGATCGAGCACTCACCGCACGACCCCGTGCCCCGGCCGTCGGCCGCGAATCCGGGGAGAGCACACTGGGCGGTGGCCCCGCCCGCCCGAGACTCCGGAGGACATGGTGAGCGCCGCATCCCTGCACGGCCATCACGACGGAACCCCGCCCATCCCGCGCACCCAGGACGCGGTGGCCGCCGCGCTGCCGCCGGCGCAACGGATGGAGTTCTACCGGGAGATGGGCGAGGCGGACGACACGACGATCGGCGGTGTCCTGCGGCGGTGGTGGCTGCGGGCCGAGCTCTACCGCGACCCGGAGGGCGACCGCATCCACACCGCCGTCCGGTCCGGCACCGCGCCCGGCACCCCGGCGTCCGCGGTACTGCGCCGCCTTGAGGACCGGTGA
>NZ_BMRI01000008.1:223868-229011 GCF_014648555.1 Kitasatospora griseola
GCGGCCACCGCGAGTCCGAGGACGATCCGCTCGTCCTCTCCCCGGCCGTCGCGGAGTCCCTGGGCGATCCGGACACGCCGCCGGACGTGTTCTCCGCCGTGGTGGCGTTCCTGGTCGACCTGCGCGAACACCCGTTCCCGCAGCTGAGCCTGCCGGTCCCGGGGCGGCCCGGAATGCACTCGGCGCCGCTGCCCCGCGATCTCGGCCTGGTGGAGTACACCGTGGACGACGACGCCGACCCGCCGCGGATCTACCTCTCCCGCATCCTGCGGGCGGACTGAACGCACTGAGCGCACCGAGCCGGACCGAGCGCACTGACGGCCCCTCACTCCAGCAGTCTCCGCAGCCACCCCTGCCGGGCCGCCACGGCCGCCCGGCTGACGGCCGCACCCGGCGCCAGGGTGTCGAAGCCGTGGCAGGCGCCGGGCCACACGTGCAGTTCGGCGCTGCCGCCGCACTGCCAGAGGGCGCCGGCGTAGGCCACCACCTCGTCCCGGAAGGTCTCCGCCGAGCCCACCTCCAGGTAGGCCGGCGGCAGCCCCGCCAGCGAGGTGGCGCGGGCGGGCGCGGCGTACGGCGGGACGTCCGGCGTGCCGTACCGCGCACCGAGGGCCGCCCGCCAGGCGGTGGCGTTCGAGGCGGCGTCCCAGGTGTCGCGCCCGGCGAGCTGCCGGGCGGACGCGGTGCCGCCCCGGTCGTCGAGCATCGGGCTGAGCAGCAGCTGACCGATCGTCACCGGGCCGCCCTCGTCGCGCAGCAGCAGGGCGAGCGCGGCGGCGAGGCCGCCCCCGGCGCTCTTCCCGGCCAGCACCACCCGGGCCGGGTCGAGGCCCAGCGGGGCGGCGTTGGCCAGCGTCCACCGGAGGGCGTCGCGGCAGGCGTGCAGGGGCTGCGGGTACGGCGCGTCGGGCGCGAGCGGGTACTCCACCGACACCACCGCGACTCCCAGCGGCTCCGCCAACTCCCGCAGCACGCGCGGCAGTACGGCGTACGCGTTGCCGCCGATCAGCCCGCCGCCGTGCAGGTAGTGCAGCACCGGCAGCCGCCCGCTCGCGCCGGCCGGACGCGCCCACACCACGCCCTCGCCGAGCCCCACCTCGAACCGGCCCCCGTCCGCCAACTCCCGCAGCCCGGGCCGCGGTCGGGCCGCCGCGTCCGCCCGCTGCCACTCCCGCAGCCGCTCCGCCGTCAGCGGCGCCGGCACGCCGCCGCGGGCCGCGACCGCCGCCGCGACCTCACGATCCATGTACGCCTCGCGCACCCGTTCCCCACCCTTCTCATCGTTCCGCCACGGAATGTGACGGCCCGCCAGGTAAGCGTGCACCCTTGGGGACGGCATGGAATCGATCGGGAGGAGTACGAGGATGGGCAGCGAACAGCGGGCGCTCCGGCTGGTGGTGACGGGCGGCGGCACCGGCGGGCACACGTATCCGGCGCTGACGGCGGTGCGGGCGTTGCAGGCGCGGCTGGCGGCCGAGCGCCGCGGCGTGGACGTGCTCTGGGTGGGCACCGCGAAGGGCCTGGAGGCGCGGATCGCCCCGGCGGAGGGGATCAGCTTCGAACCGGTCGCCACGGGGAAGGTCCGGCGGTCCAGGAACCCGCTGAAGCTGATCTCCCCGGCGAACGTGCGGGACATGCTCCGGGTGCCGTGGGGCGCGTTCCAGGCCCGGTCGCTGATCCGCCGGTTCGGGCCGGACGTGGTGCTGGCGACGGGTGGGTACGTCGCGGTGCCGGTGGGGCTGGCCGCGCGCTCCTGCCGGGCGCCGCTGGTGGTGCACGAGCAGACGGTGCGTCTGGGGTTGGCGAACAAGGTGCTGGCCCGGGCCGCGACCCGGGTGGCGGTCTCCTCCGAGTCGACGCTGCCCCTGCTGCCGGAGGCCGCCCGCAGCACCGCCGTGGTGACGGGCAACCCGGTCCGCCCCGCGGTCCTGACGGGCCGTCCGGACAAGGCGGTGGCCGCGCTCGGCCTGTACGGCTTCGACCCGTCGCTGCCGACGGTGTACGTGACGGGCGGCGCCCAGGGCTCGGTGCAGATCAACACCCTGGTGGCCGACGTCCTGCCCTGGCTGCTGGAGCGGGCCAACGTCGTCCACCAGTGCGGCCCCGCGAACGAGGCCGACCTGCACGCCCGGGCGGCGCGGCTGCCCGCCGACCTGATGGGCCGCTACTTCCTGACCGGCTTCCTGGGCCCCGAACTCCCGGACGTCCTGGCCCTGGCGGACGTCGTGGTCAGCCGCAGCGGCGCGGGCACCCTCGCGGAGCTGACGGCCCTCGGCAAGGCCGCGGTCTTCGTCCCGCTGGCCTCCTCGGCGGGCAACGAACAGGCCCACAACGCCGCCCACCTGGAACAGGCCGGCGCCGCCGTCGCCCTCCTCGGCACCGTCACCCCCGACCACCTCCGCGCCGCCCTCGGCCCCCTGCTGGAGGACGAGCCGCGCCGCACCGCGATGGCGGCACGCGCCCGCGAACACGGCCGCCCGGACGCGGCGGAGCGCCTGGTGGACGTCCTGCTGTCGGTGGCCCGTCGCGGTTGACGCTCCATCAGGGCAGGCGGTTCGCCGCGCCCGCCTCGATCAGCAGGGCGCAGTAGACGAATTCGACGGCGGAGCGGCCCATCGGGTCGGGGACGTCGCGGTCGTGGTCGAGGTAGAGGCGCATCTCGGTGGTGCTGTCGGGGCCGACCAGGGCGTAGAGGCGGTCGAGGACGGCGTGGTCCATGGCGAGGACCTGGTCGGCCCACTCGATCAGCTCGGGGGTGACGGGGGCGGGGTGATGGCCGGTCAGGTCGTAGCCGAGGACGGCCGCCACGGCGACCATCTCGGGGTGGGCCTCCTGCCACGTCCCGATCAGCCCGGCGGAGCGCACCTCGACCGCGTCGCCCCCGAGGTCGCTCAGCACCCGGGCGGCGAACGGGCTGCGGCAGTAGTTGCCGAGGCAGACGACGAGGATGCGCCGGGGCGGGCTGCTGGTGGTCATCGGAGCCTCCAGGGGCGAGGGCCGGGCACGGGGCGGTGCATGTGATCATCGGCCAGGTCCGTGCCGCTCGGGGCCGCCGGCGGCCGGGCGGCCGCACGGAGTGCCCCAACGAGTGGCCGGGCTACGCCATCAGGTCGATGCGGACCGGCTCGCCCGCCTGGGCGAACCGCCCCGGCCCGGGGCGGATGCCGCCGGCGGTCGGCGCGCGGTGTACGGGTAGCGGTGGAGGAGGGTCTCGACGAGGAACCGGGCCATCGCGGTGAGGCGTTCGGGCGGGTAGTGGTCGGGGTCGTCGAGGACGAGTCGGCCGCCCTCCTCAAGTGCCGCCAGCAGCAGGCGGATCAGCAGCTCGATGTCGAGGTCGGCCGCGGCGGCGTCGGCAGCGTCGGCGGCGTCGCGGAGGAACCAGCGGACGGCCCGGGCGAACTGCTCCCGGATCAGCGCGTCGCTGCGCTCCTTGTACTTGCGCACGGCGGGCGGCGTGCCGTCCACCGGGAGCAGGATCGCGCGCCAGCGGCCCGGGGCGGTGACCACCGCGTCGTAGTACCCGCGGGCGACGCCGGTGAAGACCTCGACCGGGTCCGCTCCGTTCAGGTCGCCCGGCAGCGTGGCCGCCATCTGGGCCTGGGCCCGCTCGCCTTCGCGTTCGAGCAGGGCGCGCAGCAGGTGGTCCGCGTCGGTGAACTGCCCGTAGACCACGGGCCGGGTGACGCCGGCGGCCTTGGCCACCGCGTCCACCGAGACGGCTGCCACGCCGTCGCGGTTGATGATCTCCAGTGCCGCGTCCAGGAGTTGCTCCCGCCGCTCGGCGGGGGCCATCCGCGGGGCGTACGGGCGCTTCGCGGGTGTGGGCGGTCGAACCATGGCGCCAGCCTATCTTGTGAAAGCTTCACTCCTGTAGCTACAGTCCTGAAGCAATTACCGGAAGGAACGCCATGACCAGCCAGGCACTCCCGCTCGACCCGCTCCAGGACCTCCCCGACCAGGTCGCCGACTTCAGCACCGACCCCGGCCTCATCCCGCTCGGCCGCCTCGCCGAACGGCTCGGCATCCGCATCCTCGAAGCCGGCCCGGACCGGGTCGTGGGCACCATGCCGGTCGACGGCAACCAGCAGCCGTACGGCCTGCTGCACGGCGGCGCCTCCGCCGCACTCGCGGAGTCGCTCGGCTCGATCGGCGCAGCCCTCCACGCCGGACCCGGCCGGTACGCGGTCGGCGTCGACCTCAACGCCACCCACCACCGCCCGGCCGTCTCCGGCCACGTCACCGGCGTCGCGACCGCCGTCTTCCGGGGCCGAACCGCGGCCACCTACGAGATCGCCGTCACCGACGACGCCGGGAAGCGCATCAGCAGCTGCCGCCTGACCTGCATGCTGCGCGACGCCTGACCGCAGGGCGCGAACCCGCTTCGGCGGTGGAGCGGCTACCATCCCCGCCCATGGACTACCGACGTTCGATTCCACCGGCGGGGAAGTGGCCGCGACTGTTCTGGCTGCGCTGGGTGCTGCTGGCGATCGCGCTCGGGGTCGGACTGGGCGGCGGGTGGCTGACCGGGGCGGGGTACCGGGAGCAGCCGACGACGCTGGTGGTGGTGGCGGCCGCGGCGACGTACGGGGCGTTCATGGCCCTCGCGGTGGCGGGTTGGGACACCCTGGACCACGTGTACCCGGTGTTCGGGCCGTGGACGGCCACCCTGGCCGCGGTCTTCACCATGGCGGTCGGCGCGACGGTCGGGTTGCCCAGCCCCTGGCCGCTGCCGGTGGCGGCGGCCGCCGCGGTCGGAGCGGTGTTCACCGCCCGGCGGGATCGTGAGCGGCGGCTGTTCTCCCTGAACCAGCCGCGTGAGCGCGCCCTGCACGAGCGGCGGTTCGCCGCCGAGGCGGTGACCCGCCGGGCCGTGGTGGTCGGGATGGGCGAGACCCTGGAGGAGATCGACCACCGGGGCCGGACCGCGACCGTCCTGACGCTGCGTTACACCGACCGGCAGGACGGGGAGTCCACCGTCCGCGTGCGGTACGAGTTCCCGGTGCACCTGCCGCCGCAGCTCGGCGCGGAGGGCACCGTCCGCTACCTGGCGGACGACCCGACCGCTCGCCGCGTCCGACTCGACCCGCCCGAGCTCCCGATCGACGACACCCCGGAGGACACTCCGCCCCTCGGCTCCCGC
>NZ_BMRI01000008.1:229039-268785 GCF_014648555.1 Kitasatospora griseola
TGAACGGCGGCCCGGCTGCCTAGCATCGCCGGGGGAACACCGCCGTCGAAAACCACCGGGAGCCTTCGTGGGAATCGTCACCGCCAACATGGCCGTCTCGCTGGACGGGTTCACCGCCGGGCCGGACCAGAGCCTGGAGCACCCGTTCGGCACGGGCGCGCGGGAGGCCCTGACCTCCTGGATGTTCGAGACCGACCGGCCGGGGCGGGAGCAGGACGCTCACCTTCTCGGCACGCTGCACGCCAACACCGGCGCGCACATCATGGGGCGGAACATGTTCGGCCCGGGCCGGGGCGCCTGGGACGAGACCTGGATGGGCTGGTGGGGGCCCGAACCCCCGTACCACGCACCGGTGTTCGTGCTCACCCACCACCCTCGCAAGCCGCTCCCGATGGGCGGCGGCACCACCTTCGAGTTCGTCACCGACGGCATCGAGGCCGCCCTCGACCGGGCCCGCGCGGCCGCCGGCGACCAGGACGTCGAGATCGCCGGCGGCGCCTCCACCGTCCGCCAGTACCTCCGGGCCGGGCTGCTCGACGAACTCGTCCTGCATCTCGTCCCCGTCACCCTGGGCGCCGGCGAGCGGCTCCTCGACGGCCTCCGGATCCAGCTGGAGCCCGCCGAGGTGATCCCCTCCGCGACCGTCACCCACCTGCGCTACCGGGTGCTCGGCCCGAACACCGCCGACTGACTGCTGCTCATGACCGCTCCGGCCACCGGATCGGCCCGGGCTCGACGGCCCGGGCCGTGACGGGTGTCAGTGCTGGCTGACCTGGAAGCAGGCGACGTCGTACTGCGACGGCGCGCCCGCGTTGTTGTAGGCCGCTCCGCCGGTTCCGCCGTTCGTGCTGCCGAAGCCGGGTTCGTTGAACACCGATCCGGGTGATGTCCCGGAGTGCCCCGGCGCCCCGGCACCGGTGCCGGGGGTCTCGAAGCTCTGACAGGACTGGTTCGGGGGCCCGGTTCCGCTCGGGTTGGCGGCGGCCATGGCGGTGGCCGCGCCGCCGAAGCAGAGCAGGCCGGCGAGGAGTCCCGTTGCCATCGTGCGAAGCATCCGTCCTCCATCGGTGAGCGGTTGCGCGAGGCCGGACGGCCAGGCGCCCCCGTCCGGTAGTACGTACGGGCGGCCTGACGTGTTCAATGCCCTAGTGGCGCAGGACGGCGAGCTGCCCGGTGGCGCGGGTCATCGCGACGTACCGGTCGGCGGCGCCCTCGATGCCCTCGCCGAAGGACTCCGGGTCGATCAGCACGACCAGGTCGAACTCCAGGCCCTTGACCAGTTCGGGGGTGAGCGAGCGGACCCGGGGCAGTCCGGGGTAGGCCGGGTCGCCGATGACGCAGGCGGTGCCCTCGGGGTGTTCGGCCAGCCAGGCGTCCAGCAGGGCGTCGCGGTCGGCGGGGGCGCCGTGCAGGACGGGCAGGCCGCTGCGGCGGATCGAGGTGGGGACGTTGGCGTCGGGGAGGGCGGCCCGGATGACGGGTTCGGCCTCGGCCATGACCTCCTCGGGCGTGCGGTAGTTGACGCTCAGCGAGGTGAGGGTGACGCGGTCCAGGCCGGCCCGTTCCAGGCGTTCGGTCCAGGACTCGGTGAAGCCGTGCCGGGCCTGCGCGCGGTCGCCGACGATGGTGAACGAGCGGGATGGGCAACGGGCGATCAGCATCTGCCATTCGGCGTCGGTGAGTTCCTGCGCCTCGTCGACGACGATGTGCGCGAACGGGCCGGCCAGCAGGTCGGGGTTGACCGGTTCGGGCTCGGAGTGGTCGATCAGCGCGTCGCGCAGGTCGGCGCCGCCCAGCATCATGGTCGCGCCCTCGCCGTCGTCGTCGGAGTTCAGCAGGTGGTCGACGACGCCGTCCATGAGTTCGCGTTCGGCGGCGAGGCGGGCCCGGTGGGCGCGCTGGCGGCGGTCGGCGTCGGTGTCGCCGAGCCGGCGGCGGGCGGCGTCCAGCAGCGGCAGGTCGGCGAGCGTCCAGGCGGCGGGGTCGGTGCGCTGGAGGGTGCGGATCTCCTCGCGGCTCAGCCAGGGCGCGCACAGCCGCAGGTAGGCGGGGACGGTCCACAGGTCGCCGACCAGGTCGGTGGGTTCGAGGATCGGCCAGGCGCGGCGCAGCGCGGTGAGCAGTTCGCGGTCGCGGCGGAGTTCGCGGGCGAGCATC
Source organism: Kitasatospora griseola (assembly GCF_014648555.1). GTDB lineage: Bacteria > Actinomycetota > Actinomycetes > Streptomycetales > Streptomycetaceae > Kitasatospora > Kitasatospora griseola. Next base: position 231,197 of record NZ_BMRI01000008.1, read on the forward strand.
TCGGGCGAGATGCCGTGTTCCTCGTCCTGGAGGGCGTCGGCGTTCTTGTCGATCAGGATGGTGACGAGTTCGTCGAGGATCGTCTCGCGGGCCTCGTTGTGCGGGGTGCCGGCGCCGACGGCGGCGAAGGCCTCGGACCAGTCCTCGGGCTGGACCGAGATCTCGTACCACTCGATGGCGAGTTTGCAGGCCTCGGTGGGCGGTTCCTCGTAGATCCCGACGGCCCGCTCGATCGCGCCGACCATGCCGGCGGTGGCCTTCAGCCGCGCCACTTCAGGGTCCGGTTCCTCGGCGACCGCCTGGCCCTCGGGGAGCAGGTCGCGCAGCGTGCAGGTCTGCACGCCCTCCTCGCCGAGGCTGGGCAGCACGTCGGCGACGTAGGCCAGGTACGGCTGGTGGGGGCCGACGAACAGCACGCCGCCCTTGCGGTGGCCGAGGCGCGGGTCGGAGTACAGCAGGTGGGCGGTGCGGTGCAGGGCGACCACGGTCTTGCCGGTGCCGGGGCCGCCGTCGACGACCAGGGCGCCGCGCGAGCCGGCCCGGATGACGGCGTCCTGGTCGGCCTGGATGGTGGCGAGGACGTCGCGCATCCGTTCGGAGCGGGCGGAGCCGAGGCTGGCGATGAACGCGGACTGGTCGTCGAGGGCGGCGTGGCCGTCGAGCGCGTCGGCGGTGAACACCTCGTCCCAGTAGTCGCCGACGCGGCCGCGGTGCCAGCGGTAGCGGCGGCGGCTGGTGAGGCCCATCGGGTTGGCGTGGGTGGCGGCGAAGAACGGTTCGGCGGCGGGCGAGCGCCAGTCGATGAGCAGCCGACGGCCGTCGGCGCCGGCGAGGCCGAGGCGGCCGATGTACACGGGCTCGTCCTGGTCGGCGAGGACGATCCGGCCGAGGCACAGGTCGCTGCCGAAGCGGCGCAATGTCCGCAGCCGGGAAGAGAGTTGGTGGATCTCGTTGTCGCGGTCCATGGCCTCGCGGCCGGCCCCGCCGGGGTTGCGGCGGACCTGGTCGAGCCGGGCGGTCAGCTCGGCGATGTCCTGTTCGAGGGTGGTGGCGACGGTGGCGAAGTGCCGGTCGTCGTCGGCGATCAGGGCCGGGTCCGCCTTGGCGGCGAGCCGCTCGGGCAGCTCGAAGGCACTGGTCGTCTGCTGGGTCATGTCCTGCTTCTCCGATCCCCTGCCGGGCATTTCGCGCACTCTGCCCGGTTTGATGCTCTTTGCGCTGCTTTCCCGATTCAGTCAGCGATTGTGCGCCATCGAGGGGGCCTTGCCGCAAGGCCCCCTGTCGGATATAAGTTGGACAGCGGCAGGAGAGCATCGACTCCCTGCCTTTTCTGTTTCTCCCGGGCGGTTCCTCAGTTCCGGCCGCCGGTGCCGCTCTCCAGGACGGAGGCGAGGGAGAACAGCGCGAAGCAGACGCCGCCGAGGCCGACCAGGACCCGGGCCGCGACGATCACGTTCGGTTCGGCCGACTCGAACAGGAACGCCGACATGAACAGGCAGACCAGGCCGGTGCCGATCGGGATCAGCGGCATGCGGTCGGCCGACGGGGCGTCGCGGCGCCAGACGAGGCCGAGCAGCAGCAGCTTGCCGAGGACGGTCCAGGCGATCAGCCCCAGCCCGATCTGAACGTAGCCGGTGGCCAGTTGGGTGGGCCGGGGGTCCAGGGCGACGACGACCAGGCCCCCGGTGATGTCCATGGCCCCGAGCGTGCCCGCCACGACGGGCCACCAGATCCGGTCCCGCCGGCTGTAGGTGTTCTGGATCTGCCGCAGCAGGCTGGCCACCAGCCCGACCAGGCAGGTGCAGACGATCGCCAGGTCGACGACCACGTGCCCGGCCGTGAAACGCCCGGCCTCGTCCCCGCCGCCCCCGTTGGCCAGCAGGACGGTCGCCCATGCCGCCGCGACGGCGGTTGCGAGGACCGGGACCGCCACCAGGGTCCGGGCCGCGAAGGGACGGAACGGCGCGGGCGAGCGCGGCGGGGAACCGTCGGGAAGGGCAGCGTTCTCGCTGATCAGCGCGAACCGGGTGGAGACGGCGGCCACCGACGAGACGCACACGCAGACCAGTCCGATGCCGAGGACCGCGCTCCCGGCCACGAAGTCCGGCGGCGGCCGGCGGCTCTCGGTGAGCAGGCAGACCCCGTAGCCGATGGCGACCCCGGCGACCGCGAAGCCGAACGCCGGGTAGCCGAACCGGTCCAGTGCGGTGAAGCGGCCGATCAACTGCCGGACGATGGTCGCCGCGGTGGCGAACAGGCAGAGGCAGACGGCCGCCAGGAAGACCAGCACCAGGCCCGCGACCCGGGCGCTCGGCCCGGTGGAGTGCGCGAGGACGTAGCCGCCCAGCGCGGCCGACACCGCGCCCATGAGCAGGGGAATCGCCCGGAACAGCACGCTGACTCCGTGGTTCACCGTTCTCCTCGTTCGGTCTCGCCCGGCGCGCGGCCGGTCCTGGCGGCGGGTGCCGGGCAACTCGGCGATGCCGCGGACGAGTTCGCTGTCGCTACGGTCGGCGCCGGTGCCGACGAGTACGCCGAGGCGTTCGGCCGCGCGTGCCGAAGGCGGTCTCGGCCTCCTCGCCCGGCGCCTGCCCGTACGCCGCGCCGGCCCGGAAGCCGGCCGCCCGCAGCGCGGCGGGGGTGAACGCCCCGGTGCGCAGCCGCAGTGGCGGATCGACCTGGACGCCGCCGCGCAGCGAGGCCGTCGGGTGGCCCGGCGGTTCACGGTCCAGGGCTCCGCGCAGGCCACGGCCGACACCATGCGTCACGTTTTCTCCTGAATACTCCAGGACTTCCGTTCTCGGTGAAATACGTCGGTGAAACACGGTGGCCCGAACCCGAACTGACTGGCATGCCCTGTTTAGTCCGGCCCGGGGGCACGGCCGCTCCGGCCGCGCGCGTGTTCACCGATTTCGCCCGGTCGGCCCAGGCACGGCCGTCGCATCCGCCCTCTGATGACACCCGCCGTACGAGTCCCTGGTGGCGGCCTGCGATGCTGTCGGCGGACACGGCGAGTCGCCGAAGGGCAACGGAAGGTGGGCACAGCATGGCCACGGCGGCGGAGAGCGACGACCCGCTCGGGGAACTCCGACCACACGAGCGGTTCGAGGTCTGGCGCGACCTGATCGGACTGACCAGGGACTGCGACGCCACCAGCGCCGACATCGACCGCTTCGACGCCGAACTGCGCCGCTCCGCACTCGGGCCGGTGACCTTCCTCGGCACCTCCTTCCCGTCCGCCCGGTTCCGCCGCACCGACGCCCGAGTCCGGCGCTCCGACCCCGGAGTGTTCCACCTGACGCTCGTTCAGCACGGCGCGCTCGCGCTGACCCGCGACGGCGAGCCGACCCAGCTGTTCCGCCCCGGCGAGGTGACCATGCTGGACAGCTCCCGCCCGTACGAGCTGCGGGCGCTCGGCGAACGCACCGCGACGGGCGGCGAACCGCGTGTCGAGGGCGTCGGCATCGACTTCCCGACGGCGCTGCTGCCGATCCCCCCGCACCGGCTGCGCGGACTGCTCGGCCGGGGCTTCCGGGCCACCGAGGGGTCCGCGGCGATCCTCGCGGACTTCCTGCTCAGCGTGGACCGCCAGGCCCCCGTCCTCGGCCCCGCCGTCGCCGACCGGCTCGGCCCGATCGCGGTGGACCTGGTCGCCGCCTGGCTGGCCGACGAGTTGGCGGACGACACCGAACTCCCCGAGACGGCCCGGCAGCGCGCCACCGTCGAACAGGTCCGCGCCTTCGTCCGCCGCCACCTGCACGACCCCGAACTGTCCCCCGCCACCGTCGCCGCCGCCCACCACATCTCGGTCGGCTACCTGCACCGGCTGTTCGCCCAGCACACCGACGGCGACACGGTTGCGGCCTGGATCCGCCGCCTGCGCCTGGAGAAGGCCCACCGCGACCTCTCCGACCCCGCCCTGCGCCACGTCCCGATCGGCACCATCGCCGCCCGCTGCGGCATCCCCCGCCCCGACGACTTCAGCCGCGCCTTCCGCACCGCGTACGGCCTCGCCCCGCGCGACCACCGCCGCCACTCCTGCCCCTGACAGTTGACGCCTCGCCAACCGGCCGGACACCCAGTGCCAAACCGCACCCTGCCCGTCCGCCCTAGCGTGGAGTCCAGGGGGGAAGCCCGTTCCGGGGGACGGGCTCGACCTTCGACGTCGCTCCGGACCGTCGGCCCGCCCGCCGGTCCGGAGACCGAGGGGGAACGTCGAAACCGACGGGGGCTGTCGCACCGGATCGCCGGATCCACGCGACGGCCCCCGTTCTGCTACCCCGCGAGCGCCTCCCGGGCGGCGACCGTCCCGTGGTGCTCCTCCCCGAAGTGCGCCCGCCAGTCCGCCACCGCACCGGCCAACGCGCTGTCGCCCCTCCCCTGCCGCAACTTCGCGATCCCGAGCGCGGTGCGCAGCTCCAGCACCCGGTGGGACGGGGCGTCCGCACACCGGGTCAGGGCCTCGCGGGCCTGCTGCTCGGCCTCGACGGGCTGCTCCAGGGCGAGGAGGACGTTGGCGGCGGCCAGGCCGAGTATCGAGAGGTCCTGCTCGGTCAGGCCGGACATCTCGGTGCCGATCGACTCGGCGGTCTCGACGGCCTGCTGGGCGGCGGCCGGGTCGCCCTGGCCGATCAGCGCCCGGGACAGATGGAGGCACAGCAGGAAGCCGAACCGGTCCGCACCGCCCGTCTCCGCCATCGCCTCCCGCAGCAGGCCCTCGGCCTCGGCGTGGCGGCCCCTGAGCAGCAGGCTCACCGCCAGGTTGTGGCCCGCCCACAGCCGGATCGGGGTGGCGACGGGCTCGGCCACCGTGGCGGTGGCCGCCCGCACGCGCAGCGCGAGCGCCTCGGCCTCGGCGTGTTCGCCGAGCCAGGCGAGCTGCGCCACCCGGTCGCTGTCCGCCACCAGCGCGAACTCCGGCCTCGGCGGCGCCATCCGGCGGGCCACTTCGGCGAGGTCGACGAGCACTTCGACGGCCTCCCGGTGGCGTCCCACCTCACCCAGCATCAGCGCCTGCGCCTGACCTGCCGACAGCCGCAGGTCGGTCGCCCCGGCCACCGCCCCGGCCACCGCCACGGCCCGCCCGATCTCGTCCATCGCCTCGTCGCACCGCCGGTCCGCCCACAGGGCGTCGACCAGTTCGAGGCGCAGCACCGCCTCGGCCACGCCCGCCACGCCCGGCGTGTCCAGCGCCGCCCGCAGTTCGGACTCCGCCTCGGCGGCCCGGCCCTGCTCCCGCAGAGCCCGGCCGAGTGCCGCCCGGCCTGCCACCACACCTTCCACGCCCGGCCGGCCCGCCCCGGTGTACAGCTCGACGGACTCCCGCGCCAGCCGCTCGGCCGAGGTGAACCTGCCTGCCTCGTGCTCCTGTTGAGCGGCCGTCAGCAGCTCTCCGGCCCGACTGAGCTTGCGATTCGTGAACAGGGGCATCGCGTCGTCCCTTCCGTTCGATCGGCGTCGGCGAGCGTAGTGCCGGGGTACGACACCCACCCGTCGGCGCCGAGGTACGGGACTCCCACCCGTCAGCCGGTCACACCGCCATCGCGAGCATCAGCGGCGTCGCCCGCGCGGTGAGCAACTCGGCGGCCTCGCGCAGCCGGTGGGCCTGCTCGGCGGGCAGCGAGGTGGCCAGGCAGCCCACCGTGTTCCCGGCGACTATCGGGACAGCGGCGCAGACCGCGTCCATCGAGTACTCCTGGAAGTCCAGCACGGGGACGGTCGCGGGCTGCCGGTCGAGCCGGTGCAGCAGGCGGTCGGTCTCGGTGATGGTCCTCGCGGTGAGCCGGGCCACCGGGTGCCGGGCGAAGTGGTCCAGCCGTGCGGCGTGGTCGAGTTGGGCGAGCAGGCACTTGCCGATCGCGGACGCGTGCGCGGTGGCCCGGAAGTCCACCCACTCGTGCACGGCCGGCGCGTCCTCGCCTGCGCACACCGCCTCCACCAGCAACTCGCCGTCCTGGTACCGGCTGAAGTACACGGCGGCGCCGAGCTCGTCCCGCAGATCCTCCAGCCGATGGTGCAACCGGGCCCGCACCAGCGGCTCCCGGTGCTGCGCACCGAGCAGCGTGAACGCCCCGCCGAGCGTCCACACCCCGTCCAGGTGCAGCAGGTACCCCTCGGTCTCCAGCTCCTCCGCGAACTGCCGGACGGCCGACTCCGGCATGCTCAGCGCCCGCGACAACTCCGCCGTCGTGCACCCGTCGGCGTACCGGTCCACGGCCTCCAGCAATCGCAGCGCCCGCCGCAACACCCCGAACGGGCCCGCACCCCCACCACCCGGCCCCAGCAGATCACTCCGACCCCGGCTCACCGTCGTCATCTCCCGGACCCCCTCCCTCGCATCCCACCGTCAGCCCAGCGTATCCAGCCGATCACCGCTCCATCATCAGCTCACCGGATATTCCCTCACCAGAGCGCCACCCCCTTGACAGGCATATGCCCCGAAGAGTCCGTGCGCGGGAGCTCCCGCAGGGGCCCGGGGAACGGCGAGGCCGGGTCTGCCGGCGATCAACGGGGCGCGTCGCGTCCCGCCGTCTCCGGTCCCCTGTTCCGGCCCGCATCCGAAAGCCCCCTGATCGCCTCCGCTCTCGTCTCCCCCTCCGGCAACGCCCGCACCCACCGCCCCACCAGCCCGTCCCACCCCGCCTCCGTCAGACGCCCCGTCAGCCGGACCCGCGCCAGCCCCCCGTCCGGATACACGTTCACGCGCACATGCGTCACGGGCGCGCCCCCCGGGAGCCGGTACCGGTGCCGGGTGTCCGGCTGCAACCGCGTCCGCGGCAGCAGCACCACCTCGCCCTCCCCGCCCAGACCCACGAGCTCCACCCACCCCGGTGCGTTCGCGACGAAGCACGAGGTGTCCACCTCCACCGCCAGCACCTCGCCCTCCCCGGCCAGCGCGATCCGCACCCAGTCGTGGGACTTGTCGCGTCGCCGCCGGGTCTCCCACCCTTCCCCCATGACCCGCGCCCGCCCGGGCGCGTTCAGGTGGTGCGGGGAGGAGTAGTACCGGTCGGACGCGTCCTCGGCGACGCCGCCGTACTCCTGCGCGGCGAGGTCGAAGGTCAGCCCGGCCAGCTCTCGCGGGTCGGGCAGCACCACGCCGTGCACCCGTAGCCGGGCGACGCCGCCGTCCGGCCAGATGTTCAGCCGGACGTGCGTGTACCGCACGGGGTCCGACACCGCGAAGAGGTGCGCACTGTCACCGCGCAGCGCCGTCCGCGGAACGATCTCGGTCCAGGAGGCCGCGGCGACCTCCGCCGGCGAGGGGTGTCCGGGGACGGACGCGGCCTGGACGGACGCCGTCTCGGGGTGGTTGCCGGTGAAGTGCGCGGTGTCGACCACCACGCCGCGCACCACGCCCGCCGCGCCGAGCCGGACGATCACCCAGTCGTGGTCCTCGTCGGTGGGGTGGGGCTGTTCGGCGCTGACGCCGCGTCGGCGGCGGGATTCCCAGCCGTCCATGATCTGGCCCTTGTGTCCGAAGGTGTGCGGGCGGAACTCGGCGGGCGCGGCGACCAGCAGGTTCTCGGCGTCGGCGAAGGTGTCCTCGTTGGTGGCGACCACGCCCGCGCCGAGCGCCCGCGAGGCCAGGTCGACCAACTCGGTGAACGGCACGTCCGGATCCGATCCCGTACTCAACCGACCCTCCTCCTACCGGACTTCAACGACGGACGAGCTGCTGGCCGTGCGGCGCGCCGTCGAGGTCGACGACCCGTCCGCGCAGCCAGGTGCGGCGGACCAGCCCGGTGAGGGTGCGGCCCGCGTACGGGGTGACGGGGTTCTTGTGGTGGAGCTGTTCGGGCCGGACGGTGAACTCGCCGTCGGGGTCGAACGCCACCAGGTCGGCGTCGCAGCCGGGCGCGATGGCGCCCTTCACACCCGACAGACCGACCAGCCCGGCCGGCCCGGCCGCCATCCAGCGCACCACGTCCGTCGGCGAATGCCCCCGCCGTCGCGCCTCGGTCCACACGGCGGGCAGCCCCACCTGCAACGACGCTATCCCGCCCCACGCGGCAGCGAAGTCGCCGCTCCCACCCAGCCGTTGGCTTAGCTTCAGCTCGCTCGTCGACGGCGAGTGGTCGGAGACCACGGCGGCGAACTCGCCCGCCGCCAGCGCCTGCCAGAGCAGCTCCCGGTTGGCCGCGTCCCGGATCGGCGGGCAGCACTTGAACGCGGTGTCCCCGTCGGGGACTTGTTCGGCGGCCAGGGTCAGGTAGTGCGGGCAGGTCTCGGCGGTGACCCGCACGCCGTCCGCCCGGGCCTGCCGCAGCAGCGGCAGGACGGCGGCGCTCGAAACGTGCAGCAGGTGCACCCGGGCGCCGGTGCGCCGGGCGCAGTCCAGCAGCCCGGCCACCGCGACGCTCTCCGCGGCGTCCGGACGGGACGCCAGGAAGTCCCGGTAGCGGGCGCCGCCGACGTTCGGGGCGGCGTCCAGCACGGCCGGATCCTCGGCGTGGACGATCGCCAGCGCGCCGAGCCGGGCCTGTTCGGTCAGCGCGGCCACCAGCTCGGCGGGGCCGGTCAGGTGCGGGAATTCGTCCACCCCGGACGGGGCCAGGAACGATTTGAAGCCGAACACTCCTGCCCGGTGCAGCAGTTCCAGCTCGCCGAGGTTCCCGGGCACCGCCCCGCCCCAGAAGCCGACGTCCACCCAGAGCCGACCCTCGGCGGCCTTCCGCTTGGCCGACAGGCCGGCCGAACTCGTGGTGGGTGGAACGGAGTTGAGCGGCATGTCGACGATCGTGGTGACTCCGCCGGCGGCCGCCGCCCTGGTCGCGGAGGCGAATCCTTCCCACTCGGTGCGGCCGGGCTCGTTGACGTGCACGTGGGTGTCGACCAGCCCGGGCATCAGCACGAGTGCGCCGAGGTCGGTCACCCCTCGTCCGCCCACCGCCCCGTGGGCCGCCACCTGTTCGATCCGTCCGCCCCGGACCACCACGTCGGCAGCCCGTTCGCCGTCCGGCAGCACCACCCGCCGACTGCGGATCACCACACCATCGCCGAGCGGCATCAGGAGCCTCCGAACGCCGGGAGAGTCCTGGGAGCGTAGGCCCGCCCCGGTCGACCGTCAATGCGACCGGCATGCTGCTGTCTCTCACCGCCCACAGCGAACTCGCCCGCATCCGGGCCGGGTTCACCCGCTTCGCCACCAGGAGGACCACCGAGTGACCGTCGAACTCCGCCACCTCACCGCCCTCACCGCGCAGGCCCGTCAGGACCTGCTGGACGTCTACGCGGACGTCCGGGCCCCGCTGCTGCAGCTGGCCAACTACCGCGTCGAAGCGTTCGTCGAGCGCCTCGACCGGCACCTCGCCGACCCCGGCTTCGGACTCGTCCTCGGCTACCGCGGCGGATTCCCGGTCGGGTACGCCTACGGCAACACCGTGGACGCCGACGACCGGTACTGGGCGCGGATGGCCGAGCCGCTCCCCGACGGCTTCACCGACGCCCCGGTGCTCGCCCTCAAGGAGATCGGCGTCCGCGCCGCCTGGCGCGGCACCGGCACCGCCCGCCGCATCCACGACGAACTCCTCGCCCACCGCACCGAGAGCCGCGTCACGCTCATGGTCAACCCGCTCGCCGGGGACGGCAAGGTCCGGACTCTGTACGGGACTTGGGGCTACCGGGCGTTCAACAGCCAGCGGGCAGCGCCCGACTCGCCGCGGCTCACCGTCATGGTGCGCCCGCGCTGAGCCGAACCCCGGCAGGTCGGCAGTGATCACCGAATCCGACCGATCGCTCCATTTGGTCATTACATCCGACAACCATTTCGGAGGACGATCGCTAAGGTGAGCGTGTGCGAGTGATGGTGGAGTTCACGACCGAGCCGTTCGAGCTGGACGGCTTCCCCGAGCACGCCAGAACCGCCCGCCGGGCGGTCGAGGACGCCGGACTGGCCGTCGCCGTGGGGCCGTTCGGCACCAGCGCCGAGGGCGACGCCGAGCAGGCGCTGGCCGCCACGGCCCGGCTGCTGCGGGAGACCCTGGCGGTCGGCGCCAGCCGGGTCTCGCTCCAGGTCAGCGTGCTGGCCGACGGCCCGGCGCCGGCCGGCCCCGCACCGCTCGACGAGCACCCGTTCACGGCGGCCCTGCGGCCGCTGCTGGAGGCGATCGGCGCCACCGCCGTCGATCCGGCCGAGGCGCGGGCCGAGGACGTCGTCCTGGAGTGGGACGGCGCACCGGCCGTCGCGGTGCGGCTGCCGCACCTGGGCAGTGCGCTGGACCGGCTGCTGGCCGAGACGGCCCGCCAGTTCGACGGCCGCCCGCTGGCCGAGCTGAGCCGCACGGAGAAGCAGCGGGTGGTCGCCCTGCTGGAGGAACGCGGGGCGTTCACCGTCCGCCATGGGGTGGAGACGGTCGCGTCGGCGCTCGGTGTCAGCCGGTTCACCGTGTACAACTACCTGAACCGGCAGGAGAAGTCCTGACCGGCAGGCGTCGCGCACGGCCGCCGCCGCACGCCCTCGCCACAAACAAGTTCAACAAAGCGTTGACGGCCCGTCGGGCCCGCTCTAGCTTGTCCGGGTGGCACCAACCCCAGGAGGTCCCTCCGTGACCGAGCCACCCCCGGAGCCGCCCGCCGCCCCTCTCCCGCTCACCGCGCTGGCCGCCGCCGAGCCCGCCCACCTGCTGGCGGTCCTGCTGGAGGTCTGCGCCAGCCCCGCCTGGGCCGCCGCCGTCGCGGCCTCCCGCCCCTGGTCCGACCGCGCCGCGCTGCTGGCCGCCAACGCGACGGCCACGGCCCGACTGTCGCCGGCCGAGCTGACCGAGGCGCTGGCCGGCCACGCCCGGATCGGCACGCCGAAGGCCGGCGACGCGGCGTCCGAACGCGAGCAGGCCGGCCTCCGGGGCGTCGAGCCGTCCGTACTGGACGAGTTGGCCGCGGCCGACGCCGCCTACGAGGCGAAGTTCGGCCACCTGTTCCTGATCTGCGCCACCGGCCGCACCGCGGCCGACCTGCTCGCCGCCCTGCGCGAGCGGCTGCCGCACGACGCCGCCACCGAGGCGGAGACCGTCCGCGAGGAACTGCGCCGGATCAACGAGCTCCGCCTCGACCTCCTGCTCACCGCCGAAAGCTGACGCCTCGTCAATTCAACGATCTGCAAGGACTGTTCATGGCCGGCATCTCCACCCACGTGCTCGACACCTGCCTCGGCCGCCCGGCCGAGGGCGTCCCGGTCGAACTGGCCGTGCACGCCGAGGGCGGCTGGCAGGTGCTCGGCGCCTCCGCCACGGACGCCGACGGCCGGGTCACGGACCTGCCGGACGTGGCGGGCGGCTCGGTCGCCCGGCTGCTGTTCGACACCGCGAAGTACCACGCGGCGCAGGCGGCCGGCCCGGGGTCGGGGCAGCCGCCGTTCTTCCCGGAGGTCTCGATCGTCTTCACGGTCGCGCCTGCCCAGCGGCACTACCACGTCCCGCTGTTGCTGAACCCGTTCGGCTACTCGGTCTACCGCGGCAGCTAGGCCCCCTGGACGCCGCCCACCGCTTAGGAGACACGTCATGGCCCACGTGCTCGGGCAGAACCAGTACGGCAAGGCGGAGAACCGCATCGTCCGGGTCCGCCGCGACTCCGGACGCCACGAGATCAAGGACCTGAACGTCTCGGTCTCGCTGCGCGGCGCGTTCGACGACGTCCACCTGACCGGATCGAACGCCAACTGCCTGCCCACCGACTCCACCAAGAACACCGTGTACGCGTTCGCCAAGCAGTACGGCATCGAGTCCGCGGAGGGGTTCGCCGCCCTGCTGGCCCGGCACTTCGTGGAGCACACCGAGCGCGGCGTGGTGCACAGCGCCCGGATCCGGGTCGAGGAGTACGGCTGGGAGCGGATCCGCACCGCGGACCGGGCCGCGGAAGCCGGCGACAGCGGGCACTCCTTCGTCCGCAGCGGGCAGGAGGTGCGCACCACCGAGGTGCTGTACGACGGCGACCGGTTCCGGGTGGTCTCGGGGCTCAAGGACCTGGTGGTGATGAACACCACCGACTCGGAGTTCTGGGGCTACCTCAAGGACCGGTACACCACCCTCCGGGAGGCCTACGACCGGATCCTGGCCACCCAGGTGACGGCGCGTTGGGCGTTCGGCTTCCACGGCCGCGACGGCCAGCCGCAGCCGGAGTGGAACCACTCGTACCAGGAGGTCCGGCGGCACCTGCTGGAGGCGTTCGCCGACACCTACTCGTACTCGCTCCAGCAGACCCTGCACGCGATGGGCACCCGGGTGCTGAACCACCGGGCCGAGGTGGACGAGGTCCGCCTGGAACTGCCGAACAAGCACCACTTCCTGGTCGACCTGGCGCCGTTCGGGCTCAAGAACGAGAACGAGGTGTACTTCGCCGCCGACCGGATGTACGGCCTGATCGAGGGCACCGTGCACCGGGAGGGCGTCACCCCGGTCATCCCTGTCTCCTGACGACCCGTCACCTCCCCCAGGAGTTCCCATGGCAGTGCAGCCCCCGGCCTCCGCTCGACGGATCGTGATCGAGAACGCGGCGATCGCCACGGTCGACGCCGCCGGCACCGAGTACGCGCGCGGGCACGTGGTCGTCCGCGGCAACACCGTCGAGTCGGTCGGCGACGGACCCGCGCCGCCCCGTCTCGCCGACGTGGCACGACGGATCGACGGCGAGGGGCACCTGCTCACGCCGGGGCTGGTCAACACCCACCACCACTTCTACCAGTGGCTGACCCGCGGACTGGCGCAGAACCACATCCTGTTCGACTGGCTGGTGGAGCTGTACCCGTCCTGGGCGCGGATCGACGCCGAGCTGGTGCACGCGGCGACCCTGGGCTCGGCGGCGGCGCTGCTCACCTCGGGCTGCACCACGGCCGCCGACCACCACTACGTCTTCCCACGCGACGCGGGCGACCTGCTCGGCGCGTCCATCGAGGCCGTCCGGCAGCTGGGTCTGCGGTTCACCGCGCTGCGCGGGTCGATGGACCGCGGCCGGAAGGACGGCGGCCTGCCGCCGGACCACGCGGTGGAGGACACCGACGAGATTCTCGCCGCCTCCGAGGCCGCGGTCGACCGGTGGCACGACGGCTCCTTCGGCTCGATGCTGCAGGTCGCCCTGGCGCCCTGCTCGCCGTTCTCGGTCTCCACCGAACTGATGTCCCGCTCGGCCGAGCTGGCCCGCCGCAAGGGGGTTCGGCTGCACACCCACGGCTCGGAGACCGCCGAGGAGGCGGCCTTCTGCCACCAGCTGTTCGGCATGGGCCCCACCGACTACTTCGAGTCCACGGGCTGGCTCGGCGAGGACGTCTGGATGGCGCACTGCATCCACCTGACCGACTCCGACCTCGCCAAGTTCGCCGAGACCGGCACCGGCGTCGCCCACTGCCCGTCCTCCAACGCCCGCCTGGCCGCCGGCATCGCCCGCGTCCCCGACATGCTCGGCGCCGGCGTCCCGGTCGGCCTCGGCGTGGATGGCACCGCCTCCAACGAATCCGGCCAACTCGGCACCGAACTGCGCAACGCCCTCCTGATCAGCCGCCTGCGCGGCGGCCCCGACACCCTCACCGCCCGCCAGGCCCTGCGCGTCGCCACCATGGGCGGCGCGAGAGTCCTCGGCCGTCAGCACGAGATCGGCTCCGTCGAACCCGGCAAGCTCGCCGACCTCGCCCTCTGGAGGGTCGACGGCCTCCTCCACTCCACCATCGCCGACCCCGTCGCCGCCCTCGTCCTCGGCGCCCTCCCCCCGCTCACCCTCCTCCTCGTCGACGGCCGCCCCGTCGTCGAACGGGGCCACCTCACCACCGCCGACGAGCCCACCATCGCCCGCACCTGCGCAACGGCCGCCCGCACCCTGGCCGCCCGCCACGACTGACGGCCCGTCGGCCTGTCCGCGGCTTCCGATAGCTTCCAGGCACGTCGACCGCAGCAGGAGGAGCATTCGAATGGGCGCCAGCGAGTGGCATTACGTCACGCCCTACCTCGGTTCGCCGCAGCGCAGTCTGGACGCCCTGCACCGGGCGGAGTTCGCCACCCACTGGGCGGGCCAGGAGTACGACACGCTGGAAGAGCTGTGGGCCGACGAGGAGTTCATGGACGAGCAGGGCACCCACTCGATCCTCGACGTCCCGTACGCCGTCGAGGACTCCTCGGAGCCGCTGGGGTTCGAGGACGTGGGCAGCGTCCGCCCGCTCCCGGCGCAGAGCCTGCTGGACCACTTCGGCACCGAGCGTCCGACGGTCGAGCAGTTCACCCGGGTCCTCGCCGACTCCCCGTATCTGCGGACCGAGGTCGACCTGCGGTGGACCGGGAAGTACGTCGTCCTGCACACCGACGGCGAGCCCACCCACTTCGGTGTGTTCGGCTTCTCCGGCGACTGACGGCTCCCCGCCCGGCGGTCCGTCAACGGCGGGCGGCGGCTGCGGGCATCGCCAGGCCGGCCGTCGCCAGCAGGGCGCCCAGGACCGCCCAGCCGGCGACGCCGTGGGCGAGCGCGGTGGCGGTGACGATCAGCGGTCCGATCACGTGCGAGCCGGCCTGGCCGCTCATGAAGACGCCCTGGTACTCGCCGTGCGCGGCGGGGTCGGCGAGGTCGAGGCTGAGCGTCCAGCCGCCCGCCGAGGTGAGCAGTTCGGCGAGCGAGTGCAGCAGCACGCCGGCCAGCACCAGGGTCACGGCGAGCACGGTGCCGCGTCCGCCCGCCGCCGCGTACACCAGGCAGGCCGCGGCGAGCAGGACGCCGCCGCGGGCACAGGCCCCGGCCGCGGAGCGCACGTCGACCACTCCGCGGCTGGCGCGGACCTGGAACAGCACCACGGCAAGGCCGTTGACGATGGCGACCACCGCGACCAGGGCGCGCGGCGCGGTGGTGTGGACGGCGATCCACAGCGGGATGCCGATCTCCAGCATCGCGAACTGGAGTTCCAGCACGGCGTGCAGGAAGGCGACCAGCAGGTAGCGGCGGTCGGCGAGCGCGGTGCGCGGCCGCGATCGACCGGCGGCCGGAGCGGCGGGGACCGTCGCGTCGGGGAGGCCGCGCAGCAGCAGCGAGGTGGCGGCGAAGCTCGCGGCGTCCAGGGCCAGCACGGTGGCGTACGACCAGTGGGTGTCGGCCTGGAGGGCGAGCATCGCGCCCGCGCCGCCGAGCATCAGTCCGGCGTTCATCACCGAGCGCAGCAGGGCCCGCGAGCGCACCTGGTCGGCGGCGGGCAGCAGGTGGGCGATCAGCGCGCTGCGCACCACGACGGCGCCGCGTTCCAGCACGGTGGCGACGACGATCGCGGCGACGAACGGCGCGAAGCCGCGCACGAAGACGTAGCCGAGCACGGCCGCGCCCTGCAACGGTCCGAGGACGTACAGCAGTCGGCGGTGCCCGACCCGGTCGGCGAGCCGCCCGAACGGCACGCCGGACAGCATCCCGGCGACTCCGGCCGCGGCCAGGCCGAGGGCCAACTGTCCGGCGCTCAGCCCGACTTGGCGGGTGAAGTAGAGCGCGCTGACGGAGTAGTAGAGCCCGTTGCCGACGGTGTTGACGCCGGTCATCACGGCGAGCCGGCGCAGCACGGGCTCGGCGGGCAGCAGGGATCGGCGCCCGGCGGGCGCGGCGGTGGCGGTCATGGCCGTCAGCACACCAGGGTTCCCAACTCGCCGGAATCCTTTTACCGTTGGGGTCAATGTTCGAGTTCGCCCTCGGCGTGGACGACCTCGCCACCACCTGGTTCACCTACTCCCCCGTGCAGGAGGCGGTGTTCAGCCTGCGGGCGCGCCGTTACCTGCACAAGTACCCGTTCCAGCAGCGGTGGATGGAGTCCTGGGAGTCGGCGTACCGGGCGCTGGACGTCCCGCTGCTGGAGTCCCTGGTAACGCCCCGGGCCTGGGCGCCGGACTTCCTGACGCCCCGACCGATCGTCCAACGTCCGTCCTTCGAGAGCGAGTTGGCGACGATCGCGGGCACGCCGCCGGAGACGGTGGTGAAGGACTTCACGGCCGCCTACCGGGGCGACGGGGCGCCGGTCCCGGAGCCGGTGGCCTCGCTGCTGGCCGATCCGGCGGAGCTGTTGGCGCGCTGCGTGGCGCAGCTGCGCGGGTACTGGGAGCGCTGCCTGCTGCCGCAGTGGTGGCCGCGGGCGCGGACGGTGCTGGAGGCCGATCTGGCGTACCGGGGGCGGATGTTCGCGGAGCGCGGCGCGGAGGGCCTGTTCGCGGAGTTGGACTCCCGGCTGTCCTGGCGGGCGGGGGTGCTGCGGCTGGACGACCCGGATCCGCGGGTGCGGGCGCTGGGCGGCCGGTACACGCCGGTGGCGGGCCGCGGCCTGGTGCTGATGCCGACGCTGTGCGCGTTGGGCGCGCACACCGTCATCGACGCGGACGAGCCGCCGGTGATCACCTACCCGGCCCGCGGCAACGCCCTGATGGGCGAGAGCTCCCCGCCCCGGGTCCCGGACGCGCTCGCCGAGTTGATCGGCCTGCCGCGGGCCCGCCTGCTGGTCCTGCTGGACCAGCCGGCCTCCACCACCGCGCTCGCCCACCGGCTCGCCGTCACCCCGGGCGCGGTCAGCCGCCACCTCTCCGCCCTGGCCACCGCGGGCCTCCTCACCCGCACCCGCGCCGGCCGCTCCGTCCTGTACGCCCGCTCCCCGCTCGGCGACGCGCTGACCGCCGGCGGAGCCTAGCGGTCATTCCTCGGCCCGACCGGAGTCGCGGACCTTCCACCTGTCGAAGGAGTCGATCTCCTCCGCGCGGGCGAGCACCTGACACTGCTTCAGGCCGATTCCCGGCGCCGGCCGGGTCGGGAGGATCGGAGCATGCGATTCGAGCTGTTTCACCCGACCCCGAGGCTCGGCGGCACCGCACGGCCGGTCCCGCCCTGGGCCGTCCGCGCCGCCCGGTGGATACCGCTGGCCGTGCTTCCGTCCTGCCTCTGGCGGCTGCCCTTCGCGTTCGAGTTCGAGATGGGCCAGGTCTACGAGGTCCACAAGACCTGGCACTGGTGGGTGATCCTCTACGTCTTCGGGCTCAGTGTGCTGTCCGAGGGGATCGCCTACCTCTCCTTCGGTCTGGTGGCCGGGTGGGGCGAAGTGGCGCCGGCCTGGCTGCCGTTGATCGGCGGCCGGCGCATTCCGCCGTTCGCGGCGATCGTCCCGGCAGCCCTGGGCGGGCTGGCCCTGGTCGCGCTGTGGGACCCGCTGCCGCTGGCCTTCCTCGACCTCGGGGTCCCGCTCGTCGAGTACTCCAGCGGCTGGTGGAAGGCCCTCGCGGCGGCGGCCACCCTCCCGCTGACCCTGTGGGGCCCGCTGGTCCTGGCCCTGACCTGGGCCTACTACCGGCGCCGCCGCGAGGAGTGAGCCGCCGTCACTGCTCCCACGGCCAGGCCGCGTCCTGCCCGGCCTCCAGCAGCGGGACGAGCCGGAACGCGGCGTCGGTCAGGCCGCCGAAGGTGTGGCGGTGGGCCGTGCCGGACGGGGCGTGGCCGGCGCGGTAGCCGGCCAGGTTCCAGGTGTAGACGGGGATCCGGGCGGGGACGGACTCCAGCGGGTGGCTCGCCCAACCGCCGTACGCCTGCTCGTCGGTGACGATCAGCACCCGGTCGTGGTCGCGGTAGTGCCGGCGGACCGCCCCGGCGGTGTCGGTGCCGCCGAGGTTGCCGAACCGGTCCAGCACCCGGAGCACCGCGTCACCGCGCTCCAGCGGGACGGCCCGGCTGGTGGAGCCGAACTCGACCAGGTCCGCCTCGGCGGCCCGCAGGGCCAGCGCGGTGCCGAAGATCGCGGCGGTGTCGGCCCGGTTGAGCTGGGTCTGCGCACTCGGCCGACCGAACATCGAGCCGGAGCGGTCCACCAGGATCAGCGAACGGCCGGGCAGCGCGGGGACGTTGGCCAGCGAGTGCCTCATCGCCTGCTCCAGCGCGTGGCCCCAGCGCAGCGACGGCGCGTGCCGGTACGCGGCCAGGTAGCGGAACGGGAACTGCCGGGAGCGGGTGACCTCGGCCCGGTCGGAGATCCGCCGGGCGACCGCTTCGGCGACCTCGTCGGACACCCCGGCCTGGTCGAAGTTCCGCAGGTTGCGCACCAGCGCCATCGGGCCCATGGACGGGATGACGGCCTCCCAGACGGCGGCGTCCAGCGGGCCCTGGAGCCAGCCGGCCAGTGCCTCCCAGGTCATCCCGGCCTCGGCCAGGCGCCGCGCGCCGTCGAGGCCGGTGACCAGTGCGCGGCGTTCCTCCACGGGGACGGCCAGCAGGGCGCGATGGGCGGTCAGCAGGGCGTCGCCGGCCGGCGGAACGGCGGTGTCGGGCCGGTGCCGCCGGTCCAGCGCGTAGCGGAACAGCTCGCTCTGCCACGGCTTGTGGGGGTCCGGCGTCGGGTGGGTGAGCTCCAGTACGTCGCCGAACCGGTAGCCCTTGGCGCCGGTGTCGTACTTGAGCAGCGCCCGGCCGTTGTACAGCCGGGCGACGGCATCGGCGACGCCGCGCTTGACGGGCTTGGGCAGCGCCCGCCCGTACCGGGACGTCCAGTAGGCGAGCAGTTCGCCGGGCTCGTCGGGGCGCTGCAGGACGGCGTCGATCGCCTGCCGGGAGTGGCCGGGGAGCTTCGCGTCCAGTCGGGCGCGGGTGAACTCGGCGGCGCCGACCAGCGAGGCGGTGCGCATCGCGGCGCCGTGGCGCAGCCAGCGCAGCAGGCCGAGCGTCCACTCGGGATCGCTGACAGCGAGTGAGCGCACCAGGGCGGTGTAGCGGTCGTCGCGGTCGTCGCCGCGCTCGTAGAAGGTGTCCTGGCCGACCAGGTTGGCCATCGCCAGCAGGAAGAGTTCGGACTTCTCGTCGCGCAGGTGTCCCGTCCCGCCCTGGTGGTTCGCAGTGAGCTGCCCGGTCGTGGTGACGGGCGAGCCAGGCCCGGCCTCGGTCACGGCGGGGGCGGTCTTCTTCGAACGGCGGAAGTTGAAGCGGGACATGGTCGACTCCTCCTGCGGGCAGGCAGGCCGAACCGGGGCGTCCGAGAATTGCCGACCGCACGGGCCGGCCTCGGCGGAGGTAGAAAGTCTGGTGCTCTCCCTTGAGCTGTCGGCCGTGCTGACGCACGGTCGGCCGGGACTCGAACCCGGAGCCGCCAGATCCGGAAGTAACCCCCGACCTGCGCACCGGACGCCCCGGCGCGGTTGCCCTCCCGAGATCAAAGGTGGCGCCGGTGGGATTCTTTGGAGGAAGTAACCGGCGCCTGCGCACCGGGAGGTGGCAGTTTTCTGAAGTTGGACGTCCAGCGGACGACAGCGGCGGAGGTGACGAACTCTTCCTTCACCTGGACTGCACCGGCCGGAGCCGACGCCCGGGGACGAACCCCGACCTGCCCGTCCAGCGAAGCGACCCCTGCCTGCGCACCTGAACGAGAGCGACCCTATCCGCTCCCCGTCACGGGCCGCATCAGAATTTTCGGCCGTCGCCCGGGTCGAGCAGCGCGAGGGCCGGCAGCGTCAGGAACTCCGGGAACTCCTCGCCGAGCGCCACCTGTTCGAACAGCGCGGCGGCGTCGTCCCACCGTCGCCCGGCGCCCGCCTCCTCCCGCAGCACGGCGAGTTCCTCCGCCAGCAGCCGTCGCACCTGCTCGGCCGTCACCTGCTCGCCGGTGTCGGCCAGCACCACCTCGTTGTGGATCCACTGCCAGATCTGCGAGCGGGAGATCTCGGCAGTGGCGGCGTCCTCCATCAGGTGGAAGATGGCGACGGCGCCGATCCCGCGCAGCCACGCCTCGATGTACCGGACGCCGACCCGGACGGCGTTGCGCAGCCCCGCGGACGTGCAACTGCCTTCCGCCCCGGCCACGTTCAGCAGCTGCTCCGCCGTCACGTCCTCCGCCGCACCGGGGTTCTCCTGCTGGTGCGGCCGCTCGCCCAGCACCGTGTCGAAGCACTCGCGCGCCACCGGCACCAGGTCGGGGTGGGCGACCCAGGAGCCGTCGAAGCCGCCGTCGGCCTCCCGCTCCTTGTCGGCCCGGACCTTCGCCAGCGCCGCCGCGTTGACCTCCGGGTCGGTGCGGGACGGGATGAACGCGGCCATCCCGCCGATCGCGTGCGCACCGCGCCGGTGGCAGGTCCGCACCAGCAGCCGGGTGTAGGCGGCCATGAACGGGGACGCCATGGTGACGCCGTTGCGGTCCGGCAGCACGAAGTGCGCGCCCGCGTCGCGGAAGTTCTTCACGATCGAGAACAGGTAGTCCCACCGTCCGGCGTTCAACCCGGCGGCGTGCTCGCGCAGTTCGTACAGGATCTCGTCCATCTCGAAGGCCGCGGTGACGGTCTCGATCAGCACGGTGGCGCGGATCGTGCCGTGCGGGATGCCGAGTGCGGCCTGCGCGTGGGTGAAGACCTCGTTCCAGAGCCGGGCCTCCAGGTGGCTCTCGGTCTTCGGGAGGTAGAAGTACGGGCCGGAGTTGGGGTCCTGCGCGCCGCGCGCCAGCAGCCGGGCCGCGTTGTGGAAGAAGTACAGGCCGAAGTCGACGAACGCGCCGGCCACCGGCTCGCCGTCCACCGTCAGATGCCGCTCGTCCAGGTGCCAGCCGCGCGGACGCACCACGACGGTGGCCAGCTCGCCGGCGGGCTTCAGCGCGTACGCCTTGCCGCGGGCGTCGGTGAAGTCGATCCGGCGCTCGAACGCGTCGATCAGGTTGAGCTGCCCGGAGACCACGTTCGCCCAGGTGGGGGCGGTGGCGTCCTCGAAGTCGGCCAGCCACACCCGGGCGCCGGAGTTCAGCGCGTTGACCGTCGTCCTGCGGTCGGTGGGGCCGGTGATCTCCACCCGACGGTCCGTCAGCGCGGGCGGCGCGGGCGCGACCCGCCACTCCGCCGCCCGGACGGCCGCCGTCTCCGGCCGGAAGTCGAGCGTGCCGGTGCGGGCGATCTCGGCGCGGCGCGCCACCCGGGCAGCCAGCAACTCCCGCCGCCGGCCGTCGAACGCGCGGTGCAGGCCCGCGACGAACGCCAGCGCCTGCGGGGTGAGCACCTCGTCGGCCCGCTCCACCGGCGGGCCCGCCACCACCGCGCCCGGAACAGTCGCACCCTGATCTGCAGCCATCGGCGGCACTCCCCTCGGGCCGTTCCGCTGTTCCGTTCTGTACAGTGAGATTAGTTTCCGCGATGCAGAATTTCAACGCTCCGTTGAGAGGTCGCGCGAAGTCCGCCCGTGTAAGGAACCGTCCCGTGGCCAGCACCCCCACCGAACGCACCACCGGCTCGGTGCAGTCCGTCGAGCGCGCCTTCCTCCTCCTGGAGGCCCTCGCCGACGCGGGCGGCATCGCCACCCTCAGCGAACTCTCCGCCGCCTCCGGCCTGCCGATGCCGACCATCCACCGCCTGGTCCGCACCCTGCTCGCCCAGGGCTACGTCCGGCAGGACTCCGCCCGCCGCTACACCCTCGGCCCGCGCCTGATCCGCCTAGGCGAGAGCGCCAACCGGCTGCTCGGCTCCTGGGCCCGCCCGTTCCTCGCCGAACTCATGGAAGCCACCGGCGAGACCGCCAACCTCGCCGTCCTGGAGGGCTGCGAGGTCGTGTACGTCGGCCAGGTCCAGTCCCGGCGCTCCATGCGGATGTTCACCGAGGTCGGCCGCCGCGCCCAGCCGCACTGCACCGGCGTCGGCAAGGCGCTGCTCGCCCAGCTCCCCGAGGACGAGGCCCGCGCCCTGCTCGGCCCCGGCCCGCTCCAGGCCCACACCCCGCACACCGTCACCGACCCCGCCGCGCTGCTCGCCCAGCTCGCCGCCGCCCGCGAGTCCGGCTACGTCGTCGACGACCAGGAGCAGGAGATCGGCGTCCGCTGCCTCGCCGTGGCCGTCCCCGGCGCCCCCACTCCCACCGCCCTCTCGGTCTCCGGCCCCGAGGCCCGCGTCCACGCCCTCGAAGCCCAGTCCGGCCCGGCCGCCCTGGTCCCCCTCATGCAGTCCGTCGCAGCCCGCCTCGGCTCGGCGCTCTGACCGACCGTCCGCCGCACCGGCCCCGCCCGGCCCCGGCCGGCTCGCCCCGGGGC
The DNA here is from genome assembly GCF_014648555.1 of Kitasatospora griseola. Classification (GTDB taxonomy): domain Bacteria; phylum Actinomycetota; class Actinomycetes; order Streptomycetales; family Streptomycetaceae; genus Kitasatospora; species Kitasatospora griseola. Next base: position 253,158 of record NZ_BMRI01000008.1, read on the forward strand.
CGCGCACTGGACCAACCGGCCCGCACTGCGGGAGCGGTCCGGAGGCCGCCGCTCTACGGTGCGAGACATGGCGGTGAAGGAAGAGGTCCGGCTGGCCCTGGTGATGAACGGCGGCGTCAGCCTCGCGGTCTGGATGGGCGGTGTCACCCACGAGCTCGACCTGCTGCGCCGTGCCTCCGCCGACGAACCCGATGAATCGCTCTCCCCGTCCGAACGGGAGGTGGCCGAGATCTGGCGGCAGATCACCGACGCCACGGGGGCGAACGCCCGGGTGGTGATCGACATCGTCTCGGGCACCTCGGCCGGCGGCCTCAACGGGCTCCTGCTGGCCACCGCGATCGGCCGTGGTGCGGAACTGGGCCGGCTGCGCACGGTCTGGGAGGGGGCCGCCTCGCTGCCGGAGCTGCTGAAGTCGCCCTCCCGGCAGAGCCTGCTCGACGGCACCTACTTCGAGAAGCGGATCAGGGCTCAGCTGGAGGACATGCCCGAGGGCGAAGCGCCCGAGCAGCCGATCACCCTCTTCATGACGGCCACCTCGCTGGGCGGCCGGGCGCGCAATTTCAAGGACGGCTTCGGCAGCCGGTTCGACGTCCGTGACCACCGGCGCGTGTACCGGTTCCAGTACGACAAGCACGCGGAGATCTTCCGGAAGCAGGACGACGGCACGATGGGCTTCGACCTCGACCGCCGTTGTGACTTCTGCTCGGTGAACAACGACGCGCTGGTTCAGGCGGCGCGGGCGAGCGCCGGTTTTCCGGTGGCCTTCCCGCCGGTCGACGAGCAGCCGATGGTCCACTTCCGCGAGCTCCCCGCTCCGGCCGCCGACGCCCCGGCGAGCTGCGTGATCGACGGCGGGGTGCTCAACAACGCCCCGTTCGGCCCGGTTCTCGAAGCGATCACCGAACGTCAACTGGACGAGCGGGTGCGCCGGGTGGTCGTCTACGTGACCCCGTCGGTCGGCCTGGAGACGGTGAACACGGCGGGACAGTCGGCCTGCGGTGACGTCTCGTTCGTCACCTCGGCGCTGAACGCACTGCAGTACCCGCGGGAGGCGGACTTCCGGTCCGGGACGCAGGAGCTGTCGACCCGGCTCGGGACGAGCGTGCGCGGCACGCAGCTGAGTCTGTTCGACCGGATGAGCAAGGAGAAGGACCTCCGCGACTACGTGCGGGACGCGGCCGAGACGATGCTCGGCGAGTACCGGCTGAGCCGGGCCAGCGCGGTGCTCTGGGAGACCCGTCAGCGGCTCGCCGAAGTGGGCACGGTGACCGAACTCGTCGCCGTGCCGGAGGCCGACCCCGACGAGCTCGGTCGGATCCTCGGGGAGAACCCCAACTGGAGCCCGCAGTGGCCGAGCCAGGACATCAACAGCCCCGACATGTCCCAGTGGCGCTGGGGACTCATCACCGCCGAACGGCTCTTCGAGACCCTCGGCGGCTACCTCCAGCAGTACCTCGACTCCAAGGACCTGCGCGCGGATCCCGACGGACAGCGCGCACTGCTCGACGGCGCGACGGACATCAGCCGGCAGCAGCGCCGCGCGCTCGCCGTCGCGAAGGCCGTCAGGCACCGGATCCGGGACCAGTACCGGCCGGGGCTGGAGCTGTCGAACCTGGAGCTGGGCGGGCTCCTCGGCCGGGTCTTCGACGAGTTGGACGTCCCGGCCACGATCGGCGGACTCGTCGCGAAGGCCTGCAGCCGGTTCGCCGAGGTGACCCGGCAGGCCGGCCTCGGCCACTGGAAGAGTCCCGGGGACGTCGTGCACGACTGCCTGGCGGTCGAAGTGGTCACCAGGATGTACGCGCCCCCGTCGAAGGCCGCCGGGCCGCTCACCCCGGCGTTCGAATTCCTGCGGCTCGGGCCGGACAGCATGAGTCCGGTGTTCAACGTCGACCGGTTCGCCGATCTCGGCGACCGCAAGCTCTACGGCATCCGCTTCCAGCACTTCGGCGCCTTCATCAACCGCGAATGGCGCCGCTCCGACTTCATCTGGGGCCGACTCGACGCCGCCCACCACCTGCTCTTCCTGCTCGTCCCGTCCCGCGAGGAACGCCTGGCCTGGGAGGAGCGGCTCCACCTCGCCATCCTCGAAGCGGAGACCCAGGAGCGCGCGGCCGCGACCTCCGCCAAGGACCAGCTGGAGCACAACCTGGAAGAGCTTCGGACCACCCGGGACACCGAGCTGCTGGGCCGGATCCTGGAGACCGAACAGGGCGAGGCCGGCCTGCGAGCCGTCATCTGCTCGGCAACCGCGCTGCTGGGCAACACCGACCAGGCCGAAGCAGCCGCAACCTCGGCAACCGCCGGCCCCCAATGGCGCAAGGTCCTCGCCGTCACCCGCCCCCTCGTCGCCACCGACCCGAAGGCCGTGCAGAAGGCCGACAAGCGCTGGCTCCGCTGGGTCACCTGGTACGTCCGCCTCAGAGCCCGCCAGACACTCGACAAGAAGGACCCCCGCGCCATCCCCCGCGTGGTGAAAAGAGCCCTGACGGTGAGCCTCGTCGCCTGCGTACTGATCCTGATCGGCATCGGCATCGCCATCGGCCTCGCAGCCGGCTGACCTCCGGCCGGCAGGAGCCGGCTGTCCCGTCGAGGGCGTCAGCCGATCAGTGTCCGGTACGACGTGCCCTCGGGTGTGTAGATCAGGTCGAACTCGCGGCCGATGCCGGTGGCGGTCAGGTGCAGGCGGGCGAGGGCCTCGGCGGCGGTCGGGTAGGTGAGTCCGAGGGTGGCGGCGACGGTGTCGCGGGCGGCGAGCAGGGCGGGCTCGTCCTCCAGGTACTCGACGGCGGCCTGGTCGCTCTCCTCCGCGGTGCAGGTGGGGCAGTCGCGCCACCAGGGCGCGGCCAGCAGCAGGCGCAGCAGCTCGGGCAGGCCGACGGCGAGGAGGGTCGCGCCGCCCTCGGAGTCGGCGAACAGGATCGGGCGCCCCTCGCCGCCCTCCCCGCAGAAGAAGTACGTCCCGCCGCCACCGTCCCCGGCGAACGCCTCCAGCCGGAGGCCGGACGCCAGGTGGACCGGTTCGACGTGCTCGGTCCGGGTGAGGTCGAGTTCTCCCGGCCAGCGGAAGTAGTCGGCGACGGCGGCGCGGTCGCGGACGATGGCAAGCAGAGACGTCGTCATGCGCGGCACTGTAGTGCGGACGCCCGACAGCGGGTACGGGGCGGGTGGACGACGGCCACCCGCCCCGGTGGTCAGGCCAGCCAGGCCGTCACCTGTGAGACGGCCGCGGGGGCCCAGGCGAGTTCCATGTGGTTGAGGCCGCCGAGCAGGGAGGTGCCGCCGACCTTCGCGATGCCGGTGGTGTCCAGCGCGCTGGCGGTGAGGACCAGGCCGTCGCTCGGGCCGCGGCCCTCGTTGAGGATGCCGGGGATGTCGGCGGAGCCGCCGGCCAGCAGGTAGGTGGGAACAGTGGCCGGAACACCCGCCTGCTGGAGGGGCTTGATCAGCGAGCCGGCGTCGATCGCGGCCTGGATGCCCTGGCCGGAGGTGTAGAAGCCCTGGCCGCCGTAGTAGGTGGTCCACCAGTCCTGCATGCTGCTGTCCACGCCGTAGGGGCCGTCCCAGCGGGCCAGCAGTTGGCGCTGGCCGGGGAAGCAGTCGTAGCCGCCGGTGGGCAGCACGCCCAGGCAGGGCTGCGCGGTGTAGGCGCCGTAGCAGGTCATGTACAGGTGCGGGGACGGCGCGTTGGCGGTGCCGCCGCAGGCCGGCCAGGTGGCCAGTGAGAACGCCCAGCCGTGGGCGTAGGTGTAGTCCAGGCCGCCGTTCGGGCCGCCGAGCGTCACCAGTCGGCGGACGTCGCCCGCGTAGGCGCGTCCCCAACTCGGCTTCACGGACGACACGTAGGAGCGCGCGGCGACCTCGCCCTTGCTCCAGGCCACCACGTCCACCTGGGCCGCGCCGGTGCGGGCCTTGATCACCGCGATGGCGTCGCCGACGGCCTGGGCCTGCATCAGGTTGTCGCCCTGCTTGTGCGCGAACCCGATCGCGAACACCCGGTGGCCGGACGCGGCCAGCGCCTGCGCCATGCCGGTGCTCGGGCAGCTGGACGCGCCGCAGTTGCCGGTCGCGCCGGGGTTCGCCCAGGCCCGGTCGGCGTTGTCGTTGGCGCCGTGCACCAGCAGGACGGGCGTTCCGCCGGCGGTGTTCCAGCCCTGCGCGCTGTACAGCAGGAACCGGCCGGAGAACGGCCGCTTGACCCCGCCGAAGTAGCCGACCCGCGCACCGTCCTGGTCACCGCGCCCGTCGGACGGGTACTGCTCCTGCGTGAACCCGGACGTGCCGTCCAGGTAGCGCTCGACCTGCGCCCAGCCGTTGCCGGGCGAGCCGAACACGGCCTCCTGGCTGAGGTAGGAGGGGACGGCGGGGGCCGCGGCGGCCTGGGTGGGGGCGAGGCCGAGCGCGAGCAGCGCACCGGCCGACAGGGCGGTCAACACGGACCTGAGCGGGTGGCGCACCTGGTCCTCCTTCGACGGACGGGTGGACCGCCGGCGGTCGGCCACCTGGGGGTGGGCCGGTCGGCGGTCCGACTGTGGGTCAGGTCACGCTAGGGGGGGTGCGCCCGGCCACCCATGTGTCGAAACCACAGGGCGCGGGGTCCGGCGGTGTCGGCCCGCCACAGGCCGGTCCCGTACGCCGCGCGTCGTCCGGGTTTTCCGGCCGCGACCAGCAGGTGAAGTGTTCGCGACAAGGGTTACGGCGGCGACTGACGCCGCATCACACTGGCGGCATGCGAATGACTCCACGCGCGCTGAAGGTCCGTGCCGTCTCGGTCGCCGCCCTCGGTCTGCTGACCCTCGCCCCCACCGCCGCGGTCGCCACCGAGGCGCACGCGGCCGTCAGCGGGAACGTCTGCTACACGGCGCTGCCCAGCCAGGGCCGCGACACCATCCGCCTGATCGACGCCGGCGGTCCCTTCCCGTACTCCCAGGACGGCGTGGTCTTCCAGAACCGCGAGGGCGTCCTGCCCGCCCAGTCGACCGGGTACTACCACGAGTACACCGTCATCACCCCGGGCAGCCCCACCCGCGGCACCCGACGGATCGTCACCGGCAAGGTCCACCACGAGGACTACTACACGGCCGACCACTACGCGACGTTCCGCCGCGTCGACTTCGCCTGCTGATCGGAGCCCCGCGTCCGACCCCGGTCCGATAGGTTGGGACGGGTGCGACCCCACCGGTCGCGCCCGTCCACCGCACCGACCGCCCGAAGGACCGCTCACACATGACCGCCGCTCTGCCGGGCTTCGCCGGCCGCACCTACCTCTTCCAGGTCGACAACGGCGCGGCCTTCCGCAACTCCTACTCCGCGGACGGCGCCCGGCTCCGCTGGGAGGGCCTCGGCGAGTCCGCCGGCCAGTTCGAGGACGTCCCGCTGCACACCGCGGCCATCGCCCCGGGCATCTGGTTCGTCTCCTGGACGGAGCGCAGCGGCCTCACCGTCAGCCACGTCATGGACCTCAACTCCCTCACCGTCAAGGCCTTCTGGACGTGGGAGGGCGAGTCCGGCCGGGTCGGCGAGCTGCACACCGGCACCCTCACCCCGGCCTGACGCCCGGCCCGCCTACCGCACCTGCCCGCTTACCGCATCTGCCCGCCGGCCCGTCCGGCCGTGGGCCCGCGCCCGGTCACGCCTCGGGTGGGATCACGGCCCCGGGCCGGGTCACGGCTTCAGGTGGGCGGAGAGGAACTGGAAGCCGGCGGGGAGCAGCTTGATCCAGGTGGTGAAGTTGTGGCCGCCCTCGGGGACGGAGGCGACGCCGGTGGTCATCGGGGCCTTGGCGGCGGCGGTGAACGCGTCGGCGTCCTTGCGGAAGTCGCCGTCGCCCTTCTCGGCGCCGCTGAGCATGATCGCGGTGGCGGGCATCGGCAGGTGCTGGAGCCGCCAGAGCAGGTCGGCCTCGTCGCGGCGCTGCTGGCTGCCCTTGAACAGGTCGCCGGTGGTGACGTCCTCGGCGGCCTTCAGGTAGCCGGAGATGGAGACGCCGCCGGCGAACACCTCGGGGTGCCGCATGGCGAGCTTCGCGGCGCAGTACCCGCCGGTGGAGTTGCCCATCACGGCCCACGCCCCGGGGGCGGTGGAGATCCGGTAGGCGGCGGCGATCGAGCGCGGGACGTCCTTGGCGAAGTAGGTCTCGGCCTGCGGCCCGCCGGGGACGTTCTCGCACTCGGGGTCGGCGGGCATCGCGGGCGAGGGCCGCATCAGGATGAGGACGGTGGGCTGCATCCGGCCGGCCCGCATCTCGTCGAGCGCGACGCCGGGGTAGTTGAAGCGGGTGATCAGCGCCTTGGCGTCGCCGGGGAAGCCGGTCATCGCGATGACCGCGGGGAACTTCCGCTGCTCGTTGCCGGACTGGAAGTACTGCGGGGGCAGGTAGACGTACCCGTCGGTGCTCAGGCCGGTGCGCGCGCCGGGGATGCGCACGGAGCGGATCTCGCCGACCTTCTGCGGGTCGCGTCCGACGGTGGTGTCGACGGGTTCCTTGCCGAGCTCCTGCGCGGGCAGCACCGGCAGGTTGACGGGCTCGGGCTCGACGGTGGGGGAGGCGCTCGGGGAGGCTGTCGCCCCGAGCGGCGGGACGGGCGCGGCGGCGGCCTTCACGGAGACCGGGCCGTCCTTGCCGGTGCCCAGCAGGTCGTTCCAACTGCTGTAGAACGAGAAGTAGTTGTTCACCAGCAGGCCGATCACCGCGAGCAGCGCGAGCTGGCTGCCGAACAGCAGGCCGACCCGGCCGAGGACGGCCCGCCAGTGGCGCTTCGCGAACGCGGGCCACCACCAGACGGTGGCGCCCAGCACCACGAGTGCGATCTCGATCGTGAACAGCAGCAGCGTCGTGCTGGTCAGCCCCATGGCCGTGATCCCCGTGTCTTCCCCTCGCCGCGCATCCACCAGCCGATGACGAACGGGCTCGGCGCGGCCGTGCCGAACGTGCCGGCTAAGTATGCACGCTGCGGCGGCCGCGCCGGCGGCCGCCCGGAAAGTTCCGTCCCGCCGCCGCCCCGGTCGCGGACGAGCGGGACGGCGGGTTCGATTGACGGGACGTCAGGCGTGGGTGCCGCCGTCGATGCGGATCTCGGTGCCGGTGACGAACGCGCCGTCGTCCGAGGCCAGCATCGCGATCACGCCGGCCACCGTCTCGGGCCCGGCGAAGCCCTGGCCGAGCGCGGGCTGGAGCTTGGCGAACCAGGACATGTCCGCGTCCTCGGGCAGGCCCGGGGCGGCCGTCATGCCGGAGGCGATCGAGCCGGGGGCGACGCAGACCGCGCGCAGGCCCTGCTTGGCGTACTCGGCGGCGATCGCGTGCGTGAAGGACTGGATGCCGCCCTTGGTCGCCGCGTACGCCGCCATGTAGGGGTGGGCGAAGGCGGCGGAGGTGGAGGAGAAGTTGACCACCACGCCGCGGCCGGTGGCGAGCAGCGCGGGCAGCGCCTCACGGGTGACCAGGAAGGTGCCGGTGAGGTTGACCGCCAGCATCCGGTTCCAGAACTCCAGCGTCGTCTGCTCGGTGTGGGCGGAGCGCAGGATGCCCGCCGCGTTCACCACCGCGTCCAGGCCGCCGAGCTCGGCGATCGCGGCGCCGACGCCGGCCTTGACGGACGCCTCGTCGGAGATGTCGACGACCTTGGTGATCAGGCGGTCGACGGTGCCGTCGGCCTCGGCCTGCGCACGGGTTGCGGCGAGCCCGGCCTCGACCACGTCGGCGCCGACCACGGTGCCGCCCTCGGCCAGGATCCGGTGGACGGTGGCCCGGCCGATGCCGGAGCCGGCGCCGGTGATCAGGACGCGGCGGCCTTCGAAGCGGTTCATGGGGGTCTCCCTGTCGTGCGGCGGGTCGGGCGGGGGTGCACTCCGACCTCTCGTTCCTGCACGATACGCCAACCTGGCACGTTGTGCCACACCCGCATCCCGTGACGCCGGGGCGGCTACGCTGAGGACCGCCGGTCGCCGCCGACCCATCCGACCTGCACCGGTTCGCACCCGCCCGGCGGCCGCCCACCGCCCGACCACCACCACGGGGGACCACACCATGGCCGAACCCGAACGCCCCGCGCTCTCCCTCACCGAACGCCGCAAGGCCGCCACCCAGCAGGAGATCGCGCTCACCGCCGCCCGCCTGTTCTCCGAACGCGGCGCCGACGGCACCACCGCCGAGGACATCGCCCGCGCTGCCGGCGTCTCGCTGCGCACCTTCTACCGCTACTTCCGCACCAAGGAGGACGCCGTCGCCCCGCTGCTGGCCGACGGCTCCCGCCAGTGGATCGAGCTGCTCGCCGCCACCGCCCCCGGCACCCCGCTGCTGCCCGCCCTGCTCGACTCCGCCCGCGGCTCGCTCGACCCCTCCCCCGGCCGCCCCGCCGCCGCCCTCGCCTGGACCCGCGGCCTGCTCCGCGCCATGCCCGACGACCCGGCCCTGCGCGACGTCTGGCACCGCACCCAGCACGACGCCGAGACCGCGCTGCGCCCGGTCCTGGCCGGGCTCGCCGACCTGCCCCCGGACAGCCTCGACATCCGCCTGCTGGCCGCCGCCGCCAACGCCGCCATGCGGGTGGCCGTCGAGGCCTGGGCCGCGGGCGACACCGACCCGGCCGGCGCCGCCGAGCTCGCCGAGACCGCCTTCCGCCGCCTGACCGGACCGCTCACCGGACAGCTCACCGAGCCGGACTGACGCGCCCGCTTCGCCCCAGCTCATCGCCGCGATGGGCTGGTTGACGGCTCATCAGCCCGTCCGACGTACGACCAACCGACCTATTGCGCCGATCGGATGGCACGGCCCGTACCGCCCTTGCCGCGCCACCGCGCCCACCGGATCGTTGCTGCACGAACCGGCAGCGCCGCCCCGCCGGCGGCAGCAGCCGGGCGCGTACCGGGCGGGCCCGTCATGTGGCGACGGGCCCGCCCGGACGGGGAAACGGGGTTCACACCGGGACGACGGCCACCGGGCACTGCGCGTGGTGCAGGACGGCATGCACCGGTGTGGCCAGCCGGAGGCCGAAGCGCGGGACCGGCTGGTGCCGGGACATCACCACCAGCGCGGCGGTGCGGGACTCCTCCACCACGGTCGCGGCGGTGCCGCCGGTCAGTTGCTGGGTCTGCACGTCGACGGCGGGGAACTCGTCGCGCACCGGGTCGCAGGTGCGCAGCATCAGTTGCTCGTGCAGCCGGCTCTCCTCGCCGAGTTCGTCGACCATCGGCGCCATCCGGCCCACGTCGGCGACCACCGGCGACCAGGTGTGCAGCGCCCGCACCGCGAGGCCGCGCCGGGCCGCCGTCTCGCAGCCGAACCGCAGCGCGGCGGCGTCCCGTTCGTCGTGGACGGCGACCAGCACCGGTCCGTCCGGGTGCTCGGTGCCGCGGACCACCACCACCGGGCAGGCGGCGTGCGCGGCGACCCGCAGGCTGACCGAGCCGAGCAGCAGCGACGCGAACCCGCCGTGCCCGCGCGTGCCGAGCACCGCGACGCCGGCGTGCTCGGCCGCGGTCAGCACGGCCTCGGCGGCGTCGCGCGGGACGACGTCACCGGTGATCCGCAGCCCGGGGTGTGCGGCCTCCAGCCCGGACCGCACGCTCTCCAGCAGTTCTGCCGCCTCACGCAGAATCAGGTCGGTGACGGTCGTCCCGGTGCGGGGCGAGAGGGTGACGGTGCCGGTGTTGACGGCGTGCACGAGGTGCAGGCTCTCCCCGCGCCGCTCGGCCTCGCGGGCCGCCCACTCGGCAGCCTCGTTGCCGGGCACCGAACCGTCGACCCCGGCGACCACTCCACTGGGTCCCCTGATCTCCATGGCACTCTCCTCGGAGCCGGGTTGGTCCTTCTCCAGCATGCGCCGCCCCGCGCCGCCCGGACAAACAGGGACGGCGCGGGGTGCGGAAAGCGATTTCCGAACGCGCGCGGGAGCACCCGGCCGACCGGATGCGGAAAGCGGTTTCCCTCCGCGTTCGCGGCCGCCGTCACCGCTTCGCGGGGTCGTCCGCGCCGGTGTACGGGGCGCCGGGCAGCGGGGCGCCGGTGAGGAAGGCGAGCACGGCGGCGCGGTACGCGGCGGGTCGGTCGACGGCGATGGCGTGACCCGCGCCCGGGACGTACAGCAGCCGGGCTCCGGGCAGGGTGTCGCGGTACTCGCGGGTGATCTCCCAGTGCTTGTAGTCACACTCGCCGCGCAGCACCAGCGCCGGGACGCGCACGGTGCGCAGCACGGGCCGGGGGTCGGGGCGGTGGCGCAGGTCGGCGGCGATCAGCTGGTTGGCGTAGAACCCGGGCGTCTTGACGGGCAGTTCGGCGGCCGCGCCGGGGTGGCAGGTGGCGGCGGAGCCGGAGATGGCCAGCAGGTTCCGGAACAGCGCGTCGGCCCGGTCGTCGGGCAGCAGGGCGTGCGCCTGCGCGGGGTCGAGGGCCATCAGCGCCGACCAGAGCGGGAGGCGCGGCCCGCTGCCGCCGAGACCGTCGACCCGCCGCCGCTGTTCGGGCGTGAGCCGGTCCCAGAGCTGCCCGGCCTGCTCGTCGGTGTACTCGGGGGTCCAGAGCGCGCCGGGCGAGGTGAACACCACCTGCGCGACACGGTCGGGGTGCGCGGCCAGGTACTCGGCGGCGAGGGTGCCGCCCCAGGACGCCCCGATCAGCACCATCCGCTCCGCGCCGAGCCGTTGCCGGATCGCCTCCAGATCGTCGACCTGCCGCTGCACCGTGTACCCGCCGAGGCCGGCCGGTCGCGGCGAGTCCCCCGACCCCAACTGGTCGTACGCGTACACCTGGTAGCCCGCCCGGCTCAGCTCCTCGTCCAGCCCGTCCGCCGCCTCGCCCGGCGTGCCCGGGCCGCCGTGCAGCCGGACGACGGGCTCGGGCCGGACCGTCCCCCGAGCCGCCGTCAGGTGGTACGCGAGCCGCGACCCGGTGGACAACTCCCAGTACGCGTCGGCCCGTCCGGGCACCGCCCGCTCCCCCGGCCACAGCACGGCGGCCCCCAGCGTCGCCGCCAGCACCGCGCTCATCACCACCGGCAACCAGCGCGGCCACCCGCCCAACCGCCGCGCACCCCATACCGGCAGCCCGCACCCGACGGCCACCCCGCACGCCGCGCCGCCCGCCATCACTTCCAACGCCGGCCACACCGCGCCCGCCACCACCGTCCCGACTGCGGCCCCCACGACCCCGCCGAGCACCCCGACCACCAGCAACCCACTCGCAAGCAGCTTCTTCATGCCGCCCACCTTCACGCCCCGCCCGCCCCACCGGCGTCCCCTCCGAAGCTCGACCCGGTCCCCCTCGCGGTGGATCCTCCTTCCGTCCGCGACACGACTGCCGCCGCAGCAGTCCCGGGAATTCGCTCACGAATCCCGAAACCCACAATTACCTGTCAGCACACGTTCTTCGAATTTCCACATGCCGCCCGGGCGAATCAGAACCACCAGCCCGAAAACGCCAGATCCGATCGAACATCACGACCGGTCAAATCGCCCTTTTTTGCGGCATGTCCCACCATCCGGGATCGAACAGTCGGTCAATTTCCCCTCGCATTTCCCGAACACCCTTGCGTCGATTCAAATCGAATGACATGCTCATTCTCGTTCGCCAGGTGGGCGAACAAAGGGAGGGACGACAACATGATTCGTGGAACGAAGACCGCCAAGCGGATCGCCGCCGGCGCGGCCGTACTGGCCACCGCGAGCGCCGGCCTGCTGGCCGCCCCGACGACCGCCCAGGCCGCCACGTACAACGGCGCCTGCGGCTCGGGGTACTCGGTGATCGACTCGCTGTCGGTCAGCGGCGGCACCGTGTTCCTGACCTACAACAGCGGCAACGGGCAGAACTGTGTCGTGACGGTCCGCAACAGCTCCGGTTCTGCCGTTTTCATGGACGCCGGCATCAAGATTTCCGGCAGCTCCACCTGGATCCACGACGGCGGCAACTACACCACCTACGCCGGTCCGGTGAGGATCCACGCTCCGGGGCAGTGCGTCGACTGGTACGGCACCATCGCGTCGACCGCGGTGCAGTACAACTCCCACTGCAGCTGAGTCCGAAGGCAATCACGGGTTGAATTGAATCCGTAGCGCGAAAGGGCCGCACGGGCCGGCCGGGCCATCGCCCCCACCTGCGCCCGTGCGGCCTGCTCGAAATCCGAATCCTCCTGATTCTCCGCACGCGTTTTCCGAAATTCCTCCGAAACTCCTCCGACATTCCTCCGCGATATCCGTACGGAAGCGCGAAGCGGCTCCGAATCCTGTTCGAAGCCGGCGCCACCGGCGTGTCGCCGCCGCCCGGAGAAATGGGCTAGGGTCCTCGGCGTGCCTGAGCCCGCGCCCTCCCCCGTGTGTGCCTCGTGAGTCTCGCCCGAGCCCTGATCGATGTCCGGCCGCTGCGGACCTCCCGCCTGTTCCGGTGGCTGCTGTTCGGGCGGACGGTGTCCACCCTGGGCAGTTTCATGACCGTGGTCACCGTGATGTTCCAGGTGTGGGACAGCACCCGCAGCCCGGCGTGGAGCGGCGCTGTCGGCCTGGCGCAGGCGCTGCCCATGATCGGGTTCGGCCTGTTCGCGGGATCCTGGGTCGACCGGGCCGACCGGCGCCGGATCTATCTGCTGGGCAACGCGGGGCAGGCGACGTGCTCGCTGCTGCTGGCGGTGCAGGGATTCGCCGGGCAGGTGCCGGTGGCCGTGGTGCTGGCGTTGGTCGCCGTGCAGGCGTCATTCGGCGCGCTGGGTGCGCCGGCGGCGGGGGTGTTCGTGCCGCGCCTGCTGCCGAAGGACCAGGTCGCGGCGGGTCTGGCGCTCAATCAGGCGTCGGGGCAGGCGATGATGCTGCTCGGTCCGGCGGTGGCGGGCGTGGTGCTCGGCTGGTGGGGCGTCGGGGTCTGCTACCTGCTGGACGCGGCGAGCTTCGGCGTCTCCTTCGCCTGCGCGTTCGGACTGCCGCCGCTGCCTCCGGTGGGCGGCGCGTCCCGGGCGGGCCTGGGCGGAGTGGCGGACGGGCTGCGGTTCCTGACGGGCCATCGGGCGGTGCGGGGCGCGCTGCTGACGGACCTGGCAGCGACCGTGCTGTCCATGCCGGCGGCGCTGTTCCCGCTGGTCAACACCGAACGCTTCGCCGGGAACCCGCGCACCCTCGGCCTGTTCCTGTCCGCGCTGGCAGTGGGCGGCATCATCGCGACCGCCTTCTCCGGCCCCGTCACCCGATTCGGCCGCCCGGGCCCGGTGATGCTGGCCGCCGCGGCGACCTGGGGCGGCGCGCTGGCCGCGTTCGGCCTGACGCACCGGGCCTGGCCCGGCCTCCTCCTGCTGACCGTGGCCGGCGGCGCCGACGCACTGGCAGTGCTCGCCCGGACCACAATCGTCCAGACCTGCACCCCGGACGCGATGCTCGGCCGGGTCACCGCAGCCGAGACCGTCGTCGGCCAGGCCGGACCACAACTCGGCAACCTGCGCGCCGGCCTCGTCGCAACCTGGGCCGGCGCCGCCACCACCCTGATCAGCGGCGGCCTGCTCTGCCTGGCGGCAGTGGCCGCAGTCGCCGCATCGACCCCGGAGCTCCGCCGTGAACCGACGGCCACCGCCAACGGTGAACAACCGGCAACCGGATCCGGCTAGTACTGCAACGGTGCTTATGGTGACGAGGCTTCAGCTCTTGGGCTGTGGCCTCGTCGCTTGTAGTGGCTGGTCCGGGCCTGATGTTGGCGTCGGTGGCGCCAGCGGGACCAGTGCAGGACGTGCGCAAGGTCCGACGGCAGCAACTCCTCGGCCGACTGAAAACAGCAACGCGGGATACGACCCTGCAAATTTCTACGGTTCGCAGTGAGTTCTTCACAACGACAAATTCAAGGTCTTGATTACCCCGTAAGGCAGTCGGTCACCGAGAGGGCGAGAAGTAGAACCAGTATTCTTCAAGGTCCTCGGGCGCACCGAGGGGGCTCTCCTCAAAAGGGAGAGCCCCCTCCGGTCTCCTGCGGAAGATCTGCAGCCACGAAGCCGACTGCGGGTCACCGAGCTCAAGGTCGACACCAGCCGGACCCGAGAAAAGTGACCATAGCTCCACCGCGGCGCCCCGAGTCACGTAGCGGTACGCGCCGATCATTTCCCAGCCGTGCGCCGTTGCGAGAGTGTCCTGACCATACTCCAGGGTGACTGAGGCGTAATGGTCCTTGTGCAGGCTCCGCACTTTGACGCGACCTTCATCGACGGTGACAAAGGATGGAGGGTCCGCGATCTCCAGAGCCATCCAAGAACCGCCCCCTTCGTCGAAGGGGTCGTCCTCCCAGAGGCCGAACTGGCTGTTCTCGACCGACACCTTGCCGCTGACCCGCCCTGATGCAGTCATGCTTCACATCGTGCCATGGGCAATACGGCCCACGAGGGAGTCCATAGAGGGTGATGCACTGCTCGGCTGACCAGCGCGTCGTCGAATGCCCGGTTCTCGGCCGCCTCCTTCGGCTTGCCTTCATCCGACGGCTCGTCAGGTGAGGTCCGCCTGCGGCCGGCCGGGCGGGATCTTCGACAGGCCGATCAGCGCGTCGATGCCCAGGTGCTCGAGGAGCAGGGCCTTGAGGTTGCGGCCGTCCATGAGGGTCAGGTCGTTACGGAGGGCGGTCTCCCAACTCTGCTTCCCCTACCAGGAAGTGGTGACGAGCACGCCCCTGGTGGTCCTCTTGCCGTGAAGGGTCCCCAACAGCGCCCGCACGACCTCGGGGCCGACCACGTTCTTTCCGAATCCTGTCGATCGGGGCAAGTACGGGTCGAAGATCCACCTGCTCACCGAACGTACCGGTTTACCCCTGCCGCTCGCGATATCCGGTGTCAACGTCCATGACAGCCAAGCCCTGATCCCGTTGACCGACGCCATCCCGCCCATCCGATCGCGCCGCGGGTCCAGACTGCAAAGTCCTGTGATCCTGTGATCACGCTGGTCAAATGACCCGGTCCGCGTCGCCGACGAGAACTGACCGGGCGTCGGGCGGCGGTGCTCCCGGCGTCGGCCGCACCCTTCGCGCGGGCCGACGCCTCGACGCGCGGGCCGGCTTGCCGTCCTCCACATGCATGGTTCGATGGAACACGGGGCCCTTTCCGGATGTCACGCATGGCATGCCTTCCAGACTCACGGAGGAGCGAGCCGGTGAGCAAGGTCGTTCGGCACCCTAGGGGAAGACGGCGCCCGCACGGCGCACCCTGGTACACGCTCTATCCGAGGCGATTGTTGGCCCTGTGGGCGTGGTTCCGGCACTGGTGGCACGGTGTGCGGACGAAGCGGGAGGCACGCCGCAGCATCGTGCCCAACAGGAGCTGGTTCAGCCCCCGGCTCTCCTCCGTGCTCTTGCGGAGCTTTGCCATCCTCGGAGCGATCTGTCTGGTGGCGTGGGTCGGCCTGCTGATCTGGACCGGGGTCGTCGGCCCGGTCGGGTGGTTCAACAGCATCCAGAACAGCAACTGGTTCGGCACGATCGTGCCGTTCCTGCTCACCGCCTTCGGCGTGACCGTGTTCCTGCTCGTCGGCTACCGCTGGACCAGGAAGCCCGTGGTCGTCAAGGCGAGGAAGCGACCGCAGGATCTGGTCCCCACCGCCGGGACGATCATCGACGAGATCGTAGGTCGGGACGAGCTGTCGCAGGTCATCGCCCAAACCCTGCGCAATCGGCGGACCCGTA
>NZ_BMRI01000008.1:268808-276700 GCF_014648555.1 Kitasatospora griseola
GGCCGTATGTGCTGATCGGCGGGGTGGGGGTCGGGAAGACGGCTGTCCTGGTCGAGCTCACCAGGATGCTGGCGGAGCACGGGGCCGTCCCGGTGCCTGTCCGACTCCGTGACGCGACCGTGGACGGCGAGTTGGACTTCGAGGCCCTCGGCCGGAGTTGCTTCCTGCGGGAGGCGGGCCAGGGCGTGCTGTTCAGCGGTCAACTGGATCGGACCTGGAGGCAGCTGCGTCTCGACGACAAGGTGGTCGTCATCGCCGACGGGCTGGAGGAGGCCCTGCTCGACGATGCGCATCGGGACGACCGCGACAACCTCATTCGCCGCGCGATCGATCGAGCGAACCGCGACGGCCTGCCGTTGGTGGTGGCCTCGCGCCCGCACGCCCCGTTGGAAAGCTCCCCGGCCGCGATCGCGGTACTGGAACCGCTCAGCGAGGAGGCGGCCCTGGACTACGTGCTCGGGGACGCCGAGGAGGTGGACGAACGCCGCTTGGACTGGATCGTCGAAACTGCCGGCGTGACCGACTCGCCGTTCTACCTGCAGATCGCCCGTCGGCTGCGGGAGGTGGGCCTCCTGGAGCATTTGGCGCTGCGCGAGCAGCCGGACCGGCTGGACACCCGGACCCAGGACGCCGCCGCCCTGCGGCTGGGGCTCTTGGACACCTACCGGACGGCGTTGGAGGAGGGCCGCCTGTACGGGGATCTGGTACTGGACCGTCGCGAGCGGCAGAAGACGATCCAGATCATGGCGGCCCTCGCCTGTCTGGGACTGATCCAGGACAGCCTAGAGGTGACCTTCGACGACCTCGTGACCGCGTACGAGGAGACTCGCCCGGGCGCCGCCAAGCCTGAGGAACCGCAGTCCGATGCGGTCCGGCTGACCGTCTCGGTGCAGCAGCGCAGCGCGATCTGGGAGGCGCTCACGGCACGCTTCGGCGGGCAGGAGAACTGGCTCGGCGACCGCTACAGTCCGAACGAACTCCGCACCGAGCTCGCGCGGTTCGCCCGTAATGGGCAGCAACTCGGTCTGGTCACCAGTCATGAGAACAAGGTGCGATTTCCGCACAGCATCCTCCAGGCGTACCTGGGCTTCCACCTGCTGAGCACCATCGACGACCAAAACGAGATCCAGGCCCTTGTCGAGCAGGCAGTCCAGCCCCCCGGACCGTCCCGGGAACTGCTGATCGCTCTGGTGCTCCTGTCCCGCCACGGGCAGGGACCCACCGCCCCTGGGCCCTCGGAGCCCCTGCGCCACCTCGCAGTGACCGACAGCGTCGACGACTTCCCCAGTCAGGAGCGCCATGATTCCTGGACACTCGCCGAGGTGCTTTGCGCCGCCGCGAAAGGCCGGCACGACGCCAAGTTCTTCGACCTCTACGCCGCCGCACTGGAGATCGACAGTGTGGGACCCGGGTCGGTGCAACCCGCCATCGCTGTGAGTCTCGCGAACCGGTGGCCGGAGGTGAACCAGCAGATCAAGGACGACCAGCGCACCGTCGAGGAGGCGAAACTCGGTCTCGTCCGGCGCTTCGGCGCCGCGCTGCGCGAAGTCGATCAGCACCGGGACCGGTGCACGCCCGGCGCCACCCCTCGCCGCGGAGAGCCGGCCGTCGCGTCGAAAGGCCCCGTCTGGAAGAGCGAGCTCCAGGGAATCGACCGCATCACAGGCACCGACCGACTGACCCCGTCCTACGCGTACGAGAGCTTCGCCCTGATCGGCCGACGGGAGCCGTCTCGCCCGGTTCGCCTGGCCACCGCCCAGGAGATCGCCGCAGGGGGTGACGACGCCTATCGCGTCCTGCGGGAGCACTTCCGTGAGTTGCGTGACCCCGTGCAGCAGTACCTGGAGAAGGTGAACAAGTCCAAGAGGGACGAGGACGAGAGGTTCCGGAGCACCGTGGGCGACGTCACCGGGATCGTGGGCGTGGCCGAAAGCGGCCGCCCGTCCAAGGAGCAACCGCCCGAACTGCAGGAGATCGTCGACGGCTACTTGCAGGACCGGGCCGAGCTGTGGCGGGAGTTCGTGATGCGTGCGTGGTTGGTCCCGATGTTCGTGGGTTCGGTCAGCGAGACGTATCGCGAGGAGGCCAAGGACCGGCTCGACATCTGGTTGCGGCACCTCGACCCCGCCGCCTCCCTCGGGAAACCCCTTCCGGCTGCCGAGGCGCCGTCTCCCGGTTCCGCCGCCTCCACACCCTCGCCGGACCCCGCCACCTCCGCTGCATCGTCGATCGCACCGCTCACCACTCCCCGCCGAGAGCCGGACCTCCCGCTCTCCCTGGAGATCGCTCTCGCGCAGGGCTTCAAGTACGCCGCCAACCGCAGGAGACGGCATCCCAACTCCTGTGACGAGACCCGTCCCCACCTCGTCCGGCAGGCAGAGAAGATGCTCACGTGCAGCCGGTACTGGCACGCGCAGGTCAGCCTCCTGCACGCCCTGTGCCTGTGGGAACTCCCCGACGGCACCGGGCCCGCCTGGCCGAGGGCGACCGCAGGGCGGGCGAGGCACGGCCGGGGCCACATCGCCACGAACGGTACGGCGCCCGCCGGCCACGGCGGCACCGACGACCCTGTCCAGGCGGTGGCCCGCTGGCTCTCCATGGCGGGCAGCGCGCACGCCCGGTCGGCAGTCGCGAGTAGCGGCAGAGTCGACTCCAAGCGGCCCCTGCACCCCTTCGTCGCCGAAGCCGGCGACCTGGTCGCCCTCGCCCTGGAGGCCGGGCGACCTGAGCGGTTCCTCTGGATCGACGAGAACGGCGCCATTGACAGCGTCGGCTCCCGCCCGGCCGGTCCCGACCGGTACCGCAAGCACAACCTCTGGATTGCTCCCTCGGTCGGCTGGAGCATCCTCCACCCTCGGGCCCAGCAGCTCGTCGCGGACATGCTGATCATGCTGAACCTCACCGAGCGCAACACCGCCTCGCCGGACGACCTGGAGGAACGCCTGGTCAGGGCCGCCCCGGACACCCTTCCGCCGTGCCTCACCCACGACCGCACCCGGCTCCATCCCGAGCGCAGCGTCGGTCGGGCCGAATCGGACCAGCCAGGATCCACCTGCCTGTACGAGTGCCGCTTCCGGCTCTGCCCCTATCCACCGAAAGCGGGAAAGACTCAGACCGAGATCGAGGAGCCGTTCTGCCGACAACAGCAGGCACTCCTGCACACCCGCTCGCGCTGGCCCCATCCTGCGATAAGACGTACCACCCCGACCTGGGTCGGCATCCCCGTGAGAGCACTCGACCGGTTCTGGGGGACGATGGCCAGCCGCAATCACAGGTCCGCCGAGAGCGACCAGTCCGTCTCATGACGCTGGGAACTCATGTGATCACCCTGCGGTCGGGAGCCGAATCCGTGCGCTGGACATGGCAGGGCCTCACCCGCGGGTGAGCCGGGATCGTGATCGGCTGCGGCGACCCTCAGGCCTCGCGGGCGGAGCGCAGCAGGTGGTCGCGGACCAGCGTGACATGGGGGTTCGTGGACGATCCCGGGCGCTGGACCAGGAAGCCCGTGTTGATCGGTGGGTCGTCCGGGTCGTTGAGGAGGGCCAGGGCGCCCGAGGCCAGATCGTCCGCGCACAGGTAGCGGGGCAGCACACTGAACCCGGCGCCGCCGACAACCGCCGCCTTGACTGCTCCCAGGTCGGGGACCGTGACGGTCGGCCGGCAGGTCAGGCGCCTGTCGAACACGTGGCGCCAGTAGCGGCGGACGACCGGCAGGTCCTCGGCGTACGAGACGAGCGGCACTCCATGCAGGGCCGCGGGCCCCTCGGTGGCAAGGCGTGATCCGATCCGTTCGGCCCATGAAGGTGCGGCGACCAGGACGAATTCCTCGTCGGCGAGCGGCACGGAGGCGAGCGCGCGGCCGCGTGGGCGCAGGGTGGCCACCACCAGGTCGTGCCGGCCCGCGCGCAGTCCGTCGAGCAAGTCGTCGGTGAGGCCGAATGCGACGCGCAGGCGCACGCCCTTGTCGACGAGCGGGGCGAGCGTAGGCATGACGCAGTGCGTGAGGTACTCGGCAGGCCCCGCCAGGTGCACGGGCTCCGCGTCGCTCTCGCCGAAGAGAGCGCCGCCGCTGACCGGGCCGAGGGCGTCCAACGGCTCCATGACCCGCGCGGCCAGCTCGTCGGCGAACGGGGTCGGGGCGACGCCGCGGGACAGCCGCTCGAACAGCTCCCGGCCCAGCTGGTTCTCCAGCGAGCGGATCTGCGTCGTCACTGTCGGTTGTGACAGGCCCAGCACGCGGGCGCCCGCGGTGAAGGCGCCGGCTCGGTACACCGCGAGGAACGTGCGCAGCAGATTCAGATCGCGAAGGCCGCTGCCTTGCGGCGACGGTATTCCCGGCGGTCCATTGGGATCCCTATCTCTCACATGCACGAGCCTATTGGATTCCGATGGGGTAGGGGTCCTACCTTCGAGGACATCGCCGCACTGACGAACTGGGCACTGAGTGTCAGTCCTTCGGAAACGTCAGCGGCGGCGACCCACCGTCCCCGATCCCTACGGCCCGTACGGGATCCGCACCCTCGGAGAACCACCTCATGTCGAAGATCCTGTTCGTCGTCACCGGCGCCGACCACTGGACGCTGGCCGACGGCACCGAGCACCCCACCGGCTTCTGGGCCGAGGAGGCCGTCGCTCCCTACCAGGCCTTCAAAGCGGCCGGTCACGAGATCGTGGTCGCCACGCCCGGCGGTGTCGTTCCCACCGTCGACAAGGGCAGCCTCGCCCCCGAGGCCAACGGCGGGCAGGAGAACGCCGACCGCATCGCCGACGCCCTGGCCGGCTTCAGCGAGCTGCAGTCTCCGATCAAGGTCGGAGACGTCAACCTCGACGACTACGCGGCCGTCTTCTACCCCGGCGGCCACGGCCCCATGGAGGACCTCGCGGTCAACGCCGACTCCGGCCGCCTCCTCACCCTCGCCCTGGAGTCCGGCAAGCCGCTCGGCGTGGTCTGCCACGCCCCGGCCGCGCTGCTGGCGGCCGTCAAGGCCGACGGCACCAACGCCTTCACCGGCTACGACGTCGCCGCCTTCACCAACGCCGAGGAGACCCAGGCCGGCTTTGCCGACAAGGCGAAGTGGCTGCTCCAGGACCGCCTCACCGAGGCCGGCGTGAACGTCCGGGCCGGCGAGCCGTGGGCGCCGAACGTGGTGGTCGACCGCAACCTGGTCACCGGCCAGAACCCGGCCTCCTCCGCCCCGCTGGCCGTCGAACTGCTCAAGAAGCTGGCCTGACCCGATGGGCACCGACCGGCTCGACGAGGTCCTCGACGCCACGTACGACTGCCTGACCAGGTACGGCGTGCGGCGCACCACGATGGACGACATCGCCACCACCATGGGCGTGTCCCGGTCCGCGGTCTACCAGTACGTGCGCAGCAAGGACGACGCCTTCCGGCGGCTCGCCGGGCGCCTGCACGAGCAGGCGCTCGTGCGGGCCCGCCGGGCAGCGGCCGACAGCGCGGTTCCGTACGCCGCCCGCGTCCGGGGCGTGCTCGCCGCCAAGCTCGAACTCGTCCTCGCCCTGTCCGAGGACTCGCCGCACACGGCCGAACTCCTCGACGACAAGGCCCGCCTCTTCGGCGGGATCTGCTCCGACTTCACCGCCGAGCTGCGCCACCTGCTCACCGGACTCTTCGCCGAGGCGGGCACCGCAGAAGGGGTCGGGCCCGCCGAGGCCGCGGACATCTGCATCTCGCTCGTGGTCGGCCTGGAGAACGCGACGGACGCGCACCGCCTGCTGCCCCTGGGATCCGATGCCCTCGTGGCCGGACTGCTGGGCGCACCCGACCCCACCAGGACCACGGGCAGCTGACGTCTGGGCGATCCACCCCGGAGTGCCCTCCGGGAACCGGCGCTCCGGGGCGGATCTGCCGGCCGGGCGGGGTCAGTCGGTGCAGGTGGCGGCGTCGATCAGCTTCTCGAAGGCCTGCCGGGTGGGCAGCGGGGTCGAGAGGCCGTTGCCGTTCATCGAGACGGCGAGCTGACGGCGCAGGTCGGTGCTGGTGTACAGGAAGGTGCTGAAGCCCGGGATGCCGCCCGTGTGGCCCCAGAACTCACCGCAGTCGGTGGTGGTCCGCTCCAGGCCCAGGCCGTACCTGCCCTGGCTCTGCGGGGTGGCCGTCATCATCTCGGCGAGCTGCGGCCTGGGCAGCAGCCGTCCGCCGAGCAGGGCGGTGAGGAAAGTGTTGAGGTCGGCGGTGGTGGAGATCCCGGCGCCGGCCGCGCCCGCCATGCTCGGGTCCAGGTCGGTGACGTCCACGCGGCCGGTGGGCAGGTCGAAGTAGCCGTGCGCGTGCGGGCCGGGGACGGCCGTCTCGTGGTCGGGCATGGACGTGCCGGTCAGGCCGAGCGGGCGGATGATCCGGCGCTCCACCTCCCGCTGCCAGCTGCGGCCGGTGGTCCGTTCGATGATCTGTCCGGCCAGGACGTAGTCGGTGTTGGAGTAGTGGTAGCCCTGGCCGGGCGGGAAGTACGCCGGGTGGTTGTTGGCCAGGGCGATCAGCTGCTGCGGTGTCCAGCGGGTGTAGCGGCCGGACTCCAGCCATCGTTCGAGGGAGTCGGGCGCCGTGGGGTCGAAGGCCTGGTCCTCGGTGTAGTCGAACAGCCCGCTGGTGTGGTTGAGCAGTTGACGCAGGGTGATGTTCGCGCCGTTCGGCACCGCGCCCGGCAGCAGCCGCTCCACCGGGTCGTCCAGGCCCAGCCGCCCCTCGGCGACCAGCTGGAGGACGACGGTGGAGACGAAGGTCTTGGTCACGCTGCCGATCCGGAACCGGCCGGTCGCCGAGGCGGGGGCGCCGGTCGCGTAGTCGGCGGTGCCCGCGGCGCCCTTCCACAGGGTGCGGCCGTACTCGCCGACCCGGGCGAGCGAGGCCGAGGCGCCACCGGAGTCGACGATGGCCTGCATCGCGGCGTCCAGGGCCTTGGGGTCGACGCCCTTGCGCGGTCCCCGGCCGGCGGTGTCCTGCGCCGGGTCCTGGGCAGCGGTCACCGTCACCACTGCGGCCGGTCCCTTTGTGCCGAGGGCGTCGGCCGCCGGGGCCGTCACCCCCACCAGGCCTGCGCCCGCCAGCGCGAGCGCCAGCAGGCGCACGGCCGGGCGCCCGCGCCGGCGCCCCGTGCTCCCGCGACCGACCGGACCCGTTCCGCCCCTGTGTTCCGCCATGTCCGTCCACCTTCCCGCGTCCATGCCGATGGGTGAAAGCCCAACACCCCTGTGATGTACGGCAACTGACATGCTGACAGGCGACGGCGGCCCGGGTCGTCAGCCCACGGTCCAGGCCGAGCCCGACCCTGGGCCTACCTTCGGACGATGGACCGCTCCCCCTCAGGGATGGGCCACCCCCTACTGGGGGTCGGGGGTTCCCCACCAGCCCCCGGCAGTGCACGCACTGGGCCGGCGAGGGCGGCAGCGGCGCCGAGGGCGGCCGGTTCGGCGGCGGAAGACCGGGATGTCGAGGGGGTCGATGCCGCTCACCGGGCCAGCCAGCAGGCGGTGGCGAGGTGCAGGACGGCGGTGGTGCCTGCGCCGATCGTCATGCCGGTGTTTCGCCTGCGGACGCCGATCGCGGTGTCGCCCACCTGCGCCAGCCCGGCCACCAGCAGCACCGGCCAGGCCGCAGCGCGCGGACCGACCGCCAGTACCAGCGCGGCGAGGACTCCGAGCGGGACGGCGCGGGCCGCGTAGGCCCGGGCGTAGAGGTACGTCCCGGCGGTGATCGGTTCGTTCGCGGCCAGCACCAGCCCCGGACGGATCGCTCCGACCACCCCGGATCCGGCGCTGAGCAGCGCCACCAGCGCGTTGGCCACCAGCAGAGCGGTCATTCCATCTCCCCCTGAATCATTCGAGCTGTGAACGATATGGAGACGGTACCATTCGAACCGTGAGCGATGCCA
>NZ_BMRI01000008.1:276729-281162 GCF_014648555.1 Kitasatospora griseola
AGGGAGCAGCGGCGCTGCGCGCCACAGTGGTCTTCAACCTGGGCGTCCTCGGCGCCCTCGCGTCGGACCGCTTCGCGGGCCGGGTCGAAGCGCTGGGGATCAAGCCCAAGCACGCGGCCCTGCTGGCCGCACTGGATGACGGATCGGCCGCGTCCCAGCAGGAGTTGGCGACCCGCCTGGGAGTCGTGCCGAGCCTGATCGTGGCGCTCGCGGACCAGTTGCAGGAGCTCGGCGCAGTCGAACGCGTCCGCGACCCCGAGGACCGCCGCCGCCAGATGCTCACCCTCACCGCCGAGGGCCGTCGCCTGCTCGCCCGCTGCGCCGAGACCGCCGAGGCGGTGGACGCGGACCTGACCGACGGCCTCACCCCCGCTCAGCGCACCGCCCTCGCCCGCCACCTGCGCACCCTCGGCGAGCGGCAACTCCCGCACTGAGCAGGCGAGCCGGCGGCCGATCAGCCGCGGAGGCGCCGCCGTTGAGCTCGGGAATCCGGCTTGCCAGGGTGACGGCCGCCGGGGATGCTGACCGAATGCCTGGTCAACGGAAGAGAAAACGCCGGCAGCAGGAACGCGTTCAGCAGCACGCCGCCCGCTTCGCGCCCGAGGCGGGCAGCTGGACGCTCCTGTTCGCCACCGGTGACGCCCGCGAGTTGAAGGCCTACGTCAACGAACTCGTGCTCGCCGAACCGGACTTGCGCTCCGACGAGCTTCGGATCGACGCGCCCTGCAGCCGCGACGGCTCCCCGCCCCACTACTCGCTGAGCCGCTTCATGCCGCACCCTGCGCCGGAACCGCACCTCGCGCCCGAGCCGGACCACCAGCCCGCCGAGGGCTGAGGCCGAACCGGCCCACCGGCCAAGGCCGTTCACCCCGCCCGCCGGGCCGACCTGCCGGCGCCCAAGCCAGGCCGACCCCTGCCGGCACTCAGGCCAGGTCGAGTTCCGCCCGTGCCTCCGCCACCCAGCGCCGCACGCCGTGCGCTTCGCTCTTCTCGGCGAGTCGGCCCGCCTCGGCGAGCAGCTCCGCGGAGATCGCCGCGGCGCTGCACCTGGGCGAGGCACGGTGAAGACCCATGTCCGGCGCGTGCTAACCAAGTTGGGGGTGCGGGACCGGGTGCACGCGGTGGTGTTCGCCTTCGACCACGGCCTGGTCCGGGCCGCCGCCGAGCAGTGACAACCGGGCCCGCGAGCCGTTCAGCGCAGTTCGGCTGCCGTCCACTCCGCCCGGTACTCGTCGAGGATGGCCTTCAGGTGGTGGCCGATCTTCAGGTAGTCGAGGTCGTCGAGGTTGGCCAGCGAGACCCGCACCGACCATTCGGGGCCGTCGAAGCCGCCGCCGTTGAGCAGCACGACGCCGGTCTGTTCGGCGAGCCGGAACAGGGGTTCGGTGGGCTCGTAGGCGGTCTGCAGGTAGGCGGCGAACGCGGCACCGGAGGTGCGTTCGGCCTCGGCGAGCAGGTCGAGTTCGACGTAGTAGCCGGCCCGCTCGGGGTCCTGGGAGATCTTCATCCCGGAGCCCTCCAGCAGCAGTTCGAGGCGCTGGTGGACGATGGCCTGCACCTTCGCCTTGTACGCCTTGCCTTCGGGGAGCAGCCCGAACAGCGAGAACAGCGCGAGTTGGGCCTGCTGGGGCAGCGAGAGTCCGGCGGTGTGGTTGAGGGCGACCTGTCGGGAGTCGGCGACCAGGCGGTCGATGAAGCGGATGCGGCCGGGGTCGAGGCTGAGCCGTCCGTAGCGGGCGGCCAGTCGGTCCTTCTCGGCCTGCGGGAGTGCGGCCAGCGCGTCGTCGACGACGTTGTCGCGGTGCAGGCCGATGAGGCCGAGGCGGTGGCCGGTGCAGCCGTAGTGCTTGGAGTAGGAATAGACGAGCAGGGTGTTGCGGGGCAGGTCGGCGGCGAGGCTGCGGAAGTGGTCGACGAAGGTGCCGTAGACGTCGTCGGTGACGATGATCAGCCCGGGGTTGGTGCTCTCCACGATGGACCTGATCTGGTCGGTGACCCGCTGGGAGAGCGCGAGCGAGGGCGGGTTGCTGGGGTTGACCAGGCAGACCAGTCTGATCGAGGGGTCCGCCAGCTTGGCGACCTCCTCGGTGGGGTAGCGCCATTCGCGGACGCCGGCCTCGGCGAAGGAGGAGGCTTCGATCCGGACCACGTCGAACTCGTAGGCGTCGAGTTCGGGGATCTCGATGTAGGGCGTGAAGACGGGCACCATCAGGGCGATCCGGTCGCCCTTGTGCAGCAGGCCGTTCTGCACGAGGGAGTCGAAGATGTAGCACATGGCGGCGGTGCCGCCTTCGGTGGCGAACAGGTCGAGGCGGTCCGCGGGGGGCCGGCGGTCCATCAGTTCGTCGCGCAGGTAGCCGGCGGCGATCTGTTCGACGGCGGTCAGCATCCGGCCGGGGACGGGGTAGTTGTCGCCGATCGCGGCGTCGGCGAGTTCGTGGACGAGGGCGTCGCGGTCGAGGTCGAAGCGGTCGACTGCGAGGCTGAGGCAGGCGGAGAGCAGGTCGATGCCGGGCAGTTCGGGGTGGCTTCGGGCGAAGCGGTCGTAGCGGGCGGCGATGCCGATCCGTTCGGGCATGCCGCCGAGGTTGTCGGCGGTCCAGACCCGGCGGGATTCGGCGAGGGCGAAGTGACCGAGCGCGAGCATCGCCTCGCGCGGGCCGGTGCAGATCCAGTTGGGGTTGCCGCGCCCGGCGTTGAGCATGTGGGCGGTGCTCTTGCCCTTCTGGCCCGGCCGGTCGGCCTGGTAGTGCTCGGCGAGCCGGACGAACTCGCTCTTGAGCTCGAACGGGCTGAGCCGGGAGAGCCGGTGGATCTCCTCGCGGCTGATCGACGGCTTGGTCATGGGTGGCGTCTCTCCTAGCGTTCGGGTCAGCTGTCCGACTGCCGCCGACGGGGGCTCAGAGCCCGACCAGGCCCACCAGTACCGGACCGGTCAGCGGCAGCAGGAAGTTGGAGATGGTGTACGTGATGGTGTAGCCGAGCATCGGGACGCTGCTCTGCGCCACGTTCCCGATGGCGGTGATCGCGGGGGTGGAGCACTGCTGGCCGGCGATCGCGCCGATCAGGATCGGCGGTTCGATCTTCAGCAGCCTACGGCCGACGAACAGGCCGAGGAAGGCGGGGACGGCGACCATCAGGATGCCCGCGGCGGGCAGCAGCACCGGGTACTGCTTGAGCAGCGGGCCGGCGTCGGGGCCGGCGGCCATTCCGGTGACGGCGATGAACATCGCCAGGCCGAGGTCCTTCATGGTCTGGGCCGCGACCGGCGGGTAGGCGCCGAAGGTGGGTCGCAGCGAGCGGGCCCAGCCGAAGACCAGCCCGACGATCAGGCAGCCGCCGCCGGTGCCGAGCGTGAGGTTGACGTCGCCGAAGCGGACGTTGACCTTGCCGAGCAGGACGCCGAGGCAGATGCCGAAGGAGAGGTAGATCCAGTCGGCGGTGTCCTGCCGGACGGTGGCGCCGACCCGGCTCGCGAACCGGTCCAGCTTGGTGGGGGCGCCGACGACGGTGAGCGTGTCGCCGATGTGGACCTCGGTCTCGCCGACGGCTGGCAGGTGGTGGTCGACGCGTTGGATGTCGGTGAGGAAGACGCCGCCGGTGGCCTGGCTGTCGCGGTCGCGGACGTCGTTCAGCGGGTGCCCGGCGACCTGCTTGTTGGTGACCACGACCTGACGGACCGCCAACGCCCGGTCGAGGCCGGGTGTGCTGGTCTCGGGGCCGAGTTCGTGGCCGGTGTCGATGACGGCGGACCGGCGGCCGACCACCAGCACCTGGTCGCCGCGGCGCAGCACCGGGTCGTCGTCGGGGTCGAGTCTGCGCCCGCCCCGGCTGATCGCCTCGACGGTGATCAACTGTCCGGAGGCTTCCTGGAGTCGGCTGATCCGGGCGCCCTCGCCCTGGGACACCAGGTAGGTCCGGCCGACCAGTGCGGGCAGCGAGGGTTCCTCGCCGGCCTGGTGGCCGGCGTCGCCGCCGCGCATCTTCTCCCACAGCTGCCGGGACGCGTCGGCGAGGTCGATCCGCATCAGCATCGGGAACAGCTGGCTGGTCAGCAGGACGATGCTGATCAGGCCGAACAGGTAGCAGACCGAGTAGGCGGTGGCGACGTGCGCCTGCAGCTGGGTGGTCTGCTCGGCGGTGATGCCGGGCAGTTTGGCGATGGCGTCCTGCGCGGTGCCGACGGCGGCGGACTCGGTGGCCGCGCCGGCCAGGATGCCGGCGGCGGTGCCGACGTCCAGGTCGAAGAACGTGGCGAAACCGAGCGCCATCACGATGACGACCACGGCCTCCATCAGGGAGAGCACGCCGAAGCGCAGACCGCGGGCGTTCAGGTTGGCGAAGAACTGCGGGCCGGCGATGTATCCGAGCGAGAAGATGAACAGCGCGAACGCGACGTTCTTGACGTCGGCGTTCACCGAGACGTGCTGCGC
>NZ_BMRI01000008.1:281197-286747 GCF_014648555.1 Kitasatospora griseola
GCCGATCAGCATCGACACGATCAGGACGCCGCAGATGCCGCCGAGTTGGATCGGTCCGATCCGCAGCTTGCCGACCAGGTAGCCCAGGCCGAGGCAGAAGAAGAGGGCGAGAACGGCGTTCTCCCGCAGCAGGCTCATGTCCGCATTACATCCTGTTTGCACGGATCTGCCGGAGAGAACACACCGCCGGGCCGCACCGGCCGGGCGGAGCTAGTCCGCCTGCTCCAACCGTTCGAGCAGCACGTTCACATGACTGTGCGACGGCTCCTTCACCGCCGTCAGCAGCACCAGGTCGTCGTTCTGCGCCAGCTCCCGCAGCTCGGCCAGTTCCTGCTGCACCTGCGGCGCGTCCAGCTCGGTCCGGTAGCGGCGGGCGAACTCCCCGTACTCGCCCTGCGGGCCGTGGAACCACTGGCGCAGCTCGGTGGACGGCGCGATCTCCTTGGCCCACCGGTCGAGGTGCGCGTCCGCCTTCTTCAGCCCGCGCGGCCAGAGCCGGTCCACCAGCACCCGCACCCCGCCGTCCGGCGCCTCGTACACCCGCTCCACTCGCACGCTCATGCGCCCACGGTACGCACGGGCGGGGCCGGGGCGGGCCCGGACCACGCGGGCGGCCACCCGCACGCAGCAAGGGCCCGCCCCGGGGAGGGGCGGGCCCTTGTCGGCGGGTCGGACGCGGCTCGTCAGACCGCGGCCGGCCGGAGCGGCTCGGCGGGGGTGGGCGGCTCCTCGCCGTGCTCGATGCGCAGTTGCGGCAGCAGCCGGTCGAGCGGGCGCGGCAGCCACCAGTTGTGGCGGCCGAGCAGGGTCATGGTGGCGGGCACCAGCACCAGGCGGACCACGGTGGCGTCGATCAGGACGGCCACGGCCATGCCGACGCCCATCATCTTGACGGTCATGTCGGGGTCGATCGCGAAGCCGGTGAACACCGCGACCATGATGGCGGCCGCGCTGCTGATCACCCGTCCGGTGGCGGACAGGCCGCGCACCACGCTGCCCTTCGCGTCGCCGGTGGCCAGCCAGTCCTCGCGGACCCGGGCGAGCAGGAACACCTCGTAGTCCATGGACAGGCCGAACAGCACGGTGAACATCAGGATCGGCACCCAGCTGGACACCGGCACGGCGTGCGGCAGCCCGAGCAGCTTCGCGGTCGCGTCGTGCTGGAACACCGCCGTCATCACGCCGTACGCGGCGGCCACCGACAGCAGGTTCATCGCGGCGGCCTTCACCGCGATCACCGGCGCCCGGAACAGCACGGTGAGCAGCACCAGCGACAGCGCCACCACGAACGGGACGACCAGCCACAGGCGGGCGGAGAGCCGGTCGGAGATGTCGGAGAAGGTCGCGACCACGCCCGTCACCTCGGCGCCGGCCGGCAGGTCGTGGTCGCGCAGTCGCTTCACCAGCTGCGCGGTGGCCTCGTCCTGCGGGCCGGTCCTCGGTTGGACGGTGATCACGGCGGCGTTCCCGGCCTGGTTGAACCGGGCGGGTTGGACCTGCACCACCGCCGGGTCCTGTGCCACCTTGGCCGCCAGCGCGGGGAGTTCGCTCTTCGGCAGCCGGTCGAGGTCGACGGCCAGCAGCAGCGGCCCGTTGGCGCCGGGGCCGTACGCCTCGGCGATCAGGTCGTACGCCTTGCGGGTGGTGTTGTCGGCGGCCTGGCTGCCGGCGTCCTGCGGCCAGGTGCGCATGCCGAGCATCGGCGCGGCCAGGCCCAGCAGAACGGCCAGCGACAGCACTGCGGCGGCGATCGGGCGGCGACCGATCAGCCGGGCCCAGCGCTCGGTGCGGGTGGGCGTGGTGTCGGTCCGGGCGGGCTCGCCCCCGGCGGCGGCGCGGCGTTCGGCGCGGCGCAGCAGGCGGGGGCCGGCCAGGGTGGCGAGGGCGGGGACCAGGGTGAGCGAGGCGAGCATGACGCCGCCGACGGTGGCGAAGGTCGCGTAGCCGAAGGACGCGTAGATGGAGAGGCCGGCGAGTTTCAGGCCGAACAGCGAGACCAGCACGGTGGAGCCGGCGACCACCACGGAGGAGCCCGCGGTGGCGTTGGCGACGGTGGCGGCGGCCCGGGCGTCCAGGCCGCGGCGCAGTCCTTCGACGTGTCGGGCGACCAGCAGCAGCGCGTAGTCGATGCCGACGCCGAGGCCGACCATGGAGGCCACGGTGGGGGCGATGTTGCTGATGTCGGTGACGGCCGACAGCAGGGTGATCAGGCCGGTGCCGAGGGCGAGGCCGGCGAGGGCGACCAGCAGCGGCAGGCCGGCGGAGACCACGGTGCCGAGGGCGAGGACCAGGATGACCAGGGCGGCACCCATGCCGATCGCCTCGGCGGTGCCGTCGGGGGCGCTGAAGTGCTCGGGGACCTGGCCGCCGAGCTCGACCTGGTAGCCGGCGTCGGTGGCGGGCCGGGCGGCGTCGTGCAGCGCGTCGATTTCGGCGGAGTCCTTGAAAGCCGTCACCTCGACGTCGTAGCTCAGCGTCAGCAGCGCGGTGTCACCGGCCTGCGAGGGTATCGGCGGGGAGACGGCGAGCACGTGCGGCAGGCCGGACAGACGGGTGCGCAGCGCGGTCAGGGCGTCTTCGGGAAGCGCTTTCCCGTTGCGGTCGT
Organism: Kitasatospora griseola; assembly: GCF_014648555.1. Lineage (GTDB taxonomy): Bacteria > Actinomycetota > Actinomycetes > Streptomycetales > Streptomycetaceae > Kitasatospora > Kitasatospora griseola. Next base: position 283,803 of record NZ_BMRI01000008.1, read on the forward strand.
GGATCACCACGCGGGCGTCGGCGCCGGCGGTCTCCGGGAAGCGCTCGTGCAGCAGGTCGAGTCCCGCGGTGGAGCGGGTGCCCGGCACCCGGTAGCTGTCGCGGGACTCACCGCCGAACGCCCGGGCCAGGCCGAAGATCGCGGCGATCAGCAGCAGCCAGGCGGCGACGGTGCGCCAGGGCCGGGCGGCGGCGGCCCCGCCGAGGCGACCGAGGAGTGTGGACATGGTGCGGGTGCCTCCCGTAGGGCGTTCGGGTCACTGACGAACACCAGTGTGGGAGAGGCGTCTTGGAGTCCACTTGGCGCGAGCGCAGCGATCTTCCAAGTGGCGCTGCGGGGGTGACCTGCCGTCAGCCCTCCAGCGTGCTGAGCGCCGTGCGGGCCTGGGCCTCCCAGCTCGGCGACTCCCAGCGGCGGGCGACCTCGGCGGCGTGCCGGAAGTGGTCGGCGGCCTCGGCGGTGCGGCCGAGCCTGCGGGCGAGTTCGCCGAGCGACAGGGCGACCGGGCGGGAGGCGATCGAGGTGGAGCTGGCGCCCGCCACCAGGTCGGCGAACGGCCGCAGCTCGTCCAGGAGTTCGGCGATCTCGGCGCGCTCGTCCAGGGCCATCGCGGCGTCGGCGCGCAGCACCAGGAACAGCGAGCGGAAGTAGTCGGCCTGCACGGTGCGGCGCTCGACCCGGGCCGCGCGGGCCTCCTCGGGCGGGCGTCCGACGGCGAGCAGGGCGAGCGCGGTGACGTCGGCGACCAGCGGGCCGTACTGGGCGCGGTGGCGCTCGATCAGCGGGAGCATCTCGCCGAGGCGGCCCTCCCGGTGGGCGATCGTGATCCGCACCAGCGCGTCGAGCGCGTCGGCGTGCAGCGAGCCGCGCTCCCGCAGGCCCGCCATGGCCCGGTCGTACAGGGCGGTGGCCTGCTCGACCCGGTCGGCGGCGAGTTCCAGCATCCCGCGCTGGCAGAGCACCACGTCGGAGAGCTCGGCCAGCCGGTAGCGCTGCGCGAGCTCCTCACCGGCTGTCAGGTGGCGGCGCAGCGCGGGCAGGTCGCCGCGGACGGCGGCGGCGGTGGCCGCCAGGTGTTCGGCGTGCCAGCGGTAGGCGGGCAGGTCGTGGGCGACGGCGAGCGCGGTGATCTCCTCGGCGAGCAGGAGCCGGTCCACGGGGGCGAGTTCGTGGTCGCAGGCGCGGGCCTGGGCGGCGAGCGCGAGGCACAGCAACTGCGGGTCGCCCTCGGCGCGGGCCAGCGCGACGGCCTGGGCGGCGGCGTCGACGGCCTGCGGCGAGCCGGTGCAGTCGAGTTCGTGGGTGAGCGCGTCGAGCAGCCGGCACCGGGTGGCGGCCGGCAGGTCGGTGCGGCGCAGCAGCCGGCCGAGGGTGTCGACGGCGTCCTGGTCGATGCTGCCGTAGGGGTGGGTGACCCACGGGGTGGGTTCGGTCCAGGCGGTCCAGGCGGCGATCAGCAGGTCCTCGCGGCCGGATTCCCGGGCCAGTCGCAGGGCGTGCGCCTTGGTGTCCCCGGCGTCGGTGACCTGTCCGGCCCGGATCTGGGTGCGCAGCAGCGCGCCCAGCAGCTCGATGCGGCGGGCGGCCCGGTCCTCGCCGGGCTGTTCGGCGGCGCGTTCCAGATTGTCGACGGCCTGCCGGAACAGCGTGACGGCACTGCGGTGGGCGTAGCGCCGTTCGGCGGCCTGGGCGGCGCGGACGCAGTGCTGGACGGCGAGTTCGGCGGTGCCGGCGCTCGCGGCCTGGGTGAAGTGGTGTGCGAGGGCGGCGAGTTCGCCGGGCCGCCGGTCGTGCAGCGCGTGCCCGATCCGGCCGTGCAGGCGGGCCCGGCGCAGCCCGCCGAGGTCGGCGTACAGGGTGTCGCGGACCAGCAGGTGGGCGAACCGGACGGTGCCGGGCCGCGGTTCGAGCAGCAGGCCGCCGGCGACGGCCGCTTCGACGGCTTCGGTGGCGGTGTCCTCGTCCTGTTCGCCGGCCCGCACCAGCAGGTCGACGTCGCTCTCCCGTCCGGCGACGGCGGCCAGTCGCAGCAGGTCGACGGCGGGTGCGGGGAGCCGCTCGAAGCGTCGTCGCAGGACGTCCCGGACGCCCTGCGGCACCTGCTTGAGCGCGGTCGATTCGTCCTCCAGCGCGAGCAGTTGGGCGATCTCCGCCAGGTAGAACGGGTTGCCGCCGGTGCGTTCGGCCAGGGCGTGGACGGTCTCGGGGCGGACGGGAGCGGCGCAGACCGCTTCGATCAGCCGTCCCGCGTCGGCCTCGGCGAGGCCGCCGAGCGGCACCCGAGTGGGCGAGCGCCTGGCCAACCTGGCGAGCACGTCGGAGAGTTCGCCCTCGCCGGGGCGCAGCGCGGCGATCACCAGCAGGCCGCCGCCGGGCGTGCCGGGGGCGTGGTGGGCGGCGAGTTCGCCGAGCAGTTCGCGGGTCTCCGGGTCGGCGGCGTGCAGGTCGTCGAGCAGCACGGCGAGCGGGGCGCGGCGGGCGGCGGCGTGCAGCCGGGCGACGACGGCGCGGTGCAGGCGGAACCGGCCGGACAGCGCGTCCTGACCTGCGGTCGGCTCCAGGTCGCCGAGCAGCGGGGCGAGTTCGGGGTCGGCGGCGGCGTCCGGTTCCTGTCCGGCGAGTTCGCGCAGCACCTCGGTCCAGGCCCAGGCGGCGGGCGCGCCGGCGCTCTCCGGGCAGCGCCCGGTGACCACCCGCCAGCCGTGCGCGCCCAGTTCCTCGCCCAGCCGCCCCAGCACGGTGGACTTCCCCGCCCCGGCCTCGCCGCTCACCAGCGCGAACCCGACGCCGCCGCGCGCGGCCTCGGCAGCCCGCCGGAGCGCGGCCAGCTCCTCCTGCCGTCCGACGAACACCCCGCCGGGCACGGCCACCCCGCCGACGCCGGACGGCACGACCCGTCGTCCGGGCCCTGGGAAACCGTCCGCTCCCCCACCACCGCCGGGCAC
>NZ_BMRI01000009.1:0-2519 GCF_014648555.1 Kitasatospora griseola
GCACAGCACGAGGGGCGGATCGGGGGCCGGTGCGCCCCCGCCCCACGCGGGGAGACAGGCACAGCACGAGGGGCGGACCGGGGGCCGGTGCGCCCCCGCCCCACGCGACGGAACAGCACGGCGTCAGGGGCCGGTGCGCCCCTCCTTGCACAGCTGGTCGAGCAGGTTGGCGGTGGCCCGCTGGATCCGCTCGTCGGTGTGCCCGGGCCGGTCCAGCGCGGGCGACCAGGCGAACGTCCCGGACGCGAACACGTAGGCCCCGCTGGGAGCCCGGTACAGCGAGGTCTCCTGGTGGGTGAGCCGCCCGGCGGCGTCCCGGTACGGGGAGTGCGCCAGCAGGGTGCGTTCGGTACAGGCGGGCAGCGCGACCTTCGGGTAGTAGCGGTCGGCCTCCCCCGCGACCAGGCCGGGCAGTTCCTCGCCCTCGGCCAGGCCGGTGCCCTGCCACAGCCAGTGCGCGGTGTTCCGGGCCACCAGCGGCACCGGCGCGGGCACGCTGCCCGCGTACTGGATGCCCAGCAGGTGCTGCTCGGGCTCGCCGGCGTCCCGCCACAGTGCGCTGGTCGCGCCCGCGGTGCCCGCGGCGGGGTGGTCGGCGGCGACCTTCTGCCGTTTGCGGCAGTTCAGCAGCCGGGACGGCTCGCCGTTCGCGCCGGCGGTCAGCTCGACCCGCCAGTACAGCGAGTTGGCGGACAGGAACACCAGCGAGGTGCCGCCGTCCCGGGCCCGCTCGACGGCCCGCCGCATCGGCTCCGACCAGTACTCGTCGTGCCCGGGGAACACCAGGGCCTTGTACCGGTCGGCGTCGACCAGCCCGGCGTGCAGGTCGGTGGCGGTGGCGTAGCCCAGGTCGTAGCCGTACCGCTCGGCCCACCGGATGAAGTCGTACGCGTGCCCGACGTGCAGCGGCAGCCCGGCCCCGGCGTGCGGCCGGTCGAAGGAGACGGTGACCGCCGCCTGCTCCTCGTGCACCAGCCGCCCCGCCGCGTCCCACGCGTGGTACAGGCTGGCGCCCTGGTGCCCGTCCTCCGGGAACAGGTTGTACGCCTGCCAGGTCACGTCCGGCAGCACCAGCAGCAGGTCCGCCGGGTCGAAGTCCCGGACGGTGAACGGGATGTGGCTGCGGTGCCCGCCGTCGGCGGTGGTCAGCACCGCCACGTACGCGCCGGGCCGCCAGTCGGTGGGGACCTGCAGCCGCCAGGACTGCCACCAGTGGTGGCAGGAGACGGTGCGGTCGGCGACCATCGGGGCGGGCTGGGCCAGCCCGGAGATCAGCGGGCTGGACGCGACCTGGCGGGCGCCGTCGCCGCCGTCGTGGCCGATCCGGTAGACGTCGACCTGGAACTCCTGCGGCGGGTGGACCGTCACCCGGAAGTCCACCGAACCGCCGGGCCGCGCCACGCCCGCGGAGGCGAAGCCCTTGATCTGCTGCCGCACATCGTCGGAGTTGCGCGGGCCGCTCACCGCGGGCCGCGGCGGCCGGGCCGCGCCTTCGAGCGGTTGCTGCCCCGGGGCGTCCACGCTGACGTACCAGGGCACCGCGCCCTCGCCGTCCGCCAGGTAGTGGTCGGGGCTGCGCAGCCACGGCAGCGGGCCCTGGCCGAACGGATCGGACACCCCGTGCGCCAGCGTGCCGGACTCCCACCGGCGGTTGGATTCCGTCCCCACACGCCCTCCCCACACGTGCGCATCCGTCGAGGGTGGCAATTGCCATACGGATGTGCGTGCCAGCCAGCACACCACAGTCTGCTGGCGCAGTGTCACCCCACGGTAGCAATTGGTACCGGCGAAACCGGGTTTTCCGGGATCTTTCGGAAATTCAGCCGGAAAGCCGTACCGGGCGTTCGAGCCGCACCCCGGCACGTTCCAGCCAGGCCCGCAGCGGGCCGTCCTGGCCGGCCTCCGCCGCGGCCGCCACCGCCGGGGCCAGCCCGGCCCGGGGCGCCGCGCGGGACAGCAGGACCGGGCCGTCCAGCCAGTCCAGGCCGGGGCTCGCGGTGCCCGCGTCCACCGCGGCGCAGCAGACGGTGGCGCTGAGGTGGTCGACCAGCAGGTCGCGTCCGCTGCGCACGGGAGGCAAGGGGGGCGCGACCTCGGCGGCTCGCGCCACCCCGCCCGCCAGTGCGGCCGCCAGGGTCTCGGCCTCCCCGGCGGCCAGCCGGGCGAGCAGTTTGTCCAGCGCGGGCCCGGTGTGCGGGTGGTCGTCGCCGAGGGCGGCCTGCAGGGCCGCTGCGCTCTCCCGCCAGCCGTGGTCGACGACCTGCTCCGGGTAGTCCTCCCAGTCCAGCGGCTGCCAGCCGCCGGGCGGTTCCTCGTGCAGCAGTTCGGCGGCCAGCCGGGACACCCGGGTGTCCACCAGGCCGGGCTCCTCCAGCAGGTCGCAGGCGGGGCGGTCGCCGAGCCGGTTCCCGTAGCCGTCGGCGAGCCGGTCGCGGCGGGACAGCTCGGTGAGCGCGGCGACCACGCCGGCGTTCAGGTGCGAGGGGTGCCGGCCGAGCCGCCAGGCGGGCAGCGCGACC
>NZ_BMRI01000009.1:2546-29832 GCF_014648555.1 Kitasatospora griseola
CGGGTGAGCAGCCGGTCCCAGCCGGCGTAGGCCAGGCCGACCTGCTCCTGGGCGGCGATCCGCAGCCCGTAGTCGACGGCCTTGGCCTGCTCGGACGCCCACGCGGCCACGGCGTGCTCCAGCTCGGCGGAGTGCTCGCGGCAGGCGCCGAGCAGGCGCCGGTCGATCCGGTCGACCAGCGCGGCCGGGCCGCGCCGCCGGTCGCCGAGCGCGGCGTCCAGGGTGCGCAGCCAGCGGCGGGCGGCGGCGATGTCCGGGTCGGCGGCGGCCGCGGTGCCGGCCACCACCGGGGCCAGCAGGGCGCGCAGCTCGCCGGCCCGCATCCACCACAGGAACGGGGAGCCGATCACCAGCACCGGCGCGCCGGGCACGGCCCGCCGACCGGGGCGGTGCGGCTCCTCCAGCCAGCTGTCGCAGTCGGGGGTGAGCGCGATCGCGGCGGGCGCCGGAACGTCCAGCCGGTCGGCGAGTTCCTCGATCAGGCGGTACAGCTCGGGTGCGTCCGCCCTGGTCAGCGGCACCGCGGGGGTGACCGGCGGGACGGCCCGGCGGTGTGCGCGGGCCACCATCGCGGCCAGCAGCAGCGTCGCCGCGGCGACCGCGCCGACCGCCCAGCGGATGCCGTCCCAGAGCGGGGCGTCCGGTGAACCGGCCGCGCCTATCCGTCCGGTGAACCGCCCGACCAGCAGCACCGCCGCGCAGGCGGCGGGCAGCGCGGCGGCGGCCACGGCCCGTCCGCGAAGACGCAGGACGGCCCGGGCTCGTGCGCGTGCGGTGTCCACTGCAGCCATCGCCGCGGCACCCCCTTCGCAGCCGACTCGACTCGATCAATTCCGGTACGGGAAGCGGCGGGTGCCGAACCCGGTGGTACGACTCGCGTGGCGCTTTCCTGCCAGTCTCGACGCCCCGGTACGGGCGGGTGTTCCGGAACCCCGGGGAGACCACCCGTCCTGGTGACACTGCGGCGGGGCGCGCCACCGCTCCCAGCATCCCCCGGGCGCGTCGTGGCGACGAGCTGCGCCCACGCCGGCGCCCCCGCCCCTGCGCGATGCAGCGCACCCTACGGCGGGGGCTCCGGCCCCGTCAGCAGGATGACCAACAGATCACCCGAAGGACTGTTTTTTCGACGTGCGGCCCACTCCGCCTCCGGCTCCGGAAACGCTGCGGGGCGCTGCGTCCGGACGGGTCGTCCGGGCGCAGCGCCCCGCGGGGGCAGTCCTCTTTACTGTGCGGCCCTGGCCGCGATGTCGGTGCGGTGCTGGGCGCCCTTGAAGGAGATCTTCGACAGGCCCGCGTACGCCTTGGCCCGGGCCTCGGCGAGGTCCGCGCCGGTGGCGGTGACGGACAGCACCCGGCCGCCCGCGGTGAGCACCTCGCCGTCGGCGCCCGACCTGGTGCCGGCGTGCAGCACGAACGCGGTGCCGTCGGCCTCCGCCTCGTCCAGGCCCTCGATCGGGTCGCCGGTGCGCGGGTTCGCGGGGTAGCCCTCGGAGGCCAGCACCACGGTGACCGCGGCGCCCTCGTCCCAGCGCAGCGCCTCCAGCTCGGCCAGCGTGCCGTTGGCGGCGGCGAGCAGCACGCCGGCCAGCGGGGTGCGCAGCCGGGCCAGCACCACCTGGGTCTCCGGGTCGCCGAAGCGCGCGTTGAACTCGATCACCCGGGTGCCGCGCGAGGTCAGCGCCAGACCCGCGTACAGCAGGCCGGAGAACGGGGTGCCGCGGCGGCGCAGCTCGTCGACGGTCGGCTGGAGAACGGTGGCCAGCACTTCTTCGACCAGGCCCTCGGGGGCCCACGGCAGCGGGGTGTAGGCGCCCATGCCACCGGTGTTGGGGCCCTGGTCGCCGTCCAGCGCGCGCTTGAAGTCCTGGGCGGGCACCAGCGGCAGCACCGTGGTGCCGTCGGTGATCGCGAACAGCGACACCTCCGGGCCGTCCAGGTACTCCTCGATCACCACGCGGTCGCAGCCCTTGGCGTGCTCCAGCGCGGCGGCGCGGTCCTCGGTGACCACGACGCCCTTGCCGGCCGCCAGGCCGTCGTCCTTCACCACGTACGGGGCGCCGAACGCGTCCAGCGCCTCGGCGGCCTCCTGCTCGGTGGTGCAGACGTAGGACCGCGCGGTCGGGACGCCGGCCCCGGCCATCACGTCCTTCGCGAAGGCCTTGGAGCCTTCCAGCTGCGCGGCCGCGGCGCTCGGGCCGAACACCGGGATGCCGGCCGCCCGCAGCGGGTCGGCGACACCGGCCACCAGCGGGGCCTCCGGGCCGACCACCACCAGGTCGGCGCCCAGTTCCTGGGCCAGCGCGGTGACCGCGGCGCCGTCCAGCTGGTCGACGGGGTGCAGGGTGGCCACCCGCGCGATCCCGGCGTTGCCCGGGGCGCAGTGCAGCTCGGTGACAGCGGGATCTTGGGACAGGGAGCGGCACAGGGCGTGTTCGCGGGCGCCGCCGCCGATGACGAGGACCTTCACGACCGGCAAGCCTAGTCGGTGGCCCGTTCCGCATCGTCGGCGGCTCCGTACGAAGCTCCAGGTACCGGGCGAATCCGGCAGTCGTTGTTCGTATGAACACACAGGGTTGGCTCGAACAGCTGCGCAGTCACACCGACAGCCCCCGTTCACCTCGCTCGGACGGGTGAAATCCGGCCGGGCAGCACAACCCTCCGACCTCGACATCCGGAGGTGAAATCACATAACGATCACTGCGGAAGCGCCCACACGGTCAGCCATTTGGCGGTAAGAAGTGCTGTTGGACAAGGAACCCGGCCGCATGCCCGGCACGGCACCATGGGCGGCTCCGCCAAGCCCGCACCGCATCGATGTCCGCACCGTCAGTCCCGGTACCCGCCGGGCCTCCGCAGTCACCCCGCCACAGGGAGCGCCACAGGTGAGCCAGCCGGAAATGCAGCCCGAGGAGAGTCCTTGGGGCAAAGAGGTCGCCGACGACGACCAGCCCGCCCCGGGCTCCGGCGGACGGATCCCCACCCGCCGCCGCACCGACCTGAGCGCTCGTCAATTCCCGCTCGGTGACTGGGGCGAGCCCGCCGAACGCCTCGAAGAGCTCTACCGCTGGTCGGAGGAGCGCGCCGTCGAGGCCATCGAGTGGTACCGCCGCGACCGCGTCTGGAAGCGCCGCTGGGCCCGTCTGCTCCGCTTCACCGCCGGCGTCTTCACCGTCGGCGGCGTCGCCGCCCCGATCGTCTCTCTCACCGGCGTCCTCCCGCACGCCCTCGAATGGGGCTACGCCGGTCTCGCGCTCGCCGCCGCCTCGCTCGTCGCCGACCGCGCCTTCGGCCTCACCTCCGGCTGGATGCGCGACGTCTCCACCTCCCAGGCCCTCCAACGCCGCCTGGAGGCCTTCCAGTTCGACTGGGCCTCGGAATGCGTCCGGGAAGTCCTCGGCCCCACCGAAGGCACCGCCGGCGAAGCCGCCGAACGCTGCCTCGGCGTCCTGCGACGCTTCTGCGAGGACGTCTCCGAGATGGTCCGCACCGAGACCTCGGAGTGGATGCTCGAATTCCGCGCCGGCATGACCCAGCTCCCCACCCAGGTCCCGGGCAGCTGGGGCGGCCGCACCGAGATCGGCACCGGCGCCCAGGTCCGCGTCCTCCCCCCGCCGGGCACCCGACCCACCATGCCGCGCCAGCGTCCCCCGGAGGGACCCCTGCGCTAGTCGGCAGGCCGACAGGCGCGAGCGCGAAAGCAGGCGGGCGCGAAACCAGGGGCTCAGGGGTTCCGCCCCCTCGGCTTCGCCCGGGGGTCCCCCCAGCGCCCCGGGTTCGCGCCCGCTTACGCGAAGACGATCATCGAGGCCTGGGCAACGCTCCGCGTCGCCGCCGACCAGAGCCCGGCCCAGGCGTGGCGCTCCCTCGCGAAGGGGTGCTGGAAGTCGTCGATCGGGGGGCCGAAGGGCTGTTCCAGCTGAGTGGGGCCCAGGGGGCGGGTGGGGGCCGGGGGGTTGAGCGGATCGATGCCCAGCAGGGGGGCGACTGCCTCCAGTTCGCGGAGGAGTCCCTGCGAGGAACCCAAGGGGCCGCCCGCGGCGAGGAGTTCGTCGGCGACCAGCGGAACCGGGAAGTCGACCGGGACGTACGCCCCGGCGTGGTCGAAGTGCCAGACCAGGTGCGACTGTTCGGCGGTGGCCTCGAACATCTCCAGCAGCTGTTCGTAGTCGCTGCCGAGCGCGTCCACCGGCGCCACCTCGAAGCCGGTGAGCCCCAACAGGTAGGCGCGGCGCAGGAAGTGGAGCGAGTCGTAGTCGAACGCGGCTATCGTCTCGACGTCCCCGGAGTAGCCGTGGACGTAGGGGTTGACCGGCACGGGCGGCAGCCCGTTCTGGGCGAGTACCCCGTTGTAGCGGTCGAGGTCGTCCCGGAACGGGTTCTCGGGGCTCTGGGTGAGCACGTCCACGAGCGGGACGAGCCAGAGGTCGCAGGCCATGGGCCGGCTCATCCTCTCGGTCGGACGGGGCAATGGGCCCCAACCCTACCGGCCCGCGGCGGGCTCTCCGTGCCCCGGCCGGAACGACCGGGTGTACCGGCCGGACGGGACGAACCTGGGCAGCGGGACCTGCCCCAATCCGACGGTGGGGTGCGGTGGTTGGGCGGGCTCCGGGCCCGCGGCCGGTGGAGCCGACGGCAGGTCGACCGCGGCCGGGTCGCGCAGCAGGCGCAGGACGGAGACTCCGTCGAGCGACCGGTCGAGCAGTCGGGCGAGCAGTTCGATGGTGAACAGGTTGTGGTGGTTGACCAGTCGTCGGGCGCCGTCGTGGTCGCGGGCCTCGATCCGGTCGACGAGTTCGCCGTGCCGGTCCCAGCAGACGCCGGCCAGCCGGTCGACGGCCCGCAGGTGCGGGGCGGCGAACATCCAGGACTGGACGCGCAGCCAGCCGAGGTAGTCGGCGATCCGCTCGTTGCACAGGATGGCCGCGGCCTCCTGCCAGAACCGCAGGTCGCAGCCGACCAGCACGTCGAGGTGGCCGGCCCGGGCGGCCCGGGTGGCGGCCTCGGCGCGGCGGCGCAGCGAGACGGTCCGGGTCCAGTCGTAGGGGTGCTCGCGGTTGCCGAGGTGGCGCAGCGCGTTGTCGGTGAGCAGGGCCCGGGCTTCGAGGATCTCCAGGTAGTCGTCCCAGGTGAATTCGGGGACGGTGAACCCGCGGTGGGGTTCGCTGACCAGCAGGCCCTGGGCGGCGAGGTCGACCAGGGCTTCCCGGGCGGGGGTGGCGGAGACGCCGTAGACGTCGGCGATCTCCTTGACGGTGAAGTTGCGGCCGGCGGGCAGCCGGCCGGCCATCATCTCGTCGCGCAGGGCGTCGGAGATCTGTTCGCGGAGACTGTTGCGCCGGATCAGGGCACGACCGCTCCCGGCTCCTTCATCGGTCATGGCCACCCCCTCCCCGGGTCGTGCCGACCGCGGCCGGACCCAGCTCCCAAAAACGCGCACAGATTACCCCGGAATGGTCAATCCGGACCAAGGTACGGCGATGTGCGGCGAAATGTCAGCGTTGCACGGGTGCCGGGATTCCGAGCAGCCGGTCCCGGTGGACCGGGAACTCGGCGCGGCACTTGGCGACTTCGGCGGGGTCGAACTCGACGGTGAGCACCTGCTCGTCCGGACCGGCCTCGGCGAGCACCCGGCCCCACGGGTCGACGACCAGGCTGCGGCCGGCCTGTTCGACGCCGCCGTGGGTGCCGGCGGTGTTGCAGGCCAGCACGTAGGCCTGTTCCTCGACGGCGCGGGCGCGGGCCAGCAGGTTCCAGTGCTCGGCGCGCCGGGCGGGCCAGGCGGCGGGGATCACCAGCAGTTCGGCGTCGGCGTCCAGCAGGGCCCGGAACAGCTCGGGGAAGCGCAGGTCGTAGCAGGTGGCCAGGCCCAGGGTGGCGAAGCCGGCGTCCGCGGTGACGATCTCCTGGCCGGCGCCCATCACGACGGCCTCGCCAGTGTCGAAGCCGAAGCGGTGGATCTTGCGGTAGGTGCGGACCAGTTCGCCGTCGGGGGCGAACAGCAGCGAGGTGTTGTAGATCGGCCCGTCGGGGTCGCGTTCGACGATCGAGCCGGCGTGCAGCCAGCAGCCGACCGCCCGGGCGGCGGCGGACATCGTCTCGGCGGTGGGCCCGTCGAGCGGTTCGGCGCCGTCGGACCAGGCGTCGTAGGCGAAGCCGCCGACCGGCCACAGCTCGGGCAGCACCACCAGGTCGGCGCCGTCCTGGGCGCGGACCAGCGCCGCGGCCCTGGCCCGCCGTTCGGCGGCCGGCTCGGCGTCCGAGACCGCGAGTTGGATCAATGAAGCGCGCACAGTACCACCGTCCACGACAAGAGTCCTACGATCGTCACCCGAAAGCGCTGCCCTGCTCTCACCCGGCAGCGTAACGTGCCGTATGCGCGTCCGTGCGAAGGTCTCGGCAGCCCGGGCGACGTGGGACGACGCAAGCCGACGGAGGGGCCGGAGATACCAGTGGCGGACAACCAGACCGTGCAGGCGTACACCGATGCGTGGACGCAGTCGATCGAGTCGATATCCGAGCTGCTCGCCCCGCTGCCGACCGACGCGTGGAACCGGGCCACCGAGTGCCCCGGCTGGTCGGTGCGCGACGTGGTGTCGCACATCATCGGCGTCGAGTCGGAGATGCTCGGCGACCCCCGGCCGATCCACGCGCTGCCGCGCGACCTGCGGCACGTCACCGACGACTTCACCCGGTACATGGAACTGCCGGTGGACAAGCGCCGCTGCTGGACGCCGGTGGAGATCACCAGCGAGCTGGAGTACACGGTGATCCGCCGCTCGCGGGCGCTGCGCAACTCCCGCCACCAGCCGGAGGACCTGGTGCGCTGGCCGGGCGGGCCGCTGGCCCGGGACCTCCCCTACGCCGCGGTGCTGCGGATGCGCGCCTTCGACGTGTGGGTGCACGAGCAGGACCTGCGCCGCGCCCTGCAGGAGCCCGGCAACCTGGACTCCCCGGCGGCCGTGCTGACGCGCGACCTGCTGATCGAGACGCTGCCGAAGCAGGTCGCCAAGGAGGCGGGCGCGCCGATCGGCAGCACGGTGGTGTTCGACGTGGCGGGTGCGCTGCCGTTCCAGCGCACCGTGCGGGTCGGCGCGCACGGCCGGGGCAGCGTGGACGAGTCGGTGGAGCCGGCCCCGGACGTGCGGCTGGCGATGGACTGGCAGACCTTCGTGCGGCTGTGCTGCGGCCGGGTCCGCCCGGAGACGGCGCTGGTGAACGTGATCGGCGACCAGGAGCTGGGCCTGCGGGTGCTCGCCCATCTGGCGAGCACCCCCTGATCCGCCCTCAGGCCGCGGCCAGCTTGCGCCGCAGCCGCAGGATCATCGTCGTTCCGAGCAGCAGCGGCAGCAGTTGGAAGCAGAACGCCAGCTGGTAGGCGTGCGCGTCATAGCCGCTGCTGCCCGGGTCGGCCAGCGCGTCCAGCAGGACGCCGATGCCCAGCAGGGTGATCATCGAGCCGATGAAACCGCCCATGTTGGCGATCCCGGACGCGGTGCCCATCCGCTCGGCCGGATTGTGGGCGCGGGCGTAGTCGAGGCCGATCAGCGAGGCAGGACCGTTGCTGCCCATCACCAGGATCAGCACCACCAGCAGCCACAGCGGCGGCCGGCCGTGCGGCCAGGCCAGCGTGACGGTCCAGCAGAGCGCGGTGGCGCCCAGCACGGTGAAGGCGACCGGCAGCCGTAGCGCGGCCGAGCGGGAGATCAACCGGCCGAACAGCAGGCCGAACGCCATGCTGCTGAGCACCAGCAGGCTGAGCAGACCGCCCGCGCCGGCCCGGGACATGCCCTGGCCCTCGACCAGGTAGGGCAGCCCCCACAGCAGGCCGAACGCGGACGCCGGGAACGCCGTGGTGAAGTGCACCCACAGGCCGAGCCGGGTGCCGGGCTCGGCCCAGGCGGCCCGGATCAGCCGCCCGACCGGCAGCCGGGCGCCTCCCTGCGGCGCGGGGGCGGGCGCACCGGGAGGGGCCTCCCGCAGCAGCGCCAGCACGGCGACGAAGATCGGCACGCCGGTGAGCGCGATGACGCCGAAGGTGGTGCTCCACCCGGCGGTGTGCAGGGCCTGCGCGAGGACGACGGTGCTGACCAGGTTGCCACCGGTGCCGACCAGGCCGGTGAGCTGGGCGACGAACGGGTTGCGGGCGGCCGGGAACCAGCGGGCGGCGATCCGCAGCACGCTGATGAAGGTCATCGCGTCGCCGCAGCCGAGCACCGCACGGGAGGCCAGCGCGGGCGCGAACGCGGTGGAGAACGCGAAGGCCAGCTGGCCGGCGCTCATCAGGGCCACGCCGAGCAGCAGCACCCGGCGCGGGCCGATCCGGTCGACCAGCAGGCCCACCGGGATCTGCATCCCGGCGTACACCAGGACCTGCAGGATGGAGAAGGTGGACAGGGCGGAGGCGCCGATGCCGAACCGGGCGGAGGCGTCCAGGCCGGCCACGCCGAGGCTGGTGCGGTGCACCACGGCGAGGACGTAGACGCTGACGCCGACCGACCAGGCGAACCAGGCGGCGCGCCCGCCGGGCGGGTGCAGGACGGCGGCGGGGAATCCGGTGGCCGGGGAGGCGCCGGCCGGGGAGGCGCCGGCCGGGGGGTCGCCGGCGCGGCGGGGAGCGGGTACGGACAGGGACGGTGCGGTGGGGACGGGGTCCACGCTCATAGTGCAATCAGGCTAGTCATCCCATCACCTGATGTTTTCGTCAGGGTGCGAAACGACTCAAAACCGCCGCGGCCACCGCTCAGCCGGAGACCGTCCAGCTCACCGTGCTGGTCATGTACTGCGTGCGGAACTCCTCGTCGCGCACCCAGTCGGTGGTGTCCTGGACCGTCGCGGTGACGGTGTGCCGGTGGCCCGGCGACAGCGCGAGCACGGCAGTGTCCAGCCAGGTCCCGTCCGCGGTGCCGGCGTCCACCGGCTTCCCGTCCAGCGACCAGGCGATCTGCAGCTGGCGCGGGCCGGTCAGGGCCAGCGGCCGCACGTGCAGCTTGGGTCGGCCGGTCACCTGCCCGGGGGCGGGCTCGGGGGCGTCGGCGGGCTTCACCCGGCGGTACAGCTGCTCGACGATCGCCTCCCGGGACGGCAGGTTGTACACCCCGCCGAGGCTGCGCATCACCGAGTCCTCGGTCGGCCGGTACAGCCCGTTCGCGCTGCGGTAGGCGCCCACCGGGCCGCCGCCGTCCGGGGAGACCGCCCCCAGCCAGCGCCACCACTTGGTCCGGTCGTGCGCCATCTCCTCGGCGTCCACCAGGGACAGGTTCGGGTAGTCCGGGTCGCTCGGGGCGCTGTCGTACTCGTCGCCCAGCGCGCCGACGGTGTGCCCCATCTCGTGCTGGATGATCCGCCCGGCGTCCGGACTGCCGCCGGCCAGCGTGGTCACCCCGGTGCCGCCGGCCCCGCCGTACTCGGTCGAGTTGGCCAGCGCTATCAGGTACTGCGGGCCCTCGCCCTGGCCGGCCCAGCGGGCGGTGGCGTCCTCGTCCGCGCACAGCAGGCGGGCGGTGCCCTCGCACCAGAAGTGCATGCCCAGCGGGGTGACGGGGACCTTCCCGGCGCTCTCGCTCTCGGCTATCCCGGACACCGGGGAGACCACGTCGACCCGCCGTATGTTGAAGAACCCCTGGTAGGTGCGGAACGGCTCGATGTCCAGCAGCGCGTGCCAGGCCCGGTCCGCCTGGTCGTGGAACAGCTGCTGCTGGGCCGCCGTGTAGCCGTCGCCCAGCAGCACCAGGGTGATCCGGTTGGCCGGGTCGCCGGACAGCCGCAGGTCCACGGCGGGCGCGCCGGGGGCCCGCAGGTCGGGCCGGGCGGCGGGCGGCGCGGCCCGGTCCGGACCCGGCAGCGGCGGGCCTATCGCGGTGGACGGCGCGGGCGAGGCCAGTTCCACCGCGGCGGGCAGCACGGCGGCGGCGACCAGCAGCACGGCGGCCGCGGAACGCATCACGGGGCCGGGGGCACCAGGCGGCATACGCGGGAATCCTCGCTGCGACGACACCCGGCCTGACTGCGCGGGTGGCTGGTCGCACAGACGTACCCGTCCCGACCGCGGGCCCGGCGGGGTCGGCCCGAAATGCCCTCGGGCGGAGCAATGCGGACCTCCGCCCCCGGTGCCGCGAAAATCACCGGGGAATCACCGGAGGAGAACGATTGGAGCAGCCAATTCCGCGTGGCCGCAGCGCAGTTGGAAACGGCGAACGGGCCGCCGCCCGGCGGGATACCCTGCCGTCCGGGAACCACCCGGGGGGAAAGGCGGCGGACATGGAGAACGGGCCGGACACGGACCCGCGCAGGGCATTCGGACAGGCCCTGCGGACACTTCGGCAGGGGGCCCGGCTGACCCAGCAGGAGCTGGCCGTCAAGGCGGGCCTGGGCATCCGCACCCTGTCGGACCTGGAGCGCGGCACGGCCGGGCCGCGCCCGGCCACCGCGGCGCTGCTGGTCGGCGCGCTCGGCCTGGACCGCTCCGACAGCGAGGCCTTCCGCACCCTGGCGCACGCCGCCTGGCGGGCCGCCCGGGGCTGAGGCCCCGTCCGACGGGCCCGGAACGCGCCGGGCCCCGCTCCGCGGAACGGAGCGGGGCCCGGGCGGCCGGGGCGGATCAGCCCCAGGTGATCAGGCGCTTCGGGTACTCCAGGATCGCGGCGACGTCCGCCAGCACCTTGGAGCCGAGCTCGCCGTCCACCAGCCGGTGGTCGAAGGACAGCGCCAGCGTGGTGACCTGGCGCGGCACCACCTTGCCCTTGTGCACCCACGGCAGCTCCCGCACCGCGCCGAAGGCCAGGATGGCGGCCTCGCCGGGGTTGAGGATCGGGGTGCCGGTGTCGACGCCGAACACGCCGACGTTGGTGATGGTGACGCTGCCGCCGGACATGTCGGCCGGGGAGGTCTTGCCCTGCCGCGCGGTCTCCACCAGCTCGCCGAGCGAGACGGCCAGCTGGGAGAGGGTCTTGGCGCCGGCGTCCTTGATGTTCGGGACGATCAGCCCGCGCGGGGTGGCCGCGGCGATGCCGAGGTTCACCGCGCCCCTGATCACGATCTCCTGGGCGGCCTCGTCCCAGCTGGCGTTGACCTCCGGGTGCCGCTTGATCGCGGTGAGCAGCGCCTTGGCGACCAGCAGCAGCGGGCTGACCCGCACCCCGGCGCCCAGTTCGCCGCTCTCCTTGAGCTTGCGCACCAGCTTCATCGTCCGGGTCACGTCGACCTGGACGAACTCGGTGACGTGCGGCGCGGTGAACGCCGAGGCCACCATCGCCTGCGCGGTGGCCTTGCGGACGCCCTTGACCGGCACCCGGACGTCCCCGGCCGCGGTCGGCACCGGCAGCGCGGGCTGCTCGGCCGCCGACGGGGCGGCCTGCGGGGCGACCGGCGCGGCGGCCGGTTCGACGACCGGCGCGGCGGCGGTGGCCGCGGCGTGCACGTCCTCGCGGGTGATCACGCCGTTCGGGCCGGTCGGCCGCACGGTGCGCAGGTCGATGCCGAGGTCCTTGGCGAGCTTGCGCACCGGCGGCTTGGCCAGCGGGCGCTCGCCCTCCGCGACGACCGGGGCGACCGGAGCAGCGGGAGCCACCGGCGCGGCGGACACGACGGGGGCCGCCGGCGCGGCGGCGGCACCGTTGGTGCGGCGGGCCCGGCGCTGCACCGAGCCGGTGCGCGGGCCGTAGCCGACCAGCACCTCGCGGCGCTCGGGCTCGGCCTCCACCGCCTCCGCGACCGCGGCCGGCGCGGGCGCCGCCTCGGCCGGGGCGGCGCCGGCGACGGCCACCGCGATGATCGCGGTGCCGACGTCGACGGTGGCGCCCGCCGGGAAGTGCAGCGACTCGACCACGCCGGTGAACGGGATCGGCAGCTCGACCGCGGCCTTGGCGGTCTCCACCTCGCAGACGACCTGCCCGTCGGTGACGGTGTCGCCCGGCTTGACGTACCAGGTGAGGATCTCGGCCTCGGTGAGGCCCTCGCCCACGTCGGGCATCTTGAACTCGCGGAGCGAGCGAACGTCAGTGGTCATCTTCGCCCCTCGGTTCAGTACGCGAGCGCGCGGTCGACGGCGTCGAGCACACGGTCGAGATCGGGCAGGTAGGTCTCCTCGACCCGCGACGGCGGGTACGGGGCGTGGTAGCCGCCGACCCGCAGGATCGGCGCCTCCAGGTGGTAGAAGCAGCGCTCGGTGAGCCGGGCGGCGAGCTCCGCGCCCAGGCCGAGGAAGACCGGGGCCTCGTGGACCACGATGCCGCGGCCGGTGCGCTTGAGGGACTCCTCCAGGGTGGGGAAGTCGATCGGCGACAGCGAGCGCAGGTCGACCACCTCCAGCTGGCGGCCGTCCTCCTCGGCGGCCTTCGCCGCCTCCTGGCAGACCTTGACCATCGGCCCGTACGCGATCAGCGTGGCGTCGGTGCCGGGCCGGACGATGCGCGCCGAGTGCAGCGGCAGCATCGGGTCCTCGCCGACCTCGCCCTTGTCCCAGTAGCGGCGCTTGGGCTCCAGGAAGACCACCGGGTCGTCCGACTCGATGGCCTGGCGCAGCATCCAGTGCGCGTCGTGCGCGTTGGACGGGCTGACCACCCGCAGACCGGCGGTGTGCGCGAAGTACGCCTCGTGCGACTCGCTGTGGTGCTCCACCGCGCCGATGCCGCCGCCGAACGGGATGCGGACGGTGACCGGCATCTTGACGTGGCCGAGCGCGCGGGCGTGCATCTTGGCGAGCTGGGAGACGATCTGGTCGAAGGCCGGGTACACGAAGCCGTCGAACTGGATCTCCACCACCGGGCGGTAGCCGCGCAGCGCGAGGCCGATGGCGGTGCCCACGATGCCGGACTCGGCGAGCGGGGTGTCGATCACCCGGTCGTCGCCGAAGTCCTTCTGCAGGCCGTCGGTGATCCGGAAGACGCCGCCGAGCTTGCCGATGTCCTCGCCCATCAGGACGGTCTTCGGGTCGCTCTCCAGCGACTTGCGGAGCGCGTCGTTGAGCGCCTTGGCAATGCTGAGCTGACCGGCCATCAGTGGTGCTCCCCACCCTCGAAGGAGGCGGCGTACGCCTCGTACTCGGCGCGTTCCTCGTCCACCAGCGGGTGCTGCTCGGTGTAGACGTGGTCGAAGATCAGGGTCGGGTCCGGGTCGGGCATCGAGCGGACGCCCTCACGGACGCGCAGGCCCAGCTTCTCGCTCTCGGCCTCGACCTCGGCGAAGAACGCCTCGTCTGCGAGGCCCTCCTTCTCCAGGTGGGCCTTCAGCCGCAGGATCGGGTCCTTGGCCTTCCAGGCCTCGGTCTCCTCGTTCTGCCGGTAGCGGGTCGGGTCGTCGGAGGTGGTGTGCGCGCCCATCCGGTAGGTGAACGCCTCGACCAGCACCGGGCCCTGGCCGGTGCGGGCGTGGTCCAGCGCCCAGCGGGTGACCGCGAGGCAGGCCAGCACGTCGTTGCCGTCGACCCGGACGCCGGGGAAGCCGAAGCCGGAGGCGCGGCGGTACAGCGGGATGCGGGTCTGGACCGTGGTGGGCTCGGAGATCGCCCACTGGTTGTTCTGGCAGAAGAACACCACCGGCGAGTTGTAGACCGAGGCGAAGGTGAAGGCCTCGTTGACGTCGCCCTGGCTGGAGGCACCGTCGCCGAAGTAGGCGATCACCGCGTCGTCCGCGCCGTCCTTGGTGATGCCCATCGCGTAGCCGGTGGCGTGCAGGGTCTGCGCGCCGATCACGATGGTGTAGAGGTGGAAGTTCTTCTCGTTCGGGTCCCAGCCGCCGTTGTTCACGCCGCGGAACATGCCGAGCAGGTTCAGCGGGTCGACGTCGCGGCACCAGGCCACGCCGTGCTCACGGTAGGTGGGGAAGGCGTAGTCGCCGGGGCGCATCGCCCGGCCGGAGCCGACCTGCGCCGCCTCCTGGCCCAGCAGCGAGGCCCACAGGCCGAGCTCGCCCTGCCGCTGCAGTGAGGTGGCCTCGGCGTCGAAACGCCGCACCAGTACCAGGTCCCGGTAGAGCGCCCGCAGCTCCTCGGGTGTCACGGTGAGCGGGTAGTCCGGGTGCTCGACCCGGTCGCCCTCCGGTGTGAGCAGCTGGACGAGCTCCGGTGCGGCGGAGCCGGCACTGGTTTTGTCAGGGACGCCGGGGGCGGCCTTCTTGCGCGCCCTCGCCGTGCTTTTGACGGTCACGTTCACTCCCTCGGTCTGTCCGGCCGCCCGGGGTCGCCGGTGGCCGGTCCGGTCGCCCTCCCGGCTCGCGCGCGTGGGTGTGCGCGCCAGTGCGGGTGGGCGGTGTTCCCTTTCCGACGGCGTCCCTCACGAGAACGTTACCCAGCGGCACCCCTTGGCGCTCTTGCGCTAGGACGTCCTAGTTGTTCTCCGGTACGGGAAACCGACGGTGTGACGCGGCTTACCTTCCGGTCAGGACACCAGCGCACGGTATCCGGGCAGCGGCCGCTGCGAAAGGGGGTAACGCCCATCGATTTGTGCGAGGCTTTGCAAATGACAGATAACGGACATATCCGGGTGTTTCTCCTCGATGATCACGAAGTGGTCCGACGGGGCGTGCACGACCTGCTCGCCACGGAGGGCGACATCGAGGTGGTCGGCGAGGCCGGCACGGCCGCCGAGGCGCTCAACCGGATTCCGGTGGTCCACCCCGACGTGGCGGTCCTGGACGTCCGACTTCCCGACGGGAACGGGGTCGAGGTCTGCCGGGAGATCCGCTCCCGGTACCCGTCGGTGAAATGCCTGATGCTCACCTCCTTCTCCGACGACGAGGCGCTGTTCGACTCGATCATGGCGGGCGCCTCCGGATATGTCCTGAAAGCGATCCGCGGCACCGACCTGCTGTCCGCGGTGCGCGACGTCGCGGCCGGCAAATCCCTGCTCGACCCGGTCGCCACCAGCCGGGTGCTGGCCCGGCTGCGCGAGGGCGGCGAGAAGGAGGACGAGCGAATCGCGCAGTTGACGAAACAGGAGCGCCGCATCCTCGATCTGATCGGCGAGGGGATGACGAATCGGCAGATCGGCAATGAGCTGCACCTGGCCGAGAAAACCGTAAAAAACTACGTCAGCAGCCTGCTGGCCAAGATGGGCATGGAGCGCCGCACCCAGGTCGCCGCGTACGTGGCGCGCCGTCAGGCGGACCAGCAGCACTGAGATCACATCGAACACGCTGTGTCAAGTCGCTATCACGCCGAGTAATACGCTCTGCTCCGTGACGTACGGTCAGACCATCTCCCTCGCGCCGGCCCGCCCGGACGCCACTGCTCCCCCCATCGGCACTCTCAGCCCCCCGGTCGCGCACGCCGCCGTGGCCGGAGTCCTGCGTTCCTACCGCACCGCGCCGCCCGGCGCGGTGGTGCCGGTGGCCGAAGGACTGCTCAACCGCGGCTACCGGATCGCCACCGCCGACGGCGCCGCGTACTTCCTGAAGTGCTACGTCGACCGGGCCACCGCCAACCGGCCGGCGATTCTCGGCCAGCACCGCGCCACCGCCGCGCTGGCCGCCCGCGGCCTGCCGGTGCCGCCGCCGCTCGCCAACCGGGACGGCCGGACGGTCACCGCGTACGGCGGCCGGCTGTTCGCGCTCTACCCGTGGGTGCCCGGCAACCACCGGCACGGCACCGAGCTCGACCCCGTCCGGTGCGGCGAACTCGGCAGCCTGCTGGGAGCACTGCACGGCGCACTCCGCGAAGTCTGCGCCCCGCTGCGGCAGCCGGACGCGGTGCTCAGCGCCGAGGTCGAGGAGACCGAGCGGCTCGTCCTGGAGCTGCGCGAGCTGGCCCGGGCGCACCGCCCCTACGGGCCGTTCGACCGGCTCGCCGAGCAGCGCCTGACCGAACGGCTGGAACTGCTCGCCGCGCACCGCCACCGCCGCCCCGGCCCGGCCGACGCACCGCCCACCGGCTGGACGCACGGCGACTTCCACAGCCTGAACGTGCTCTACCGGGGCGATGCCGTCAGCGCCGTCCTGGACTGGGACAAGCTCGCCCCGCACCCGGTCGCCGAGGAGGCGGTGCGGGCCGCCACGCTGCTGTTCAACGACCGCGCCACCGGCGTCCTCGACCTGGTCCGGGTCCGGCACTGGGCCCGCGCCTACCGGGCCACCGGCGCCGCGAACGCCGAACAGGTCGCCGCCGCGGTGCACCGGGTGTGGTGGGAGCGGCTGAACGACCTGTGGATGCTGCAGTGGCACTACCAGCGCCGCGACCACCGGGCCGACCCGCTGTTCGCGGCCTCCGCCGGGCAGCTCACCTGGTGGTGCCAGGACTACGAGCAGGTCATGGACGCGTTCGCCAACTGACCTGCCCGCAGCCGCCGTCAGCCGGTGCCGACCGCCGGCAGCTGCACCGTCCCGTTGCTGGGCGTCGGCTTGGACGTGGTGCCCGAGCTCGGGCCGGCCGACGGCGTGGTCTTGTCGCCGGTCGGGCTGGCCGGGGCCGAGGGCTTCGCCGAGTGCGAGGGGCTGGCCGAGGCGGACGCCGACGCGCTGGCCGAGGCGGAGGCGCTCGGCGACGGCGACCAGCTCGGCGTCTCCTGCTGGTGGCCGGTGCCCTGGCTGCGGGTCGGCGGGGCGCTGGTGGGCCGCTCCGTCTGCTCGTCGACGGACGGGCTGCCACTGGAGTGGACCGGCGTGTTGGTGGCCGGCGTCTTGTGCGTGTTGTCCTGGTTGGCGGTCAGCGCCAGCGCCACCCCGACGGTGGCGGCCAGCACCAGGGCCACCGCGCCCAGCACCCAGCCCCAGGGATTGCGGCGCGGCCGCTCCTGCGGGTCCTCGCCGTCGCCGCCGCCGCTGCCACCGCCGTTGCCGCCGCCGACGCCCGGGTAGGGGCGCGCGGGCGTCTGGTACGCCGAGGCCATCGGGTACGGCAGGGCCTCGGTCCGGGCGGCGTCGTCGCCGACCATGTCGAGCGGCTCGGTGGTCGCCGCGGCGCCGATCGCCGGGTGGTCCCAGCCGCCGGCCGCGGCGCCCGCCGCCAGGCCCGCGCCGGCCGCACCGTGCAGCTGGCGCAGCGCGTGCTGGACGTGCGCCCGGAACTCGTCGGCGCTCTGGAACCGGTCGTCCGGGTTCTTCTCCAGCGCCCGCAGCACCAGCGCGTCCAACTGCGGCGGCACCCGGTCGTTCACCCGGGACGGCGGCACCGGCGCGTCCTGGACGTGCTGGTACACCACCGCCAGCGGGGTCTCGCCGACGAACGGCGGCCGCAGGGTGAGCAGTTCGTAGAGCATGCAGCCGGCCGCGTACAGGTCGGAGCGGTGGTCGACGGCCTTGCCGAGGGCCTGCTCCGGCGACAGGTACTGCGGGGTACCCATCACCATGCCGGTCTGCGTCATGGTGGTGGCCGCGCCGGTCAGCGCCCGGGCGATGCCGAAGTCCATCACCTTGACCGCGCCGCCGTTGGTGATGATGACGTTGGCGGGCTTGATGTCCCGGTGCACGATCCCGTGCTGGTGGCTGTAGGCCAGTGCCTCCAGCACGCCGGCGGTGATGATCAGCGCCTGGTCGACCGGCGGCGCCTCCTCGTCCACCAGCAGCTCGCGCACCGTCCGGCCCTCGACGAGCTCCATCACGATGTACGGGGTGGACTCCCCGCCCTGCTGCTCCTCGCCGGTGTCGTAGACCGCCACGATCGAGTGGTGGTTGAGCGCGGCGACCGAGTGTGCCTCGCGGGTGAAGCGCAGCCGGGCGGTGTCGTCCTCGGCGAGTTCGGAGCGCAGCAGCTTGACCGCCACGGTGCGGCCCAGCCGGAGGTCCTGGGCGGCGAACACCTCGGCCATGCCGCCGCGGCCCAGCCGCCCGGTCAGCCGGTAGCGGCCGTCCCCGACGGTGGGGAAGGGAACCGCGCTGCCCCGACCCGGAGTTGCCGCCCCGACCGGGAGCACCTCGGTCGGTCCGGTGACCTCGTCGGTCCGGCCGTCGTCCTCGTCCCGCTGGTCCGCCCGGCCGTCGTCCGGTCGTTCGCTCTGACCCATCGCTCCTCGCCCCGGGCACTCGCTCGGCGCGCGTTCGCCCTGTCGGTTCCGTCCTCAGCACGCTACCGTCTCGCGCCCGCCGACGTGGCACGGGACGGCGTGCGCGGGGCTCACATCGGGCTCTGCGAGCCTGCTCCGAGGCCGAGTTCGGGCACGGAGCGGGTCTGGGCTCAGTACGTGGACGTGCCCGTGGTCGAACCGGCCACCGCAATTGCCACGATGATGATCGCAAGTACGATCACGCCGACGATCACACCGACCACGATCAGTGCGGTCGAACAGCCGTTGCTGTTGTTCGCCGGCGGCGGGTACGCCATCGGCATCGGCCCCGTCATCGGGCCGGGCATCGGGCCGGGCATCGGCGGGCCGGGCATCGGCTGCTGCGGGAACGGCTGCGGGGTGCCCTGCGGGAAGCCCTGCTGGAACTGCGGCTGCGGGAACGGCTGCGGCGTCTGCGGCGGCTTCGCGAACTGCGGCGGCGCCTGCGGGAACGGCGCCGGGGTCTGCGCGTACGGCGGCGGGGTCTGCGGCCCGGGCGCCGGCCGGTACGGCTGCGGCGGCGGGGTGGCGCCGCCCACCGGCGGGAAGTTGGTCAGCGACGGCGCGGCGTGCACCGAGCGCGGCCCCTCGCCGATCACCAGCGGGGTGGACGCCTGCAGCGGCGTGTTGCCCTGTTCGCCCGCCGCGACCCGCTCCACCTCCTCGCGCATCGCCTCCGCCGTCGGGAACCGGTGCGCCGGGTCCTTGCGCAGCGCCTGCGCGACCAGCGCGTCCACCGTAGGCGTGACCGCGCCGTTCAGCGTGGACGGCGCCGGCGGGGTCTCCTGCACGTGCTTGTACGCGATCGAGAACGCCGAGTCGCCGTCGAACGGCAGCTGCCCGCTGAGCAGTTCGAACAGCATGCAGCCCACCGAGTACAGGTCGGACCGGGCGTCGACGCTCTTGCCGAGCGCCTGCTCCGGCGACAGGTACTGCGGGGTGCCGACCACCATGCCGGTCTGCGTCATCGACGTCACCCCGGACTGCAGGGCCCGGGCGATGCCGAAGTCCATCACCTTGACGACGCCCTTGGTGGACACCATCACGTTCGCCGGCTTGATGTCGCGGTGCACCAGCCCCTGGTCGTGCGAGGCCTCCAGCGCCGACAGCACCGCCGCGGTGATCTTCAGCGCCTGCTCGGTCGGCATCGCGCCGCGAGTGGTCACCTGCTCGTCCAGCACGTCCTTCAGCGAACGGCCCTCGACGAACTCCATGACGATGTACGGCGTCGCCGTCCCGTCCGGCCCGACGTCCTCACCGGAGTCGAACACCGAGACGATGTTGGTGTGCTGGAGCCGGGCCACCGCCTGCGCCTCGCGCCGGAACCGCTCCTTGAACGAGGCCTCCCGGCCCAGTTCGGTGTGCAGCGTCTTCACCGCGACCTGACGGTCCAGCACCGTGTCGTACGCGAGGTGGACGGCCGCCATGCCGCCCTGCCCGAGCAGCCGCTGCAGCACGTACCTGCCGTGGCCGAGCGAGTGGCCCTCGGTGGTGCCCTCTGTCATGGTCCCAGCTCCCCCTCGGCACGCGGTACTTCCGGACTGGGGCCAGGGTAGCGGTTCGGGGCCGCGCCGCAGCGCGGCCCCCGAGGCCGACTACAGGTACGGGCCGGAACGCAGACCGCGGCCCGGACCCGGCTCCTCCAAGTCCCCCTCCGCGCCGTGCAGTCCGGGCGGCAGCGCCCGCCGCATCTGCTCCAGCTGCGCCCGCGCCGCCATCTGCTGGGCGAACAGCGCGGTCTGGATGCCGTGGAACAGGCCCTCCAGCCAACCCACCAACTGCGCCTGCGCGATGCGCAGTTCGGCCTCGGTGGGGATGGTGTCGTCGGCGAACGGCAGCGACAGCCGCTCCAACTCCTCGACCAGCTCGGGCGCCAGACCCAGCTCCAGCTCCTTGATCGAGCTGGCGTGGATGTCCTTCAGCCGGGCCCGGCTCGCCTCGTCCAGAGGCGCCGCCCGCACTTCCTCCAGCAGCTGCTTGATCATGCTGCCGATCCGCATCACCTTGGCCGGCTGTTCGACCATCTCGGTCACCGGCAGTTCACGCGGCTCGTCCTCCTCGCCGCCCCGGCCGAGCCCGCCGGCCGGGGCGGTGCCCACCGCCATGCCGTCCGGTCCGACGATCAGCACCTTCGGACTGTCCTCGGACTTCCCGCTCGACGCCTGGTAAGGCTCTTGCTGCGACCGCTCGTTCATCGGGTTGGTCATAGCTCCTTCATATGCTTCGTCCACCGCGGAGGTCAACGAACCTGGTCCCGGGATCGTCCCACCCGGCGGGCGCCCGCGTCGCACGGTCTCACCGCCGGCGCAGCTTCATGCCGACCAGGCCGAGGCCCAGTCCGATCATGCCCAGTCCGACGCCCAGCGGCAGCTGTCGCGCGGACTGGTCGCCCAGGTGCAGCGGCCCCGCCGGCACCACCGGGCCGGCCAGTGGGGCCCCGCCCGCGACCACCGCGTCGTCCGCGCCGCCGCCCGTCGCGGGGTCGGCCGCGTCCTCGTCGCTCCCCCCGGTCCCCTCCACCCCGCCGGTCGTCCCCGGTGTCCCCGCTGCCTCAGTTGCCCCCGGTCCGGGCGCCGGCTGCTGCCCGCCGGCCCCGTCCGTCGCGGCCGTCGGCGGCTCGGGCTGCGCCGGGGTCGGGGTCGGCGTCGGCGGCACCGCCGGCCGCTGGTGGTGGTGCGCCCACCCGGGCCGGGCCGGCGCCGGGGCCGGGGCGCTCGACGGGGTCGGTTCCGCGCTCGGGGGCGCCGGGGGCTCGGCGGGCAGCTCGGCCGGGCGTCCTGCGGACGGCGACGGCTCGGCCGGGGCGGGCGGCTCGACGGCTGCGGGAGGCCCGGCGGCCACGACAGGCGTGGCGGACACGGCGGCGACGCTCGGCGGAGCGGACGGCGTGGCGACGGGCATCGGCGTGCGGGACGGCACGGCCGGTCCGGCGGGGGCGGGGGTCGGGCTCGGGGAGCCGGTCGTCCGGGTGGAGCTCGGGGCGGCGGGCACCGGGACGGGGACGGGCGCGGGGACGGCCTGGGCCGTCCCGGATATCGCGCCGTCGGCCGGCGCCGTCGGCTGCAGGGACCGCCCCGCCGCCGCGGCCTGCGCGAGCTGCTCCGCGGCCGATCCGACCTCGGCGTCGAACTCGGCCTGCGCCTGCTGTCGGGCGGCGTCCAGGCGCGCCTGGGTCTGCTGTCGGAAGTCGGCCGTCGGATCGGCGGCGAAGACGGGGGCGGCCAGCAGCAGCGGCAGCGCCAGGCCGGTCAGCGCGGCCCTGCGGAGCAGCGCGCCGGGGCGGGCGGTGGGGGTGCGGCGCGGGGCCGGGGGCACGGGGCGGCGGCGAGCGAGCATGGAAAGCAGGTCCTCCCGACGGTCGCCCGCAGCGAGGTGCGGGCGGAGGCGGAACAGCTTGGATCCAGCCTCACACACCGGGACATTCCGGGCATTTCCGCCGCCCCGCGGCCCTTGCTCACACCTCCAGGACGACCTTTCCGACCTGGGCGCCCGCCTCGACCACGCGGTGCGCCTCGGCGGCGTCGGCGATCGGCAGGACCCGGTCCACCACGGGCCGGACCACACCCGCCTCGACCAGCGGCCAGACGTGCTCGCGCACCGCGGCCACGATCGCCGCCTTCTCGGCCAGCGGACGACCGCGCAGGTTGGTGGCGATCACCGCGGCCCGCTTGGCCAGCAGGGTGGCCAGGTTGAGCTCGGCCTTGACGCCGCCCTGCATGCCGATCACCACCAGGCGGCCGTTGACCGCGAGGGCGTCCACGTTCCGCTCCAGGTACTTGGCGCCCATGATGTCGAGGATGACGTCGGCCCCGCCGAGCTCGGCGAGCTCCGCGACGAAGTCCTGCCGGCGGTAGTCGATCAGCACGTCCGCGCCGAGTTCGGCGCACCGGGCGAGCTTCTCCGGGCTGCCGGCGGTGACCGCCACCCGGGCCCCGACCGCCTTGGCCAGCTGGATCGCCATGGTGCCGATGCCGCTGGCGCCGCCGTGCAGCAGCACCGTCTCGCCGGGGCGCAGGTGCGCGACCTGGAAGACGTTCGACCACACCGTGCAGGCCACCTCGGGCAGCGCCGCAGCCTGCGCGGGCGTCAACCCCTTGGGCACCGGCAGAAGTTGACCGACCGGGACGGCGACCTGCTGGGCGTAGCCGCCGCCGGCCAGCAGCGCGCACACCTCGTCGCCGACCGCCCAGCCGGCCACACCGGGGCCGAGCGCGGAGATCCGGCCCGCGCACTCCAGCCCCGGGTAGGGCGAACTGCCCGGCGGCGGATCGTAGAAGCCCTGACGCTGCAGCAGATCGGCGCGGTTGACCGCGGTGGCGGCGACCTCGACCAGCACTTCGCCGGCCGCCGGAACGGGATCGGGCACCTCGGCCCAGACCAGCTGTTCGGGACCGCCGGGCTCGGGAATCGTGATGGCTCGCATGGCCGCCACGCTACGCCCCCGCCCTCGGGCCACACCGTCCCCCCGCCGTCCACCGGCAGTCCGTCAAGGGCCGGGGCCCCGACCGGACAGGCTGACGACACTCCGCCCCCGGGGTCGGTGGGCGACGCCTCCACCCCCCATCCTTGTGCCTGTGTCGAACTCCAATCCGCCCGACGACCCGGGTGCCCGGCCGTCCCGTCTGACGCTCAGTCGTTTCCGGGACCAGGGCACCGAAGACACCGACCCCGCCCGCCGGATCTCGCTGCCCGCCCGCCGGACCCGCCCGCCGCTGCGGCAGGTCGGCCGCCGCCTGCTGCTGGCGCTGGGCGTGCTGGTGGCGACCACGCTGATCGTGTACCTGGACCGTGACGGCTACAACGACAACGCGAACGGCTCGGTCAGCTTCCTCGACTCCGCGTACTACGCGACCGTCACCCTCTCCACCACCGGCTACGGCGACATCACCCCGGTGAGCGACGGTGCGCGGCTGGTGAACATCTTCGTGATCACGCCGCTGCGCGTGGTCTTCCTGATCATCCTGGTCGGCACGACTCTCGAAGTGCTCACCGAACGCACCCGCCTGCAGTGGCGGATCGAACGCTGGAGGCATGTCGTGCGGGACCACACCGTCGTCATCGGCTACGGGACCAAGGGCCGCAGCGCCGTGGACACCCTGCTCGGACAGGGCGTTCCGAAGGACTCCATCGTGGTGGTCGACCCGCAGCCCCGGGCCATCGACCAGGCCACCCACGACGGCCTGGTCGGCGTGCTCGGCGACGCCACCCGCACCGCGACCCTGATGCGCGCCGAACTGCCGCGCGCCGCCCAGGTGGTGGTCGCCCCCGAGCGCGACGACACCGCCGCGCTGATCACCCTGACGGCCCGCCAGCTCAACCGGGGCGCCACCGTGGTCGCCGCCGTCCGCGAGGACGAGAACGCCCCGCTGCTCCGGCAGAGCGGCGCCGACGTGGTGGTCACCTCCTCCAGTTCGGCCGGCCGCCTGCTCGGCATGTCGATGCTCAGCCCCAACGCGGGCGCCGTGATGGAGGACCTGCTCACCTACGGCAACGGCCTGGACGTCACGGAACGCCCCGTCACCAAGGCCGAGGCCGGACAGAGCCCGCGCGAGCTGCCCGACCTGGTGGTGGCCGTGGTGCGCGGGCGCCGGGTGCTCAACTACACCGAACCGGAGGCGGCGGTGCTCCAGCTCACCGACCGGCTGATCGTCATCAAGCCGGGCACGCCCGTCGTCCCGCAGTGACCTGACGGTTCCACGTGGAACACCCGCCCGGGCAGTGCCCCGGTCGGCCCGGTCCGGCGGTCGGGTTCCACGTGGAACATCCGCCCGGCCGGTCAGGGCAGCGGCAGCACCTCGGCGCGCTCCCCCGCCGCCAGACCGCCGGGCGGCACCACGGCCAGCGCCTCCGCCCGGGCCAGGCCGCGCAGCATCGCCGGGCCGTCGTGCGGCAGCGGGGCGAGCCCGGCGGGAGTGCGCCGGACGGGGTGCAGCCGGGTGTCCACCGGGTGCCCGGGCAGCGCGGCGGCCAGCGCCTCGGTCGGCCCGGCCGCAGGGGCGACGCGCCCGGACAGCGCGTGCAGCAGCGGCAGCGCGAGCGTCACCAGGCCCGCGACGGCCGCCAGCGGATTGCCCGGCAGGCCCACCAGGTGCCGACCGCCCGGCAGCGCCGCCAGCAGCATCGGATGCCCGGGCCGCACCGCCACCCCGTCCACCAGCAGACGCCCGCCGGTGGCCTCCAACGCGGCGTGCAGGAAGTCCACCGGCCCGGCGGCGGTGCCGCCCGTGGTCAGCACCAGGTCGGCGGGCGAGTGCCGGATCGCGTCCCGCAGCAGACCGAAGTCGTCCCGGACGTAGCGGCTGCCGAGCAGTTCCGCCCCGGCGGCGGCCAGCCACGGCGGCAGCAGCGGGCCCAGCGCGTCCCGCACCCGGCCCGGCGCGGGAAGCCCCGACGTCAGCAACTCGTCGCCCAGCAGCAGCAGTTCGACGGTCGGACGGCGGTGCACGGCCAGCCGGTCGTGCCCGGCGGCAGCCGCCAGGCCGAGCACCGCCGGAGTCACCGGCAGCCCGGCGGGCAGCAGTTCCTCACCCCGGCCGCACTCCTGCCCACGCGGCCGGACGTCCTGGCCCGGGCCGACCACGCCGTGCAACTGGACCGCCCCGTCCGGCAGTTCGACCAGTCGGCCGCGCTCGCGACGGAGCACCCCGGTGGCGCCGGACGGCAGCTGGGCGCCGGTGGCGATCTCCACCGCCGCGCCGTCCGCCAGCGGGACCCGGCCCTGACCCGCCAGCACCCGGCCGGACAGCCGCCACGGGCCCGGCCCGGCCACCGCCCAGCCGTCCATCGCCGAGGTGTCGAAGGCGGGCAGGTCGGTGAGCGCGGTCAGCGGCTCGGCGAGAGTCCGCCCGACCGCGGCCGCCGGCGGCACCGGCTCCACCGGCAGCGGGCGCGCCGCCGCCGTCGCGGTGCGCCGGGCCACCGGCCACGGGCAGCCGCGCAGCGTCGCCGCCGCGGCCGCCGCCACCGCGCCGACCGGATCCACCGTCCCCCTGCCCGCCCCGCCGCTCACCGCTCCGCCGGGCCGTCCGCCTCGGCCGCCCACCGCTCGGCCAGCGCCGTCGCCTTCGCGGACGCCTCGGCCACCGCCGCCGCCCCGCCGCCGCTGCGCGCCGCCGCGTACCCGACCAGGAACGCCGTCAACGGCGCCGCCGGACGCTCCACGCCGTGCGCCACCACCCGCGTCATGTCCAGCAAACCCCGGACGTCCACCGCCAGGTCCAACCCCAGTTCGGCGGCCGCCGCGGCCATCCACTCGTCCAATGTGCGCTCCATGACGCCCATGCTGCCCGATCCCGCGAGCCGCGGGCCGCAGGCCGCTTCCACCCGGAGCGCCACACACCGGTGGCTCAGTGCTCCCCCGCCGCCCGCAGGCGGGCCGCCGCCAGTTCGTCCGGGGTGTCGCAGTCGAAGGACGCGCCCGTCGGGTCGGCGACCCGGGCCAGGTGCAGCGGGGCGGTCAGGGCGCGCAGGGGGCGG
This sequence comes from Kitasatospora griseola, assembly GCF_014648555.1. Taxonomy (GTDB): domain Bacteria; phylum Actinomycetota; class Actinomycetes; order Streptomycetales; family Streptomycetaceae; genus Kitasatospora; species Kitasatospora griseola. The sequence continues at coordinate 27,992 of NZ_BMRI01000009.1, forward strand.
CCGGCCGGGTCGCCGAGCGAGGTGAGGGTCTCGCGCAGTGCGGTGGTGCGGTAGGCGGCGGTCAGCGGCTGGTCGCGGCCTACGGCGTCCACCAGCAGGGCGCCGTCCGCGTCGCCGACGGCGGCCAGCAGTCGGGTCACCGTGGTGGTGTCGAGGAACGGCAGGTCCGCGGCGAGCAACAGCACCAGCGGCGACGACACCTCGGGGAGCGCGGCGGCCACCGCCGCCAGTGGGCCGCCGCCCGGCGGGTCCTCGCGCAGCCAGTGCACGCCGGTGCGGTCGGTGGGCCGCCGCGGGCCGACCACCAGGATCCGGTGGGCGCCCGCGCAGGCGGCCAGCACCCGGTCCAGCAGCGGCCGCCCGCCGACCGTCAGGGCCGGCTTGTCCGTGCCGCCGAGCCGCCGGCCCGCCCCACCGGCGGCCACCACTGCGTCGTACTGCGTCATCCGGGCAGTATCACCGCTCGTCGCCCGGCCCGTCGTCCTGCTCGTCCTCCTGCTCGTCGACGATCTCCGCGTCGATGATGCCGTTGTCCTCCTGCGGGACCTCCGCGCGGCCGACGTTGGCCGCCGCGCCGAGCTCCAGGATGGCCGGCAGGGTCAGGCCGCCGTAGCGCTCGTTCACCGCGGTGGCGAGGGCCTCGGCGTCCCGCGGGTGGTCGGCCAGCGCCTCGTCGAAGTCGCGCAGGTACTCGGCGGTGAAGCCCAGGACGCGGTGCGCGGCGTCGTCCATGCCGGGAGCGCGGTGTCCGGCGATCACCCGGTCCACGCTCAGGTCGGCGATCCGGCCCAGGTTGTGCGACCACTGGCCGCGGGCAGCCGGGTCGGTGTCGGCCGTCCACACGTGGGTGCCGTTGTAGACGAAGTCGCCCGCGACCACGGTGTGGATGCTCGGCAGGTACACCACGGTGGAGCCCGCGCTGTCGGCCTGGCCGAGCGGCAGCACCCGGATCAGCTGACCGTCGATCATCAGCGGCTGCGGGAGCAGCGGGGCGGGCAGCCGCGGCCGGTCGGGGATGTCGTCGCCGTACACCGGCTTCCACTGCGCCACCTTCGCCGCCGCGGTCTGCCGGATGCCCTCCACCACCGACGGCGCGGCCAGCAGCTGGGCGTCCGGGAACAGCCGGAGCACCTCGTCCGCGCCGAAGTAGTGGTCCGGGTGCTGGTGGGTGACCACGATCGCCAGCAGTTGGCGGCCCTTGCCGGCGATCCACTCGGCGAGTTCCCGGCCCGCGCTGCGGGTCAGCTGGGCGTCCACCAGGATCGCCGTGCGCTCGCCCATGATCAGGCTGGAGGTGGCGAAGAACGCGCTCTCCGGGCCGGTGAAGACGTCGACCGCCAGCGGGGGGAAGGGCGGCGCGGCACCCGCCCCACGGCCCTCGGCGCTCTCGTCGGGCGGTGACGCGGTCACGGCTGCTCCCCTGGTCGGTGTCGGTGGCGGGACCGATCGGCCCCGGTTACCGTCCCAGCCTCTCCGGAACACCCGTCCGATGCCGGTTGGCGCGCCCAGGAGAGTGATCACTGGCACCATCGGGCGGCCAGGTGCGTCAGCTATTGTCGGTGGTCCTCGCGCACTGGCCACCGCAGCGCACGCATGTCCGCACGTATCCGGGAGTACTTGATGGACCGGCTCGACAACACCGTCCGCGACTACGCCTGGGGGTCGGCCACCGCCATCCCCGAGCTGCTCGACCGGCCCGCCACCGGTGAGCCGCAGGCCGAGCTGTGGATGGGCGCCCACCCCGGCGCGCCCTCGGTGGTCGACCGCGGCAACGGCCCGGCGCCGCTCGACCGGGTGATCGCCGCCGACCCGGCGGCCGAGCTCGGCGCCGCCGCCGTCGC
>NZ_BMRI01000009.1:29861-38222 GCF_014648555.1 Kitasatospora griseola
ACAGTTCGGACCCACCCTGCCGTTCCTGCTGAAGGTGCTGGCCGCCGCCACCCCGCTGTCCATCCAGGCCCACCCCACCCGCGCCGAGGCCCGGGCCGGCTACGCCGACGAGGAACGGCGCGGCATCCCGGTCGACGCGCCGCACCGCAACTACAAGGACGACAACCACAAGCCCGAACTGATCTGCGCGCTCAGCGAGTTCGAGGGCCTGTGCGGCTTCCGGACGCCCGCCGACGCGGCCGACCTGATGGCCTCGCTGGAGGTGCCCGGGCTGGAGCCGCTGATCGACCTGCTGCGCACCAAGCCGGAGGCCGAGGCGCTGTCCGGCGCACTCGCCGAGGCGCTCGCGCTGACGGACGAGCAGGGCCGGGCCACCGTGGACGCCGTGGCCCGCGCCGTCACCGCCGCCGCCCCGTCCGACCCGACGGGTGCGATGGCCGGCTACGCCTTCGCCGCCGCCGAGTACCCCGGCGACCGCGGCCTGGTCGCCGCCCTGCTGCTCAACTACGTCCGCCTGCAGCCCGGCGAGGCCCTCTACCTCGGCGCCGGCCTGCCGCACGCGTACCTGCGCGGCACCGGCGTGGAGATCATGGCCAACTCCGACAACGTGCTGCGCTGCGGGTTCACCCCGAAGCACGTGGACGTCCCCGAGCTGATGAAGGTGGTCGGCTTCGAGAGCGGCAGCCCGGAGATCATGCGCCCCGAGCCCGGCACGGACGGCGAGCGGCTCTACCCGGTGCCGATCGACGAGTTCCGCCTCTCCCGCTACGACCTCGCCGAGCACCCCGTCACCCTGCCGGGCGACGCCCCGCAGATCCTGCTCTGCACCGGAGGCACCGTCGAACTCGCCTCCGAAGGACAGGCGTTGACGCTCCGCCGGGGCGAGTCGGCCTTCCTGCCGGCGAACGGCGCGAAGACCGCGCTGACCGGCCCCGGCGCGACGGTCTTCCGCAGCACCGTCACCCTCGCCTAACCGGTCGGGAAGAGCGCCTGGTACGCCAGGCGCTCCTCCGCGCCGTCGCCGATCGCGGTGAGCAGTTCGTCCAGGACGAGGAACGCCTCCCACCGCTCGCCGCCACCGGCCCGGACCAGGGCGGTGACCAGCAGGTCCTCCAGGGCCGGGACGCGCTTGTTCTTCCAGGCCTTGTCGGCGAGGGACACCAGCAGGTCCTCGACGCCGGTGTCCGGGCCCCAGGTCGCGTGGCCGGCCGCGAAGCGCGCCAGGCGCGGGGCGACGCCCGCCGTCAGCAGCAGTTCCCGGCCGGCCGGCTCGTGCGCCGATCCGGGGGCGGACAGTTCCGCCCGGTGCACCACCTTCCCGATGTCGTGGGTGGCCGCGCCGAACAGCACCGCCGCCCGGTCGAACTCCAGCGCCGGGCAGTGCTCCGCCAGCCGGTCCACCAGTCGCACCGCCACGTCGTGCACCAGCCGCAGGTGCGCCACCAGCCGCGGCGGCGCCGCCAACTCGGCCAGCAGCAGCGTCGCTTCGTCCGGCAGCAGGCACAGTGGCAGGTCGTCGTGGTCCATCACGGCGGGTGAGGCTACCAGCCGCAAATTCGCTTGACCCAGTGGCGGGCCGCCGCTTGCACTGGGGCGGGCACCTGGCCGGACGACTGCGGGGAGGCAGCACAGCCATGGAGATTCGTTCCACCACCGAGAAGGACCTCGACGTCTTCGTCGACACCGTGTTCGCGGCGTTCGGGAAGCACCCGACGTCGCCGGAGGAGGACGGCGGCGGGGTCTGGTGGTCGGCGCTCGAACCCGAGCGCGGGCTGCTCGCCGTCACCGAGCAGGGGCGGCCGGTCGGCACCGCGTGCGCGTACTCGTTCGAGCTGACGCTGCCCGGCGGGTCGACCGTGCCGGTGGCCGGCATCAGCTGCGTCGGCGTGCTGCCCACCCACCGGCGGCAGGGCATCCTCACCGAGATGAAGCGCCGTCAACTCGCCGACCTGCGCGAACGCGGCGAGATCATGTCGGTGCTGCTGGCCTCCGAGGCGGTGATCTATCGGCGGTTCGGCTACGGCCCGGCGACCTACACCCGGCGGCTGACGGTGCCCCGGCACCGGGCCGCGCTCACGCCGCCGCGGGCGGGCCAGGAGCCCACCGGCACCGTCGAACTGCTCCCGCTCAGCGACTGCCGCGAGCTGGTGGAGCAGGTCTACGACCGCTACCGCCGCACCCAGCCGGGCGCGGTCTCCCGCCCGCCCCGCTGGTGGTCCCGGCGGGCCGGGCACCCGCCGACCGCCCCCGCCCAGCGCTGGATCGCCCTCCACCGGGACGTCGACGGCACCCCGGACGGGTACGCCTGCTACTCCCTGGACGACTCGCAGGCCATGCTGGTCGACGAGACCGTCGCGCTCGACGACGCCGCGTTCACCGCGCTGGCCCGCTGCCTGCTCGGCCACGACCTGGTCACCGAGGTCGCCTTCCGGCACTTCCCGCCCGGCAACCCGCTGCGCTGGCAGCTGACCGACTTCGCCGCCGGCGCGATCACCAACGACACCGACTGGCTCTGGGTGCGGCTGCTCGACGTCCCGCGCGCCCTCACCGCCCGCGGCTGGTCCGCGGACGGCGAGCTCGTCCTGGACGTCGACGACCCGTTCCTCGGCGAGCGGACCCGCCACCTGCTGACCGTCCGCGACGGCCGGGCCGACTGCACCCCGACCGACCGCGAGCCCGACCTGTCGCTGGACATCAGCGACCTCGGCTCGATCTACCTGGGCGGCACCACCCCGAGCACCCTGGTCCGGGCCGGCCACGTCCGCGCCCACCACCCGGCCGCGGCCGCGCTGGCCGACGCCATGTTCCGCGCCGAACGCGAACCGCACTGCCTGCACTGGTTCTGACGGCGCGGCGCCTCACTGTCCGTCAGGTCACGTCGCGGGTCATGTCCACGAAGCGCGAGTAGTGGCCCTGGAAGGCGACGGTGATGGTGGCGGTCGGACCGTTACGGTGCTTGGCCACGATCAGGTCCGCCTCGCCGGCCCGCGGGGACTCCTTCTCGTAGGCGTCCTCGCGGTGCAGCAGGATGACCATGTCGGCGTCCTGCTCGATCGAGCCGGACTCACGCAGGTCGGAGACCATCGGCTTCTTGTCGGTGCGCTGCTCGGGGCCACGGTTCAGCTGGGAGAGCGCGATCACCGGGATCTCCAGCTCCTTCGCCAGCAGCTTGAGGTTTCGGGACATGTCCGAGACCTCCTGCTGGCGGCTCTCCGCCCGCCGCGAGCCGCCGGCCTGCATCAGCTGCAGGTAGTCGATGACCACCAGGCGCAGGTCGTTGCGCTGCTTCAGCCGGCGGCACTTGGCGCGGATCTCCATCATCGACAGGTTCGGCGAGTCGTCGATGTACAGCGGCGCCGCGCTGACCTCGGGCATCCGCCGGGCCACCCGCGTCCAGTCGTCGTCGGTCATGTTGCCGGAGCGCATGTGGTGCAGCGCCACCCGGGCCTCCGCCGACAGCAGGCGCATGGCGATCTCGTTGCGGCCCATTTCGAGCGAGAAGATCACGCTCGGCAGGTTGTTGTGGATCGAGCAGGCCCGGGCGAAGTCCAGCGCCAGGGTGGACTTGCCCATGGCGGGGCGGGCCGCGATGACGATCATCTGGCCGGGGTGCAGGCCGTTGGTGAGCTGGTCGAAGTCGGCGAAGCCGGTGGGGACGCCGGACATCTGGCCGGACCGGGAGCCGATCGCCTCGATCTCGTCGAGCGCGCCCTCCATGATGTCGGCGAGCGGGGCGTAGTCCTCGTTGGTGCGCTGCTCGGTGACGGCGTAGATCTCGGCCTGGGCGGCGTTGACGATGTCGTCCACGTCGCCCTCGGCGGCGTAGCCCATGCCGGCGATCCGGGTGCCGGCCTCGACCAGGCGGCGCAGCACGGCGCGCTCGTGGACGATCTCCGCGTAGTACTCGGCGTTGGCCGCGGTCGGGACGGAGTTGACCAGGGTGTGCAGGTAGGAGGCGCCGCCGACGCGGACCAGCTCGCCGCGCTTGGTGAGCTCGCCGGCCACGGTGATCGGGTCGGCGGGCTCGCCGCGGGCGTAGAGGTCGAGGATCGCGCCGTGGATCAGCTCGTGGGCGGGCCGGTAGTAGTCGGCGGGCTTGAGCACCTCGACCACGTCGGCGATGGCGTCCTTGGACAGCAGCATGCCGCCGAGCACGGACTGCTCCGCCGCCAGGTCCTGCGGGGGGACGCGTTCGAATCCCTCGCTGCCGCCGAAGCCGGTCTCGCCGTCGCGGTCGCGCCGCTCGCCCTTGCCGGGGAAGCGGTCGCCCTTGCCGCCGCCGTCACGGCGCTGGAAGCCCCCGCCGCCGCCCTGCCCACCGGAGCCGTTGGCGGCGTTGTTCGAACGACGGGTGGCGGGCAGGCGGTCGCCGGGACCGTCGGGGAAGGCGTCGAGCGGGAAGGCGTCGTCGGACGGCTGCCAGTCGTCCTCCGGGGGCGGAGGGGCTTCGTGGTCGTCGTACTGGGGGCCGGTCACGCGTGTTCCCCGATCAGCGGTTGGTGCGAGTTGGTGCGGGCCTGTCCGGTGCGGGCGCTCTGTCTTTCATACGCCACCGAGCCGACAGTTCCGGCTGTGTGCGGGGCGGTGTCGCGCGGCCACCGGGGTCTGGTCCGGAGCCACGGTACGGGGGTCCGGGCGGTTCCTCCAAGACGGTTATCCACAGGCCATGTGGATAACTGCTCGGAGGCTGTGGAGAACCCCCGGAAAGCTGTGCACAACCCTGTGGACACCGCTGTGGATAACCACACGATCGCGCCGGTGTCAACTCGCTGACCTGCGGCGACCTTTTCCCCACCCTGTGCATGAGAAATTCTTCACACAGCTGGGGACGGGACCGCCCAACTGTTCGATCGGCCGTTCGATCCACCGTCCGTCCACAGGTCCGGTAAGAGCCAAAAGCCACTAGCGATCATTACCTGTGGATGAGTAGGGTGGACGTCATGCCAGCGACGCCCACCCGTCCCGCCCCCACGGCCGAACGCCGCCGCCACGACCGCGAGATCCTCGCGCTCGCGGTCCCGGCGTTCGGCGCGCTGGTCGCCGAACCGCTCTTCCTGATGGCCGACTCCGCGATCGTCGGCCACCTCGGCACCGCCCAGCTGGCCGGCCTCGGCATCGCCTCCGCCGCGCTCACCACCGCCGCCGGGATCTTCGTCTTCCTCGCCTACGCCACCACCGCCGCGGTCGCCCGCCGGATCGGCGCCGGCGACCGCCGGGCCGCCGTCCAGCAGGGCATCGACGGGATCTGGCTGGCCCTGATCCTCTCCGCGGGCATGGTCGTGCTCACGCTGGCGCTCGCCCCGCAGGCCGCCCACCTGCTCGGGGCCTCCCCCACCGCCGCCCCGTATGCCGTCACCTACCTGCGGATCAGCGCCCTCGGCGTGCCCGCGATGCTGCTGGTGCTGGCCGCCACCGGCGTGCTGCGCGGGTTCCAGGACACCCGCACCCCGCTGCTGGTGGCGATCGGCGGGTTCGGCGCCAACCTGCTGCTCAACCTCGGCCTGGTGTACGGCGCCGGCCTCGGGGTGGCCGGCTCCGCCTGGGGCACCGTGATCGCGCAGAACGCGATGGCCGCCGTGTACGTGGCCGTGGTGGTCCGCGGCGCCCGCCGGGAGGGCGCCGGGCTGCGGCCCGACCTGGCCGGCATCAAGGCCTCCGCCCGGGCCGGCGGCCCGCTGGTGGTGCGCACCCTGAGCCTGCGCGCCTCGCTGCTGCTGGCCACCGCGGTGGCCGCGCACCTGGGCGACGCCGAGATCGCGGCCCACCAGATCACCATGACCATCTGGTCGTTCATGGCCTTCGCGCTGGACGCCGTGGCGATCGCCGGGCAGGCCATCATCGGACGCTACCTGGGCGCCGGCGACCTGCCGGGCACCCGGGCGGCGACCCGGCGGATGGTCGGGTGGGGCGTCGGCGCGGGCGTGCTGCTGGGCCTGCTGATGGTGCTGGCCCGGCCGCTGTACGTCCCGCTGTTCACCGACGACCCGTCGGTCCGGGGGCTGCTGTCCACCGTGCTGCTGCTGGCGGCGCTGACCCAGCCGATCGGCGGCCTGGTGTTCGTGCTGGACGGCGTGCTGATGGGCGCCGGCGACGGCCGCTTTCTGGCCTGGGGGATGCTGGCCGCGCTGCTGCTGTTCACCCCGGCCGTCCTCGCGGTGCCCGTGCTGGGCCTGGGCCTGGCCGGGCTGTGGTGGGCGATGAACCTGTTCATGCTGGCCCGGGCCGCGGTCCTGGCCGGCCGGATACGCACCGGCCGCTGGATGGTGACCGGCGCCGTCCGGGCGTAGCCCTTCGACGGCACGACGAAGGGGCCGGACTCCGAGTGGAGTCCGGCCCCTTCGTCAGCTCTGCGGCAGAGATCAGGCAGCGACGACGGCGACGTCGAGGTTGGCCTGAACGTCCGAGTGCAGCTTGACCGAGACCTTGTGGGTGCCCACGGTCTTGATCGGCGAGGCGATCGCGACGGCGCGCTTGTCCACGGCCGGGCCGTTGGCGGCCTTGATGGCCTCCACGACGTCGGCCTGGGTCACCGAGCCGAACAGGCGGCCGGCGTCGCCGGAGCGAACGGCCAGCTTGACCTGCAGGCCCTCGAGCTTGGCCTTGACCTCGTTGGCGGCCTCGAGGGTCTGGATGGCGTGGATCTTCCGGGCGCGACGGATGGCGTCGACGTCCTTCTGACCGCCCTTGGTCCAGCGGATGGCGAAGCCACGCGGGACCAGGAAGTTGCGGGCGTAGCCGTCCTTGACCTCGACGACCTCGCCGGCGCTGCCGAGGCCGGGGACCTCGTGAGTGAGGATGATCTTCATTGTTCGGTCACCCTCTCTTAGCGCGTGGTGGAGGTGTAGGGCAGCAGGGCCATCTCACGGCTGTTCTTCACGGCCGTGGCGACGTCACGCTGGTGCTGGGTGCAGTTGCCGGTGACCCGGCGGGCACGGATCTTGCCACGGTCGGAAATGAACTTCCGCAGCAGGTTCGTGTCCTTGTAGTCCACGTAAGTGGCCTTGTCCTTGCAGAAGACGCAAACCTTCTTCTTGGGCTTGCGAGCAGGCGGCTTCGCCATTGTGTGCTCCGTTAAGTACGAGATCTGTCAGCGTGTCCGGGCCCGTGCGGGCCCGGCCGAGCGCCGCTTAGAACGGGGGCTCTTCCGAGTAGCCGCCACCGGACGGGGCGCCCCAGCCGCCGCCCTGCTGGCCGCCGGACGGGGCGCTGGACGCCCACGGGTCGTCGGACGGGCCGGACTGACCGCCGCCGGAGTTGCCACCCCAGCTGCCGCCACCCTGGTTGCCGCCGCCGTACCCGCCGCCGCCCTGCTGGCCGCCGAAGCCGCCACCGCCACCGCCGCCGGGACCGCCGGAGCGGTTGGCGCGGGTGACCTTGGCGGTCGCCGAGCGCAGGCTCGGGCCGACCTCATCGACCTCGACCTCGAAGACCGTCCGCTTCTCGCCTTCCTTGGTCTCGTAAGACCGCTGGCGCAGTCGGCCCTGCACGATCACGCGCATGCCGCGCTGCAGCGACTCGGCCACGTTCTCCGCCGGCTGACGCCAGACGTTGCACGTGAGGAAGAGGCTTTCGCCGTCCTTCCACTCGTTGGTCTGACGGTCGAAGGTGCGCGGGGTCGACGCGATGCGGAACTTGGCCACCGCGGCGCCCGACGGAGTGAAACGCAGCTCGGGGTCGTCGACGAGGTTGCCGACGAGGGTGATGACGGTCTCGCCTGCCATGTGGTGATGACCTCTCGGAAAGAAGTTCTGCGGTGCTCGTCAGCGGTGTTCCACGTGGAACACCGGACGCGAGCCCTCCGGCGCGTACGCCGGAAGTGGGCTCAGTGGGTGTCCGGGCGCAGGACCTTGGTCCGCAGAACCGACTCGCTCAGGCTGAGCTGGCGGTCGAGCTCCTTGACGACCTCGGGCGTGGCCGTGAGGTCGATGACCGAGTAGATGCCCTCGGACTGCTTGTTGATCTCGTACGCCAGGCGACGACGGCCCCAGGTGTCTACCTTCTCAACCTTGCCGCCGCCGGTGCGGACGACGTTGAGGAAGCTCTCGATCAGGGGGGAGACAGCGCGCTCCTCGACCGACGGGTCGAGGATGACCATCACCTCGTAGTGACGCATGTGTAACCCACCTCCTTTGGACTCAACGGCCACGGTCTCTCCGTGGCAGGAGGGTTGTGCGCGTCGGCACCGATGGTCCGGGCATGCGGGCACGCCCTACACCAGTGCAGAGGGGCCAGCCTACCGGGTGAGCCGACCGGCGGACAAAACGCCAGGACCCCGGGGTTGTCATTTCGCTCATATCAGTATCAATCTGGACAGAACGAACGTTCCCTCCACCACAGGAGGTGGGTCCTATGGCGCAGAAC
>NZ_BMRI01000009.1:38244-42249 GCF_014648555.1 Kitasatospora griseola
GTCCACCGGCCGCAGTTCACCCTGAACACCGACGGCAACCCGCACCCGCGGGAGAACGCCCTGGTCGGGGTCACCCTGCTGCTCGGCGCGGTCGCCTTCGTCACCTCGTTCTTCTACAACCTCCACCTGCTCAGCTCGTGGACCGGACTGGCCGGGATCGTCACCGGGATGGTCGGCCTGTTCGTCTCGGTCACCACGGCCGAGCGCTTCCTGGTGGTGATCGGGACGGGCGCCGCCGCGTTCGGCCTGTTCCTCGGAGTGGCGCACGGCGGACTCTTCGGGGGCGTGTGGTGACCCCCGCGCGCGGTGGAACCGGGTGAACCCGACCACCGGCGCGCAACCTCCACTGCCCTCCCGGCGTACTACCTGTGCTCAGCAGGTACGAAACGGGGGGGCACAGCCATGTCGGACCGTTTCCCGGTCGAATCGGACCATTCGGACGATAGGGTCACCCTGGGTAAGTCTGACGAGGAGGAGCACGGAGCATGAGCCTGCGTCTGCGGACGATCACGCGTGAGGAACACCTGGCATTCGTGCAGAGCCGGCCCTCGGCCAGCCACATGCAGGTGCCCTCCTGGGCGGACGTCAAGGCGGAGTGGCGCGCCGAGAGCCTCGGCTGGTTCGACGCCGCGGGCGAGCTGGTCGGCGCCGGGCTGGTGCTCTACCGCCAGCTGCCCAAGGTGAAGCGGTACCTGGCGTACCTGCCCGAGGGCCCGATCATCGACTGGTTCGACCCGGACCTGGACCGCTGGCTGAAGCCGATGCTGGCGCACCTGAAGTCGCAGGGCGCGTTCTCGGTGAAGATGGGCCCGCCGGTGGTGGTCCGCCGCTGGGAGGCCGCCACCATCAAGGAGGCGATCGCCTCCAAGGAGGCCAAGCGGCTGCGCGACGTCGAGCCGGACTGGTCCGAGCCGCGCGCCCTGGAGGCCGCCGAACGCCTGCGCCGCTCCGGCTGGCTGCAGGGCGAGGACGGCGGCGCCGGCTTCGGTGACGTGCAGCCCCGCTACGTGTTCCAGGTCCCGCTCGGCGGCCGTTCGCTGGACGACGTCCAGCGCGGCTTCAACCAGCTGTGGCGGCGCAACATCAAGAAGGCGGAGAAGACCGGCGTCGAGGTGGTCCAGGGCGGCTACGAGGACCTCGCGGTCTTCCACAAGCTGTACGTGACCACCGCCGAACGCGACCACTTCACCCCCCGCCCGCTGTCCTACTTCCAGCGGATGTGGAAGGCGCTCACCGCCGAGGACCCCAACCGGATGCGGCTCTACCTCGCCTACCACGACGGCGAACCGCTGGCCGCCACCACCATGCTCACCGTCGGTGAGCACGTCTGGTACTCCTACGGCGCCTCCGCCAACCACAAGCGCGAGGTGAAGCCGTCCAACGCCGTCCAGTGGCGGATGATCCGGGACTCGTACGCGCTCGGCGCGAGCGTCTACGACCTGCGCGGCATCAGCGACACGCTGGACGAGGACGACCACCTGTTCGGGCTGATCCAGTTCAAGGTCGGCACCGGCGGACAGGCCGCGGAGTACCTCGGCGAGTGGGACTACCCGCTCAACAAGCTCCTGCACAAGGCGCTCGACCTCTACATGTCGCGCCGCTGAGCTCAGGTCGGACCTTTACAGGGAGAACGTGATGACCCTGACGATGTACGTGGACGGCGACCGCTGGCGGGCGCACCAGCGCGGGCTGCTGGCCGAGTTCCCCGGGCTGGTCCCGGTCGCCAAGGGCAACGGCTACGGCTTCGGCAACCGGCGGCTCGCCGAGGAGGCGGCCCGGCTGGGCAGCCCCGTGCTGGCCGTCGGCACCGCGGACGAGGCGGCGGCGACGGCCGACGCCTTCCCCGGCGACCTGCTGGTGCTCACCCCGTACCGGGCCGGTGAACCCGAGGCGGAGCTGCCCGCCGACCGGGTGATCCGCACCGTCGCGCACACCGAGGCGCTGGCCGCGCTGCCCGCCGGCGCCCGCGTGGTCATCGAGTGCATGACCGGCATGCGGCGGCACGGCGTCCGGGTCGGCGAACTCCCCGAACTGCCGGTCGGCCACCTGGCGTTGGAGGGCTTCGCGCTGCACCTGCCGCTGGACCGGCCGGACCGCTCCGACCCGGTGGACGAGGTCGCCGAATGGGTCCGGGCGATCGGCGCGGCCGGGCTCCCCACCGACGTCGTCTACCTCAGCCACCTGGCCGCCAAGGACGTGCGACGGCTGGCCGAGCGCCACCCCGACACCGAGTTCCGCTCCCGGATCGGCACCCGGCTGTGGCTCGGCGACGTGGGCGCGATGTCCTCCCGGGCCACCGTCCTGGACGTCACCCCGATCGGGCGCGGCGAGCGGTACGGCTACCGGCAGCACAAGGCCCCGTCCGGCGGCCACCTGCTGGTGGTCAGCGGCGGCACCGCGCACGGCGTCGGCCTGGAGGCTCCCAAGTACGTGCACGGGACACTGCAGCGCCTCAAGGGCCTGGCCCGGGCCTGCCTGGCCACCCTGAACCGGACGCTCTCCCCGTACAGCTGGCAGGGCAAGCAGCTGTGGTTCGCCGAACCGCCGCACATGCAGGTGTCGATCCTGTTCCTGCCCGGCGAGCACAAGGCGCCCGCGGTCGGCGACGAACTGGCGCTGACCGTCCGCCACACCACCACCCACTTCGACCGGGTGGTCGAACGCTGAGGCTGCCGCCGCAACGGCCGAAGCCCGACCGCCGGGGAGGCGGTCGGGCTTCGGCGTTCCTGCGAAGCTACTTCGGCTGCGGGGCGGGCTCGGACTCGACCAGCCAGTCGGCCTCGCCCTGCGGGGCGTACTCGGCGTAGCTCGCCTCCTCGCGCAAGCCGCGGGCCGAGCCGAGCACGAACCGGTCCGGGGCGCCGTCCAGCACGCCGCCGGACGGGTCGTCGCTCCCGTCCCAGCGCACCGGGTCGCGGTCCGGGTAGAGGATGTCGCGGACCACCAGGTAGCAGATGTACAGGGTGCCGACCAGGTGCAGGGCGATCGCGAAGTGGTACCACTGCAGGTCGATGCCGTGGTGCTTGGCGTCGCCGTTGTAGGCCAGGTACGACCAGATGCCGAGGAAGTACAGCACCTCGCAGGCCTGCCAGATCAGGAAGTCCCGCCAGCGCGGCCGGGCCAGCACCGCGAGCGGGATCAGCCAGAGCACGTACTGCGGCGAGTACACCTTGTTGGTCAGCACGAAGGCGGCGACCACCAGGAAGGCCAGCTGGGCGAAGCGCGGACGGCGCGGGGCGCTGATCGCCAGCCAGCCGATCGCCAGGCAGCTGAGCACCAGCAGGCCCGCGATCCAGGTGTTCAGGCTCTCCAGGTGCTGCCCGTTGCGCACGGCCTGCATCAGGATCAGCCAGAACGAGCCGTAGTCCTCGGTGCGGACCTGGCTGAAGCTGTAGAAGGTCAGCCAGCCCTTCCAGTTCGCCAGCATGATCGGCACGTTGACGATCAGCCAGGAACCGGCGGTGCCGCCGAAGACCAGGCCGAACTCCTTCCACTTCCCGGACCGCAGGCACAGGACCAGCAGTGGGCCCAGCAGCAGCACCGGATAGAGCTTGGCCGCGGTCGCCAGACCGATGAACACACCCGCCCACACCGGCCGGGACCCGGACCAGTACGCCATCGCCACGGCGGCCAGCGCCACCGCGAGCAGGTCCCAGTTGATGGTGGAGTCCAGCGCCAGGCACGGCGCGAGGGCGAACAGCAGCGCGTCCCACGGGCGGCGGCGCTGGGTGCGGGAGACCGCGACCACCGCGACCACCGCGCAGATCATCAGCATTCCGGCGTTGACCAGCCAGAACCACTGCTCTCGGCTCATCATGTCGCCGTTGTGGGTGGTCAGCCAGGCCGCGATCTGCATGAACAGACCGGTCAGCACCGGGTACTCCAGGTACTGCATGTCCGCCGAACCCTGCGGGATCGGGTCCAGGTACGGGCGCCCGCCGTCCGCGAAGCCGCGCCCCGAGAACAGGTGCGGGATGTCGCTGTAACAGGCGTGCGTGTACTGGC
>NZ_BMRI01000009.1:42282-49446 GCF_014648555.1 Kitasatospora griseola
TGGTGGCGCCGAAGAACCAGCCGCTCTGGTAGCACGAGGCCTTCTGGAACAGGCCCAGCAGGAAGACCACCACCGCGGCCACTGCGAGGAACTTGGCGGGCGTCCACCAGGACACCCCGAGCAGCGCCCGACGCCCCGGCGGGCCGCCCAGCAGCTCGCTGCCGGCCTCCGAGACCGGGTCCTCGTCCGCGGGCACCACCACGGTGTTCGGCAGCGGCCCCGCGGCCGGAACCGGCCCGGGCGCTGGGGTCTCGTCACGCAGGCTGGACGTCATGGCGCACATACTGCCGCACCCTCGCCCGCAACCGAAGAGGGGCACGGGATCGCCGTTCGCGGTCCGGTGCCCCTCTGTGGCGGTTTCGCCGGGATTCGGCGAGAGGTCAGGCCTGCCGGCCGGCCAGGCGCTTCGCGGCCTGCAGACGCTCGGGCTGGAGCGGGTCGGTCATGCTCCCCGCGCCCCGTCCCGGAGTGAAGGCCCAGTCGCGGAACTTCCAGGAGACGTCCGCGATCCGCCGGTCGTCGGGTGCGACGTCGATGTAGAACAGGGACTCGTCCGGCACCCGGTCGTCACCGCCCTCTGCCTCAACAACTGGGAGGGCGGGGACAAGACCGGGCCTTCGGACTTCAGTGGCGGGCCGGTGAGTGAGACCGTCCGGCAAGACGAGAAGGCCGGAGGTGGGATCCCACCTCCGGCCTTCCTCAACTCTCCTGCGCCGTAGCCCTACTGGCCGCCCATCAGGCCGACCAGGTCGCCGGCGCCGCCGGCTCCCGGGCTGGGACTGGCGCTCTGGCTCGGGCTCTTGCTCGGCTTGGGCGACCGGCTCGGGCCGCAGTTCCCGTTTCCGTTGCCGTTGCCCTGGCAGGTCGAGCTGGCGCTCGGCGGCGGCGAGACCGGTCCATCCGGGGACTTGCTGGCGGGCGGCTCGGTGGGTCCGGTCGGCTCGCCCGGGGACGCCGAGGTGGAGGCGGAGGCGCTGGACGACGGGCTGGCCGGGGCGCCCGAGGAGTCGACCTCCTGGCCCCACGGGGTCGCGGCCTGGAAGTTCTTCGGGTTGCCGGGGCCGATCACCTTCATGTACCGGGTGAACACCTCGGCGGGGAAGTCACCACCGTGGATCTCGTTCTTGCCGCCGGTGCCGTCGAGCGACTGCAGACCCGACTTGTTCGCCGGGTCCTCGCGCCACATGCCGACCGAGGTGGTCAGGCTGTTGGTGTAGCCCACCCAGAAAGCGGACTTGCCGCCGTCGGTGGTACCGGTCTTGCCGGCCACCGGGAAGCCCAGCTCGTTGGTCTTGCTGCCGGTGCCGTTCTTCGCCACGTTCTGCAGCACCTCGGTGATGTTGTCGGCGACCACCGGGTCGAGCACCTGCTTCGGCGCCGGCTTGGTGAAGCCGGGCAGCTCCTTGCCACCCAACAGCACCTTGCTCACCGAGTACGGGTCGGTCTGCTGGCCGCGGGCCGCGAACACCGAGTAGGCCGAGGCCATCCGGATCGCCGACGGGGTCGAGGTGCCGAGCGGGAAGGTCAGGCTGGTGGCCGGCGCGAGGGTGTCCTCGTGCAGGCCCAGCTTCATCACCATGTCCCTGACGTTCTTGTTGCCCGCGTCCTGGCCCAGCTGCACGAACGGCACGTTGTACGACCACTGCATGGCCTGCTTCAGCGTCACGTAGCCCTTCTGGCCGGGCTCGCTGTTGCGCTGCTTGTACGGCTTGCCGTCGTCGCCGATGGCCGGGGTGCCGTCCTTGGTGTAGATCGGGGCCAGGTTGTCGGCCAAGTACTTGGAGTCCTGGTTGATCTTGGCCGGCGTGCCGTCCTCACCGTTCTTGGTGAGCACCCCGTTCTGCATCGCGGTGGCCAGCACGAACGGCTTGAAGGTCGAGCCGACCGGGACGCCGACCGCGTCTGCGTTGTTGGTGTAGTGGTTGTTCTCGATGCCCTTGCCGCCGTAGAGGGCGATGATCGCGCCGTCGTTCGGCACCACCGAAGCCGCGCCGATCTGGACGTTCTGGTCCTCGGCCCGCCTGTCCGGGTGCAGGTTGGCGGCCTCGAAGTCGTCGACCGCCTTCTTCAGGGCGTCGACCTTGTCCTTCTGGAACGTGGTGTAGATCTGGAAGCCGCCGCGGTCGAGCCGCTGCTGGTTGAGGTTCTTGTCCTTGGCCGCCAGGAACTTGTTGGCGGTGTCCACCAGGTAGGAGACCTCGCCGTTCAGGCTGGCCGGGGCCTTCACCGCGATCGGCTCGGGGAACTTCGGCCCGCACTTGGCGCGGTCCTCGGCCGTGATCGTCTTGGTGGCCTGCATCCGGTCCAGGACGTAGTTCCAGCGCTCCTGCATGCGGTCGTGGTTGCCGGTGTTGAGGGTCGGGTCGTACAGCGCCGCACCCTTCAACAGGCCCGCCAGCATGGCGCTCTGACAGACGTCCAGCTTGTTGGCGTCCACCCCGTAGTACGCCTGGGCGGCGGCCTGGACGCCGGTCGCGCCGCGGCCGTACCAGCTGGTGTTCAGGTAGCCGGTGAGGATCTTGTCCTTGTCGTCGCTGATCTTCAGCGCGATGATGAATTCCTTGGCCTTGCGGCTGAGCGTCTGCTCCTGGGACAGGTAGACGTTCTTCACGTACTGCTGGGTGATGGTCGAACCACCCTGGGTCTCGCCGCCGGTCGCCATGTTGTAGACGGCGCGGGCGATGCCCTTGGGGTCGATGCCCTTGTCGGTGCGGAAGGTCTCGTTCTCGGCCGCGATCACCGCGTCCTGCGCCGGGCGGCTGATCTCCGAGAGCTCCACCCACTGCTTGTTGGTGTCGCCCTTGCGGGCCATCTCGGTGCCGTCGGCCCAGTAGTAGATGTTGTTCTGGAGGTCGATCGACGCCTTCGCGTCCGGCACCGGGATCAGCGCGAACGCCGCGCCTATGGCCGCCACGCTGCCGCCGAAGAAAATCAGGAACAGGCTCAGCGACTGCTTCCAGGACGGCATCCACCGCTTGAAGCCGGTCTTGCCGAAGCGCGGGTAGTCGATCAGCCGCTTCTTGCCGGGCTTGCCCGGCTTGCCGTTGCGGCCGGCGCTCCGGCCGTTCGGCGGGCCCTCCGAACCTCCGTCACCACCGCCGCCGCCCTTGCGGGACTGCTTGCGCATCTCCGCCCGGGTCAGCCGGGGCTGCTGGGCGGTCTCCCGCACCGCGCGCCGGGGTCCGGGGGCCGCCGCCGGGCCGGGACGGCCGGGACCGGCCGACGGCTCGCGCGACTCGTGCGCGTAGTCGGGTGCTCCCTCGACCGGGCTGCCGTAGGCATACGGGCGCCCGGCGGACGCCCGCCTGGAGGGCGGCTGCTCGCCCCCGGGGTTGGCCGACCTACGCCGGTGTTCGCTCATCTCTCAGCAGCTCCTCGGTCCGGGTGCACAGGCGACAGAGTACGGCTCCCTGAAAGGTGTCCAATCGGGCATTGGAAGCCAACCAGGACGAACCGACCGGGATTTATTGCACGGCCGTTGCCCAAAGCCCTTGTGATCGCGGTTACGCGTGCCCCTCTTGCTCCTTTCGTGACCCAGGGTTACTGTTGCCGATATATCGAGCCGATACATCGGCACGACACATCGGCCCGGCATACCCCGCGGGCCGGGCCCGGCATCCGACGAGCAGGACCCCGCGACGGAAGGAGGAAGGCGGTATGAGCCGACGCTCCGGCGTTCTCGAATTCGCCGTCCTCGGCCTGCTCCACGACGCGCCCATGCACGGCTACGAGCTGCGCAAGCGGCTCAACGTCCTGCTGGGCTCGTTCCGGGCCTTCTCCTACGGAACGCTCTACCCGTGCCTGAAGAGCCTGGTCGCCCAGGGTTTCCTGGTCGAGGACAACCCGGACGTCGAGTACGTCCCGGCCACCGCGCTCAACGGCAAGCGGTCGAAGATCGTCTACCGGCTCTCCGCCGAGGGCAAGCAGCGCTTCGAGGAGCTGCTCGCCGAGTCCGGGCCGGACGCCTGGGAGGACGAGCACTTCGGTGTCCGCTTCGCCTTCTTCGGCCAGACCGACCGGGCCGTCCGGATGCGCGTGCTGGAAGGCCGCCGCAGCCGGCTGGAGGAGCGGCTGGAGCGGATGCGCAGCTCGATCGCCCGCACCCGCGAACGGTTCGACGACTACACCCTCGAACTCCAGCGCCACGGCCTGGAGTCCGTGGAGCGCGAGGTCCGCTGGCTCAACGAGCTGATCGAGACCGAGCGCGCCACCAGAAACGGACGCGGTCCCGCGTCCCCCCCAACTTCGGACGGCCGTGGCCAGGCCGCCGGGTCCTCGGACCCGCCCGGGCCACCGTACGACCGCCCGGGGCGCTCCTGACCGGAGCGCTGTAGCAGCACCGCGCCGGCCTTGCCGCCGCTCGCGGCGAGGCGTGGGCGCCCCGCGCGCCCGTCAGACAGTCAGAACAGATGTGGAACGAGTGTCGTCACACCACGGCGACTCTCATGAGATTCAGGGAGCAACCGGAATGGGTTCGGTTCGCGTAGCCATCGTCGGCGTGGGCAACTGCGCCGCCTCGCTGGTGCAGGGTGTCGAGTACTACAAGGACGCCGACCCGGCCGGTAAGGTCCCCGGCCTGATGCACGTCCAGTTCGGCGACTACCACGTGAAGGACGTCGACTTCGTCGCCGCCTTCGACGTGGACGCCAAGAAGGTCGGCTTCGACCTGGCCGACGCCATCGGCAACAGCGAGAACAACACCATCAAGATCTGCGACGTGCCGCCGACCGGCGTCACCGTCCAGCGCGGCCACACCCTCGACGGCCTGGGTAAGTACTACCGGGAGACCATCGAGGAGTCCGACGAGGCCCCCGTCGACGTCGTCCAGATCCTCAAGGACCGCCAGGTCGACGTCCTGGTCTGCTACCTGCCGGTGGGCTCCGAGAACGCCGCCAAGTTCTACGCCCAGTGCGCCATCGACGCCAAGGTCGCCTTCGTGAACGCCCTCCCGGTGTTCATCGCCGGCACCAAGGAGTGGGCCGACAAGTTCACCGAGGCCGGTGTCCCGATCGTCGGCGACGACATCAAGTCCCAGGTCGGCGCGACCATCACGCACCGCGTGATGGCGAAGCTGTTCGAGGACCGCGGTGTCATCCTCGAGCGCACCATGCAGCTGAACGTCGGCGGCAACATGGACTTCAAGAACATGCTCGAGCGCGAGCGCCTGGAGTCCAAGAAGATCTCCAAGACCCAGGCCGTCACCTCGCAGATCCGCGACCGTGAGCTGGGCGCCAAGAACGTCCACATCGGCCCGTCCGACTACGTCGCGTGGCTCGACGACCGCAAGTGGGCGTACGTCCGCCTTGAGGGCCGCGCGTTCGGCGACGTCCCGCTGAACCTGGAGTACAAGCTCGAGGTCTGGGACTCCCCGAACTCGGCCGGTGTCATCATCGACGCCGTGCGCGCCGCGAAGATCGCCAAGGACCGCGGCATCGGCGGCCCGATCCTCTCCGCGTCCTCCTACTTCATGAAGTCCCCGCCGGTGCAGTACTTCGACGACGAGGCCAAGGAGAACGT
Organism: Kitasatospora griseola; assembly: GCF_014648555.1. Lineage (GTDB taxonomy): Bacteria > Actinomycetota > Actinomycetes > Streptomycetales > Streptomycetaceae > Kitasatospora > Kitasatospora griseola. The sequence continues at coordinate 47,800 of NZ_BMRI01000009.1, forward strand.
CGAGAAGTTCATCCGCGGCGAGGTCGAGCGCTGAGCGCAGCGAAGCCTGCTCGCTGAAAGAGCTGAGCGCTGAGCGCAGCGAAGCCTGCTCGCTGAAGAAGGCGAGCGCCGGGCTTCGAGCTCTGAGCATTGACGTTTCGTCACGCTCTGCCGGAGGGCCGTCCCGTTTTCGCGGGGCGGCCCTCCGTCGTGTCAGGACCAGGCCGCGTTCCAGGTCACCGGCCCGACCACGCCGTCCACCGACAGCCCGTGCCGCTGCTGGAAGGCCCGGCAGATGCCGGCCGACGCGGGCCCGTACCAGCCGTCCGCGGTGATCACCCACCCGCGCCAGGCCATTCGCCGCTGCCACGTCAGGACGTCGTCCCCATGCAGCATCGGCGACTGCACCCGCAGGTACCGCCCCGGCCACTGCGGCGCCCCGGGCGTGGTCGGCTGCCCGGACGTCCGCGCCGCCGGGATCCCCCCGAGCGCCGGATCCGCCGACACCGTCCCCTCCGGATACGCCGGGACCCCGTACCCGTACGGCGACCCGGGCCCGCGGCGCGCCCGCGACTTCCGGTAGACCCCGTCGCCCTCGGTGGAGCCGGAATCGTTGGTATTGCCCTCCACGGTGTAAATGGTGTCGGCGTCGTAGGCGTAGACGACTCCGGTGTGGTCGCCGCCGCCGGGGCCGAGGTAGAAGGGGCCGCCGAGGACGGGGTAGGGGGTCCAGCGGTTCTGGCGGCGCCACCAGGCGACGGCGTCGAGGCAGGACGCCGTCATCGGCCACAGGTTGTCCATGCCGGTGCGGTGGGCGGCCCAGGCCTCGAAGGTGGCGCACCAGGGTTGGCCGTCGGACCATTCGAGGCCGGGGGTTTCCTCGCTGTAGCGCTGGCGGTTGTTCCAGGTGCCGTCGGCGTCGCGGCCCTCGTGGTAGCCGACCTGGCCGAGGAGCAGGGCAGTGAACTCGTCTCGCATGGGGAGCCTCCCGTCGTTCCGAGATGGTTCTTCCCTTGTGAGTGCCCAACGACCTCGGAGTGGCGGCGTCACCGGTGGTGTGGAAGCGCGCTGGGGGCGCGCGTCGCGCGAAGTTGGCGGATGTTTCACGTGAAACACCGTCGGGCTCGTGGCACCCTTGGCGGGTGATCACCGAACGGCCCCCGCGCGAGGCCACCCTGCGCGGCCTGCTGCACGGCACCGGCTTCCGCCGGCTGCTGACGGTGCGCCTGCTCTCGCAGTTGTCGGACGGGGTCTTCCAGGTCTCGCTGGCCGCGTACGTGATCTTCTCCCCGGAGCACCAGTCCTCCCCCGCCGACATCGCCGCGGTGCTGGCGGTGATGCTGCTGCCGTTCTCGGTGATCGGGCCGTTCGCGGGGGTGCTGCTGGACCGCTGGCGGCGGCGTCAGGTGCTACTGATGGGCAATCTGGCCCGGTTCGGGCTGGGGCTGGTGACGGCGGCGCTGCTGCTCGGCCGGGCGCCCGACTGGATGTTCTTCGCGGCCGCGCTGCTGGTGACGGCGCTGAACCGGTTCATCCTGGCGGGCCTGTCCGCGTCGCTGCCCCGAGTGGTGGACCCGTCCGACCTGGTCACCGCCAACGCCCTCTCGCCCACGCTGGGCACGGTCGCGGCGGCCTCCGGCGGCATCGTCGGCTTCCTGGTGCACCAGG
>NZ_BMRI01000009.1:49485-57363 GCF_014648555.1 Kitasatospora griseola
TGATGCCGCCCGGACGGAACGCGGACGCCGTCCTGGTGACGCTGGCGGCGCTGCTCTACCTCTCCGCCGCGACGGCCGCCCGGCGGATCGCCCCGGACGCGCTCGGCCCCGATGTCCACGATGAACTCCCGTCCCTGCGACAGGCGTTGGGCACCGCCTGGCACGATCTGCTGGCCGGGCTGCGGCACCTGCTGCGGGACTGTCGGCCGGCCGTGCGGGCGCTGGCGGCGGTGACCCTGGCCCGGTTCTGCTACGGCGTGCTGATCGTCATGGTGCTGATGCTCTCCCGGTACACCTTCAACAGCGCGGACGACACCGCGGGCGGCCTGTCCAGCCTGGGCCGGGCGGTGATCCTGTCCGCGGTGGGCTTCTTCGTGGCCGCGGTGATCAGCCCGTGGTGCACCCGGCGGCTCGGGCTGCACGGCTGGATGACGGTGTGTCTGGCGGCCGCCGCGGTGTTCGTCCCGGCGCTCGGACTGACCTTCCGGGAGGTCCCGTCGATGCTCGCGGCGCTGCTGCTGGGCGTGGTCACCCAGGGCACCAAGATCTGCGCGGACACCCTGGTGCAGGAGTCGGTCGAGGACGAGTACCGGGGCCGGGTGTTCGCGATCTACGACGTGCTGGTCAACGTCTCGTTCGTCGCGGCGGCCGGGGTGACCGCCCTGGTGCTGCCGCTGAACGGCCGTTCGGTGCCGGTGGTGCTGGGCCTGGCGGTGCTGTACGCGCTCGGCGCGCTGCTGTACTTCCGCTCCGCACGCCGGACCTGACGGGGTCTCTGCCGCTAGGGTCGTGGGCGCACGGCACGCCTTCGTCGTCCTGGGGGAGAACAGATGAGCACACCGCCGCCGCCCGGTCCGTACGGTCAGCAGCCCGGCCAGCAACCGCCCGGCTACGGCCAGCCGTCCGGCTACGGCCACCCGCCCGCGTACGGGCAGCCGCCGTCCTACGGCCAGCCCCCGGCGTACGGAACGCCCCAGGCGTACGGTCAGCCGTCCGGCTACGGGCAGCCCCCCGCGTACGGACAGCAGCCTCCCGGGCCCGGCCCGCAGCCGGCGTACGGGCAGCCCCCCGCGTACGGGCAGCCGCCGGCCGGCGAGGGGCAGATGCCCGCCTGGGGGCAGGCGCCGCCGCCCGCCAAGCCGCCCACCCGGAAGGCCAGGATCCGGGGCGTGGTGGTCGGCCTGGGGCTGATCGGCGTGGCCGTCGGCGGCCTGTTCGCCTTCCGCGCGCTGACCGGCGGGGGCAACAAGGGCGCGAACGTCGGGGACTGCCTCACCACTCAGCACCGGACGGTGGCCTGCACCGCGGCGGACGCCAACTGGAAGGTCGTGGCGCGCCACACCGGCCTCATCAGCACGTACAACTGCGCCCAGCAGTACCCGGGGACGACGGCCTACGACAGCCAGTACCGGTCCAAGAAGAAGACGGTCAAGTACCGGCTGTGCATCAGCCCGCTGAACGCCGCTCCCAAGCCGGCGGCCGGCGGGCACTGAGCCTGCGTCAGTCCTTCGGCTGCGCCGCCCACCACTCGTGCAGCGCGGCGACCGCCGCCTCGTGCTCCATCGGGCCGTGCTCCAGGCGCAGTTCGAGCAGGTGCTTGTAGGCGCGGCCGACCGCCGGGCCGGGGCGCAGGCCGAGCAGCTGCATGATCTCGTTGCCGTCCAGTGCGGGCCGGATCGCGTCCAGTTCCTCCTGGGCCTGGAGCGTGGAGATCCGCTCCTCCAGCGAGTCGTAGGTGCGGGCCAGCGCGGCGGCCTTGCGCTTGTTGCGGGTGGTGCAGTCGGAGCGGGTCAGCTTGTGCAGGCGCTCCAGCATCGGGCCGGCGTCGGTGACGTAGCGGCGCACCGCGGAGTCGGTCCACTCGCCGCCGCCGTAGCCGTGGAAGCGCAGGTGCAGCTCGACCAGCCGGGACACCTCGTTGATCAGCTCGTTCGAGTACTTGAGCTCGCGCATCCGCTTGCGGGTCATCTTCGCGCCGACCACCTCGTGGTGGTGGAAGGAGACCCGGCCGTCGGACTCGAAGCGGCGGGTGCGCGGCTTGCCGATGTCGTGCAGCAGCGCGGCGAGGCGCAGCACCAGGTCGGGGCCCTCGGTCTCCAGCGCGATGGCCTGCTCCAGGACGGTCAGCGAGTGCTCGTAGACGTCCTTGTGGCGGTGGTGCTCGTCGCTCTCCAGGCGCAGTGCCGGGAGCTCGGGCAGCACGAAGTCGGCGAGGCCGGTGTCGACCAGCAGGCGCAGGCCCTTGACCGGGTGCTCGGCGAGCAGCAGCTTGTTGAGCTCGGCCTGGACGCGTTCGGCGGAGACGATGGTGATCCGCTCGGCCATCGCGGTCATCGCGGCGACCACCTCGGGCGCCGGCTCGAAGTCGAGCTGGGCGGCGAAGCGGGCGGCCCGCATCATCCGCAGCGGGTCGTCGGAGAAGGACTCCTCGGGGGTGGCGGGGGTGCGCAGCACCCGGGCCTCCAGGTCGTCCAGGCCGCGGTGCGGGTCGACGAAGCCGCGGCCGGGCAGGTCGACGGCCATCGCGTTGACGGTGAAGTCGCGGCGCACCAGGTCCTGCTCGATCGAGTCGCCGTAGCTGACCTCGGGCTTGCGGGAGCTGCGGTCGTAGGCCTCGCTGCGGTACGTGGTGATCTCGATCAGGAACGAGCCCTCGGGCGTGTCCTTGCGGGCGCCGACGGTGCCGAACGCGATGCCGACGTCCCAGACCGCGTCGGCCCAGCCCTTGACCAGCTTGAGGATCTGCTGGGGGCGGGCGTCGGTGGTGAAGTCGAGGTCGTTGCCGAGCCGGCCGAGCAGGGCGTCCCGGACCGAGCCGCCGACCAGCGAGAGCCGGTGGCCGGCGTCCTGGAAGCGGCGGGCGATCTCGTCGGCGACCGGGGAGACCCTCAGCAGTTCCTGCAGGCCGAGGGTCTGCGCCTCGGTCAGGCCCGGCAGGGCGACCCGGTCGGCGGAGCTGGAATGATTGGTGCTGGACGCATTGGCAGTGGACACGGCTCACAAGGGTACGTGCCCGCCCCGCTCCGCCGCCCTCCCGTTTCGTGTGCTCCGCCCGCTCCTCAGCTCCCGGCCCGTGGCACTGCGGGCCGCGCAACGTCGTTACCATGCCGGGTGAACGCTCCTTGTCGGAGGCCGCCGGGGTCGGGCGGGGCCGCGTCGGTGCGTGGGTCGATCGAGACGATCAGGAACGGCGAGGACGCGCGTGGACGAGCGGACCGGGCGGGGCGCGGCAGGGGCCGGGCGCCGTGGACGGTGGACGGGCCGGCTGGCCAGGGGTGCCGCCGCCCTGCTGGCAGGCGGACTGGTCGGGGCCGTCGCGGCCGCCCCGGCGGCGGCCCGGCCCGGCACTCTGGTGACTGCGACGGGCGAGTACCCGGCGACCGTGCAGATCGACACGGTGCAGGTCGGCAACGGGGCGACGCCGAAGATCGCGCACGAGAACGAGAACGTGACGGTCACCGGAAAGGTCACCAACTCCGGTTCGGAGACGCTGAGGTCCTCGGCGGTCAAGGTGCGGCAGCCGAGCGCCGGCAAGCCGATGCTGACCACCCGCAGCGACATCGACATGATGGGCTCCTGGGCCACGCCGAGCACCAAGGACGGCATCGCGCTGGACAACCCGGCGCAGGAGGTCGGCGACCTGGGCCCGGGGCAGAGCAAGGACTTCACCCTGCAGGTGCCGGTGTCCGCGCTGAACGCCAAGGAGACCGGCAGCTACGAGCTGGCGGTGGACCTCTGGGGCACAACCGGCGGCGACCGGACGGCGCACCCGCTCGGCATCGCCCGCACCTACCTGCCGTTCCAGGGGCACGCCACCGCCAAGCCCTCGCAGGTCTCGGTGGTGTGGCCGCTGACCCACGCCCCGGTGCTGGTCGCGCAGACCATGCCGGACCAGGACCAGACGCCGGTGCTGCGGGACGACAGCCTGGTGGGCGAGCTGACCGGCGACGGGCGGCTGAACCAGCTGGTCGAGATCGGCAAGACGATGCCGGGCCTGACCTGGGCGATCGACCCGGACCTGCTGGACACCGTGTTCGCGATGACCAAGCCGTACCGGGTGCAGAAGCCCGGCACCTCCGGCGAGTCCGCGCGGGACGACAACACCGTGCCGGGCACCGGCCGCGACGCGGCGACGGCCTGGCTGGCGAAGCTGAAGTCGGCGGTGTCGGGGCAGGACTCCGAGGTGGTGTCGCTGCCGTACGCCGACCCGGACCTGGCGTCGATCGCGCACCACGGCGCCGGCCTGAACGGCATGGACGCCGCGCTGCGCAAGGCGATGACGGCGGGGCAGGTCACCACCGAGGCGCGGCTGTCGGTGGACGCCCACTCGGACGTGGCCTGGCCGTACCGGGGTCTGCTGGACCAGCGGACGGCGGCCGTGGCGGGCGCGGCGGGCGGCCGGACGGTGCTGGTCAACGGCGCGTCGATGCCGGAGTCCGACAAGCTGACCTACACGCCGAACGCGGCGCGTCCGATCGGCAACGGGCAGACCGCGGTGGTCTCGGACTCCGTGCTCGCCTCGCTGTTCCAGAACGACCTGGCCACCGTGCAGGACCGCACCGCGGTCCAGCAGCGGTTCCTGGCCGAGACCCTGGCGATCGCCCACCAGGAGCCGGAACACCAGCGCGGCGTGCTGGTGCTGCCGTCCCGGTCGCTGACCGTCGGCACCGCGCAGGCGCTGCACGACTCGGTGCTGGCGGCGTCCGGCAACGGCGGCTGGGTGACTCCGGTCATCCTGCAGAAGGTCGTCGACATGCCGGCGGACCCGACCGCCAACGCCAACGTCCCGGCCGACTACCCGGGTGACGCGACCGGCACCGAGCTGTCCTCCGGCGAGCTGGTCGACACCATGGGCATCCAGGACGGCGTCGACCAGCTGATGATGATCCTCACCCAGCCGGAGCGGGTCCGCGGCCCGTTCAGCGCGGCCATGGTGCGGTCGATGTCCACCAGCTGGCGCGACCAGCAGAAGGCCGGCGTCGCCTACCGGGCCGGCGTGCAGCACTACCTGGACAACCTGAAGTCGGCGGTCCGGGTGCCGAAGAAGAGCACCGTGACGCTGCCGGGCGACAACGCGACGCTGCTGATCAGCGTCAAGAACGACCTCACCCAGGCGGTCGGCAACCTGGAGCTGCGGCTGTACTCCACCCAGCCGAACCGGCTCCTCGTCGGCGAGAACCAGCCGGTGGTGCTGGACGCCACCACCTCCCGCACCTTTCGCTTCCCCGCCGAGGCCCAGGTCAACGGCCAGGTCCAGGTGACCGCGGAGCTGTGGACCACCGGCCCGAACGCGCAGCGCTACGGCGAACCGGTGGAGTTCACCGTCGACGTCACGTCGGTGGCCAGCGGTGTGACGTACGTGATCGCCGGCGGCACCGCGCTGATGCTCCTCGCCGGGGTGCGGTTCTACCTGCAGCGCAAGAAGCGCAAGGCGGCCGGCGAGATCGACGAGGACCCGGACCGCCCGCTGTCGGACGCCGCGGGCGACGACGGCGACCGGCCGGGCGCCGACGCGGAGCCCTCCTCCGGGCGGGATGACACCGATCGGGTCTCCGGTGATGAGATGGTGGATCACCGGGCGCCTCACCCCCAGGCGTCCGTCCCCCCTCTCTGACGTGGATTGGTGGCATGAACGAGCGGAGCGAGCGAGCAACCCAGGACCAGGGCGGAGGTAGGCCCCAGGACCGCGCGGGCGGCCCACGGTCCGCCGCCGCCCCCGCCGACCCCGCCGCCGACTGGTACGTCGCCGACACCTACGCCCGTGACCCGTACGCCGCCGAGGCGTACGGGGACGCGGACCCGTACGGCGAGGTCGACCTGCCGGCCGCCGTCCCGGACGCCGCGGAGGTCCAGGACGCCCCGGAGGCCACGGCGGCGGTGCCCGGCCAGCCGAGCAGCGAGCCCGAGGCCGCGCTGCGGCTGACCGCACCGGCCCCGCGCTGGGCGTCGATCGCCGCCGAGGTGGCCGCGGAGGCCGCCGAGCCGACCGGGTCGCGCTGGGACACCGAGACCACCGAGTACGTCGGCGTGGAGACCCTGCTGTCGGCCCCGGAGCAGGCGCCCGCGCCGCAGGCCGCGCCACCCGCTCCGAAGGCCACCGAGCCCGAGTCGGCCGAGCCCGCCGGCGAACCGGAGCCCGCGAAGGCCCTCGGGCCCGAGCCGGCCCCCGCGACGGGCGAGCGCCACCCGTACGTGCCGCCGATCGAGTTCGACCCGCCGCTCTCCGAGGAGGAGGCGGTGATGCGGGCCGACGCGGCCGTCCTGGAGGCCAACGCCGCCGCCGCGCCGCCCGCCCCCGTACCTGCGCCCGCAGCCGCGCCCGTGGCCGCACCAGCGCCCGCCGGGCCGGGCGACGCCGGTGCCAGCGGTGGCGACGGTGCCGGCAGCAGGGTCGCCGGGCTGCTGAACTCCAGCGCCATCATGGCGGCCGGCACCCTGGTCTCCCGCGGCACCGGATTCCTGCGCACCATGGTGATCGCCGCCGCGATCGGCGTGGCCTCGATGGGCGACTCGTACAACGCCGCCAACACGCTGCCCACCCTGCTGTACATCCTGATCGGCGGCGGCGCGCTGAACGCGGTGTTCGTCCCGCAGCTGGTGCGCAGCATGAAGAACGACGAGGACGGCGGCACCGCCTACGCGAACCGACTGCTCACCCTGGTGGTGACCGGCCTGGCGGGCGTGGTGTTCGTCGCGGTGCTGGCCGCGCCGGTGCTGGTGCAGCTGATCTCGCACGCCCTGATGCGGGACCAGCAGAGCGCCGAGACCACGGTCGCGCTGGCCCGGTACTGCCTGCCGACCATCTTCTTCATGGGCGTGCACGTGGTGATGGGCCAGATCCTCAACGCCCGCGGCCGGTTCGGCGCGATGATGTGGACGCCGGTCCTGAACAACCTCGTGGTGATCTTCACCTTCGTGATGTACATCGGCGTGTACGGCACCTTCCAGCACACCGAGGTCACCCCGCAGGCCATCTCCCCCGAGGGCGTCCGGCTGCTCGGCATCGGCACCATGCTGGGCCTCGCCGTCCAGGCGCTGTCGATGATCCCGTACCTGCGGTCGGCGGGCTTCGCGTTCCGGCCGCGCTTCGACTGGCGCGGCGCCGGCCTGGGCAAGGCGGCCCGGCTGGCCAAGTGGACCTTCCTGTTCGTGCTGGCCAACCAGGCGGGCTTCCTGGTGGTGACCCAGCTGGCCACCGCCTCCGGCAAGGCCGCCGAGCACGACGGCCACCTCGGCGTCGGCCTGGCCGCGTACTCCAACGCGCTGCTGATCTGGCAGCTGCCGATGGCGGTGATCACCGTGTCGGTGATGAGCGCGGTGCTCCCCCGGCTGTCCCGGGCGGCCGCCGACCAGGACGCCGGGGCGGTCCGCGACGACCTCTCCTACGGCCTGCGCACCTCGGCGGTGGCGATCGTCCCGGCGGCGTTCCTGTTCCTGTCGCTGGGCCCGGTGATCGGCTCCTCGATCTACGGCCTGGGCAACGGCGGCGCGGTCGCCCACGGCACCACCGCGGTCGGCTACATGCTCTCCGCCTTCGCCCTCGGCCTGATCCCGTACTCGGTGCAGTACGTGCTGCTGCGCGGCTTCTACGCGTACGAGGACACCCGCACCCCGTTCTCCAACACCGTCTGGGTGGCGCTCACCCAGGCCGGCACCGCGGTGCTGTGCTGGCTGCTGCTGCCCGCACAGTGGGCGGTGACCGGCATGGCGCTGGGCTACGGCCTGTCGTACGCGGTGGGCGTGTTCGTCGCGGTGCCGAAGCTGAAGGCGCGGATCGGCGGCCTGGACACCGCCCGGATCACCAAGACCTACGTCCGGCTGGCGATCGCCTCGCTGCCCGCCGCCGTGGTCGGCCTGGGGATCGAGCTGTTCGCGCTG
>NZ_BMRI01000009.1:57390-68792 GCF_014648555.1 Kitasatospora griseola
CGGGTGGTGGACGGCTGGATCGGCAACGTCCTGACGCTGCTGGTGGCGGCCGTCGTCCAGATCGCGGTGTTCCTGCTGCTGGCCCGCCGGATGCGCATCGAGGAACTCAACGCGCTCACCGGGATGGTCCGTCGGCGGATCGGCCGCTGACCGGAACACCGGTCACGGATTGACGAATCGTCAATCACGGGGCTGACGATTCGTCGGCGACTCAGTCCGCCTACCGTGGGCCGGAGTCGGGGCACACCCCCGATTCCGGCCCATTCGTCTGCTGTTCGCCCGGAAGTGGGTAAGCGGGCAACCTCCCGGCACTCTCAGCGGTCGTACCAGGGTGCCGCGAGTGGGCACAATTGTCCTTGCAGCACGGCCGACCACTCCGGCAGCGGCTCGTCGACCGTCCCGGCCCCGACCCGGGACGACACAAGGGGAGGCAGGACCACGGTGGCTGACGGCACCAAGGCGATCGTCGACACGTCCGAGACGGACGGGGCGGCGACCGAGGCCGCGCCCGGAACCTCGCAGCGCGACACCGGATCCGACCGCGGCCGCGCCGCGAAGGGGTCCGCCGACAGCGTGGTGGAGAGCACCGCGAACGGCTCCCCGAAGGACGCCGCGAAGAACACCCCGAAGACCGCCCCGAAGGGCGCGTCCAAGGGCGCGTCGAAGCCCGGGGCGAAGGACGCCCCGACCACCCCGCTGCGGCCCGCCGCCGCGGAGCCCGCCGACGCCTCCGGGAGCGACGGCCCGAAGCCGCCCGCCGACGCCACCGCCCCGCTCTCCGCGCAGGAGATCGACGCCGAGCTGACCGCCCAGGGCGCCCGCGCCGCCGAGCGCCCCTCCCGCAGCCGCGGCGTGCGCCGTCCGCTGCCCCCGATCGAACCGTCCGAGCCCGCCCCGCCCACCAGCACCGAGACGCTGGACGCCGACACCGCCACGCTGCCCGCCGTGCTGCCCGCCCCGCAGCGACACAGCGGCGACAAGATCGGCGGCCGCTACCGGCTGGAGGAGTGCATCTCCGAGTCGGACACCTTCACCAGCTGGCGCGCCGTCGACGAGAAGCTCCGCCGCGCCGTCGGCGTGCACCTGCTCTCGGCCGGCCACCGCCGCGCCAAGTCGGTGCTCACCGCGGCCCGCAGCGCCGCCCTGCTCGGCGACCCGCGCTTCGTCCAGGTGCTGGACGCCGTGCAGGAGGGCGAGCTGGTGTACGTGGTCCGCGAGTGGCTGCCCGGCGCCCGCGACCTCGGCGAGCTGCTGGCCGACGGCCCGCTGGAGCCGTACGACGCCTACCAGATGGTCCGTCAGGTCACCGACGCCATCGCCGCCGCCCACCAGCGCGGCCAGGCCCACCTGCGGCTCACCCCCAAGTGCGTGCTGCGCACCGACGGCGGCCAGTACCGGATCAACGGCATCGCGGTCGACGCCGCCCTGCGCGGCCTGCCCACCGAGGACGCCGAACTGACCGACGTCCGTGCGATCGGCGCGCTGCTGTACGCGTCGCTCACCCACCGCTGGCCGTACCCGGAGGACCGCTACGACCTCCAGGGGCTCCCCAAGGACCTTGGCTGCGTGCCCCCGGACCAGGTCCGGGCCGGCGTCCACAAGGGCCTGGCGGAGCTCGCCGCACGGATCCTGTGCGAGCAGCCGCCGCACCACAAGGAGCCGATCACCACCCCCGCCGAACTGGCCGCGGCGATCGCCGAACTGCCGAAGATCCGGCAGCCGGAGCAGCCCGCCCCGCCGGTGCTGCGCACCCCGCCCGCCGCCCGGCCGCGCTACTCCCCCGGCGCGCCCACCCAGGCGATCCCGGCGGCCGAGCCCGCCCCGGCCCCCGTCGCCCCCCGCCCGGCCCCGCGGCCCGCCCCGCGCCGCCGCCGCGGGCTGCGCCGGGTGGCCCAGTGGACCGCCTCGCTGGTGGCGCTCTCCGCCGTCACGGTCGGCTCCTGGCAGCTGGTGGACTACGTCAACAACCGGAACAAGGCCACCACCGACAACCACACCGCGCCCGCCCCCGCTCCGAGCGACAGCGGGGCCGCCGCCACCGGCGAGAAGCTCGCCATCTCGTCGGTCTCCCCGTTCAACGCGTTCGGCGGCACCAAGGACGAACACGTCAGCGAGCTCCCCAACGCCACCGACGGCAACCCGACGACCGCCTGGACCACCCAGCGCTACAACGACCAGTTCGGCACCGCCTACCGGCCCGGCGACGGCCTGCTGGTCGACCTCGGCTCGGCGCGGGCCGTCAGCTCGGTGGAGGTCCAGTTCCTCGGCGACACCAAGGTCGAGCTGAAGGCCGCCCCGGCCGGCGCCGCCACCGCCCCGGCCGACGACGAGAACGGCTTCCGCAGCCTCGGCGCCACGATCGCCGGCGGCTCCGGCTCCAAGGTCACCCTGAAGCCCGCCGCCCCGGTCACCACCCGGTACCTGCTGGTCTGGCTCACCAACGTGCCCACCGACGACGGCGGCTACCGCGGCAGGATCGCCGAGATCCAGGTCAACGGCTAGCCGCGCAATCGGACTGCCTGCGCCCCTTGATCCGCTCCGCCGGATCCCCAACGATGGTGACCCGCGGCCGCCGGATCGGACGGCCGGACCGTGAGGAGGGGGCGGATGGCCGAGGAGCCCACCGACGCCGAACTGCTCGCCCGGCACACGGCGGGCGACCCGGACGCCTTCGGGCTGCTGGTGCACCGCCACCGCGACCGCCTGTGGGCGGTCGCGGTGCGTACCCTCGGCGACCGCGAGGAGGCCGCGGACGCGCTCCAGGACGCCCTGGTCTCCGCGTTCCGCGCCGCGGCCGGCTTCCAGGGCCGCTCGGCGGTCACCACCTGGCTGCACCGGATCGTGGTCAACGCCTGTCTGGACCGCGCCCGCCGCGGCGCCGTCCGCCGGGCCGAGTCGCTCGACCAGCACCCGGGCGGCCCGCCGGACGCCGCGCTCGGCACCAGCGAGGGCGCGGAGAACCATGCGGTGCGCGCCGAGACCCGGCGCGAGGTGGCGGACGCCCTGGCCGCGTTGCCCGCCGACCAGCGGGCCGCCCTGGTGCTGGTCGACATGCAGGGCTACCCGGTCGCCGAGGCCGCCGAGGTGCTCGGCGTCCCGGTCGGCACCGTCAAGAGCCGCTGCGCCCGCGGCCGGGCCCGGCTGCTGCCCCTGCTGCGCCACCTCCGCCCGGACGATGTTCCACGTGGAACCGGCGCCGCCCGTGTTCCACGTGGAACCGACCCGGGCCCCGCTCCGCGGGAGGCCGATCCGCCGCGTGTTCCACGTGGAACCACCCCCGGCCCGCGAGCACCCGCCGCCGATGTTCCACGTGGAACCCCGTCCGCGGCCCGCACCGGGAACCCGAACCGGCCCTCCCCCGTCCCACCCACGAATCCCGCCACCACGCTGGAAGGAGATGCGACCCCGCGATGACGCCGCACCCGCCTTCCGAGCACCCCGACCTGGACGCGCTGGCCGATCTGGCCGAGGACCTGCTGCCGGCCGAACGGGCCGAACCGCTCCACCGCCACCTGGCCGCCTGCCCGTCCTGCGCCGAGGACTACGCCGCGCTCAGCGGCCTCCCGGAGCTGCTGGCGGACTTCCCCGCCACACCGATGCCGCAGGACGTCGCCGACCGGCTGACGGCGGCGCTGGCCGCCGAGTCCGCCGCCCGCGCCGAGACCCGCGCCGAGGAGCGCCCGGAACGCCCTCTCGCCGGCCCGTCTGCCCCGTCCGGCCCGCCCCGCCCCGGCGGGCCCGCCCGCGCCGCCACCGGGCCGGGACGCCCCGCGCGCCGTCACCGCCGCGCCCTGGGCCTGTTGCTCGCCACCGCCGCCGTGGCCGCCGTGGCCACCCTGGGCGGGCTGCTGATCGACCGGGACACGGCCCGCAGCACCGCCTCGGCCGCCCACGGGGACAGCGGCAAGGCCGCCTCCGAGCCGTCGGCCGTCGACGCCTCCCGTCCCCGGCCCAATGCCGTCGCCGGCAGCCAGGGCCCGGACTTCACCGCCGAACAGCTCCCGGCGCAGATCCGTCAACTGTTGTCCGCCAAGCCCGCCGACCAGCTCGCCCCGGCCGACCCGGGCGGCGGCGCACCGGCCTGCGCGCTGGCCGCGGCCGGGCACCCGGACGACCCGCCGCTGACCACCGGAACGGGCCGCTACCAGGGCCGACCGGTGCTGGCCCTGGTGTTCCGCCCGCCCGGTGGCAGCGGCCCGCTGGACGTCTACCTGGCCACCCCGGACTGCCCCGGCTCGTCGATCCTTCTGCACAGCACCGTCCCGGCCCCCTGATTCCTCACCATTTTGAGTCGTCCACGTCCGAAGCGCGGGTGCCTGGTGTGCTCGGGCCTGGGAATGCGGGAGACTGGTTAGTCGTTGTCCGGGGCGGCGGAGCAACCGCCCTCCCCCGCGCAAGCGGGACGCCATGCGAACCAGGAGATGCAGTGAGCGACGTCCGTAACGTGATCATCATCGGTTCCGGCCCGTCCGGGTACACCGCTGCGTTGTACACCGCGCGTGCCTCCCTCAAGCCGTTGGTGTTCGAGGGCGCGGTCACGGCCGGCGGCGCGCTGATGAACACCACCGAGGTGGAGAACTTCCCCGGCTTCCGCGACGGCATCATGGGCCCCGAGCTGATGGACAACATGCGAGCCCAGGCCGAGCGCTTCGGCGCCGAGCTGGTGCCGGACGACGTCGTCGCCGTCGACCTCACCGGTGACATCAAGACCGTCACCGACTCCGAGGGCACCGTGCACCGCGCCCGGGCCGTGATCGTCACCACCGGCTCGCAGCACCGCAAGCTCAACCTGCCGAACGAGGACAAGCTCTCCGGCCGCGGCGTCTCCTGGTGCGCGACCTGCGACGGCTTCTTCTTCCGCGACCAGGACATCGCGGTGGTCGGCGGCGGCGACACCGCGATCGAGGAGGCGACCTTCCTGTCCCGGTTCGCCCGCAGCGTCACGATCGTCCACCGCCGCAACACCCTGCGCGCCTCCAAGGCGATGCAGGAGCGCGCCTTCGCCAACCCGAAGATCACCTTCGCCTGGGACAGCGCGGTCGAGGAGATCCACGGCGACCCGAAGCTGACCGGCCTGACCCTGCGCGACACCAACACCGGCGACCTGCGCGAGCTGCCCGTCACCGGCCTGTTCATCGCGATCGGCCACGACCCGCGCACCGACCTGTTCAAGGGCCAGCTGGACCTGGACGCCGAGGGCTACCTGAAGGTGGAGTCCCCCTCCACCCGCACCAACATCCCGGGTGTCTTCGCCGCGGGCGACGTGGTCGACCACACCTACCGCCAGGCGATCACCGCCGCCGGCACCGGCTGCTCCGCGGCGCTGGACACCGAGCACTACCTCGCCGCGCTGACGGACTCCGAGGCCGAGACCGCCGCTGTCGCGGTCTGAGCCACCGGCAGACCCACCAGGGCCGAGCAGCCCACCGGCCGGGGGCGGCGACCGTTTCCGCACCGAAACAGAACCGCCCCCGCCGTTGTTATCCCTCTCGCACCTCTCCTCCGACCCCAAGGAGTTCCCGTGGCCGGCGCCACCAAGGAAGTAACCGACGCGACCTTCGACGCCGAGGTTCTCAAGAGCGAAAAGCCCGTCCTGGTCGACTTCTGGGCCACCTGGTGCGGCCCGTGCCGCCAGGTCGCCCCGGTCCTGGAGGACATCGCGGCCGAGCACGGCGACAAGCTGTCCGTCGTCAAGCTCGACGTCGACGCCAACCAGGAGACCGCCGCGACGTACAACGTGATCTCCATCCCGACGCTGAACGTCTACAAGGGCGGCGAGCTGGTGAAGACCATCACCGGTGCCCGCCCGAAGGCCGCGCTGCTCCGCGAGCTGGCCGAGTACCTGTAGTCCGTTCCGGACGCCGTCGCCGAGGCGGCCCGCACCGGGAGTTCCCGGTGCGGGCCGCCTCGGTGTTTCGGTGGCCCCGGTGTTTCGGTGGCCCCGGTGAGGCTTCGTCAGGAAGCGACGGGAGCCGGGCGGGCCGCTCCGGACCGACCTCGCCGGAGCGGAGAACGCCGCTCTCAGAACGGCCGCAGCGCCGGTTCCTTGCGCCGGCCGCCGAGCAGCCGCTCCAACGCACCCTCCATGTCGCCCTTCCAGGACAGCGTGGAGCGCGCCTCCAGCCGCAGCCGCGGATACCGGTGGTGCGGCCGGACGGTCTTGAAGCCGACCGCCAGCAGATGGTCGGCGGGCAGCACGCAGCTGGGGATCTCACCGCCCTGCGCCCCGAACGCCTCGATCGCCCGGAAGCCGCGCCGGATCAGGTCCTTGGCCACCGTCTGCACCAACACCCGTCCCAGGCCCTGCCCCTGAAACTCCGGCAGCACCCGGGAGACCATCAACTGCACCGCGTCCGGGGAGATCGGGCTGGTGGGGAACGACTGTCCGCGCGGCACGTACGCGGGCGGGGCGTAGAGCACGAACCCGGCCGGGCGGTCGTCCACGTAGGCGACTCTGCCGCAGGACCCCCAGTCCAGCAGTACCGCCGAGATCCAGCCCTCCTTCTCCAGCTCCCCCTTGCCGGCGTCCTGCGCGGCCCGTCCGCTGACCGGGTCGAGCTCCCAGAACACGCAGGAGCGGCAGGTGTTCGGCAGCTCCGAGAGGTTGTCCAGCGTCAGCGGAACGACCCTTCGCCCCACGCCCGTACCTCCTCCTCCACACGGAAACCGGCCCAGGAGTCCAGTCTGCGCCGCCCAACGAAACGGGTGCACGTTTCACGTGAAACATGCACCCGTTGTTCGCCGTTCGGGGTCACCGACGTCAGGACAGCCGCAGCCCCTGCTCGCCCGGCGCCAGGCTGTCCAGGATCCGGTTCAGGTCCTCGGCCGAAGCGAACTCCAGCACCACCTTGCCCTTGCCGATCCGGCCGTCGCGCTGCGAGGCCTCGACCTTGACCCGGGTCTCGAAGCGGTCCGAGAGCCGGTCGGACAGCTCGGTGAAGACCGGCGAGGTCGACCGGCCCGCCCGCGAGGTGACCTTCTTCTCCTTCGGGGTCTCACCGGCCATCAGCCGGGCGATCTCCTCGGTGGCCCGCACCGTCAGCAGCTCGGCCGTCACCCGCTCGGTCAGCTTCTCCTGACCCGCCGCATCCGGAACCATCAGGATCGCCTTCGCGTGCCCGGCGGTGACCGTCCCGGCCGCGACCTTCAGTTGCACCGAGACCGGCAGCTTCATCAGCCGCAGCGTGTTGGACACGTACTCCCTGGACTTGCCGATCCGGTCCGCCAGCTGCTGGTGCGTGCAGGCGAATTCGCTCAGCAGCTGGTCGTACGCCGAAGCCTCCTCCAGCGCGTTCAGCTCGGCCCGGTGCAGGTTCTCCAGCAGCGCGTCCAGCAGCAGCTTGTCGTCCTCGGTGGCCCGGACGATCGCCGGGATCACCTCCAGACCGGCCTCCCGGGAGGCCCGCCAGCGACGCTCACCCATGATCAGCTCGTAGCACTCCGGGCCGGTCTGACGGACCACCACGGGCTGCAGCAGGCCGACCTGCTTGATGGAGGCGACCAGTTCGGCGAGCTTCTCCTCGTCGAACACCTCGCGCGGCTGGCGCGGGTTGGGGCTGATCGAGTCCAGCGGCAGCTCGGCGAACCGGGCGCCGTCCACCGGCGTCAGCGCCGCTTCCAGGACGCTGCGGCGCTTGTCGCCGGCCAGCTCCCGCAGACTCTCCGCGGCGGCCTTGGCGGCCACCGTGCCGCGATCGGTGGGAACCACCGGCGCCGGCGGGTCGGCCGGTGCGGCCGCTCCCCCGGCCGCCGGCTGGGTCGCCGGGATCAGCGCCCCCAGACCCCTGCCCAGACCCCTGCGCGTGCCACTCACCGGTTGCCCTCCATCGAACTGTGCTGTGCCGTCGGCGCGGAAGGCTCCGCGCCGCTGCGCGGCGGAACGACCGCCGCGCGTGCCCGGTGCCGCCCGTCCCCGGCCTTGACGACCGCCCGCAGCGCCAGTTCGCGGCCCGCCTCCAGGTAGGAGAGCGCGCCGCTGGAACCGGGGTCGTAGGTGAGTACGGTCTGCCCGTAGCTCGGGGCCTCGGAGATGCGCACCGATCGCGGGATGGCGGTGGCCAGCACCTCGTTCTCGAAGTGCGTCCGCACCTCCTCGGCGACCTGCGCGGCCAGCCTGGTCCGGGCGTCGTACATGGTCAGCAGGATGGTCGAGACGTGCAGCGCCGGGTTCAGGTGCGCCCGCACCAGCTCCACGTTGCGCAGCAGCTGGCCCAGGCCCTCCAGCGCGTAGTACTCGCACTGGATCGGGATCAGCACCTCCTGACCGGCCACCAGGGCGTTGACGGTCAGCAGCCCGAGCGAGGGCGGACAGTCGATCAGCACGTAGTCCAGCGGCTGCTCGTAGGCGGCGATGGCCCGCTGCAGCCGGCTCTCCCGGGCCACCAGCGAGACCAGCTCGATCTCCGCGCCGGCCAGGTCGATGGTCGCCGGGCAGCAGAACAGCCCCTCGACGTCCACCACCGGCTGCACCACGTCGGCCAGCGGCTTGCCCTCCACCAGCACGTCGTAGATCGACGGGACCTCGGCGTGGTGGTCGATGCCCAGGGCGGTCGAGGCGTTGCCCTGCGGGTCGAGGTCGATGACCAGCACCCGCAGGCCGTGCATGGCGAGCGAGGCGGCCAGGTTGACGGTGGTGGTGGTCTTGCCCACCCCGCCCTTCTGGTTGGCCACCACCATGACCCGGGTGACGGCGGGTCGGGGAAGCCCCTCCCCGGCGAACCCGGTGACCGGGACGGCGGCGTGCGCGGCACGTGCGACGGGGGTTTCATCCACCTGATCGACGATCTCCGACTCCTGCATGGGGGTCAGTGTTTCACGTGAAACCGGAGCCGCGACAGTCACTGCCGGGTCCCGTTCGCGGGTCCGGTTCAGCTCCTGATCAAGTACGCCGGTCAGCAGGAAGCGACGTTTCACGTGGAACACGATGCCCGGAATGTCGGAATCCGACGGCCCGACACTCCGGGTGCCGACAAGCGAACGGGGCGGGTGGCCCGATCGCCACCCGCCCCGCCCGCCACCGCCGTGAACTCAGCGCCGCCCGCGGCCGGCGCCACCGCGCCGGCCCGCGCCCTCGGCGCCCTTGCCGCCGCGACCGGCCCGGGCCGCCTTGGCCCGCCGGGTGGCCGCCTTGACGCCACCGGGGCTCTCGCCGGCCTCCACCCGGACCACCCGGGTCTGGGTCTCCAGCACGCCCTCGCCGACGCCGATCACCGACCACTTCACCGCACCCAGCCGGGTCAGCGCCGCCCGCGATTCGGTCAGCTCCTGCTCCGCGGTGTCGCCCTTCAGCGCCAGCATCTGCCCGTAGGGCCGTAGCAGCGGCATGCCCCAACCGGCCAGCCGGTCCAGCGGCGCCACCGCGCGGGCGGTCACCACGTCCACGGCCAGCTTGCCGATCATCTCCTCGGCCCGGCCGCGCAGCACGGTGACGTTGTCCAGCCCGAGCTCACGGACCACCTCCTCCAGGAAGGTGGTGCGCCGCAGCAGCGGCTCCAGCAGCGTCACCGAGACGTCCGGCCGGGCCAGCGCCACCGGGATGCCGGGCAGCCCGGCGCCCGAGCCGACGTCGCACAGCGAGACCTCGGCGGGCAGCAACTCGGCCAGCACCGCGCAGTTGAGCACGTGCCGGTCCCACAGCCGGGGCACCTCGCGCGGGCCGATCAGGCCGCGCTGCACTCCGGCGGTCGCCAGCAGCTCGGTGTAGCGCACGGCCATCGGCAGCCGATCGCCGAAGACCCGTCCCGCTGCCTCCGGTGCCTCGGCCAGCCCCTCCGGCGACGCCTCGGACGCCGTGCCGTCCCTGTCCATCTCTGCCTCTCCGCTCACCGTCGAATCCACCCACCCGTCCCAGCACTGTTCCACGTGAAACATCAGTCCACCGCAAAGGCAACGACCCCGCCCGCGAGAGGCGGGCGGGGTCGGACGCCGTTCCGACGGCACCACCGGCATCAGGCCGGCAGTACCACCACACAGCGCTGGGGCTCCTCGCCCTCCGATTCGCTGCGCAGCCCCGCGGCGGCCACCGCGTCGTGCACCACCTTGCGCTCGAACGGGGTCATCGGCCGCAGCTTGACCTGCTCGCCGCTGCTCTTGACCCGCTCGGCCGCGTCCGCGCCCAGCTCCGCGAGCTCGGCCCGCTTGCGCGCCCGGAAGCCCGCGACGTCCAGCATCAGTCGGCTGCGCTCACCGGTCTCCCGGTGCACGGCCAGCCGGGTCAGCTCCTGGAGCGCCTCCAGCACCTCGCCGTCCTGGCCCACCAGCCGCTGCAGCGTCCGGTCGTCGCCCTCGCCGACGATGGAGACCAGCGCCCGGTCCCCCTCGACGTCCATGTCGATGTCGCCGTCCAGGTCCGCGATGTCCAGCAGACCCTCCAGGTAGTCGGCAGCGATGTCACCCTCGCGTTCCAGACGCGCGAGGACGCCCTCGCCGGCCGGCGCGGTGTCGACGGCGGAGGTGATGCCATCCGTCACAGGTGGACTCCTTCAGGAATGAGGCCCTCGGGTGGGGCCGAGAACGAGGGTCGGGACTACTTCTTCTTCGGCCGCTGGCCCTGGCCGCCGCGCCGCGGCGGCTGCTGGCGCTGACCCTGCCGGTCCCCCGGCTTCGCCCCGCCCGCCTTCGGGCCGGACTTCCCGGCCTCGGCCGTCTCGGCGTCCGTCTCGTCCGCCGCCGGGCCCTGCTCCTCCGCGGCGTGCGCCTGGTGGGCCGCCGTGGCCTGCCGCTGGGCCTTGGTCTGCTTGCGCGGCTGCTGCCGGCGCACCTGCACGCTCTCCTCGGCCGCCGCCTGGGCCTGGGCCTCGGCACTGTTCTTGGAGCCGGTCTTGGAGCCGGTCAGCGAGGCCAGCACGCCGACCTTCTTGATCGAGCCGTCCGGGTTGATCCGGCCCTGCTTCTTCAACCGGGCCTGACGCTCGTTCCAGGCGTGGCTGCCCGGCGTCGGGTTGTTCCGGATGACGATCAGCTGCTGGCCCATCGACCAGACGTTGGTGGTGAGCCAGTAGACCAGCACACCGACCGGGAAGTTGATGCCCATCACGGCGAACATGATCGGGAAGACGTACATCAGCATCTTCTGCTGCTGCATGAACGGCGTCTTGACCGTCAGGTCCATGTTCTTGGTCATCAGCTGGCGCTGGGTGATGAACTGCGACAGCGACATCAGCACGATCATGATCGCGACGACGATCTGCACCTGCACGCTGTCCGCGCCGACGAACTTCGCCGACAGCGGGGCGCCGAAGATGTGCGCCTGCTTGGCGCTCTCCAGCAGGCTCTGGTCGATGACGCCGATCGGCTTGTCGTTGGCCACCGAGGCCAGCACGCCGTAGAGGGCGGTGAAGAACGGCGCCTGCACGATGATCGGAAGGCACGAGGAGAACGGGTTGGTACCCGCCTCCTTGTAC
>NZ_BMRI01000009.1:68818-118808 GCF_014648555.1 Kitasatospora griseola
AGCTTCATCATCTCTTCGGACTGGCGCTGCTTGTCGTTCTTGTAGCGCTCCTGGATGGCCTTCATCTTCGGCTGGATCGCCTGCATGGCCCGGGTCGCCTTGATCTGCTTCACGAAGAGCGGGATCAGGCAGATCCGGATGACGACCACCATCATCACGATGGACAGGCCCCAGGCCCAGCCACCGTCCGGGTCGAAGACGTGGCTGAACAGCGAGTGGAACTGGACGATGATCCAGGACACCGCGTAATAGAGGGGACTCAGAAAGCCGAAGGTCACCGGTCAGACTCCTTGGACATCGGGCTGGCCACCGGCTCCGGCTCGGCGGTCCCGCTCGTGGGGCTCAGCAGATTGCGCAGCCGGCGATGCCACACCGGATGCTTTCGCGGCGGAACATGGTCGACCCCACCGGGAGACCAGGGATTGCAGCGCAGGATGCGCCAGACGGTGAGCCCGCCTCCCTTGATCGCCCCGTGGACGCGCACCGCCTCGTACCCGTAGCGGGAGCACGAGGGGTAGTAACGGCACACCGGGCCGAGCAGCGGACTGATGGTCCACTGGTAGAGCCTGATCAGGCCCATCAGCAGGTACTTCATCGCCCTGTTCCCGTCGGGGCACTGCCGGCCGGTTCCGACCTGAGCAGGCGGCGCAACGCCGCGTCCAGGTCGTGCCCGAGTTCTGCGTACGAGGCTGTCGCCGCAGCAGGCAGCGCCCGTACCACTATCAGGCTACCTGCGGGCAACCGGGACAGACGCTCGCGGACCAGATGACGCAGCCGACGCTTGACCACGTTGCGGACCACGGCAGGCCCCACGGCCTTGCTGACGACGAAACCCGCACGCGCCGAAGGAAGCCCCTCGGCGACGTGCGGGCGGGAGTCGCTGTTCCGGTCGGCGCCCTCGTCGGGTACCGCCTCTCTGTGGAGGTGGACCACCAGCAGGGGTCGACCGGCGCGGCGACCGCGTTTCACCGCGGTCGCGAAGTCCTGGCGCCGCCGCAGCCGATTCTCGGTGGGCAGCACTGCAGACCCTTGGCGCGGATCAGGCGGACAGGGCGCTGCGGCCCTTGGCACGGCGCGACGCCAGGATGGCGCGGCCGGCACGGGTACGCATGCGCAGCCGGAAGCCGTGGGTCTTGGCGCGACGACGGTTGTTCGGCTGGAAGGTGCGCTTGCTCACTCGGGGGCTCCTGGGGTGAATCGTAGGATGACGGGGGGTCGCTTGGCCGTCACCGTGCGTCCGCGCGATCTCCCCTTGCACTGGGAAATCCCGTCCCGGGGCCCAGATCTGCTGGACCGGGACCACCACGGCGCCCGTGCTGCGCGCGTCATGGAAGCGGGCGGACCCGCGGACATGCGGCAGCGGCCATCGACAACTCGACCTGGTTACGGTACGCGGCGGCGGGTCCGAGGGTCAAACCAGGTGGGTGTCGGCCCGTTGCCCACAGCCTGTGGACAACGACTTGAATCAGCTCTGCGCGCTGACTACCGTTGCAGGACTTGTCTCTTTTGTTCTGTGCTCGCGGCCGCCTTCGCGCCGCGCCCACCCAAACCTCTCCCGACCTTGACTGACTGCCCCTGCCCGGGGAACGAGAAAGCGTGTACCAGTGGCTGATGTCAACAGCGATCTCGTCCTGATGTGGTCGAGGGTCGTCGAGCGACTGGTCAGCGACAGCGATGTCGTGGAGAAGGACAAGAACTGGGTCCGGCGCACCCAGCCGATGTGGATGATGCACGACACCGCCCTGCTCGCGGCCCCCAACGAGTTCGCCAAGCAGGTGCTGGAGGGCCGGCTGCTGCCGCAGCTGACCGAGGCCATCTCGCACGAGTTCGGCCGCCAGGTGCGGATCGCCGTGATGGTGGACGCCAACGCCGCCCCGCCCGCCGGCCTCGGGCCGGAGGCCGAGCCCGAGCCGGAGGCCGACGACGCCGCGGAGTGGCCGCACCCCCGCAGCGAGCAGGGCTACCCGGCCGAGCCGACGTACCAGCCCGGCCCCGCCCACCAGCCGGGCGCCTGGCCGGGCCGCCCCGCCGAGGACTACCAGCGCCCGGCGTACCCGCCCGGCTACCCGCCGGTCGAGCCCTACGGGGCGCCGCCGCAGGACCCGTACCGGGAGCAGCCCGACGCGAGCGGCGGCAGCTGGGAGCCGCAGGCGGCGCCCGAGCGGCGCCCCGAGCCGGCCCCGCGGCGGACCAGCCGGCCCGGCCCGGACTCGGCGCAGGGCGACCTGTTCGGCGGCGCGCTGGGCTCCCCGGACGAGGACCGGCCGCGGCACGGCGGCTCCCGGCGGGGCGCCCCCCGCCCGGCGGACCGTCCGGCCCCGGTGGAGCGCCGGCCCGCTCCCGGCGTCCCGGCCCCGCCCGGTGCTCCCCCGGCCGGCGGCGCCCGCAAGGACGAGCCGAACGCCCGACTGAACCCCAAATACCTGTTCGACACCTTCGTGATCGGCGCCAGCAACCGCTTCGCGCACGCCGCGGCGGTGGCGGTCGCCGAGGCCCCGGCCAAGGCGTACAACCCGCTGTTCATCTACGGCGAGTCCGGGCTCGGCAAGACCCACCTGCTGCACGCCATCGGGCACTACTCGCGCAGCCTGTTCCCGGGCACCCGGGTGCGGTACGTGAGCTCGGAGGAGTTCACCAACGAGTTCATCAACTCGATCCGGGACGGCAAGGCGGACGCGTTCCGCAAGCGCTACCGGGACATCGACATCCTGCTGGTCGACGACATCCAGTTCCTGGCCAGCAAGGAGTCGACGCAGGAGGAGTTCTTCCACACCTTCAACACCCTGCACAACGCCAACAAGCAGATCGTGCTCTCCTCGGACCGGCCGCCCAAGCAGCTGATCACGCTGGAGGACCGACTGCGCAACCGGTTCGAGTGGGGCCTGATCACCGACGTCACCCCGCCGGAGCTGGAGACCCGGATCGCGATCCTGCGCAAGAAGGCGATCCAGGAGCAACTCAACGCTCCCGCCGACGTGTTGGAGTTCATCGCGTCCCGCATCACCCGCAACATCCGGGAGTTGGAGGGCGCGCTGATCCGGGTCACCGCGTTCGCCAACCTGAACCGGGCGCCGGTGGACCTGGAACTGGCCGGGATCGTCCTGAAGGACCTGATCCCGGGCGGGGACGAGGACGCCGGGCCGGAGATCACCGCGCAGGTGATCATGCAGCAGACCGCCGCGTACTTCGGGCTGGGCGTGGAGGACCTCTGCGGGTCCTCGCGCAGCCGGGTGCTGGTGACGGCCCGGCAGATCGCCATGTACCTGTGCCGGGAGCTGACCGACCTGTCGCTGCCGAAGATCGGCGCGCAGTTCGGCGGCCGGGACCACACCACGGTGATGCACGCGGACCGGAAGATCCGCTCGCTGATGGCCGAGCGGCGGTCCATCTACAACCAGGTCACCGAGCTGACCAACCGCATCAAGAGCTAGCCGCAGGGCGGCAGTTGAGGTACCCGAAGGGGAGTCCGGGCGAGGCCGCCGGGCTCCCCTTCGGCGTGCCCGCACTGGGTCGGTCGGGGGAATTGGGGCGGCCGGCGGGTGTGGAGCGGGCCTCGGCGGGGCAGGAATCGTTCGACCGGCCCGGGCGGCCGGGCCGGCGTCCACCCGAACATCTGCGCAGCTATTCGAACGGTTCGGGTGCGTACTTGAGTTTTCCACAGGAACGGGTGGGTTTTCCCCGTCCACAGGCCCTACAGGCCCGAGTTATCCAGAGGTTCCTCCACAGGCGGATCACCGCTACGCTCTTCGGCGCAGGTCAGACCCCTGTGGACTTGTGCACAACAGTTATCCACAGCCTGTGGAGAACTGAGGACCCGTCAGGAGGCCCTCAGAGTTATCCACGGGCTGTCCACAGCGGAAGGGGAGTTATCCCCAGGTTTTCCACAGCTGCGTCCACAGTTCGACAACTTCAACTCCCTTGTCAGGCTTGGGTGTGAAAGGCGTCACGTGATGTTGATCGGAGCCGGTGGATAACTCCGGCAATTTCTGTGGATGAACCTGGGGATAACCTGTGGATACTCAGCGTGCCCTGTGGATTACGCTCCGTTGTCCACAGCAGGCCCTGGTTGTCCACAGCTGCCGTCCACAGGACCTGTGGACAAAAAACCGGGTCTGACCTGCGAAAACGAGGTTATCCACGGTATCCACAGGCCCTACTACTACTGCTACACCTAGAGACCTCGCGACTTGATCAACAGTGGGGGTGGCCCGAATCTGTGGACAACCGCGCCCCGACATCTGTTCGGCTTGCTTCCGCCCATCTGCCCCGACTGTCGGCCGAGTACGTCAGACTGTCTCTCGGCACCTGGAAGCCGAGCGGAGCGAGTCCGGTCGGCGGGGAGCCGGAAGACGATCAACAGCGCCGGTCGGCAGTACGGGCCGCCGGCGCGGCGACAGCAGCCAGGAGGCGGTTACCGGTGAAGTTCCGGGTGGAGCGTGATGTCCTCGCGGAGGCGGTGGCCTGGGCCGCTCGCAGCCTCCCCGCGCGGCCGCCGGTGCCGGTGCTGGCCGGCCTGCTGCTGACGGCGCAGGACGGCACGCTGGCGCTGTCCGGGTTCGACTACGAGGTGTCGGCCCGGGTCGAGCTGGAGGCGGACGTCGAGGAGGCCGGCACCGTCCTGGTCTCCGGTCGCCTGCTCAACGACATCTCGCGGAACCTGCCGAACCGCCCGGTGGAGATCTCCACCGACGGCATGCGGGTCACCGTGGTCTGCGGCAGCTCGCGGTTCACCCTGCCGACCCTGCCGGTCGACGAGTACCCGGCGCTGCCGCAGATGCCGACCGCCACCGGCACCGTCCCGGGCGACGTGTTCGCCTCGGCGGTCAGCCAGGCCGCGGTCGCCGCCGGCCGCGACGACACCCTGCCGGTGCTGACCGGCGTCCGGGTCGAGATCAACGGCAGCGGGATCACCCTGGCCGCCACCGACCGGTACCGGTTCGCCGTCCGCGAGCTGCTGTGGAAGCCCGAGCAGGACGACATCAACGCCGTCGCGCTGGTCCCGGCCAAGACCCTGCAGGACATCGCCAAGTCGCTGGGCAGCGGCGACCACGTGTCGATCGCGCTGTCCACCGGCGGCGCCGGCGAGGGCCTGATCGGCTTCGAGGGCGCCGGTCGGCGGACCACCACCCGCCTGCTGGAGGGCGAGTTCCCGAAGTTCCGGTCGATCTTCCCGACCGAGTTCTCGGCGGTCGCCGCGGTGCAGACCCAGCCGTTCCTGGAGGCGCTCAAGCGCGTCTCGCTGGTGGCCGAGCGCAACACCCCGGTCCGGCTGAACTTCGAGCAGGGCGTGCTCACCCTGGAGGCCGGCTCGGGCGACGACGCCCAGGCCTCCGAGCGGGTCGAGGCGGACCTGGAGGGCGACGACATCTCGATCGCGTTCAACCCCGGCTACCTGGAGGAGGGGCTCAAGGCGATCGACGCCGCGTACGCGCAGCTGAGCTTCACCACTCCGACCAAGCCGGCCCTGCTCACCGGCAAGCCCGCGGTGGACGCCGAACCGGACGACGCCTACCAGTACCTGATCATGCCGGTCCGCCTGTCCGGCTGACGAAGCCTCAGGTCACAGGGGCGCGAGGGCCATCGGCCTCCGCGCCCCTGTGGCTGCCCGGAGCGGCCCGATCGGCGGCGTAGGCTCACAGAGCGCGGCAACGGCGCCGCCGTCAGGCACGACACCACAGTGAAGGACTTGTCATGGAGCTCGGCCTCATCGGTCTCGGCAAGATGGGCGGCAACATGCGCGAGCGCATCCGCCGCGCCGGCCACACCGTCATCGGCTACGACCGCAACCCCGACCTCGCCGACGTCGACAGCGTGGAGCAGCTGATCGCCAAGCTCGAGGGCCCCCGCGTGGTGTGGGTGATGGTCCCGGCCGGCGGCCCGACCCAGGAGACCGTCGAGCACCTGGCCGAGCTGCTCTCCCCCGGCGACGTGGTGGTGGACGGCGGCAACTCCCGCTGGACGGACGACATCCAGCACGCCGAGCTGCTGGCCGCCAAGGGCATCGGCTTCGTCGACTGCGGCGTCTCCGGCGGCGTCTGGGGCCTGGAGAACGGCTACGCGCTGATGTACGGCGGCAACGCCGAGCACGTCGCGAAGGTCCAGCCGATCTTCGACGCGCTCAAGCCCGAGGGCGAGTTCGGCTCCGTGCACGCCGGCAAGGTCGGTGCCGGCCACTTCGCCAAGATGGTCCACAACGGCATCGAGTACGCGATGATGCAGGCCTTCGCCGAGGGCTGGGAGCTGCTGGAGGCGGCCCCCGAGGTCACCGACGTGCGCGAGGTGTTCCGCAGCTGGCAGGAGGGCACCGTCATCCGCTCCTGGCTGCTCGACCTGGCGGTCCGGGCGCTGGACGACGACGAGCACCTGGCCAAGCTCAAGGGCTGGGCCGCGGACTCCGGCGAGGGCCGCTGGACCGTCGAGGCCGCGATCGACCACGCGGTGCCGCTGCCGGCGATCACCGCCTCGCTGTTCGCCCGGTTCGCCTCCCGCCAGGAGGACTCGCCGCAGATGAAGATGATCGCCGCGCTGCGCAACCAGTTCGGCGGCCACGCGGTCGAGTCGAAGTAAGCACCCACGGCCAGAAGGCGAGCGCAGTCCACCGTCATGCACGTCGCGCACCTGTCGCTCGCCGACTTCCGTTCCTACGCCCGGGTCGAGGTTCCGCTCGACCCGGGCGTCACCGCGTTCGTGGGGCCCAACGGGCAGGGCAAGACCAACCTGGTCGAGGCGATCGGCTACATCGCCACCCTGGGCAGCCACCGGGTGGCCACCGACGCCCCGCTGGTGCGCCTCGGCGCCGAGCGGGCGGTGGTCCGGGCCAGCGTGGTGGCGCAGGGCGGCCGGACCACCCTGGTGGAGCTGGAGATCACCCCCGGCAAGGCCAACCGGGCCCGGCTGAACCGCTCCGACAACGTCCGCCCGCGCGACGTGCTGGGCGTGCTGCGCACCGTGCTGTTCGCCCCCGAGGACCTCAGCCTGGTCAAGGGCGACCCGGGCGAGCGCCGACGCTTCCTGGACGAGCTGCTGACCGCCCGCGCCCCCCGGCTGGCCGGGGTCCGCTCCGACTACGAGCGGGTGCTCAAGCAGCGCAACGCCCTGCTGAAGACCGCCGCGACGGCCCGCCGGGCCGGCGGCGGCAAGGCCGCCGACCTGGCCACCCTGGAGGTCTGGGACGGCCACCTGGCCCGCACCGGGGCCGAACTGACCGCCTTCCGGATCCAGCTGGTGGCCGCCCTGCAGCCACTGGTCGCCGAGGCCTACCGCCAGCTCGCCCCCGGCGGCGGGGAGACCGTGCTGGAGTACCGCTCCTCCTTCGAGGGCGAGCTGCCGACCAGCCGCGAGCAGGCCGAACAGCAGCTGCTGGACGCCCTCCAAGCGGCCCGTGCGCAGGAGGTCGCGCGCGGCCTCACCCTGGTCGGCCCGCACCGCGACGAACTGCTGCTGCGGCTCGGCCCGCTGCCCGCCAAGGGCTACGCCAGCCACGGCGAGTCCTGGTCGTACGCGCTGGCCCTGCGGCTCGCCTCGTACGAGCTGCTGCGTGCCGAGGGCGGCGAGCCGGTGCTGATCCTGGACGACGTGTTCGCCGAGCTGGACGCCCGCCGCCGGGACCGGCTGGCCGAGCTGGTGGCCGGCGGCGAGCAGGTGCTGGTCACCGCGGCGGTCGCGGAGGACGTCCCGAAGGCGCTCAGCGGCGCCCGGTACGCGGTCTCGGACGGCGCCGTGACCCGGCTGACGCCGTGACCCCCGGCGAGCCCGTACCCTGGACCGCTCGTCGGTGCAGTTGTCCACAGCCTGGGGATGGAGCGTGATGTCGGAGGGTTCGGAGCTTTCGGGTGTGGACCTGGCCCGGGTGGCGTTGCGCGCCGCCAAGGAACAGGCCAGGCAGCGCGGCGAGCAGGTCCGCGAGCGCCGGGAGGCCAAGCGCACCGGGCTGCGCAGCGGCGCCCGCGCGGACGGCCGCGACCCGGTGCCGCTGGGCGCCGCGCTGAACCGGCTGATCACCGAGCGGGGCTGGGAGGCGCCGGCCGCGGTGGGCGGGGTGATGGGCCGCTGGTCGCAGATCGTGGGCCCGGACATCGCTGCGCACTGTGAACCCAAGTCGTACGCGGAAGCCGAGGCGGTGCTCACCGTGCAGTGCGACTCCACCGCATGGGCCACTCAACTCCGCCTGCTGGCACGCCAGTTGGTGGCCCGGCTGAATCACGAGCTGGGGCACGGCACGGTCCGGGTGATCAAGGTGCTGGGGCCGGACGCCCCGGTGCGCGGTTACGGGCGGTTGCGAGCGCCCGGCAGCAAGGGTCCCGGGGACACCTGGGGCTAGCGGATCCGGACCTTCCGGAATCGCTGACGGCCCGTCCAGGCGCTCTGAGCCCCCCTGTCGAGTATCGGGACACGTCCCGAGGGGATTCAGGGCGGCACATCTGCCCTCAGAGGCTGCCAAACGCCCCTCTCTGTCACTCGTACCGGTAGACTGAAGCGCAAACACCGTTGCGTGCAGCAACCGAGTCGAAACGCTGTGGTCGCACACCTGCCCGGGCAAGCGGGAAGGGGCGCGGCCCGCGCTGTGCCAGAGAGGGCGCTTCGTGGCCGATTCCGGCAACCCCAGCCAGACCCCAGACCCGTCCGACAACAAGGCGTACGACGCCAGCGCGATCCAGGTGCTGGAAGGCCTCGACGCCGTCCGCAAGCGCCCCGGCATGTACATCGGCTCGACCGGCGAGCGCGGCCTGCACCACCTGGTGTACGAGATCGTCGACAACTCGGTCGACGAGGCCCTGGCCGGCCACGCCGACACCATCGACGTGACGATCCTGGCCGACGGCGGCGTGCGGGTGGTGGACAACGGCCGAGGCATCCCGGTCGGCATCATGCCGGGCCAGGACAAGCCCGCCGTCGAGGTCGTCCTGACCGTGCTGCACGCGGGCGGCAAGTTCGGCGGCGGCGGTTACGCGGTCTCCGGCGGTCTGCACGGCGTCGGCGTCTCCGTCGTGAACGCGCTCTCCACCCGCCTCGCGGTGGACATCCGCACCGACGGCTCGCGCTGGACCCAGGAGTACAAGTCCGGCACCCCGACCGCCCCGCTGGCCAAGCACGAGGACGTCGAGGAGACCGGCACCACCGTCACCTTCTGGGCCGACCCGGACATCTTCGAGACCACCGTCTACTCCTTCGAGACGCTCTCCCGCCGGTTCCAGGAGATGGCCTTCCTCAACAAGGGCCTGACCATCGCCCTGACCGACGAGCGTCCCGAGCACGCCGACGAGGAGGGCAAGCCGCTCTCCGTCACCTACCGGTACGATGGCGGCATCGCGGACTTCGTCGCCCACCTCAACTCCCGCAAGGGCGAGGTCATCCACCCCTCGGTGATCGACTTCGAGGCGGAGGACAAGGACCGGCGGATCTCCGCCGAGATCGCGATGCAGTGGAACTCGTCCTACACCGAGGGCGTGTACTCGTTCGCGAACACCATCCACACCCACGGCGGCGGCACCCACGAGGAGGGCTTCCGCGCCGCGCTGACCGGTCTGATGAACCGCTATGCGCGCGACAAGAAGCTGCTCCGCGAAAAGGACGACAACCTCTCCGGCGAGGACATCCGCGAGGGTCTGACCGCGATCATCTCGGTCAAGCTCGGCGAGCCGCAGTTCGAGGGCCAGACCAAGGACAAGCTCGGCAACACCGAGGCCAAGACCTTCGTGCAGAAGGTGGTCAACGAGCACCTGGCCGACTGGCTGGACCGCAACCCCAACGAGGCCGCGGAGATCATTCGCAAGTCCATCCAGGCCGCCAGCGCCCGGGTCGCCGCCCGCAAGGCCCGCGACCTGACCCGCCGCAAGGGCCTGCTGGAGTCCGCCTCGCTGCCCGGCAAGCTCTCGGACTGCCAGTCCAAGGACCCGGCCGAGTGCGAGATCTTCATCGTCGAGGGCGACTCGGCCGGCGGCTCCGCCAAGCAGGGCCGCGACCCGCGCACCCAGGCGATCATCCCGATCCGCGGCAAGATCCTGAACGTCGAGAAGGCCCGGATCGACAAGGTGCTGCAGAACACCGAGGTCCAGGCGCTGATCTCGGCCTTCGGCTGCGGCATCCAGGAGGACTACGACGCCGACAAGCTCCGCTATCACAAGATCGTGCTGATGGCCGACGCCGACGTCGACGGACAGCACATCCGCACCCTGCTGCTGACCCTGCTGTTCCGCTTCATGCGCCCGCTGGTCGAGGCCGGGTACGTCTACCTGGCGATGCCCCCGCTGTACAAGATCAAGTGGGGCAAGGACGACTTCGAGTACGCCTACTCCGACCGCGAGCGCGACGCGCTGGTCGCGGCCGGCGTCGAGGCCGGCCGCCGGCTCCCCAAGGACGACGCGATCCAGCGCTTCAAGGGTCTCGGCGAGATGAACGCCGAGGAACTGCGCGTCACCACCATGGACGCCGCCCACCGCCTGCTGCTCCAGGTCACCCTGGAGGACGCGGCCCGCGCCGACGACCTGTTCTCCGTCCTGATGGGCGAGGACGTCGAGGCCCGGCGCTCCTTCATCCAGCGCAACGCGAAGGACGTCCGCTTCCTGGACGTCTGACGTCCCGTCAAGGATCGTTGAAAGGAAACTGACCCCAAGTGGTCGACGACAACCGTCCCGACGGCGGCGAGCAGCCCGAGGACAGCACCACCCCTGCCCAGAGCGGTAACCGGGTCGAGCTCATCGAGCTCGAGACCGAGATGCAGCGCTCCTACCTCGACTACGCGATGAGCGTCATCGTGTCGCGCGCCCTCCCCGAGGTCCGCGACGGCCTCAAGCCGGTGCACCGACGCGTGCTCTACGCGATGTACGACGGCGGCTACCGGCCCGAGAAGGGCTACTACAAGTGCGCCCGCGTGGTCGGCGACGTGATGGGTAACTACCACCCGCACAGCGACGCCTCCATCTACGACACCCTGGTCCGGCTCGCCCAGACCTGGTCGATGCGGATGCCGCTGGTCGACGGCAACGGCAACTTCGGCTCCCCGGGCAACGACCCGGCCGCGGCGATGCGCTACACCGAGTGCAGGTTGATGCCGCTGGCGATGGAGATGATGCGCGACATCGACGAGGAGACCGTCGACTTCGCCGCCAACTACGACGGCCGCCAGCAGGAGCCCACCGTCCTGCCCGCGCGCATCCCCAACCTGCTGATCAACGGCGCCACCGGCATCGCGGTCGGCATGGCCACCAACATCCCGCCGCACAACCTGCGCGAGGTCGCCTCCGGCGCGCTCTGGGCGCTGGAGCACCCCGAGGCCTCCAACGAAGAGCTGTTGGAAGCCCTGATGGAGCGGATCAAGGGCCCCGACTTCCCCACCGGCGCGCTGATCGTCGGCCGCCGCGGCATCGAGGACGCCTACCGCACCGGCCGCGGCTCCATCGCCATGCGCGCGGTGGTCGAGGTCGAGGAGATCCAGGGCCGCCAGTGCCTGGTGATCACCGACCTGCCCTACCAGGTCAACCCGGACAACCTCGCGCTGAAGATCGCCGACCTGGTCAAGGACGGCCGGATCGCCGGCATCGCCGACGTCCGCGACGAGTCCTCCTCGCGCACCGGCCAGCGCCTGGTCATCGTGCTCAAGCGCGACGCGGTCGCCAAGGTCGTGCTGAACAACCTGTACAAGCACACCGACCTGCAGACCAACTTCGGCGCCAACATGCTGGCCCTGGTCGACGGCGTGCCGCGCACCCTCTCGCTGGACGCCTTCATCCGGCACTGGGTCGCCCACCAGATCGAGGTCATCGTCCGCCGGACCACCTTCCGGCTGCGCAAGGCCGAGGAGCGCGCCCACATCCTGCGCGCGCTGCTCAAGGCCCTCGACCAGATCGACGCGGTGATCGCGCTGATCCGCGCCTCGGAGAGCGCCGACGCCGCCCGCACCGGCCTGATGCAGCTCCTGACGATCGACGAGATCCAGGCCAACGCCATCCTCGAAATGCAGCTGCGCCGGCTGGCCGCCCTGGAGAGCGCCCGCATCCTCAGCGAGCACGACGAGCTCCAGGCCAAGATCAACGAGTACAACGCGATCCTCGCCTCGCCCGCCCGGCAGCGCGAGATCGTCTCCGAGGAACTCACCGCGATCGTCGAGAAGTACGGCAACGAGCGGCGCTCCACCCTGATCCCCTCCGACGGCGACCTCTCCATCGAGGACCTCATCGCCGAAGAGGACATCGTGGTCACCATCACCCGCGGCGGCTACGTCAAGCGCACCCGCTCCGACCTCTACCGCTCGCAGAAGCGCGGCGGCAAGGGCGTGCGCGGCGCGCAGCTGAAGCAGGACGACATCGTCGACCACTTCTTCGTCACCACCACCCACAACTGGATCCTGTTCTTCACCAACAAGGGCCGGGTCTACCGCGCCAAGGGCTACGAGCTGCCCGACGCCGGGCGCGACGCCCGCGGCCAGCACGTCGCCAACCTGCTGGCCTTCCAGCCGGAGGAGCACATCACCCAGGTGATGGCGGTGCGCACCTACGAGGACAAGCCGTACCTGGTGCTCGCCACCCGCGGCGGCCTGGTCAAGAAGTCCGCGCTCAAGGACTACGACTCCCCGCGCTCCGGCGGCCTGATCGCGATCAACCTCCGCCAGGACGAGGAGGGCCGGGACGACGAGCTGATCGGCGCCGAGCTGGTCTCCGCCGAGGACGACCTGCTGCTGATCTCCAAGAAGGCCCAGTCGATCCGCTTCAAGGCCACCGACGAGGCGCTGCGCCCGATGAGCCGGGCCACCTCCGGCGTCAAGGGCATGTCGTTCCGCGAGGACGACGAACTGCTCTCGATGAACGTGGTCCGCCCGGGGACGTACGTCTTCACCGCCACCGACGGCGGCTACGCGAAGCGGACCTCGGTCGACGAGTACCGTGTCCAGGGACGCGGCGGCTTCGGCATCAAGGCAGCGAAGATCGTCGAGGGCCGGGGCTCGCTGGTCGGCGCCCTGGTGGTCGAGGAGACCGACGAGATCATGGCCATCACGCTCTCCGGAGGAGTGATCCGGACCAGGGTTTCCGAGGTTCGTGAAACCGGACGTGACACGATGGGCGTCCAACTGATCAACCTCGGAAAGCGCGACGCGGTGGTGGGCATGGCCCGCAACGCGGAAGCCGACGAGGAGGAGGGCGCGGACCTCGACGCCGAGGCGGCCGAGACCGCGACCGCCACCGAGCACGAGGCGGACGGCGCGCCCGACCAGGGCTGACGCACGACCGCGACCGTGGTGCCCGTCCCGCTTCCAGCGGGGCGGGCACCACGGGTTGACCGCAGGCCAACCGGGCCGGCGGAGCACGAGCACAACACGGACCAGGGCGGTTCGATCGGCCTGGCGGACGGTTCGGGAGGACCACGGTGAGCGGAGCCACGGGTGCTGGAGGTGCCACGGGCGGGCTGTCGGGCGGACCGGGCGGGACACCGTACGGTGCACCGCAGCGCCCCGAGAACCCTGCCACGTCCACCTCGGTGATGCCCCCGGTCGGCCAGGGCGGCGCCCAGCCCGGCTACGGCGGCCAGACCCCGCCGGCCCCCAGCGGCCCGCCCGGCTTCTCCCAGCCCACCACCTACGCCAAGGGCCAGCCCACCCCGGCCCGCGGCACCCGCACCGCCGGGCCCGGCCCGCAGGGCGGCGCGCCCGGCGGTCAGGGCGGCGGCCCGGCCCGTCGCCCCGGCGGCCCCGCGCAGGGCCCCGGCGGCGGCACCGGGAAGGTCCGCAAGGCCCGGCTGCGGATCACCAAGGCCGACCCCTGGTCGGTCATGAAGGTCAGCTTCCTGCTCTCGCTGGCCGTCGGCGTCATCATCATCGTGGCCTCCGCGGTGCTCTGGATGACCCTGGACGGCCTCGGCGTCTTCGACTCGCTGACCAGCACCCTCAAGGACGTCACCGGCACCGACAGCTCCGGCGCGTTCAACCTGATGGACTACATCGGGTTCGGCAAGGTCATGATGTTCACCACCCTGATCGCGGTGGTCGACGTGGTCCTGATGACCGCGCTGTCCACCCTCGCCGCGTTCATCTACAACACCGCGGCCGGCTTCACCGGCGGCATCGAACTCACCCTGGCCGAAGAGGACTGACTTAGCGTCAGCTCGATGGAATTCCCTGGGCCCCGAAGGCTGTTGAAGCCTTCGGGGCCCGTTGTCGTTCGGCGGCGGCAATCGGGTGACCGGGCGGCGCGCCGGGATCGGCCGCACCGCCCCGCATGGACAAATGGAAGACACGAACGAGCACGGGGCCGACCGGCCGCGACAGCGGTCACCGGGCGGCCAGACGGGTACGGCCGGTCGAGAGGTGTCCGTGATGGCGGAGAACGCACAGCAACTGGTCCGAGCGCTCGAAGGCCTGATCGGCCGTCGGCTCCCCCTGCGAGTACGCACCTGGGACGGCTCCCAGGCCGGCCCACCGGGCGCCCCCACCGTCGTGCTCCGCAACCGACGGGCCCTGCGCCGGCTGATCTGGTCCCCCGGCGAACTCGGCCTGGCCCGCGCCTACGTCTCCGGCGACCTCGAGATCGACCCCGGCACAGACCTCTACGAGGTGCTGGACGCCGTCGCGGCCTTCGCCGAGGACCCGGACGTCCGCAGCCTGCAGCTCGGCCCGCGCCACCTCCTCGGCGCCCCCGGCCGCCACCTGCTCGCCACCGCCCTGCGCCTGGGCGCGCTCGGCCCGGCGCCCGCACCCCCGCCCGAGGAGGTCCGGCGCCGCCGCGGCAACCTGCACAGCCGCCGCCGCGACCGCGCCGCGATCAGCCACCACTACGACGTCGGCAACGACTTCTACGGCCTCGTCCTCGGTCCCACCCTGGTCTACTCGTGCGCGTACTGGACGCCCGCCGCGAAGAGCCTGGAGGACGCCCAGGAGGCCAAGCTCGACCTGATCTGCCGCAAGCTCGGCCTGCGCCCCGGCATGCGCCTGCTGGACGTCGGATGCGGCTGGGGCTCCCTGGTCCTGCACGCGGCCCGGCACTACGGCGTCCAGGCCGTCGGCGTCTCCATCTCCACCGAACAGGTCGCGCTGGCCCGCAAGCGGGTCGCCGAGGCCGGTCTGGCCGACCGGATCGAGATCAGGCTCCAGGACTACCGGGAGATCCCCGACGGGCCCTTCGACGCCATCTCCAGCGTCGGCATGGCCGAACACGTCGGCTCGGACCAGTACCTGATCTACGCCCGCCACCTGTACGACCTGCTCGCCCCCGGCGGCCGCCTGCTCAACCACCAGATCGCCCGCCGTCCGCTGCACCCCGGCGAGAAGTACCAGCTGTCTCCCTTCATCGACCGCTACGTCTTTCCCGACGGCGAGCTCTCCCCCGTCGGCACCACCGTCACCCGCCTGGAGGAGGCCGGCTTCGAGGTCCGCGACGTCGAGGCCCTCCGCGAGCACTACGGCCGCACCCTCCGCGAATGGGTCGCCAACCTCGAAGCCCACTGGCCCGACGCCGTCTCCCTGGCCGGCCGCGGCCGGGCCCGCGTCTGGCGCCTCTACATGGCCGCCTGCGCCCTCGCCTTCGAGCAGAACCGCATCGGCATCAACCAGGTCCTCGCCGTCCGCCCCACCCCCGCAGGCGCCTCCCGCCTCCCCGCCACCCGCGCCCAGTGGCTCGCCGAAGCCCCTGAGCAGCACCGTCCGGAGGGGGCCGCGGATACGGATTTGGGAGATCGGCCAACGGTCCGCTAATCTTTGAGTGCGGCAAGGGCCTATAGCTCAGACGGTTAGAGCGCTTCCCTGATAAGGAAGAGGCCACAGGTTCAAGTCCTGTTAGGCCCACCGGCGCGAAGGCCCCGATCACCTGGTGATCGGGGCCTTCGACGTTTTCCCCGCCATCGGCCGTAACCCCCGCCTCCGGTTGCTCGTTGAGACCGGTGCGCAGAGGCAAAACACAGGGTGAGCTGACTCGAAACTGATGTGAAGTCGGGGATAGCCGGGCGACAGACCCGGTCATTGGGTGACGTGGGACGTAGCGCGACCTCTGCTCCGGCCGGCGGATGACCGGCCCCGCCCGCCCCGGGCGACTGGGCGGTTCCCACGTCATGTCTTCATTCACCCTGTGAGGCACTCCCATGTCCATGGAAGCCGCGCTGCTCGAATCCAGGACGCTCCGAAGCGGCCTGTGCGAGCGCACCGAAGTCCTCGACGAGGTCAAGGCCCTCGTCCTGCTGCCCGACGGGCTGCACGTCAACACGCGGATGGTCGCCGAGTACTTCGGGGTCGGCGAGAAGGCCATCTACGGCCTGTTCCGTCGCCACCGTGAGGAGTTGGAGAGCAACGGCTACACCGTCCTCAAGCCTGTGGATAACCCTGCCGACCAGACCTGCAACTTGCAGGTCTGGCAGGTCAGCGGCCTGGAGGGCGGTCAGCCGGAGGACGCGGTGAGTGTCCTCCCTGCGCACCCTGTGGATAACTCCGCGAGCCAGGGTTTCATGATGAAACTCTGGCAGGTCAGCGCCCCGGAACGCCCCCAGGACCACCCCTCCGACGGGGGCCACCGCCCCACCCTGCCTGTGGATAACTCCAGGAACGCCACCCGCCGGCCCCAGGGCGGTGGAAACGGCGTCGCGCTGTACTCCCGGCGCGCCGTGCTGAACGTGGCGATGCTGCTGCGGGACAGCGAGGTCGCCCGCCAGGTCCGTAGCCGGCTGCTCGACATGATCGAGGGCGTGGCCCGTCCTGCAGCCGAGCCCCCGGCCCTGTACACGCTGTCGGCTCGGCCGTGGAAGCGGTGGAGCGAGTTGCGGTGGGACGAGGACGAGGCGGGGCGGCGGGATCCGGCCGTGGCGGCCTGGCGGCGGCGGATCGACGGGCTGGAGCCGTTCGAGGGGCGTCTGCCCGTGGTGCCGTCGCAGGTGGCGGAGGAGGAGCCGGGGTTCGGCTTCTCGGGGGACGACCTGCGGGGTGCGGTCGCCGCGTTGGCCGCCGCGCTGGGGTCGATCGACCGGCGGCTGGAGGCGCAGGGCGTGGTGATCACGGCGATCAGTGAGCGGCTCTCCCGGCAGGAGTCGCGTCTGGACGCCCACGGTGCCCGGTTGGACGCCCACGGGGCCCGGCTGGATTCGTTGGGCGAGGACGTCCGGGCGATCCGGCGGGATGTCGCGCAGTTGCGGAGGCGGCGTCGCGGGTAGGCGGGGGCTGCGGGGCGCTGTTCGAAGGGCCCGTCGGCGGTTCGGAACCGGTGGCGGGCCCGGGTGCGTCGACAGTCGGGGAGGGAGCGGGCTCGCAGTCTGATGACCGTACTGGTGGGGAAGCGTCAAAGGCGCTTGCAGATCGGCCGGTTGACGGTGGCGGGGGCCGCTTCTGAACCGGTTACCGGTGTGTATCATCGGCCCCAGGGCGGTCTTCAGCCTGACCGCTGGTTCGTACCCTTACATCCAAGCAAGCAAGAAGGACGAGGTCCCGCGGTGAAGAAGCTTCTCCTGGTCGCCCTGGTCGCCCTCGGCGGCTTCTTTGTCTACCGTCAGGTCCAGGCGGACCGCGCCGAGCAGGACCTGTGGACCGAGGCGACCGACCCGGTTCCGGCCGGCCGCTGAGCCGACCGACGAGTCTTCCTCGGACCGGCCCACGGAGCACGGGCCGGGGCCGGTCCGAAACCCGCATGGGGCGTTGCCCGGGAGCGGGTACGCTAGTGCCCGTTGCTCGGGGCCTTAGCTCAGTTGGTAGAGCGCTGTCTTTGCATGGCAGATGTCAGGGGTTCGACTCCCCTAGGCTCCACCCGAATACGACTTCGCCCGACCGCAGAACTGCGGTCGGGCGAAGTCGTTTCTGTCTGCGGGCGGTCGCGGCGGCCCCGGTTCAGTGCGGCTTGCGCGGGTCGTGCGGCTTGGGCCGCTCGTCGTCGGCGGGCTGGGTGACCGGAGGCGGGGTCGGCTTCGGAGTGGAGTCGGCCTCTGGGTCGTCGTGCGGGACGGAGCCGTTCAGGGTGGCCCCGCCGACCGGCGCGCCGGTGGCGCTGCCGGGCCGGGTCGGGTCGGCCGTCGCGGGCGGGGCGGGCGGGGCGGTGACGGGCTCCGGGGGTTCGGTCAGCCACTCGGGGTTGTTCTGCTTGCGGTACCACTGCCAGGCCGCGACGCCGGCGCCGACGGCGATCGCGCCGGCCACCGCGAGGCCGGTCGCCCAGCCGTTGCAGCGCTTCTTCCTGGTGTTCTTGGCGGCCAGGTCGCTGATCTCGGCGGCGCTGACGTTGCCGTGCAGCGCGGTGATCGCGGCCGCGCCGCGGGCCTGCGCCTCCTGGGCGAGCGGGACGACGCTCTCCTTGGCGGCCTGGAAGGTCTCGGCGACCTTGGGGGCGACGTTCGTCCGGGCCTGGCAGGCGGCCTGACCGGCCGACAGCTTGGCGGCGAGCGCGGCCTCCTGGGCCCGGTGGACGGCCTTCAGGGCGGCCTTCTGGGTGTCCGGGGGGAGGCTGAAGAAGGCCTGCTCCAGGTGCGGGGCGAGGTGCTTGACGTACTGCACCCGGGCGGCCTGCGCGGCCTGGCCGGCCCCCTGGCGGGCCTGTGCGCCGGCGGCCGCGGCCTTCGGGCCGAGCGCCTCCAGCCTGGGGCCGAGCACCTGCTTGGCCTCCTCGGCGTAGTGCAGGGCGGCCTCCTTCGCGGAGGTGGCGTAGGGCGCGACGGCGTCCTTCGCCCGTGCGGCGGTCTCGCGCGCGGT
Organism: Kitasatospora griseola; assembly: GCF_014648555.1. Lineage (GTDB taxonomy): Bacteria > Actinomycetota > Actinomycetes > Streptomycetales > Streptomycetaceae > Kitasatospora > Kitasatospora griseola. The sequence continues at coordinate 87,462 of NZ_BMRI01000009.1, forward strand.
GTCCGTACGACTCACGGGCTTCTCCTTCTCGGCGGGTGTCCGGCGTTGTCCGGTATGCACCTTTCCACCTGATAGGAGATCATGCATGCTGCTCATCTGCCGGGCACCTCCGGCTGAGCCGTCTGCGGCGATCATGGGATGATTCCTCGGATAGTCAGCCAGAAAGACAGGAAGGTACTCCCGTGGCCGAGGAACTCACCGCCACCCTGAAGACCAACCGCGGTGACATCGTGGTGAAGCTCTTCCCGAACCACGCGCCGAAGACCGTGGCCAACTTCGTCGAGCTGGCCGAGGGCACTCGCGAGTGGAAGAACCCGGAGACCGGCGAGGTGGCCGCCAAGCCGCTGTACGACGGCACCGTCTTCCACCGGGTGATCGACGGCTTCATGATCCAGGGCGGCGACCCGCTGGGCAACGGCACCGGCGGCCCGGGCTACAAGTTCGCCGACGAGTTCCACCCGGACCTGTCGTTCGACCGTCCGTACCTGCTGGCCATGGCCAACGCCGGCCCGGGCACCAACGGCTCGCAGTTCTTCATCACGGTGGCCCCGACCAGCTGGCTGAACCGCAAGCACAGCATCTTCGGCGAGGTCGTGGACGCGGCCAGCCAGAAGGTCGTGGACGCGATCGGCACCACCGCCACCACCAAGCCCTACGACCGCCCGGTCCAGGACGTGGTGATCGAGCAGGTCGTCGTCTCCCGCGGCTGATTCGAGCCCCCTGCCGCCCTCCGGGGCGGCCCCGCGCGCCCCGGCGCGCAGTAGCCTGGACGGTCCCGGTGGTGCCCCGTTTCGCACGGAGGCGGCGCCGGGACCGTTTCGTTGATGGAGGGACAGCGCCGATGCTTCCGGACGAGCCCGTGCGGCCGACGCCCGTGGAGGGCCAGGGATCGGGGCTGCCCCGGTGCCACCGGCACCCCGACCGGGAGACCGGGGTGTCCTGCGCCAGGTGCGGGCGGCCGGTCTGCCCGGAGTGCATGGTGCCCGCCTCGGTCGGCTTCCAGTGCCCGGACTGCGTGCACGGGGCGGCCGAGCGGCAGGCCCGGCCGCGGACGGCGTTCGGCGGGGTGCTGGCGCTCGGCGACGGCGTGCTGGTCACCAAGGTGCTGATCGGCCTGAACCTGCTGGTGTTCCTGCTCACCGAGTACGTGGCACCGGAGTGGCAGGTCAAGCTGGGCCTGGTCAGCTGGGCGCCGATGCCGGGGCTGCGGTTCGGGATGGCCGCCGGGCCGGAGGAGTGGTACCGGCTGGTGACCGCGATGTTCGTGCACGGCGGGCTGCTGCACATCGCGACCAACATGTTCTCGCTGTGGATCCTCGGCCCGCAGTTGGAGCGGGTGCTCGGTCGGCTGCGCTTCCTGGGCCTGTACCTGGTGGCGGGCATCGCGGGCAACGCGCTGTCGTTCCTGCTGACGCCGGGGCCCGAGAAGCTGTTCACGGTCGGCGCGTCCGGCGCGATCTTCGGGCTGCTGGGAGCCACCGCGGTGCTGTTCCGGGCGAACCGGGTGCCGATGCAGCCGGTGATCGCGCTGCTGGTGGTGAACCTGGTGATCACCTTCTCGCTGAGCAGCATGATCGACTGGCGGGCGCACATCGGCGGCCTGGTGGCGGGCACCGTCATCGGCGCGGGCATGATGTACGCCCCACGGGCGCACCGGAACCTGGTGCAGGGGTTGACGACGGCCGCCGTGCTGGCCGCCGCCCTGGCGCTGGTGCTGGTGGGGACGGCCCGGCTGCCCGGCTGAGCGCCGCCCCCTGCACACTGTCCACAGGCAGTGCGCGGCGGGGGATTGGATTTCCCTGTTCTACGCGCGTTATCCTGCTGCGTTGCGAGTTATCCACAGGACCGGCGAAGTTTTCCCCAGTGTGGACAACCCTGTGGATAAACGTTCGGACGCTCCGTGACCGGCCGGCGTCCGGGCGCGCCGAACACCGCCCCGGCCCGGAGGCTGGAGCGGTGCGGAGTGCGGATCAGAGCACGGACCGCCCGGCGGGCGGCGCCGGCCTCACTTCCACTGCGTGGAGACGCCGAAGCCCGCCGCGATGAAGCCGAAACCGGCCAGGATGTTCCAGTTGCCCCAGCTCCGGACCGGCCAGGTGCCGCTGGTCACGTAGTAGCTGACGATCCAGGCCAGGCCGATCAGGAACAGCACCAGCATCAGCGGCGCCACCCAGCTCCGGCCGGAACTGATCTTCACGGCGGTCACGGAGGACGGCGGCGGCGTGTAGTCGGCCTTCTTGCGGAGTCGAGACTTCGGCACGAGGGGCTCTCCTGTCGATGCGCTGTGACCGCGCAGGTGGTCAGTGGGGGCGAGGTGGCACATGAGAACGGTCGGAGCTCCGCACATGCCACCGGCGTCCGTTAGCGTAGTGGCTCGCCGGGTCTGAGGGAGATAAGGGTACGGTGACTGATTCCACGATTTCTTCGCAGACCCCGGCCGCACGCCCGCGCCGGGGCCGAATTGTCGGACGTGCCCTGACCTGCACCGTCTTCGCACTCGCCGGGCTGCTGTTCTACGTGAGCGGGCGGACCGCGCACGGCACCGATCTGCGCACCGACAACTCGCTGCTCAAGCTCAGCGACGTCATACAGCAGCGCTCCACCCAGAACCAGCAGCTCCAGGAGCAGGTCGCCGCCGACCAGGGCCGGGCCGACGGGTTGGCCCGGGAGCAGGGGCAGAGCCCGGACGACGCCGCCCGGCTGGCCGCGCTGCAGCAGGCCGCCGGGCTGGACGCGCTGCACGGGCCGGGGCTGACCGTCACGCTGGACGACGCCCCGCCGAACGCCACCGCCCGGATCCCCGGCGTCCCAGAGCCCGGGGTGAACGACCTGGTGATCCACCAGCAGGACATCCAGGCCGTGGTGAACGCGCTGTGGCGGGGCGGCGCGGAGGGCATCCAGGTGATGGACCAGCGGCTGGTCTCCACCAGCGCGGTGCGCTGCGTCGGCAACACCCTGCTGCTGCAGGGCCGGGTCTACTCCCCGCCGTACGTGATCCGCGCGGTCGGCCGGACCGAGGCGCTGCGGTCGGCGGTGGACGCCGATCCGACGATCCGCAACTACCTGGGCTACGTGGCGGCCTACGGGCTGGGCTGGAAGGTCCAGGAGGGCAACGAGCTGAGCCTGCCAGGGTACGCCGGATCGATCGACCTGCGGGCCGCCTCCGCCCAGTAGGCCGCCGCGTCGGGTCCGTTGCGCGGATACCCGCCTGGGGCGGGCGGGTGGGCGTCTACGCTTGTGCCGACCCGAGCATCGAGGAGCACCATGTACGGCTGGATCTGGCGGCATCTTCCGGGCCCTTCGCCGGTGCGTGCGCTGATCGCGCTGCTGCTCGTCCTCGGAGTGGTCTACGTCCTGTTCCAGTACGTGTTCCCGTGGGCCGAGCCGCTGCTCCCCTTCGGGAACGTGACGGTGGATCAGGGCGCCGGCGGCTGAACCGGCTCCCGGTTCCGTCCGCCCTTCGACGCACGCACACCCCAGGAGTTAGCGATGACCTCCGCCGGCCACCCGCCCCGGATCCTCGTGGTCGACAACTACGACAGCTTCGTCTTCAACCTCGTGCAGTACCTGTACCAGCTGGGTGCGGTCTGCGAGGTGGTCCGCAACGACCAGCTGACGGTGGCTCACGCCAGGCCGAGGGAAGGCGCGGAGGGCTACGACGGGGTGCTGCTCTCCCCGGGGCCGGGAACGCCGGAGGAGGCGGGGGTGTGCGTGGAGATGGTGCACCACTGCGCGCGGATCGGGCTGCCGCTGTTCGGAGTGTGCCTGGGCCTGCAGTCGATCGCGGTGGCGTACGGCGCGGTGGTCGGCCGGGCGCCGGAGCTGCTGCACGGCAAGACCTCCCCGGTGGTGCACGAGGACGGCGGGGTGTTCGAGGGCCTGCCCTCGCCGCTGACCGCCACCCGCTACCACTCGCTGGCGGTCGAGCCGGACACCGTGCCCGCCGAGCTGGTGGTCACCTCGCGCACCGACAGCGGCGTGATCATGGGCCTGCGGCACCGTGAGCTGCTGGTCGAGGGCGTGCAGTTCCACCCCGAGTCGGTGCTCACCGAGGGCGGGCACCGGATGCTGGCCAACTGGCTGGCCGAGTGCGGGTTCCCGGACGCGGTGGGCCGCTCGGCCGGCCTCGCCCCGGTGATCGGCCGGGGCTGACCGGATGACCGCCGTGCGCCCGGAGCGGGGCGTTCCCGAGGAGATGGACGAGCCGGACGGCTGGGGCGTCTACGAGCCGGCCCCGGAGCGGACCCTGCAGCTGCGGCTGCCCGACACCGAGCCGGACCCGGCCGCGATATCCGGGCCGGACGACCGGGCCGGACAGCGGCGCGCCCAGGGGCCGGGAGGCCTGCGGGCGGGCTCCGGTCGGCGGCGGGCGTCCGGGAAGGCCGCGGGGCCGCGTCCGCCGCGGCCCAAGGAGCGCAAACGGGTCGTGCTGGCCCGGGTGGTGGGGGAGCTGTTCATCACCCTCGGCGTGGTGATGCTGCTGTTCGTCTCCTACCAGCTGTGGTGGACCAACGTGGTGGCCGACAACGCCGCCGACGCCGCGGGCAAGAAGCTGGAGCAGCAGTGGGGGCAGCTGCCGGCCGCGCCGCCGACCGGCGGTGGGGCGCCGCCGCCGGTGACCAAGTTCGAGCCCGGTCAGGGCTTCGCGATCATCCACATCCCGAAGCTGGACCTGAACTACCCGATCGCCGAGGGCACCAACAAGCAGCAGGTGCTCGACAAGGGCCTGGTCGGCCACTACGCGGGTACCGCGATGCCCTCCGACCAGGCGGGCAACTTCGCGGTCGCCGCGCACCGCACCACGCACGGCCAGCCGTTCCGGGAGATCGGCAAGCTGGCGCCGGGCGACAAGATCGTGGTGGAGACGGCGACCTCCTACTACACGTACGAGGTCGCGGGCGGCATCCCGGAGACCCCGCCGAGCAATGTGACGGTGATTCAGCCGGTGCCCAAGGGCTCGCCGTTCACCGGACCGGGCCGCTATCTGACGATGACGACATGCACGCCGGAGTTCAGTGCCCGGGGAAGGCTCATCGTCTTTGGCAAGATGGTCGACGAACGGCCGAGGAGCCAGGGCCAGCCGGAGGCGCTGACCGGGCAACACTGAGCAGCGAGGCACGGCACCATGGGCACAGCCATTCGGGGCGGGCGACGGCGCGGACGGGTGGCTGCGGCCCTGGGCCTGATGGGGGAGCTGTTGATCACCCTCGGCCTGGTGCTGGCCGTGTTCGTCGGGTACTCGCTGTGGTGGACGGACGTGGTGGCCGCCCGGGCCGCCGGCCTGCAGGGGGACAGGCTGCGGCAGACCTGGAGCGCCCCGGCGGCGGCGCCCTCGCCCGGCGTCGAGGCGCCCGTCCCGGAGTACCAGGCCGGTGACGGGGTGGGCTTCCTGCACGTGCCGGCGTTCGAGAAGGACGACCGCACGACGCTGATCCGGATGGGCACGAACACGGACGTGCTCAACGAGGGCGTGGCCGGGGTGTACGAGGAGCCGTACCGGTCGGCGATGCCGTGGGACGCCGAGGGCAACTTCACGATGGCGGCGCACCGGGACGGCCACGGCGCGAAGTTCCACGACCTGGACCGGCTCTCCGAGGGCGATCCGGTGGTGGTGGAGACCCGGGACTCCTGGTACGTGTACCGGGTCGCCGGGACGCTGCAGCAGACCTCCAAGTACAACGTGGGCGTGGTCGCGCCCGTCCCCGAGGGCTCGCCGTTCACCGGCCCCGGCCGGTACCTGACGCTGACCACCTGCACGCCGGTGTACACCTCGCGCTACCGGATGGCGGTGTGGGCGACGCTGGTTCGGGTGGACCCGGTGGACGACCACCGCACGCCGCCGCCCGAGCTGCGCTGACGCCCCGGGCCCGCCGACACGAGAGGGGCCGCACCGTCCGGGAGGACGGCGCGGCCCCTTTCACGGTGCGGCGCCGGTCAGGGCGTGTTCGGCGTCTTGTCCGCGGGCTTGACCCACAGCGTCACGGTGTCGTCCGGGCTGATCTGCGACCCGGCGGTCGGGGTGACGGTCTGCACGATGCCCTGCGGGTCCTGCGAGCCCATCAGCTGGTACTTGGTGATCCCGGCTGCGGACAGCTGCTTGATCGCCTCGGTCAGCTTGACGTTCTGCAGCGGGGGCACGGTCACCTTGTCGGCCAGCTTGCCGACCGTGATGGTGACCTTGCTGCCCTTCGCGACCTGGGTGCCCTTCGGCGGGTTCTGCTCGATGACCTGGCCGACCTTGGTCTGGTCGGTGATGGTCTTGGTGACCACGTTCGGCACCAGGTTGAGGTCGGTGAGCGCCTGGGACGCGTTGTCCTGGGACTGGCCGACCAGGGGCGGCACCGCGACCTTCGCCTGGCCGGAGGAGACCACCAGGGTGATGGCGGTGTTGGCCGCCGCCTTGCCGCTCACCGACTGGGAGATGACCTTGTCCGGGTCGACCTTGTCGTCGTTGCTGTAGTTGACGGTGACCTGGAAGCCCTTGGCGGTCAGCGCGGTGTTGGCGGCGTCCTTGGTCTGGCCGACGACGTCGGGGACGTCGATCTGCGCCGGGCCGGAGGACAGGTGCACCGTGATCTTCCCGGTGGTGGAGATCTCGGCGCCCGCGGCCTGCTCCTGGGTGCAGACCTGGTCCTTCTGGATCTTGGTGTCGGGGCAGGCGATCGGGTCGCCGGCGGCCACGGTGAGCGTCGGGTTCTGCGCCTTCGCCGCGGCCTCCGCCTCGGGGAGCGTCTTGCCGATCAGGGCCGGCACGGTGGTCTTCTTGGTCCCGCCGCCGGTCTTCACCATCGACTGCACCACGAAGAACGCGCCGACCAGGACCAGCACCGCCGCGACGGCGAGGATGATCCAGGAGGTGTTGCTCTTCTTCGGCTGCTCCTCGCGCCGCCGGCTGCTGCGGCCCTCGTAGCCGTCGTCGTATCCGCCGTTGCCGTAGCCGTCGTCCTGGTAGCCGCCGTAGGGCGCGGGCTGCTGGTGGCCGACCGGCGGCAGCATGGTGGTGGGGCCGCCCTGCTGGGGCAGCATGTTGGTCTGGCCGTACGGGTCGTACTGCCCGCCGCTCTGGTCGTACCCGTAGCCGTTCGTGCCGGTGCCGTAGGCGGCCTGCTGGGCGGCGGCGACCGGGAGGCCGTCGAGGAAGCGCTCGATGTCGTCGCGCATCTCGTCGGCGGACTGGTAGCGGTAGTCGCGCTCCTTGGCGAGCGCCTTCAGCACGATCGCGTCGATCTCCGGGCGCACCTCTGGGTCGTACGCGGACGGCGGCGCGGGCTCCTCGCGGACGTGCTGGTAGGCCACCGCGACGGGGGAGTCGCCGACGAACGGGGGGCGCACCGTGAGCAGTTCGTACAGCAGGCAGCCGGTCGAGTAGAGGTCGGAGCGGGCGTCGACGGTCTCGCCCTTGGCCTGCTCGGGGGAGAGGTACTGGGCGGTGCCGATGACCGCGGAGGTCTGGGTCATCGTCATGCCGGCGTCGCCCATCGCGCGGGCGATGCCGAAGTCCATCACCTTGACGTTGCCCTGCCGGGTCAGCATGACGTTGGCGGGCTTGATGTCGCGGTGCACGATGCCGGCGCGGTGCGAGTACTCCAGCGCCTGCAGGATGCCGATGGTCATCTCCAGCGCGCGCTCGGGCAGCAGCCGCCGCCCGGTGTGCAGCAGTTCGCGCAGGGTGGAGCCCTCGACGTACTCCATCACGATGTACGGGATGGAGATCCCGTCGATGTAGTCCTCACCGGTGTCGTAGACGGCGACGATGGCGGGGTGGTTGAGCGAGGCCGCGGACTGTGCCTCGCGGCGGAACCGGGCCTGGAACGAGGGATCGCGGGCCATGTCGGTACGGAGGGTCTTCACTGCGACCTGGCGGCCGAGCCGGGTGTCGTGGGCGAGGTACACCTCGGCCATGCCACCGCGCCCGAGGACGCCGCCGAGCTCGTACCTGCCGCCTAGGCGACGAGGCTCTTCCATATCTCCGACCCTCTCCCCCACCGGTCGGTGAGGATATGACGTAGTGTCCCCGCACGCTCTGTTCTGACGCGGCCGCCGCCGCGGTGGTTTCACGGTGCCGGCGTCCGCAGTCGGTGACCGCGGACTGGCTGCGGGTACACCCGCTGCTGGCGGATACGCTACCGGGCGAACCTGACCTGCCTGGTGCAGGCAGCCAGCTGAGACCAGACCGGTACCGACCAGGACCGTCCCATTGTGACAATTCCGGCCACCGATCGAGGATCGATGGCCGGAATGTGACGGATACGACCGACCTACTTGCCGAGCGCCGCCTGCATCATCGCCTTGGCGATCGGCGCGGCCAGCGAACCGCCGGAGATCTCGTTCCGCTCGCTGTCGCCGTCCTCGACCACCACCGCGACGGCGACCTGCTTGCCGTCCTGGCCCTTGGCGTAGGAGACGAACCAGGCGAACGGCAGGCCCGCGTTGTCCTGGCCGTGCTGGGCGGTGCCGGTCTTGCCGCCGACCGTCGCGCCCGGGATCTTCGCCTTGGTGCCGGTGCCGTTCTGCACCACCGACTCCATCAGCTGCTGGAGCTTCTGCGCGGTGGCCGGCGAGACGGCCTGGCTCAGCTGGTGCTCGGTGTGGGTGGAGATCACGTTCCCGGCCGAGCCCTCCTGAGCGACCAGGTAGGGCTCCATCAGCGAGCCGTTGTTGGCGATGGCCGCCGCGACCATGGCCATCTGCAGCGGGGTGGCCCGGGTGTCGTGCTGGCCGATGGCGTCCATCGCGGTGCCGTCGGGCTTGGAGTCCTTCGGGAAGTAGCTGGGGGTGGGCGCGATCGGGATGCGCAGCTGGTCGCTGTTGAAGCCGAACTTCTCGGCCTGCGCCCGCAGCTTGTCGCCGCCCAGCTCGGCGCCCATCTTGCCGAACACCGTGTTGCAGGAGTAGTCCATCGCGACCTGGACGGTGGCGTTCTCGCACGGCTCGGTGGCGCTGGCGTTGCGCAGCGCGGTGCTGGTGCCCGGCAGGACGTACGGGTTCGGGGTGTCGGTGGCGTCGGTCGGCTTCTGGTACTTGCCGTTCTCGAACGCGGTCGCCGCGGTGACCAGCTTGAAGGTCGAGCCGGGCGGGTAGGTCTCGCGCAGCGCCCGGTTCAGCAGCGGCTTGTTCGGGTCGTCGTTGAGCGCCTTCCAGGCGTTCTCGTCGTCCTTGGTGCCGCCGGAGAAGGTGCCCGGGTCGTACGACGGGGTGGAGACCAGCCCGAGGATCGCCCCGGTGCGCGGGTCGAGCGCGACCGCGGCGCCCTTCTTGTCGCCGAGCCCCTCGAAGCCGGCCTTCTGCACCTTGGGGTCGATGGTGGTGACCACGTCGCCGCCCTGCTTGGGCTTGCCGGTCAGCATGTCCAGGGTGTTGCGGAAGAACAGCCGGGAGTCGGCGCCGGAGAGGATGCCGTCCTCCAGCTTCTCCAGCTGGCTGGCGTCGTACGTCTGCGAGGAGTACCCGGTGACCGGCGCGTACATCGGCCCGTCCACCCAGGAGCGCTTGTACTTGTAGCGCAGGCCGTTGACGAAGTCGGACCTGGTGACGGCCTGGCCGCCCGCGATGATGTTGCCGCGCGGGTAGGCGTACCGGTCGTACTTGGTGCGGTCGTTGTGCGGGTTGTTGGCCCACGCCGACGCCTGCACGCCCTGCACCCAGTTCACCCGGAGCATCAGGGCCAGGATCAGGACCAGGCAGAAGATCGACACCCGGCGGATCGGCTTGTTCACGAGGTCGCTCCCCTGCTCTCGTCCGGTGCGCCCGGCCCGGTGGCCGGGAGCCGCCCCGGTCCGGCCGGCTCCGGGATGGCGGCGGCCGGTTCGACGGCCGGTCGGCGGGCGGTGTCGCTGATCTTCATCAGGATGGCGATCAGGGCCCAGTTCGCCACCACGGACGAGCCGCCCTGGGCGAGGAACGGCATGGTCATGCCGGTCAGCGGGATCAGGCCGGTGACGCCGCCCGCGACCACGAACACCTGCAGCGCGAACGCCGAGCTCAGGCCGACCGCGAGCAGCTTGCCGAACGGGTCGCGGGCCGCCAGCGAGGTGCGCAGGCCGCGCTGCACCACCAGGCCGTAGACCATGAACAGCGCCATCAGGCCGGTCAGGCCCAGCTCCTCGCCGAACGAGCCGAGGATGAAGTCGCTCTTCGCCGCGAACTGGATCAGCCAGCTGCGGCCCTGCCCGAGGCCGGTGCCGATGGTGCCGCCCGAGCCGAGCGACATCAGGGTCTGCCCGATCTGCTCCGAGGACTGCGAGGGCGGCTTCGGCCCGAACGCCGCCATCGGGTCGAGCCAGGCGTTGATGCGGGTCTTCACGTGCGGTTCGGCGGAGGCCACCACGGCCGCGCCGCCGAGCGACATGGTCAGACCGAAGACGATCCAGCTGGTCCGCTCGGTGGCGACGTAGAGCATCACCACGAACAGGCCGAAGAACAGGAAGGAGGTGCCCAGGTCGGTCTCGAACACCAGGATCAGGATCGACAGCAGCCAGACCACCACGATCGGGCCCAGGTCGCGCCCGCGCGGCAGGTACAGGCCCATGAACTTGCGGCTGGCCAGTGCCAGGGCGTCCTTCTTGACCATCAGGAAGCCGGCGAAGAACACCGTCAGGATGATCTTTGCGAACTCGCCGGGCTGGATCGAGAACGAGCCGAAGCGGATCCAGATCTTCGCGCCGTAGTCCTCCGGCCGGGACGGGAAGAAGGCCGGCGCGGCCAGCAGCACCAGCGCCACCACCATGGAGATGTAGGTGTAGCGCTGCAGGATCCGGTGGTCCTTCAGCAGGATCACCACGCCGATGAACATCGCCACGCCGAGCCCGGACCACATCAGCTGGTTGCCGGCCGCCGGGAAGTTGAGGCGCAGCAGCTTGCCGGCCTTGTCGAGCCGCCAGATCATCACCACGCCGAGCCCGTTCAGCAGCGTCGCCAGCGGCAGCAGCAGCGGGTCGGCGTACGGCGCGAACCGCCGCACCGCCAGGTGCGCGGCCAGCGCCAGCACGGCCATGCCGAGCCCGAACTTCAGCATGCCGACGGGCAGGCTGCCGTCCATCGCCAGGCCGACGTTGGCGTACGCCAGCATCGGGATCGCGAGGGCGAAGGCCAGCATCAGGAGTTCGGTGTTGCGCCGGTTCGGGGCGTCGCCCGTCGCGGACCGGCCGACGGCGCGGCGCCGCCCGGTGGTGGGCGTGCTGCCGCGGCTCACGTCGAATGTGCTCATGCCTGTGAAAACCCCCGGGGTCGCCCGCGGCTACTGCCCGGAGCAGGACACGGCGAGCTGCTGCTCCTGCTCGGTCAACGGCGGGGCGGTCGGCGTGGCGTCCCCGGTGGCCGGGGCGGCCTTGGAATCGGCGACCTTCTTGCAGACCTCGGCCTGCGTGCGCAGCGTCTCGACCTGCTTCCGGGCGTCCTCCAGGCTGCTGGCCTGGATGTTCTTGGCGACCTGGTCGCGCTGGAAGGCGGGCAGGTACTTCAGCTCCACGTCCCCGTACTGCTGGTAGACCGAGCTGAGCTTCAGGCCCGCCAGGTTCTGGTCGAGGCCGCGGTAGACCGCGAGGTGGCCGTTCTCGGCCCCGACGTAGTACTGGTTCTGGTTCCACTGCCAGGCGAAGAAGCCGCCGCCGCCGAGCACCGCCAGCACCAGCACCCCGATCAGGGTGAGCTTCAGGCCGCGCTTCTTCTTGCGGCGGCTCGGCGGGGCGTCGCCCTCGTACGGGTCGTCGGGGCCGCCGTACTCGTCGCCGTCGCCGGGCGGGAAGCCGGCCGGGTCGACGTAGTTGCCGTGCTGGTCGTAGCCGCCCTGGTAGCCCTCGGCGGGGCCGAAGTCGCCGGCCGGGGCGCCGTAGCCGGGCTGCTGGTCGTAGCCGCCCTGGTAGCCCTCGGCCGGGCCGAAGGCGCCCTGCGGGGCCGGCGGGGTGCGGCCGAGGCCGGCCGCGCGGCCGGCGGGGGTGTCCAGCAGGTGCGGGTCGTGCTGCTGCGGGTGCGGCTGGGTGTCGGCGACCGCGCCGACCACCTCGGGGGCCTGCGCGGCCTGGCCGCTGAGCAGGTCGGTGGCGCCGACCTCGATCACGTCGGCCACGATGCAGGTGATGTTGTCCGGGCCGCCGCCGCGCAGCGCCAGCTGGATCAGTTCCTGGACGGTCTGCTGCGGCGCGTAGTAGCTGCCGAGCGTCTCCTCCAGGGTCTGGTGGCTGACCGGGCCGGACAGGCCGTCGGAGCAGATCAGGTAGCGGTCGCCGGCCCGGACCTCGCGGATCGACAGGTCGGGCTCGACCTGGCCGCGGCCGTCCAGGGCGCGCATCAGCAGTGAGCGCTGCGGGTGGGTCTCGGCCTCCTCGGCGGTGATCCGGCCCTCGTCGACCAGCCGCTGCACCCAGGTGTGGTCCTGGGTGATCTGGTCGAGCCGGCCGTCCCGCAGCAGGTAGGCGCGGGAGTCGCCGATGTGCACCTGGCCCATCCGCTGGCCGTCCCACAGCAGCGCGGTGAGGGTACAGCCCATGCCTTCCAGCTGCGGGTCCTGCTCGACCATCTGCCGGAGCCGGTCGTTGGCGGTCTGCACCGCGTCGCTCAGCAGGGTCAGCAGGTCGGCGCCGGGCTGTTCCTCGTCCAGGCGGACGATCGACCCCAGCACCTCGGAGGAGGCGACCTCACCGGCCGCCGCCCCGCCCATGCCGTCGGCCACCGCGAGCAGCCGGGGTCCGGCATAGCCGGAGTCCTCGTTCCCCTCGCGGATCAGGCCCTTGTGCGAGCCGGCGGCGAAGCGCAGCACGAGACTCATGCTGTCCGGGCCCTCCTTCGGGTGGAGCTGGTCCTCATGCGCTGACTACTTCCGCAGTTCGATGACGGTCCTGCCGATTCGGATCGGCACGCCGATCTGGAGCGGCGTCGGCGTGGTCAGCCGCTGTCGGTCCAGATAGGTGCCGTTGGTGGAGCCTAGATCCTCCACGGTCCACTGCCCAGCCTGATCGGGGTAGATCCTGGCGTGACGGGAGGACGCGTAGTCGTCGTCCAGGACGATCGTGGAGTCGTGCGCCCGGCCCAGCGTGACGGTCTGGCCGTGCAGCGCGACGGTGGTGCCGGCCAGCGAGCCCTGGGTGACCACCAGGTGCGTGGGCTGGCCCCGGCGCTGCCGGGCCTGTTGCTGCTGTTGCTGGGCGGCGGCGGGCTGCCCCTGCGGCTGCCGGCCCTGGCCGGCCGCGGCGGGGGCGGTGGGCGCGGCCCGGTGCCCGGAGCGCGCGGCGCCCTTGGTGGTGAAGAGGTCGCTGCGGATCACCTGCACGGCGACGATGACGAACAGCCAGAGCACGGCGAGGAAGCCCAGCCGCATGACCGTCAGGGTCAGATCAGACATACCGGCCCGCTTCTACCCTTCGACCTGTCGGTAGACGATGGTGGTCGACCCCAGGACGATCCGGGAGCCGTCGCGGAGCGTAGCGCGCTGGGTGTGCTGTCCGTCCACCACGATGCCGTTGGTGGAACCGAGGTCCATCACCATCGCGGGCGTGCCGGGGCGGATCTCCGCGTGCTTTCGGGACACCCCGGGGTCGTCGATCCGGATGTCGGCCTCGGTGGAGCGGCCCAGGACGACCGCGTTCTGGGTGATCTGGTGCCGGGCGCCGTTCACCTCGACCCAGCGCCGGGTGCCGGCGCCGCCGTGGCCCGCGCCGGGGAACGGCCGGACGTTGTTGCCGGGGGCCGGCGGGGCGGGCGGCATCGCGGGCGGGGCGGAGGGCGGCGGCGGAGCGCCGTACGGGGCGCCGGCGCCCTGCTGCCAGGGCGCGCCGGGGGCGGGCGGGGTCGGCGGACGGCCGTAGCCGGGCTGGGCGGCCGGCGGCGCGGGCGGCCGCTGCGGCTCCTCGGCGGTCAGCGTCCGGCTGCGCACCCGGTACAGGCCGGTGTCCAGGTCGTCGGCCTTCTCCAGGGCGACCTGCAGCGGGCCCATGAAGGTGTACCGCTGCGCCTCGGCGTACTCGCGGACCATGCCGGCGAGCTCGTTGCCGAGCTGCCCGGCGTAGGGGCTGAGCCGCTCGTGGTCGTGCGGGCTGAGTTCGACGATGAAGTCGTTCGGGACGACCGTGCGGTCCCGGTTCCAGATGCTGGCGTTGTTGTCGCACTCGCGCTGCAGGGCACCGGCGATCTCCACCGGTTGGACCTCGGACTTGAACACCTTGGCGAAGGTGCCGTTCACGAGACCTTCGAGTCGCTGCTCGAACTTCTTCAGGACTCCCACGGGGCACCCCCTCTCAGGGCGTCGGTCGGACCGGCCGGTAGGCCGGAAAGCGGTACTTCCGTACTGATCGTATCCACGCCCGGCCCTTCCGTACGGTTCCCCGGCCAGGTCGCGCCCGGAGGGTACCCACTGGGCGGTCCGCTCACCCGTTCGCACCCGCCTCCGGTTGCGGTCCGGTCCGGGCCGTGCCGAGGGCCTGCGGGAATGGATTCGCAGGTGGGGCTCGGGGCGTGCTAATGTTTTCCATGTCGGAAGGGGCGCCCGCAAGGGAGCCGAACGGAAGACCCGGAGAGATGCGCTAAGCTTCTCGAAGAGTCGAAAGAGCGACAAGCTCCGGAAGACAACACCCATGCGCGGGTGGCGGAATAGGCAGACGCGCTGGATTCAGGTTCCAGTGCCCGAAAGGGCGTGGGGGTTCAACTCCCCCCTCGCGCACAGCGAAACCCCGCAGATCTCAGGATCTGCGGGGTTTTTTTGTTGTCCTGCAACTGTTCTCCGGCCCGCGGCTCCGCGGAAGGCTCCGCGGACTCCGGCGGTCTCAGGCGGGCAGGACGGCGTGCAGCGAGAAGCCGCCGTCGGGGGTGGGGCCCGCGGTGAAGCTGCCGCCGAGCAGGGCGGCGCGTTCGCGCAGGCCGACCAGGCCGTGGCCGCCGCCGGGCAGCGGGGCGGCGGCGGTGCGGTCGGTCGGCGGGCCGTTGCGGACCTCGACGTGGAGCTTTCCGCCGCGGGCCGCGACCCGGACGGTGACCCGGGCGCCGGGGGCGTGCTTGCGGATGTTGGTGAGGCCTTCCTGGACGGTCCGGTAGGCGGCCCGTTCGACCGCCTCGGGCCAGTCGCGGCGGCCGGTGTCGATCCGGTGGGTGACCGGCAGGCCGCTGTCGTCGATCAGCCGGGGCAGGTCGGCGAGGGTGGGCTGCGGGGCCAGCGGGGTGCGGTTGCCGATGCCGGCGGCGCGCAGCACGCCGACCATCTGGCGCAGTTCGTCCAGGGTGCGGACGGAGAGTTCGCGGATGGTGCGGGCGCCGTCCCGGGAGGCCGGGTCGGTGCTGGCGACCTGGATCGCCCCGGCCTGGATGGAGATCAGGCTGACCTGGTGGGAGACCACGTCGTGCATTTCGCGGGCCAGCCGGGCGCGTTCGGCGGTCAGCACCCGCTCGGCGATCAGCCGGCTCTCGCGCTGGCGTCCCTCGGTGAGTTCGGTGACGCGTTCGCCGAGCTCGCGGCGGGTGCGGGTGAGCATGCCGAGCGCGGCCGGTCCGGCGCCGAGCATCGCCGACTGGATGGCGTACAGCGCGTTGTCCCGGCTGAGGGCGAACAGGTCGGGGGCGAACGGCCAGTGGAAGAACTCGATCAGGGCGAAGGAAACGGCGCAGGCGACCGGGATCCGCGGTTTCGGGTAGGCGGCGGAGACCGCGTAGACGCCGGTGAGCGGGGCCAGCCAGATCTCGTTGAAGAACGCCCCGGGCAGGGTGAGCAGGGCGACCGTCAGCGGGTAGCGGCGGCGGCCGAGCAGGGCGACGACGGACAGCGCGGACAGGGCGATCTGCCAGGGCTCGGAGCCCTTGGCGACCAGCGCGGAGTCCAGTGCGGCGGCCACCACCGGGACCAGCAGGGTGGTGCGGGGGGAGCGCAGCCAGGCCCAGCGGTGCGGGGCGGAGGCTTCGGCGGCGGGTTCGGCGGAGGTCACTCCCCGTCCCGGCGTTCCCGGACCAGCCCGGCGCGGTGCGCGACGACGGCGGCCTGGACCCGGTTGGCGGCGCCGAGTTTCGCCAGGATGGCGCTGATGTGGTCCTTGACGGTGCCGGTGCCGAGGAACAGCCGGTCGGCTATCTCGGCGTTGGAGAGGCCTTCGCCGAGCAGGGCCAGCACGTCGAGTTCGCGGCCGGTGAGCCGGTGGGTGAGGGCGGTGGCGGTCAGGTCGGGGCCGCCGCCGTCGACGTAGCCGCTGATCACCGTGCGGGCGACGGTCGGGGAGAGCACGCTGCCGCCGGCCGCGAGCACCCGGACGGCGTGCACCAGCTGCTCGGGGGCGGTGTCCTTGAGCAGGAACCCGGCGGCGCCGGCCCGCAGCGCGGTGCCGATGTACTCGTCGGTGTCGAAGGTGGTGAGCATGGCGACGACCGGCGGGTCGGGCAGGGCGCGCAGGCGGCGCAGCACGCTGATGCCGTCCAGGTCGGGCATCCGGACGTCGAGCAGCACCACGTCCGGGGCCAGCGCCCGGGCCTGCTGCTCGGCCTGGCCGCCGGAGCAGCCGCCGACCACTTCGAGGTCGGGTGCGGAGCCGACGATCAGGCCGAGCCCGGAGCGGACCAGCACCTCGTCGTCCACGATCAGGACCCGGGTCGGCGGCATGTCTCTCCCTGGTGGGGGTTCGGGCTGTCACCCCCGCCGATCGGCGGGGGTGGGAATCCGCTACCGGATTCACGCAATTCTCATCTTCGCTGGGCAACCATGGAAATCGGGGTGAAGTGCGCAGACCGCGCGCGGATGCGCCCCAATGTTCGATCGTCTGGAATGGTTGCTGTGTCCACAGTGAAGACGGCTGCCTCGGCCGTGTCGCCCTCCCGGGGCGAGGGTTCGGGTCCGCAGGCGCTCTGGCGTCGCCGGGCCGCCACGTCGACGGTCTGGTACCTGCGGCTGGTGGCACTGCTGAACCTGGTGGCGGTGCTCTCGGTGCCGTTCAAGGACACGGTGCAGCGGCACAACGAGGGCCAGTTCTTCACCCCGTACCTGGTGACCGCCGGGTTGACCTCGGTGGCGCTGGCGCTGTTCCTGGCGGTGGCGATGCGCCGCCGCAAGCGGGCGGCGTGGATCTTCAACACGGGGCTGGCCGGCCTGACCTTCGTCGGCTACCTGGCGCTGATGGCCTGGGGCCAGCACTTCGCGTCCCACCCGTGGAACTACTTCTCGGTGGTGCTGACCGGCCTGTTCCTGGTGGCGCTGCTGTTCTCGCGCCGCGAGTTCACCTCCAAGGGCGACCGGTCGAACCCGAAGACCGCGATCGCGGCCGGGGCCGGCGGCCTGCTGCTGGGCGGCCTGATCGGCTCGGTGCTGGTGCAGCTGACCAACACCATCAGCGGCGCGGGCTTCGGCACCCGGTTCAGCTATTCGGTGCACCGGATGATCACGCTGACCCCGTCGGCGAAGGTGGCCGACGTGGTCTCCGTGCCGACCTGGGTGAACGCGGCGATCAACGCGATGAGCGCGGTGCTGTTCCTGGCCGTGCTGTACGTGGCGTTCCGCTCGCCGCGCGGCGAGGAGCTGCAGAGCGACGAGGACGAGCGGAAGCTGCGCGAGCTGCTGGACCGGCAGGGCGAGCGCGACTCGCTCGGCTACTTCGCGCTGCGCCGGGACAAGGCGGTGGTCTTCTCGCCGAGCGGGAAGGCCGCGGTCGCCTACCGGGTGGTCGGCGGCGTCACGCTGGCGTCCGGCGACCCGATCGGCGACCCGGAGGCCTGGCCGGGGGCGATCGACGCCTGGCTGGCCGAGGCCCGCGAGCACGCCTGGGTGCCGGCCGTGATGGGCGCCTCCGAGGAGGCCGGGGTGATCTACGCCCGGCACGGGCTGGACGCGCTGGAGCTGGGCGACGAGGCGATCGTCGAGCTGGACGAGTTCTCGCTGGACGGCCGTGCGATGCGGGTGGTCCGGCAGGCCTACAACCGGGTCAAGCGGGCCGGCTACACGGTGCGGATCCGCCGCCACGAGGCCATCCCCGAGTCGGAGATGGCCGAGCTGGTGGCGAAGGCCGACCACTGGCGGGACGGCGCGACCGAGCGCGGCTTCTCGATGGCGCTGGGCCGGCTCGGCGACCCGGGCGACGGGCGCTGCGTGATGCTGGAGTGCTTCGACGGGGACGGCGAGCTGCGGGCGCTGCTGAGCTTCGTGCCGTGGGGCGCGAACGGTCTGTCGCTGGACCTGATGCGGCGCGACCGGGACAGCGAGAACGGCCTGATGGAGTTCATGGTGATCGAACTCCTGCAGCGCGCGAAGGAGGTCGAACTGGAACGGGTGTCGTTGAACTTCGCAATGTTCCGCTCGGTTTTCGAGCGCGGTTCGAAGCTCGGCGCCGGCCCGGTGCTGCGGCTGTGGCGTTCGGTGCTGGGATTCTTCTCC
Source organism: Kitasatospora griseola (assembly GCF_014648555.1). Lineage (GTDB taxonomy): Bacteria > Actinomycetota > Actinomycetes > Streptomycetales > Streptomycetaceae > Kitasatospora > Kitasatospora griseola. Next base: position 105,790 of record NZ_BMRI01000009.1, read on the forward strand.
CGCTGGTGGCAGATCGAGTCGCTCTACCGGGCGAATGCGAAATACCGGCCGATCTGGGAGCCGCGCTATCTGCTCTTCGAGAAGAGCAGCGAGATTCCGCGGATCGGTATCGCCTCGGCCCGCGCGGAGGGCTTCATCACGGTGCCGAGCCTGCCGGCGCTGTTCCGCCGAAGGCACACCCGCGAGGGCTGAGCCACGGGCTTCCCGGCCCGCTGGGCCCGGGACGGTGGTCCCTCCGCCGGGGGGCGGAGCGGGCCGGAAGATCAGACCGCGGTATGACACGACCGGGCTGTGAAGTTGATGCCCCTGATTAATCCGATGCGTAGGGTCGAAGAAGAGGCGTAGAAGAAGACGCGCACAGCGGTACGGACGTCGGGATGGCCGCACGTCCTCGGGACGGGAGAACCGGTTCGTGAAGCAGAACACCCACGCGGGGGGCGTGCGGCCGGGGCTCGGGGCGGTATTCCGCCGGGCCGCGGTCGCCGAGTGGGGGGCGCTGTTCGGCGCCGTGAAGGAACGGGTGGTGCGGCGGAAATTCGCCGCGGTGCCGTTGGCGACCGCGGCGACCGCGCTGGTCCTGCTGTTCTCGATCGTCCAGCACCTGCCGGGCGGGGCCCGGTTCGTCTCGGACATCGGGGTGGTGAAGGCGGCGCTGCCGCTGGACGTGTCGCTGCTGCGCACCCCGCTGTCGCTGTACGTGCCGGCCCTGGACCTGCCGGTGTGGGGGGCGCTGGCGCAGGTCTTCCTGGTGTTCGGGGTGGCGGAGATCGTGCTGGGGCGGCGGCTGACCCTGGTGGTCGCCTACGTCTGCACCCTGGCGGGAACGCTGTTCGCCCGGATCGCGGTGGCCCTCGGCCCGCACCACCTGCTCGGGTTCCCGCGCTGGGTGGCGCACGTGCGCGACACCGGGCCCTCGGCGGCGGTGGTGGCGCTGGCCGTGGTGGTGGCGTTCCGCTGCCGGGCCTGGTGGACGGGCGGCGCCGTGGTGGCGGCCATGGTGGTCGAGGCGACGCTGCTGCCGAACCTGGCGGGCCTGGAGCACCTGGTGGCGATCAGCACCGCGGTGCTGATCGCGGTGTGGGTCGAGGTGTTCGGCGACTACTGGCCGCGGGTGCTGTCCGGGGTCGGCGCGGCCGCCTCGGTGGCGCAGGGCGGGGCCAGGGCGGTCACGCCCTGACCCCGGCCGGTCAGCCGCGCGGCAGCGGCATCTCGAAGTAGACGACCTTGCCGACCGCCTTGCGGGCGGTGCCCCACTTCTCGGACAGCTTGCTGACCAGGTTGAGGCCGCGGCCGTGCTCGGACAGCGAGTCGGCGGGCTCCAGCGACGGCAGGTTGTGGTTGTCGTCGCTGACCTCGACCAGCAGCTTGTCGACCCGGATCAGCTGCAGCTGCACCTCGGAGCGGGCCACCCGGACGGCGTTGGTGACCAGCTCGGACACCAGCAGCTCGACCGTCTCGGACAGCGCGGTCAGCTGCCAGGCGGCGAGCTGGTCGCGCACCAGGCGGCGGGCCCGGCCGACCTCCAGCTCGGTGACGCCCAGCTGCCAGGTGGCGACCTCGGTCGGCGGGACGCCGTCGAAGCGGGCCACCAGCAGCGCGATGTCGTCCTGCCGGTCGTCGGAGTGCAGGGTGTTCAGCACGGTGTCGCAGGCCTCGTCCGGGGTCTGCTTGGGGTCGATCAGGTTACCGCAGAGCGCGGCCAGGCCCTCTCCTATGTCGCCGCCGCGGACCTCGACCAGACCGTCGGTGCACAGCACCAGCATCGAGCCGTCCGAGACGTCGATCTTCGTGGCGACGAACGGCACCCCGCCGACGCCGATCGGTGCGCCCGAGGGCAGGTCGAGCAGTTCGCCGCGGCCGTCGGGGTGGACCAGCACCGGCGGGACGTGGCCGGCCGAGGCGAGTTCGCAGGTGCGGTTGATCGGGTCGTAGACCGCGTACAGGCAGGTGGCGAGGTGGTCGTCGCCGAGCTTCTGGGCCAGGTTGTCGAGGTGCCGCAGCAGCTGGCCCGGTGGCAGGTCGAGGGCGGCGAGGGTCTGCATGGCGGTGCGGAAGCGGCCCATCACGTCGCCGACCACCAGGGCGACCCGGCTGCCGGGGAGCTGGATGGCGTCGAACCAGTCGCCGCCGACCTCGGCCTTGCGGTCGCCCGGCATGTAGCGGTGGGCGATCTGCACGCCGGGGATCTTGGGCGGGCGGGTCGGGATCATCGAGCGCTGCAGGGTGGTGGCGACCTTGGACTCGGCGCGGTGCAGCCGGGCGTTGTCCAGCGACAGTGCGGCGCGGGCGGCGATCTCCTTGAGGGTGTCGGCGTCGGCGCGGGTGAACGGCGCCCGGTCGGACAGCCGCAGCAGCTTGAGGATGCCGAGCACCGCGCCGCGGGCGGACAGCGGCAGCGCCAGCATGGAGCGGCCGACCACGGTCGGCTCCAGCTCGGGGCCGCCCAGTGAGGCCGCGTAGTCGACCGCGACGTCCGCGGAGATCAGCGGCACCAGCACCGGCTGGTTCTCCTGCAGGGCCAGGCCGGGCGGGGTGGAGCGCGGCATGGTCAGCAGCGAGCCCTCGTCCAGGACGTGGTTCCAGCGCGGTGAGCCGGCGTTGAAGGTGCGGGCGACGCGGCGCAGCACGGTGCGGTTGTCCGGTGGGTCGGCGGGCAGTTCGCCGTCCGAGAGCAGGCCGTCGAGCAGGTCGACGCAGGCGAAGTCGGCGACCCGGGGGACCAGCACCTTGCACAGTTCGCGGGCGGTGGTGTCCAGGTCGAGAGTGGTGCCGACCTGGCTGCCGACCGAGGCCAGCAGCGCCAGGTCGCCGTCGTCGGGCAGGCCGCGGACCACCTCGACGCCGCCGTCGGCGGCCTTGGCGGGGCCGGGCAGGACGGCGGAGACCTGGGCGGGGGCCGATTCGGACGGGGCGGTGGCGGGGTCGATGGCGGGGCCTCCCGGGGTCGGGCCGTGGGCGGCGGCGTCGCGTGGGCCAGGGACGGTGCTGCCGGGCACCCGCGCTTCCTCCGCGGGCCCGGCAGCCTGTATCCGTACCCCGAGCGGGGCCCGGGCACCCGTGCCGCGCTGCGGCTCCGCGGGGCGGCGGGCGGTGCGCTCGCGCTGCTGGGCGGCCCGCTGCTGCGGGGTGGGGTAGCGGCGGCCGAGGCCGGCGGCGACCCGGGCGGTGCCGGACGGCCCGCCCGGCGAGGACTGGTAGGGCGCCACCGGCAGCAGCGCCGCGTCCACCCGCAGGGCCGGGGGCCCGGCGGCGGCCAGGGCGGCCAGCAGTCGGCCGCGGCGTTCCGGGGAGCAGGACGGCAGCAGCGCGGCCAGTGCTTCGGGGGTGGGCCCGGCGGGCGGTGCGAAGGCGGCCGCGATCTGCTGCGGGCGGGCCGCGGAGGGTGCGGCGGAGTAGTGGACGAGGCGCTCGCCGAGGGCGATCCGGGGGCCGGCGGCGCGCAGGGGTCGGGCGTCGGCGGCCAGTACGAGCAGCGAGCGGCCGGCCGGTTCGGCCAGCGGGTAGGCCCACCACAGAACGTCGCGCTGCCGCTCCTCGCGGTCGTGCACCGTCATCGCGCCGGCCCAGGGGCCGTCGGCGGCGAGGTCGTCGAGGGTGTCGAAGGCGTCGCAGCGGTGCGCGGGGGCGTCCGGGTCGTGGCGGGGGCAGACGGCGGGCAGCAGGCCGTGGGCGGTGCGGCCGACGGCGACGGCGGCGCGGTGGCCGAAGAGCTCCTCGGCGGTGCGGTTCCACACGGTGATCCGGCCGTCCGGATCGACCAGCGCGGCGGCCACGCGAAGCAGTGCCACCACCCCGGTGGGGCGGCCGCCCGGGAGGTCCGCCCGGTCGGGTGCGGAAATGGGCTGGTCCACCATGGATATCGGTCTGCCCCTTTGAGTCTCGCTGCCCCTCCTGGCCGGTGCGCGCGTCCTTGCGTGCGTCCTCCAATGAAGCACGGAGATGCCAATGGGAGGTAGTTAATCCGGCAGATTCGTCCGTATCAGTTGCGTGTCGTTGACGGCGCGCCCCCGGCGTGCTCCACCGTCACCCGTCAGGGCGGTGTGAGGGTCCCGGTAGGGTGGCCCGGGTGAGCGTACCGAGCGTCGAGGTGTGGGCGGATCCGGAGCGGCAGGAGCTGGAGGAGCGGGTCGCGGCGGCCGAGCTGGCCTGGCTGACCCTGGACGTCGACGTGGCCACCCTGCGGGTGGAGATCGACAACTTCGCGCTCGCCCACCACCAGCTGCTCGGCCCGCTGTACGCCGAGCTGGACGAGCTGGACGCGCTGATCGCCGAGGCGGTGGCGGCGCTCAGCGGCGACCCGGAGGACCTGCGGCGGGCCCGCGAGGCCCGGGAGCGGGTCGAGCCCGCCGAGCAGCGCGGCCCGCGCGAGGGCGAGCCGGAGGCCCGCCGGGTGCGGCCCGACAAGGGCGCCCAGCGGGTGTACCGCGAACTGGCCCGCCGGGCCCACCCCGACCTGTCCACCGACCCGGCCGAGCAGCAGCGCCGTTCGGCGTTCATCGCCCGGGTCAACGAGGCGTACGCGCTGGCCGACACCGAGGGGCTGGAGCGGCTCGCCGAGGAGTGGTCCGCCGACCCGGAGTCCGCGCCCGCCGTCGGCTCCCCCGACCGGTCGGCCTGGCTGCGCCAGCGCCTGGAGTGGCTGACCGGCCGGATCACCGCGCTGGCCACCGAGCAGGTCCGGCTGGAGCGCACCCCGATGGGCGAACTGCTGCTGCTGCGCCCGGACGAGCCGGAGCGCCTGCTGGAGGACCTCGCGGACCAGCTGCTGGCCACCGCCGCCGACCGGCAGGCCAAGCTGGTCGCACTGCTGCCGGACAATGGCTCGAACGACCCGCACCGATCCCAGGAGAACGCCCCGATGTTCGCTCAGCTGCCCACCACCGACGCCGCCTCGGTGCCCGCCGATGCCGTTCTGCTCGACGTCCGCGAGCAGGACGAGTGGGACGCCGGCCACGTGGACGGTGCGCTGCACATCCCGATCGGCCAGGTGGTGGCCCGCCTCGACGAGCTGCCCGAGGGCCGGCTGTACGTGCTGTGCCGGGTCGGCGGCCGCTCCGCGCAGGTGGTGCAGTACCTGGTCGCCGGCGGCCGGGACGCGGTGAACGTGGACGGCGGCATGTTCGCGTGGGACGCCGCCGGCCGCCCGATGGTGAGCAGCGGCGGCCAGGACGCCTTCGTCCTGTAGCAGCGGCCCGCCCCTGCCGACCTACGCGGGCGTCCCGTTCGCGCCGGCGGGCCGGCGGTTGAAGAACGCGCTGCCGGTGCTGACGGGCGCCGAGCAGCTGGCGATCGCGGTGCTGCCGGGGCTGCCGTTCCGCTCGCCGGCGATGCCCGCCGCGGACGCGGTGTTCCGGCCCGCCGCGGCGCTGTCGGCAGTGGAGCGAGTGCTGACGGGCCGGTGGCGGAAAAGTCGCTAAGCTCCCGCTATGTCCTGGTTCAAGGCCCTGCGTGAGACCGCGAAGGCCGGGCTGACCGTGGACTTCTCGCTCACCAATCCGCGCCGGTCGCTGCGCGCCGCGGTCGCCGCCGCGCTGGTGATCTTCCCGACCATGGCGATCTACGGGCCCTCGCACGCCGCGTCCGCCGCGATGGGCGCGTTCATCGCCGGCGTCGCGACCTTCCAGCGCTCGTTCCGGCCGCGCGCCTCGCTGGCGCTGGTGGCGGGCGCCGGACTGGGTGCGTCGACCTTCCTCGGCTACGTCGCGGTCGGCATCACCGGCGCGTTCCCGGTGCTGCTGGCGCTGTGGGCGTTCGGCGCGGGCATGGCCTGGGCGGTCAGCCCGACCGCCGGTGTGGTCGCCGCCAACACGCTGTCCGTGATGATGGTGGTGGTGCAGCTGCCGGTGTCGGTGTCCGCGGCGCTCGGCCACGCCGTGCTCTGCTCGGTCGGCGGCGGCGTGCAGGCCCTGGTGGTGACGCTGTGGCCGATCGACAGCTGGCGGGCGCAGCGCGACGCCCTCGCCGACATCTACGCCGGGCTCGGCGACTACGCCCGCAGCCTGCGGCACGACCCGGTGGCGCACGTCGACCCGGAGCCGTTCATCGTCGCCCGCCAGGCGGCCCGGCTGACCGCCCGGCAGGCCCGCCGCCGCCCGCCGGAGCTGCGCGGCCTGCGGACCATCGCGGAGCGCGTGCGGCCCACGCTGGCCGCGCTCGCCGATCCGCGGGTGGGGGCCGCCGAGGAGGGCCCGGAGCGGGACCGGGCCCGCGAGGTGCTGGCCGCCGCCGCCGACGTGCTGGACGCGCTGGCCCGGGCGATCCGCACCGGCGACCCGGTGCAGCTGCCCAGGGACACCCCCGGCCTGGCGCTGGCCCGCCCCGGCACCGGCGAGGACCTGCTGCGCGGCGGCGCCCGCCGCTCCGCGCGCCAGCTGTCCGGTCTGCTCGGCCGGGCCGCCGACCGGCTCGACCGGCAGGACCGCGGGGCCGTCCCCACCGCCGGCCGCGGCGCCGGTCTGCACCGCCCTCCGCTGGTCAAGGTGGCCCCCGCGGCGCTGGCCACCGTCGGCCGGCAACTGCACAAGCATTCGGCGATCTTCCAGCACGCGGTGCGGATGTCGGGCGTGGTGACCTCCGCCTACCTGGCGGCCCAGCTGCTGGGCATCGAGCACGGCTACTGGGCGCCGATGGCCTCCGCGATGGTGATGCGCCCCGACTTCGCGCAGACCTTCAGCCGCGGCGTCGCCCGGGTCGCCGGCACCGTCGCCGGCGTGCTGGTGTCCACCGCCATCGTGCAGGTGTTCCAGCCCGGCGACTGGGTGCTGGCGGCGCTCGCCGTGTTCTCGATGGGCCTGTCGTACATGATGCTGAGCACCGGGTACGCGCTGCTGACGGCCGCGATCTCCTCGTACGTGGTGTTCCTGCTCGGCCTGCAGCCCGGCGAGCCGGTGCGGCTGGCGTTCGACCGGGTGGCGATGACGCTGCTCGGCGGCGCGGTCGCGCTCGGCGCGTACGCGCTGTTCCCGACCTGGCAGACCGCCCGGCTGCCGGAGCGGCTCGCCGAGTGGCTGGCCGCCGCCGGGCGGTACGCGGCCGCGGTGTTCACCGGGTACGGCGATCCGGCGGGCGGGCACGCCGAGAAGGACGTCCGGCCCGCGCTGCTGGACGTCCGGGAGACCCGCAGCGAGATGCTGGCCGCGCTGGACCGGGCCGAGCTGGAGCCCGTGCACCACTTCGCGAAGGTGCCGGAGCTGAGCCGCAAGCAGTTCGACCGGGCCCGCTCCGCGGTCGGCATGCTGGACCGCTCGATCGTCCTGCTGGAGGCCCACCTGCCCGCCGCGGACGCCCCGCCGCTGCCCGGCGCCGGCGCGTTCGGCGAGGAGCTGCGGGACGCCACCGCGATCGCCGCCGCGGCGATCCTGCTCGGCCAGGACGTCGACTTCTCCGAGCTGCGCGAGGCCCACCGGACCTGGGACTACCTGTTGGCCTCGCTCCCCCGCGACGAGGGGATCGACGTCACCCGGGCCGGGGCGCGGCTGGTCATGCAGGCGCTCACCGAGCTGGAGAAGTCGGTGCGGACGCGCCCGCAGCCGGTCCGCGGCGAGCCCGTACCCTCGAGGGCGTGAGCGACACCTCGGTGCCCCAGCTGGGCGAGCAGTACGACGACGGCCATTTCACGGGGCTCCCCGACGACCGGGAGATCGGCGTCGGACCGCACCCCGAGCCGTGGCCCGACGACCCCCGCCTCGACCCCGAGCTGCTCGCCGCCGGCGACCGCCGCAACGTCGTCGACCAGTACCGGTACTGGCGGCACGAGGCGATCGTCGCCGACCTGGACACCCGGCGGCACGGCTTCCACGTCGCCGTCGAGAACTGGCAGCACGATTTCAACATCGGCTCCGTGGTGCGCACCGCCAACGCCTTCCTGGCGGGGGAGGTGCACATCGTCGGCCGGCGGCGCTGGAACCGGCGCGGGGCCATGGTCACCGACCGCTACCAGCACGTCCGGCACCACGACTCGGTGGCCTCGCTGGCCGCCCACGCCGCCGAGCGGGGGCTGCCGATCATCGGCATCGACAACCTGCCCGGCGCGGTGCCGCTGGAGACCTATCCGCTGCCCGAGCGCTGCGTGCTGCTGTTCGGGCAGGAGGGCCCCGGGCTGACGGCCGAGGCGTGGGAGCATTCGACGGCGGTCTGCTCGATCGCCCAGTTCGGCTCGACGCGTTCGATCAACGCCGGGGCGGCCGCGGCGATCGCCATGCACGCCTGGGTGCGGGAGCACGCCGCCGGCGCGCCCCCGCAGGGTTGAGCGTCCGTCAGGAGAACAGCAGCTTCCAGGTGTGCGGGCCGGGGTAGCCGTCCGCCTCGGAGCCGGTCCAGCCCTGGGCGCGCTGGAACGCCTCGACGTTGCGGCGGTCGGCCTCGCCCCAGGCCGGGTCCGGGCCCTGCCGGTAGGAGCTGCCGAAGCCCTTCTTCACCAGCTGGCGGCCCAGCTGCGCTATGTGGTCGTTGACCTTGCCGGGCCCGAACTTGTCCGTGCCGGGGAACGACGGCGGGCCCGGCGCGGGCGGCGGCGAAGGAGCGGTCACGGCGGGCGGGATGTCCTTGCCCTTGTGGTGGACCAGGAAGTCCCAGGTGTCCTTGCCCGGGTAGCCGTCGGCCTCCGCGCCGCGCCAGCCCTGCGCCAGCTGGAACGCCTCGGTGGCCCTGCGGTCGGCTTCGCCCCAGTCCGGGCTCGGTCCCTCCCGGTAGAACCGCCCGCCGCCGCGTTCCACCAGCATCCGGCCCAGCCGGGTCACGTAGTCGTTGACCTTGCCGGGCCCGAACCTGTCCGCGCCCGGGAACGCGTCGGCCCCGTCCGGCGCCGGCATCGGCAGGCTCAACCCCCGGTACCGGTACGGCAGGTAGCCACTTGAGTTGCTCCAGTAGGCGTACGGGGTGCTGCGTTCGGTGGTGCCCGGGCGGGTCTGCTCCAGCGCCGTGTACTTGGTGTGCGCCGCGTCCACCCAGCCGCCGAACAGCACAGCGTGCGAGCCGCCCTGCGGGTCGTTCGCGTTGTTGTAGATCAGCACGTCGCCCGGCTGGAGGTCGTCCTTGGCGATCCGGACGGCGAAGTCCGGCAGCGTCCAGGTGGTCTGACTGCTGCCCAGGTTCCAGGCCATCGAGATGAACCCGGAGCAGTCCTGGCGGTAACCGTCCGACCAGTACTTGGTCATGCTGTACGGCACCTTCTGGTCCACCCAGGCCTGGGCCCGGCGCATGATCTCCGCCCGGGTGGTGGCCGGCGGCGCGGCCACCGCCCGGCGGGACGTCGGGGGCTCGCCGAACGGGCCGGCGACCTGGCCCTGCGGCGAGTTCGCGGTCTGCGGACTGCTGTCGGTGCGCGGTGCGGCCGCGACCGCCGACGAGACCGCCCCGCCGCCCAGCACACTGCCGACGGCGGCGAGCAGCACCGCCGCCCGCCGCGCGCCACGGGCCTGGATCGTGGCGCCGCGGCCCGACCGGACGGCGAGCTGCCGCGCCCGAACGCGGGCGGTGCAGCCGCCGCAGGCACAGGACTCGTCCGGTTCGACCTCGCTGAACTCCATCAGCACGGGGGACCTGCCTTTCCTCGGTGAGTGGGACTCACCTTTCACGGAGGTAGCAGCAAGGACCAGCTGATGGGCGGTCGGACTGGGCAGAACGGGTGAACGGCGGGGTGGCGGTGCGGCGTGGTGCCAGTGCGGCAGGGCTGATGGGCGGTCAGGCCGGGTTCGGCGTCACTCCCACTGCCAGCGGATGCCCACCTGGCCGGGCTGCTGGTCGGCGGTGAGGACGTGGGCGCTCGCGGAGGCGCCGATCCAGAGGGGTTCGCGGTGGCGGTCGGTGTCGGCGCCGGGCGCGCGGTCGAAGCGTTCGCACTGGACGGGGACGGCGGAGGGGTCGAAGTGGACCTGCAGGACGTACTCCCGCACGGGGGCCGGGAAGAACCGCCCGTAGCTGGTGGTGGGGCCGGAGTCGGGGAGGTGCACCTCGTACTCGAGCACGGTGGAGTCGCCGAGGGCGAGCGGCCGGTCGAGCAGGAGCTCGGCGACCAGCAGTCCGCTGAGCGGGCGGCGCCGGATCCGGCCGAGGCGGGCGTGCCGGACGGAGGTGATCTCGGGACAGGTCTCGACGCCCTCGTCGGACTTGTGGACCACGACGTGCCGGGTGACACCGTCCACGGTGGCGCGCACCACCTGGCGCATCCTCAGCACGTTGCCGCGGCGGGAGGCGTCGACGTAGTAGGCGTCGTGGATGGACTGCCGCTCCAGCTGGCCGGCCGGCGGGGCGTCGAGTTCGGCGAACACCTCGCCGAGCTCGGTCTCGCCGGGCCAGATCTGTTCGACCCGCAGGCCGTCGGGGGCCGGGCCCTGGGCGACCCAGCGGCCGCGCGGGCGGGGCGGTCCGAGCAGCGCGGTGAGCGCGGTGTGGCGCAGGCCGAGGAGCTCCTCCAGCAGGTGGACGGCGCGCAGCGAGGTGGCCCGTTCGGGCTGGCTGCGGCCGCGCCGCCAGTAACTGAGCGTGGTGACGCTGACCCTGACGCCCTGTTTGGCGAGCGCGGCGCGGATCCGGTCGAGGCTGAGGCCGCTGTGCTCGATGGCGGCGTTGAGGACCTCGGCGAAGCCGCCCTGCGCGGTGGCGGGCGCGGCGGGCACAGCGGGCGTGGCGGGGACGGGAGTCGTGGGGGCGGCGGGTGCGGTGGCGGCGGACGGTGCGGATACGGATGCGGTGGTGCGGACGGCGGCCTGCGGGCCGGCCGGCGCGGCGGGTCCGGCCGGGGGCCGGTCACCGCCGTGTTCGCGCTGGCCGACCAGGCGGAGCCGGCCGGCGTGCTGTGGTTGCTGTGAGCCCATGCGACACCTTCCCCACCCGGCGGGTTCGGCGGGTTCGCCCCGGCTCCGCGGTGCGTCGGAGGTGCGCCGCCGAGTGTGTGGGAACCCTATGCAGGGTTGAGAGGCTACGTCATCAATCAGGACATATGACAGTGGTCACGACAAGTATTTCGCAGACGGATCGCGCCGGAAACACTCCTGACACATGGGTGCCGGGAGGACCCGTGAAGGCCCTCCCGGCACCCGTGCTGAGCGGCCGTCAGGAGGCGGTGAGCGCGGTGTCGTCGATGACGAAGCTGGTCTGCAGCGAGGCGTCCTCGACGCCGGTGAACTTCACGGTGACGGTCTGTCCGGCGTACGCGGACAGGTCGACGGTCTTCTGGACGTACCCGGTGCTCTTGTCGAGGTTGGAGTACGTCGCCACCGAGGCGCCGTTCACCGACAGGGTGAGCTTGTCGTAGGCCGTGGTGCCGGTCTCGGCGGTGTCGACGTGCAGCCAGAAGCTGAAGGCGGCCTTGCAGCCGGCCGGGATGGCCACCGACTGGGAGACGGTGTCGGTGTGGGCCGAGCCGTAGCCGTTCATCCAGGCCTTCCAGGAGCCGCTGTGGGCGGCCTCGGAGGCGGAGTTGTCGACCACGCCGGTGCTGGTGGTCCAGGGGGCGGCGGTGCCGGTCTCGAAGCCGGCGTTGCCGAGCAGCTGGCCTGCGGTGCAGCCGCCGGTGGGCGGCGGGGTGGTGCCGCCGGTGCCGAGCAGGGCGCCCGCCAGGCCGTCGGCGATCGGGGTGCCCCAGCCGGTGACCTGGTCGTAGCCGGTCTTGGCGGCGAAGTCCTGGTTCGAGCCGCTGGTCACGTCGTGCAGCGAGGTGGCGTAGGAGCTGCTGTTGGCGACCGTGTACAGCTTCGGGTTGACCTCGCCCAGGACGGGCTTGGACGCGGCCTTGGCCTTCTGGTTGTAGAGCGCGGCGAAGCCGGACCACAGCGGGGCGGCCGCGGAGGTGCCGCCGTAGACCTGCCAGCCGGCGGCGGTGCTGCCCTGGGTGTAGATCGCGAAGCCGCTGGCCGGGTCGGCGTTGGACGAGATGTCGGGCACGGTGCGCATGGTGCCGGTGACGTTGGTGCCGGTCTGCCAGGCGGGCTTGGCGAACTGGGTGGAGACGCCGCCGCCGGCGGTGCTCCAGGCGCTCTCCGAGCTGTAAGTGGTGCCGGAGACCTTCAGGTTGGTGCCGCCGACGCCGGTGTTGTACGGGCTGGAGGCGGGGAAGTCCACGGCCTTCACGGTGGAGCCCGAGGTGGAGCGGGTGCAGTCCCGGGAGCCGTCGTCGCCGGACGCCGAGAAGATCGAGATGCCCTGGGCGGCGGCCTGCTTGAAGGAGTTGTTCACCGCGGTCATCGAGGCGGCGGTGGTGTCCGGCTCGCAGGAGCCCCAGGAGATGGAGATGACCGAGACCCGGTTGTCCGCGACGATCTTGGCGGCCATGTCGATCTCGCCCTGGTCGGTGTTGGGCGCCTCGTAGACCAGCTGGGTGGCCTTGGGGGCGACGCCGCGCACGATCTCCGAGTCCAGCTCGACCTCGCCCTGGCCGTCGCCCGGCTTCGCGTCGTAGTTCGCGCCGTCCACCGAGACGGTGCTGACCGCCGGACCGGACAGGCCGAACTGGCTGTCGTAGGTGGTCAGGTTGGTGGACTTGTAGCCGTCGAACTCCCAGAGCGCCACGGTGCTGCCGGTGCCGTCCGCGCCCAGCTGGTTGAGGCGGTAGGCGCCGTCGTAGCCGGCCGGGCCGAAGCCGCTCGGGGTGGCGTGCGGGGTGGACGCCTCGGGCCTGGCGATCCGGGTGGTGCGCACGGTGTGGTCGTTGAGGCCGCTGACGCCCTCGACCACGCCGGCCAGCACGGCCGGCACCGAGGCGGCGGCGTCGTTGGCGAAGAAGCTCCGGTTGCCCTGCTGCGGGTCGCTGTAGGTCGACTCGTGGGTGCCGAACGCGGCGGCGACCGCGGAGGTCGAGCCGGTGGCGTTCACCACCTGGCGGTTGGCGCTCACCGAGTCGACCTTCAGGCCCTGCGCGGTCAGGAACGCGCGCACCTGGTCCACGTCGGCCTGGGTCGGGCCGAAACGCTCGGTGAACTGCGCGGGCGTCAGATAGTGCCCGAATTCCGCGGTGCCGGGAGTGCCGACCGCCGAAAGGAAACGGTCCAGTTCCGCGGTGTTGCGCAGCTTCAGGCTGACCG
>NZ_BMRI01000009.1:118849-127601 GCF_014648555.1 Kitasatospora griseola
GGCCGGAACGTCTCCCTGCTTGTGGGAGCGGGCCACCGCCGGCGTGACGGTCTGCGGCAGCGCCACCCGGGCGCCGGCGTTCGGCGTCGGCGCCGCCTGGGCGGTGCCGACGCCCAACGAGACGGCGGTGAGGGGCAGGACGGCCAGGGCCGCGGCAAGAGCGAGCGAGCGGGGTCGCACGGGGGTCCTCCGGAAGTCTGGGGGCGTTCCGGTCTTCGAAAACGCTCGCCAAAATCTCTCAGAGGACTCTCGGGAATTGACCCATGCCCGAGCAATTGCTTACTAAAGAACAGTCAACTGTGGAGCCGTCGGGGCTTCCAGTGAATGAACAGAATTACCGTCGATGAATTCAGTGAATATCAGGGGCGGCCCAGCCAGTGGCTGAGCGCGGCCCGCAGCTCGCCCCGGGTCGGGTCGACGCAGGCCCAGGCCGCGTAGCCGTCGGGGCGGACCAGCAGCACCGTGTCGCGCAGCTTGCCGTGCGGGTCGGCCGGGGCGGCGGTGACCACCCGGTCCGCCCAGGAGTCCGCCACCGACAGCTCGTCGTTGCTGATCAGCACGGCCTTGCCGGACCGCAGCGCCTCGTGCAGCCGGGACGGGCCGCCGGGCACGTCCACCGCCAGGCGCAGGTCCGGGACCCGGCGGCCGGCCAGCGGGTGGGCGCCCTTCTCGGCGGGGTAGCTGTAGCCGATGCCGGAGATCTGCTTGGCGCCCAGCTCGGCCAGCGGGCCGAGGTGCCCGGCGGCCGCGCCGATCGCCGAGCGCAGCGCCCGGGTGGAGGCGTGCCGGCCGAGCGCGAGGCGCACCAGGGCGCCGGAGCTGCGCAGCACCGCCCGGCCGACCGGGTGGCGCTCGGTCTGGTAGGTGTCCAGCAGGGCGTCGGGGGCCCAGCCGCGAACGGCGGCGACCAGCTTCCAGCTCAGGTTGGCGGCGTCCTGCAGGCCGGTGTTCATGCCCTGGCCGCCGGCCGGGGAGTGGCAGTGCGCGGCGTCGCCGGCCAGGAACACCCGGCCGGAGCGGTAGCTGGTGGCCTGGCGCTCGTCGCTGTGGAAGCGCGAGCTCCAGCGGACCTCGGCCAGGCCCAGGTCACGGCCCGTCACCTGGCGCAACAGGTCGGCGAGTTCGGGGACCACCACCGGAGCGGAGTCGGGCACCTGGTGGTCGCGGTCCCAGCCGATCACCCGGTACCAGCCGTCGCCGTAGGAGGCCAGGAAGGCGAAGCCGCGCTCGTCGGCGCCGGCCGTCAACGGCTCCTCGGGCGGGTTCGCCAGCCGGACGTCGGCCAGCATCACCGAGCGCACCACCGACTCGCCGGGGAACGGGATGCCCAGCAGGTCGCGCACCGCCGAGTGCACGCCGTCCGCGCCGACCGCGTAGCGGGCCCGCAGCCGCTGCTCGCCCTCGGCGGTGCGGACCGTCAGCGCGACGCCCTGCGCGTCCTGCCGAAGACCCGTCAGTTCGGCGCCGCGGCGCAGTTCGGCACCGGCCTTGACGGCCCGTTCGCGCAGCACCCGCTCGGTGTGGGACTGCGGGGTGACCAGGACGAACGGGAACCGGCTGGGCAGCGTGGAGAAGTCGATCCGGAGCCGGTCGACGGCCTGCAGCGAGCGGAGCGTCAGACCGGTGGCGATCAGTTCGTCGGCCAGGCCGCGGGCGTCCAACTGCTCCAGGGTGCGGGCGTGCACGGCGAACGCCCTGGTCAGATTGGACTCTTCGCCGCGCTTGTCGACCACCGTCACCCGCAGTCCGGCCGCGGCCAGGTCGCCGGCCAGCAGCAGGCCGGTCGGGCCGGCTCCGACCACCACCACGTCCGCGGTGAACTCCGTCTCGGTCATCCGTCTCTCCCGTCGTCATACCTGGTCGGCCGGTGGTCAACGGACCGGTGTCCCACGGCTCCCGGGTTCTCAGCGCGCTTTCAGACTGCCATCATCGCGGCCCCATCCAGGGCTGTGAACCTCCTTCCCATGACTCAGCCAGCGATGCGTTCCGAGCTCCGTCCGGCCCCGGCGGCCGACGGCCGGGCCCCGGTCGACGCCGGGGTCGGGACCCGGCTCGTGGAGATCGTGGTACCCGTGTACAACGAGCAGCACTCGTTGGAGCGGTGCGTCGAGGAACTGCACGCCTACCTGTCGGAGACCTTCCCGTACGACTACCTGATCACGGTGGCCGACAACGCCTCGGTGGACGGCACTTGGCAGGTCGCCACCGCGCTGGCCGATCGGATCCCGAAGGTCCGGGCGGTGCACCTGGACCTGAAGGGGCGCGGCCGGGCGCTGCGGCAGGTGTGGGGCGCCAGCCAGGCCGACGTGGTCGCCTACATGGACGTCGACCTGTCCACCGGTCTGGAGGCGTTCCTGCCGCTGGTCGCGCCGCTGCTGTCCGGGCACAGCGACCTGGCCATCGGCAGCCGGCTGCACCGGGGTTCGGCGGTGGTGCGCGGTCCCAAGCGGGAGTTCGTCTCGCGCACCTACAACTTCCTGCTGCGGGCCACCATGGCCGCCGGCTTCTCCGACGCCCAGTGCGGGTTCAAGGCCGGGCGCACCGAGGTGGTCAAGCGGCTGCTGGAGCAGGTCGAGGACAACGCCTGGTTCTTCGACACCGAACTGCTGCTGCTCGCCGAGGCGTCCGGCCTGCGGGTCCACGAGGTGCCGGTCGACTGGGTGGACGACCCGGACAGCCGGGTGGACATCGTCCGCACCGCGCTGGACGACCTGAAGGGCATGGCGCGGGTGGCCCGGCGCACGCTGGCCGGCCGGGGCGCCGTCGAGCTGCCGGCCGGGCGGCGGCCGTCCCGGGCGCCGTTCGGGCTGGGCCGGCAGGCCGGCAGTTTCGCGGCGATCGGGGCGCTCTGCACCCTCGCCTACGCGCTGCTGTTCCTGGCGCTGCGTCAGCTGGTCCCGGCGCTGGCCGCCAACGCGCTGGCGCTGGGCGTCACCGCGGTGTTCAACACTGCCGCGAACCGGCGGTTCACCTTCGGGGTGACGGGCCGTCGGGACGCGCTCCGGCACCAGCTGGAGGGCGGTCTGGCCTTCCTGGTCGGGCTGGCGCTGACCAGCGGGGCGGTGGCGGTGCTGCACGCGGCCGCTCCGCGCGCCGGGCGCGGCGTGGAGCTGGGCGTGCTGGCGGCGGCGAACGCCGCGGCGACCCTGGTGCGGTTCGTGCTGCTGCGGGCGTGGGTGTTCAACCCCGGCCGTGTGCAGCGCCGTTGACTCCCTGTCCGCTCCCCCCTGGGACAGGGAACAGCGGGCCCGGACGGTGTCCGGGCCCGCTGTGCTGTCCGTCCGGACTACTTGCGGATCTCGACGGTGCGGAACCGGTTGGCGACGAACGCGGCGTCGCTGTACGCGGAGTTGGCGGCCGGGTTGGCGCCGGTGCCGTGCAGGTCGGAGAAGGCCGCGGTCTGGTTGACGTACACGCCGCCGGTGAGGTTGAGCGAGAGCGAGACGCCGGCGTCCAGGCAGGCGTCGATCAGGGCGGTCTCGACCTCGGGGTCGGTGGTGTACGCGCCGGCGGTCATCGCGCCGTGCTCGACCGTGGTGCGGTGCAGCAGTTCGACGGCGGCGGCGGTGGACTCCACCGCGACGGCGAACGCGATCGGGCCGAAGCACTCGACGAGGATGCGCGACAGGTCGTCCGGCTTGTCCGCGTCGGCCTTCACCAGGGCGGGCGTGCGGATGGTCGCGCCGGGGAACTCCGCCGAGGCCACCACCCGCGGGGCGAGGGCGAGTTCGCCCAGCTCACCGCCGGCCGCGGCGGCGCTGCGCTGCAGCACACCGGGGTTGACCACGGCGCCGAGGATGGCGGCGGCCCGGGCGTCGTCGCCGAGCAGGCCGTCGATCGCGGCGGCCAGGTCGGTCACCACCTGCTCGTAGGAGCGCTCGCCGTCCTCGGTGCGGATGCCGGTGCGCGGGATCAGCAGGTTCTGCGGGGTGGTGCACATCTGGCCGCTGTACAGGCTGAGCGAGAACGCCAGGTTGTTCAGCATGCCGCGGTAGTCGTCGGTGGAGTCCACCACGACGGTGTTCACGCCGGCCTTCTCGGTGTACACCTGCGCCTGCCGGGCGTTGTCCTCCAGCCAGTCGCCGAAGCCGGTGGAGCCGGTGTAGTCGATCAGCTTCACCTCGGGGCGAACCGCCAGCACCTGGGCGATCGCGGAGCCCTCGCGCTCGGCGGCCAGGCAGATCAGGTTCGGGTCGAAGCCGGCCTCGGCGAGCACCTCGCGGGCGATCCGCACGGTCAGCGCCAGCGGCAGCACGGCCCGCGGGTGCGGCTTGACCAGGACGCCGTTGCCGGTGGCCAGCGAGGCGAACAGGCCCGGGTAGCCGTTCCAGGTGGGGAAGGTGTTGCAGCCGATCAGCAGCGCGGTGCCGCGCGGCACGGCGGTGAACTCCTTGGTCATCACCAGCGGGTCGCGCTTGCCCTGCGGCTTGGTCCACTGCGCGGAGCGCGGCAGCCGGGTCTGCTCGGCGTACGCGTACGCCACCGCCTCCACGCCGCGGTCCTGGGCGTGCGGGCCGCCGGCCTGGAAGGCCATGCCGTAGGCCTGGCCGGTGGTGTGCATCACCGCCTGCGCGAACTCGTGCGAGCGGGCGTTGATCCGGGCCAGGATCTCCAGGCAGACCGCGGCCCGGGCGGCCGGGTCGGCCTTCGCCCAGGCGGGGCGGGCGGCCTCCAGCGCGGCCAGCAGCGCGTCCGGCTCGGCGTGCGGGTAGGCGATGCCCATGTCGATGCCGTACGGGGAGGCCTCCCCGGTCACCGGCTCGCCGCCGTCCGGGTGGCCCGGCAGCGCGAACTCCCGCCCCAGCAGGGCGTCGAAGGCGGCCTTGCCGTCGGCGGCGGCGTTCTCGCCGTACGCCTTGGGGAACTCCGGGTACGGCGACCAGTAGTCGCGGGACCCGGCCGCGGCGACTGCGCGGTCGAGGGTGTCCTGGTGGCGGGCGATCAGTTCGGCGACCGGCAGGGGGGTCGCAGCGGCCATGGTGCGCTCCTCACGGGGGCGGGGCGGGACACAGCTCAGGGTAACCGAACGATCGGTCGGTGCAAGGGTTCTTCGGAGGGCCGATCGGTGGGGTGGCGGTACCCGGCGTACGCGGCCCGCTCCGACCGGCGGGGCCGACGGCGCGTCCGGCCCGGGTGCGGGCCCGATCGGCGGACCCCGGCGGCGCCGCAGGCCGCTCGCGCCGAACCGGTCGGGCGCGAGCGGCAGTCGTGCTCCCGGCAGCGGTCTACGGAATGCCGAGCTGGAAGATGACGTAGCCGGCGAACCAGCCGGAGGACAGCGCGGCGACGCCGAGCACGGTGGCCAGGTTGCGCAGCCGCACCCGGGCCAGCGCCACCGCGAGCGGGATCAGCAGCGGGAAGATCGGCAGCACGAAGCGGGACAGCGTGCCGAACATCTGCTGGCTGCCGAGCACCATCACCAGGGTGCCCACCGTGTAGACCGTCAGCACCAGCGGCGGGCGCTTGGACAGCAGCGACACCAGCAGGATCGGCAGGGCCAGCAGCACCAGGACCGCGATCAGGTCCTCGGTCGGGTACGTGAACAGGTAGTTGCTCTCGCCGCGCAGCACGTTGGTGGCGGCCCGCAGGGTGTAGCGGCCCCAGTCGAAGAAGTGCAGCCAGCCGCCGCGCTGCAGGGTGATGTAGCCGTCCAGGTGGCCCATCCGGTAGCCGACCCAGCCCAGGTAGCCGAGGCAGCCGATCGGCGGCAACACGATCGCGGTGAGCGGCCCCGCCACGCCGTCGGAGCGCTTCCACAGGGCGATCGCGGCGGCCAACGCCACGCCGGCGATCAGCGGGACCGAACTCGGCCGGGCCAGGCCCGCCATGAAGGTCACCACGGCGGCGCTCAGCCAGTTCCGGTCGATGACGAAGTAGCAGGCCCAGGCGGCCAGCGCGACGAACACCGACTCCGAGTAGACCGCCCACTCCACGCCGGAGCCCGGGAACGCCGC
The DNA here is from genome assembly GCF_014648555.1 of Kitasatospora griseola. Taxonomy (GTDB): domain Bacteria; phylum Actinomycetota; class Actinomycetes; order Streptomycetales; family Streptomycetaceae; genus Kitasatospora; species Kitasatospora griseola. The sequence continues at coordinate 124,804 of NZ_BMRI01000009.1, forward strand.
CCACAGGCCCGCCGCGATCACGCCCGCCCGGTGGCCGTACAGCCGGGACACCACGGCGAAGATGCCGGCCGCGGCGACGAACGAGGCGACGACCGACACCAGCATGCCCGAGCCGTACAGGCCGAGGCCGGTGCTGGAGACCAGCCGGATCAGCCCCGGATACATCGGGAAGAACGCCGCGGAATTCTGCTTGATGGTGAAGAATCCCTGATCCGGAATCAGCTGCGGGTCGTAACCGAGCTGCGCGACCTTCTGGTACCACAGGCCGTCCCAGCTGCCGAGCACGTCCCACGGGTGGGCGCCGCCGCCGAAACGCGGATCGTTGGTCAGGTAGTGGCCGTTGGTTTCCAGCAGCCACATGAAAGCGGCGAATCCGGCGAGTTTCACCGCGCCGAACAGGGCGAGTGCGGGGCCGAAACGCTCCAGTGCGCGGCGGAATCCGGAAGCCGCCGCGGAGCCGGGCTCCGACGCGTCGGCCGGGTCCGCCGGGACCCGGTCGTCGGTCTCGACCGGGACGTCGTCCTCGGTCGCGATCCCGTTCTCGGCGGCGGTCGGTGGACGACCCGCCATCCCTTGCCGGACGACACCCACGGGCCGCCTCCATCCTGTGCCATTTCGGGCCGCCGGGGGCGGCGGTGCGGATAGTGTAAGGCTGTGTCAGGCCTGCCCACAGGGGGTCCCGGGCGGGTGTGTCCCTCCCCGGCGGGCGGCGTCGCGGCCGTGGCGGAACCATTCCTGGTCGGGGCCGTACCAGCGGCGATCCGCGCCGTCGACAACGGCGCCGAATCAATGCCGGGAATTCCCGGTCGGAACTCGGCACGATTTGGCAAATCCGGCGGACTCGACCCGATGTTCCTGATCTTTTGTGCTGATTTCGGGCGGACGGAACTCCCGGGCGGCGTTTCGGCGGGCGACCGGGAACCGCACCCCGGCTGACGGGGGCCGGCGGCCGGGGCGATACTCGTTGCCATGGCCGAAAACCTCACGCGCGCCTCCTACACGGTCGAGTCGCTGCTCGCCGTCACGGTGCGGGTCTTCAACGAGCGCGGTTACGACGGCACCTCGATGGAGGACCTGTCCCGGGCCGCGGGGATCTCCAAGTCGTCGATCTACCACCACGTGCGCGGCAAGGAGGAGTTGCTGCGGCTGGCGGTCGGGCGGGCGCTGGACGCGCTGTTCGGGATCCTGGCGGAGCCGAAGGCGGTCGAGGGGCGGCCGGTGGACCGGCTGGAGCACGTGGTGCGGCGCACCGCCGAGGTGCTGCTGGCCGAACTGCCGTACGTGACGCTGCTGTTGAGGGTCCGCGGGAACACCACGACGGAGCAGTGGGCGCTGGAGCGGCGGCGCGACTTCGACCACCGGGTCGCCGAGCTGGTCCAGGAGGCCGTCGGCGCGGGCGAGCTGCGGGCGGACGTGGAGCCCCGGCTGGCGACCCGGCTGCTGTTCGGCATGATCAACTCGGTGGTGGAGTGGTACCGGCCCGGCCAGCGCGGCTCGGAGGGCCTGCCGGACGCGGTGGTCCAGCTGGCGTTCGGCGGTCTGCGGGCGCGCTGAGCGGCCGGCTCAGGGGGCGTCCGAGGGGATGTGGTCGGTCTCCTCGAACACCAGCATGGTGCGGGTGCTGAGCACCTGCGGGATCGACTGGATGCTGCCCAGCACGAGCTCCCGCAGCTCCCGGTTGTCGGCGGTGTGCACCAGCATCAGCACGTCGTAGTCGCCGCCGACCAGCGCGATGTGCGCGACGCCGGGCAGCTGCAGCAACTGGTCGCGGACGGTGCGCCAGGAGTTCTGGACGATCCGCAGGGTGACGTACGCGGACGCGGCCTGCCCGGCCCGCTCGTGGTCGATCCGGGCGGTGAAGCCGCGAATCACGCCGTCCTCGACCATCCTGGAGATCCGGGCGTAAGCGTTCGCCCGGGACACGTGCACCCGCTCGGCGACCGAGCGGATCGAGGCGCGACCGTCCTGCCGCAGCAGCCGCAGGATCGACCGGTCGACACGGTCGAGTCTGGACACCTGTTCAGCCGACATGGCCCCCCACCCCTCGCGATTGGACGTGCTGGCCCCAGCAGACCGCCCTTTCGGCCGACTGTCCACCGTCTTGACGGGGATATGGTCAAGTTGAACAGACGACCGAACAATCGGTAGGGAGCCCCCACCACCCCGGAGGTGCCCCACATGACCGTTCTGGACCACAGAGATCAGGCCGACCCGGGCGTCGTGCCCGGCTGGCTGCCCGGCGCCACCGCGCCCCGCACCGACCCCGCCCCGCTGCTGCCGGACGACGAACCGCTGCGCGTCCTCGGCACTCCCGCCGCCGACAAGGCCGACCCCGCCCTGCTGCGCGAGCTGTACCGCCGGCTGGTCGCCGGCCGCCGCTACAACCAGCAGGCCACCACCCTCACCAAGCAGGGCCGGCTCGCCGTCTACCCGGCGTCCACCGGCCAGGAGGCGTGCCAGATAGCCGCCGCGCTCGCCCTGCGCAGTGACGACTGGCTGTTCCCCTCCTACCGCGACACCCTCGCCGTGGTCGCCCGCGGCGTCGACCCGCTGGAGGCGCTGACCCTGCTGCGCGGCAACGCGCACACCGGCTACGACCCGCGCGCCACCCGCACCGCCCCGCTGTGCACCCCGCTGGCCACCCAGGTCCCGCACGCCGTCGGCCTCGCCCATGCCGCCCGGCTGGCCGGCGACGACACCGTGGCGCTGGCCCTGCTCGGCGACGGCGGCACCAGCGAGGGCGACTTCCACGAGGGCCTGAACTTCGCCGCCGTGCTGCACGCCCCCGTGGTGTTCCT
>NZ_BMRI01000009.1:127628-167260 GCF_014648555.1 Kitasatospora griseola
GGTGCAGAACAACGGCTACGCGATCTCCGTCCCGCTGACCCGGCAGTCCGCCGCGCCGACCCTGGCCCACAAGGCGGTCGGCTACGGCATGCCCGGCCGGCTGGTCGACGGCAACGACGCCGCGGCCGTCCACCAGGTGCTCACCGAGGCCCTCGAACGGGCCCGCGGCGGCGGCGGCCCGACCCTGGTGGAGGCGCTCACCTACCGCGTCGAGGCGCACACCAACGCCGACGACGCCACCCGCTACCGGCAGGCCGAGGAGGTCACCGCCTGGCAGGCGCACGACCCGATCCGGCTGCTGGAGGACGCGCTGCGCGAGCGCGACCTGCTGGACGACCGGCTGGTCGCCGAGGCCGGCGAGGAGGCCGAGGCGATGGCCGCCCGGATGCGCGCCGAGTTCCACGCCGACCCCGACCTCGACCCGATGTCGCTGTTCGCGCACGTCTACGCCGAACCCACCCAGCAGCTGCGCGAACAGGCCGCGCAGCTGGCCGCCGAGCTGGCCGCGGAGGCCGAGGTGCACGCCCGATGACCACCGCCACCCGCGAACAGTCCGGTCTGCGCACCGGCACCATGGCGCAGGCCCTGAACACCGCGCTGCGCGACGCGATGCGCGCCGACAAATCCGTCCACGTGCTCGGCGAGGACGTCGGCGCCCTCGGCGGCGTCTTCCGGATCACCGACGGCCTGACCGCCGAGTTCGGCGCCGACCGCTGCCTGGACACCCCGCTGGCCGAGGCGGGAATCCTCGGCACCGCCGTCGGCATGGCCATGTACGGGCTGCGCCCCGTGGTGGAGATGCAGTTCGACGCCTTCGCCTACCCGGCGATGGAGCAGCTCGTCTCGCACGTCGCCAAGATGCGCAACCGCACCGCCGGGAAGCTCCCGCTGCCGATCACCGTCCGGGTCCCGTACGGCGGCGGCATCGGCGGCGTCGAGCACCACAGCGACGCCTCCGAGGCGTACTACGCGCACACCCCCGGCCTGCACGTGGTCACCCCCGCCACCGTCGCTGACGCGTACGGGCTGCTGCGGGAGGCGATCGCCTCCGACGACCCGGTGGTGTTCCTGGAGCCCAAGCGCCTGTACTGGGGCAAGGACGAGTGGGACCCGGCGGTCGGCGTGGAGCCGATCGGGAAGGCCGTGCTGCGCCGGCCGGGGACTTCGGCGGTGCTGGTCACCTACGGCCCGTCGCTGCCGGTCTGCCTGGAGGCCGCCGAAGCGGCCAAGGCCGAGGGCTGGGACCTGGCCGTGCTCGACCTGCGCTCGTTGGTGCCGTTCGACGAGGCCACCGCCTGCGAGGTGGTGCGTTCGCTGGGCCGGGCCGTGGTGGTCCACGAGGCCAGCGGCTTCGGCGGGGCCGGGGCGGAGATCGCCGCCCGGCTGACCGAGAAGTGCTTCCACCATCTGGCCGCACCGGTGCTGCGGGTCACCGGGTTCGACATCCCGTACCCGCCGCCGATGCTGGAGCACCACCACCTGCCCGGGGTGGACCGGATCCTGGACGCCGTCGCCCGGCTCCAATGGGAGGAGTGATGGCGATGCCGGTGGTCCGCGAGTTCACGCTGCCCGACCTCGGTGAGGGACTCACCGGGGCCGAGGTGGTGCGCTGGATGGTCGAGGTCGGCGAGGTGATCGCCGTCGACCAGGCGGTGGTGGAGGTGGAGACCGCCAAGGCGGTGGTCGAGGTGCCCTGCCCGTACGGCGGAGTGGTCACCGCCCGGTTCGGCGAGGTCGGGCAGGAGGTGCCGGTCGGCGCGCCGCTGGTCACCGTGGCCGTCGCCGCCGGGCACGTGCCGGAGGACGGGCCCGCGCCCGAGGTGGAGCGCCCGCTGGTGGGCTACGGGGTGGCCGAGACCCGCCGGGCCGGCCGCCGCCGGGTCGCGCCGGGCGGCGGCAGCGCCCCGGTGGCGCCCGCCCTGCCGGTCGCCCCGGTCGCGGTGGCGCCTGCGGCGGCGGCCCCGGCGGTGGTGGCGGCCCCCCCGGCCGTGGTGGCGGTGATCTCGCCGCTGGTGCGCCGGATCGCCCGCGAGCACGGGCTCGACCTGGCGCAGGTGCCCGGCACCGGCCCGGACGGGCTGATCACCCGGCGGGACGTCGAGCGGGCGATCGAACGCCCCGTCGAGGCCGCCCCGGTGGAGGTTCCACGTGGAACGGCGGAGGACGAGCTGATCCCGCTGCGCGGGCTGCGCCGCACCGTCGCGGAGAAGCTGACCCGCAGCCACCGGGAGATCCCGTCGGCGACCTGCTGGGTGGACGCGGACGCCACCGAACTGATGGCGCTGCGCGGGCAGATGAACCAGGCGCCCGGTCCGAAGGTGAGCGTGCTGGCGCTGCTGGCGCGGATCTGCCTGGTCGGTCTGGAGCGCTTCCCGGAGCTCAACTCCAGCGTCGAGGGCGACGCCGTCCGCCGGCACCGCGCCGTCCAGCTGGGCTTCGCGGCGCAGGGCCGGCGCGGGCTGGTGGTGCCGGTGGTGCGGGACGCCCAACTGCTGGGCACCGAGCGGCTGTCGGTGGAGCTGGGCCGGCTGACCGAGGCGGCCCGCGCCGGGTCGCTGAGCCCGGCCGAGCTGACCGGCGGGACGTTCACGCTGAACAACTACGGCGTGTTCGGGGTGGACGGCTCCACGCCGCTCCTCAACCACCCGGAGGCGGCGATGCTCGGGGTCGGCCGGATCACCCCGAAGCCGTGGGTGCACGAGGGGCAGTTGGCGGTCCGTCAGGTCACCCAGCTGTCCTTCACCTTCGACCACCGGGTCTGCGACGGGGGCACCGCGGGCGGGTTCCTGCGGTTCGTCGCGGACTGCGTGGAGCGCCCGGGGGTGCTGCTGCGCGGGCTCTGAGCCCGGTTCGGGGCGCGGTTCGGGGCGCGGTCCGCGGGTGCGGGCCGCGCCCGGGCGGGGCGAGGGTAGCGGGTGGACGGGCCGGTTGTCCCGATTTTGCCCGATTCGACGGATCTGCCGTGCGGTCGGTGGCACTGTGCTGACGGCGTCAGCAGATCGGTCGACCGGAAGCGGAACGATTCCCTTGGCTACTCGTCAGCTCGCACTCGACAGCAGGCCCCTCACCCCCGTGCCGGCCGTCCCGGAGAAGCCCACCCGGCCGCCGACCGTGCCCGCGCCGCCCGCCCCGGTACCGCCCGCGCCCGCGGCGGTCGAGTCGCTGTTCCGGCCGGCCCGGACGCCCAACTGGGTGGGCCCGGGCGACCGTTGGGCCCGGGCGTGGGGCGTGCCGGCGGCCTGGCCGCAGCCGGCCGCGCCGCGGGCGGTCGGCGCGGAGCCGGCCGGTCCGGCGCTGCCGCCGACCCCGGAGGAGCTGGCGGCGATCGGGGCGGTGCTGGCGGCGGTGCGGCCGGTCGCGGACCGGGCGATGGCGCACTTCCACGCGCTGGTGTTCCTGCGCCACCCGGAGCTGCGGGCGATGTTCCCGGCCGCCATGGACGAGCAGCGCGAGCTGCTGTTCCGGGCGTTCGAGCAGTGCGTGCGGCACGCCGACGACCCGGCGGCGCTGCGCGGGTACCTGGCCCCGATGGGCCGCGGGCACCGCAGGTACGGGGTGCTGCCCGGGCACTATGCCTCCGCCGAGGAGTGCCTGGTGCAGGCGCTGGCCCGGTTCGGCGGCGCAGTGTGGGACGAGCGGGCCGAGGCGGCCTGCCGTCGGCTGCTGGCGCTGGTGTCGCGGCTGCTGGTCGAGGGGCTGGACGAGGCGCGCTCGTCCCCGGCGTGGTGGCAGGCCGAGGTGGTGGCGCACCGGCAGGCGGCCGAGAACACCGCGGTGCTGACGCTCCGTCCGGACCAGGCGTACCCGTTCCGGGCCGGGCAGTGGGCGGCGGTGGAGACGCCGTGGTGGCCGCGGGTGTGGCGGCCCTACTCGTTCGGGTCGGCGCCGCGGCCGGACGGGCTGCTGACGCTGCACGTCAAGGCGGTGCCGGCGGGCTGGGTGAGCAACGCGCTGGTGCACCGGGCCCGGCCGGGCGACGTGCTGCGGCTGGGCGCGGCCGAGGGCGGCATGACGGTGGACCACGCGGCGGGGGAGAACCTGCTCTGCCTGGGCGGCGGCACCGGCATCGGGCCGGTCGTCGCGTTGGTGGAGGAGGTCGCCGCGCACGGAGCGGCGGGCCGTCGGGTGGAGGTGTTCTACGGCGCGCGCCGGGCCGCCGGACTGTACCGGCTCGCCGAGCTGCGCCAACTCGCCGAGCGGAACCCCTGGTTGACCGTCCGGCCGGTGCTCTCGGAGGAGGACGGCGGCTCGGGCGGGGCGCTGTCCGGACAGCTGCCGGAGGTGGTGGCCCGGTACGCCCCGTGGCACGGGTACACGGCCTGCCTGAGCGGCCCGGCGGCGATGGTGCGGGCCGGGGCGGCGGCGCTGCGGCGCTGCGGGATGCCGGCCGGGTCCGTCCGGTACGACCAGCCGGTATGAGACGGGCCCCGGCGCCCCGGCTCAGCCGAGGTCCTCGGCGAGCAGGGCGCGGATGCCCTCGATGTTGGCGGCGAGGTAGGCGCGAAGGCTGGGAGGGACGACGTTGACTGAGGTGACGCCCTCGCGGGTGAACGGCACCCGGACGATCGCGTACTCGCCGTTGGGGTGCTCCACCTCGGGGCCGTGCCGGCGGTCCGGGTCGGAGCCGGTGAGCCGGCAGACGAAGAAGTGCTGCACCTTGACGCCGTGCGGGTGGGCGGGCGTGCCGTCGTCGTGGTGGGAGTGCGCGACGGTGTCGACGAAGGCCGGCACCACGTCGGTGATCTTCCCGCCGAGCTCCTCGTCCACCTCGCGGTGCAGGGCGGCGACCACGGTCGGGTCGGTGGGCTCGACGCCGCCGCCGGGGGTGATCCAGTACGGGTGCGGGGAGCCCGGGCGGACCCGGCGGATCAGCACCAGCGAGGCGGGGGAGTGCGGGGCGGCCGGATCGAACTCCAGCAGGATCGCGCGGGCGGTGCGCTTGACGACAGGACGGACGGGGCCCGACATGGCTGCCACCTCCGGGGCGCGAGCGTTGTGCGGGAGTCTGCCGCGCGCCGGTGACCGCGAAACTCGCACAGTGGAGCGAATCGGAGGAATCCGTTCCGCCGTCCGGGTGCGGCGGCATGCCCGGGTGTGTCCCGGGGCGGCGACGGAGACTTCGGCCGTGGATCTTGAATTCACCCGCCAGGCGCGATGCCGTCCTTCGTGGTCGAGCCGTCCGGGCGCTTGCACCTTCGGAGCGAAGGTGAATCGGCGAGCGGGGTCTCCACAATGATTGCGGGGAGGTCGGCCCTGTGCTGCAATGACCGACTGCCGGGCGGATTCGGAGCGGACGTCTCCGGATGCCCCTCAGCGCCCGGGGATGGGGATGACCATGCACCGGACCGGGGAACCCACCGCGCCGCCCGCCGAAGACATACGTGCGCCCACCTTGATCGGCTCGGTGCAGCGCGCCCTGCGACTGCTCGAAGCGGTCGGCTCCCACACCCACGGCGCCACCGCCAAACAGCTGGCCCGCTCCGCCGGGCTCCCCCTCGGCACCGCCTATCACCTGCTGCGCACCCTCACCCACGAGGGCTACCTGCGGCGCGACGACGGCCGGTTCTACTTCGGCGCCTCGGTCGACGGGATCTGCCGCGCCGACACCCGGCAGTCCGAGTGCACCGACCTTCGCGGACGGCTGGCGCGGCTGCGCGACGAACTCGGCGCCGCCGTCTACCACGCGGTCTACGAGGACGGCGAAGTGCGGATGGTGGAGGTCTTCTCCGGCCCCGCGCAGCCGGCGGTGGAGGAGTGGGCGGACTTCCGCAGCACCGCGCACGCGCACGCCGTCGGACTCTGCCTGCTGTCCCAACTCGGCACCGAGGAACGGCTCGACCACCTCTCCCGGCACCGGCCGGCCGCGCTCACCCCGTCCACCGTCGGCGACCGGCGCGCGGTGCTGCGCCGGCTCGACGCCGTCCGGCCCACCGTGCCGGTGCTGGAGCGGCAGGAGTACGCGCTCGGCGCGGTCTGCGCGGCGGTGCCGATCACCGTCGGCTCGGTGGTCGCCACGGTGGCGATATCACTGCCCGTCGAACAGGGCGACCGGCTCGGCCCGGCGGCGGTCCGGCTGCGCCGCCTGGTGGGGGCGATGTTCCCCGCGTTCGTGGGCTGATTCCGCCGGTGCGTTCGTTCACCATTTGAAAAAGCACGCCTTGTCCACATCGCCGTCAAACCTGGACGATGAGGTCCGAACGGGGAATTGGGGACAGAGAACCGACAGCGAACCGATAGATGCCCGACCCCACCGCTCGACCCTCGGCGTACACGGGCGGGCAGAACGAGAGGTACTGGCGCATGCACAACACGGTCCGAGCCCACATGGCGATGCACCTCGTGGTGTCGAGCGAGCTCTCCTTCCGCGTCGTGGTCGACCTGGACTACGACGGCGGCGACCCGTTCGCCGTCCGCTTCACCTTCCACCTGCCCGGCGACGAACCGGTCACCTGGGTCTTCGCGCGCGAACTGCTGGTCGACGGGCTCAGCCGGGCCAGCGGCGAGGGCGACGTCCACCTCCAGCCGCTCGGCGAGGACCTGTCCGAGGTCGACCTGGTGCTGCGCTCCCCCGAGGGCGACGCCCGGGTGCGCGCCGCCGCCCCGCCGCTGCTGGCCTTCCTCGCCCGCACCGACGTGGTGGTGCCGATGGGTCAGGAGGTCGCGACCGGCGACCTCGACCAGGAGTTGGCCGACATCCTGTCCACCACCGGGCACGAGAACGCGGGTTGAGCCCGCGGGCCCGGTCCGCGGCCCCTGCGGCGTGACCGGCCGTCGGACAGCTGCGGGGAGCTGTCCGGTGGCCGGTCGGCCGCGAGGACCGGGGCGCGGGCCGGTCAGTCGTCGTCGCCGAAGGCCAGGTGCAGGCCCCAGGAGACCACGCTGATGATCAGCGCACCGAGCAGCGCCGCCCAGAAGCCCTGCACGTGGAAGTCCAGGCCCAGCTTGTCCGACGCCCAGGAGGTCAGCCAGAGCATCAGGGCGTTGATCACGAAGGTGACCAGGCCCAGCGTGAGGATGAACAGCGGCAGCGAGAACAGCTTCACCAGCGGCTTGATGGCGAAGTTGACCACACCGAAGACGAGCGCCACCGCGAGCACGGTGACCGCCTTGTGCTGCCAGTCGCCCCCCTCCAGCGTGATCCCGTTGACGATCCAGGCGGCGATCCAGATCGCCACCGCGTTGATGAGCGTTTTGATCACGAAATTCTTCATGCTGCGGATGGTGACAGGACCGCCCGCCGTGCGGAAGCTCCCGTGAACGACCGTGTGATGGAGTGTTGTTGAATGGGCCCGGACCGGAGAGGAGCCGTGCCCCGATGAAGCTGTTCCGGCTGGACGAACTCGACGCCGAACGCGCCGCCGGCGACGGCGCGTACCTGCGCTTCCTGAAGCAGCCGACGATGTCCGCCGGCCTGTACGCGCTGTCCCCCGGCGAGGCCGACCCGCAGACCCCGCACGCCCAGGACGAGATCTACCTGGTGGTCAGCGGCCGGGCCGAGCTGACCGTCGGCCGGGAGACCGCCACCGTCGCCCGCGGCAGCGTGGTGTTCGTCCCCGCCGGGACGGAGCACCGCTTCCACCACATCACCGAGGAACTCCGGGTCCTGGTGGTGTTCTCCCCGCCGGAGGACTGACCGTGCCGCGGCGACCGCAACCCCATCGACAGCACGGGAGCAGCCTGTGAAACTCACCGACGAACTGTGGACGGCGATCGAGCCGATCTACGGCCGGATCCTCGACCACCCGTTCCTGGCCGGCCTGACCGACGGCACCCTGCCGCGGGCCGCGTTCCGCCACTTCGTCGTCCAGGACTCGCACTACCTGCGCGACTACGCCCGGGCGCTCGCGGTGTGCGCCGCCAAGGCCCCCGGCGAGGACGAGGTGCTGGCCTTCGCCAACGACGCGGTCGGCGCCATCGCCGCCGAGCAGGAGATGCACGCCGACTTCCTGCACGCCTTCGGCGAGGACGGCGCCGCGGCCGCCGCCGAACCCGTGCTCCCCACCACCCGCGCCTACACCAGCTACCTGCTGGCCACCGTCTACGGCGGCTCGTTCGCGGAGGCGCTCGGCGCGGTCCTGCCCTGCTACTGGATCTACGCCCGGGTCGGCGAGGAACTGCTGTGCCGCTCCTCCCCCGAGCCGCTGTACGCCAAGTGGATCGCCGCCTACGGCGGGGAGGAGTTCCAGGCCGTGGTGCGCCGCGTCCTGGACCTCGCCGACCGGATCGGCGAGGACCTCTCGGCGGCCGAACGGCGGCGCGTGGTCGAGCACTTCACCACCACCTCGCGGTACGAGTGGATGTTCTGGGACGCCGCCTGGCAGGGGGAGGGCTGGCCGGTGTGACCCGGCTCTGAGGGTTCCCCCGGGCGGGGGCTCAGGGATGGATCTCCGGGTTCTCTCCGGGCCGCGAAACCTCGATTCACCCGTCCGGCCGACCTACGATCGAAGTGTCGAGATCGAGGGAGCGGGAACGCAGCCGGAACCACCGGCACCGACCCCGAGGGGAGAAGGTACGGACATGGCCGAGTTCTGGAAGTCGCTGCCCTCCTGGGTGCGCAACATCGTCGTCCCGATCGTCCTGCTGGTGATCGCCTGGAAGGTCTTCTGGACCCTGGTCGGCGCAGTGCTGGGAGCGATCGGCTTCGCGGTCAACGTCCTGGTGCTGGTCGGCATCGCCGCCGCGGTGGTGATCCTCATCAAGAAGGCCACCAAGAGCTAAGTCCGGCCGGGCAGTTGCCCGGCCAGGTGGGCGAGGTGGTGACCGAGGTCCCGGTCCGGGGTGAACCCCTGGAGCCGGGACTTCGCGGTGTCCAGGACCACCGGCCGGGCCAGCTGGTCCAGCGCGTACCTGGTCCCGCCGTCCCGCCGGCCGCGCGGTGGCGGGCTCGCAGACGTCCCGCGAGGCGGACGCGAACAGCAGCAGGTCGACGTCCTCGGGCCCGATCCCGCGCGCCGCGAGCGCCCGGCGGGCCGCGCCCAGCGCCAGCGTGGAGGGGTGCTCGTCGTCACGGGCGAAGCGCCGGGTGCGGATGCCGGTCGCCTTCTCGAACATGCCGTCGGGCAGCGGAAGCCGGGCGCCGGCGGCCACTTCGTCCTGCAGCTGACGGGAGGTGACGGTCTGTCGGGGCAGGCACGAGCCGGTCGCGGTGATCCCGATGCGAGGCAGGAGGTCCATGGCTCGATGCTGGCGCGGAGCCGACCCGGGGGCGTGAGTACGGGTACTCACCCGCGGCTGGGATGTGCGGAGGGCGGACCTGGGTCCGCCCGGGGAGGGGATTCCCTCGCCCGGGCGGAACGTGCCTTTCCCTGCCGGGAGTTACTCGGCGTCGGCCTGGATCGGGATGACCTGCGCCGGGGCGGCGGCGGCCTTGGCGGCCGCGGTGTTCTCGCCGTTCCCGGCGTCTGCGGCGGCCGGGGACATCGCGGTGAGCAGCTGGCGGGCCAGGCCGAGGCCGGTGCCGCCCATGGTGAGCGCCTTGGCGAACATCTCGGACATGCCCTCGGCGCCGTTCAGCAGCACCATGTGCTCGACGTTGCCGAACGCGTCCGCGCCGGCCCGGACGATCGCCGGCCAGTTCTCGGCGAGCTGCTGGGCGACCACCGCCTCCTGGTTCTCGGCCAGCGCCGCGGCGCGGGCCTTGATGCCCTCGGCCTCGGCCAGGCCCTGTGCCCGGGTGGCCTCCGCCTCGGCGAGGCCCTTCGCCCGGGACGCCTCGGCCTCGGCCAGGCCCTTGGCGGCCTCGGCGGCGGCCTGCGCCTCACCGGTGGCCCGGGTGGCCTCGGCCGCGGCCAGACCGCGGGCCCTGGTGGCCTCGGCCTCGGCCGCGGCGGCGACCTTGACCCGGTTCGCCTCGGCGGCGGTCTTCAGGTCGGTCTCCCGGGACAGCGCCTCGGCGGCGGAGATCCGGGCGTCGCGGTCGGCCTCGGCCTTGGTGCGGGTCTCGTACGCGCGGGCGTCCGCGGGCTTGCGGACGTCCGCCTGCAGCTGCTGCTCCTTGCGGTGCGCCTCCAGCTCGGCGACCTTGGTCTCCTGGACCACGACCTCCTGCCGGGCGGCGGCCTGCGCGAGCGGGCCGGCCTGCAGCGCCCGGGCCGCGGCGGTGTCCATCTCGGCCTGGTAACCGGCCTGCTGGATACCGGAGTTGCGGGTGGCCTCGGCCTTGCGGGCGAACGCCTCCTGCTCGGCCTCGGTGGCCCGCCGGTCCGCCTCGGCGGCGGCGATGCGGGCGTCGCGCTGGACGGCCGCGGCGTGCGGCGCGGCCAGGTTGGTGATGTAGCCGGTCGGGTCCAGGATCTCCTGGATCTGCAGCGAGTCGATGATCAGACCGAGCTTCTCCATCTCGATGCCCGAGGCGGAGCGGGTCTCACCGGTGAGCCGCTCGCGGTCGCGGATCATGTCCTCGACCGTCAGCCCGCCGACGATGGACCGCAGGTGGCCGGCGAACACGTTGTGCACCCGCTGGCCCATCATCTTCTGCTGGTCCAGGAAACGCCGGGCGGCGTTGGCGATCGACGCGTTGTCGTCGCCCACCTTGAAGATCACAACCCCCTTGACGTGCACGGGAATTCCCTGCGACGTCACACACTCCACGTCGAGCGCGGCCTCGTTCAGGTCGAGCGAGAGCCGGCGGACCGCCTGGACGCCCGGCACCACGAAGGTGCCCCGCCCGGTCACCACGCGGAAGCCGAGGCCCTCGCCGTGCTTGGAACCCGAGATCACCAGCGCCTCGTTGGGCTCGGCGACCCGCCACATGAGCTTGAACAGGACGATCAGAAGAACGACGCCTCCGACGGCGCTTCCTGCGATGCCGATCAGCATCGGCAATCTCCCCCTTCAGAGCGCACCGGTCCCGTGCTGCGCTTGGGCTGTGCAGATCTGGCGCGGAAACCGGCGGCAGCCGCATTCTCCGCCGTTCCGGATCACGGGGGAAGGGGTGGGCGGAGGGGAACTCGCACTGTCCCGAAACGGTCGCGGGGGGTGAGCGGAACCGTTCTGACGGGCGATCAGAGCGGCTCGACGTAGACCGTGCGCGGTGGCTGGTATTCGACCACGACCACCATGGCGCCCGGCTCCAACGACTCGCCCGGGGTGGCGCGGTACGCCAGGAACGCCTCGGTGCCCAGCCGCTCCGGGATGTGCACCATCACCTCGCCGACCAGCCCCGCGCCGATCCGCCCCGTCACCCGTCCCATCAGTCCGATCACCTGGACGATTCTCCCACTTCGAACGGGGCGTGAACAGCACGATCGCGCGCGGGAGTTGCCCCCGGCGGGCGGGCGGGGCCGAGCGGTGCGCCCTGGACCGGCGTCGCATCGTGCCCTACGGTGAGGAACCGAACGCAGGCGGCCACGCCTGCGCGGAACGGGAGCTCGGAGCACCGGGCTGAGAGGGCGCTGACGGTACGCGGCCCGCGTACCACCTGCTGCGCCGACCGCAGGAACCTGACCGGGTAATGCCGGCGTAGGGAGTTGAAGGTCCGATGACCGCATTTTCTGAGCACACGTCTGCCCGGCCGTCCGCCGAGGGATACCCCACCCCGGCCTGGCGCAAGGCCTACCGTCAGGGCAGCCGCCCCGACCTGCGGGTCCCCTACCGCGAGGTCCACCTGACCGACGGCCGGACCGTCCCGCTGTACGACACCTCCGGCCCGTACACCGACCCCGACCTGCCCACCGACGTCCGACGCGGACTGCCCGCCCTCCGCGACGCCTGGATCCGCCAACGCGGCGACGTCGAGGAGTACGACGGCCGGGAGGCCCGGCCCGAGGACGACGGCATCAAGCACACCGCGCCGCGCGGCGGCGACCTGCGCAACCTGGACGCCGTCTTCCCCGGCCGCCCACGCCGCCCGCTGCGCGCCAGGGACGGCGTCGCCGTCACCCAACTCGGCTACGCCAAACGCGGGTTGATCACCCCGGAGATGGAGTTCGTGGCGCTCCGGGAAGGCCTGGAGCCGGAGTTCGTGCGCGAGCAGGTGGCGCGCGGACGGGCCGTCATCCCGGTCAACGTCAACCACCCCGAGAGCGAACCGGCCGTCATCGGCACCGACTTCCTGGTGAAGATCAACGCCAACATCGGCAACTCCGCCGTCACCTCCTCCATCGAGGAGGAGGTGGAGAAGATGACCTGGGCCACCCGCTGGGGCGCCGACACCGTCATGGACCTCTCCACCGGCCGCAACATCCACACCACCCGCGAGTGGATCCTGCGCAACTCCCCCGTCCCGATCGGCACCGTCCCGCTCTACCAGGCGCTGGAGAAGGTCGACGGCCGGGCCGAGGACCTCAGCTGGGAGGTCTACCGGGACACCGTCCTCGAACAGTGCGAGCAGGGCGTCGACTACATGACGGTGCACGCCGGCGTGCTGCTGCGGTACGTGCCGCTCACCGCCCGCCGCAAGACCGGCATCGTCTCGCGCGGCGGCTCCATCATGGCCGCCTGGTGCCTGGCGCACCATCAGGAGAACTTCCTCTACACCCACTTCGAGGAGCTCTGCGACCTGCTGCGCGCCTACGACGTCACCTTCTCGCTCGGTGACGGCCTGCGCCCCGGCTCCATCGCCGACGCCAACGACGAGGCGCAGTTCGCCGAACTCACCACCCTTGGCGAGCTCGGCCGGATCGCCCGGGCCAAGGACGTCCAGGTGATGATCGAGGGCCCCGGGCACGTCCCGATGCACAAGATCCGCGAGAACATGGAACTCCAGCAGGAGATCTGCGACGAGGCCCCGTTCTACACGCTCGGCCCGCTCACCACCGACGTCGCTCCCGGCTACGACCACATCACCTCCGGCATCGGCGCCGCGATGATCGCCTGGTGGGGCACCGCGATGCTCTGCTACGTCACCCCCAAGGAACACCTGGGCCTGCCCAACCGCGACGACGTCAAGACCGGCGTCATCACCTACAAGATCGCCGCCCACGCCGCCGACCTCGCCAAGGGCCACCCCGGCGCCCAGGCCTGGGACGACGCCCTCTCCGACGCCCGCTTCGAGTTCCGCTGGGAGGACCAGTTCAACCTGGCCCTCGACCCGGAGACCGCCCGCGCCTTCCACGACGAGACCCTCCCCGCCGAACCCGCCAAGACCGCGCACTTCTGCTCCATGTGCGGCCCGAAGTTCTGCTCGATGAAGATCAGCCGTCAGATCCGCGACGAACACGGCACCGACCTCGACGACACCGTCCAGGCCGGCATGGCCGAGAAGTCCGCCGAGTTCGCCGCCCACGGCAACCGGGTCTACCTCCCGCTCACCGACTGACACCCCACGCGCGCCGGCGCCGCCCCGACCACTTCGGGGCGGCGCTCCCCGGGAAGAGCTGGTCGACGAGGCGCTGCCGGCCGAGGCGTTCGGCCGTGAGCCACTGGCCTACGAGGCGGGCTTCCTGGGGCCGGCAAGGCGTTCCTGCAGTACCGGCGGCGTGGTGGGCAGAAGACCGCTCCGTTGCCCGACTTCTACATCGGTGCGCACGCGGCCGTGCGGGGCCATCGGCTGTTCACTCGGGATGCCACCCGCTACCGGACGTACTTTCCGACCGTGAGCCTGATCTGTCCCTGAAGGTGATTTGCCGTCAGGGGGTGGCGGGGCGGAGGCCTGCGGGGAGGGCGGGGGTGGCGAGTTGGGCGGCGAGGGTCTGGGCCTGGTCGTGGGTGAAGGAGCCGGTGATGAGGGCCTGGCCGCCGGTGATGGTCTGCATGACGGCGGGGTGGGAGGCGACGGCGCCGTCGATGACGATGGCGAATTGGTTGGCCGGGTCGGGCTGGGTGACCAGGGCGGCGGTGAGGGTGGTGAAGTCGGTCGCGCCGGTGGCGGTGAAGGTGAGGTCGATCCCCCACTTGGCGCTGCGGTCGTCGAAGACGGCGGTGCTCTTGGCGATGTCGGCGCCCTTGATGGCGACCGGGCCGAGGGCGAGCTTCAGGGCCGGTTCCTGAGCGGTGGTCGTGCTGCAGGCGACGGTCGCGGTGCTCGGGTCGGCGGGGCGCGGCGGGGCGGTGCAGTCCAGGGCCTGGAACTGCGGGCGCAGCGGGAGCGGGACGGCGCTCGACGGCGTGGTGCTGCTGTCGGCGGGCGGTGCGGTGGCGAGGACGGGGCGGAACTCCAGGACGACCTGGTGGGTGAGGGCCTCGGTGCGGTTGTCGACGGCGCCGGCGACGGAGAGCGAGAGAGTCCCGCCGTCGGTGCTGACCCGAGGGTCCTTGAAGCCGAGCAGTTCGGCGCGGTGACGGAGCTGTTCGGCGGCCTGCTTGAGGGCTTCGCCGGAGAGCGGGCTGTCCGCGGTGAAGGCCACCACCGTCCGCTTCCCGCCGTCCGGGCTGCCGGAGTCGCAGGCGGTGACGGCGAGTCCGGCGGTGAGCAGCGCGGCCACGATGGCCAGGGCGCGGATCGGTGACGTCATGGAAGCGATTGTGACAGCCGGGCGGTCTGCGCAGGGGAGTTTCAACAGGCTTGGAATGAACGGAAGTTGAGAGAGATCAGCCCCGGTGGGTGAGCCGCTGGACGGCCGAGGCGGAGACCACCCGGACGGTGTCGGTGCCGGGCAGACGGAGGTGGGCGAAGCCGCCTTCGAGGGCGTGGTGGACGTCGGCGGCGTGGTCGATCGGGGTGTCGGTGGCGTCGAGGGGTCATGAACACCTGGGTCGAGACCGCCGACCCCGACCGCCCCGCTCACCGGGTCGCCGCGGGCCACCGGCACCAGGTCGTCGTCTGCCTCGCCGCCGCCCTGCTGGCCGCCGACGGCCGACCGGAGCCGGAGAGCGCCGAACTCGCCCGCCGGATCGTCCTGTTGACGGACGGCGCGATCGTCACCGCGCCGCGCGAAAGTACCGCCGCTCCCGCCGCCGCGGCCCGGGCGATCGCGGCCGCGCTGCCGGCCGATTCGTGCGCGGAAACCGTCGGTCGCGGCTGATCCGTGCGTCGGGGGCGGCCGGGCGGCGGTTCCGGGGCAGGATGCCGGAGACCGTCCGCTCCCCGTCCACCCTGGAGGCGCACCGTGTCGGCCGACGTCCACCCCGATCTCCCCACGTCCGAAGACCTCGAAGACCTCGAAGACCCAGGAGGCGGCGAAGACCTGCGCCGCGCCGCCGCCGCACTCCGGCCCGCCCTGGTCGAACTCCGGCGCGACCTGCACCGCCACCCGGAGATCGGCCTCGACCTGCCGCGCACCCGGGCCCGGCTGCTGGCCGCGCTCGACGGCCTGCCGCTGGAGATCACCCTCGGCGAGCGGCTGTCCTCCGTCACCGCAGTGCTGCGCGGCGCCCGCCCCGGCCCGGCCGTGCTGCTGCGCGCCGACCTGGACGCGCTGCCCGTCCAGGAGGAGACCGGCCTGCCGTACGCCTCCGAGCTGCCCGGTGCGATGCACGCCTGCGGCCACGACCTGCACGCCGCCGCGCTGGTCGGCGCGGCCCGGCTGCTCGCCGAGCGGCGTGAACAGCTGGCCGGCAGCGTGGTGTTCATGTTCCAGCCGGGCGAGGAGGGCGCGGGCGGGGCCGCCCTGATGATCGAGGAGGGCGTGCTGGACGCCGCCGGGGAGCGGGTCGCCGCCGCGTACGCGCTGCACGTCGCCGCCGCGCAGCTGCCCGCCGGGTACGTGGCCGGCCGACCAGGCCCGATCATGGCCGCCAGCGACACGCTGCGGGTGGTGGTCCGCGGCCGCGGCGGCCACGGCTCCAGCCCGCACCTGGCGCTCGACCCCGTCCCGGTGGCCTGCGAGGCGGTGCTGGCGCTGCAGACCCTGGTCACCCGCCAGTTCGACGCCTTCGACCCGGTGGTGCTCACCGTCGGCACCTTCCACGCGGGCACGGTGGAGAACGTCGTCCCCGACCGGGCCGAATTCGCCGCCACTGTCCGCTCGTTCTCCCCCGCCGCCCGGGCGCAGGTGCTCGACCGGGCCGTCCGGCTGGTGCGCGGCATCGGCGAGGCGCACGGCTGCCAGGTCGAGGCGGTGGCCGAGCCCGGCTACCCGGTGACCGTCAACGACCCGGCCGAGGCCGCGTACGCGGAGCGGACGGTCCGCCGACTGCTCGGCGGCGACCGGTACGTCGAGATGCCACGCCCGTTGGCCGGCTCGGAGGACTTCAGTGTCCTCGCCGAACACGTCCCCGCCGCGTACGTCGTGCTCGGCGCCTGCCCGGCCGACGCCGACCCGTTCACCGCCCCCTACAACCACTCCCCGCAGGCCCGCTTCGACGACGCCGTGCTCGGCGACGCGGCGGCCCTGCTGGCGGCGCTGGCGCTCGGCCGGGCGGCGGGCTAACGGGGCGTCAGGGTGCGGTCGGGACGTACCCGGTGCGCCGGCCGTCGGTGGTGCGCAGGGTCGGGTGGCGGTCGAGGGCGCGTACGGCGGGGAGTCGCGGCGCTGGCGGCCGGGGGCGATCAGGTGGACCACCAGGTCGGCGGGGCGGACGGTGATCGCGCACATCCGGGTCCGCGGCAGCGCGGCGAGTCGGCGGGCGGCGTTCGGCAGCTCGGTCGGGGGGACGTCCAGCCGGAGCGTCGCGCCCCGCGGGCACCCGGTGACCCGGGGCGAGGCGTCGCAGCGCAGCGCCGCCCGGCCCGATTCGCACAGCTCGGCGAGCCGGCGGCGCGCACCGTGGCGGCCGGCGGGCCGGTGCGGGCGGCGAGCGCCGCGTACGGCATCCGGCCGTCGGCGCCGGGCGCCCGGATCAGGGCCAGGTCCCGCTCGATCCGCCGGTCCGCGACCGGTCGGCCGGGCCGCCCGGACAGGGCCCGCGACGGCGGCGCGCTGCGCCGGGTTCAGGGCGCCGCTGCTGAACCGGCTGCCCCTCGACCACGGTGCGCTCCACCACGCCGGTGCGGGTGCGCCGGACGCCGGGGACGGAGCAGGTGCGCCGTCAGCGCGCCGTGGTCGTAGGCGGCGACGGTGAGCGGCAGGTCGGCGCCGCCGGTGACGAGTTCGATGCTCGCGGCCTGCGGGTGCCGGGCGAGCTCGGCGGCGACGGCGGTCGCCCGGTCGACGGGGCAGTCGACCCGGACGAGGGCGGTCAGGCCCCGGCCGATCCGGTCCGCGGACGGGTAGCACGTCAAAGCATGTCACCAGCCCGGTCGACCCCGAGCGGCGCGGCCGGCCGGGACCACGGCGCCCACCGGTCGACCCGCAGGGCGTCGACCAGGCCCAGGTCCAGATCGTCGAGCACGGGGCTGATCCGGTCAGTCGTCGTCCTGGCCGTGGTCCTCGGCGTCGGCCCGGGGGTCCGGCGCGCCGCCGGCCGGGCGGGGGCGGCCGTGGCCGTCCGTCAGACCCTCCGGCCCGGGGCTGGTGAAGTCGGGTGCGGTGTAGCGCGGGCCGTCGGGGCGGGGTCGGCCGTCGGCGTCGGTGAGGTGTTCGGGCCCGGGGCCGGTGAAGTCCGGGCTGTGGTGGCCCGGTCTGGTGAACCCGGCCGGGCGCCTGCGGCCCTGATCGTCCGTCAGGCCTTCGCGGCCGGGGCTGGTGAAGTCGGGTGCGGTGTAGCGCGGGCCGTCGGGGCGGGGCCGGCCGTCGGCGTCGGTGAGGTGTTCGGGGCCGGGGCCGGTGAAGTCCGGGCTGCTGTGGCCGGGGCCGGTGAACCCGGCCGGGCGCGAACGCCCCTGATCGTCCGTCAGGCCGTCCGCGCCGGGGCTGGTGAACCCGGGGCTGCCGTACCCGGCCCGGCTGTAGCCGGGGCTGTGCAGGTCGGGCGTGGAGGTCCGGGGGCGCGGGACGCCGGTGCCGGGAGTGGCGGTGTGGTGGGCGAGCAGCCAGGGCAGCAGGGCGCGGTCGCGCAGCGCGGTGTGCCAGGCGGCCCGGGCCGCGGCCAGTTCGGCCTGCTGGTACGGGTCCGCGCCGGCGGACCGGGTGGCGCCGCGGCGCGCGGTGAGGATCAGCCCGGCGCCGCCGATCAGCAGCGCGGCGGCGGCGACGGCCAGCGCGAGCAGCCCGGCGGTGACGGCGGCGCGCCCGAACGCCAGGCCGGGCGCGGTGACCCGCAGCAGCCAGCCGAGCACCAGCAGGATCAGCCCGGTGGACCCGGCCAGCAGCGGCGTCAGCACCGTCAGCGCTGGGAGCAGCCCGGCGCCGACGACCGGTGGCGCGCCGTCCGGGCGCTGCTCGGCGGCCGCGGCACGCAGTTCCAGGTAGTGGGCGTACTCGGCGGCCGCGGGCGCGGCGACGGTCTCGGCCTCCGCGAGGACCCTGGTGCGGAGCTGTTCGGTGTTGAGGTGCACGCCGGGCTCGGCCAGGGCCTGCCGGACGGCGGGGTCGCGCAAGGCTTCGTCGAGCAGCCGGTCGAAGTCGGCGCGGTCCTCGGCGAGCAGGCGCGGCGGGTGGTTCATGGGTACCCCGTTCCGCGAGGTGGACGGAAGTCGCAGGCCTCGATGGTAGGGGTGCGCGGGAGCGCGCCGACAGGCTCTTTCCGGAACTTCGGGGCGCTCAGTTCCCGTGCACAGTCGAGCAGTTGTTCAAGAAAGCGTCAGTTCAGCGGCAGCCGGGCGACCAGCAGCCGACCGTCCATGGTGACGCCGCCGTCCATCGCGATGGCCAGCTCGTCGGCGTAGATGTACGGGCCGGGCACGTGCGGCGGGGTGCCGTCCTCCGGGTGCTCGCCGGTCAGGTACGGGATCGGGCTGTGGCCGTGCACCACCCGGTAGCCGCCGTACATGGCGAGCAGCTCCTGCGCGGCCATGGTGCCGGCCTGGCCGCGGAACGCGAACCGCTTGGTGAACTTGCGGAAGGCGTCCCACCACTCGTCGATGCCCTCGTCGGCGAGCAGCGCGTGCACGGCGTCGTTGACGTCGGCGATGGTCTCGCCGTACTCCAGGTACGCGGTGGTGTCGGAGTGCAGCAGCAGGTGGCCGTCCTCCAGCGCCATCGCGGGCAGCCGGGACAGCCAGCTGATGTGGTGCGGCTGCAGGCGCTCCAGGTCGTGCTGCTGGCCGCCGTTGAGCCGCCAGGCGGCCAGGAACGAGGCGGTGCCGGCGGTGGACTGGACCGCCTCGTCGCCGTACCGGGCGGCGCCCAGGAACAGCAGTTCGTGATTGCCCATCAGGGCGCGGCAGTAGCCGCCGGCCGCGGCCGCCTCGGCGGCCAGCTGCATCACCAGGTCGATGACGCCGATGCCGTCCGGGCCGCGGTCGGTGAAGTCGCCGAGGAACCAGACCCGGGAGCGGCCGGCCGACCAGTGGCCCTCGGCGTCGATCAGGCCCTGCTGGTGCAGCGCGGCGAGCAGTTCGTCGAGGTAGCCGTGCACGTCGCCGATGACGAACAGCGGGCCGGGGCCCTCGCCGGGCTCGGGCTGCGGGTACGGGAAGTGCACCTCGACGACGGGCGCCACCTCGATCGGCGGGCCGAGCTCGATGGTCGGCGGGTCCTCGTGCGGGGCCGCCCCGGTGGGGGCGTAGTGCCCGGGCACGGGCGCGCTGTCGCCGAACTGCCCGGCGGGGGCCCAGTGCTGCTCCAGGTAGTGGGCGCCGCCGTAGGTGCTGTGGGTGTCCTCGTACTGGTAGCCGGAGGGTGCGGCCGGCTCGAACCAGGAGCCTTGCGGGAGCACGTCGAGGTCCTGGCGGGAGCGGTCGCCCGAGTGCGGGTGCTCGGGTTCGCGGAAGAGGTCCTCGGGTGTCATTCGCCCATCATAGGAAGCGCACTCTCCCGCCGTCCTCACCTGGTCGGTATCCGTTTTCCCCGTTGACCCGCCGGGCGGCGGGTCGGCCGCCCGGTCTGCCCCGGTCCGGGGTGGTCCGGACCACTGGCGGGCGCGGGCGGCGCGGGCTCACACCTCACCCGGCGGGCGGGGCGGACTGATGGTGGTGCGCGGGCTGCGGCGCTGCGAGGAGGCCCGCACGATCAGCTCGGTGGGCATCAGGGTGCCGGGCGGCGGGCCCGTGCCGGCGGTGCGGTACCGCGGCGGGAACAGCCGCCCGGGCACCGAACCCGACCCCGCGTCGACTCCTTCGATCGCGTCGATCAGCAGGTTGACCACGGTGGTGCCGATCCGACGGGGTTTCAGCGACAGGGTGGTGATCGGCGGTTCGGTGTTGGCGTAGACGTCGGACTCCGAGCAGCACACCAGCAGCAGGTCCTCCGGCACCCGCAGGCCGTAGCGGCGGGCGGCGGCCAGCAGGTCGGTGCCGTTCGGGTCGAACAGCCCGTACACCGCGTCCGGCCGGTCCGGGCGGGCCAGCAGCCGGTCGGCGGCGACCGCCCCGGCGGCCGGGTCGTGCGCCGGGTACGCCTCGTACACCGGCTCCTGGCCGACCCGGTCGCACCAGGCGAGGTACGCCTCGGTGGACAGCCGGGTGTAGGTGTCGGTGGAGGTGCCGGTGAGCAGGCCGATCCGGCGGGCGCCGGCCTCGCTCAGGTGCTCCAGGATGCCGAGCACCGCCGCCTCGTGGTCGTTGTCCACCCAGGCGGTGACCGGGCAGTTGCCGGGCTTGCCGTCGGAGACCACCGGCACCCCGGACCGGTACAGCTCGGTGACCAGCGGGTCCTGGTCGGGCGGGTCGATCACCACCGTGCCGTCCAGCGCGATGTTGCCCCACACGTCGTGCCGGGAGGACGCGGGCAGCACCACCAGGGCGTAGCCGCGGCCGAGCGCGGCGCTGGTGGCGGCCCGCGCCATCTCCGCGAAGTAGGCGAACTCGGTGAAGGTGAACGGCTCTTCGCCGTAGGTGGTGACGGTCAGTCCGATCAGGCCGGACCGGCCGGTGCGCAACGTCCGGGCGGCGGCGGAGGGTCGGTAGCCGAGGCGCTCGGCGACCTCGCGGACCCGGCTCCGGGTTTCGTCGGGGAGGCGGCCCTTCCCGTTGAGGGCGTCCGAGACCGTGGTGATGGAGACTCCGGCGGCCGCCGCGACGTCCCGGATGCCCGCCCGTTCCAGGCGCCGTGAGGCGGTGGCTCGGCGACCGTTCTGATTGGCTGCTGCTGTCATGGCGGACCGATCGTATGGCGCATCGCGGCGTTCTGTGACCGGTTCGCCACCCTGCGTCGCAGATACGTTTCTCCATGACTGCTACCCGGGTGCACCCTTCGATACCTGCGGTTTTCCCGCCTCAATACCTCTGACATGTGCCAAAGGAACCCGGCAGAATGGCTGATCTGCACCCGTAACCCGGACGAGCATCTCACCCTGACGGGTGAGGGGCGGTCGGTATCGTTCACGGCACCCGACCGGGGAGCGATCGGCACCACCGCCGAGAAAGAGAAACGGAGAACCCCGTGGTTCAGCGTGAACACGGCCCGCGCCTGCGGCCGAGCCTGGACGGCATTCCCAGCTACAAGCCCGGAAAGCCCGCCGGCGCGGACTCCTACAAGCTGTCCTCCAACGAGAACCCCTACCCGCCGCTGCCCGGCGTGCTGGAGGCCGCGGTCGCCGCCGCCGGCGACTTCAACCGCTACCCGGACATGGCCGTCGGCGGGCTCACCGCCGAACTCGCGCAGCGCTTCGGCGTCCCCGCCGAGCACATCGCCACCGGCACCGGCTCGGTCGGCGTCGCCCAGTCCCTGGTGCTCGCCACCGCCGGCGAGGGCGACGAAGTGATCTTCGCCTGGCGCTCGTTCGAGGCCTACCCGATCATCACCCGGATCGCCGGCGCCACCCCGGTGCCCGTCCCCCTCACCGCCGACGAGGCCCACGACCTCGACGCGATGCTCGCCGCGATCACCGACCGGACCCGGCTGATCTTCGTCTGCAACCCCAACAACCCGACCGGCGCCGCCCTGCACCGCGAGGAACTGGTCCGCTTCCTGGACGCCGTGCCCGCGCACATCCTGATCGTCCTCGACGAGGCCTACCGCGAGTTCATCCGCGACGAGGACGTCCCGGACGGCATCGAGCTGTACCGCGACCGCCCCAACGTCTGCGTCCTGCGCACCTTCTCCAAGGCCTACGGCCTGGCCGGCCTGCGGGTCGGCTTCGCCGTCGGCCACGAGCAGGTCGCCGGCGCGCTGCGCAAGACCGCCGTCCCGTTCGGCGTCAGCCAGCTCGCCCAGGACGCCGCGGTCGCCTCGCTGCGCGCCGAGGACGCTCTGCTGGAGCGGGTGGAGGCGCTGGTCGCCGAGCGCGTCCGGGTGACCGCCGCGCTGCGCGCCCAGGGCTGGACCGTGGTCGACTCCGAGGCCAACTTCGTCTGGCTGCGCCTCGGCGAGCGCACCCTCGACTTCGCCGCCGCCTGCGCCGAGGCCGGCGTGGTGGTCCGCCCGTTCCCCGGCGAGGGCGTCCGCGTCTCGATCGGCGAGGTCCAGGGCAACGACCTGTTCCTGGGCGCCGCGGAGGCGTTCCGCAAGGAGATCTGACGACACGTCATCAGGCGGGACGGACGACACGGTTGTCCGCCCCGCCGGCGTGGAAGAACTCCCGGCGGCAGCGATCGCACCGCAGGGAGAGCCCGGATGAGCCAGCAGCACGCCGATCCCACGCCCACCACCTGGTACAACATCCTCCCGGACCTGCCCGAGCCGGTCCCGCCGATGCTGCACCCCGGCACCGGGGAGCCGGTCACCGCCGAGGACCTCGCACCGCTGTTCACCGCCGAACTCGCTGCCCAGGAGCTCGGCGGCCCCCGCGAGGTCGACATCCCCGGCCCGGTCCTCGACCTGTACCGCCGCTGGCGGCCCGCCCCGCTGGTGCGCGCCGAACGCCTGGAGCGGGCCCTCGGCACCCCCGCCCGGATCTACTACAAGTACGAGGGCGGCAACCCGACCGGCTCGCACAAGCTCAACACTGCCCTCGCGCAGGCGTACTACAACAAGCGGGCCGGCGTGACCCGGCTGGTCACCGAGACCGGCGCCGGGCAGTGGGGCAGCGCGCTGGGCCTCGCCTGCTCGTTCCTGGAGCTGGACTGCGAGGTCTTCATGGTCCGGGTCTCCCACGACCAGAAGCCCTACCGGCGGGCCCTGATGGAGACCTACGGCGCGCGGGTGCACGCCTCCCCCTCCGAGCTGACCGACGCCGGGCGGGCCGCGCTCGGCGACGACCCGGCGGCCACCGGCAGCCTCGGGCTGGCGATCTCCGAGGCGGTCGAGTCGGTGGCGCGCTCCGGCGGGCGGGCCAAGTACGCGCTCGGCTCGGTGCTCAACCACGTGCTGCTGCACCAGACCGTGATCGGGCAGGAGGCGCTCGCCCAGTTCGCCCGCCTCGACGACTACCCGGACGTGGTGATCGGCGCGGCCGGCGGCGGCTCCAACTTCGGCGGGCTCGCCTTCCCGTTCCTCGGCGAGCAGTTGGCGGGCCGTCGGGCGGTGCGGGCGGTCGCGGTGGAGCCGGCGTCCTGCCCGTCGCTGACCCGGGGACGCTACGACTACGACTTCGGCGACACCGCCGGCACCACCCCGCTGATGAAGATGCACACCCTCGGGCACGCCTTCACCCCGCCCGCCATCCACGCCGGCGGGCTGCGCTACCACGGCATGTCGCCGATCGTCAGCCACCTCAAGGAGCTCGGCCTGGTGGAGGCCGTGGCGGTGCCGCAGACCGCCTGCTTCGAGGCCGGAGTGGCGTTCGCCCGCGCCGAGGGCGTCGTCCCGGCTCCGGAGTCCACCCACGCGGTGCGGGCGGCGATCGACGAGGCGCTGGCCTGCCGGGAGTCCGGCGAGTCGAAGGCGATCGTGTTCGCGCTCTCCGGGCACGGGCACTTCGACATGCAGGCCTACCTCGACCACTTCGCCGGGAGGCTGACCGACTGACCATCGTGAACGGGTGAACCGGGGACGGGACTTCACTGGGAGGTTTCTGGGAGTCCGGTCAAGAGCTGGTTGACCGCCGGACATCCGGCGGGCAACCGCCGGGTGGTGTGTGCCGATTCGTCCGGAGTGACGCTCCCAGCCCGCTGCCAGGCGCCGCACAGGGGGGCGCAAGAGCCCGGGGCGATGCTTCTGCGCCATGAAGGTGCTTCCGCGACGGCGTGGTGCCGTCCTCGTCAACTCCGCGCTCGGCGTGGCCCTGCTGGGCGGGGCCGCGCTGGCGTACACCACCCTGGACAGTGGGACCGGCAAGGCCGCCACCGGGTCGAAGGTCCGGACGGCCACGGTCGCCAAGGGCACGGTCCAGGCCACCGTGTCCGGATCGGGCACGCTGTTCTCGCCCTCCGACGCCGGCCAGGACTTCGTCACCGGCGGCAGGCTGACCGCGGTGAAGGTCGCGGTCGGCGACACGGTGAAGAAGGGCCAGGTGCTCGCCACCGTCGACACCACCACCGCCCAGCAGCAGGTCGACCAGGCGCAGTCCGCGCTGACCGCGGCCGAGGCCAACCTGACCAAGGCCGAGGCCGGCGAGACGGTCACCACCACCGTCCCCGGCAGCGGCTCGGGCGGTTCGGGTTCGGGCGGCTCCGGAGGCTCGTCCGGCCGCGGCGGTGCCGGCGCGGCCGCCGCGTCCACCCCGCAGCCGACCACCACGACCACCGTGAAGGTCGACCAGGCGCAGGTCGCCCAGGCCCAGCAGCAGGTCGACAACGCGCAGAACACGCTGACCAACGCGAAGTCCGCGCTGGCCGGCACCACGCTGACCGCCACCACCGACGGCACCGTCGCCTCGGTCGCCGGCAAGGTCGGCGACACCGTCTCCGGCGCCGGCTCCGGCAGCTCCGGCGGTTCCGGCGGTTCCTCGACGAGTGCCAAGAGCGGTACCGGAAGCGGCAGTTCGAGCACCACCCCGACCGGCTTCGTGGTGCTGACCAACCCCTCCGGGATGGAGGTCACCGCGAACTTCTCCGAGCTGGACTCGCTGAAGCTGAAGAAGGGCCAGACGGCGACCGTCGCCCTGAACGCGCAGTCGGACACCAAGCTCGACGCCACCGTGCTGTCGGTCAGCTCGCTGCCCTCCAGCTCCACCAACGGCGCCGTGCAGTACGGCGCGACGCTGCAGATCACCGGCGACACCTCCGCGCTGCGCACCGGGCTGAGCGCCACCATCTCGGTGATCACCGGCTCCGCCGAGAACGCCCTGTCGGTGCCCACCGCGGCACTGCAGGGCACCGGCGCCACCCGCACCGCGACCGTGCAGCACGAGGACGGCTCCACCGAGCGGGTGCAGGTGACCGTCGGCATCGAGGGCGACAGCACCGTGCAGGTCACCGACGGCCTCACCGAGGGCGAGAAGGTCGAGCTGACCGCCACCACCGCGGGCACCGGCAACGGCTTCCCGTCCGGCAGCTTCCCCGGCCTGAACGGCGGCGGCGGGTTCGGCGGCGGCACCGGCGGCACCGGCGGCGGTGGGGGCGGCGGCCGCAGCGGCGGCGGCAACGGCGGCGGGGGCTCGCGCGGATGAGCGGCGGCAAGCCCCCGGTGATCCAGATCCGCCGGGTCACCAAGTCCTACGGCCACGGCGACGCCGTCGTGCACGCCCTGCGCGGCCCGCTCGGCCCGGACGGCGCGCCGCTCGGCGTCGACCTGGACATCGCCGAGGGCGACTACGTGGCGGTGATGGGCTCCTCCGGCTCCGGCAAGTCCACCCTGATGAACATCCTCGGCTGCCTGGACGTGCCCACCGCCGGCCGCTACCTGCTGGACGGCGCCGACGTCGGCCACCTCGACGAGGGCCAACTCGCCCTGGTCCGCAACCGCAAGATCGGCTTCGTGTTCCAGTCGTTCAACCTGGTGCCGCGCACCACCGCCCTCGCCCAGGTCGAACTGCCGCTCGCCTACGCGGGCGTGAAGGCGGGCGAGCGGCGCCGCCGGGCGCTGGCCGCGCTCACCCTGGTCGGTCTGGCCGAGCGGGCCGGGCACAAGCCCAACCAGCTCTCCGGCGGCCAGCAGCAGCGCGTCGCGGTGGCCCGCGCCCTGGTCACCGCGCCCGCGATGCTGCTCGCCGACGAGCCCACCGGCAACCTCGACAGCCGCTCCACCGAGGAGGTGCTGGGCATCATCGACGGCCTCAACGCGCGCGGCCGCACCGTGGTGGTGATCACCCACGAGGACGAGGTGGCCCGGCACGCCAAGCGGGTGGTCCGGCTGGTCGACGGCGCGATCGTCTCCGACGTCCGGCAGGCCCCCGTCGACGGGCCGCCGCCGGCCCTGGCCGCGGGGGTGGTCGCATGATCGCCTGGCAGATGATCCGCTTCGCGGTCGGCGGCCTGGCCGCCAACAAGGTCCGCTCCGCGCTGACCATGCTCGGCGTGCTGATCGGCGTGGCCTCGGTGATCCTGCTGCTCGCGGTCGGCAACGGCTCCTCGGTGGCGGTGAAGGAGTCCATCACCTCGCTGGGCACCAACTCGCTGACCGTCTCCTCCTCGGCCTCCCGCGGCTCCGTCACCGCCGCCAAGAAGCTCACCGTGGAGGACGCCAAGGCGCTGGCCTCGGCCACCGACGCCCCGGCCGTCAAGTCGGTCGCCCCGGTGGTCACCACCAGCGGCACCGCGCTGTACGGGAACATCTCGTACCAGCCCGGCCAGATCGTCGGCACCTACCCGGCGTACTTCGAGACCGCCAACCAGAAGATCGCCCGCGGCGACTACTTCTCCGCCGACGACGTGCTGAACTCCCGCAAGGTCGCGGTGCTCGGCTCCACCACGGCGAAGGAGCTGTTCGCCGCCGAGGATCCGATCGGCAAGAAGATCACCATCGGCGGCACCCCGTTCACCGTGACCGGCGTGCTCACCACCAAGGGCTCCACCGGCTTCAACGACCCCGACGACGTGGTGATCGCCCCGTTGCCGACCGTGCAGAACGCGTTCACCGGCTTCGGCTCGGTCAACCAGATCCTGGTGCAGGCGACCTCCGCCGACACCACCGCCGAGGCGCAGGCCGACATCACCCGGATCCTGATGGGCACCCATGCCGTCAAGGACCCGGCCAAGGTCGACTTCCGGATCAGCAACCAGACCTCGCTGCTGAGCGCCCGCGAGTCCACCACCAAGACCTTCACGGTGCTGCTCGGCGCGGTCGCCGCGATCTCGCT
Source organism: Kitasatospora griseola (assembly GCF_014648555.1). GTDB lineage: Bacteria > Actinomycetota > Actinomycetes > Streptomycetales > Streptomycetaceae > Kitasatospora > Kitasatospora griseola. Next base: position 154,488 of record NZ_BMRI01000009.1, read on the forward strand.
GCTGGTCGGCGGCATCGGCATCACCAACATCATGCTGGTCACCGTCACCGAGCGGACCAGGGAGATCGGCATCCGCAAGGCGCTCGGCGCGCCCCGCGCGGTCATCCTCGGCCAGTTCCTCGCCGAGTCCACCCTGCTGTCGGTGATCGGCGCCGGACTCGGCGTGCTCGCCGGGATCGTCGGCTCGCACTTCTCGGTGGTCGGCATCAAGCCGGTGGTGATCCCCGAGTCGGTGCTCGGCGCGTTCGCCATCGCCGTCGCCATCGGCCTGTTCTTCGGCAGCTACCCCGCCAACCGGGCCGCCTCGCTGCGCCCCATCGACGCCCTCCGGCACGAGTAGAAGGAGCCCTTTCATGTCGGACGAGCAGGAGCTGCTGGCCACCGCGCCGGACGCCCGCGACATCACCGCCGAGCTGGCCGCGCCGCCGCGCCGCAAGCTCCCCTGGCCCACCCTGGTGCTCTCCGGCGGCCTGATCGCCGTGCTGTCCTTCGCCGGCGGCGTCTGGTACCAGAAGGGCGACAACAGCGGCGGCAACGGCGCCGCCCGCGCCTCCGGCGGCCAGTTCCCGGGCGGCCAGCAGAACGGCGGCCGCCGCAGCGGCGGCCAGGGCGGCTACGGCGGCGGCCAGGGCGGTCAGCTGCCCGGCGGCGGCCAGTTCCCGGGCGGCGGCGGCTTCACCCGCGGCACCGTCAAGTCGGTGGACGGCAGCACCGTCTACCTGACCGACGCCAACGGGAACACCGTGAAGGTCACCACCGGCGACTCCACCAAGGTCACCACGACCAAGGAGGGCAAGGTCGGCGACCTGCAGCCCGGCCAGAGCGTCACCGTGCTGGGCAGCAAGGGCGCCGACGGCTCCTACAGCGCCACCCAGCTCACCGAGGGCGGCGCGGGCGGCTTCGGCGGCCGCGGCGGCCAGGGCGGTGGCCAGGGCGGTCAGGGCGGCGGATCCGGTACCGGTTCGACTACGGGCGGATGACCGATCAACCCTTCATTCACTTGACGTAGCCTGCCCGGGCTAGGGTCTGTCTGACGATGTTCGGTCGGGTGCGCCCGGCGGAGCTCGTCCGACCGTCCCGGAAACCGCCCGGGCCGGCCTCATTCGTCCCGGCCGGGAGGCGGAGCAAGATCGTGTCAGGCGCAGTGCAGTCGAGCCCGTCCGCGGCGGCCCCGGCGGGCGGTGAACCGTTCCTGCTGGTGGTGGACGACGAGCCCAACATCCGCGAGCTGCTGTCGGCCAGCCTGCGGTTCTCCGGTTTCCGGGTGGCCTCCGCCGCCACCGGCCAGGAGGCGCTGGACGCGGTCGCCGCGGAGCGCCCCGACCTGGTGGTGCTCGACGTGATGCTGCCCGACCTGGACGGCTTCACCGTCGTCCAGCGGCTGCGCGACCAGACCCAGTGGCCGGGCAGCCCCGAGCACGTCCCGGTGCTGTTCCTGACCGCCAAGGACGGCACCGGCGACAAGGTCCAGGGCCTGGCCGTCGGCGCCGACGACTACGTCACCAAGCCGTTCAGCCTGGAGGAGCTGATCGCCCGGATCCGGGCGATCCTGCGCCGGGCCGGCGGCCCCGCCGACGACGGCCGCCTGGTGGTGGCCGACCTCACCCTGGATCCGACCGCGCACGAGGTCACCCGCGGCGGCGTCCCGGTCTCGCTCTCCCCCACCGAGTTCAAGCTGCTGCACTACCTGATGGCCAACGTCGGCCGGGTGGTCTCCAAGGCGCAGATCCTCGACCACGTGTGGGCCTACGACTTCGGCGGCGACCTGTCCATCGTCGAGTCGTACATCTCCTACCTGCGCCGCAAGCTCGACTCCGGTCCGGTGCACGGACCCAAGCTGATCCACACGGTGCGCGGCATCGGCTACGCCCTGCGCCGCCCGCCGAACGGCTGATGGCGCGGTTCTCGCTGCGGGTCCGGCTGCTGGTGCTGGCGCTGCTGCTGGTCACCACCGGCCTGGTGGTCAGTGACACCTGGGTGCTCGGCACCGTCCGCAGCCAGCTGGTGGAGCGCACCGACCAGCAGCTGGAGCGGTACGCCGAGCCGCTGTCGCGGCGCGCGCCGTCCCGCCAGCAGTCCCAGGTGTCGGTGTTCAGCCCGCAGACGCTGAGCCGCCGCACCGGCCAGGCGCTGCCCAGCGAGTACGTGGTGCGCTACCTGGCCGCGGACGGCACCGTGCTGTCGGTGCTGCGCCAGCCGCTGACCGACTCCGAGCCGGCCCCGCAGCTGCCGGCGCTGACCGCCGCCGCGCTGACCCGCCGGGAGGGCGAGCCGTTCACCGAGAAGGTGCCGCGCGGCAGCGAGTGGCGCTCGCTGGTGCTGCCGCTGCAGCGCACCGCCGCCGGCGACTTCGGGTCGCCGCGGTTCGTGCAGGTCGCGGTGCCGTTGGACGACGTGCAGTCCACCATCACGCACCTGCGCACCACCTTCTTCACCATCGGCGGCGCGGTCCTGGCGGGCCTGGCCGGCCTGGGCGCGATCGCGGTGCGGGCCGGGCTGCGGCCGCTGCGCCAGCTGGAGGCGGGCGCGCAGCGGATCGCCGACGGCGACCTGTCGCACCGGATGCCGGAGCTGCCGGCCCGCACCGAGGTGGGCCGGCTGTCGGCGGCGCTGAACCGGATGCTCACCGACATCGAGACGGCGTTCGCCGACCGGGCCGCCTCCGAGCGCCGGATGCGCCGCTTCGTCGCGGACGCCTCGCACGAGCTGCGCACCCCGCTGGCGGGCATCCGCGGCTTCGCCGAGCTGCACCGGATGGGCGCGCTGGACGACGTGGACCGGGCGATGGACCGGATCGAGTCGGAGGCGGTGCGCCTCGGCGGCCTGGTGGAGGACCTGCTGATGCTGGCCCGGCTGGACGAGGAGCGCCCGCTGAACCTCGCCCCGATGGACCTGCGGACGCTGGCCGCGGACGCCCTGCACGACCTGACCGCGCTGGACCCGGGCCGCCCGGTGGCGCTGACCGGCCCGCGCGGCGAGGGCGCCCCGCAGCCCGCGCCGGTGCTCGGCGACGAGGCCCGGCTGCGCCAGGTGGTGACCAACCTGGTGGGCAATGCGGTCAAGCACACCCCGGCGGGCACCGCGGTGCGGATCGGGGTGGGCCGGCTGAACGGCGAGTGCCTGTTGGAAGTCGCCGACCAGGGGCCCGGAATGACGGAGGATCAGGCCGCGCTGGTGTTCGAGCGCTTCTATCGGGTGGACGCCTCGCGGGCCCGGCGGGCGGGCGAGGGCGGGGGATCGGGTCTGGGACTGGCGATCGCCTCCGCGCTGGTGGTCGCGCACGGCGGTGAGCTGACCCTGCACACCGCGCCGGGCGACGGCGCGGCCTTCAGGGTGGTCCTGCCGCACCAGCGCTGACCTGTGCTGAGGTGGCGTCAGCGCGGTCGGTGTCAAGCGCCGTTCGGTACAGCGGCGCCTCCCGGCGGCGGCTTGTGGGGGCCCGGACGGGCGGCAGATCATTTGACTCGTTCGGAGAACACCCCCCCCCGTGCATTTGCACTGATAAGCATCATGGATACTGCTTCTTGTGAACGTGTTCACGTTCACAAGCGGACAAGCTTGGGCAGGTTCGGCGCGGTCGCGTGCTAAATATGCTTTTTGTCCGGTATGCACATCCTGTGAGAGAGGGCGCAGTGGACCTAGCAGTCGCTCACGAGACCATCTCGCGATGGCAGTTCGGCATCACCACCGTCTACCACTTCCTCTTCGTCCCGCTCACCATCAGCCTGGCCTCGATCGTGGCCTGCCTGCAGACCGCGTGGGTGCGTACGGGCAAGGAGAAGTACTTCCACGCCACCAAGTTCTGGGGCAAGCTCTTCCTGATCAACATCGCCATGGGCGTGGTCACCGGCATCGTCCAGGAGTTCCAGTTCGGCATGAACTGGTCCGACTACTCCCGCTTCGTCGGCGACGTGTTCGGCGCCCCGCTGGCGATGGAGGCGCTGATCGCCTTCTTCTTCGAGTCGACCTTCATCGGACTGTGGATCTTCGGCTGGGACAAGCTGCCGAAGAAGATCCACCTCGCGTGCATCTGGATGGTCGCGATCGGCACCGCGCTGTCCGCGTACTTCATCCTGGCCGCGAACTCCTGGATGCAGCACCCGGTCGGCTACCGGATCGACCCCGTCACCGGCAAGGCCCAGCTCACCGACATCGTCCGGGTGCTGACCCAGAACACCACCCTGGTGCAGGTCTTCCACACCCTCACCGCCGCCTTCCTCACCGGCGCCGCCTTCGTGGTCGGCATCGCCAGCTACCACCTGTGGCGCGCCAAGCAGGGCAAGGAGACGGACCGCCGCAAGACCGCCGCGATGCGCACCTCGCTGCGCTTCGGCCTGGCCATCGCCGTGGTCGCCGGCCTCGGCACCGCGATCAGCGGCGACACCCTCGGCAAGGTGATGTTCGAGCAGCAGCCGATGAAGATGGCCGCCGCCGAAGCGCTCTGGGACACCCAGGCCCCCGCCCCGTTCTCGGTGTTCGCCGTCGGCGACGTCTCCAAGGGCCACAACTCGGTCGCCCTGGAGATCCCCGGAATACTCTCCTTCCTCGCGCACAACGACTTCTCGTCCGAAGTCCCCGGCATCAACGACATCGCCGCCGCCGAGGCCGCCCAGCACGGCGGACAGCCCACCGACTACATCCCCAACATCTTCGTCACCTACTGGGGATTCCGGCTGATGATCGGCTTCGGCATGACGTCCTTCGTCGCCGCGCTGATCGGCCTGTGGACCACCCGCCGCAAGTTCTGGCTGGCCCCCGAGCACCGCACCGGCGAGGACGAGCCGCCGAAGCTGATGCTCACCAGGAACCGTGAGATGAACGTCTTCTTCACCCGGTGGAGCTGGCGGATCGGCATCCTCACCATGGGCTTCCCGCTGGTCGCCAACAGCTTCGGCTGGATCTTCACCGAGATGGGCCGCCAGCCCTGGGTGGTGTTCGGCCTGATGCGCACCCGCGACGCGGTCTCCCCCAACGTCAGCGTCGGCACCCAGGTGCTCGGCCTGGCCACGCTGACCGCCCTGTACGCGATCCTCGCCGTGATCGAGGTCAAGCTGCTCGCCAAGTACGCCGCCGCCGGGCCGAACACGGACGAGAAGCCGCCCGCCAAGGACCCGACCCTGCGCGGCCCCTCGGACGAGGACTCCGACCAGCCGCTCGCCTTCGCGTACTGAGGACGGATCACATGCACCTGCAAGACTTCTGGTTCATCCTGATCGCCGTCCTGTGGATCGGCTACTTCTTCCTGGAGGGCTTCGACTTCGGCGTCGGCATCCTCACCCGGCTGCTGGCCCGCAACACCGCCGAACGCCGCGTCCTGATCAACACCATCGGCCCGGTCTGGGACGGCAACGAGGTGTGGCTGCTCACCGCCGGCGGCGCCACCTTCGCGGCCTTCCCCGACTGGTACGCCACCCTGTTCAGCGGCTTCTTCGTCCCGCTGCTGATCATCCTGGTCTGCCTGATCGTCCGCGGCGTCTCCTTCGAGTACCGGCACCAGCGCGACAGCGAGCGCTGGCAGCGCAACTGGGAACTCGCCATCTTCTGGACCTCCCTGCTGCCCGCCTTCCTGTGGGGCGTCGCCTTCGGCAACATCGTCCGCGGCGTCGCCATCGACCAGGACAAGAACTACGTCGGCACCTTCTGGGACCTGCTCAACCCGTACGCGCTGCTCGGCGGCCTCACCACCCTGGCGCTGTTCACCTTCCACGGCGCGGTGTTCACCGCGCTGAAGACCACCGGTGACATCCGGCACCGGGCCCGCGTCCAGGCCACCGTCCTCGGCCTGGTCACCGCGGCCCTCGCGGCGGCCTTCCTGATCTGGACCCAGGTCCACACCGGCAACGGCTGGAGCCTGGCCGCGCTGATCGTCGCGGTGCTCGCCCTGGTCGCCGCGCTCGGCGCCAACCAGGTGGGCCGCGAGGGCTGGGCGTTCGGCTTCAGCGGCGTGACCATCGCCGCCGCCGTCGGCATGCTGTTCCTGTCGCTGTTCCCCGACGTGATGCCCTCCACCCTGAACGACGCCTGGTCGCTGACCGTCAGCAACTCCTCGTCCTCGCCCTACACGCTCAAGGTGATGACGATCGTCGCGGTGGTCTTCACCCCGCTGGTGCTGCTCTACCAGGGCTGGACGTACTGGGTCTTCCGCCGCCGGATCGGCGTCCAGCACATCCCCGCCGCCGCCCACCACTGACCCGCCGTCGCAGGAGCACACCTGATGGAACGCCAGCAGCGGATGCGTCCGATCGACCCCCGGCTGCTGGCGTACGCCCGCACCACCCGCGCCTTCCTCGCCGGCTCCGTGCTGCTCGGCGGGGTGGGCGCGGCCCTGCTGGTCGTCCAGGCCGCGCTGATCGCCGACCTGGTGGTGCGGGCCTTCCAGCGCGGCCAGTCCCCGCTGTGGGGGCCGCTGCTCGGCCTCGCCGCCGTCACCGTCGGCCGGGCGCTGGTCGCCTGGCTGACCGAACTCACCGCCCACCGCTCGGTCGCCACCGTCAAGTCCACCCTGCGCCGCCGCCTGCTCGACCACGCCACCGCGCTCGGCCCCGGCTACCTGACCGGCCGCCGCACCGGCGAGCTGGCCACCCTCGCCACCCGCGGCGTCGACGCCCTCGACGACTACTTCGCCCGCTACCTGCCGCAACTCGCCCTGGCCGTGGTCGTCCCGCTGGTGGTGCTGGCCCGGATCCTCGGCGCCGACTGGGAGTCCGCCGCGATCATCTGCGTGACGCTGCCGCTGATCCCGCTGTTCATGATCCTGATCGGCTACGCCACCCAGGCCCGCACCGACCGCCAGTTCGCCGGACTGTCCCGGCTCTCCCACCACTTCCTCGACGTGGTGGCCGGCCTGCCCACCCTCAAGGTCTTCGGCCGGGCCAAGACCCAGGCCGCCGCGATCGGCCGGATCACCGAGGACTACCGCCGCGCCACCCTGCGCACCCTGCGCCTGGCCTTCGTCTCGTCCTTCGCGCTGGAACTGCTCTCCACCCTCTCCGTCGCCCTGGTCGCCGTGTCCATCGGCTTCCGGCTGGTGGGCGGCACCCTCGACCTGGAGACCGGCCTGCTGGTGCTGGTCCTCGCCCCCGAGGTCTACCTGCCGCTGCGCCAGGTCGGCGCGCTCTACCACTCCAGCGCCGAGGGCCTGGCCGCCGCCGGGAAGATCTTCGAGGTGCTGGAGACCCCGCTGCCCGGGACCGGCCGCCGCCCCGCCCCGCCGGTCGCCGGCGTCGACCTGCGGATCGAAGGGCTGACGGTCCGCCACCCCGGCCGCGCGCAGGACGCCCTGCACGAGGTCTCCCTGGTGGTGCCCGCCGGACGCACCACCGTGCTGACCGGGCCCAGCGGAGCCGGCAAGACCACCCTGGTGAACGCCGTGCTCGGCTTCGTCCGCCCGGACGCCGGCCGGGTGCTGATCGGCGACCAGCCGCTCGCCGACACCGACCTGGCGAGCTGGCACGCCCAACTCGCCTGGGTCCCGCAGCACCCCCACCTGTTCGCCGGCACCGTCGCCGAGAACGTCCGGCTGGCCCGCCCCGACGCCACCGACACCGAACTCGCCGCCGCCCTCGCCGCCGCCCGGGTCGACTTCGCCGACCCCGGCACCCGGCTCGCCGAGAACGGCCACGGCCTGTCCGCCGGCCAGCGCCAGCGCCTCGCCCTGGCCCGCGCGCTGCTCGCCGACCGCCCGTTGCTGGTGCTGGACGAGCCCACCGCGCACCTCGACCCCGTCACCGAGGCCGCCCTGCTGGAGACCCTCGGCCGGCTCGACCGCACCGTGCTGCTGATCACCCACCGGCCCGCGCTGGTCGCCCTCGCCGATCACCACGTTCAGCTGCCCGGCACGGCCGCCGTCGCCGCCCCGGCGATCCCGGCTCCGGCCGCGCAGCCCGCCGCGCCCCGGCCCGCCGCGCCCCGGCCCGCGGGCGAGGAGGAACCGCCCGCCGAGCCGGCCGCGAAGCCCCGGCTGTGGCCCGCCGTGCTGCTGGGCTCGCTCGCCCTCGGCTGCGCCGTCGCGCTGATGGGCACCTCCGGCTGGCTGATCTCCCGCGCCTCGCAGATGCCGCCCGTGCTGTACCTGATGGTGGCCGTCACCTCGGTCCGGGCGTTCGGCATCGGCCGCAGCGTGTTCCGCTACGCCGAGCGGCTGGTCTCGCACGACGCCGTGCTGAAGGCCCTCGGCGGGATCCGCACCGCCGTCTACCGCCGGCTGGAGCAGCTCGCCCCGGCCGGACTCCCGCAGTTCCGGCGCGGCGACCTGCTGTCCCGGCTGGTCGCCGACGTGGACGCCGTGCAGGACTTCCACCTGCGCTGGCGGCTGCCCGCCGCCGTCGCCGCCGTGGTGTCGCTGGCCGCCTCCGCCGCCCTCGCCGCCTTCCTGCCGCTCGCCGGACTGGTGCTCGCCGTCGGCCTGCTGCTCGCCGGGGCCGTCGTCCCCGCGCTGGAGCGCCGGATCTCCGGTCGCACCGAACGCCGGCACGCCCCCGCCAAGGGCGAACTGGCGACCGCCGTGCTGGACACCCTGACCGGCACCGCCGAACTGACCGTCGCCGGCGCCCTCCCCGCCCGGCTGCGCGCCACCCGCGGCGCCGACGCCGAGCTGACCCGGCTGGCCGGGCGCTCCGCCGCGTCCGGCGCGCTCTCGGCGGGCCTGGTCGCCCTGGTCTCCGGCCTGACGGTGGTGGCCGCCGCCGCGGTCGGCGTCCGCGGCGTCGCCTCCGGCGCGCTGCCGGGCGTCTGCCTGGCGGTGGTGGTGCTGACGCCGCTCGCCGCGTTCGAGGCGGTTGCCGGGATGCCCACCGCGGTGCGGTTCCGCGAGCGCGCCCGGGCCTCCCGGGAACGCCTCGCCGAGGTGCTGGCCTCGCCCCTGCCGGTGGTCGAGCCGGCCTCGCCGAAGACCCTGCCCGCCGAGCAACTGCCCATCCGGGTCAGCGACCTGACCGCCCGGTGGCCCGGCTCCGCACGCGACGCGCTGCGCGGCGTCGACCTGGAACTGCGGCCCGGCCGGCGGGTCGCCGTGGTCGGCCCGTCCGGCTCCGGCAAGACCACGCTCGCGCACGTGCTGCTGCGCTTCGTCGAACCGTCCGCCGGCTCGGTGCGGCTGGCCGACGACGGCCCCGACGCCGTCGACACCCGCGAGCTGGCCGGCGAGGACGTCCGCCGGGTGATCGGCCTGTGCGCCCAGGACGCGCACGTCTTCGACAGCTCGGTGCGGGAGAACCTGCGTCTCGCCCGCCCCGACGCCGACGAGTCGCGGCTGCGCGCCGCGCTCGCCCGGGCCCGGCTGCTGGACTGGGTGGACGGCCTGCCCGAAGGCCTGGACACCATGGTCGGCGAGCACGGCGCCCGACTCTCCGGCGGCCAGCGCCAACGCCTCGCCCTGGCCCGCGCGCTGCTCGCGGACTTCCCCGTGCTGATCCTCGACGAGCCCGCCGAGCACCTCGACGTCGCCACCGCCGACGCGCTCACCGCCGACCTGCTGGCCGCCACCGAGGGCCGCACCACCCTGCTGATCACCCACCGGCTCGCGGGCCTGGACGACAGCACCGTGGACGAGGTGCTGGTGCTGGACGACGGCCGGGTAGTGGAGCGCGGCCGCTGGTCGCGGCTGGCGACCCGCCCCGGCGGCCGGCTCGCCGCGATGCTGGCCCGGGAACGGGAGGGCGAGGCCCACCGGGTCGCCGCCTGACGGGTGCCGCGCCCGGCGTTCCGGACGAACCGGGGCGCAACGACTCGAACATGCACACTGGTGGCATGGATCAGCCGGCCGCCGAGAACGGCCCACCGCGCATTCCCGAGATCTCCTCGCTCGGGTTGGACACCCTGGTCACCGAGGTCTCCGAGCGCCTGCAGTCGGCCGCCGCGGTCGCCGACCGGATGCAGCGCCTGCTGGAGGCCGTCGTCTCGGTCGGCGCCGGCCTCGATCCGCACACCACCCTGCAGCGGATCGCCTCCGGCGCCGCCGAACTGGTCGACGCCCGGTACGCCGCGCTCGGCGTGGTCAACCCGCACGGCGGCGGCCTGTCCGACTTCATCCACATCGGCGTCGACGACGCCACCGCCCACCGGATCGGCCGGCTGCCGGCCGGACGCGGCATCCTCGGCGCGCTGATCGACGACCCGCGGTCGCTGCGGCTGACCGACCTGTCCACCGACCCGCGCGCGGTCGGCTTCCCGCCCGGACACCCGTCGATGGTGTCCTTCCTGGGCGTGCCGATCCGGGTCCGCGGCGAGGTGTTCGGCAACCTCTACCTGACCGAGAAACAGGGCGGCGGCTCCTTCACCCCCGAGGACGAGCAGGTGGTGCTGGCGCTGGCCGCCGCCGCGGGCGTCGCGATCGAGAACTCCCGGCTGTACGAGGAGGGGCGCCGCCGCGAACGCTGGATCACCGGCGCGGCGGCCGTCACCACCTCGCTGCTCTCCACCGACGAGGCGAGGATCGCGCTGACCGTCGCCGCCGAACAGGTCCGCGAACTCGCCGAGGGCGCGCTCGGCATGGTCCTGCTGCCGGCCGGCGAGGACCGGATGCGGGTCGCGCACGCCTCCGGCGAACGGGCCGACTACCTGACCGGCGAACTTCTCCCCGAACACGGCCTCGCGCCCCGGCTGCTGGCCGGTGAGACCGTCCGCCTGGACGACCTGGCGGCCGCCCCCGAGATCGCCTCGGACAGTCAGTTCGACCGGCTGGCACGGGGGTTCGGGCCGGCCATGGCGGTCCCGATGGTGTCCTCCGGGCGAGTCCTGGGCGCGCTCTGCGTCTGGCGCGAGGCCGGCGCCGCGCCGTTCACCGGCACCGAACGGAAACTCGCCCAGACCTTCGCCGCACAGGCCGCGCTGGCCCTGCGGCTGGCCGAGTACCAGCTCAACCAGCAGCGCCTGGCGGTCTTCCAGGATCGCGACCGGATCGCCCGCGACCTGCACGACCTGGTCATCCAACGCCTGTTCGCCACCGGCATGATGCTGGAGTCGGCGGCCCGCCGGGCCGTCGTCCCCGAGGTCAAGGAACGCATCGGCCAGGCCGTGGACGAACTCGACGCCACCATCCAGGAAGTCCGCACCACCATCTACGCGCTCCAGCACGGCGACACCGACGACGAACCCGACACCCTGCGCACCCGGGTCCTGCGCGAGGGCAGCCAGGCCGCGGCAGCCCTCGGCTTCCGGCCCAGCATCACCTTCACCGGCCCGGTGGAGAGCCTGGTCGGCGAACAGGCCTCCCGCCAACTGCTTGCCGCACTGCGGGAGATGCTCTCCAACACCGCCCGGCACGCCCGCGCCTCCCACGTCGCGGTCGAACTCGACGCCACCGTCCACCTCGGCCCCGACGGCCGCCCCGTCCCGCCCGACCCCGCCCACCCGGGCCTCCCCGGCGTCCTCCTCACCGTCACCGACGACGGCGTCGGCATCCCCGCCGACGGCCGCCGCTCCGGCCTCCGCAACCTCACCCGCCGCGCCGAAGCCCTCGGCGGCGACGCCTGGCACGAACCCGGCCCCCACACCAGGGGCACCCGGGTCCGCTGGACGGCACGCCTCTGAGGCCGTGACGAGGCGTCAGGCCGCCTCGACCGCCCGCAGCTTGCCCGCGTTCCGTGCGATTTCCTCGCTGTCGAGCACCAGCGTTCCGCTCACGCGGCATCCGCGGAGCCGGCGCCTCCGGGGTGCGCGGCATGGTGGGAGCGGACGCGTTCGACCAGGGCCGCGACCTCGGCCGGGTCGATCGGGCCGTGCTCGTCCTCGGCGGCGGCGATGTATTCGTCGATCGCCTCCCGCTGCAACTGCCGCTGGACGGCCTCCTCGACGTAGGGGGAGACGCCCTGCTTTCCGGCGCGCGCCCGGATCGCCTCAAGGGTCTCGGCCCGCAGGGAGACGGTGGTCACCCTGGTCCGGCCGGGGCGGGAGCTTTCCATGGAAAAAGTGTAGTAATCCATGTGTGAAAACCGGAGGCCCGCGCCGTCGGGCCGTGACGGTCCGTCAGAGCAGGGTTTCGATGACGGCCGCGACGCCGTCCTGGTCGTTGCCGACGGTGTGGCGGGTGACCGAGGCGAGGACCAGGGGGTGGGCGTTGGCGACGGCGTAGGACTGGCCGGCCCAGGCGAGCATTTCGAGGTCGTTGGGCATGTCGCCGAAGGCGATGACTTCGGTGGCGTCGATGCCGTGCTGGGCGCACCAGCGGGCCAGGCTGCTGGCCTTGGTGACGCCGGGGGCGCTGATCTCGACCAGCGGGATGGGGCTGGAGCGGGTGACCTCGGCGAGCGGGCCGACGGCGGCGCGGGCGCGGTCGAGGAACTCGTCGGGGGACAGGTCGGGGTGCTTGCCCAGGAGCTTGAACAGGCCGTCGACCTGGCCGGAGGCGAGCAGTTCGGTGGCCGGGCCGACCGGGTGGTCGGTCTCGGACTCGCCGAGGAAGACGGTGTACCCGGGCTCCCGGGCGAAGCCGTCCGGGAACTCGAACGCGAAGGCGGTGTCGGGCAGTTCGGCGCGCAGCCGCTCGACGACGGTGACCGTGTCGGCGCGGTCCAGCGGGCTGGTCTCCAGCAGTTCGCCGCGTCGGACGTCGACCACCGCGCCGCCGTTGGAGCAGATCGCCACCCCGTGGCCGCCGATGTGCGGGCCGAGGTGGCGCATCCAGCGCGGCGGGCGGCCGGTGACGAACACCACCTGCAGCCCGGCGGCCTCGGCGGCGGCCAGGGCGGCCGCCGTCCGGGCGGAGACCGTCCCGCCGGGGCACAGCAGGGTGCCGTCGAGGTCGGTGGCGATCAGGCGGGGGCGCGGGGAGGCGG
>NZ_BMRI01000009.1:167297-173907 GCF_014648555.1 Kitasatospora griseola
TCATCCGTCCATCTTCGCGCACTCGTGCGAGAAGCGGACCCGCCCGGGAGGGGCGGGTCCGCCGTGATCAGGCGGCGACGTTCAGGGTGAGCGCCGCGGTGTGCAGGGCGCCGCCGGTCTGGAACTGCAGGAACAGCCGCCAGTCGCCGGCCTTCGGCAGTTCGGCGTGGAAGGACAGGGTCGGCCCGCCGCCGCCGGTGGTGACCGGGGTCTCCGGGTGGAGGTGCGCGAACGCCTGGTCGCCGGCGTGGAAGGCGGTCAGGTGCGCGTACGTCTCCAGGTAGGGCTCCAGGTCGGTGACCGGCTGCCCGTCCTTGCTGACGGTGACGGTCAACTCCCCGGCCGCGCCTGCCTTCGGCGCACCGGCCACCGTCACGGTGTACCCGTCGACGGTGCCGGTCGTGGCGGCGGCCGGCAGCGGCACCGGGGTGGCCTGCCCGGGCACCGTGGCGGTGCGGCTGAGCACCAGCCCGGTGCCCCGGCCGCTGCCCGCGCCGGGGACGAACGAGGCGTACATCCGCCACTCACCGGGCTGCAGGGCGGCCAGGGAGGCCGTCCAGGTGCCGTCGGCGGACCGCACCGGGTGCAGGTGCTGGAAGCCGGACAGGTCGGAGCGGATCGCGTAGAAGTGCATCTCCTTGGTCTGCTCGGGCTGGTACGAGGTCAGCACCTTGCCGTCCGGGCCGGTCACGGTGAACCGGTACTCGGCGCCGGCGAGGGCGCCGTCCAGCCGGTAGCCGCCCTGCTCGGCGGCCAGCCCGTCGCTGCTGCCGGCCATGCCGGCCGGGCCGTGGCTCATGCCCGCCATGCCGTCGGGGCCGTGGCTCATCCCGGGCATGTCGTGCCCGGCGGCGGACGGCGCGGCGCCGTGGTCCATGCCGGACATCGCGTCGCTGCCGCAGGCGGCCAGGGTCAGCGCGAGCGCGGCGGCGGCCGCGGCGGTGAGCAGGGTGCGGCGGGTGGTCGTGGTGGTGCGGGTCATCGGAGTTCGCTCCAGGTGCTGCGCGCACCGGCGGTGCGCGGTCGCGGACAGGACGCGGCGCCCGGCGGCCCCCGACGGGGACGGCCGGGTGGCGCCCTCACCTGCGGGCGACGCAGACCCGGATCAGCAGCTCCCGCCCGCCGTCCGGCGGCGCTCGGCCGCTCTCGGCGCCGCCCGTGGGCAGCGGTCCGGTCGCGGACGGCTGCGGGTGGGGCCACGGCACGCCGGCGGTCGGGCCGGCCGGCGGCAGGTGGTCGCGGGCCTGGGTGGAGACGCAGTCGACGGCCGACCCCTCGTGCGCGCCCGGCGCACGGACGGCCTCCCGGGCGCTCCCCTGCATGGTGTGCGCCCCGGCGTGGTGGGCCGACACCGCGGTCTCCGCCGTCCGGTGGCACCCGGCGGCGCTCGCCGGGCTGCCGTGCATCAGGAACAGCCCGAGCAGCAGGGCGCACAGCACCGTCCACCGGGCAGCCGTCCGCCCGGCGGGGTCCGTCGCCAGTCCGGTCCGCTCCACCCTCGCCACGATACCCCCTCCCCGTATCTCTGCAGGGTAAGTGCCGTCCGGGCGCCCGGGCTCTCCCCGGCCGGGCGCCGCGGCGTCAAAGCCGCCGGAGCGCACCGGTGTTGCGGATCCGAACGGCTGTTGCCGTTCGATGACGAATCGCTGATCCGGGCAGGACATCCGTTCGACAGGATTCTCTTACGGCGCTCGCCCGGCCAGCGGAAACGATCAGGGGCACACCGCCGTACCACCACTCACCGTCATCAGTTCCTGGGGGGAACCTCCGATGTCCGTTCGCCGCCGCACCCGCCTCGCCGTTCTCGCCGCCACCGCCGTCCTCGGCGCCACCGTCCCCGTCCTCGGCGGGGCCACCAGCGCCTGGGCCTGCGGCGACGACCAGCCGGCCCCCGCTGTCTCCGCCTCCACGTCGGCCTCGGTCCCGGCCTCCTCGCCCGCCCCGGCGGCGGAGCCGAAGCCGAGCGTCGGGGTGTTCGACCAGGACGCCGACGCGATCACCGCGGGCGGCGCCCCGGTCGAGTTCGGCGTCGAGGTCTACAACGGCGGCACGGAGACCCTCAAGGGAATCCACCCGCTCCCCACCTTCTTCAACGAGTCCGGTGACCTGGACGGCACCCTGCACGCGGCCGACCTGGTCCTGGAGGTCGTGCACCAGGGCGCCTGGAAGACCATCGCGCTGAAGCCCGGCTGCGACCCGACGTTGCGCGGCGACTACTCCTTCCTCGACACCGACCTGGCGCCCGGCCGGGCCACCCGGTTCCGGTTCCGGCTCTCGGTCACCTCGCACTCCACCGCGGCGCAGAAGCAGGTCGACGTCCGGGTCGGTGTCCAGCAGCCCTACCAGAACCACGTGCAGGAGCACCCGCACTTCACCCTGCCGATCGTCCACCCGGGCGCCCCGACCACCCCGGCGCCCACCGCCACCACCAAGGCGCCGACCACCCCGGCCGCGACCCCCTCGACGCCGAGCACCCCGGCGCAGACCCCGACCGCCCGGAACACCACGGCCCCGGTCGTCGTCCCGGCCGCCCTGACCGGCAGCACCACCCCGAGCCCGACCGCCGTCCCGGTCGGCACCGGGAACCTCGCCTCCACCGGCGGCGGCTCCAGCAGCACCCCGATGCTGATCGGCGGCACCGCCCTGGTGCTGCTCGGCGCCGGTGCCGTGACGTTCGCCGCCCGTCGCCGGGCCGCCGGCCACCGCGGCTGACCGATCCCGGATCAACTCCCTCCGCCCCGACGCCGATTCCGGTGTTCGGGGCGGAGGGCCGCCCGGCGTTCCGGTTCGCGTGTTCGAACGGGGCCGCCTAGAGTTCCGCCGACGAGCAAGCGGACGGATCGGGGAGAACGTGGCGGGCAGGCGGACGGCGGGCAGTGCGGGCGCGACCCGAGAGCCGGTGGTCGGGGGATCAGACGCGGCGTACTGGCGGGCGATGGCGGACGCGGACGAGCGGGAGGCCCGTCGCAAGCGGACTCTCGGCATCACCGCGCTGGCCACCGGCCTGGTGACGGTCGCCGGGATGGTCGCCGTCGCGGTGATGGTGCAGGACCGCGCCGACGACCCGTCAACGCCCAAGGCCGCCGCGGCCGCCGCCGCCCCGAAGGCGGGTGGCGACCCGTCCCCGAAGGCCTCCGCGGGTCAGACCGGCCAGACCGGTCTGGGCGGCTCCGGTGCGGAGGCCGGCGCCTCGGTGCCCGGGCTGAAGCTCGGCAGCGCCGCGAAGGTGGGTGCCGCCGACGGCCGCGACGGCAAGGCGCTGCAGCTGACCGGTAGCGGCGACGGCTACGCCGAGGCCGCCGACGCGTCCGTGGACACCACGAAGGACTTCACCGTCTCCGCGGTGGTCAGCAACGACGCCGCCAGCGCGTCGAAGGCCGCGCTGTCGCAGAACGGCGACCAGTTCTTCTCCTTCTACCTGGGCCGCGAGGACTCCGGGAGCAACAAGAACCGCTGGGTCTTCAAGGTGCAGACCGCCAACGAGGCCGGCAAGAGCGCGATGGCGGTGTCCGGCGCGGCCGCCGCCACCGGCCGCTGGACCACCCTGACCGGCGTGTACAACGCCAAGGCCAAGAGCATCTCGCTGTACGTGGACGGCACTCTCGCGCAGACCACCACCGCCCCGTCGATCGTGGCCGGCACCGGCCCGTTGGAGCTCGGCCGGGCCCGCTACAAGGGGCAGTGGTCGGACGCCTGGAAGGGCTCGATCGCCGGGGTCCAGGTCTGGAAGAAGGCGCTGACGGCCGATCAGGTCTCCAAGGCCGTGAGCGGCGCCGCCGCCGATCCGGCCCCGGCGGCGACCCTGCTCGGTTCCTGACCCTTCGGACGCGTCGAGGGGGCCGGCGGATCTCCGCCGGCCCCCTCGACGTCGGCCTCAGCCCAGGCCGTTGACCTTCTTGTACTCCAGCGCGTACGCCAGCTTGCCCGGCTTGGCGTCCGAGTACGGCTTGCTCAGCTTGTCGAACTCGCCCTTGTTGGCGGCCTTCCCGGCGTTCCACTGGTCCAGCGCGCCCAGGTCGGAGGCGGTGAAGCCGCTGCCGATCACGGTGTTCTTCGGCAGCGCGACCATCGTCTGGGTGGTGCCCTTGACGGCGGCCAGGTAGCTGGTCAGGTCCGAGCGGTTCCACCCGGACAGGTCGACCGGCGCGGTGTCCCGGATCCAGCTGCCCCAGTAGAACTCCTGGAACGGCACCGAGTTCTGGGTGTAGCCGATGTCGCGGCCGAAGTAGAGCAGGCTGCGGTACGTGTCGTCCTGGAAGTTGGCCAGCCCGACCGAGGTCGGCAGCTTGTTGATCTTCACCGGGTTGCCCTGCGGGTCGCTCAGGTACACCCACTTGTTGGCCTGCATCTGCGCCCAGAAATCCTTCTGGGTCAGCGCGCTCAGGTTGGCCAGCACCCGCAGCCGCACGTGCAGGTCCGCGCCGCCGTCCGGGGTCTCGTAGAACGAGGTCAGGGTGTGGTGACCGTCCGTCAGGAACGGCTCGCCGCCGGGACCGATCACCACCGTCTTCATCGCGGCCTCGCTGTCGGCGGTCTCCGCGCCGACCGGCAGCGTGCAGGTGAACGAGGACGGGTCGTCCAGCCGGGCGTTCGGCTGCACGGCGACCGCCTCGATCCGGCCGTCCGCCTCGCACCAGTCGCTGAACTTCTTGTTGATCGCGTCCTTGCCGAGCGTGTACCGGCCGAGCTTGTAGTACACCTCGTCGTAGCCGAGCGACGGCTGGGTCGGGTGGACGTCCCCGATCCGCACGTCCAGCAGTTCCCCGGGCTTGGCGCACAGGTACCCGGCGAACGGCGTGTGCCGGTTGTCGTGCCCGCAGAACGACGGGCGCTGCCCCGGCGCCCCGGGCGCGGCCAGCGCGCTCGGCGCCGTCGTGACAACAGTGGCCAGGGCCGCACCGACCGCCAACAGCGGTACCGCGGACGGGACTCGGAATCGCATGACACTCCCTGCGAGCATGGCTGGATGTGCCCGTGAGCGTCCCAGCGCCGAGCCAACCCCCGGCATCCTCGCCATGGCCTCCCGGAAAACGCGGATGAACGATCCCCGCCGGCGCCCGCCTCCGGCCGGGTCCGGACCGCCAGGCGGACCGGGGGACAGTCCGGTACCGAGGGCGACGGCAGTGCGGGGCCGCTGGAGGGCGGCCGGGCACTGCCGTCGACGCCCGGGTCAGCGGTGCGAGGCCCGGCGGCGGTGGAGGGCCACCAGGGCGAGGGCGCCGCCGGCGATCAGGGCGAGGCCGCCGCCGACTGCCGGGGCCAGGTCGTCCGTGCCGGTGCTGGCCAGGGTGCCGCCGGTGTTGCCGGTGTTGCCGGGGTGGGGGACGACCGGGGCGGCCGTGCCGGCCGGGGAGCCGGTCGGGGTCGGGGTCGGGGCCGAGGGCTGCGACGTGGTCCCGACGGGGGCCGGGGTGGTCGCCGGGTCGGTGGGCGTCTGCGTCGGCGAAGCGGTGGGGGAGGCGGTCGGGGAGCCGGACGGTTCCGGGGCGGTGCCCTGGAGGGCGAAGGTGCTGTTGGCGACCGGGTTGCCGGCGCCCCAGGTGAGGACCTGGTACTCGGCCCGGACGTCCACCTTCCAGCTCGCCATCTCCGGCTGGGCGGCCAGGGTGTAGGAGATGGTGCTGTCGCCGGCCGGAAGGTCGCACCAGACGATCGTGGTCGGCGAGTTGAGGTCACTCGTCACGTGGTTGCAGGAACCCGCGGGGGTCGCCGTCGAGTCGGTGACCTTCACCCCGACCGGCGTCGGGAAGGTCGGCCAACTCGGCTGGCCTGCAGCGCTGTTGAAGAGGAGATGGAGCTTGCCCGGGTCGACCGCGTGGACCGTCACCTGCTGGGTGACGGACTTGCCGGCCGCCAGGTCCGGGGTGGTCAGCCGAACCGTGTTCCTGGCCACGTGGTCGGACGTCTCCACGGTGACCTTCGCGGTCTGCTCACTCGTCGGGCCGTTGGCCGGGCTGCTGCCCACCGTCTTCACCCTGGTCACGGCGTCCGCGACGTTCCCGCCCCTCGGCACGAAGACCGCGCCGTAGTAGGCGACGGTCCCGTCGTGCGCCGCGTCGGACGCGCCGATCACCGGCGAGGCGAACGGGCTGGACGAAGAAACGACGTCGCAGGTGTACACGCCGGCCGTCTCCGTCGCCGCCGCGCAGCTCGAACTCGGCCCGGGGACACCCACCTTGACGCTCACCCCGTCCGGAAGCCCGAGCGAGGCGCCGGCGTCGGTCAGCGGCTTCGAACTCACCGCGTAGACCCAGGTGCCGTCCGCGCGTCCGTAGACCCCGTCGGGAGACAGCGCGCGGTCGGACTCGCCCGGGAGGATCACGATGTTTTTGAGCTGGAACGTCACGGGCTGCGAGTTCGCCCGGGCCGCCCCGCCGAGGACGAGCGTCCCGGCGCCGAGGGCGGCAACCGCGATCCCGGCGCTCAGAATGCGACGTGGGGCAGTCCTGGATATGCGCATCTCTGTCTTCCTGGAAGTCGAACGGCCACGGCTCGACCGCGGCGGCGCCAGGTCCCCCCTGCGCGCGGCTGTAGCGTAGTGGAAGCCCACCACGGACCGTGACCGGAATTCCCGCCCGGAGCAGGGCCGGCGGTGTCGACTTCTGTTGAG
>NZ_BMRI01000009.1:173949-200715 GCF_014648555.1 Kitasatospora griseola
AAGGACGTTCGATCCGGCTCGGTGTCCGCCGTCGGCGCGGGCAGGATGCCTTCTCGGTCTCCCTCCTACGGATGGTCGGGCTGACGCGGTACGCGCTCTGCTCTGCTGAACTTCCGTCGTCGGCCGCCGGCGGCGAGTTCGCCGAGACGCTCGCCGATCACGGAGACGCCAGGGCGGGGCTCGCTCTCGTAGTACCAGGGCTTGCGCCGGCGAAGCAGTTCGTCACCGTGTTCGGTCCAGGTGAATCCGGGCTTCCGCAGCAGCTTCCGGAACACCTCGTCGACGGTCTCCGGGTGGGCGGCGGCCAGCCGGCGGATCGGCAGTGGCGCGATCGACTCCTCGCGCAGGTACACGCGCAGCAGGTCCTGGTGCTGCTTGCGGCCCGCGACGGCCGGGTCGGTGAAGAGGCTCCGCAGCATCCCGTAGTCCGGGTAGAAGTTGAGCCCGTCGACGTCGTCATAGATGACGCCGACGGTCTCCGAATCCGCGAGTCCTCGCGGTAGTTCGAAGGCCGGGAAGTCCAGGCCCGGGAGCCGCCTGCCCCGGACTCGGTCGGGCTGTTCGGCGACGGCGGCGTGCTGTCGGTGCCGGTAGTAGGAGTTGAGCAGCTCCTCGGCCTCGGCAGGGAGAAGGACCAGTTCGTCGCTGCCGCAGAACTCGACGAACGCGGCCCGGTCCTCCCGCATCGAGCGCCATCCCTGTTCGATCTTCTCGGGGTTGCGGAAGACCAACGAGGGGCGGCTGGTGGCAAGTTGGAGCGCGGCCCGGGCGATCTCGGTGGCGCTGGACCTCGGGTAGGGCGACATCGCACCCGAGATCAGCCACGCCCCGTCGGCCGAGTGGACGGGCACCAGGCAGGCGAGGAGGAACCCTCCTGCGGACACTCTGCGGAAGGCCTCCCGCCCGACGTTCGAGTAGGTGCGGTACTCCAGGTCGTCGACCAGGTTCAGCAGGACGACCGCGTCCCCGTCCTTGCGCCGGACCTCGAAGACGCCCTCGACCGGGTCACGCCAGCCGAGCAGCATCGCTCGATCGGCCTCGGTCAGGTCCCGCTGCCCTGCGACGAACCGGTCCACCACGGTCGTACCGCCCGGCAGTGGGTACCGGAGGATGAAGTGATCGATGATCCGGACCGCCTCAGCCTCATCCAGCCGCCGCTCAGGGCCCGCGGCTTCCAGCAGGAGCGGGGTCAGCCACCGGTCGAACCGCGCGCTCTGGGCGAACTCGACCAGTTCGCCCTTCAGTTCGGCACAGCGCTCGATCAGGCCCCGCAACGGTGTCTCGTCCTCGCTCCGCACATCGACAGCCATGCGAGCCCTCCCGCTCTTGAAGGTTCCGACGCTCACTGTGCCCAGCAGTGGCGGTATGCCTCGACCCGCTCCGCCCCGCCCGGAGCCGGTTCCGGCCTGCTCAGCGCGCCTACGGGGCCACGCTAGCCGACCTGCCCGCACCGTTGCGCGAGTGCTCCGAAGGTGCGCCGAATGTGTGCGTATCGTCGTTGTATGCGCTTGAGTACCGTTATCCTCCCCATCCACCGGTGGGCCGAGGGACAGAAGATCTGGCGGCAGGCCGAGGAGCTCGGCTTTCACGCGGCCTACACGTACGACCACCTGAGCTGGCGGAGCTTCCGGGAGTCGCCCTGGTTCGGGTCGGTTCCGACTCTGACGGCGGCGGCGTGTGCGACCGAGCGGATTCGGCTGGGGACGCTGGTGACCTCGCCGAACTTCCGGCACCCGGTGACGTTGGCGAAGGAACTGATCACGCTGGACGACGTGTCCGGTGGGCGGGTGACGCTGGGGGTCGGGGCCGGCGGGACGGGGTTCGACGCGACGGCGCTCGGGCAGGAGGCCTGGTCGCCGAAGGAGCGGGCCGACCGGTTCGGCGAATTCCTGCCGTTGCTGGACGAGTTGCTGCGGGAGGACGCGACGACGCGGGACGGCGCGTACTACTCGGCGGTGGAGGCGCGGAACATCCCCGGCTGTGTGCAGACGCCCCGGGTGCCGTTCTACGTCGCGGCGGCCGGGCCGCGCGGGATGAGGCTGGCCGCCGAGTACGGCCAGGGCTGGGTGACGTACGGCGACCCGAAGGGGCCTGCCGAGGTGCCGGTGGAGCAGGCGCCCGGCGTGATCGCCGGACAGTTGGCGAAGCTGGCCGCAGCCTGCGAGCAACGGGGCAGGGACGTCGGCGAGTTGGAGAAGGTGCTGCTGCAGGGGTCGACCGTCGAGCGGCCGCTGCAGTCCGTGGACGCCTTCGTCGACTGGGCGGGGACGTACCAGGAGCTGGGCATCACCGAACTGGTGGTGCACTGGCCCGTTCCGGACTCGATCTTCGCGAACGACCTCGCGGTCTTCGAGCGGATCGCCACCGATGGCCTGGCGCAACTGAGTTGATGGAGCGTCAAGTGATCCGGTGGGCCCGGTCAGGGGCCGGGGCGGGCGTGGTCGGAGGGGAGTCCTAGGCTCGTCGCAACCCGGCGCCTGCCGGGGCGAGGGTCTCTGAAGGGGGTACCGATGAGCGGGGAAAGCGGCGGTCACGGGCAGCAGCCCGGCGGGCAGTGGGGGCACGGGCAGCCCCCCGGGCCGGGCTACTGGCCGGGGTACGGGCAGCCCGGTGCGGGTGGGCCCGGCGGGTGGGGGCAGGGGCCGTGGGGGGCCGTGCCGCTCGCGCCGAAGCCCGGCGTGATCCCGCTGCGCCCGCTGTCGTTCGGCGAGATGTTCAACGCCGTGTTCGACACCATCCGCCGCTACCCCAAGGCGCTGTACCTGCCGCTGCTCGCGGTGGCGGGCATCGGCGTGGTGCCGGTGGTGCTGGTCATGGTGCTCTGCGTGGGCAGCCTGCGCGACGCGCTCGACCGGCTGCCGGACGGGGACGAGGCGGCCACCGCGCAGCAGATGTGGGACGTGATGGGCCCGATGCTGCTGGTGTTCCTGGTGTGCGGACTGGCGCTGCTCGCCGTGTACCTGGTCGCAGCCCCACTGTCGACCGTGGTGCTGCGGGCAGCGGCGCTCGGCCGCCCGATGACGACCGGTCAGGCGTGGAAGGAGGCGGCGCCCCGGCTGTGGCCGGCCGTGCAGTCCGAGGCCACGGTGATCGGGCCGATGATCCTGGCGTACGTCCTGTCGCTCGCCGTCCCGTTCGGCCTGGCGGTGTGGACCAGCAACCCGCTGCCGATGCTGTTCGCGTTCCTGCTGGTCCCGGCCGTCGGCATCACCATCCTGTTCGTCGCCATCCGGCTGACGCTGCAGGTGCCGGTGCTGGTGCTGGAGGAAGCCAGGCCGGTCGCCGCGGTCCGCCGGGCCTGGCGGCTCAACGAGGGCAACTGGTGGCGCAGTCTGCTGCTGAGCATCGTGGTGTCGATGGCCGGCCGACTCGCGGCCAACATCGTGCTGGTCCCGCTCTGGGTCGTCATCACCAGCCTGATGCCGACGCTGGTGATCGACGACGTCGACGCGCAGCGGCCGAGCGAGATGATCAGCACCGGCGGGCTGACCGTCGTGATGGTGCTCGGCGCGCTGCTGATGCTGCTGTTCACCGTGGTGACGGCGCCGCTCTCGCCGCTCGCCAACGGTGTGATGTACATCGACCGCCGGATCCGCAAGGAGCGCCTCGACATCGCCCTGGCCGAGGCCGCCGGCATCCGGCTGTCCGACCCCGCCGCGCAGCCGACTCCTCCGACGCAGCCGACGCCTCCCGCGCCTCCCGCGCCGCCTGCGCCGCCCACTCCGGCCGCCCCGGCGGAACCGGTCGCGCAGCCCGCGCAGCCGACGCCGGAGGAGCCGTCCGCCGCGCCCGCTGATGCCCCGTCGGAGCCGCCTGCTCCGTCCACGAAGGATGGCCCGGGCGCGAGCTGAGCCGGGTGGGGTTGCGTTTCGGTCACGGCCTGTCCGATTGGCCGGGAATTGCGGCAAATCGGTGGCCCAATCGTGTTGTTGACGACTGCACAGGGCTCTCATAATTCGTGCACCGCATGGTGACACCGGTGCCCGAGAGCCGACCGGGGGGACGGCTCGTGCCGTGCTGTGCGGTCGTCCACGCGCACTCTGGGGGGAGACCCTTGTCCGTTTCCGAACCGACCCCTGGTCAGGAGCCGGCCGCCGAGCCCGCCGACCGGCCGGCGGCCACCGAACCCACCCCGTCCGCCCCGGCCCCGGCCGGCCCCGAGCAGACCGTCGTCGAGCAGCCGGCCGCCGACCGCGGGCTGCCCCGGGCGGCGGGCGTCGCGCTGTCGGTGGCCGTGCTGCTCGCGGTGACGGCGACCAGTGCCGCCGTCACCGTCGCGGTGGGCAAGCCCGACCGGGCCGCGCACGTGGCTGCCGCCCCGGCGCCCGCCACCAGCGCCTCGGCCAGTGCGAGCGCCTCGCCCAGCCCGTCGCCCACCCCGACCCCGACGCCGCCCGCGCCGCCGCGTCCGGCCAGCACGCTGCAGGGCAGCGTCTCCGACGGCAAGCACAGCGGCGACCTGCGCTACTTCCTGCTGCCGGTGCCGGACAACGCCGACCCGTACGGCTCGCCGGACGGCGCGATGCTGAGCACGGACGACCTCCAGGCGCAGTACAACGACAGCGTCGACATCAAGGAGGTGCTGGACTCCTGGGGCTTCAAGGACGCCGCCGGCCGCACCTACCGCCTGCGGGACGGCAAGACCGAGGTGCGCTCGGAACTCAAGCGCTTCGGCCGCACCGACCGCGCGCAGGGCTTCGCCGACCACTCCAGCTACAGCAGCGACTCGTTCGACATCGACGGGGTGTCCAACGCCAAGGGCTACATCTTCAAGCCCAAGCAGCAGGCGTACACCGGTGCGCTGATCGGTATCGGCGTGGTCGGCGACGTGGTCTACGAGATCACCGTCGAGGTGCAGGGCGATCCCGACAAGGCGCTGCTCTTCGACGCCATGAAGCGCGAGCGCGACCGCCTCACCAACGGCTGACGGCCGTCCCGAACTCTTCTTCCAGGAGAACCAGTTGAGCACCGAGTCCACGGGCGCCGCGGAGCCCGGGGCGGCCGCCGCCGTGCCGTCCGAACCCCCGACGGCCATCCCTCCGGCACCCACCGAGGCACCCGCGTCCGCGACTGCTGACGCACCGTCCGACGCACTGTCCAAGACGCCGACGGCCGAGCAGACCGAGGCGTCCGAGCCGGCCGAGCAGACCGCGCCGGCCGAGGGCTTCGAGCAGGCCGAGACGCTCGCCGCGGGTGAGGAGCCCGCCCGCAGGAAGCGGAAGCTCGGGGTCGGCGCCATGCTGCTGATCGCCGTGGTGGCCGGTCCGGTGATCGGTGGGGCCATCGGCTACGGCATCCAGGCCGCCCGTCCGGCGACGCCGCTGCCCGAGCTGGTCGCGCCGAAGCTCACGTACTCGGCCGAGCGGGTCGACCCCAAGGCGCTGGCCGCGGCCGGCCCGCAGCCGCTGAACATCGACGGCGACCTGCGCGAGCTGCTGATCAAGCGTCCGGACGGCACCAAGGACCTGCTCCTGGGCGACGGCGACGGCTGGATGACCGCCGACGACCAGGCGGAGACCTTCGGCGACAGCGCCGAGGCGTTCAACAACCTGCTGAGCAGCGGTTTCCGTCGGCAGGCGGCGGTCGGCTGGTCGGTCGACGACACCCAGTACCGGGTGAACCTGATGCAGTACAAGCCGGAGAGCGCGGCCGGGGCGATCTCGGCCATGGTCCCGCGCACGTCCGGCATGGATCTGTCGAAGATCCCGGGCAACGACGACAGCATGATCATGGTCGCCCAGGAGGCCACGACCTACGCCCGCAGCACCGAGAAGTACTACTGGGCCGAGGCCCTGGCCCGGAAGGGCACCGTGCTGATGTTCGTGTCGGTCCACTCCAAGAACCCGGTGGACCGGTCCCAGCTGGAGGACATCGCCAAGCGACAGTGGGAGCGTCTCGCGTGACCGACATCGAATCCCCCGAGCCGGCCGCGCCCGCGCAGCCGCCCGCCGTCACCCCGGCCGCCGAGGCCGCGACGGTCGACGCCGCGGTTGTCGAACCGGGCACCGCCGTACCGGAGTTCACCACCGCCGAGGCCGCGCAGGGTGCCGCCCCGGCCGTGAAGCCGCGCCGCACCGTGCAGAAGGCCGTCGCCGCGGTGGTCGCGGCGGCGCTGGTCGGCGTCGGCATCGGCGAGGTGATCATCGAGGTCCACTACAAGGACTCCCCGGCTCCGGTGGCCGCGGCGCCCGCGCCCTCGGCGAGCCCGAGCCAGGCGTGGGGCGCGAAGTCCAACGGCAACCACTTCGGCAGCCTGCGCGACCTGCTGCTGCCGGTGCCGTCCGCCTACGAGCTGGGCCCGGACTACAAGTCGATCGGCAACGACAACGAGATCCGCGACGCGGACCTGGACAAGGTCCTCAAGGAGACCCTCGCCGACGTCCCGGAGAAGTACCGCAAGGACGCCGAGAGCGCGCTGTCCTCGCTGCACATCCAGGCCATCGGCGCCCGCAGCATGACCTACATCGACAACCGCACCACGGTGACGCTGGTGCTGAGCCAGTTCAACCAGCAGGCGGTGGCCGCGGAGAACAACTCGTACGGCAAGTGGTACACCGACAACGAGCTGTACCGGGCCGGCCCGGGCGTCGCCGGGCACGCGGAGGCGCACTGCGCTCTGCCGACGCTGAAGGCCGGCGACCAGCTGGACTATCTGCAGTGCTACGCCGGCGTGGGCGACCTGCTGGTGCAGATGGACGTCGCCGGGGTCGCGCCCCTCGACCAGAACAGGGTCGTCGACCTGTTCCGTCAGCAACTCGACCGACTGGCCACCCCGGGAGCCACCGCATGAGCACCGACATCACCCCGAACCCCGGGCCGGTCGAGCCGGACGAGCCGACCTCCTCGACGACGGCCGACAGCAAGCAGGCCGACACGGCGCAGGCCGACACCAAGCAGACCGACGCCTGGACCGCTCCCGACCGGCTGGCGGGGGCCGACGCCGCGTCGGGCGGCCCGGCGGCGGACGACCCGTGGGCCGTCCCCGGCGAGGCCGGTGACGAGGCGTCGGTCGAGGCGCGCAAGCGCGACCACAAGCGGTTCTGGCAGGTCGGCGCGGCGGTGCTGACGACGGTGGTGCTCGGCGCGGCCACCGCCGTCGCGGTGACCCTGCCGGACCGCACCGACCTGCCCGGCCTCGCCACGCCGAACGACGGCCGGTACGCCTTCCCCGAGCTGACGCTGCCTCCGCTGCCGGCGGGCGCCTCGGCCCCGGCCGACAACAAGCTCAAGAAGCACACCGCGGACCTGCGCGGCCTGCTGCTGCCGCTGCCCAAGGGCGCCGTCGGCACCGGCCCGTCCGCCGCCCCGAACGCGAGCCCGAGCGGGGCCGCGTCCCCGAGCGCGAGCGCGTCCCCGAGCGCCTCCGCGAGCGCCTCCGCGACCCTGCCGCCGGTGGTGGGCCGCTGGGTGCCGTGCGACCGGGACGCGATGCTGGCCAAGGACGACAAGTACACGAAGTTCCTGATCAGCGACGCCTGCCGGGGTGCGGCCGCCCAGGGCTGGACCGCCAAGGACGGCACCCGCGCCGAGCTCCGGCTGTTCCGGTTCGGCTCGCAGGACGAGGCGAGCAACTTCTACTCGGGCGTCAACCTGATGACCGCGACCAAGGACATCGAGGCCTCCCACGTGGACATCGCCGCTTTCGGCTACCCGGTGGCGGTCGGCCAGGTGAACGTCCGGGACTCGGACGCGAAGTCCGGCGACCGGCCCACCGGCCGGATCGGCTGGCTGCAGTACGGCGACGTGGTCGGGCTGGTCCAGCTGACCAACCCGCAGGGCGTCCCGGACCAGGCGTTCCGCCAGGTAGTGCTGCTGCAGAGCGCCATGCTGGCCTGAACGAGGCTGCTGGACATCGGAGTTGACGCATCATCGGTGTATCGATGAACCGGCCCCGCGCCCGGTACCCCTAGGGGGCGGGGCCGGAGCGTCATCCCGTGGACGGACGAAAGGTCAGCTTCTCAGCGCATTCCGCAGCGCGGGTGACCGGCGTTACGTTGATGACCGTGTCCACAGTCATCAAGACGGACGGCCTCACCAAGAGGTTCCCCCGGGTCACCGCCCTCGACCGGCTCACCGTGGAGGTGCAGCCCGGCGTGGTCGGACTGGTCGGAGCGAACGGCGCGGGCAAGTCCACCCTCATCAAGATCCTCCTCGGTCTGTCCCCCGCCACCGAAGGCACCGGCCGGGTGCTCGGCCTGGACATCGCCACCCAGGGCGCGGAAATCCGCGAACGGGTCGGCTACATGCCCGAGCACGACTGCCTGCCGCCGGACGTGTCCGCCACCGAGTTCGTGGTGCACATGGCCCGGATGTCCGGCCTGCCGGCCGCCGCGGCCCGCGAGCGGACCGCCGACACGCTGCGCCATGTCGGCCTGTACGAGGAGCGCTACCGCCCGATGGGCGGCTACTCGACCGGCATGAAGCAGCGCGTGAAGCTCGCTCAGGCCCTCGTCCACGACCCGCAGTTGGTACTGCTGGACGAGCCGACCAACGGCCTCGACCCGGTCGGCCGGGACGAGATGCTCGGCCTGATCCGCCGCGTCCACACCGACTTCGGCATCTCGGTGCTGGTCACCACCCACCTGCTGGGCGAGCTGGAGCGCACCTGCGACCACCTGGTGGTGATCGACGGCGGCAAGCTGCTGCGGTCCTCCTCCACCGCCTCGTTCACCGAGGCCACCCAGCTGCTCGCCGTCGAGGTCACCGACCACCCCGTCGACCGCGCCTTCGACTCCGAGGCGGTGCTGCGCGAGCGGCTGACCGCCGCCGGGCTGACGGTGCGCGCCGACGGCGGCCGCATCCTGCTGGTGGAGCTCACCGGCGACGAGACCTACGACACCGTCCGCGACACCGTGGACGACCTCGGCCTCGGCCTGATCCGGCTGGAGCAGCGCCGCCACCGGGTCGCCGAGATCTTCAGCACCGACTCCGAGGCAGCAGAACAGCACGAGGCGCACCACGAGCAGGCCGCGGCCGTGCCGGCAGGAGGCGAGCAGGCATGACCACCCCCGCCCAGACCCACCGCGGTGTCATCCACGACATCGGATACCGCCCGTACACCGGGCCCCGGTTGGGCCGCCGCTACGCGACCCGCTCGCTGTACGTGCAGAGCCTGCGCGCCGCGTTCGGCCTCGGCCGCTCCGGCAAGTCCAAGGTGCTGCCGTTCCTGCTGTTCGGCGCACTGGTCGCCCCGACGCTGGCGATCATCGCCATCGTCGCGTTCGCGAACCTGAAGCAGATGCCGATCGACTACAGCGTCTACCTGTCGAGGTTCGGGGTGCTGGCGCAGATCTTCCTCGCCGCGCAGGCCCCCGTGCTGATGTCCCGCGACCTGCGCCACCACGTCGTCCCGCTGTACTTCTCCCGGCCGGCCAGCCGCAGCGACTACGTGGCCGCCAAGTTCGCCGCCATGGTCAGCGCCCTGCTGATCATCATGACGCTGCCGCTGCTGGTGCTGTTCGTCGGCGCGATGCTCAACAGCTTCCCGGTCGGCGACAACCTGGCCCACCTGATGTACGGCCTGATCGCCGCCGTCCTGTACGCGCTGCTGTACTCCGCGATCGGCCTGCTGATCGCCGCCGCCACCCCGCGCCGCGGCTTCGGCGTCGCCGCCATCATGGGCGGCCTGATGATCACCAGCGGCGTCTCGCAGATCGTCCGCGCCCTGACCGGCGGCTTCGACCCGGTTCCGAGGGAGTCCGCGCACTGGGCCGAGCTGATGTCGCCCACCCGCACCGTCGAGGGCCTGGTCAACACGCTCTTCGACACCGGCGGCGAAGGCTTCGACCGGATGGCCGCCCCCGGCACCGCCGGCGTGCTGGTGTACGGCGCGGTGATCGTCCTCCTCACGGCCGGCAGCTACGCGTTGATGCTGCGCCGCTACCGGAACGTCTGAGAGGCAGCCATGGCCGTCATCACCATCGACAAGGTCTCCCGCTGGTTCGGCAACGTGGTCGCCGTCAACGACGTCACCATGACCATCGGACCGGGCATCACCGGCCTCCTGGGCCCCAACGGCGCCGGAAAGTCCACCCTCATCCACATGATGAGCGGCTTCCTCGCCCCCTCCTCCGGCGCGGTCACCCTGGACGGCGTCCCGATCTGGCGCAACCAGCAGGTCTACCGGCAGATCGGCCTGGTCCCCGAGAAGGAGTCGATGTACGACTACCTGACGGGCTGGGAGTTCGTCCTCGCCAATGCCGAACTGCACGGCCTCGCCGACCCCGGCGCCGCCGCCCGGCGGGCCCTCGCGCTGGTCGAGATGGAGTACGCCCAGGAGCGGCAGACCGGCACCTACTCCAAGGGCATGAAGCAGCGCGTCAAGATGGCCTCCGCCCTGGTCCACGACCCGGCGGTGCTGCTGCTGGACGAGCCGTTCAACGGTATGGACCCCCGCCAGCGCCTCCAACTCATGGAACTGCTGCGCCGGTTCGGCGCCGACGGGCGCACCGTGCTGTTCTCCTCGCACATCCTCGAAGAGGTCGAGCAACTCGCCCGCCACATCGAGGTGGTGGTGGCCGGACGGCACGCCGCCTCCGGCGACTTCCGCGAGATCCGCCGCCTGATGACCGACCGCCCGCACCGCTACCTGGTGCGCTCCAGCGACGACCGGCGGCTCGCCTCCGCGCTGATCGCGGACGGCTCCACGGCGGGCATCGAACTCGACGCCAAGGCCCTGCCCGAGGGCGGCTCCGCCGCGGGCGCGCTGCGCATCGAGGCGATCGACTTCCAGCGTTTCACCACCCTGCTGCCCAAGGTCGCCCGCGAGGCCGGCATCCGGCTGTACACCGTCTCCCCGGCCGACGAGTCGCTGGAAAGCGTCTTCTCGTACCTGGTCTCGTCCTGAAGGGCCCACGATGAACACCACCGTCGCCAGGCTCACCGCGCGCGGCCTGTTCGGCCGCCGGCGCGTCCTGATCCTGCTGGCCGTCCCGGTCCTGCTGCTGGTCATCTCGGTGATCGCCCGCAACAGCGACCTCGACAAGCTGGAACTCGCGCACAGCATCCTCGGCAACCTCGCCCTGGGCACGCTGGTCCCGATCACCGGCCTGATCGTCGGCACCGGCGTGATCGCCACCGAGATCGAGGACGGCTCGATCGTCTACCTGCTGGCCAAGCCGCTGCCGCGCTGGCAGATCGTCACCACCAAACTGGCCGTCGCGATCGGCGCCACCTGGCTGCTGGCCGCCCTGCCGACCTACGTGGCCGGCCTGATCGTCTACGGGACGGCGGACAACCTGGCGCTCGGCTACGCGCTCGGCACCGTGGTCGCCGGCACCGCCTACAGCGCGCTGTTCCTGCTGCTCGGCGTGGTCACCCGGCACGCGGTGATCGCCGGTCTCGCGTACGCGCTGATCTGGGAGAGCCTGATCGGCAACTACGTCGAGGGCGCCCGCACCCTGTCCGTCCAGCAGTGGGGCCTGTCGGTGACCCAGGCGATCGCCGCCGACGGCACCGTCACCGCCCCGGTCGGACTGACCACCGCGGTGTGGCTGCTGATCGTCGCCGCCGTCGGCGCCACCGCGCTGGCCTCGGTCAAGCTGTCCGGCCTCACCCTCAACGGCGAGGAGTAGGCCCGCCCGTACGACGCGGAACGGCGGGGACGGCATGCAGCCGTCCCCGCCGTTCCGTCGTTCCCGATGCTGCCGTCAGACCGTCCGGTCGCGGCCCGCGCCCCAGCCGGCCACGGCCGCCACCGCGGCCAGCACCAGCATCACGATCAGCGTCGCGTCCCAGCTGCCGGTCAGCTGCTTCAGCGCGCCGCCGCCGACCGGGCCGGCCGCCGCCACCAGGTAGCCCACCGCCTGACTCATCCCGCCGAGCCGCGCCGCACCCAGCACGCTGTCGGTGCGCAGCACGATGAACGCCAGGCCCAGGCCCAGCGAGCCGCCCTGCGCCAGACCCAGCACCGCCGCGGAGAACCAGGCGCCCGACACCGGGGCCAGCAGCAGCCAGGCGATGCCGGCCGCGTTCAGCCCGGCCATCGCCAGCGCCAGCCCGCGCTGCCGGGTCATCCGGCCGGCCGCCAGCGGCACCAGGAACGCGCCGACCACCTGCACCAGGTTGCTGAACGCGAACACCAGACCGGCCTCGCCGCGCGGCATCCCGTGGTCGGCCAGCACGGTCGGCATCCACGCCACCAGGGTGTACACCAGCAGCGAGGAGATGCCCATGAACGCGCTGATCTGCCACGCCAGCGGGGACTTCCACGGGCTGACGGCCGGCTTCTGCGGCACCGCCGCCGGGGCCACCCGCAGCGGCACGGTGGCCTCCTGACGGGCCTTCAGCACCTGCGGCAGCCAGGCCACCGCGGCGACCAGCGCCAGCACCGACCAGGCGCCCAGCGAGGCCTGCCAGCCACCGCCCAGGGCGTGCTCCAGCGGCACCGACAGCGCGGCCGCCATGGTCGCGCCGACCAGCATGGTGGTCGAGTAGACACCGGTCATCATGGCCGCCCGGTGCGGGAACTCCCGCTTCACCAGGCCCGGCATCGACACGTTCAGCACCGCGATCGCCACGCCGATCACCATGCAGCCCGCGTACAGCGTCCACACCGACGGCAGCACCCGCAGCAGCACGCCCGCGCCCAGCGCCAGCACCGCGCCCAGCACCACCCGCTCGGTGCCGAACCGGCGGGTCAGCCGCGGCGTCAGCGGCGCGCCCACGCCCTGGAACAGCACCGGCACCGTGGTGATCAGGCCGCTCGCCGCCGCGGACAGGCCGAAGGTGTGCTGGATCTCCGCCACCATCGGCGAGACCGCCGCCAGGCAGGCCCGCATGTTCAGGGCCACCAGCACGATCCCCACCAACAGCAGGGCGGGGTGCGCGAACTTGGCGGTTCGGGTACCGACCTTCGGATCGAGGACGGGCTGCACGGCACGGGTGACCGACATGGCAGGGCTGACTCTCTGTGCGGGTGGAAGAAGAAGGAGGACCGGGCGGCGGGCGGGGCGTTACTTGCGCGCGGCGATCTCGGCGAGCAGCTGCTCCACCGCCGCCGTCGGCTCCGCCAGCAGCGCCCGACAGGCCGCCTCGGCCCGCTCCGGGTCACCGCTCTCGATCGCGTCGACCAGCGCCGCGTGGGTGCCGATCGCCACCTCCGGCATCTCGTGGTCGCCGAACGCCGCGCGCATCGACTCCCGCACCGAGGCCCCGAAGTACCGGTACACCTCGGTCAGCGCCGGATTGTGCGCCGCCTCCACCATCGCCGTGTGGAACTCCAGGTCGTGCTCGACGGTGGCCTCCCGGCCGGCCCGCTCGGGGTGCGCGGCCATCACTTCGGCCTCCCGGGCCAGCGCCGCCCGCATCCGGGCCAGGTCGTCCGGGGTGTGCCGCTCGGCGGCCAGCCGGGCCGCCTCGGTCTCCAGCGCGGCGCGCACCTCCAGCACGTCCCGCACCCCCGAGCGCTGCACCCCGCGCAGCACCGATGCCGGGTCGCTGGTCGAGCGGACGAACGTCCCCTCGCCCTGCCGGGAGACCAGCATCCCCGCGTGCACCAGCACCCGGATCGCCTCCCGCACGGTGTTGCGCCCCACCCGCAGCCGCTCGGCGAGCTCGTGCTCGGTCGGGATCCGCGACCCCACCGGCCACGCCCCGGCCGCCAGCTGCTCACGCAGCTGCTCGATCGCCTCGTCCACCAGCGAACGCCGCCCGGCCGCCTGCAGTCCCTCCACGCCGGGCTCCTTTCACGTCCACGGTTCGATGTAGGTCATCCTACAACTCCTTGCCCGGTCATCCTACAACCGCCCTGGCGTGCGGAAACGCGGGAGAAATCCGGGGACGGCCGCAGTGCGGGGAGGATCGCGCGAAACCGGTCGGCGCGCTGAAGTCGCCTGTCTCACACGGGAGAACGGGAACCGGCGGTCCGCACACGTCGTTCGAGTGCTCGGAGCGGTGCCCCGGGCCGTGACTCGGCAATGATCCCTTTATATGCTCCGCTCTCATAGCTTCATCCGTCCGCCCAGCAGACGGAGCGATTGCTGAGGCGCCCGAAGGCCGCCTCCGGTGAAGGGTGTTGTGTATGGCAGGCCAGAGGGCGGGGGCGTCGGACGGGGGCGCCGGCTGGTGGGAGAACGAGCCGCCGCAGGGCGACGCCTACCGGCAGGACGCTCCCTATCGCGACGACGCGCCGTCCCAGGGCGTCCCGCGCCGCCGCGCGGGCAGCCACGACGACGCACCGGCGCCCGGCGGCCGCGCCGAGTCCCGCCGCGCCCAGGCGCGCGGCTCGGCGGCCACTCCGCCGCGCGGCGCCGCGGCCACCCCGCCGCGCTCCGGGCGCCGTGCCGCTCCCGCCGCCGAGCCCGAGACCGAGTCGGCGGGCGGCTCCGGCGCCGGCGGCCGGGCCGGATCCCGCCGGGCGGCCGCGCAGGGCCGCCGCAAGCCCCGCCGCACCAAGAAGATCATCATCTGGTCGGTGGTCGGCGCCACCGTCGCCGTGGTCGGCAGCGGCGGCTACGTCTACTGGCGACTGAACGCCAACATCTCCGCCTTCGACGGCGAAGGCATCAGCAAGGACCGCCCCGCGGCCGCCGAGGCCGACTCCCAGGGCCGCCGCCCGATGAACATCCTGCTGATCGGCTCCGACTCCCGCTCCGGCAACAACAAGGACCTCGGTGGCGGCGAGGAGGGCGGCGCCCGCTCCGACACCACGATCCTGTTGCACGTCTACGCCGACCACAAGCACGCCGTCGGCGTCTCGTTCCCCCGCGACGCACTGGTCAACGTGCCCAAGTGCATGCTGCCGAACAAGAGCTGGACCAAGCCGCAGGCGAACGCCATGTTCAACAGCGCCTTCTCGGTCGGCAACAGCGAGCAGGGCAACCCGGCCTGCACCCAGAACACCGTCGAAGCGCTGACCGGCCTGCGCGTCGACCACACCATCGTGGTCAACTTCGAGGGCTTCGCCGCGATGACCAAGGCCGTCGGCGGCGTCGAGGTCTGCCTGCCGAACGCGATATACGAGAAGGACCTCAACCCCAACCTGCCCAAGAAGGGCAAGGAGATATATCCGAAGGGCGTGCAGACGGTCGAGGGCCAGGCCGCCCTCGACTACGTCCGACTGCGGCACGGCATCGGCGACAACTCCGACGTCGGCCGGATGCAGCGCCAGCAGGCGTTCCTGTCCTCGCTGATCAAGTCGGTCAAGAGCAAGGGCATGAGCCCCACCAACCTGCTGCCGCTGGCCGACGCCGCCACCAAGGCGCTCACCGTCGACCCCGACCTGGCCGGCGTCGACAAGCTGCTCAACCTCGGGACGTCGCTCAAGGACATCGACCTGCACGACATCAAGTTCCTCACCACCCCCTGGCACTACGAGAAGGAACGGATCGGCCTGAACCACCCCCAGGTCGACCAGCTGTGGGCCGCCCTCAAGGCCGACCGCACCCTCGACGGCGAGGACGCCAGCGGCGGCGAGCAGAGCGCCGCCCCGAGCGAGCCGGCCGCCCCGTCCTCCAGCGCCCCGCCGGCCCCGACCGCCAACGGCGCCGGCATCAAGGTCGGCGTCTACAACGGCACCACCACCGCCGGCCTCGGCACCAAGGCCGCCACGACGCTGAAGGGCGCGAACTTCACCGTCACCAGCACCAGCAACGCCAGCAACCAGAACCACGCCACCACCGTGGTCCAGTACGGCAGCGGCCAGAAGGCCAACGCGCAGGCCGTCGCCGCGCTATTCCCCGGCGCCACCATCGAGGCCGGCTCCACCGCCGGCATCGCGCTGGTGCTCGGCAAGGACTACGCGGCGGGCGCCGGCGCCGGCACCGCGACCAGCGGCGGCGCCGCCGACCCGGGCCCGGTCGCCTCCAGCGTCGCCAACTCCGCCCGCTCGGCGGACGACGACGTCTGCTCCAACGTCAGCTACGGCAGCTGACCGGCCCCAGCACGCACGAAAGCGCCACCGGCCCCGGGCCGGTGGCGCTTTCATGCGTCTGTCGCGCGGATCAGCCGCCGAGGCCGAACACCCGGTCCAGCACCACGGCGACGCCGTCCTCGTCGTTGGAGACCGTCACCTCGTCGGCCACCGCCCGCAGCTGCTCGTGCGCGTTGCCCATCGCCACCCCGTGGCCGGCCCACCGGAACATCGGTATGTCGTTGGGCATGTCGCCGAACGCGATGGTCTCGGCGGCGCGGACGCCCAGCCGGTGCGCGGCCAGCGACAGGCCGGTGGCCTTGGTCAGGCCCAGCGGCAGCAGCTCGACGATGCCGTCGCCGGCCATCACCACGCCGACCAGCTGACCGGCCACCGACCATGCCGCCTCGGCGAGTTGATCGTCCGTCAGCTCCGGGTGCTGGATGTACAGCTTGCTGACCGGCGCGGCCAGCAACTGCTCCGCGGCGACCTGGCGGACCGGCAGCCCGGTGGCGATCCGCAGCCGGTAGCCCGGCCCGGCCACCACCTCGCCGTCCAGGCCGTCCTGGTTGGCGGCGACCGCCAGCGGGCCCACCTCGGCCTCGATCTTGGCGAGCGCCAGCGCGGCCAGCTGCCGGTCCAGGGTGACCGAGGTGAGCAGCTTGTGCGCCCCCGCGTCGTAGACCTGGGCGCCCTGCCCGCAGACGGCGATGCCGGTGTAGCCGATCTCGTCCAGCACCGGCCTGGTCCAGCCCGCCGAGCGGCCGGTGACGATGATGTGCTGCGCCCCGAGCGCCGTGACGGCGCCCAGGGCCTCCCGGGTGCGGGCGGAGACGTTCTCGGCGCTGGTGAGCAGCGTCCCGTCGAGATCGGTGGCGACCAGCCGGTAGGGCAGGGCGTCGGTGCTCATGCGCGAAGTGCTCCAGATGCTCCGGGAACGACGGGT
This sequence comes from Kitasatospora griseola, assembly GCF_014648555.1. Classification (GTDB taxonomy): domain Bacteria; phylum Actinomycetota; class Actinomycetes; order Streptomycetales; family Streptomycetaceae; genus Kitasatospora; species Kitasatospora griseola. The sequence goes on from NZ_BMRI01000009.1 coordinate 190,746, forward strand.
TGCGGCGGTACGAGGAGTACGGCCGGTGCCGGCGGTCGGCTCTACGCGGCCGCGGGCTCCAGCACGGCCTTCCCGCCGAGGAAGGGGCGCAGGGCCTCGGGCAGGACCACCGAGCCGTCGGCCTGCTGGTGGTTCTCCAGCAGCGCGACGATCACCCGGGGGACGGCGACCAGGGTGCCGTTGAGGGTGGCGAGCGGACGGACGCCGTCCTTGTCGCGCATCCGGATGGAGAGCCGGCGGGCCTGGTACTCGGTGGTGTTGGAGGTCGAGGTGACCTCGCGGTACTTGCCCTGGGTGGGGATCCACGCCTCGATGTCGAACTTGCGGGCGGCGGACGCGCCGAGGTCGCCGGAGGCGACGTCGATCACCCGGTAGGGCAGCTCCAGCGCGTTCAGGAAGTCCTTCTCCCACTGGAGCAGGCGGCGGTGCTCGGCCTCGGCGTCCTCGGGCGTGGTGTAGACGAACATCTCCACCTTCTCGAACTGGTGGACGCGGATGATGCCGCGGGTGTCCTTGCCGTAGGTGCCCGCCTCGCGGCGGAAGCAGGACGAGAAGCCGGCGTAGCGCAGCGGCAGCTTGTCGGCGTCCAGGATCTCGTCCATGTGGTAGGCGGCCAGCGGGACTTCGCTGGTGCCGACCAGGTACCGGTCGTCGTCCTGGAGGTAGTACACGTTCTCGGCGGCCTGGCCGAGGAAGCCGGTGCCGTCCATCGCGGCGGGGCGGACCAGCGCCGGGGTGATCATCGGCGTGAAGCCGGCCGCGGAGGCCTGCGCCATCGCCATGTTGACCAGGGCCAGCTCCAGCAGCGCGCCCGGGCCGGTCAGGTAGTAGGAGCGGGCGCCGGCCACCTTCGCGCCGCGCTCGGTGTCGATCGCGCCGAGCAGCTGGCCGAGTTCGACGTGGTCGCGGGGCTCGAAGCCCTCGGCGGCGAAGTCGCGGGGGGTGCCGATCTCCTCAAGGGTGACGAAGTCCTCCTCGCCGCCGACCGGGGCGGCCGGGTCGATCAGGTTCGCCAGCGAGCGCTGCAGGCGCTCGGCCTCCTCCTTCGCCTCGCTCTGCGCGGCGTCGGCGGCCTTTACCTCGGCGGCCAGCTCCTTGGTGCGGGCCAGCAGCGCGGCCTTCTCCTCGCCCTTGGCGGCGGCGACCTGCTTGCCCAGCTGCTTCTGCTCGCTGCGCAGTTCGTCGAATCGGGTGCCGGCCGCGCGGCGGCGTTCGTCGGCGGAGAGCAGGACGTCGACCAGGTCGACGTCCTCACCACGGGAGCGCTGCGAGGTACGTACGCGGTCCGGGTCGTCACGGAGCAGGCGAAGGTCGATCACGGATCAAGCCTACCGGTGGCAGGGTGGTCCGGTTCCGGCCAGTGCACGGCTTGGGCGGGTATGTCGCGCTCTGTCCGGAAATCTGGCATCCTGTGCCCGGCCATCGGCGCGGGGGTGTGGGAGAGCGCTCCGGGGCTGGGGATAACTCCCTCCTTCCTGTGGATAACCCCGGTGGACAACTCTGTCGGGGCTCAGTTATCCACAGGTGCGCGTCCAAGCCTGTGGACAGGGGAAAACCCATGGTCCGTAGGCTGTCGAACCGATGATTTCAGGTTTCAAACCTCGATACGTCTTCCCGAGTGAGGGAATTCGCTCGCTCGCACAGGTGATTTGTCGGCGCAGGGGTGACTCTGGTCCGATTAGTCCTCCCTATGCCCCTAGCTGATGATCTGACCGGGGCTGCGAGTGTCTTTACCGGTTTGTCGACTCCCGCCCTCCCTGTGGATAACTTCGCCGAACCTGGGGACAACCGCCCCTGTGGATGCCGGCCGCCGCCCTGTGGATGAACCAGCCGGTTCCCGAAGGCCCCGGAGCGCCGCCGATGAACGCCGGTCGGCCGGGCAGGTGACGTTCGGGCGTGTCGGAAATGAACGGAACGGGGCCCGGTGGGACCCCGTTCCGGCCGGAAACGCGTTCTTGCGCGGCGGCGCCGGCGTCAGAGTTCGCCGCGGCCGTCCAGGCAGCGCGACAGCCAGTCCGCGGCGTCCGTGAAATCCAGGTCCGAGGTGCCCTGCCGGAGCGGGAAAGCGGTGCCCCGGTCGGCCCGCGGGTACGAGCCGAGGAAACGCACCTGCGGGCACATCCGCTTCAGGCCCATCAGCGCCTCGCTGACCCGTCGCTCGCTCAGGTGCCCCTCGCAGTCGATCAGGAAGCAGTAGCTGCCCATGCCCTCGCCGGTCGGCCGGGACTCGATCCGCATCAGGTTGATCCCGCGCACCGCGAACTCCTGCAGCAGCTCCAGCAGCGCACCCGGGTGGTCGTCCGGCAGCCACACCACCATCGAGGTCTTGTCCCAGCCGGTCGCCGAGGACACCCGCCCCGGCCGGCCCACCAGCACGAACCGGGTGGTCGGCGCCGCCGCGTCCTGGATCTCGTCCGACAGCACCCGCAGCCCGTACAGCTCGGCGGCGAACGCGCCCGCCACCGCCGCGTCGTAGCGGCCGTCCTGGACCAGCCGGGCGCCCTCGGCGTTGGACGCCGCCGACTCCCACTGCGCGTCCGGCAGGTTCGCGGCCAGCCAGTGCCGCACCTGCGGCTGCGCCACCGGGTGCCCGGTGACGGTCTTCACGTCGCCCAGCGCGGTGTCCGGGCGGACCAGCAACGCGAACGAGATCGGCAGCAGCACCTCGCGGTAGATCATCAGCGCGCTGCCGTTGATCAGCTCGTCGCTGGTGGTGGTGACCGCGCCGTCCACCGAGTTCTCGATCGCCACCATCGCGCCCGCGGCCTCGCCCGCCCGCACCGCGTCCAGCGCCGCCGCCACCGACGCCACCGGCGTCAGCTCCCGCGTCCCCGCCTCCGGCAGGGTGCGCAGCGCCGCCTCCGTGAAGGTGCCCGCGGGACCGAGATAGGTGTAACGGGTCGCCGACATGACCGCCTCCGAACGAACAGCGTGATGCGAACCGCGTGGGGCCCGCAGGGCTCGATCTGCCACCTTAGCCACTTCCGGAGCCCCGCCGTGCCGCTGTCCGGACGGCGGGCAGCGGCCTCGAACGGCCGTGCGGCGTCAGCCCTCCAGCAGCGGCTGCCCCACGTACCCGTCCTCGGGCGCGCCCGGCGGCACCGCGAACAGCGCGCCCGCCTCGTGCCGCAGGAACCGCGACAGGCCGTCGCCGCGCGCCAGCCGCTGCTGCACCGGGACGAACCCGCGCGCCGGGTCGGCCTGGAACGCGGCGAACAGCAGGCCCGCGTCGGGAGCGCCGTCGGCCAGCAGGCCGTCGTGGAAGGAGAACCCGCGGCGCAGCATCGCCGCCCCGCCGTTGGAGGCGGGCGCGGCCACCCGGACGTGCGCGTCCGGGGCGATCGCCAGGGTGCCGTCCGGGGCGGTCGCCGCCAGGTCGACGGGGGTGCGCTCGCCCGCGTCCGGGCCGCCCGACAGCGGGGCGCCGTCGCTCTTGCGGCGGCCCACCAGCCGTTCCTGGCGGTCCGTCGGCAGCGACTCCCAGTCGTCCAGCAGCATCCGGATCCGGCGCAGCACCGCGTAGCTGCCGCCGGCCATCCAGCCGGGGCCGGTGGCGAACACCTTCGCGGCGAAGTCGGGGTCCTGCGGGCGCGGGTTGTTGGTGCCGTCGACCTGGCCCATCAGGTTGCGGCCGGTCATCGGCCGCGCCGTCGCGCCGGGCGTGCGGGAGAAGCCCGCCATCTGCCAGCGCGGCGCGGCCGTCCCCGCCGCCAGCCGGCGCAGCACCCGCAGCGCGTGCACCGCGACCAGCGCGTCGTCCGCGCCGATCTGCACCCACAGGTCGCCGTCCGAACGGGCCGGGTCGAGCGCGTCCCCGGGGAACGCGGGCAGCGCGGCCAGCGCGGGCGGGCGGCGGTCGGCCAGGCCCAGCTTGTCGAACAGGCCGGCGCCGAAGCCGAAGGTGACGGTCAGCGAGTTCGGGCCGGCGTCCAGCGCGATCCCGCCGCCGCCGTCCCCGCCCGGCTCACCGGCGGCCATCCGCGCGGCGGCCGCCGACCAGTCCCGCAGCAGCCCCGCCGCGCGGTCCCGCCCGGTCCCGGGCAGCAGGTCGAACGCCGCCCACTCCACCCGGGCCTGCGCGGGCTCCACGATGCCGCCCTGCCGGGGCCCGTGGAACGCCACCCGGGCGCTCCCGGGCGACGGCCTGGTCTCCCGTGCCGAGGCCCGCCCGCCCCACGCCCCGCCGACGGCGCCCACGGCCAGCCCGGCCCCGGCGCCGCCGAGCACCGCGCGCCGGGAGACCGCCGGTATCCCCGTCACTGGCCGACCTTCAACTGCTGGGTGGCCGTCACCTGGTCGAAGTCGGACGAGCGGACGGTCACCGAGACCACCCACACGCCGGCCAGCGGCAGCTGCGCGGTGCCGCTCCAGGCGCCGGCGCCCTCGGCCTGGAGGGTGACGGGCAGCGGGCCCAGGTCGCGGTCGGGCAGGGTGAACGCCAGCTGCACCTCGGGGACGTCGACCGGCTGCCCGGCCGCGTCGGTGAGCTTCAGGCCGACCGCGTTCGGACCGGTGCCGACCGGGTTCACGGTGACCACGGCGGTGCCCTTGGCGTTCGGGGTGCGGCCGCCGGTGTCGTACGGCAGCTTCAGCTCCTGCGTCCGGCCGGGCACCGCGGACGCCCCCGCCGCCGGGGCCGCGCCCGCTGCGCCGGGCTGCGCGGCGATCGCCTGCGCGACCCGCCCGGGCGGGGAGTTGGTGAGCATCGTGGTGACCACCAGGACCAGCACGGCGACGCTCGTCTCGACCAGCACGCTGCGCCGCAGCCCGGCCCGCACGGGCGAGCCCTCGGCGGTGCGCCGCTGGTGCGCCTTGGCCCGCACCGCCTGCTGACGGGCCAACTGCGCGGCCCGCTCGGGATCGGCGTCGTCGCCGGCGCCCGCGTCCCCGCCGGCTTCCTCGCCCGCGGCGACGGCGAGCGCGGGGACCGCCGCCGGGGCGGTGGCCGTCGCGTCGGCGGTGCGCAGCCGGGCGGTCCAGGCGCGGGAGATCCAGGCGACGCCGAGCATCGCCGCCACACAGCCGACCTTGACCAGCAGCAGCCGTCCGTACTCGGTGTCGACCAGCGCGCCCCAGCTGCCCAGGCCCCGCCAGGACTGGTACAGGCCGGTGCCGGCGAGCACCGCGACCAGCCAGAACGCCAGCTTGGAGAAGCGTTCGACGGCGGCGACGGGCAGGCCGTGGCGCAGGCCGGTGACCAGCACGGCGAGACCGCCGAGCCAGCCGGCCATGGCGAGCAGGTGCAGCGCGGCCAGCGGCAGCGCCAGCGGGACCTGGATGCCGACCGAGGAGTGGTCGGCCCCGACCCAGGTCGCCGACAGCGCGAGGGCCAGCGCGAGCCCGGCCAGGCCCAGCCCGAGCCGGGTGTCGCGCTGCGGGCGCTCGGCGGCGGCCCGCTCCAGCCGGCGCAGCTCCGCCTCCTCCTGGTCGATCCCCGCGTCGTCCGGGTCGGGGGTCGGCGCGGCCGGCTTCGGCTGCAGCCCCAACTGGCCGACCAGCAGCGACAGGAAGACACCGGCGGCGGCGAGCAGCAGCAGCCGGGCGGCGAGCGCGGTACCGATCCGCTCGTCCAGGGTGGCGCGCACCAGCGACAGGTCGAAGGCCTGGCCGAGGCCGGTGCCGCGCTCGTACGGGCCGCGCAGCAGCAGCACCGCGACGGTGGACAGCAGCAGAGCGACCCAGCCGGTCATCAGCAGCCGCTGCACGCCGCGCACGGCCGCGCCGGCGGGCCAGACCACGACGACGAACGCGGCGGCGCCGACCAGCAGCGCGAACGCGCCGTACGCGACGGTGCGGGCGGTGCCGTAGGCGAACGAGACCGCGCCGTCGGCCTTGGCGCCCTGGACGGCGGCGGCGTTCACGCTGGTGTCGGAGGCCGCGCCGATGGAGAAGGTGAACGCGCCGCCGATCGGGTGGGAGTCCTCCGAGACGGCCCGCCACGCCACCGTGTAGGTGCCGTTGCCGAGGCCCTGACGGAGCGCCACCCGGGCGGTGGCGGCCTTGCCGTCCACGTGCTCGGGCCTGCCGTCGTCGACGGCGGCGCCCCGCGGGTCGAGCACCCGCACCGAGTCCGCGGACAGCGACACGCCCTCGCTGAAGCTCAGGGTGACCGCGGCGGGCGCCGTCGGCACCACCGAGCCCTGCGCCGGGTCGGCGCTCTCCAGGGTGGCGTGCGCCGATGCCGCGGTCGCCCCGCCGAGCACCAGGGCGAGTGCCGCCACCAGCACCGCCAGCAGGGCGCCCAGCCGCCGCCGCTTCACCACCGTGATCACCTGTGCGCCTCTTCTCGTCGCCGCGCCGTCTGCTGTCATCGCCGGGACCTAACTTCCCGGACGGTACGTCAACGGCTTCACCGGAACCTTGACCACGACGGTGCCCGCCTTGGCGAACTCCAGGTCCAGTTCCAGTTCGTCGCCGAGGGCCGGCTGCTTCGACCAGTCCATGATCATCAGGTGGTTGCCGCCGCGGGCCAGGTCCAGCGTGCCGTGCGCGGGCACCTCCAGCTCGCCGACCTCCTCCATGCTCTTCTCGGTGGAGCGGTGCATGGTCACTGACCCGGCACCCGGGCTGCTCACCTTCAGCAGCCGGTCCGAGCCGCCGTCGTTGCGCACCGTCAGGTAGCCCGCGCCCATGCCGCCGGGGGTGGCGGGCAGCGGTATGTACGGGTCGGCCACCGACAGCTTCGGCGCGGCGGAGGAACTGCCCGAGGACTGGCAGGCCACCACCACGGTGCCCGCCGCCAGCGCGGTCGCCAGGCCGGCCCCGATCAGCGCGCTGCGCCGGAATCCGCGGCTCACACCGCCACCCCCTTGGCGAGCAGCTCCAGGTCGTGCCGGTAGGTCTCCACCGAGGTGCCGGCCATGTACAGCAGGTGCGCCTTGTCGTCGGTCGGCAGGAACGCCAGCACCTGCGCGCCGTGCGTGGAGGTCACCGAGCCGTTCGCGGCGACCACCGGGTCCTCGACCATGATGCCCAGCGGCTTGGCGGCGGCCTTCACCTTCGCCAGGTCGCCGGTCAGCCCGATGAAGTCCTTGCCCATCGAGTCCAGCCAGGTCCGCAGCACCTGCGGGGTGTCGCGCTCCGGGTCGGTGGAGACGAACACGATGTCGAGCTTCTGCCGCTCCTCCGGCGTCAGCTTGGACATCGCCACCCCGATGTCGCCCATGGTGGTCGGGCAGACGTCCGGGCAGCTGGTGTAGCCGAAGAACAGCAGCACGGTCCGGCCGGCGGTGCGGGCCTTCAGGTCGTACGGCCGGCCGCCGGTGTCGTTCAGCACCAGGTCCGGCTTGTCGAAGTGCTTGCTGAGCACCGTGCCCTGGTACTGGCTGGTCGAGGCCTGCTTGCTGACCTTCGCCGCCCCGCTGGTCTCCCCGCCGCCCGAGGACGACGAGGAGCAGGCGGACAGCGCGAGCGACGCGCCGAGGACGAGGGCGGCGGCCGTCAGGAGCCGGGGGCGGGTGCTGCGGAGGGATGCCAAGGGACTTTCCGTTCCGTACAGGAGGGCGGTGCGGGAGGACAGTGCGGGAGGGCGGTGCGGGACAGCGGAGGCCGGGCGGGGCCGCGGGTGCGGCCCCGCCCGACGGGGGTCAGTTCGCGGAGCGGCGGCGCAGCCCGGCCACGCCGAGCGCCGCGCCGATCACGCCGACCACGATGCCGACCACGCCCAGGGTGCGGGCGGTGGAGTCGGAGGACTTCGCGGCGGGCGCGGCCTCCTGCTTCGCGGAGGTGTCCGCCGAGTGGTGGTCACCGGCCGCGGCGTCGGCCTTGGTCAGGCTGAGCACCGGGGCGGGCTTGGCCGGCTCCGGCTGCCCGTCCTTGCTCTCCTCGATCCAGCGGACCACGTCGCCGTTGTCGTAGGTCTGCAGCGCCTTGAAGGTCAGCTTGTCGGTGTCGGTGGGCAGCGCGCCCAGCGAGACCTTGAACTCCTCGAACTGCCCGGGGGCGATTTTGGTGCCCGCGTCCGCGGTCCAGGTGATCTTGGAGACGGCCTCGGTGATCTGCTGGCCGTGCGAGTCCAGCGGCTTGTCGAGCTTCGACTTCTCCAGGGTGGCGGTCCACCCCGGCAGCGGCTGGGTGCGCACCGACGCCATCGGGTGGTCCAGCGGCAGGCTGACCTCCAGCTTCACGGTGGAGGCGGTGTCGCTCTCGTTCGGCACCCGGAACGCCACGGCGGTGTAGCCGCCCTGCTGGGCGCTGCCCGGCTGGACGGAGACGTGCGCGAAGGCGGGGACAGCGGACGCCAGCAGGGCACCGGCCGCCACCACGAGCGTGCCGACGGAACGACGGACGGAAAGCGAACGCATCAGGGGACTCCTGAGGGGAGAGGCCGCGCGACAGCGCGAGCCACGTGGGGATGACGGGGGAAGTGGGAGCCTCGGCCGAGCCGCATACGACGCGGACCCGGCGGCAGACAGCGGTGCGCGCCCGAACCCCGACCCCTGCGGGCCCGGTTCAGCGCGCGAACGCCACCGCGGGCGGTCCCCTGCGCAGCACGCTGTGCCGCAGCGCGGCCGCCACCGGCAGCCGCCAGTCCTCCGGCCGTCCGCTCCGGCGCACCGGCGCCGGGCGCGATTCACCCAGCAGCAGCGCCGCCAGCAGCGCCACCGCCGTCCGCAGCGGCGCCGCCCACTCCCGGGCGGTCAGCGCCGCCGCCCGCACCAGCTGCCACAGCGCGGCCTCGCCGCGCCGCAGCCACCAGCCCGCGACCACGGCCGCCGCCAGGTGGGCCAGCGCCATGCCGGGCGTCAGCCCCAGCCAGCCCGTCGCGTGCGGCATCGCCGCCGCGTACGCCTGCGGGTCCAGGCCCGCGGCGCTCACCACCTGGTCGGGCGTGGTGCCCAGCGGAACGACCGTCAGGCCGTCGCCGGGGGTGTCGTTGCACAGCAGCCGGCCCGCCACGGACATCACGCCGTCCGGCCCGCCGTTTCCGGCCATCGGCGAGGACGCCATCGCCATGCCGCCGCCCATGCCGTCACCGAAGCGGTGGAACAACAGGTGCAGGCCCAGCTGCCCGGCGCCCAGCGCCGCCGCGATCGCCCCCAGCGAGCGCTCCCGCCCGCCGAGCAGCGCCGCCGCCGCGCACACCGCGGCGAAACCCACCGCCAGCGTGTCCGGCGCCACCGCGCCGCCCGCCCGGGCGTGCCCGAAGGCCGCCACCAGCGTGCACACCAGCGCGAACGGCACCGCGCGCAGCACCCGCAGATCCCAGGCGGCAGCCGAGGCCCGCGCGGGCACGGCGGCGCCCCGGCGGGCGGCGGCGGTGGGGTCAGTCATGGCCGAGCCATCATCTCACCGCCTACAGCCGCTGCCGGGACAGGCCCCGGAACCCGCCGCGAATGGCGAGAACCCGACCGGCGCACTCACCCGTCCACGCGCCGATCGGCACACCGGACAGGGGCAGTCCATCCGCCGAACGGGCGGTACCGGCGCGTGCGGACGGTTCACCGCGCACCGTCAAGGAGATAGCTAGTTGTATGTGGAGCCGCAGCCAGGAGGGATCTCCCGTGGACATCTGGTGGACTCTGCACCTCAAGCGCGACCCGGCCAGCGTGCCGCTCGCCCGCCGCATTCTGCTCGGCGCCATGGACTCCGCCGGAGTCCACCCGCAGGACGCCTTCGACCTCGGCCTCGCCCTCACCGAGGCCTGCGCCAACGCGGTCGAGCACGCCGGGCCCGGGCACTTCGGGGACACCTTCCAGGTCACCGCCGCGCTCAGCGGCGACCGGCTGCGGATCGAGGTCGCCAACACCGGCGCGGCCCCGGGCCCGCCCGCCGCGCCCCGCCCGGGCCCGCGCCGCCGTCCCGCCCCTGCGGCCGACCGCCCCGCCGCCGACCGGCCCGCGCCGTACGGCCGCACCCGGCGCGGCCGCGCCTCCGTCCCCGCCCGGGTGCTGGCCACCCGCAGCCCCGCCGCCGACCGGCCCGCGCCCTACGACACCCACGTGCTGCCCCCGCTGCGCCCCGCCCTCCC
>NZ_BMRI01000009.1:200748-222657 GCF_014648555.1 Kitasatospora griseola
GGCCACCGACCCCGGCGTGCTGCCCGACCTGACCGCCGAGTCCGGCCGCGGCCTGTTCCTCATCCACGCCCTCGCCGACCACGTGCAGCTGCGCACCCACCCGCAGCGCGGCGCCACCGTCAGCTTCGACAAGATCCTCACCGCGCCGCTGCTGCGCACCGCGTCCTGACGGCCCGCCGGTCGAGTCCGTGGTCCGAAACCCGCTGGTCACGCCTCCGGGGGCTCCGGTTATGGTCTAGTCCATTGATCGGGGGTGATCGGAGGGGACCATGACCACCACCACCGCGGAGTCGCCCTCCGCTCCCAGCCGCCCGCTGGCCCGGATGGGGCAGGCGCTGCGCGGACGGGACTTCCGCATCTGGTTCGCCGGACAGCTGATATCCGCGTCCGGCGCCCTCGCGCAGGGCGTGGTGCTCTCCTGGATCGTCTACCGGCTCACCGGGGACGCCGTCTGGCTGACCGTGCTGACCGCCTGCACCTGGGGCCCCACGCTGCTCCTCGGGCCGTGGGCCGGCGCCCTGGTGGACCGCTCCGACCGGCGCCGCCTGCTGCTGGTCACCCAGTCCCTGATGCTGCTGATCGGCCTCGCGCTGGCCGTTGCCACCGCGCTGTTCGACCCGCAGCTGTGGCTGCTGCTGGCCCTCGCCACCTGCACCGGTCTGGTCGCCGCCGTCGACGCCCCGGCCCGCCAGGTCTTCGTGGTCGACCTGGTCGGCACCGGGGCCGTCGCCAGCGCCGTCGGCCTGTGGGAGGTGGCGCTCAACGCCTCCCGGGTGATCGGCCCCGGCGTGGCCGGCGCCCTGCTCGACTTCGGCGGACCCTCCTGGGCCTTCGCCTTCAACGCCCTCGGCTACCTCGCCCCGCTGATCGCCCTGACCAGGCTGCGTCCGGCCGCGCCCGTCGAGCGCGCCGCCGGCCGGCCGCGGACCCGGTCCGACGCCCGCGGCGGGCTCGCCTACGTCCGTCGCTCGCCGATCATCCGCGGCCTGCTGCCGATGTCCGCCGCCAGCGGCCTGATCTTCGCGATGAACCTGACCGTCCCGCCGCTGGTCGACCGCTCGCTGCACCTCGGCCCCGGCGGGTACGGCCTGCTGATGGCCGCGTTCGGGCTCGGCGGACTGCCCGGCGCGCTGCTCGCCGCCTCCGCGCCCGAACCGACGCCGCGCCGGGTCCGCACGCTGGCCCTGGCCACCTCGATCACCGTGCTGGCCACCGCGCTGGCGCCGAACGCCGTCCTCGCGGTGGTCGGGATGGCCGCCGTCGGCGTCACCTCGATCTGGTTCATCGCGACCGCCAACACCCTGGCCCAGCTGCGGTCCGCGCCGGAGATGCGCGGCCGGGTGATGTCCCTGTGGGGCAGCGCGATGACGGGTACCCTCCCGTTCACCGGACTCGTCGTCACCTTCGTCGCCCAGCACGTCGGCGCCCGGACCGGCTTCTCGCTCGCCGGCGCGGCCCTGCTGCTGGCCACCGTGGCCGCGTGGCGGGCGCTGCGGCCCGCGGTCTGAGAAGCCGTCCGGGGCGTGGTGTCGAGAACCGCGCCGCGGCTCCGTCCCCGGAACGGGGGAACGAGACCGCCCGCACCGAGAGGAGCCGTCCGCCGTGACGCACATGCTTCAGATGCACTTCAGCCAGTCGGACCTCGACGTCCCGCCGATCCCCTCGTGGGACCCGGCGGCGACCGCCGAGCACATCGCCTTCATGCGCCGCTGGGTCGCCGAGCTCACCGCCACCGGCGAACTGGTCGAGGCCCGGGGTCTGGCGATGCCGGACACCGCGCGGATCGTCCGGGGCGGCGACGACGGGCCGACCGTCACCGGCGGGCCGTTCCCGGCCGACAAGGAGTTCCTGTTCGGCTGGTGGACCGTCAACTGCGCGAGCGAGGCGCGGGTGCTGGAGATCGCCGCCCTGCTGTCCGCCGCGCCGGGGCACGACGGCAAGCCGATGAACATGCCGATCGAGGTCCGCGAGGTGCTGCCGGAGCCCGAGGCGCAGCCCTGACCGGCGGGCGAATTGCCGGGTGTGTCCGGTCGGCGGACGATGGTGATCATGATGCATCAGATGCGCGCCGAGACCGGCCCCGACGGCGCCACGGACTCCGTGGTCAGCTGGCACATCGTCCGTAACGCGGACCTCACCGCCCTGTGCGGCAAGACGCTCTCCACCGTCGCCCCCGTCCAGGACGCCACCCGCTGGACCCTCGACCCCGACCGCAACTGCCACACCTGCGGTGCCCTGTTCCTCCGCGAGGCGCCGTACTTCCCGGACGAACACACCGACTAGCCGTCCCGCCGAAGGGCGCCGGGATCCGTTCCGGCGCCCTTCGGCGCGCCCGGGCGCGCGGCGTACGCTTTCCGGTGCCCCATTCCCGTCCCCGGAGGTGTCCCGTGGTCGTCGAGTCCTCCACGGACGGCCGGGTCCGGCGCGGCAACGAGACCCGCCGCGCGGTGCTCGGCCGGGCCGTGCAGATCGCGTCGGTCGAGGGCCTGGGCGCCCTCTCGATCGGGCGGCTGGCCACCGACCTGGGGCTGAGCAAGAGCGGGGTGTTCGCCGGCTTCGGCTCCAAGGAGGAGCTGCAGCTGGCCACCGTCCGGGCGGCGCGGCGGATCTTCTACGACCGGGTGGTCGCCCCGGTGCTCGACCTGCCGCCCGGCGCTGCCCAGGTGCTGGCGCTGTGCGAGCACTGGATGGCGTACTCGCGCGGCCGGGTGTTCGACGGCGGCTGCTTCTTCTACTCGGTGACGGCCGAGTTCGACGCCCAGCCCGGCCCGGTCCGGGACGCCCTCGCCGCCGCCTCGCGGGAGTGGGAGGAGCAGCTCACCGCCGCGCTGCGGGCCGCCGACGACCTGCCCGCCGGCGCGGAGCCGGAGGAGCTGGCGCTGCTGCTCGGCAGCCTGATGGACAGTGCGAACGGCCACGCCGTGCTGTACGACGACCCGTCCCGCTACGACCGGACGATGCGCACCATCCGCCGCCTGCTGGGCGTCGCCCAGGCCTGACGCCGTGCCGACCGGCAACGGGGGGCCGCTTTCCGACCCTTAAAACTGTACGAACGGTCGTGCTAATGTCTCGCCCATGGCACCCACCGCCGCCCTTGTGCGCACCGCGCTGAACGCCACCTCGCACCTCGCCACCGCCCCGCCGGGCCGAGTGGCGTTCGAACTGTTCCGGCACCCGATCCGCCGCAGCCGGGTGCGCGGCTCGGAACGCGAACTGCACGAGCTGGCCGTCACCGAGGAGCTGACGGTGAACGGCAAGCGGGTCCGGGTCTACCGCTGGGGCGACGGCCGGCGCCCGGTGCTGCTGGTGCACGGCTGGCAGTCCCGGGCGTCCCGGTTCGCCCCGTACGTGCGCGGGCTGCTGGACCTCGGGATGAGCCCGATCGGCTTCGACGCCCCCGGCCACGGCGACTCGGCGGGCCGCACCACCACGATCCTGGAGTACCGGGAGCTGATCGGTCGCCTCGCCGAGCGGCACGGCCCGTTCGAAGCCGTGCTGGCGCACTCCTTCGGGGTCTGCTGCGCGTTCCTCGCACTGGCCGAGGGAGTCCCGGCCGGTCGGCTGGTCGCCGTCGCCGGAGTCGCCGAATTCGGCTTCCTGGTCGAGGGGTTCGCCGCCGCCCTGGGCCTGAACGACCGCCTCGAAAGGGACTTGGCCCGGCGGATCGACCGGCTGCTGTTCCCCGGTGTCGAGGCGATCCGGCAGCGCTTCGACGCCACCCACCGGCCGGAGCTGGTCACCGCCCCGATCCTGGTGGTGCACGACGAGCAGGACGACGTGGTCCCGCTGCGCCAGGCCCGCCTGCTGCACCGGGCGTACGGCGAGCCGCAGCTGCGGCTGATCACCACCCGCGGGCTGGGCCACCGCCGGGTGCTGACGGAGCCGACGGTGGTCGACAACGTGCTCGCCTTCCTGGCCGAGCCGCTTCCCGCCGCCCCGAGGGCCCTGGCGGCCGGGGGCTGACGGGTCGTCGGGAGACGCCGAACGGCCGGCCCCGGGCGGGGCCGGCCGTTCGCACTGCGGATCGGCGGGTGCTCAGCCGCCGCTCTTGCGGCGGAAGGTGCGCTTGCCGCCGGCCGCGCCGGCGGTGCCGTGGATCTTCGAGTCGCCGCCGGGGCCGCCGGCGCCGCCCCGGTTGTTGCCGCCCTTGCGCTGCAGCGCGGCCAGGAACTTGGCCTTCTGGTCGTCCTGCCCGGCCTCCTCGGCGGCGGTGTCGGCGGTGGCGTCGGCGGTGGTGTCCGGCGCGGGCTCGGCTGCCGGGGCGGTGTCGCTGCTCATTCGGGACCTCCTGGACGGGAGTGCGGTCTGCTGCACCACACCCTCCCATGCCGGGCGGGGGTGCTGTCGGCCGACACCGGGGTCGGTCAGCCCCGGTGCGCCGCGCGGTGCAGGTGGTGGTGCCGCTGGTCGCGGTACTGGAGGCCGCCCATCATGAACAGCAGGGCGAGGGTCGGGAAGCCGAACGAGGCGATCACCAGGACGAAGAACTGCCAGACCATGGGACTCTCCTGTCACGAAGCCTTGGCGAGTTGCCATACTTCGCACCATTATGTCCGAATCCCTGCGCGGCCGGGTCGAACGGCGGGCCGAACAGCCCCTGTTCGAACGGCAGGTGTCCGACGCAGACTGAAGGGCATGCGGGTACAGCTGGCAGTCGACGCGCGCCGCCCGGACCGGGCCTGTGAGGACTTCGTGGTGGCCACCCCGGAGGTTCTGGTGCTGCTGGACGGCTCCAGTGCCCCGGACACCCTGGACTCCGGCTGCGGCCACGGCATCCCCTGGTACGTGCGCCGGCTCGGCGCGCACCTGGTCGCCCGGCTCACCGACCACCTCGACCGGGCCGTCGCCGCCTGCCTGGCCGACGCCATCGCCGACACCGCCGCCCTGCACGGCGACGGCTGCGACCTGGCCAACCCCAACACGCCCGCCGCGATGGTGGTCGCCGCCCGCCTGCGCGGCGACGCCCTGGAGTACCTGGCGCTCGGCGACTCCCTGCTGGTGCTGCACCCCAAGCAGGGCCCGCCCCGGGTGATCGGCGACAACCAGCGCTTCCCCGGCGGCGAGGCGCTGCGCCGCCAGGTCTGGTCGACCGTCCCCGGCACCGCCGAACGCGCCGAGCTCTACCTGCAGTACGCGATCGCCGTCCGCGCCGCCCGCAACACCGGCCACGGGCCGTGGATCGCCGCCGCCGCCCCGCAGGCCGCCGAGCACGCCGAGACCGGCGTGGTCGCCCGCGCCGACCTGCACGGGGTGGCCGCCCTGTCGGACGGCGCCGCCCGCTTCACCGACCGCCTGGGCCTGGGAAGTTGGGCCGACGCCGTCCGCCTGCTCGCCGAGGCCGGCCCGGCCGAGCTGATCGCCCAGGTCCGTGCCGCCGAGCTCACCGACGCCGACTGCCTGCGCTGGCCCCGCGGCAAGGCCCACGACGACGCCGCGGCGCTCTACGCCCGACTCTGACGCTCCGTCAGCGTCCGGCCGTCAGGAACACCGCGCGGACCGCCGACCCGTCCGGCGCGGTGTACCCGGCGACCACCTCGCCCGGCGCCGGCTCCCCGCCGGGCACGAGCTCCCGGCGCAGCGCCACCGCCACCTCGCCGTCGACGGCCGCCACCGCCACGGTGTCGTCCACCGTGTCGCTCTCGCTCTGCTTCTGCGGCACCGCCCGCCCGCGCAGCAACTCGGCCAACTGCGCGCGGACCACCGGGTCCTGCTCGCCGTCGTAGAACCAGCGGGTCCCCAGCACCCCGTGCTCGGCGGTCCCGATCAGCGCCCCCTGGGGCGCCCCTTCCAGCGGCGCGCCCCGGTACGCCATCGGCACCAGGTAGGCGGCCCGGCCGTCCGTCACCACCATCAGCTCGATGCCGACCTCGCCCTCCGGGTCGTCCAGCCGGAAGCCGCCGGCCCGCGCCAGTTCGCCGCCGCCGGGCCGGTACCAGCTCTGCTGCGGCAGCCAGTCGGCCAGCAGCTCCAACTTGCCGGGCGTCATGGTTGTCCGATGGATCGTCGCCATTGCGGTTCTCCTTCTCGCGCGGTGTTCCTGCGCCGCTCAGCCTACGAATTACCGCCGCCCGCCGGACACTCGCCCGCGGTGTTCGACCAGTGGGGTTCTGTGCGCCGGACAGGGGAGCCCCGTTCGGATGAATGCGGCGCGCAGCACCGCCGGTCCGCGGTTCGGCGCTGCTACAAATCTCCTGCGCTCGGATCCGAGCCGCGAGAAACACCTCTCGGCCGCAGGGGAATCGTGCGGCCGCCGCGAGAACGGAACTGCCTCATGGCCATCGCTTTCCGCAAGACGCTCGCCATTGCCACGATGGGGCTGGCCGCCTCCTTCCTGCCCGCCGGCGGGGCCGGAGCGGCCGACACCGGCCACGCGACCACGCGCGCCCCCGGCGCCTACTGCCTTGCCAACGCCTGGAACACCCCGAACGTCGGCACCAAGCCGTGCGACGCCAACGACCAGGGCCAGCACTGGACGGTCGCGGGCGACCAGATCTCGCTCTCCAACGCCCGCGCCTACTGTCTCGCCGACAAGTGGGGCGCCCCGGACGTCTCCACCAAGCCGTGCGCCTCCAACGACCCGGGCCAGTACTGGACCGTTTCGGGCCAGCAGATCGTCCTCACCCTCGCCCCCGGCTACTGCCTCGCCAACGCCTGGGGCACCCCGAACGTCTCCACCAAGCCGTGCGACGTCAACGACAAGGGCCAGCACTGGGTGGTCTTCAACGACCAGATCAGCCTCGCGCTCACCTGATCCGGCGCCGTAGCACTCCCGGGCGATCCAACGCGCCGTCCCGCCCGGGCAGTTGCCCACTGACGGGACGGCGCGGCCGTGGATCCGGCAGGTCAGCGAGTCACCGAGAACGGCACCGGCGGCCCAGACGTCGGAGGGACCGGTGGCGGTCACCGTACTGAGCGGCCAGCAGTCGGCGTCGAGGGCGGGGGCCTGCGCCCGCTCCCAGGCCGTGCCGTTCCAGTGCTCGATCAGGCGCAAAAGCCCGCGCCCCCGTCCGGGGACGGGGGCGCGGGCTCGCGAACGTGACGGAGGGTCAGTTCTCGTCGGCGGGGATGGTGCCGAGACGGCCGGCCTGGAAGTCCTCCATGGCCTGCTGGAGTTCGCGGTGGCTGTTCATGACGAACGGGCCGTAGTGGGCGACGGGCTCGCGGATCGGGAGGCCGCCGAGGAGGACGACCTCGAAGTTGTTGTCGCGGGAGTCCTGCTTCTCGTCGGCGCGCAGGGTGATCGAGTCGCCGTCGCCGAAGACGACCGCCTGGCCCCGGTGGAAGGGACGGTGCTCGGCGCCGGCCGAGCCGTTGCCGGCGAGGCCGTAGGCGAGGGCGTTGAAGTCGGAGCGCCAGGGCAGGGTGATCTGGGCGCCGGGGTTGATCGACGCGTGGATCATGGTGATCGGGGTGTGGGTGGCGCCGGGGCCCTGGTGGCCGTCCAACTCGCCGGCGATGACGCGCAGCAGTGCGCCGCCGTCCGCGGTGCTGAGGAGCTTGACGTTGCCGGCGCGGATGTCCTGGTACTTCGGGGCGATCATCTTGTCCGAGGCGGGCAGGTTGACCCAGAGCTGCAGGCCGTGGAAGAGGCCGCCCGACTTCACCAGCGACTCCGGCGGGGTCTCGATGTGCAGCAGGCCCGAGCCGGCGGTCATCCACTGGGTGTCGCCGTCGGTGATGACGCCGCCGCCGCCGTGCGAGTCACGGTGGACGAAGGTGCCGTCGATAACTTGGTGTTGATCTTCGCGAAGGCGCGGCGGACGGGGAATCCCTCGCCCTCGTAGCCCTCGGGGGCGGTGGCCACGGTGAGGACCGGCCGGGCGGTGCTGTGCACCGGGTCGGGCGTGGTCACGCGCGGCAGGGCCTCCTTCGGCGGGTCTGTGGCCTACATCCACCACAGTAGTTCAACTCTCAACCACTCGCAAGGTTGAACGTTGAACTATCTGGAGGTATTCCGGCCCCGACGAGGGGTGGGAGGAGGGGTCAGCCGTACATCCGGCGCATGGTGAAGTCGACCATCTGCTCGACCGCGCGGGCGTCGAACACCATCCGGTGCTCGCCCTCCATGTCCAGGGCGAAGCCGTAGCCGGTGGGCAGCAGGTCGAGCACCTCGGCGCCGGTGACCGAGAAGTGCTTGGAGTCCTTGCCGGCGTACCGCTTCAGCTCCTTGAGCGAGCTGAACATCGGGATCACCGGAGTCGGGGTGTTGTGCAGCGCCAGGAAGCCGGGGCGGTCGCCGCGCGGGCAGTACACCTTCGAGGTGATGAAGATGGCCTGGAAGTCCTCCACCGGCATCGCCCCGGTGGTGAAGGCGCGCACCGCGTCCGCCAGCGAGGGCGGCGAGGGCTCGGGGTAGAGCGACTGCTGGGCGGCCTGCGGGTCGCCGTACCCGGCGCCGGGCATGCCGGACATCCCCTGCTGCATCTGCTGCTGATAGGGGTCCTGGTAGGCGCTCTGCTCGTAGCCGTACACGGGGACAGGCTATCGGGCCGGGCCCCGCTTGGGGGCGGGTGATCCGCACAATCCGGCGGCGGGCCGCATTGTGGGACGTGACCACGTTCATAGGTGCTTCACGCCGGAGGGGTTGAACAAGTTACCGCTGGGTAGCATCATGGGGCGTACTGGTGGGTAAGCGGTGCGCCGTAAGCGGCTCGCCCGTGGAAGACGAACCGGAGATACGGTCATGGGTCACTACAAGTCCAACCTGCGGGACGTGGAGTTCAACCTCTTCGAGGTGCTCGGCCGCGACCAGGTGTACGGCACCGGTCCGTTCGCCGAGATGGACGTCGACACCGCGAAGAACATCCTCAGCGAGATCTCCCGGCTGGCCGAGAACGACCTCGCCGCCTCCTTCACCGACACCGACCGCAACCCGCCGGTGTTCGACCCGCAGACCAACACCGCTCCGATCCCGGAGACCTTCAAGAAGAGCTACCAGGCCTTCATGGACTCCGAGTGGTGGCGCCTGGGCATCCCGGAGGGCATCGGCGGCCAGGTCACCCCGAGCTCCCTGGTCTGGGCGTACGCGGAGCAGATCCTCGGCTCCAACCCCGCCATCTGGATGTACTCCTCCGGCCCGGCCTTCGCCGGCGTCGTCTACGACGAGGGCACCGAGGAGCAGCAGAAGGTCGCCCAGCGCATGGTCGAGCGCCTGTGGGGCGCCACCATGGTGCTGACCGAGCCCGACGCGGGCTCCGACGTGGGCGCCGGCCGCACCAAGGCGATCAAGCAGGAGGACGGCTCCTGGCACATCGAGGGCGTCAAGCGCTTCATCACCTCGGGCGAGCACGACATGTCCGAGAACATCATCCACCTGGTGCTGGCCCGCCCCGAGGGCGGCAAGCCGGGCACCAAGGGCCTCGGCCTGTACATCGTGCCGAAGTACGACTTCGACTGGGAGACCGGCGAGCTCGGCGAGCGCAACGGCGCCTACGCCACCAACGTCGAGCACAAGATGGGCCTCAAGGCCTCCAACACCTGCGAGATGACGTTCGGCGCCAAGCACCCGGCCAAGGGCTGGCTGCTCGGCGAGACCGTCGACGGCATCCGCCAGATGTTCAAGATCATCGAGTTCGCCCGGATGATGGTCGGCACGAAGGCCATCGCCACCCTGTCCACCGGCTACCTGAACGCGCTGGAGTACGCCAAGGAGCGCGTGCAGGGCGCCGACATCTCGCAGTTCATGGACAAGACCGCGCCGCGCGTCACCATCACCCACCACCCCGACGTGCGCCGCTCGCTGCTGACCCAGAAGGCGTACGCCGAGGGCATGCGCGCCCTGGTCCTCTACACCGCCTCGGTGCAGGACGACATGCTGGCCGCCCGCCTGCGCGGCGAGCACGACGCCGCCGCCGAGCGCCTGAACGACCTGCTGCTGCCGATCGTCAAGGGCTACGGCTCGGAGAAGTCCTACGAGCAGCTCGCCCAGTCGCTGCAGACCTTCGGCGGCTCCGGCTACCTGCAGGAGTACCCGATCGAGCAGTACATCCGGGACGCCAAGATCGACACCCTGTACGAGGGCACCACCGCCATCCAGGGCCAGGACTTCTTCTTCCGGAAGATCGTCAAGGACGGCGGCCAGGCGCTGACCGCGGTCAACGAGCAGATCCAGAAGTTCCTCGCGGCCGGTGACGGCGGCGCCGCCCTGGCCCCCGAGCGCGACCTGCTCGCCAAGGCCGCCGGCGACCTGGAGGCCATCGTCGGCAAGCTGATCGCCGACCTGACGGCCGTCGAGCAGGACGTCAAGAACATGTACAAGGTGGGCCAGAACACCACCCGCCTGCTGATGGTCTCCGGCGACGTGGTGGTCGGCTGGCTGCTGCTCCGTCAGGCCGCGGTCGCGCTGGCCAAGCTGGAGGCCGGCGCGTCCGAGAAGGACGTCGCCTTCTACCAGGGCAAGGTCGCCGCGGCGAAGCACTTCGCCCGCACCGTGCTGCCGACCACCGCCACGCAGCGCCAGATCGCCGAGGCCATCGACAACGAGCTGATGGACCTCGCCGAAGAGGCGTTCTGATCGAACGGCGGCGGGCCGTTCACCCGACCGCCTGACCCACCCTCACACCGCGGGGCCCGGTTCATCGCCGGGCCCCGCGGTGTTGTGTCGCGTCCCGCTCACTGTTGTGTCACCATTGCGGACTTCACGCGGCCCTGTCCGTGTACGGGCATATGCTCAAGGGGCGGGCCCGTCACCCCCATCAGGCCCGGCCGCCCTCAACCCAGGAGCAACATGTCGACCGCCGCCCGCACGGCCCACTTCGACCGGAAGCACACGGACGACCTGATCGCCTTCCTCGCCGCCTCCCCCTCCCCGTACCACGCGGTGCAGAGCGCGGTCGAGCGGCTGGAGCGGGTCGGCTTCCGCGAGGTCCGCGAGGCGGACGCCTGGGACGGCGGCAGCGGCGGCCGCTACCTGGTGCGCGGCGGCGCCCTGATGGCCTGGTACGTGCCCGAGGGCGCCGGCCCCGCCACCCCCTACCGGGTGGTCGGCACCCACACCGACTCGCCGAACCTGCGGGTCAAGCCCATCCCGGACACCGGCTCGGCCGGCTGGCGGCAGATCGCCGTCGAGATCTACGGCGGCGTCCCCCTCAACACCTGGCTCGACCGCGACCTGGGGCTGTCCGGCCGGCTCGTCCTGCGCGACGGCACCACCCGCCTGGTCCACCTGGACGAGCCGCTGCTGCGCGTCCCGCAGCTCGCCATCCACCTCGACCGCGCCGTCAACGACGGTCTCAAGCTCGACCGCCAGCGCCACCTGACGCCGATCTGGGGTCTCGGCGACACCACCGAGGGCGCCCTGCTGGAGTACGTCGCCGACAAGGCCGGCCTCGACGCCGCCGACATCATCGGCTGGGACCTGATGGCCCACGACGTCCAGCCGCCCTCCTACCTCGGCCGCGACCGCGAACTGCTGGCCGGCCCGCGCCTGGACAACCAGCTCTCCGTGCACGCCGCCACCGCCGCGCTGGCCGCCGTCGCCGAGGCCGGCGGCGAACTGCCCTGCATCCCGGTGCTCGCCGCGTTCGACCACGAGGAGACCGGCAGCGAGTCCGACACCGGCGCGCAGAGCCCGCTGCTCGGCAACGTGCTGGAGCGCTCCTGCTACGCCCGCGGCGGCACCGCCGAGGACCGCGCCCGCGCCCTGGCCGGCACCGTCTGCCTGTCCTCCGACATGGGGCATGCCGTCCACCCCAACTACAGCGAGCGCCACGAGCCCGGCCACCACCCGCTGCCCAACGGCGGCCCGATCCTCAAGGTCAACGTCAACAACCGGTACGCCACCGACGGCGTCGGCCGGGCCGTGTTCGCCGCCGCCTGCGAGAAGGCCGGCGTCCCGTGGCAGAGCTTCGTCTCCAACAACGCGATGCCCTGCGGCACCACCATCGGCCCGATCACCGCCGCCCGCCTCGGCATCACCACCGTCGACTGCGGCATCGCGGCGCTGTCCATGCACTCCGCCCGCGAGCTCTGCGGCGCCGAGGACCCGTACTACCTGGCCGGCGCCATCAAGGCGTTCCTGGAGGGCTGAGCGGCGGTCAGGGTGTGGGCCGGACCCACACCCTGACGGTCGATCACTCCATTCCCGCCAGTACCAGCGGCAGCCGCGTCGCGCCGCCCGGCACCACCTTCACCGGCACACCCCAGTCCTGCTGGTGGACGTGGCAGGCCGGGTACTCGATCGCCGGGTCGTCGTCGCAGGACGCGGCCATCGCGGAGACGTGCAGCACGCCCTCCGTCACGCCCTCCGCGAGCACCAGCTCGCGGGAGAGCGCGCTGTCCGCACCCGCGCCGGACGCCAGCAGGCCGGGCGGGGTGGAGCTGACCAGCAGCCGGGTCGACGGGCCGTAACGCTCGTCCAGCTTCTGGCCGGCGGGCGCGGAGAACACCACGTCGAGGCGGAGCGTGCCCGGCGCGACCTCGGTCGCGGCGCGCCGGGTGCGGTGCGCGACGGCCTCCACCCGGACGGCCTCCTCGGGCAGCCGCAGCCTGGTCAGCCGGTGTCGGGCCGACTCCACCACCACGATGTCGCCGTCCACCACCACCGCGCCCGACGGCTCCCGCAGATCGGTGGCCAGCGTGGAGACCTCGCCGCTCGCCGGGTCGTACCGGCGCAGCGCGTGGTTGTACGTGTCGCTGACCGCGACCGAGCCGTCCGGGAGCACGGTGACGCCCAACGGGTGCTGGAACAGCGCCTGTTCGGCCGAGCCGTCGCGGTGCCCGAAGTCGAACAGGCCGGTGCCGACGGCGGTGCGCACCTCGTGCGTGCCGCGGGCGACCCAGCGCAGCGCGGACGTCTCCGAGTCGGCGACCCACAGCCGCTCGCCGTCCGCGGAGACCGCCAGGCCGGACGGCTGGGCGAACCACGCCTCCGGCGCCGGGCCGTCGACCAGGCCCTCGTTGGTGGTGCCGGCCGCGACCTCGACCGTCCCGGCCAGCGGGTCGAACGACCACAGCTGGTGCACGCCGGCCATCGCGATCCAGACCTTGCCGTCGAAGAACGCGACGTCCCACGGCGAGGACAGGTCGACGCCGGTGGCCGCCCCGGACGTCGGCGAACCCTGCCACCACTGCCTGCCGGTGCCGGCCAACGTGGTCACCGAGCCGTCGGCGAGCCGCACCCCGCGCAGCGCGTGGTTGACGGTGTCCGCCACCACCACGTCGTAGCCGAGGCCGAGACCCTCCGGGACCAGCGCCAGGCCCTGCGGCTCGCTGAACCGCGGCTCCGCGCCGTCCACCAGCCCGCGCACCCCGTCGCCGATCCGCCGCACCACCCGCTCGCCGTCCTCCGCGAGCTCCACCAGCGCGTGGTGCCCCGAATCCGCGACCAGGTAGTGCCCGTTCGGTAGCCGCACCGCCTTCCCCGGGAACCGCAGGTCCCCAGCCTGCGGCTCGGGCGCCACGTACGGCCCGTCGCCGCGCCGCAGCGTGCCCTTCGCCGCGTGCTCCGCCTCCAGCTCCTCGACCAGCTTCGCGATCGCGTGCGCATGCCCCTCACCCGCGTGCTGCGCGACCACGTACCCCTCCGGGTCGATCACCACCAGCGTCGGCCAGGCCCGCACCGCGTACTGCTTCCACGTCACCAGCTCCGGATCGTCCAACACCGGATGGTGCACCTCGTACCGGGCCACCGCATCCACCACCGCCGTGTGGTCGGCCTCGTGCACGAACTTCGGCGAGTGCACCCCGACGATCACCACGGTGTCCCGGTGCTTCTCCTCCAACTCCCGGAGCTCGTCCAGGACATGGAGGCAGTTGATGCAGCAGAACGTCCAGAAGTCTAGTACGACACACTTACCTCGCAGGTCGGCCAGCTTGAGTTCCTTGCCGCCTGTGTTGAGCCATCCACCGGCGCCGACCAGCTCGGGGGCGCGGACACGTGCACGAGAAGCCATGCCCCAATCAAACCTCACGGGCACTGCCCGCATTCCGGCGCATTTGTGTACGGCACCTCTGGTGGGCGGTTGCTGCGCCTTCCGGAGTGCTCCTGTGCTGTGCCGTCTGGATCAGGCGGCAGGGACGGGTGTGGCTCGGTCCCACAGCTCCTCGGCATGTGCGGCGAACCGGTCGAACATGCCGCCCTCTTGCTGTCGGCGGAGATGCATCATCGGCGAGTCATGGCCGACGAACCGGGCCAAGTGGGGCGTCACGAGCGCCTGAGAATCGAAACGGAATACCGAGAGGCTGACGTGGTTGGTGGCGTCGTCAGCGACGCTGTAGCGGGCTTCCACGCTCTCCACGCCGCGCAGCTTGGCCAGGTTCTCCAGGATGATCCGGATGCGCGTGGAGACCGTGAGGGCAACGTCCTCGATCCGCTCCCGCTGCGCCGTGGTCTCGCCGTCGGGGTCACCCAGCAGGAAGCGCACCCGGCACCCAGCTTCCGCCTTGGCGCGCAGCGTGCCGAGAAAGTTCGGCTGCTCCAGCCACAGGAAGTAGTTGGTGTAGCCGGCGAAGAAGAGATCACCCTTCGCGTCGCCGATCAGCTGGCCCCACGCGGACGACGGGCACGCGGAACGGTAGGGATAGACAGAGACGATCTCTCGATCGGGGCCGGTCTTGATCGCCGACCGAACCACGTTCGGCCACAGCATCGCTTCACTCACCCCTAGCACTTCGCTCACGTCCGCCCGGTTCCGTGGGTGAGGAACCAGGGCCTCATCTATCAGCCATCGTTCCACCGTCTTAGGTGCCACCCCGACGCGGGTAGCCAGCTGACGGGCGCTCAACCGAGCGTCGCCCATAGCGCGGCGCAGGGCAGTGTTCAAGAGGTCCCCCCGGGACATTTGGGCGTTCTTCGACGCTACCGCCGAGCCGGTCAGTCTGTCCCCGCTTTGGCCGCTGATCTCGCCCGAACGGGCCGCTACATCAATACGGACCAGCACCTTCCCGAGTGGAGCCGACATGCCAGCAGCCGCACGGACTGAACGTCGCTACGGGGTCGTACCGATGCCACCCCAGCGCGGCATCCCATTGCTAGACCTGTGGGGCGTGGTCGACCGACACCGTGGCAGCCGCCCTGTGGAGCAGCGGGACGGCAAACCGGTGATCTTCTATAGCTTTGCCGACGCCTCACGATGGGCGGCCGATCATGAGTGAGCAGTGGGTACCACAGGTTGGACAGACAGTGCACGACCGGCGCTCTGGCAAGCTCGTGCGGATCATGGCCGTGTACACCTTCGGCGTGTTCGTCCGACCGCTCAAGGGCGGGCGGGAGAGCATCACGAAGCTGCGCGACCTGATCCCGCCGGACGACGCCCCCGGAGGATTTAACGACTGGTCGGCGAGCCGGGGCTAAAAACGCAGTCACACCTAGCGTGTGTGCGCCGAGCTTGAGCCGGGATCGCTTGTGGGCCGAGCGTCGAACTTTCGCAGCGCATACCGCCTCCAGCCGAGACACAGCAAAGAGCCGCCTACCCGCAACAGGTAGACGGCTCTTGCTAGTTGCTCCCGGCGACTACTCCCCGAGGTTCCGGTACAGCGTCGCGCGGCTCACCCCGAGCGCTTTGGCAATCGCCGTCACGCTCTCACCGTTCGCCCGGCGAGCACGGGCCGCAGCGAGCTTGTCAGCGTCCAACACGTTCGGCCGACCACCTGTCCGCCCCTGTGCCCTGGCAGCCTCCAGACCGGCGCGGGTGCGGTCCTTGATCAGACTCCGCTCGAACTCGGCCATGGCACCGACCACCTGGAGCATGAGACGGCCGTCCGGCGTGTTCGGGTCGATGCTCGCCAGCGCCCCCGTCAGCACCTTGAAGCCGATGCCTCGCGCCGACAGCGCGTCCACCATGGTCACCAGGTCGATCAGCGAGCGGGCGAAGCGGTCCAGCTTCCACACGCACAGGGTGTCGCCGGGACGGAGGTAGTCCAGCACGGCGGCAAGCTCCGGACGGTCCATGTTCTTCCCGCTGGCCTTGTCCGTGAAGATCCGGGAGCAGCCCGCCTCGGTGAGTGCGTCGCACTGGAGCTGTGCTTCCTGGTCGTCGGTGGAGACTCGGGCGTAGCCGATCAGGTGTCCGGTGTTCTTCGTCACGACCCAACCGTCTCACAACTCGTCTCACAACAGCAAGGGTTTTCGGCAGGTTTTAAGACGGGTTTTGAACGCCTAACCACCCCTTCGCAGGGCCGTTCGACACCCGTCTCGCAAACCATCGTTTTCGAGACGACTGACGAGGCCGCCACGGCTGTCACTCCTCGTGGCAGCCGCCTCAGCGGGCGGTCTGAGCGGCGCGGCAAGGTGACTCGAATGAGTGAATACGTAGGCTGACTGCCCTTGCCCAAGGTTTCACTCGCCCCGTAGTCGGTACATTCTCACGGCATAGGGTGGCATATCGGCGGAGGCGTGCGATGACGGCCGGAGCAGCAGCCCCAGGGGGTGGACAGACCGCCCCTTCACGTAGCGGAAAGCTCGCCAGAAGAGCGCTGGTTGGCGTGTACGCATTCAGCGCTCTCGCTGCTCTGGTGGCAGCACTAGTGATGCTCGCCAACGATGTTCCAATGACGCTGATCGTCGCCACTTTCAGCCTGGCGGCAATCATTGTTCTCTACATCGCCAGTGCTCTGCTATGGGAGGCATTGTCCGGCGCTCAAGAAGTAGATCTCCGGCCTGCTGCAGCAATTCCTCAGACCCCCGAGAGGACATTTCCCCTCTCCCCCGCTATGGCTCAGGCGACGCAGCTCGCGGTAACGGTTCAGGGCGTGGTCTTGGGTCTTGTCTTTGCCTTTCTGGGCAGCAGAGAGGCAACAGCCACGATTAAGGTCGGGGCGGTGGCTCTAGTCGTCGGCGTCATTCTCGGTCTGCTGCTCTATGCACTTGTCGTTATCGAGGTACCTGGCAACAGCTGTGCAGCGATGGCGGGAGTGCTATTCAACTGGTGCCTCTGGAGCGCTAGTTATGGGCTGACTTGTGTTGTCTGCTCACTGTTCGATCAAACTTTGACAAAGGGGTAGCTGACATTGGGCGGCTTGAGTAATCCCGTAGTGGTGGTCAACGAGCTGCAGCGTGCCGGCCTGTTTGCGTTCTCGAGCACAGCTGTCGAGGAAGTAGACGAGTTCTGCAGATCATGGCTCGCCCACGACTTTGAGGTGAGTTCCAAGTTACAGGGTGTTCGAGAGTTGGCGCTAATCTCTGCAGCCGAATTCTCTCTCGCTCCGGCTTTTCTTGACCCCCTAGCAGTGAGGCCGCCTTATGAGGTAAGCAGAGATGATGCCACTATCGCCCTGCTCAAAAGCGACACCAACATGATCATCCCAGTCCACCTGAAGGGCGACCCGGACCAGGGCCTAGAGTCACTGGTGTCAAGAAATGATATTTCAGTATTCAGTGCCGATATTGCGAAACTTCAGCTTCTAGCTCCTGGATGGTGGGAGGAGGTCAACCATGACCACGACAGGGTCTGGGAGTGCATTGAGGATTTGCAGTATGCGCACCGGACCTGCCCGTGGATTCCTGCGCGCATGGTGGCCGCGTCTCCCCTTTTGAAAATCCAGGGACTCCTCTGGCTATTGCGTCTGACGATTTCCCGGAATGAAAGATATGAGGGGGAGGTTCCAGGGGTGGTCTCTACATTCATCGCCCGCTATCGGAGTTTGGGAGGGGGCGGCGAGGAGGGGTGAGTTTCACTCGACTCCGCTAGGCGTAAAAACGGTTCAATTCGTCATGCGAGCGTTTTCTCTCCCTGCCGCGCTGAGTCGGAAGAGGAAGGGGGTACCCGCCCACCCCCCAGGTCCGAATTTCGCGGAGACATGCACAGGCGTGGAGGTCGGGTCCAAGGGGCGCCACCACCCAGAGATTGACCCACCCCCGGTCACCCGTCAGCCGGCCAGCGCCACACCCCGCCAACCGTCGTAGCCCCCGAACTTCCGCCGGGCGCCGAACCGCCGATCCATCGCGGCGAACAGCAGTCGCTTGCCCGCCGGAGTGCCCAGCGACGTGGCCAACGCAGGCTCCGCCAACGTGAACGCATCCCACACCAGCGCGGTACGCACATGCTCGGTACGAGGCGCAGCACCCAGACGTGCCACCCACTCCGCCGGATCACGCAGCGGCGCGCGAAACTCTTCGAACTGTGAAGCCAGCGAAAGGAGTTGAGATACACGAGCAGTCGTGGCTGACAGCAGCTCCGACGAAATCGCACGCACGCCGTGCATCAGCGGAAGGTCACGCGCCAGCACCTCCCGGCTGGCCTCGAAGTCCAGCAAGCGGCGGACCTCGCCAACCATGCCGTATGCGCGCTCGAACTCCTCGTCCGAGGTGGCCATATCCATAGCCGCATAGGCCTCGGAAAGGCGAATTCGAAGATCCTCCCGGACCTTGTCCGCAGCCACCTGCACGGTGTCCAGCTCCGCCACAGCAGCCGCCAGCCACTCACCCATGCCACGGCGCACCAGCGGCAGATCGCGCAACTCTCCGGCCGGAGTCACCCACTGCGCCCCACTCCATGCGAACGGCAGCGCGGACACGCCCGGCCACGTGGCCACGACGGCAGCGCCCTCCCATGCTCGGCGAGCAAGCGCGTCGTCTAGGTACTTCCCCAACCTGATCTCCCTTGAAAGCGTTCAATGCACTCACCCCCGCTGCCTTGCAAACAAATGAGTCAAAACGGACAGCAGGCATCCGAAGGTGACCCAGGCGAAGCAAGAGACAGCAGGTCACCCCATGGTTAGGTGAAGAGCAAGGGCAAATCAAACAAGTTTTCTAGAAAAGGTGCGCCCGGTGTTCCATCGTCATCGCGCCACCATCGGCCAGCCGTCCAAGCGCTCACAAGGTGACTTCGGGATTCGACGAAACCACAGGTCAGCAAGCTTTTTGGTGAATAGAGAGACAACAACTACCTTCCTGCTGAGAGCAGACCTGGAGCGCTGAACGACCCATCAATCGTCATCCGTCATCCGGAGGCCCACCGGTCTGCGGACGTGCCAAGCGGCTGTACGGCCGCCTGTGGGCATGAGAAAGCCCCGCCCGACCACTGGGGGCCGAACGAGGCTGGCTTGGAGCTGTGAGGCTGTCTGGCGTGGTGCGGTGGCTACTCCTTGATCTCAGCCCACTTGACCCGGACTCGCTGCTCGGGCACGAATCGCTTCCCTCGCTCGCCCTTGCTGATGAACACGCCGTCTATGGCAAGGGACAGGCGGTCTCGCTTCTGTTCGTGCGTCGATACTTTCCAGGCGGGGAGCAGTAGTTCGCTGTCCAGCAGCGGGGAGATGTTGACTGCGGGGAGCGGCAGCGAGGCAAGGTCGGCGCGAAGGCCGTCGATGCGGCTCTGGAGGCGGTCCGCAAGACGCTCGTAGCGCTCAAGTGCTCCCGGTCGGTCGAACTCCCCGCGCAGGTATCGCGCGTCTTCCAGGTCCGCCAGCCGGGCTTCCTGGTCGGCGATTTCGTCGGTGATGGCATCGCGCTTGGCGAACGTCTCGGGGTCTGCCTTCTTCACCCAGCGGTCGGCGATGGCAACCAGGAGCGGATCATCCGGTTCGAGCGTCGGGAGCAGCGAGAGAAACCACTCCGAGACGTACTGATCCACACGGTCGGCCACCGCGTTCGCACCGGGACACTGGTTGCCCGCGCGGCGAGCCATGCACTGATAGCTGCCGCCGACCTTGTGCATCCGACGCCCGCACCCCGGAACGTCGCAGAACACCATGCCGGTGAGCAGCGCCGTGCCGTTCGGCTTCGGCATTCGCTTGCCCGCCTGCATCCGGGTCCGGGCTTCGAGCTGCCGGATGATCCGCTCCCGCTCGCCGACCGTGATGATCCCTTCGCCGATGCTCACGGTGTCCAGCGTCTCGGGGTCTCGGTAGGGGAACACGCGGCTCGTGAACTTGCGGCTGCCGTCCTCGGCTTCGACGGATTCGGTCTCCGGCATCAGACCGGCGAAGGCCGGGGACTTGAGCAGATTCATGATGCTCGCGGCGTTCCACTGGCCACCCCGAGCCGCGGGGATGTCGTACTCGTTGAGCAGCCGCGCGATCTGCACCAGGGATTTGCCGGCCAGCGCGTCATCCGCGATGAGGCGGGCGTAGACAGCCGTCTCGGGGTCGTGCACCAGCTTCTTCGTGGTGGTGTCGACCAGCAGCCCATACGGAGGTTGTCCGCCGATCCACTGGCCTTGTCGGCGCAGGTGCCGCTTCGCGTGGGCCACGCGGGTACCGAGGTTCTTCGACTCGGACCGGGCGAGTTCGGCGAGCATGGCGACGACCATGCGGGCCGAGTCGTTCGAGGTGTCGAGCCCGTCCACGACGGAGACCAGACGGCCGCCCGCCTTCTCGATGTCATCCAGGACCTTGCCGACCTGACCGATGCCCTTGCGGGAGAGCCGGTCCAGCTTCCACACGATCAGCGTCCCGACGACGCCCGCCGTGACGGCGGCAAGGGCGGAGTCGAACCCCTTGCGCTCGACGTCCTTGAAGCCGGAGCGCCCCCGGTCGATGTGGACCTTGCGGACCGTCAGGCCGTTGCGCTCGGCCCATGCGCGGCAGTCGGCTTCCTGGCGTTCGATCGCTGTCTTGCCGTCCCGGTCCAAGGACAGCCGAAGGTACAGGTCACACAGGGTGTGGTGGTGCACGTACGCCCCCTCTGGAGATCCCTACATTGTGTAGGACTTCCAGAAGTCGGCAATCACGATCTTGCCGCGGAAATCCGCCAGCGAAAGATCCTTGCCACCTGTGTTGAGCCATCCACCAGCGCCGACCAGCTCGGGGGTGCGGACACGTGCACGAGAAGCCATGCCCTCATCCAACCCCATGGCCGGGGCGGGTGTTCCGGGTGAGCTCCGTGGATCGGGGGACAGCGGGCGGCTCGTGGTGGCCTCGGGGCACACCCGCATCAAGGTGGCCCGTCCGCAGCCGACGGCACGTGCTCCGCTCACCGGGCCCCGAAGGTGCTTCGGCCAGTGAGGCGGGTGCGGGTGGGGCTGCGGGTGGGGGAGAGGGCGAGCCAGGACCAGAGGGCGGTGGTGGCGACGAGGAGGGCGACGGCCGGGGCGAGGTCGGTGCGGTCCCACCTGCCCGGGT
This sequence comes from Kitasatospora griseola, assembly GCF_014648555.1. Classification (GTDB taxonomy): domain Bacteria; phylum Actinomycetota; class Actinomycetes; order Streptomycetales; family Streptomycetaceae; genus Kitasatospora; species Kitasatospora griseola. Next base: position 221,749 of record NZ_BMRI01000009.1, read on the forward strand.
CGGCGGAGGTCGGGGGCGTCCAGCCGGTCGGGTCCACGGTGACGGTCGCGGTGCGGCCGATCTGTTCCGGGCCCGGGCAGAGGCTTCCGGAGAGGGCGGCGTGCGGGAGGGGGCGGCCGTCGGTGCGGCGGAGGTCGCAGGTCCAGTCGGAGCCGCCGAACAGGCTCGTCGTGCGGTGTGCGGCCGTGATGACGACCTCCGTGTCGACGCCCCGGCGCCGCAGCAGCTCGTCCGCGAACGCGGCGCCCGGCACGGCCAGCAGCACCGTGCCGCAGAGGGCGCCGAGGACCACCGACCGCCGGCCGGCCCGCATCACCACGAGGGTGAGCAGGGCGGCCGCCAGCACCAGGAGGGCGGCCGCGTCGGCGGGCGTCGTGAAGTCCGGGTCGACGGCGAGCGCCGACAGTCCGGCCAGCGTCAACGGGGTGAGGGCGGCGAGCAGCCGGCCGGCCCGGCGGAGCTGCGGTGGTGACATCGTCCGAAGGCGGTGCATCTGCTGAACGTCTCCCCCGGCCGTGATCATGTCGGTTCCAGGGCATTCTGCTCCGAACGGGCAAGCCGAGGAAGGGCCGAACCCCTGCCGAGGCGCGGGAAGTTCTGGCACGATCCCTCGCCGTGAACGGTGACGCGCTGCGGCGCTGGAGGACGGTGTCCCGGATCTACGGGGCGATGGTGGGATTCCTGGTGGTGTGCTGGCAGTACTTCGCCGGCGGGCTGGAGCACCTGCCGGTCGCGGTCGGGGTGCCGGCGGGGCTGTACGCGGAGAGTTGGCTGTGGGCGGGGTACCTGGCGGGGCCGGCTCGGTGGTTCGGGCTGCGGGCCGCGGGCTGGGTGTTCGGGATGGGGACGCCGCTGCGCACCTCGATCGATCCGCGTGGGGTGTGGCAGGTGCGGCGGATCCCGGTGCCG
>NZ_BMRI01000009.1:222696-253472 GCF_014648555.1 Kitasatospora griseola
GTGGTGCGGCCGCTGGGTCTCGGCGGCGCGGCGTCGCTGACGGTGCGGCAGCTGCTTTCCGCCCTGCTGCCGTTCGTCGGCGCGGATGCGCTGTGCGCGCTGCTGCTGGCGTCGGCGGGCGGGGCGTTCGGCCGGTCCGCGGCGCTGGGATGCCTGCTGGCCGGCGGGGCCCCGGTGCTGATGGCGGTGATGCTCCGATCGGCCACCGAGCCCGGCGACCAGGACGGGGCGGTGCAGGAGGTGACGGCGGTGATGCAGCGCGACGTCGCCGAGGCGCGCCGTCTGCTGGACGCCCTCCCGCCCGGCCCGGCCGTCCGCACGCTCCGCATGTCGGTGCTGCTCGCCGAGGGCCGGTACCGCGAACTCATGGACGCCGCAGCCGAATCGGCGGGCGAAGCGGCCGACCCGGCGCAGCAGCAGCTGCACGCCCGGGCACTGGCCTACCTGGACGAGACCGGCGAGGCCACCGACGCCGACCGGGAGGCCTTCCGCACCCTGTGCCGCGCCGTGCGCCGCGCTCCGCGCGAGTACCGGGTGGGCAGCGACCTGCCCGCCCTGTCCGAACTCGCCGAGGGCCGGCCCGGTCTGGCGATCGACGAGGCGCGCGCCGCCGCGAACGTCGGCAGCGCGCCGCTGCGCCGCACCATGGCGCACGCCACGCTGGCCCTGGCCTTCCACCGGGCCGGCCGGCCCGCGGAGGCCCGGGCCGCGCTGGCGGCGGCGCGCGAATGCGGCCCGGCGACCGCCCGGCTGGAGTTCCTCACCGGCCTGCTCGCGGAGCCCGCGGCGCAGCCCGCGACGCAAGGCCTGCTCGCGGAGCCCTCGGCCTAGCCCGCGGCGCAGGAGCGGATCAGGGTGAGGGCGTCGTCGAGTGCGGCGATCTCCTCGGCGGTCAGGGTCGGGTCGGCGGCGCGGCGGGCGCGGGCCTCGGCCAGGTGGTGCTCGGTGAGCGGTGGGAGGCCGCGCAGCAGTGGGGCGAGGACGGTGCGGGCCGTGTCGGGGCGGTCGTGGAGGGCCTGGGCGAGGATGACGGCGCTCATCGCGTCGTCGAGGCCGGGCTCGCCCTCGGCGGCGGTGAACCAGTCGATGACCACCGGGCCGTGCGCGGTGAGCAGCACGTTGTCGGGGTGCAGGTCGAGGTGCAGGACCCGGTCGCCGGGGCGGGTGGCGGCGCGCGGCGGGATCTCGTGCAGCCGGCGCAGCAGTTCGGCGAGCAGTTCGCCGGCCGCGCCCGGGCTGATCGTCCCGGCGACCAGCGACTCCAGCATGGTGGGGCCGCCGAGCCGCTCCATGATCAGGTCCTCGGGCCGCTCGGCGGCCCACACCGCGGGCACCGGGTAGCCGTGCTCGGCCAGGTGTGTCATCACCTCGGCCTCGCCGTCGGCGCTCAGCCCGTCCCGGTAGCGGCGCAGTACCCGCCCGTCGTTCAGTGCCCAGACGTCCGCGGTGCGGCCGGTCCCGATCAGTTCGCCGATCTCCATGCGAGCAGAAGCTAGCGCCCCGGGCTCGCCACGGGGAGAGGGGCGGACGGATCGTTGCACGTCCGCGAGGTTGGCCCGGTGCGGAAAACCGCAGGAGGGTTCGCGGGCGTTGCGCGACACTGGTCCGATGGCCGCATACGTACCCGAGGAAGACGTCGCCGTTCCGCCCGCGATCACCGAACTGGCCCGCGGCGTCACGCCGGCGCCGGTGTGGCGCAACGAGCTCGGCGGGCTGACGTTCCGTCTGGGCGACGGCCCGGAGCGCCGGTTCGTGAAGTGGGCGCCCACCGGCAGTGGTGCCGATCTCGACGCGGAGGCCGAACGCCTGCGCTGGGCAAGGGCGTTCACCACCGTGCCCGAGGTGCTCGCGCTCGGCGGCGACGGGACGGGGCGCTGGCTGCTGACGGCGGGCCTGCCCGGCCGTTCCGCCGTCGACCCGGAGCTGACGAAGACCCCGGGGGTCGCCGTCCGCGCGATCGGCGAAGGCCTGCGCGCCTTCCACGAGGCGCTGCCGGTGGCCGACTGCCCCTACACGTGGTCCCTGCGCGACCGGATCGACCGCGCCGTCGCGCTGCGCCGCGACCCCGCCGACTGGCACCCGGACCTGCGCCACCACGGCACCGTGGAGCGGGCGCTCGCGATCCTCGCCGACCCGCCGCCGGTGGACGTCGAGGTGGTCTGCCACGGCGACTCGTGCGCCCCCAACACCCTGGTCGGCGACGACGGCCGCCCCACCGGCCACGTCGACCTGGACACCCTCGGAGTGGCCGACCGCTGGGCCGACCTCGCGGTGGCGAGCTGGAGCACGGTCTGGAACTACGGCCCCGGCTGGGAACGTCCCCTGCTGGAGGCGTACGGCGTCGAGCCGGACGAGGAACGCCTCGCGTACTACCGCCTGTTGTGGGATCTCACCTGAGTTCCGGCTGGCACCATGGCGAGGGCCGCCCGACGGCGGGCCGGCAAGCAGACGAGGAGTCGGATCATGGGTCGGAAGTTCGTGGTCAAGGAGCGCCTGTTCGCGATCGGCGACGACTACTGGGTCGAGGACGAGCACGGCGAGAAGTGCTTCCTGGTGGACGGCAAGGTACTGCGCCTGCGCGACACCTTCGAGCTGCAGGACACCGCCGGCAACACGGTCGCCACCATCCGGGAGAAGGTGCTGACCGTCCGCGACGCGATGAAGATCGAGAACGCCGACGGGGACGTGGTCGCCACCGTCCGCAAGAAGCTGTTCACCCCGTTCCACGACAAGTACCACGTGGAGCTGGAGAACGGCGGCGAGTGGGAGATCCACGGCGACCTGATCGACAAGGAGTACACCGTCAAGAACGACGGGCACCGGATCGGCGAGGTGTCCCGCAAGTGGTTCAGCGTCCGTGACGCGTACGGCGTGGAGGTCGAGGACGGCGCCGACGTCCCGCTGATGATCGCCGTCGCGGTCTGCCTGGACCGCTTGGTCGAGCACAACGACTGAACGACGCCCGGCTGCGCCGCCCGCCCCGTGCGCTATGTTGTGCCGGTCCTCGGCACGGGGCGGCAGGCGGACGCGAGGGGGCGGACCGGAGTGAGCGACATCCTTCACCAGCTGGGCTACGCGGCGGCGTACGGCGGCGTCGGCCTGGTCCTGCTGCTGCTCGGTGTCGTGCTGGTGGACGTGCTGACGCCCGGTGAGCTGCGCCGGCAAATCTGGATCGAGCGCAACCGCAACGCCGCCGTGGTGCTGAGCTCCGCGCTGCTGTCGGTCGGCGCGATCGTGTTCACCGCCGTGATCTCCACCTACCAGGAGTTCGGCAAGGGCCTGGCCGCGGCCGCCGTGTTCGGGCTGTTCGGCCTGCTGCTGATGGCGGTCTCGTTCTGGGTGCTCGACCTGGTCACGCCCGGCAGGCTGGGCGAGCTGCTGGTCGACCCCGAGCCGCACCCGGCGGTGTGGGTGACCGCCGCCACCAACCTGGCGGTCGCGGCGATCGTCTCCGCCGCCATCTACTGACGGTTCCTCAGCCCGCGGCCAGTCGCCCGGCCAGCCGGGCCTTCGCGGCCGGCCACTCGTCGGCCAGCATCGAGAAGTACACGGTGTCCCGCCAGCTGCCGTCCACGCGCTGCTTGTTGCGCCGGAACGTGCCCTCGTAGGAGGCGCCGAGCCGCCGGATCGCGTTCTGCGAGCGCTCGTTGTTGATGTCGGTGCGCCAGCTGACCCGGCCCATGCCGAGGTCCTCGAAGGCGTGCGTGAGCAGCAGCAGCTTCGCCTCGGTGTTCACCGCCGTCCGCCACGCGGAGCGCGCGTACCAGGTGCCGCCGATCTCCACCTGCTCCTCGGCGGCGCTCGCCTCGAAGTAGCAGCTCACTCCGATCGCCCGCCCGTTGGCGAGCGAGATCACCGCGTACGGCTCGCAGTGCACGTCGGCCAGCCGGGCGTCGATCACCTGCGCCATGTCCTCCGGCGTGCGGGGCATCGGCACCGGCACCCAGCGCCACAGTTCCTCGTCCCCGCCGCCGGCGGCGAACAGGTCGGGCACGTGGGCGCGGGTCAGCGGTTCCAGCCGGATGTGGCGGCCGGTCAGGACAACGGGGGCGGGCAGCTTCGCGGTCATGCGGCACACCGTAGAGCGATCTTTGCACTAGGCGCAAGCCATATCTGCACTAGTGCAAAGACAAGTGGCCGTGCGAAAGGCCCGGCGCCCCCGCGACAGGGGTGCCGGGCCTTTCGGGTCCGACCTACAGGAAGGAGTTGATCTCGATGGTCTCGGTCCGGCCGGGGCCGACGCCGATCGCCGAGATCGGCGCGCCCGACATCTCCTCCAGCGCCTTCACGTACGCCTGCGCGTTCTTCGGCAGGTCGCTGAAGGTCTTCGCCTTCGAGATGTCCTCGCTCCAGCCCGGCAGGTTCTCGTAGATCGGCTTCGCGTGGTGGAAGTCCGACTGGTTGTACGGGAGTTCCTCGACCCGCTGCCCGTCGATCTCGTACGCGACGCAGACCGGGATCTGCTCCCAGCCGGTCAGCACGTCCAGCTTGGTCAGGAAGAAGTCGGTCAGGCCGTTGACCCGGGTCGCGTAGCGGGCGATCACCGCGTCGAACCAGCCGCAGCGCCGGTCGCGGCCGGTGGTCACACCGCGCTCGCCGCCGATCCGCCGCAGCGCCTCGCCGTCCGCGTCCAGCAGCTCGGTCGGGAACGGGCCCGAGCCGACGCGGGTGGTGTACGCCTTCAGGATGCCGATCACCCGGTCGATCTTGGTGGGACCGATGCCGGAGCCGGTGCAGGCGCCGCCCGAGGTCGGGTTCGACGAGGTGACGAACGGGTACGTGCCGTGGTCGACGTCCAGCAGGGTGCCCTGGCCGCCCTCCAGCAGCACGACCTTGCCGGCCTTCAGCGCCTCGTCCAGGACGAGGGTGGTGTCCGCCAGGTACGGCTTGATCTTGTCGGCGTAGCCCAGGTACTCCTCGAGCACCAGGTCGGCCGGGATCGCGCGGCGGTTGTAGAGCTTGACCAGGAGCTGGTTCTTGTCGTGCAGCGCCGCCTCGATCTTCTGGCGCAGGATCGACTCGTCGAACAGGTCCTGGACCCGGATGCCCACGCGGTTGATCTTGTCGGCGTAGGCCGGGCCGATGCCGCGGCCGGTGGTGCCGATCCGGCGCTTGCCGAGGAAGCGCTCGGTGACCTTGTCCAGCGTCCGGTGGTACGGGGTGATCAGGTGGGCGTTGCCCGAGATCAGCAGCTTGGAGGTGTCGATGCCGCGGTCGTTCAGGCCCTGCAGCTCGGAGAGCAGCACGCCCGGGTCGATCACCACGCCGTTGCCGATCACCGGCACGACGTTCGGGCTGAGGATGCCGGAAGGCAGCAGGTGGAGGGCGTACTTCTGGTCGCCGATGACCACCGTGTGACCGGCGTTGTTGCCGCCCTGGTAGCGGACGACGTAGTCGACGGAGCCGCCGAGCAGGTCGGTGGCCTTTCCCTTGCCCTCGTCTCCCCACTGGGCACCAACGAGCACGAGTGCCGGCACAGGCGTACACCCCTTCCGGTTGGGGCATCCTGCGAAGACCGCAGTCTGCCCCGAGATGGACGAAGCCCCTGGCGCAATGGCGCAAGGGGCTCTTGCACCGAGAGATTACCTGAGGAAGGACCGGTCGTGTCGTCGCTGTCCACGCCCGTATCCCGCCCCCCGGACGCCGAGGGGGCCGGGCCGCTCCTGGTGGTGCTGGACCCGTCGGCCAGGCAGGCGGACGGCGAATCGGTGCGGATCGCCAAGGATGTGCTGTGCGGTGGGGCCGATGTGAAGGTCACCCTGCCGGAGAGCCCGTCCGAGCTGGACCGGGTGCTCGCGCACCGGGGTCGCCGGCGTGCCGTGGTGATCGGTTCGGACCAGGCGCTGCAGCGGGTTTTGCAGGCCCTGCACCGGCAACGGGAGCTGGACGCCGACCCGGTCGGCCTGGTCCCGGTCGGGGGTCCGGCGGCCACCGCGACGGCCCGGCTGCTGGGGGTGCCGGCCGAGCCGGTGGCGGCCGCCCGGACGGTGCTGGCGGGCAGTGCCCGGCGGCTCGGACTGCTGCTCGACGACGGCGGCGGAGTGGTGCTCTCCGAGGTCCGTTTCACCGGCCCGCGGCAGGGCCGAACGGGTGGCTGGCGTTCGCTATGGGCGAAATTGGCTGCGGCCGAGCAGGCGAGCCCCTCCGGATCCGAGGAACTGCGCATCGAGGCCGACGGCCGACTGCTGGCCGACGTCCACCAGCGGGTGCGCCACCTGCGGGTCGCCATGGTCGACGACGCCATGGAGCTCGCCCTCGATCTGGACGGCAGCCCGCGCCGCCTGCGGGCCGGCCGGCTCACCGTGGCCGGGCGCGGCTTCGGCTACGAGGCCGACGGCTGCCCCGTCGGCCCGGTCCGCCACCGCACCTGGACGGTCCGCCCGGACTCCTGGCGGCTGCTGGTGCCCGCCGGGTGAGCAGGCTCACAACGCCGGGCCCCCCGAGGCGTCCGTCCACCGTGCGAAGGCCTGATGACAAGGGCGTGAAGCCGGTCGCCGAAGGGCCGAAAAGCTGGTAAGGGGTGGGGTCTACGCGCGTACCGCGAGGCTGCCATCAGGGCGTTCCCGCCATCTGCCCTAGACTCGGAGACGTGCCACGTGGTGACGGACGACTCAACCACGATCTTCTTCCCGGTGAGAAAGGCCCCCAGGACGCTTGCGGCGTCTTCGGTGTCTGGGCTCCCGGCGAGGAGGTCGCAAAGCTCACGTACTTCGGCCTCTATGCCCTGCAGCACCGCGGACAGGAATCCGCGGGCATCGCAGTGAGCAACGGCTCCCAGATTCTCGTCTTCAAGGACATGGGACTCGTCTCCCAGGTCTTCGACGAGACCTCCCTGGGATCGTTGCACGGGCATATCGCCGTCGGACATGCCCGCTACTCGACCACCGGGTCCTCGGTCTGGGAGAACGCCCAGCCGACCTTCCGGGCGACCGCCAACGGTTCGCTGGCCCTCGGCCACAACGGAAACCTGGTCAACACCGCCGAACTCGCGGCGAAGGTCGCCGAACTGCCCGGCGAGGAGCACGTCTCCCGCTCCGGGCGCACTGCGGCGACCAACGACACCGACCTGCTGACCGCTCTGCTGGCGGGCCACCCCGACCTGACCATCGAAGAGGCGGCACAGAAGGTGCTGCCCGAGGTCAAGGGCGCCTTCTCGCTGGTCTTCATGGATGAGCACACGCTCTACGCCGCCCGTGACCCGCAGGGCATCCGCCCGCTGGTGCTGGGCCGGATCGAGCGCGGCTGGGTGGTGGCCTCCGAGACCTCCGCCCTCGACATCGTCGGCGCCAGCTTCATCCGCGAGGTGGAGCCCGGCGAGCTGATCGCCATCGACGAGAACGGCATGCGCTCCTCGCGCTTCGCCGAGGCCAAGCCCAAGGGCTGCGTCTTCGAGTACGTGTACCTGGCCCGCCCGGACACCTCGATCGCCGGCCGCAACGTCCACCTCTCCCGGGTGGAGATGGGCCGCAAGCTGGCCGCCGAGGCCCCGGCCGACGCCGACCTGGTGATAGCGACCCCCGAGTCCGGCACGCCCGCCGCGATCGGGTACGCCGAGGCCAGCGGCATCCCGTTCGGCTCCGGCCTGGTGAAGAACGCCTACGTGGGCCGTACCTTCATCCAGCCCAACCAGACCATCCGCCAGCTGGGCATCCGGCTGAAGCTCAACCCGCTCAAGGAAGTCATCCGGGGCAAGCGCCTGGTGGTCGTGGACGACTCGATCGTCCGCGGCAACACCCAGCGCGCCCTGGTGCGGATGCTCCGCGAGGCCGGTGCGGCCGAGGTCCACATCCGGATCTCCTCGCCGCCGGTGAAGTGGCCGTGCTTCTTCGGCATCGACTTCGCCACCCGCGCCGAGCTGATCGCCAACGGCCTGTCGGTCGACGAGATCGGCCGCTCGCTGGGCGCCGACTCGCTGGCCTACATCTCCATCGACGGGATGATCGAGGCCACCAAGCAGCCCAAGGACAAGCTCTGCCGGGCCTGCTTCGACGGCGAGTACCCGATGGAGCTGCCCGACCCGGCGCTGCTCGGCAAGCTGCTGCTGGAGGCGGAGATCGCCGGCGGTCAGGCGGCCAAGCAGCAGCCGGTCCGCGGCGGCAAGCAGACCAGCGATCTGGACGGCGTGCAGTCGCTGCTGGGCGGCGCGGGCGCGGCGGACGCGCTGCGACGCCCCTGACGTGCGCGCACCGCCCCCGGCACGGGCCGGGGGCGCCCATCCCGGCCCGGCCGGGGGAGGCAGCACCACCACTTCGAAAGGGCCACACCAGGTGACCAGCAACGAGACCGGGGCGACCTACGCCGCCGCGGGTGTCGACATCGAGGCCGGCGACCGTGCCGTCGAGCTGATGAAGCAGTGGGTGAAGAAGACCAACCGTCCCGAGGTGCTGGGTGGCCTGGGCGGCTTCGCCGGACTGTTCGACGCCTCCGCCTTCAAGCGCTACGAGCGCCCGCTGCTGGCCTCCGCCACCGACGGCGTGGGCACCAAGGTGGCCATCGCCCAGGCCATGGACAAGCACGACACCATCGGCCACGACCTGGTCGGCATGGTCGTCGACGACCTGGTGGTCTGCGGCGCCGAGCCGCTGTTCATGACCGACTACATCTGCGTCGGCAAGGTCGTCCCGGAGCGGGTCGCCGCCATCGTCAAGGGCATCGCCGAGGGCTGCACGCTGGCCGGCTGCGCGCTCATCGGCGGCGAGACCGCCGAGCACCCGGGCCTGCTCGGCCCCGACGAGTACGACGTGGCCGGCGCCGGCACCGGCGTGGTCGAGGCCGACGCGCTGCTCGGCGCGGACCGGGTCCGGGCCGGCGACGTGGTGATCGCGATGGCCGCGTCCGGTCTGCACTCCAACGGCTACTCGCTGGTCCGGCACGTGCTGCTGAACCAGGCCGGCTGGAAGCTCGACCGCCAGGTCGAGGAGTTCGGCCGCACCCTCGGCGAGGAGCTGCTGGAGCCGACCCGGATCTACTCCCTGGACTGCCTGGCGCTCACCCGCGCCACCGAGATCCACGCCTTCTCGCACGTCACCGGCGGCGGCCTGGCCGCCAACCTGGCCCGGGTGATCCCGGACCACCTGCACGCCCGCCTGGACCGCGGCACCTGGACCCCGCTGCCGGTGTTCCAGACCGTCGCCAAGGTCGGCGCGATGCAGACCCTGGAGATCGAGAAGACCCTCAACATGGGCGTGGGCATGGTCGCCGTCGTCCCGCCGGAGTCGGTCGACGTGGTGCTGTCGGTGCTGGAGGACCGCGGCGTCGAGGCGTGGCTGCTCGGCGACGTGGTCGAGCGCGACGCGGAGCACGACGGCGGCGCGGCGCTGTACAACGCCTACGAGGCGTTCTGACCCGGGCACGCTGAAGGGCCCCGCCACGGCGGGGCCTTTCTCATGCGCAACGGCTCATGCGCAGCGACGGTCGCGGAACAGGTACGCCGAAAACCGGCCCGGCGCCCACAGGGAGCGCCCGGGCCGGCCCGGTCGAAGAACGTTACGCGCGGCGACGAGCCGGAGGGGTGTCCTCGTCGTCGTCGTCATCGTCGTCGTACATGTCCGCGTACGCCGCGTAGGGGTCGTCCTCGTCGTCGTCCTCGATCGGCTCCGGCTCGATCGCGGTGGACGGAGATACACCCAGCTCGTGAGACAGACGGTTAGCGTCGAACCCGCCGCTGTTGTACTTCAGCTCGCGGGCGACCTTCGTCTGCTTGGCCTTGGCCCGGCCGCGCCCCATGGGTCGACCCCCTCAACGGTGGGGCTCACGGCCCCGAGTCTGACACGTGTTGATGATCAGGTCCGGCCTGCCCGAAGTGGGAAACCGTCCCTTGGAGCATTAACGGTACCTGTTTCCGCCGCCGGACGGTACGTCGCCCGTGTGACGTGGCGCGCACCCAAGCCCCCTCGAACCAGGTCCGCCCAGGTCAGAGGGGAATTTCGGGGCTTTTGCAGGCTGTCCGGCGCGATGCCGGTCCCGTCGTTCCTGCAGAGATTATCCCCCGAAGGAGGCGCGGTATCGCCCGTTCGGGGGACAGACTGAGAATCCGGTTCCACATCGTGATGCGCGGGGCCGGGCCGTGCCGACCCCGCGCGTCCGAACCGCGGCGGTCAGCTCCGGCGGGCGGCCGGCAGCAGGACCGAGCGCAGCGCGCTGATCTCCCGCATCCGCTTCTCGGCGAGGCGGTCGGCGGCGGCCGCCGGCGGGATGCCGTCGGCGGCGGCCCGGGTGAAGATCTCCAGCGTGGTGTCGAAGATCCTGGTGGCCTTGTTCTTCGCCCGGTCGAAGTTGAAGCCCTCGATCTCGTCGGCGACCTGGATCACGCCGCCGGAGTTCACCAGGTAGTCGGGCGCGTACAGGATGCCGCGGTCGGCGAGGTCCTTCTCCACGCCCGCGTGGGCGAGCTGGTTGTTGGCCGCGCCGCAGACGATCGAGGTGCCGGCCGCGCCGAGCGCCCCCACGGTCTCGTCGGTGAGCGCGCCGCCGAGCGCGCACGGGGCGTACACGTCCAGGTCGGAGGCGAGCAGGGCGGCGGTGTCGGCCACCACCTCGACCTCCGGGTGGGCGGCCCGGACCCGGTTCACGGCGGCTTCGGAGACGTCGGTGACGACCACGGTGGCGCCGTCCGCGACCAGGTGGTCGACCAGGTAGTGGCCGACCTTGCCGACACCCGCCACGCCGACCCGCTTGCCGCGCAGGGTGGGCTGGCCCCAACGGGCCTGGGCGGAGGCGCGCATGCCCTGGAAGACGCCGAAGGAGGTGAGGACGGAGGAGTCGCCGGCGCCGCCGTGCTCGGGAGAGCGGCCGGTGACGAACTCGGTCTCCCGGGCGATCACGTCCATGTCCTGGACATAGGTGCCCACGTCGCAGGCGGTGATGTACCGGCCGCGCAGGCTCTGCACGAAGCGCCCGTAGGCGCGCAGCATCGCCTCGTTCTTGTCCTTGTTCGGGTCGCCGATGATCACGGCCTTGCCGCCGCCGAGGTCGAGCCCGGCGAGGGCGTTCTTGTAGCTCATTCCGCGGGAGAGGTTCAGCGCGTCGGTCAGCGCCTCCTCCTCGCTCGCGTACGGGAAGAACCGGGTGCCGCCGAGGGCCGGGCCGAGGGCGGTGGAGTGGATGGCGATGATCGCCTTGAGGCCGGTGGAACGGTCGTGGCAGAGCACGACCTGCTCGTGCCCGTCGCCCTCCTGGCCGGTGCCGAAGACTCGGCCCAGCACGCCTGGTGCGGGGTGCGTGGTGTGTACGTCGGTCACGGTGGTGACTCCAGCAATGATGGCCCGCGACGGTGGTGCGGGCGTCTGGTCGAAGCCTAGCCTCGGGGCTGCCTTCGAATCTGCCCCCGGGCGGGCCCCGAGCAATAACGATCGAAGCCTTCTCCACGACACCCTGACGCGTCCCTGAGGCGCATGCGAACATGCGGAGCGTGACCGCCCCGCGTACCTCCGTGCTCCCGCCGTACACCGCGCAGCTGCGGGTCTACGAGCCGCTGGCCGCCTACCCGGAACCGGACCGGGGCCGCTGGCAGGCCTACGCCGCCGCACACGGCCCCGACGCCGACGGGCCGGGCCGTCCGGTGACCGGCGCCGCCCTCGCCGAACAGCGCGCGGCCCTGGCCGCGCTGGCCGCCCTGACGCCCCGTCCGCTGCCCGACCAGGAGGACGGGCACGCCTACGTGCGGGTCACGGACGGCGTCACCTACATCTGCCCGTGGACGACCCGCCTGCGCGGCTGGCTGGCCCTGCAGGAGCTGCGCCGGACGCTGCCCGCCCACCTGGTGGACACCGTGCTGCCGCCGGCCCTGCGCGCGGCCGCCGAGACCGCCCGGACGCAGTGGCAGCAGGACCACCCCGACGCCCGGCCGTGGATCCGCTCCAGCCGCTGGGAGGTGCCGCTGCAGTGGTTCCTGGTGTTCGGCGAGGAGGACCGCCACCACCTGCCGGCCGGCGAGTACGGCTCCGCCGGGGACGGCGAACGGCCGGAGCCCGCCGCGCTGTTCTACCTGACGCCGATGGTGCAGGCCCGCCGCCGGGTGGCCCGGGCCTACCGGGCACTGCGCGAGCGGGCGGCGGGCGCGGCCCTCGCCGACGGAGCGGAGGAGGTCGGGCGCTGGCTGGAGGAGTTCCACCCGCGCTCGCTGGTGGAGCTCGACTACGGCGGCCTGGTGCAGCTGCTCGGCCCGCGCGCGGTGGCCGAGGAGCGCTCGGTGGGCGAACTCGCGGACGGTCTGGCGGCCTTGCGGTCCGGCGACCCGACCGGGGCGCTGCGCCGCTACGAGGCCCTGTCGGCCCGCTGGCGGCGGGTGCTGGCGCTGCGGCACTCCTCCTGAGCGTGATCGGCCCTGGGGCGGGGGATGCTCACGGGGGCTGAGAGGGTGTCAGAAAATGCCCCCTGGTCGAATGCAGGTACGACAGGAGAGGATGGTCCATACCATTGGGAGGGTTTTTAGGACCATGGTCCCAGATCGGGTCAATAGCCGAGAAACGTGACACTGCTCACCGTTGACGCCAACTCAGACCTATGTGTCAAAATGGGACAACCAACCCAAGCTCACTCAGGCGTGCCGCACCGTGACCGGACGTCACCGCTGTGTGACTGTCCGCTATGGGGTGGTCCATGGCCATCCGTCGCCCTTGAACCCGTGAGGGGTCAATTTTGGCGGTTTGGCCGATAGGGCTGGACGGATGGTGTAGTTGTAGACACCAGGACAAGCCGTTCGTCCTATAACCGACTCGGCCCGTCCGTGCCATTTCGGGCATCGCGGGTCAAGGTGCAGAATTTGAAGGATAGAACCGCCCTGGTTCGGTTCTCCCGAGGAGGCCGCTCATGACCGCTCGTACCCCTGACGCCGAGCCCCTGCTGACGCCGGCAGAGGTCGCCACCATGTTCCGCGTGGACCCGAAGACGGTGACCCGCTGGGCCAAGGCCGGCAAGCTCACGTCGATTCGGACTCTCGGCGGCCACCGCCGCTACCGCGAGGCGGAGGTGCGTGCCCTGCTGGCCGGTATTCCGGCCCAGCGCACCGAGGTCTGATCCCCCAGTTCTTCCCCGGGCCCATCGCCCGACTCCGCCGGGTCGGGAATGCGCTCGTAGGTCCGAAGGGCCGCCTCTCCGACTCCGCCGGGTCGGGGGTGCGGCCCTTCGGCATGTCCGGGGCCGGAATGCGGGATTCCCGTGGGGTGAATGGGGGAGGGGGGAATTACCGGGAATGGCAGTACAATTTTACATATTAAATCAGGGGGCTTTGCGGAGATGCTCCGGAAGTCGTCTTCTGAAGGGGCGTCAGTGACGGTGCTCACAGCAGCGTCGCCTTGTCTGCGCCGGGGAAATGCGATAGGGCCCGGAACTCGAAGTTCCGGGCCCTGCGCTCCTGCGATCCCGACGGGACTTGAACCCGCGACCTCCACCTTGACAGGGTGGCGAGCTAACCAACTGCTCCACGGGACCAGTGATCTGATCCTTGCCCGCTTGCTCTCGCTTGCGAACAAGACAGATCGTACTGCATCACGACCCCCCAGGTCGAACCGGCTCCCGGCCGGCCTCAGAGGGTCGTCGCCGCAGCCTCCATCGCCTTCAGGATGCGCTTCTCCGACACCGGCGTCGGCGTGCCCAGGCCCTGGGCGAAGAAGCTCACCCGCAGCTCCTCGATCATCCAGCGGACCGCCTTGATCTCCGCCGACGGCTCCCGGCCGGCCGGCACCTTCGCCAGCAGCTCGCCGTACGCCTGCTGCACCGCCTGCACCTTCACCAGGTTCTGCAGATCGCGCTGCGGATGGTCGGGCAGCGCCTCCAGGCGGCGGTCCACCGCGATCAGATAGCGCTTCAGGTCGCCCAGGCGCTGCCAGCCGGTGTCGGCGACGAAGCCCGGGTGCACCAGCGACGCCAGGTGCAGCCGGACGTCGTTCACCGCGGACAGCAGCACCGGGCTGGAGACCGTCTTCAGTCGGTTCGAGGCCCGGTGGAAGGCGATCAGCGCCGCCGCCGTCTTCAGCGTGGTGTCCGCCGACAGCTCGTACAGGTCCGCCCGGACCTTGTCGTAGAGCGCCGTGAACGCCTCCAGGTCCCACACGACGCCGCCCGACCGGGCCATCAGCCGGTCGGTGGCGGCCGCGACGATGTCCTCGAACAGCGCCGGGATCGAGCCGTGCGGGTTGTACGACAGCGCCAGCTTCGCCTGGTTGCCCAGGCGGCCCTGGATCGACTTGGCGGGCGAGTTGATCTGCAGCATCAGCAGCCGGCGGGTGCCCGCCCACATCGCGCGCTGCTGGGCCTCGGGGGTGTCGAACAGCTTGATGCCGACGCTCGCGCCCTCGTCCACCAGCGCCGGGTAGGCGCGCAGCGAATGGCCGCGGGTGCGCTGCTCGAAGGTGCGCTGCAGGACCGGCAGGTCGGCGGGCCAGGCGGTCAGGCCGGTGCGTTCGATGCCGCGGCCGGACGCGGCGCTGGACAGCGTCGCGGACAGCTTCGGCCGCAGGCCCTGGCGGAGCTCCTCCAGGTCCTTGGACTCGGCGAGCCGGCGCTTGCCGTCCACCACCCGGAAGGTCACCTTCAGGTGGTCGGGGATCCGCTCCTCGTCCCAGGCCTCCGGCGGGATCGGCAGGCCCGACATCCGGTGCAGCACCCGTTCCAGGGTCGGCAGCAGCGGCTCCTGGCGGTCCGTCAGCTCGCGCATCGCGGCCCGGGCGTAGTCCGGGGCGGGCACGAAGTTGCGGCGGATCGCCTTCGGCAGCGAGCGGATCCACGCCGTGACGAGCTCCTCGCGCAGGCCGGGGATCTGCCAGTCGAAGCCGTCCGCGACCACCTGGTTGAGTACCGCGAGCGGGATGTGCACCGTCACGCCGTCCGCGTCGCTGCCGGGCTCGAACTGGTAGGTCAGCGGGAAGCGCAGCTTGCCCTGGTGCCAGACGTCCGGGTAGTCGGCCTCGGTGACGCCGTCCGCGGAGTCGTTGATCAGCATCGACTTCTCGAAGTTGAGCAGGTCGGGCTGGTCGCGGCGGGTCTTCTTCCACCAGGCGTCGAAGTGCCGGGCGGAGACGATGTCCTCGGGCAGGCGGGCGTCGTAGAAGTCGAACAGGGTCTGGTCGTCGACCAGGATGTCCCGGCGGCGGGCGCGGTTCTCCAGCTCCTCGACCTCGTCGAGCAGCTTGCGGTTGTCCGCGAAGAACCGGTGGTGGGTCTCCCAGTCGCCCTCCACCAGGGCGGAGCGGATGAACAGTTCGCGGCACAGCTCGGGCTCGACGCGGCCGTAGTTGACCTTGCGCTGGGCGACGATCGGCATGCCGTACAGGGTGACCTTCTCGTAGGCCAGCACCGCGCCGGCCTTCTTCTCCCAGTGCGGCTCGCTGTAGCTGCGCTTGATCAGGTGCGGGGCGAGCGGCTCCACCCACTCCGGCTCGATCTTCGCGTTGATCCGGGCCCACAGCCGGGAGGTCTCCACCAGCTCGGCGGACATCACCCAGCGCGGCGGCTTCTTGAACAGCCCCGACCCCGGGAAGACCGCGAACCGGGCGCCCCGGGCGCCCGCGTACTCGCGCTTCTCCACGTCGAACAGGCCGAGGTGGGAGAGCAGGCCGGAGAGCAGCGCCTGGTGGATCCGGTCGCCGTCCGGCTCACCCTCCTGGCCGTCGGCCCTCGTGGGGTCCTCGTCGATCGTGACGCCGAGCTGCTTGGCGATGGTGCGGAGCTGGACGTAGACGTCCTGCCACTCCCGTATCCGCAGGTAGTTGAGGAACTCGGACTTGCACATCCGGCGGAACGCGGAGGAGGACAGCTCCTTCTGCTGCTCCCTGACGTAGCGCCACATCGCCAGGTAGGCCAGGAAGTCGGAGGTCTCCGAGTGGAAGCGGCGGTGCCGCTCGTCGGCGGCCTGGCGCTTCTCGGCGGGGCGTTCGCGCGGGTCCTGGATGGACAGCGCGGAGGCGATCACCATCACGTCGCGGACGCAGCCCAGGCGGTCGGCCTCCAGCACCATGCGGGCCATCCGCGGGTCGACCGGGAGCTGGGCGAGCTTGCGGCCCAGCGGGGTCAGGCGCTTGCGGTGGTCCTTCTCGGCCGGGTCGAGGGCGCCCAGCTCGTGCAGCAGGTTGATGCCGTCCTTGATGTTGCGGGAGTCCGGCGGGTCGAGGAACGGGAAGGCGGCGATGTCGCCGAGGTCCGCCGCGGTCATCTGGAGGATGACGGAGGCGAGGTTGGTGCGCAGGATCTCCGCGTCGGTGAACTCGGGGCGGGAGAGGAAGTCCTCCTCCGAGTACAGGCGGATGCAGATGCCGTCCGAGGTACGGCCGCAGCGGCCCTTGCGCTGGTTGGCGCTGGCCTGGCTGACCGCCTCGATCGGCAGGCGCTGGACCTTGGTGCGGTGGCTGTAGCGGGAGATCCGGGCGGTGCCCGGGTCGATCACGTACTTGATGCCGGGGACGGTCAGCGAGGTCTCGGCGACGTTGGTGGCGAGCACCACGCGGCGCTGCGAGGAGCGTTGGAAGACCCGGTGCTGCTCGGCGGAGGAGAGCCGGGCGTACAGCGGCAGGATCTCGGTGGACCTCAGCTTCAGCTTGGTCAGCGCGTCCGCGGTGTCGCGGATCTCGCGCTCGCCGGAGAGGAACACCAGGATGTCGCCCGGGCCCTCGGCCTGGAGCTCCTCGACGGCGTCGCAGATGCCCTGGATCTGGTCGCGGTCGCGGTCCGGCTCTTCGTCGGCTTCGTCGGACAGGTCCTCGGCGAGCGGTCGGTAGCGGACCTCGACCGGATAGGTGCGGCCGGAGACCTCGATGATCGGGGCGTCGTCGAAGTGCTCGGCGAAGCGCTCCGGGTCGATGGTGGCCGAGGTGATGATCACCTTGAGGTCGGGGCGGCGGGGGAGCAGCTGTTTGAGGTAGCCGAGCAGGAAGTCGATGTTCAGGCTGCGCTCGTGCGCCTCGTCGATGATCAGGGTGTCGTACTGGCGCAGGTCCCGGTCGGTCTGGATCTCGGCCAGCAGGATGCCGTCCGTCATCAGCTTCACCAGGGTGTTCTGGCCGGCCTGGTCGGTGAACCGGACCTTCCAGCCGACGGCCTCGCCGAGCGGGGTGTTCAGCTCCTCGGCGACGCGCTCGGCGACCGTGCGGGCGGCGATCCGGCGGGGCTGGGTGTGGCCGATCAGGCCCTGCACGCCGCGGCCCAGCTCCAGGCAGATCTTCGGGATCTGGGTGGTCTTTCCGGAGCCGGTCTCGCCCGCCACGATCACCACTTGGTGGTCGCGGACGGCGGCCAGGATCTCGTCCTTCTTCTGCGCGACCGGCAGTTCCTGCGGGTAGCGGATCTCGGGAACCGCCGACCGACGGTCGGTCACCCGCAGTTCGGAGCGGTCGAAGTCGGCGGCCAGCTCGTCCAGGATCTTCTGCCGGGCCTCGGCCGAACGGACCTTGCGGGTGCCCTCCAGGCGGCGGCCGAGGCGCTGCACGTCGCGCAGCATCAGACCGGGCAGCCGGGCGGCCAGCTCCGCGAGCGTGGGGGCGGGCTGCGGGGCTACGGGAGAACTCACTACGGGCATCCCTCTAGGTTGCAAAAAGTCGGGGCCGGGGCGCACCTCGGTTTTTCGAGCGCTTCCAGTGTCACAGGCGCGGGCGGCGGACGGCGAACACCCGCCCGGAGGCCGATCGCGGGCTTTGGCAGGGACCCACCCGTTTCGCTCGTTGGCGGTACTGACTAGCCTGGGGGGAACGCTTTTCACGGGGAACAGGGGGAGTTCTGATGGGCCTTTTCGGTGACATCGGGGACGCGATCAGCGACGTCGGGCACCTCGTCGGCGACGTGGCGAAGGTCGGCAAGGACCTCGTCATGGCGCCCGCCGAGATCGCGCACTGGGCGCTGGGGAAGATGTTCGGCGACGCCGACGCCGAGCTCAACAAGATCGCGCAGGAGCTGGCCGAGATGGCCAAGCAGGTCGAGCAGCTCGGCGGGGACGTCAACTCGCTGCTGTCGGGCATGTCCTGGCACGGCAAGGCGGCGGAGGCGTTCACCACGCACGCCCAGGGCCGGGTGCGGGAGCTGAACGGGGTCGCGGACGAGCTCAACCAGCTCGGCGACTCGGTGAAGCGCCTCGCCAGCGTGCTGTGAACCGGGGCCGGGCGGTGGAGATCGTCCCGGGCCGGGCCGCGGGCGGAGAACGAGGGAGCGTCCTTCGATGACGGGGAGCATGTTCGGCTTCCGGCCGGAGGAGCTGCTGAAGATCCAGCGCGACTTCGAGCAGCTCAACGAACGCATGGCGGCCATGACCAAGCAGGTCGGGCACATCAGGGAGACGGTCGCCAAGGCGGCGGCCACCGATGTGTTCTCCGGCGGGATCCTGGGGATCGTGGGCGCCGGCGTGGTGCTGGCGGAGGTGAAGCGGGACGTCGACGACATCAGCAACAAGGCCGATGCGTTGATGAGGACCAAGGAGAAGCTCACCCAGGAGCTGGCCCAGGACGCGGCGAAGATCAAGCAGCTCATCGCCAAGTACGCGGCGATCGAGAAGCAGATCGCCGGGGAGATGAACAAGCCCAAGGGCGAGGACAAGCCGCAGCCGAAGTCGCCGAGCACCGGTATCGACAGTGTGGGCGGCGGCGGTGGCGGAGGCCACGAGCAGCCGAAGTCGCCGAGCACCGGCACCGACAGCACCGGCCACGGTGGCGGGGGTGGCGGCGGAGGAGGCGGGGGCGGGACCGGCACGCCGTCCGGCGGGCCGGGTGGGAAGCACGACGGGCCGAAGTTCAAGGACCGCTCGACCGGTGACTGGAGCACCAAGATCATCAACGGCAGCGGCTGGGACTCCTGGTCCGGCCGCAAGCACCGGAAGAACGGCGAAGGCCTCGGCGTGAAGGCCAGGCCCAACCTGGAGGGGCTGTCGCCGGAGCGCCGGGCCATGGTGGAGCGCGCGCTGGAGCGTGCCGAGCACAAGCTCGGCTACAGCCAGGGCGCCGTCACCAACGGCTACCGGGTGGACTGTTCGGGCCTGGTGTCCTGCGCCTGGGGCCTGTCCGGCCCGGGTCTGAACACCATCGGCCTGATGCAGAGCAGCGTGTCGCACCACATCGGCAAGAACGACCTGCAGCCGGGCGACGCGATGATCTCCAACGACCATACGGTGCTGTTCGGAGGCTGGGTGGACGCCGCGCACACCCGCTACATCGGCATCGAGGACAGCGGCGATGCGGGCATGGTCTCCCGGGAGATCCCCTACCCGTACTTCCACGGCGGTTCCGCGTACCAGCCGTACCGCCGCAACGGTGTCGACTGACGCACGCTCACCGGGCCGGGCCCGGCCGGGGGTTGACCGCCTCCGGCCGGGCCCGGCCCCTTTCCTGTGACCGGCTTGAAATAATCTTGGAACGACCGGCCAGGGGGGCCGTGGCACGACGAGGGGGGACGAGTGCGATGACGGGGACTCAGTTCGGATTCCGGCCGGAAGAACTGCTGAAGATCATGCGGGACTTCGAGCAGTTGAACCAGCGCATGGCGGCCATGACCAAGCAGGTCGGGCACATCAAGGCGACGGTCGCCAAGGCGGCGGCCACCGACGTGTTCTCCGGCGCCATTCTGGGCGTCGTCGGGGCGGGCGCGGTGCTCGCCGAGGTGAAGCGGGACGTCGACGACATCAGCCACAAGGCCGACGCGCTGCTGAAGACCAAGGAGAAGCTCACCCACGAGCTCGGCCAGGACGCCGCGAAGATCAAGAAGATGATCGAGCGGTACCACGCCGTCGAGCAGGGCGTCGCCGACATCGTCGGCAAGCCGGGCGGCGAGGGTAAGCCGCAGCCCAAGTCGCCGAGCACCGGCATCGCCGGCGTCGGCAACGGCGGCGGAGGTGGCACCGGCGGCGGGGGGAGCCACCCCGAGCAGCCGAAGTCGCCGAGCACCGGTGGCGACAGCACCGGCGGCCACGGCGGCGGTGGTACGGGCGGTGGCGGCCATGCGCCGCAGCCCAAGTCGCCGAACAGCGGCGGTGGCGACACCAGCGGCAGCGACGGCTCCGGGATCTCCACCCGCCCGGGCGGCCTGCACGACGGCCCGAAGATCAAGGACCGGTCCAGCGGCGACTGGAAGACCACGATGATCAACGGCACCGGCTGGGACGACTGGTCGAGGAACCACAAGTGGCACCCGCGCAACGGCCAGGGCGGCGGCGTGGTCGACCGGCCCAACCTGGACGGGGTCTCCGACGAGCGCAAGGCGATGGTCGAGCGGGCGATGGAGCGGGTCGAGCGCAAGCTCGGCTACAGCCAGGGCGCCGTCACCAACGGCTACCGGGTCGACTGCTCCGGCTTCGTCTCGGCGGCCTGGGGCCTGTCCACCTCCGGCGGCGGCACCTCGACCGGCCCGCTGATCAGCGAGAGCGCGGGCATCGCGCACCACATCAACAAGAGCGACCTGATGCCCGGCGACGCGCTGGTGATCCACCACGAGAGCGGCGACCAGAACCAGCACGTGGTGCTGTTCGGCGGCTGGGCGGACGCCGCGCACACCAAGGCGATCATCCTGGAGGACTCCGGCAGCAACGGCTGCATCTCGCACGAGGTGGCGATGTCGAAGCTGTCCGGCTACACCGCGATCCGCAAGAACGGGATGTGACCGGGCCGGCGCTCCCCCGGCCCGCCCGCCGGGGGAGCGTCGCAGGTCGGCGGCTCTTGACCTGAAGCGCGGTTGAAGTCTTACGGTCGAGGTGCGTGAGACCACCCCGCTCCGGAACGAGAGGCCGTGCCCCATGCCCATAGAGCTCAACCACACCATCGTCGCCGCCCGGGACCGCCGGGCCACCGCCGACTTCCTGACCGACCTGCTCGGCCTGCCCGAGGCCGAACTCCACGAGCCGTTCCTCGCCGTCCAGTTGGGCAACCGCGTCACGCTCGACGTGATGACCGCGAACGGCCCGATCACCCCGCAGCACTACGCCTTCCTGGTCTCCGAGGACGAGTTCGACGCGATCTTCGGCCGGATCGAGGCCCAGGGGCTGACCTACTGGGCCGACCCGTACTCCCGGGAGCCGGGCCGGATCAACCACTGGAACGGCGGCCGCGGCGTGTACCTGAAGGACCCCGACGGGCACAGCATCGAGGCGCTGACCAGGCCCTGAGCGCCGCTCGGCCGGTTCCCCGGCCCTCCGGTTACGGTTGAGTGATGAACGCACAGCAGCGGCCGGCATTCGAAGCGGACCCGAGCAACGTCCACCCGGTGGCCAGGGTGGCGCTCGGGGCCGCCGGAGTC
Organism: Kitasatospora griseola; assembly: GCF_014648555.1. Classification (GTDB taxonomy): domain Bacteria; phylum Actinomycetota; class Actinomycetes; order Streptomycetales; family Streptomycetaceae; genus Kitasatospora; species Kitasatospora griseola. The sequence goes on from NZ_BMRI01000009.1 coordinate 243,898, forward strand.
GTCCTGGTCACCGTCGGCGTGGTGCTGCTGGTGCTGCCCGGGCCCGGCATGCTGCTCCTGCTGGCCGGGCTGGTGCTGCTGGCCCGGGCCGTCCCGGCGTTCTCCCGCTACGTCGAGCCGGTCCGGCTCAAGGCCATGGAGGGCGTCGAGGCGAGCGTCGCCTCCCGCTGGCGGATCGCCGGCTCCGTCCTGGCCGGCCTCGGACTGATCGGCGCGGGCGTCGTCGCGATCCTGGTGCCCAGCCTGCCGCTCGCGGGCTGGCCGACCGGCCTGAGCCTGATCCTGTCCGGCCTGATCCTGCTCGGCCTGCTGATCTGGAGCCACCGCCGGGTGCACGGCGCCAGGGGCTGAGGGCAGGGCCCGGTCAGCGGGACAGCCGGAAGACGGCGGCGGCCGCCGCCCGGAGGGGCCAGGCGGGGCGGGGGACGCCGAAGGCGGCCCGCAGGGGGGCATCCAGGAGAGCGGTCGCGAAGGCCGGGGCGTGGCGCGCCAGGGGGCCGGGGAGACGGGCGGCGAACAGCCCGGAGACGGCCTGCCAGAGCGCCTGGCCGGCCGGGCTGGGGGCGAAGCGGGCGGTCTCGAACTCGCGCATCCAGGCGGCGATCCCGGCCAGGTCGGGGCCGGGCAGGGCGGGCAGCCCCAAGGCGGCCGCCAGCTCGGCCTGGAAGGCGTACGCGGCCTCCCGCTCGGCGGGCGTCACGCCGCCGTTGCGGGCGGTGAACCCGACCGGGCAGACGGTGAAGCAGGCCAGCACGTAGCGCATCAACTCGGCGTCCACGCCCGGCAGTCGGTGCATCGCGGCCAGCTCGGCGACGATCGCCCGGCCGGGTTCGCTGTCCACCCCGTGGCCGATCAGCGCGAACATCATCGCGCCGGTGGCCTTCGCCCGGGCCTTCGGCGCGGAGGTCAACCGGCCGGTGCCGGCCAACACTTCTGCGATCTCCGGGACGGCGAAGGTGCGGACGAAGCCGAGCGTCAGCCCGACCCGGGCGCGCTGCGGGGCCCGGTGCAGCACCAGGGCGGCGAACGCGTCCCGGGGCGGTGCGGCCGTCACGACTGCTCGGCCAACGCCCGCTCCAGCAGGGGGGACTGGAGGAACGAGGAGACCAGCACCAGGTGGGCGCGCTCCTCGGCCGGGTCGGCGTCCAGGCCGGGCAGCACCGGCTGCTCCTCGCGCGGGCGCGGCACCTCCCGGGCGGCCAGCGCGCCGACCGCGGAGCGCAGCGCGGCGGCGACCACCAGCGCGTCCCGCTCGTCGGGGCCGAGCGCGGACCGTTCGGCGAACCGCTCGGCGCCGCGGACCGCCGCCGGGTCGATCCACGGGCGGAGCGTCAGCTGGCCGTCGCGGATCTCCAGGCCGCGCCGGGTGGTGCGCCACTCCAGGTCGCGCAGCGCGACGCGTTCGCGCCAGGCGGGCGACGGCGGGCCCTCCAGGGCGAGTCGGCGGTCGGCCCGGTAGACCAGGTCCCACAGCGGGCGCAGTGCGCGGAAGTCGCGGCGGCGGCTGGTCCAGGCGGCGCCGGCCGGTCCGGCGAAGCCGAGGGTGATGCCGATCGCGCCGAGGGTGGCGAACAGCGGGCCGAGCGCGGTGCTCAGCCACTCGGCCCCGTCGATGCCGGCGTACGCGAGGGCGATCGCGGCGATCTTGCACACCACGTAGCCGCAGGCGGTGAGCGCGCCGGCGGCGATGAACCGGATGCCGCGGCGCAGCCAGCCCGCGGGCAGCCGGGCGGCGTGGCCGAGGCAGACCCGGCCGATGTCGATCAGCGAGTAGGCGTACAGGCTCTGGTAGAGCGCCAGGAACAGGGCGGTGGCGGTGTGCGGGGCGAAGGTGGTGTCGAAGGTGAGCGGCGTCTCGGGCCGGTACGGGCCGCCGATCAGGAACAGCGCCACCAGCACCGGCACCATCGCGGCGAACACGGCGGTGCGGCGGCGCACCCGCTGCCGCAGCCGGTCGTCGAGCGGCGCCCACACCTGGTCGCCGGCCCGCTCCTCCGGCGGCGCCCAGACCAGCGCGAGGACCACGGTGGCGGCGGAGAAGCCGACGATGCCCAGGTAGACCAGGAGGGTGGCCAGGTTGCCGACGCCGGTGAGGCGCCCGATCGCCCGGTACAGCAGCGGGGAGGCCAGCAGGAAGGAGGTGGACGGCGAGGCGACCGCCAGGGCCACCACCAGCAGGCCGAAGGACGGCTCGCGCCGCCAGGCCCGCAGCTTCAGCCCGGCCACCGTCCAGGCGATCCCGCCAATGCCCAAGTAGACCAGGTTGTAGGGCAGTTCAGACATGCTGTCCCTTGCGGTGCTCCAGCGCGGGGGCGAGCTGCGAGGTGGTGCCGGCGCCCGGGGCGAGCACCAGCAGGCGCATCAGCTCGGCGCCCAGCACCTCCGCCTCCTCCTCGGCGGCGTCGTCGTAGTGCGAGCGGCCGAGCACCAGGCGGAGCATCTCCGGGTCGATGGTGGTCAGTTCGACCAGGTCCGGGTCCTCGTCCGGCAGCGGCGGCACGCTCAGGTGCCCGCACAGCAGGTGCGCCAGCTCGTGGCAGACGATGTGCGAGCGGTGCAGCCCGGAGGTCTCCTGCTCGACGTGGATCACGTCCTCGGCGGGCAGCCGCTCCACGAAGCCGGACGGCTCGCCGACCCGCATCCGGCGCGGGGCGATCCGGATCGGCCGGTCCAGGTGCGCGGAGACCGCGCCGCACAGCTCCTCGACGGTGCTCAGCGGCGGCAGGCGCAGGTCGCGCGCGACCGCCCGCATCCGGCGGCGGGTCCGCCCGAGCCCGCTCCCCACACCTCGCACTTCGACCCCCTTCGGGAGCCGCCAGTGTCCCAGCGGCACCTGCTGACGCTCCGTCACGTCACCGGTCCGGCCTCGTCCGACTGGCCGGTGGGCAGGCCGACGGCCCGCCGCAACTGCTCCACAATAGTGAGTGCGGCGTCCTGCATCTCCGGCGGCAGGCCGGCCGCCCGCATGGCGATCCGCTCCACCCGGGCATCGCGCAGCGCCTCGATCCTGCGCAGGTCGCGCTCGACCGCGCCGGCGGTCTCCGAGTCGGAGAAGTAGTCGAGCGGGACGCCGAAGAACTTGGCGATCCGGACGGCGTTCTCCAGGCTCGGCTTCTGGGTGCCCTTGCGCAGGTTGCCGATGTACGTGCCGCTCAGCCCGGTGCCTTCGGCGATCTCGGAGTCCCGCCAGGGCCGGCCGAGGTCCTTGGGGTAGATCACCGCTATCAGGCGCCGGAAGCGACTGGCGAAGTCCGCTGCTTCGGCGCGGGAGGAGTCCGTGGGCATGTGCCGGATCATAGAGGGTTCGTACCCCCGGGCGTATCCCCTCGACTGCCCTGTTCTGCACGATCGTTGGGGGTTCGGTGCCCAAATCGTGCGGACACGCGGTTCCGGGCGTTCGATCGTCACTCAGAAATCCACGATAGTTGACACAGTGTGGTCCCGGTCGGCAGGATCGGCACCCTGATGCTCGGGCGCCGTTGCCCCACGGGGGTGGGCAGCGGTGCCCGTTCGGCGGGCTGCCGTGCGCCTCCGTGCGCACGGCCCACGAACCGGACGTTCCCGCTCCGCCTCCTGTGCGTCACTTCCCGTTTCCAGCACGGCTGTTCCGCGCCGATACGGTCTCCGCGACCTCGCCCGGCGCCCGTCCGCCAGCACCACTCGGGCGCGCCCCGCCCGAAAGGCCGCGCAGCCGATGGCCCCACGACTCTCCGTCGTCGTCCCGGTGTACAACGTCGAGCGGTACCTCGCCGAATGCCTGGACTCGATCGCCGCCCAGAGCTTCGCCGACTTCGAATGCGTCCTGGTGGACGACGGCTCCACCGACTCCAGCGCCGCCGTCGCCGAGCAGTACACCGCCCGCGACCCGCGCTTCCGACTGGTCCGCCAACCCAACCGGGGCCTCGGCGCGGCCCGCAACACCGGCGTGCGCCACCTCGCCCACGACACCGAGTACGTGGCGTTCGTCGACAGCGACGACACGCTGCCCGCGCACGCCTACCGGCTGATGATCAGCACCCTGGACGAGACCGGCTCCGACTTCGCCGCCGGCAACGCACTGCGGCTGCGCAGCACCGGGCTCGAACCCTCGCACGTGCACCGCCGCCCGTTCGCCGAGACCCGGCTGCGCACCCACATCGGCGAACTGCCCGCGCTGGTCACCGACCGCACCGCCTGGAACAAGGTCTACCGGCGCTCCTTCCACGCCTCGGCCGGCCTGGAGTACCCCGAGGGCATGCTGTACGAGGACGCCCCCGTGAGCATCCCGCACCACTTCCTGGCGAAGAGCGTCGACGTGCTGTCCGAACCGGTCTACCACTGGCGGATCCGCGAGGACGGCGACCGCTCCATCACCCAGCGCCGCACCGACCCGCGCGGCCTGGCCGACCGGGTGCGCTCCATCGAACTCGTCCGGGGCTGGCTGCTGGACCGCCCCGAACCCGTGTTCCGGGAACACCTGCGGGCCTACGACCGCAACACCCTGGTCGAGGAGGTCCCGATGTTCTTCTGGACCGTCCCCGACGGCGACCGCGACTACCGGCACGTCTACCACCGGCACGTCACTCGGCTGCTCAGCGCCATCGGACCCGACCTGCTGGCCGAGCTCCCGCCGTTCCTGCGCCTCAAGTACCGCCTCACCGTGGCGGGCCGGCTGCACACCCTGGCCACCGTCCAACGTGCCCACCTGCGGGTCCGCAACACCCGCAAGGCGCTGCGCCGCTGAGATCAGCCCCGGCGCCGCCGCAGCAGCGCCACCCGGGCCTTCAGCAGCCCCGGGACGAGCAGGTAGACCACGGTCGGAACCACCAAGACGGTGATGGCCAGCACCCGCAGCGGCACCGGCAGGCCGCCCAGCGAGGGGCCGAGCAGCAGCTGGGCGACGGTGATCGCCGGGTAGACGGCGAGCCAGGTGATCAGGGCCCGGATGTGCACCGACGGGGCGGGGTGGGCGGTGGCGGCAGTGGCGGTGGTGTCGGCCATGACGGTCTCCTCGGTGTGCGGGGGCGAACTGAGACGGTAGCCAACCAACTGGTTGGTCGTCAACCATCCAGTTGGTTGGCAGGGTGCCCCCTCCCGCCCTACGCTGAGCCCATGACTCAGGACCCGACGTCCACCAAGCAACGGCTGCTCGTCGCCGCCAAGGAAGAGTTCGCCGCACACGGCATCGCGGGCGGCCGCGTGGACCGGATCGCGGAGCTCGCCGGCGTCAACAAGGAGCGCATCTACGGCTGCTTCGGCAGCAAGCAGAAGCTCTTCGACCAGGTCGTCGCCGCGGCGCTGGACGAACTCACCGAAGCCGTCCCCCTGCAGGCCGGCGACGACCCGGCCGAGTACGTGGGACGGGTCTACGACTTCCACCGGGCCAACCCCGTCCTGGTCCGGCTCTTCCTCTGGGAGGGCCTGCACTACCGCGACGCTGCCCTCCCCAACGAGGCTCAGCGCGCCACCCACTACGAACAGAAGGTCGCCGCACTCGCCGAGACCTTCGGCGCCGAGGCGTCCCCGCAGGTCGCGGCCTGCCTGCTGAGCCTGATCGGCCTCGCCGCCTGGCCCACCGCGGTCCCCCAGATGACCCGCGTCGTCCTCGGCACCACCCAGCCCGACCTCCGCGCCCACGTTGTCGCGTTCGCCCGCCAGGCCCTGGCCGGCTCGCTCCCGATCCCCGCGGCCGACGCCTGAGACACGAGAGGGTCGCCTCGTCGCGACGGTGCGCTCGATTCGGGGACCGGCTCGGGCGCACGCTCCGGTCCATGATCTGCGCCACACCTGCGTGACGCGGCTGCTGGACCGGGGCGCCTCGCCGCACATGAAAAAACCCCCGAGCGCGATGCGCTCGGGGGCTTTCCTGCGGTGGCCAGGGCCGGGGTCGAACCGGCGACCTTCCGCTTTTCAGGCACCAGCAGTGAGATCAGCAGGCTGGCCGAGTTCTGGCCCAAGTAGTCGAATTAACAGCTCTGAGCAGTCGTTCGATGCCTACGAAGATGGGCCCCGCGCTTTTACTTGCCTGCACTGACGAAGGTGACTACAGCCAAAATGAAGAAAGAAATGACAGTGTAGCGAAAGATTGTGATAGCCGATCGCAGATGACGATGCCGCTGCGAGTGCTGGAGGATATCGGTCCACAGCTCGGCTGAAGCGTGCTTGAGGATCTCCTCAGGGCTGAGTGCGGCCAACTTTCTGGTGAAACTGCTGTGGCCGTCGACCGCCGTCAGTGTATCGCCCCAGTTGAAGAGAAACCTGGATGGTATCTCTTCCTGGTGGAACATTCGCGTGGTCTTCCGAGCTGCGATGGCGTCTATGCAACTCCAGAGTCCGCGCAGAACAAGAATGACAGTCGCCGCTGCCATTATGGAGAAAGCTATGGTCGGTGCGATTCCTTGAGATTCCTTCGATGACTGGAAATGGAAGTTCGCCAGCAGTGCGGATCCTGCCATGACGACCGTGTTTGCGCTTAGGAGTACGGATGCCCGGGCGGACGTGGATGCTCGAAGGCGGTCGTATCGGTCAATATGCCATCGCGTCAGATCTACCAGCGTCTCGGTGGGTGCTGCGCTGCCCTTGCGTTGCCGCGATGGCCGGGGAGGAGTCGGCTGCCCGTCAGGGGCCGCCTGTCCTCCGGTCGTGTTGGTCAAGATTCCCCCTGCTCCCAGTCGCTGCCGGTCGGCTGCACTAGCCTAGAGCGAGATGTACGGCCGCGTTGCTGCTTCGCCACAAAACGCACCACCGGTGCTGCGAATGAGCGGCAAAGGGGGGCAAATGCCGCAAGTTTTCATAAACTATCGCAGAGCAACTGATGCGTATGCTGCTGCGCTCCTCGACGAGCTACTCTCCAGGGAGCTTGGGTCGAGGCGAGTATTCAGGGCTTCGAAGTCGATTCCTGCGGGCTCCGACTATGTTTCGGAAATATCCGAGGCAATAGCTTCCTGTGATGCGATGCTGGTCGTCGTCGGAGTGGGATGGAGTGAGAGTTTTCCTGTAAGTGGGGATGGGCGGGAGGACTGGGTCCTTCGTGAGATAAGGGAGGCGCTGGAGGCTCGAAAGGTAATAATTCCAATTATCCTCTCAGGGGCTTCGGTGATTCGGCGCGAGAGCATTCCGGAGGATCTTGCGGGTCTGGCATTTCTGCAGTACTTGCGATTTGACTATCGGAACTCCGCCCAAGATGCCATTCATATTTCCAGGCGGCTTCGAGAAAGGTTTCCGAGGGGAAGTATTTGGTCGCACTGGAAACAAAGTCGAACGAACTGATGCCGTGTGCTGTCGAGCTAAGCGATCACTGCGAGGATCGTGCGGTGCAGCCGTCGGGGGCGGATTCTGGTCCGGGAGTGCTGAAAATGATCGCGTCCAGCGATCGGCATCTTCTTTTCAGGCACTCTCCAGGGTTCCTGGAGGCGCGATCACATCGGGCCTGGCACGGCCTGCCGTCTGGGGGTGTTCGGCAGCGTCCGGGGTTGTCCGTTGGTGTTGGCGTACGGGTTGGCGTACGCCAACACCAACGAGACAGAAGGGTTTGCCCTACTCAAGGGCGTTGGCTCGCTCCGCCAGGCCCAACAGGTCGGGCGAAGCCGATCCGCCGGCCACCAGCACGAGTTCGCGGATCGTGGACCGAGCCGAGACGTGAGTGCGCACCGTTTCAGGAGCAAGTTCCTCGGCCCGGAGCAGGCACTCCAGGGCCTCCCCGGTGTGACGTCGCTGGGCGTGGGCCCGGCCGAGATCCATGAGCAGCCGCGAGCGGCGCTCCGGAGAGAGTCGGTCGGCGTTGATCTGTTTGCCGAGGTCGAGGGCTTCGCCTGCGTCGCCGAGATCAACAGCCGTGGAGACTGCCTGGATCTCCACGTTGGTCGGGCCGAACTCCAGGTTGAAGTCATTGCGGTCCGAGCCCAGACGGGCGGCGACCTCACGGGCCTTGCTGATCTGCTGCCGGGCTTGTTCACGCTGGCCCGAACGCGCCGCCACGAGTGCCAGCACCAGGTGCAGCGACCCCAGGACCGAGAGTTCCTCAGGCTGGGGGCTGCCCGTCGCGCTGTGCCGCGCCAGAACCGCCACGGCGCTGCTGGCGGCGTGCTCGGCCTGGTCGAGGTGCTTGAGCCGGACGAACGCCTGCGCCAGCCGGTAGATACCGGCGAAGACGTTGAGCGGTTCGCCAGACTGTTCGGCGGCCCGGATTGAGCGATCGGCGGCGACCCATGCCGCATCGGCCTCGTCCTGTCGGACGAACGCCGCAGCCAGTGCCTGGTAGGCCTGGCTGAGGAGGCGGTGTGCCTCCGCCCGGTCGTCCAGGGGTGCCGTTCGGGTCGCACGCTCAAGCCGCGGCAAGACCCGGCCGAGAGCCGCGCTCAGCTCGGCGAATCGCGCCGCGTGGGTGAGCGACCAGGCCTCGCCCACGGCCGTGCGGAGCTCTGCGAGCGACGGCGTTTTGGCGGGCTGATGCTCCGCCAGCAGCACGTCGAGGGCAGGGTGCCCCGAGATGAGCAGGCGCGCTTCGTCCAGGTCGTTCGGCTCTTCGTCGGCCGGCGGCGGGGGCGTCGCGGGCAGCGGGGCGTCCGGCCTGAGCACCTGCACAGAGACGCCCAGCCCATCCGCGAGGAGTTGCAGGACGTCCAGCCGGACTACGGGCTGGACACCGCGCTCGACCTGGGACACCCAGCTTGCGGTGCGGTTGATCGCAGCCGCCAGCTCATCCTGCTTCAGGCCGCGTTGACGCCTGAGCTGAGCGACACGGGCGCCGAAGGCCCGGCGTTCGTCCGGGGTCATCAGTGGCCGCCGGCCGAGCCGGTGCCCTTGCCGGACACCTCATCCAGGAACGTCACCTTGAACGACGCGATGTACTCCTCGCGCGCCGCCAGGAAGCGCCGGACGTGGGGCTGCTGCTCGTGGGCGTCGAACGCCGCGCGGTCCGCGTACAGCTCGTAGAAGACGCGCGCGGTGGGCTCACCCGGGACGGTGTGGTTGGCGTACACGAGGGTGCCCGGTTCCAGCGCGCGGATGCCCTCCAGGGTCTCGTCGGTGAGCTTGTCGAAGGCGGCGGCGGCTTCCTCGCTGTGGGCGGTGAACCGCACTACAAGACCAAAACCCATGGTCACAGCTCCTTTGTCGGCGGAGTGCCAGTATCCCATGACTCGCTGAAGAGCTGCGACTCGCAGAACTTCTTGACTCGCAGAAACTCTGCGACTAGCTTTTGAGGTGTCGGAGCGGCGGACGGTCGCCGAGATGGAGGGCCCCTCGTTGGGTCGCTCTGACCTGCGCAAATGCGACGGTCGGTTGTCGGGGAAGGCGGCGTTGCCGTACGCCCACGGGCCGTGCCTGATCGCAGTTCCTTGAGAACTCAAAAGTGTGCTGATCAACGAACGAGTGTCTTTGGTCCCCGATCCGTGCCGCCTCGTGGCGGGTCGGGGGTCATGGCTGCTCGTGAGTGACGAGTGGCTGGGCCCATGAGTCGGGGCCGTCGCGCCTTCCTTGGCCGGTCGCGCGACGACCCCTGCGGGCCTGCTCACCTAGCAGAGAGGTAGAGACCCGTGAGGTCGATTGTTGCAGGGCAGGTCGCCGTGGACTCGGAGGAGTTCGCGGAACTGGCG
>NZ_BMRI01000010.1:0-2808 GCF_014648555.1 Kitasatospora griseola
CAGGCGTCACAACCGACCTTTGGACTCCCTCGCGTCATTTCATGCACGCCAGCGAGCCCTTGGCATCAATCATCTAGAAGGCGAAGGACTCGTGGTGGATGCGGGACGGCCGGACCCCGGCGGCGCGCAGCGCGCGGACCGCCTCGGCGGTGAACGCGTCCGGCCCGCACAGGTAGACCTCGTGACGGCCGAGGTCCGGCACCAGCCGGTGCAGCGCCGCACCCAGGTCGCCGACCTGCTCGCGGCTGCCGAGCAGCTCGTGCACCCGCCGGCCCCGGCCCCCGGCGGCGACGGCCGCGAGCTCGTGGCGGAACAGCACGTCCTCGGGGCGCCGGGCGCGCTGAACGAGCGTCACCCGTCCGGGCAGCGTCTCGAAGAGCGCCCGCAGCGGGGTGACGCCGACGCCCGCGCCGAGCAGCAGCACCGGCCCGCCGTGCCGGCGTCGCGCGGTGAACGCCCCGTACGGGCCCTCGGCGCGGACGGCGGTGCCGGGGGCGAGGGCGGCGACGGCGGCGCTGTGCGCGCCCAGGCCCTTGACGGTGAAGCGGAGGAAGTGCGGGTGCGGGGGAGCGGACATCGAGTAGGGGTTGGCGGCCCAGCGCAGCTGCGGGGTGAGGAACTGGAGGCGGAAGAACTGGCCCGGCTCGGCGCGCAGTTCGTGCAGGTGGCGGCCGGTCAGGAAGACCGAGACCACGCCCGGGCCCTCGGCCCGGACCTCGGCGACCCGCAGCCGGTGCCGGCGGTCGCGCAGGAACGGCCGCAGCAGCCGGTACCAGCCGAGGACGGCGGCGGTGCCGAGGTACAGCAGGTACCAGAGGGCCTTCGCCTTGTTGTCGGCCAGGTCGGCGCCGGTGGTGAGCTGGTGGCCGAAGCCGAGCGCGACGGCCAGGTAGGTGGCCAGGTGCAGGTAGTACCAGGCCTCGTAACTCAGCCGGCGGCGGGCGGCCCGGGCGGAGACGGCCCCGGTGCCGAGGATCAGCAGGGTGGCGGCGGTGGCCTTCAGCATGTCGGGGAAGTGCAGGACGATCTCGACGCCCTGGGCCCACAGGCCCTGGCCGCTGGTCAGCGCGTAGCCCCAGACGACCGTCAGCACGTGCACGGTGATCAGCGACACCAGGTAGCGGCCGCCGAAGGCGTGCCAGCGGGCCATCCGGTCGGCCCCGACCTCGCGTTCGAGCAGCGGAACGCGGGCCATCAGCAGCAGCAGGACGGGTGCGGCGTAGCCGGCCAGCAGGCCGGTGATCCGGGCGGTGCCGGTGAGCCAGTCCGCGGCGCCGGCGATGCGCGGGGTGTCGACCCACCACAGGGCGAGCACCCCGAGGGCGCCGAGCACGATCAGGGCGAGCGCGCCGTGGCGGACGGCGTCCGGCGGGAGGGCGCGGCGCCGGGCGGTGCGACGGGCGACCCGGGTCGGGGTGGTCAGTGCGGTCAACGGGCGCCCTCCTTCGTCGGTGCACCGCCACCGTGGCACCGGAAGCTCTCAGTTCCCTATGAAAAGACGCCGTTCCGGGGCCGTGACGGCGGTGTTCGTGCTGGTCGGCCGGGCCCTGCCCGGCCGGACGCGGTCGGATGATCTCACCGCTTTCTCATGCCGAGACGCAAGAATGGGCCCATGCAGCACACGGACACCCCCTGGCGGGTCCTGGTGGTCGACGACGAACCCGACCTGGTCGAGGTGATCTGCGGCGCCCTGCGCTACGAGGGCTGGCAGGCCCGCGGCGTCACCTGCGGCCTCGACGCCGTCACCGCCGCCGCCGAGTGGCACCCGCACGCCGTCGTGCTGGACGTGATGCTTCCCGACTGCGACGGACTGGAGGTGCTGCGCCGGGTGCACCGCACCGACCCCGAGGTACGGGTGCTGTTCCTGACCGCCCGGGACGCCGTCGAGGACCGGATCGCCGGCATCTCCGCCGGCGGTGACGACTACGTCACCAAGCCGTTCAGCCTGGAGGAGGTCGTGGTCCGACTGCGCGGCCTGCTGCGCCGCGCCGCCCCTGCCGGCCCTGCCGACCCCGGCACCCTCACCGTCGGCGACCTGCACCTGGACCCGGCGGCCCGGGAGACCAGCCGCGGCGGCGAGGTCGTCGACCTCAGCCCCACCGAATTCGCGCTGCTGCGCTACCTGATGGAGCACCCCCGGCAGGTGCTCAGCAAGGCGCAGATCCTGGACGCCGTCTGGTCCTACGACTTCGGCGGCCAGGCCCACGTGGTGGAGCTGTACATCAGCTACCTGCGCCGCAAGATCGACGCCGGCCGCCCGCCGATGATCCACACCGTGCGCGGCGCCGGCTACGTGCTCAAGGCGCCCACCGGATGACACCCGTCGGACGACCCCGCACCCTGCGGGTCCGGCTGGTGGCGGGCGTGCTGGCGCTGCTCACCGTGATCTGCGTCGGCGTCGGCGTCGCCACCGGCTGCGCGATGCGGCACTTCCTGGTCGACCGGATCGACGAGCAGCTGAACGCCTCGGGCGGCCGCTACGCGTCCAGCCTCGAACACCCCGGCACGTGCGGCCACGACACCCGCGCCCAGTCCCCCGGCACCTTCGGCGCCCGCCTGGTGAGCGGCGCCGTCAGCCACGCCTCCGTGGTCGGCGGCATCCCGCCCGGCGACGACGACCCCGTCCCGATCGCCGGCGGCGGAGGCGGCGACGCCGCCGTCGCGCTCACCGACCGGGACGTCCGCACCCTGCGCGCCCTCCCGGTGAACGGCCGTCCGCGGGACGTCACGCTGTCCGCGCTCGGCCACTACCGGGCCGTCTCCGTCGCCGGCTCCGACGAGGACGTGCTGATCACCGGCCTCCCGATG
>NZ_BMRI01000010.1:2832-23568 GCF_014648555.1 Kitasatospora griseola
CACCCCCTCGACGAGACCGTGCAGCGCCTGCTGCTGATCGAACTGGTCGTGTTCGCCGTCGCGCTGGCCGTCGCCGCCGTCGCCGGGACGCTCGGCGTCCGACTCGCCCTGCGCCCGCTGGAACGGGTGGTCGCCACCGCCGAACGGGTCTCCGCGCTGCCCCTGGCCAGCGGCGCGGTCGACCTCGGCGAGCGCGTCCCGGACGACGACCAGGGCACCGAGGTCGGCCGGGTCGGCGCCGCGCTGAACCGGATGCTCGGCCACATCGGCGACGCGCTGACCCGCCGGCAGGACGTCGAGGAGCGGCTCCGGGCGTTCGCCGCCGACGCCAGCCACGAACTGCGCAACCCCGTGGCCGCCGTCCGCGGCCACGCCGAACTCGCCCTGCGGCACCCGGGCCCGGTGCCCGAGCCCGTCCGGCACTCGCTGGAACGGATCACCGCCGAGTCCCGGCGCATGGGCACCGTCGTCGAGGACCTCCTGCTGCTCGCCCGCCTCGACGCGGGCCGCCCGCTGGCCGTCGAGGACGTCGACCTGACCCGGATCGCCCTGGACTGCGCCGCCGACGCCCGCGCCGCCGCGCCCCGGCACCGCTGGCTGCTCGAACTCCCCGCCGAACCCGTCACGGTCCCCGGCGACCCGCACCGCCTGACCCAGGTGGTGGCGAACCTGCTGGCCAACGCCCGCACCCACACACCCGACGGCACCGAGGTCACCCTCCGGCTCTCCGCCACCCCCGACGAAGTGCTCCTCACCGTCACCGACAACGGCCCGGGCATCCCGCCCGAACTCCTCCCGCACATCTTCGACCGCTTCGTCCGCGGCGACCCCACCCGCTCCCGCCGCACCGGCTCCACCGGCCTCGGCCTCGCCATCGTCCGAGCCGTCACCCAGGCCCACGCCGGCACCGCCACGGCACACAGCGCACCGGGCTCGACGACCTTCCGCATCACCCTTCCCGCCGAGCGAAACCAGGGGCGCGGGGAACTGCGCGCAGCGGAAGGCACCCAACAGCAAGATCGCGACGCAGGCCAGTGACCTGCACGTGCTCGCGACCCTGCGGACCGGTGTGCGCTTGTCGCGCAGTTCTCCCTCGCCATCGCCGGTCCGGAGGCACCCCCGAACACGCCGGGGGCCCGGGAGAACGCGTCCCCCGGGCCCCCACACGCACGACTCCGCGTCAGCGGTCGGCGGCCTGAGCCTTCAGCGCCCGCTCCACGCCCGCCCGGGCCTCGACGACCTGGCGGCGCAGGGCCGGGGCCGGGTCGGCGGAGGCCAGCCACGCGTCGGTGGCGTCCAGGGTGGCCTGCGAGACGGAGTACGCGGGGTACAGGCCGCCGATGATCTGCTGGGAGATCTCGTGGCTGCGGGTCTCCCACACCTGCTTCACCGAGGCGAAGTACTTCTCGGTGTACGCCGCGAGCAGGTCCCGCTGGTCGGGCTGCTGGAAGCCGGCGATGACGGCCTCCTGGACGTAGTTGGTGAGGGTGTCGGACTCGACCACGGACGCCCAGGCCTCGGCCTTGGCCTCGGCGGTCGGGCGGGCCGCCCGGCAGGTGGCGGCGTGCTCCTGGCCGGAGGAGGTGTTGTCGCGGGCGAGCTCCGCGTCGATCGCGGCCTCGTCGGCGCGGCCGGTGGCGACCAGGCGGCCGAGCAGGGTCCAGCGCAGCTCGGTGTCGACGGCCAGGCCCTCGATGGTCTCCGAGCCGTCCAGCAGGCCGGCGAGCAGCGCGAGCTGACCGTCGGTCCGGGCCGAGGCGGCCAGCGCGCGGGCCCAGGCGAGCTGGTGGTCGCTGCCGGCGGGGGCCTCGCGCAGCGAGGTCTCGGCGGCGGCGGCCCAGCGCTGCAGGCCGGTCTCGCGCCACGCCGGGTCGGCGTACAGCTCCAGCGCGACCTTGATCTGGCGGTGCACGGACTGGACCACGCCGATGTCGCTCTCGCGGCGCAGGCCGGACAGCGCCAGCGACAGGTAGTCGCGGGTGGCGAGCTCGCCGTCGCGGGTCATGTCCCAGGAGGAGGCCCAGCACAGCGCGCGGGGGAGCGAGTCGGTGAAGTCGCCGAGGTGCTCGGTGACGACGGCCAGCGACTCGGCGTCCAGGCGGACCTTCGCGTAGGACAGGTCGTCGTCGTTGAGCAGCAGCACGGCGGGCCGCGGACGGCCGGTCAGCTGCGGGACCTCGGTGCGCGCGCCGTCCACGTCGAGCTCGATGCGGTCGGTGCGGACCAGGTCGCCGTCGACCAGCTCGTACAGGCCGATGGCGATGCGGTGCGGGCGCAGCACGGCCTCGCCGCGGGCGCCGGCGGGCAGCGCCGGGGCTTCCTGCAGGACGGCGAAGGACTCGATGACGCCGTCCGCGGAGACCTCCAGGGCGGGCCGCAGCACGTTGATGCCGGCGGTCTCCAGCCACGCCTTGGACCAGGTGCGCAGGTCGCGGCCGCTGGCCTCCTCAAGGGCGCCGAGCAGGTCGGTGAGGCGGGTGTTGCCCCAGGCGTGGCGCTTGAAGTAGGCGCGCACGCCCTGGAAGAAGGCGTCCTGGCCGACGTACGCCACCAGCTGCTTGAGCACCGAGGCGCCCTTGGCGTAGGTGATGCCGTCGAAGTTGACCTGGACGTCCTCCAGGTCGTTGATCTCCGCCATGATCGGGTGGGTGGACGGCAGCTGGTCCTGCCGGTACGCCCAGGTCTTCATCTGGTTGGCGAAGGTGGTCCAGGAGTGCGGCCACTTGGAGCCGGGGGCCTCGGCCTGGCAGACCGCCTCGGCGAAGGTGGCGAACGACTCGTTCAGCCACAGGTCGTTCCACCACTCCATGGTGACGAGGTCGCCGAACCACATGTGGGCGAGCTCGTGCAGGATGGTCGCGGCGCGCAGCTCGTAGGAGGCGTCGGTGACCTTGGAGCGGAACACGTACTGGTCGCGGAGGGTGACGGCGCCCGCGTTCTCCATCGCGCCGGCGTTGAACTCCGGGACGAACAGCTGGTCGTACTTCGCGAACGGGTAGGCGAAGTCGAACTTGTCCTGGAAGTAGTCGAAGCCCTGCTTGGTGACGGCGAAGATCGCGTCGGCGTCGAGGAACTCGCGCAGCGAGGGGCGGCAGTAGACGCCGAGCGGCACGCGCTGCGCGCCGTTCTCGTAGGCGTCGAACACGCCGACGTAGGGGCCGGCCACCAGGGCGGTGATGTAGGTGGACATCCGCGGGGTGGGCTCGAAGGTCCACACCCGGGTGTCGCCGTCGCCGGTGGGCTCGGGGGTCGGCGAGTTGGAGATCACGACCCAGCCGGCCGGGGCGGTGACGGTGAAGGCGAAGGCGGCCTTCAGGTCGGGCTGCTCGAAGTTGGCGAACACCCGGCGGGCGTCCGGGACCTCGAACTGGGTGTACAGGTAGGTCTCGCCGTCGGCCGGGTCGACGAAGCGGTGCAGGCCCTCGCCGGTGTTGGTGTAGGCGCAGTCGGCGACCACCCGCAGCTCGTTCTCGACGGCCAGGTCGGGCAGCGCGATGCGGCTGTCGGAGAAGTTCTCCAGCGGCAGCGCGCGGCCGTTGAGGACGATTTCGGTGACCGCGGGGGCGACCAGGTCGATGAAGGTGGAGGCGCCGGGCTCGGTGGCCGTGAACCGGACCACGGTGGTGGACCGGAAGGTGCCGCCCTCGCGCGCGGAGCTCAGGTCGAGCTCGATGTCGTACGCCTCCACATGCAGGAGTGCGGCCCGGGTGCGGGCCTCCTCACGGGTCAAGTTGGTGCCAGGCACGCAGGACTCCTTCGTCAGAGCTTGGTTACCGGGCATCCTCCCACGTGCGTAACGATCCGTGTTCGTACTTGACGGGCCCTCCGATCGGTACCGGAGCATAGAGTTCAGAAGTTGAAGCTGGACTTTGGACGAACGCAAGTGCGCCCTGGAGGGTGGAACATGTCGACGGACACACCGGGATCGCAGTCCTCGCTGCACCGGGCGAATCTCGAACGGGTGCTGCGGGCGGTGCGGATGGCCGGATCGCTGACCCAGGCCGAGATCGCCCGGGGCACGGGGCTGTCGGCCGCGACGGTGTCCAACATCGTCCGGGAGCTCAAGGAGTCCGGCACCGTGGTGGTCGCCGACACCTCCTCGGGCGGGCGCCGGGCGCGCAGCGTCTCGCTGAGCGGGGACGCCGGGATCGTGGTGGGCGTGGACTTCGGCCACACCCACCTGCGGGTGGCGGTCGGCAACCTGGCGCACCGAGTGCTGGCCGAGGAGAGCGAGCCGCTGGACGTGGACGTCTCCGCCCAGCAGGGGTTCGACCTGGCCGAGCGGATGGTGGCGCGGCTGCTGGAGCAGGCCGGTTTCCGGAGCGACAAGGTGATCGGCGTGGGCCTGGGCGTGCCCGGCCCGATCGACCAGGAGACCGGGGCGCTCGGCTCGACCGCGATCCTGCCCGGCTGGACCGGGGTGATGCCCGGTCAGGAGCTGGCGCAGCGCCTGGGCATGCCGGTGCACGTGGACAACGACGCCAACCTGGGCGCGCTGGGCGAGCTGGTCTGGGGCGCCGGGCGGGGCCTGGGCGAGCTGGCGTACATCAAGGTGGCCAGCGGCGTCGGCGCGGGACTGGTGATCAACGGCCAGATCTACCGCGGCCCGGGCGGCACGGCGGGTGAGATCGGGCACATCACGCTGGACGAGGCGGGCCCGGTGTGCCGCTGCGGCAACCGCGGCTGCCTGGAGACCTTCGTGGGCTCCCGCTACCTGCTCAACCTCTTGAACGCCAACCACCCGGGCGAACTGACCCTCGGAAAGGTGGTGCAGCTGGCCCAGCAGGGCGATCTGGGCTGCCGCCGGGTGATCGCCGACGCCGGCC
This sequence comes from Kitasatospora griseola, assembly GCF_014648555.1. GTDB lineage: Bacteria > Actinomycetota > Actinomycetes > Streptomycetales > Streptomycetaceae > Kitasatospora > Kitasatospora griseola. Next base: position 7,659 of record NZ_BMRI01000010.1, read on the forward strand.
GCCAGATCGGCATGGGCGTGGCCACCCTGTGCAACCTGCTCAACCCCCGCCGGGTGATCCTGGGCGGTGAGCTGGCCGAGGCCGGTGAGCTGGTGCTTTCCCCGATCCGAGACTCGGTGGCCCGGTATGCGATCCCCAGCGCCGCCCGCCAGCTGTCGGTGGTCCCGGGGACGCTCGGCGGCCGCGCCGAGGTGCTCGGGGCGTTGGCCCTGGTGATGAGTGAGATGGGGGAGACGGGCGGGATCTGAGTCGCTCCGAGGGGCTCCTGAGAGCCCCTGACGGGCCGTCCGATCTCGACTGAGCCTTCAGGAAGATAACGAAAGGGTTTGAATCCCTGGGGTCGATGCTTTACTTGTTGACGACAAGCTCGGTGACGGGGTTGACTCCTGCCCACCTCGCCGCAATGTTGCGGCTCTGTCAGGGAGGCACCCCCCACCATGAACGCAATGATGCGTCGCGTCGTCGTCGGCACCGCCGCTGTCTCGATGGCACTGACCATGGCCGCGTGCGGCAAGGCCGGCAGTGACAAGAAGGACGGCGCGGCCTCGGGCAACAACAAGTCGATCGGCCTGCTGCTGCCGGAGAACGCCTCCTCGACCCGCTACGAGTCCTTCGACAAGCCGTTCATCGAGGCGAAGGTCCACGAGCTCTGCTCCGACTGCAAGATCGAGTACGCCAACGCCGAGGCCTCCGCGTCGAAGCAGAAGCAGCAGTTCGACACCCTGATCGCCCAGGGCGTCAAGGTGATCATCCTGGACGCGTTCGACGCCAAGGCCACCCAGACCTGGGTGAAGGAGGCCGCCGACAAGGGCGTCAAGGTCGTCGCGTACGACCGTCTGGCCAGCGGCCCGGTCTCCGCGTACGTCTCGTTCGACAACGAGAAGGTCGGCGAGCTCCAGGGCCAGGGCCTGGTCGACGCCCTCGGCGCCAAGGCCGCCGAGTCCAACGTCGTGATGATCAACGGTGACGACGCCGACCCGAACGCCGCCCAGTTCAAGACCGGCGCGCACAAGGTGCTGGACAGCAAGGTCAAGGGCATCGTCTACGAGCAGAGCGGCGAGTGGAAGCCCACCGTCGCGGGCCAGAAGATCGGCGCCGCCATCTCCTCGCTCGGCAAGGACGGCTTCCAGGGCGTCTACTCCGCCAACGACGGCATGGCCGGTGCGATCATCACCCAGCTGAAGTCGCAGGGCATCAGCGTCCCGGTCGGCGGCCAGGACGCGAGCCTGGACGCGATCCAGCGCCTGGTCTCCGGCGACCAGGCCTTCACCATCTACAAGGCCTACAAGCCGCTGGCCGACGCGGCCGGCGAGCTCGCGGTCAACCTGCTCCAGGGCAAGGACGTCAAGGGCGTCGCCACCTCCACGGTCGACAGCGGCGCGGACAAGGGCATCCCGTCCGTCCTGCTGGACCCCAAGGTCGTCACCAAGGCGAACATCAAGGACACCGTGATCGCCGACAAGCTGTACAAGGTCGCGGACATCTGCACCGCCGACTTCGCCGCTGCCTGCACCGCGGCCGGCCTGCAGTAGTACCCGCCCGGCGGGGGCTTCCTGACCACCCGGAAGCTCCCGCCGGCCCTTCTTGTTCCCGCAGTCCCACCCCGCGCGTCCGGACCGGCGCGCGGGTCGCCCGTGTCGGAAACGTCAGGTCCGACACGGAACTCAAGGAGATGGTTCACGTGACAGGCGCACCCGTACTGGCGTTGCGCGGGGTCTCCAAGCGCTTCGGTGCCGTCCAGGCGCTCACCGACGTGCAGCTGGAGGTCCATGCGGGCGAGGTCGTCGCCCTGGTCGGCGACAACGGCGCCGGTAAGTCCACCCTGGTCAAGACCATCGCGGGCGTCCACCCGATCGACGAGGGCGTCATCGAGTGGGAGGGCAAGCCGGTCTCCATCGGCCGCCCGCACGACGCGCAGGCGCTCGGCATCGCCACCGTCTACCAGGACCTCGCCCTGTGCGACAACCTCGACGTGGTCGGCAACCTGTTCCTCGGCCGTGAGCTCAAGCGCTTCGGCACCCTGGACGAGGTCGCCATGGAGAAGCGCGCCCGCGAACTCCTCGACACCCTGTCGATCCGCATCCCCAGCGTCCGGATCCCGATCGCCGGCCTCTCCGGCGGCCAGCGCCAGGTGGTCGCGATCGCCCGCGCCCTGGTCGGCGACCCGAAGATCGTCATCCTGGACGAGCCCACCGCCGCCCTCGGCGTCGAGCAGACCGCCCAGGTCCTCGACCTGGTCGAGCGGCTGCGCGAGCGGGGCCTCGGCGTGATCCTGATCAGCCACAACATGGCCGACGTCAAGGCCGTCGCGGACACCGTCGCGGTGCTCCGCCTGGGCCGCAACAACGGCAGCTTCGAGGTGGCCACCACCTCGCACGAGGAGATCATCTCCGCCATCACCGGCGCCACCGACAACGCGGTGACCCGTCGTCAGGCCCGTATCGCGGAGGACGCCAAGTGAGCACCGAGACCCCCACCACGCCCACCCCGCCCGCCGTCGACCCGCGCCTGCTGGTCCGCAAGGAGGGCCTGGCCGGCTACCTCGACGAGTTCGGCCGCAAGGTCCGCAGCGGCGAGCTCGGCTCGCTGCCCGTCGTGGTCGGCCTGATCATCATCGCCGCCGTCTTCCAGTGGAAGACCGGCCACTTCCTCAACGCCGACAACGTCACCAACATCACCAAGTGGATCGCCGGCCCCGGCCTGATCGCCACCGGCGTGGTCTTCGTGCTGCTGCTCGGCGAGATCGACCTCTCGCTCGGCTCGGTGGCCGGCGCCACCGCCGCGATCTCCTCGGTGCTGGCCGTCCGCCAGGGCGTCAACGAGTGGCTGGCGGTGCTGATCGGCATCGCCGCCGCGGTCGCCCTGGGCGCCCTGCACGGCTTCTTCTTCTCGAAGATCGGCGTGCCCGCGCTGCTGGTCACGCTGGCCGGCATGCTCGCCTGGAGCGGCCTGCAGAACCTGGTCATCGGCAAGCTCGGCACCGTCAACAACCTCAACGACGGCGTCATCGCCAACCTGGACACCTACTTCCTGGGCGACGGCGACATCCTCTGGGCCTGGCTGGCCGCGATCCTCTCCATCGCGCTGTTCGCCGCCGGCCAGCTGCTCGACGCCCGCCGCCGCACGGCCGCCGGCCTGCCGGCCCGCCCGATCGCCGAGATCGCCATGCGCACCGGCGTGCTCGCCGTGATCGTGCTGGTGGTCGCCTACGTGCTCAACCAGGACCGCGGCCTGCCGCTGCCGCTGGTGCTGTTCGTCGGCATCGTCGCGATCACCGACTTCGTGCTCCGCCGCACCGGCTACGGCCGGCAGATCTTCGCGGTCGGCGGCGGCATCGAGGCGGCCCGCCGGGCCGGCATCAACGTCGCCTGGGTGCGCACCTCGGTGTACATGATCTCGGCCGGCCTGGCCGGTCTCGGCGGCCTGTTCATCGCCTCCCAGCAGGGCTCGGCGGACAAGGGCCTCGGTGGCGCCAACATGCTGATGAACGCCATCGCGGCGGCCGTCATCGGCGGCACCAGCCTGTTCGGCGGCCGCGGCAAGACCTGGTCGGCGCTGCTCGGCATCCTGGTCATCCAGTCCATCACCACCGGCCTGGACATGGTGGGCGCCGAGCAGGCCATCCAGTACATGATCACCGGCGCGGTGCTGCTCGCCGCGGTGGTCCTGGACTCGGTCTCCCGCCGCACCCAGAAGTCCAACGGACGCGGCTGACCCGGCACCACCCGCAACCGCGCGACCGGCACACTTCCCCGCCCTAGCGGGGCCGGTCGCGCGGTTCGGTGCTTTTCCACCCCTGCCACCCGAACGGGGGACGGGGTTGCCCGCCGCACTACGCCCGGGTAATGGACATTAGACTCAAGCGGGGCGTACGCCCTCCGGGCCCGAGCGGGCGCGAGAACTTGGACGAGGAGGAACGGGTGGCCCTGCTGACCCGTATTCGGGGACCGCGCGATCTCGATCGACTCACCCCCGCGCAGCTCGCGGAGCTCGCGGAGGAGATCCGCGCCTTCCTGGTGGAGGAGGTCTCCAAGACCGGCGGCCACCTCGGACCCAACCTCGGCGTGGTCGAGCTGACCCTCGCCATGCACCGGGTCTTCGACTCGCCGCGCGACCGGATCCTGTTCGACACCGGTCACCAGAGCTACGTCCACAAGCTGCTGACCGGCCGCCAGGACTTCTCCCGGCTGAAGATGAAGGGCGGCCTGTCCGGCTACCCCTCGCGCGCCGAGTCCGAGCACGACGTGATCGAGAACTCGCACGCCTCCACCGTCCTCGGCTACGCCGACGGACTCGCCAAGGCCAACAAGATCCAGGGCCACAAGGACCGCCCCGTGGTCGCCGTGATCGGCGACGGCGCGCTCACCGGCGGCATGGCCTGGGAGGCGCTGAACAACATCGCCGACAGCCAGGACCTGCCGATCGTCATCGTCGTCAACGACAACGAGCGGTCCTACTCGCCGACCATCGGCGGCCTCGCCAACCACCTGGCCACCCTGCGCACCACCCAGGGCTACGAGCGCTTCCTGTCCTGGGGCAAGGACGCGCTGCAGCGCACCCCCGTGGTCGGCCAGGCGATGTTCGACACCCTGCACGGCGCCAAGAAGGGCCTGAAGGACTTCATCGCCCCGCAGGGCATGTTCGAGGACCTCGGCCTGAAGTACCTCGGCCCGATCGACGGCCACGACCTGCAGGCGCTGGAGTCCGCGTTCACCAAGGCCCGCAACTTCGGCGGCCCGGTCATCGTGCACTGCATCACCGAGAAGGGCCGCGGCTACCACGCCGCCGAGAACAACGACGAGGACCGCTTCCACGCGGTCGGCGTGATCCACCCCGACACCGGCCTGCCGGTCAAGACCGCCGGCAAGGACTGGACGTCGGTGTTCGGCGAGGAGATGGTCGCGCTCGGCCGCGAGCGCCGCGACCTGGTCGCCATCACCGCCGCCATGCTGCACCCCGTCGGCCTCGCCCCGTTCGCCAAGGCCTACCCGGAGCGGATCTTCGACGTCGGCATCGCCGAGCAGCACGCCGCCGTCTGCGCCGCCGGCCTGGCCACCAACGGCCTGCACCCGGTGGTCGCGGTCTACGCGACCTTCCTCAACCGGGCCTTCGACCAGGTCCTGATGGACGTCGCGCTGCACAAGCTCGGCGTCACCTTCGTGCTCGACCGGGCCGGCGTCACCGGCACCGACGGCGCCTCCCACAACGGCATGTGGGACATGTCGATCCTGCAGGTCGTCCCCGGCCTGCGGCTGGCCGCCCCGCGCGACGCCGAGCAGGTCCGGCTCCAGCTGCGCGAGGCCGTCGAGGTGGCCGACGCCCCGACCGTGGTCCGCTACTCCAAGGGCAACGTCGGCCCCGCGGTGCCCGCCGTCGGCACCGTCGGCGGCATGGACGTGCTGCGCCGCCCCGAGGCCGATTCCGCGGACGAGGCCGCCGACGTGCTGATCGTCTCGATCGGCGCGATGGCCCCGACCTGCCTGGAGGCCGCCGAGCTGCTCGCCCAGCAGGGCATCAGCAGCACCGTGGTCGACCCGCGCTGGGTCAAGCCGGTCGACGCCGCGCTGCCCGGCCTGGCCGCCCAGCACCGCCTGGTCGTCACCGTCGAGGACAACGGCCGGGCCGGCGGCGTCGGCTCCGCGATCGCCCAGGCGCTGCGCGACGCCGACGTGGACGTGCCGCTGCGCGACTTCGGCATCCCGCAGGAGTTCCTCGACCACGCCTCGCGCGGCGAGATCCTCGACGAGATCGGGCTCACCGCGCCCGCCATCGCCAAGAAGATCGAAGCACTGGTCAGCACCCGCTCCTTCGCCCGGAGCTGACCACCCGCAATCCCCCCAGCGCACCGTCACGGGACCGCCTTTTGGCCCTGTGACGGTGCGCTTATTGTCGGACAGTCACACTCATTCGTGGACTGCCCCTGACTACGTCCGTCCACGCCCGGTAGGTTGTCACCCGTGTCCCACACCCTCACGAGCAGCCCACGTGCCCTTGCCGAGCGCCTCCCAGAGCGCCTCCGCACCGGGTACTGGACCAGACTGGTCCCGCTGCTCGCCGTGCTGGCCACACTGACCCACCTGCCGTCCTTCCTGCGCCCCGTGTGGAGCCCCGACGAGGGCTACCTCGCCACCCAGGCCCGGATGCTCGCCGACGGCGGCGTCCTCTACGACACCGTCGTCGACCGCAAACCCCCGCTGCTGCCCTGGCTGTACGAAGCCTGCTTCGCGCTCTTCGGCTCCGCCTCGCTCTGGCCGCTGCGCACCCTCGCGATCGTCGCCCACCTCGCCACCGCGATCCTGCTGGCCTCGCTCGCCCGCGGCCGCTGGGGCGACAGGGCCGGGCGCTACGCGGGCATCCTCTACCTGCTGGTCTCCATCGGTCTCTCGCCCGAGGACACCCAGGCCGCGACCTTCGAAGTCTTCATGCTGCCCGCGATGGTCGCCGCCTTCCGCTACGCCGAGCGCCGCCGATGGCTGGCCGCCGGCATCGCGGTCGCGCTCTGCTCGCTCACCAAGCAGACCGGCGGGGCGGTCATGCTCCCCGTGCTGTGGATGCTCCTCCAGGACAGCCGCCGCCGCGGCGTCCGCTGGCCCCCCGCGCTCGCCAAGATCGGCTTCGGGTTCGCGCTGCCGATAGCGCTGGTCGCCGTCATCCTCACCAAACCCAAGGGCTTCCTGTTCTGGGTCGTCACCGGCTCCGGCGACTACGCAGGCCTCGGCTCCGACTGGCCCCAGATGATCGGCCGCGCACTCGGCAACTCCGCCATCCTGATGAGCGCCGGCCTGGCCTTCCTGCTGCCGTTCGCCCACCGCCTGTGGCTGCGCCACCGCCGACGACCCGTCCCCGCCCGCGGACCCGAGCACGGCTCCACCGTCGACCTGTGGATGTGGCTCGCCTCCTCGGTGATCGCCGTCTCGATCGGCTTCCACTTCTTCGGCCACTACTACCTCCAGCTGATGCCCCCGCTGGTCCTGCTCGGCGTCGGCGCCGTCGCCACCTCCGCGATCTCGTGGCGGCCCGTCCTGATCTACTCCGCCCTCGCCAGCAGCTTCTTCTGCGTCCTCGCCGTCCTCTGGCCCGGCCAGCGCCTCACCCAGACCACCGAGGTCGCCACCGCCGTCGCCGCCCAGACCACCCCCAAGGACACCGTCCTGATCTGGGGCATGCACCCCGAGCTCTACTGGCTCGCCGACCGACGCCCCGTCACCCGCTACCTCACCGCCGGCTTCCTCACCAACTTCAGCGGCGGCAAGGGCGCGGACAAGGTCGGCGAACAGTACTCCGTCGCCGAGGCCTGGCAGACCTTCGACAACGAGATCTCCACCAACGGCTTCCCCGAGGTCGTCGTCGACGACTCCGGCACCTCCCCCTACCAGCCCGACATGGTGCCCCGCATCGCCACCCTCCTCAACACCCACTACGAGGTCGTCGGCGTCACCGGGGACACCGTCATCTACCGCCTCAAGAAGTAGGACCGGCCGGTCGTGGGCTGCTGCCTGGAGGCCGTCGTCGCGGCCGAGACCCTGCTCCGCGCCAACGCCGCCGACCTCCCCGCCACCCGCGTCGTCCCGCTCGCCCAGGGCCTCGCGCTGCTCCCGATGAGCGACGGGCTGGACGAGGCGATCAGGGGCGACGGCCCCCGGCTCGCCCCGTTCCGGATGCTCCCGAGCGGCTTCGAGCGCACCCTCGCCGCCTGGTCCGCGACCAGCCCCGTCGCCTACGTCGAGGCCGACATCCGGGGCGTCACCGGCGACCGGTCCGCCGCCGTCCGGACCGCCGGCGCCCTCACCCTCGGGCCCCTGTTCGAGTCGGGCTACCGCCCGATCTCCCTCGCCCGGCGCCACCTCGGCGCCCACGCTGACAGCCACCCCGACGAGTTCGACGCCATCGGCCTGGGCCGCCACGGCCGCACCGAGGACCGGCTCAAGGACGACTGAACCCCGCCAGCGCCGCCACCAGCCCCTCCGGCCGGAACAGCGGGTGCGGCGGCTCCGGACACCCCGGCAGCTCCACCGCCCCCGGCACCAGGGCCAGCAGCGCCTCCGCCGTCCGCCGCTGGTGCACCGGGTTCTCCGGCACCGCCGGCAGCACCCCCACCGGCATCCGAAGCCCCGTCAACTCCCCGTCCGCGACCCCGCGCAGCACCCCGCCCGCCAGCAACGGCGCCACCTCGGCCGGCAGCCGCCCGTCCACCCGCGCATCCCCCGCCGTCGCCGGCCACGCCAGCACCAGCCCCCGCACCCGCTCCGGCAGCGCGAGAGCCACCCGCACCGCCGCCGAGCACCCGTTGGACCCACCCACCAGCACCACCGGCCCGTCCGGCAGCCCCGCCGCCAGATGCTCCGCCTCCGCCGCCCAACTCCCCGCCCGCATCGCCCGATCCGGCGCACACACCGCCACCCCGGCGCCCCGCAACCCCGCCACCACCCCGGTCCGCCCCCAGAACCGCTCGGCGTCCATCTCCTCGTCCCACAACCCGCCGTGCACCAGCACCAGCACGCCAACGGCCCCCTTCATGCAGAAACCCGGCAGCATACCGGGCTACAGACCGGTGACCTGGCAGATGTAGACGCGCTGCTGGCGAGGGACGACGAAGTAGGCGAAGAAGCCGTTGCTCACGGCGGCCGTCCTCAGACCCCAGGACCAGGTCATCCGTTCACCGCCGCGTAGGCCCGGTTGAAGATCTCCAGGCTCTCGCGGACGGCATCGCTCCAGCGGGAGTCGTCGCGCTCAAGGGTCTGCACGGCGTGTTCGGCCTCGCGCAGGCGGGCGGCGGTACGGAGGCTGCGGGCGACCTCGATGTGGGCGGCCCAGGTGTTCAGGAAGGCGCGCAACGGGTCGATGGAGCCGGCGTGGACGGCGAGAGCGAAAGCTTCGTCCTGTTGCTCCGTCATCTCCGGGAGACGGTGCGGGGCGACGGCAGCCAGGGCTGCGCGGAGGGCATCGGGGGTCTTCTCGGGGCGCGGAATCAGCTCGTCGTCGCGGTATGCGGAGTGGTCGGGCTGCGCGGTCATCGGGTCCTCCCTGGGGTGGCCCGGTCCAGCGTTGTCGCGCGAACGCCGACGGGCGGCACTCCCGTCCCGGAGGAGAGGAGTGCCGCCCGTCAGTGGGTTCGTCAGGCGGGGACCGAAGCCAGGCCCGGGGCCAGGAACTTCTTGCCGTTGACGCGCTCGGAGACGCCCTCGCGGTCGAGGTACGGGGTGATGCCGCCGAGGTGGAAGGGCCAGCCGGCGCCGGTGATCATGCACAGGTCGATGTCCTGCGCCTCGCCGACGACGCCCTCGTCGAGCATCAGGCCGATCTCCTGGGCGACGGCGTCCAGGGCGCGGGCGCGGACCTGGTCCTCCGTCAGGACGGAGTCGCCGAAGGTGAGGAGGGCGAGGACCTCGGGGTCGAGGACCTGGGCGCCGTCCTGCCAGATGTAGAAGCCGCGCTTGCCGGCCTTGACGACCTTGCCGAGGTTCTCGGAGACGGTGAACCGCTCCGGGAACGCGCCGTGCAGCGTCTCGGAGACGTGCAGGGCGATGGCCGGGCCGACCAGTTCGAGCAGGGCGATCGGGGACATCGGCAGGCCGAGCGGCTTGACCGCGGCCTCGACGGTCTCGAACGAGGTGCCCTCGTCGATGATGTTCTGGATCTCGCCCATGAAGCGGGTCAGGATGCGGTTGACCACGAACGCCGGGGCGTCCTTGGTGAGCACCGCGGTCTTCTTCAGCTTCTTGGCGACCCCGAACGCGGTGGCCAGCGAGGCGTCGTCGGTCTTCTCGGCCCGGACGATCTCCAGCAGCGGGAGGATCGCGACCGGGTTGAAGAAGTGGAAGCCGACCACACGCTCCGGGTGCTGGAGCTTGGACGCCATCTCGGTGACCGACAGCGAGGAGGTGTTGGTGGCCAGGATGGTGGTCGGCGAGACCACCGCCTCCAGCTCCGCGAACACCTTCTGCTTGACGCCCATCTCCTCGAAGACGGCCTCGATGACGAAGTCCGCGTCGCCGAACGCGACGGCCTTGTCGAGGTGGCCGGAGACCAGGCCCTTGAGCTTGTTGGCCTTGTCGCCGCCGATGCGGCCCTTCGCCAGCAGCTTGTCGATCTCGCCGTGGACGTAGCCCACGCCCTTGTCGATGCGCTCCTGGTCGATGTCGGTGAGCACCACCGGCACCTCCAGGCGGCGCGCGAACAGCAGCGCCAGCTGGGAGGCCATCAGACCGGCGCCGACCACGCCGACCTTGGTGACCGGGCGGGCCAGCGACTTGTCCGGCGCGCCGAACGGCTTCTTCGCGCGGCGCTGTACCAGGTTGAAGGCGTACAGGCCGGCGCGCAGCTCGCCGCTCATGATGAGGTCGGCCAGCGCGGCGTCCTCGGCGTCGAAGCCGGCCTGCAGGTCGCCGTCCTTGACCTGCTGGATGATGTCGAGCGCCTTGTACGCGGCCGGAGCGGCCCCGTGCACCTTGGCGTCGGCGACCCAGCGGCCCCACAGCACGGCGTCGTCCCACGCCTTGCCGCGGTCGAACTCCTCGCGCTCGACGACCACGTCGCCCTTGAGGACCTTGGCGGTCCACAGCAGCGACTGCTCCAGGAAGTCGGCCGGCTCGAAGATCGCGTCCGCGATGCCGAGCTCGAAGACGTCCTTGCCCTTGAGCTGCTTGTTCTGGGCCATCGAGTTCTCGACGATGACCTTGACCGCCTTGGCCGGACCGATCAGGTTCGGCAGCAGGGTGCAGCCGCCCCAGCCGGGCACCAGGCCGAGGAAGACCTCGGGCAGCGAGAACGCCGGGACGCCCGCGCTGACGGTGCGGTAGGAGCAGTGCAGGCCGACCTCGACGCCGCCGCCCATCGCCGCGCCGTTGTAGAACGCGAAGGACGGGACGGGCAGCGCGGCGATCCGCTTGAAGACGTCGTGGCCGCCCTTGCCGATGGCCAGCGCGTCCGAGTGCTCCTTGAGCACCTCGACGCCCTTGAGGTCGGCGCCGACCGCGAAGATGAACGGCTTGCCGGTGATCGCGACGGCGACCACCTTGCCCTCGGCGGCCTCGGCCTCGACCTGGTCCAGCGCCTCGGACAGCTTCGCCAGCGAACCCGGGCCGAAGGTGGTCGGCTTGGTGTGGTCGAAGCCGTTGTCCAGGGTGATCAGCGCCAGCTTGCCGGCCTGCAGCGGCAGGTCCAGGTGGCGCACGTGCGCAGTGGTGACGACCTCGCCGGGGAACAGTCCGGCGGCGCGCTGCAGCATCTCAGTGGTGCTCATGGTCACTTACCACCCTCGAAGTGCGGGTTCTCCCAGATGACGGTTCCGCCCATGCCGAAGCCGATGCACATGGTGGTCAGGCCGTAGCGGACGTCCGGGCGCTGCTCGAAGCGGCGGGCCAGCTGGGTCATCAGACGCACACCGGAGGAGGCCAGCGGGTGGCCGAACGCGATCGCGCCGCCGTACGGGTTGACCCGCTCGTCGTCGTCCGCGATGCCGTAGTGGTCCAGGAACGCCAGCACCTGGACGGCGAACGCCTCGTTGACCTCGAACGCGCCGATGTCGTCGATGGTCAGACCGGCCTTCGCCAGCGCCTTCTCGGTCGCCGGGACGGGACCGATGCCCATCACCTCGGGCTCGACGCCCGCGAACGCGTAGCTCACCAGACGCATCTTGACCGGCAGGCCCAGCTCGCGGGCCACGTCCTCGGCGGCCAGCAGCGAGGCGGTCGCGCCGTCGTTCAGGCCCGCCGCGTTGCCCGCGGTGATGTTGCCGTGCGGACGGAACGGGGTCTTCAGACCGGCCAGCGACTCCACGGTGGTACCCGGGCGCATCGGCTCGTCCGTGGTCGCCAGGCCCCAACCGGTCTCGCCGATGGCGGGGTTGGTGTTGCGGATCGCGATCGGCACCAGGTCCGGCTGGATGTCGCCGTTGGCGTACGCCTTCGCCGCCTTCTCCTGCGAGCGCACCGCGTACGCGTCGCACCGCTCCTTGGTCAGGTGCGGGAAGCGGTCGTGCAGGTTCTCCGCCGTCATGCCCATGAACAGGGCGGACTCGTCGACCAGCTTCTCCGAGACGAACCGCGGGTTCGGGTCCACGCCCTCGCCCATCGGGTGCCGGCCCATGTGCTCCACGCCGCCGGCCACGACCACGTCGTAGGCGCCGAACGCGATGCCGCCCGCGGTGGTGGTGACGGCCGTCATCGCACCCGCGCACATCCGGTCGATCGAGTAGCCCGGAACGGACTTCGGCAGACCCGACAGCAGCGCGGCGGTACGGCCGATGGTCAGACCCTGGTCACCGATCTGAGTGGTCGCCGCGACGGCGACCTCGTCGATCCGCTCGACCGGCAGGCTCGGGTTGCGGCGCACGAGCTCGCGGATGCACTTGACGACCAGGTCGTCCGCCCGCGTCTCGTGGTACATGCCCTTCGGGCCGGCCTTGCCGAACGGGGTGCGGACGCCGTCGACGAAGACGACGTCCCTCGCGGTACGAGGCACGGGGGCTCTCCTCCCAAGGGGGACATTGCTGGGCGAGCGCGAAGAGAAACCGCGCTGCTACGCGACCCAATCTACCCGCGAGTAACAACGGCGGGCAAGGAGGTGAAAGAGTGAGCGAGAACGCACCACGGGAGCGGGTGGGCGCGAAAACAGGGGCGCGTGGGGGTACCTCCCAGCCCTGGCGGGCCGGGAGGTACCCCCACGCGCTACTACTCGCCCGCCGTCTTGAACGCCTCCGCCAGCGCCGGAGCGACCAGCTCCGTCTGCCAGGCGCGGGCCCCCAGGGCCCGCAGGGCGTCGGAGATGGCCGTCGCGTCCGGCTGCGCCGGGGGCTCCCAGGAGACGCGGCGGACCAGGTCGGGGGTGATCAGGTTCTCCGCCGGCAGGTGGTGCTGCTCGGCGAGGGCGGTGACGGCGGCGCGGGCGCCGGTGAGGCGGGCCGCGGCGACCGGGTCCTTCTCGGCCCAGGCGCGCGGCGGCGGCGGCCCGTCGTGCGGGGCCGTCGCGGAGGGCAGCGCGGACTCCGGGATCTCCCGGGCGCGTTCGATCGCGGCCAGCCACTGGTCGAGCTGGCGCCGGTTGACCCGGGGCCCGAAGCCCTGGACGGCGATCAGCGCGGGCACGTTGAGCGGCATCGCGAGGGCCGCGTTGACGATCGCGGTGTCGGCGAGGACCCGGCCGGGGGAGACGTCGCGTTCGCGGGCGATCCGGTCGCGGGTCTGCCAGAGTTCGCGGACGGCGGCGAGCTGCCGGCGGCGGCGGACCTTGTGCAGTTGGGAGGTGCGCCGCCAGGGGTCGACCCGGGGGGCGGGGCGGGGGGCGGCGGCGAGGGCGGCGAATTCCTGGTGGGCCCAGTCGAGCTTGCCCTGCCGGTCGAGTTCGGTCTCCAGCGCGTCGCGCAGGTCGACCAGGACCTCGACGTCGAGCGCGGCGTAGCGCAGCCAGGGTTCGGGCAGCGGACGGGTGGACCAGTCGACGGCGGAGTGTTCCTTGGCGAGGGAGAGGCCGAGGACGTTCTCGGTCATCGGGCCGAGGCCGACCCGGGGGAAGCCGGCGAGCCGGCCGGCGAGTTCGGTGTCGAACAGCACGCCGGGGTGCATGCCGACGTCGAACAGGCAGGGCAGGTCCTGGGTGGCGGCGTGCACGACCCATTCGGTGTCGTGGATGGCGTCGTCCAGCGCGGACAGATCGGGGCAGGCGATCGGGTCGATCAGCGCGGTGCCCGCGCCCTTGCGGCGCAGCTGGATCAGGTAGGCGCGCTGGCCGTAGCGGTAGCCGGAGGCGCGTTCGGCGTCGACGGCGACGGGGCCGGTGCCGGTGCGGAAGGCCGCGATGGTGGCAGCGAGCGCTTCGGGGTCCGACACCACCGGTGGGAGTCCGTCCCTGGGTTCGAGGAGCGGAACCGGGGCGATCTCTTCTGGGATGGAGGCTACGGCGTCGGTCACCTCCCTAGGGTACGTCGTGTGCCGCCGCCGGGAGTGTTGTCCGACTGGTCGGACCATGTTCGAACCTGTGCCGGTGGGCGGCGGTCGGCCGAGCGGACAGGACGACGGGTCGTCACCGGAGCGAACGGGAACGGCCCGGAGGAAACGTTCCTCCGGGCCGCCACCAGGGACGATGCGGATCAGTGGATGATTCCGGTGCGCAGCGCCACCGCGACCATCCCGGCCCGGTCGCCGGTGCCGAGCTTGCGGGCGATGCGGGCCAGGTGGCTCTTCACGGTGAGCGCGGACAGGCCCATCGCGACGCCGATCGCCTTGTTCGACTGGCCCTCGGCGACCAGCCGCAGCACCTCGACCTCGCGGCCGGACAGCTCGCGGTACGCGGAGGGCTGCGCACCGGGCGCGCCGGGAGCGCCGGGGGCGGCGCCGGGCTGGCCGGGGGCGCCGTGCATTCCGGGGTGGTGGTGGCCGGGGATTCCGGGGCGGCGCATCCGGCCGGCCAGTCCGGCGCCGATCGGCAGTCCGGGGCGGCCGGGCATCGCCATGCTGGTGCGGGTGCCGGTGACCACGTAGCCCTTGACGCCGCCGGCCAGGGCCGAGCGGACCGCGCCGATGTCGTCGGCGGCGGACAGCGCCAGGCCGTTGGGCCAGCCCGCGGCGCGGGTCTCGGCCAGGACGGTCAGGCCGGAGCCGTCGGGGAGGTGGACATCGGCGATGCAGATGTCACGCGGGTTGGAGATGCGGGGCCGGGCCTCGGCGATCGAGGAGACCTCGATGACGTCGCGGACACCGAGCGCCCATAGATGCCGGGTCACCGTGTTTCGGACTCGGGGATCAGCGATGACCACCATGGCGGTGGGCTTCGTCGGACGGTACGCGACCACGTTTGCGGGGTGCTCAAGAAGGACCGACACCTGGGGCCTCCTGCGGGGGAGTGGCGGACGGAACCCCGAGGGGGCGGTCGGAGTGTTCCGCGTCTGGAAAGGGTCACTGACACCTTCGGCATCAACCGTGACCGGCTTTAGCGGGTGATCACGATCTGGTGAGTAACAATACGGACAAATCGTGCAGACGACCGGTACGACGTGCCCGGAAATCGCACGGATTCGATCGTTCTCGGCGACACGCTGATCGGAAACGGTCGGTTAATTGACCGGGAGCGTCTACGAAGTCACACTCCGTCAGCCCTGCGGGTGGTCGCCGGACCGGGGCGTGCGACTGTCCCCCCGGGGTGTCTACGGGGCGGAGGGCGCGGGACAGCCGTGCGAGCGGCGGCGCGGGGGCGGGACGGGAAGAAGCGGCCGGGGCGGCCGGGACGCGGTCAGTGCGGGTTGCGCGGCCGGCGGCGGGCCGGCATCGGGACCACGCCGCCGAGCCCGCCGGAGTCGCCGGCCGGCGACGGGGCGGACGGGGCGGGCGGCAGCCCGGCGCACACGCACAGCAGGTCGGCCCAGGCGGCCAGGTGCCGGTCGAAGCGGCCGTCGGCGGGCGTCCAGGACGCGCGCAGCTCGATCTCGGTGGAGGCGCCGCGCTCGGCCAGCCCCCCGAAGTACTGCGAGTGGCACCTGGTCACCGTGCCGCTCGGCTCGGCGTACCGGGCGCCGTGCGCCTGCAGGGCGTCCATCAGCCAGCTCCAGCCGACCTCGGACAGCAGCGGGTCGCCCGCCATCTCCGGCTCCAGCTCGGCCCGGGTCATGGTGACCACCCGGAAGTCGCCGTTCCAGGCCTCCGGCGAGGACGGGTCGTGCAGCAGCACCAGGGTGCCGTCGGCCAGCTCCTCGCCGTCCACCTCGACGGAGGCGGACAGTGCGAAGGAGTAAGGGGCCAGTCGGCGGGGGGCGGGCCGGGGGGACAGCCGCACCTCGGGACGCAGCCGCGCCCCGGTCAGCGCCTCGACCGCCTCGCGGAACTCGATCGGCGCCGACTCCCCGCCCGTTCCTCCACCCTGTGCGGATTGCCCGCCGACCGCTGCCATGCTCGGAAGCCTAGGTGGCGCGGGCCCGCAA
>NZ_BMRI01000010.1:23600-131669 GCF_014648555.1 Kitasatospora griseola
TCCGAGCACTTTCGTCCCTCCGGCGTGCCGAAATTCCGGAAATCGGCCAGGCCGGGACCGCTGTGCGCCGCACCGGTGTCCGAGGTGTCCGTTTTGCCTGGTCGGCGGCCGGGACGGGAGCGGTCGCGTGCGAGGATGTGACGCGTGAGTGAGACCCCCGCAGCCCAGTCCGGTCAGCGGCCCCGCGGCGCCGCGTACGACTCCGTCTTCCTGCGCGCCGCCCGCAACGAGCCGGTGCCGCACACCCCCGTGTGGTTCATGCGGCAGGCCGGCCGTTCGCTGCCCGAGTACCTGAAGGTGCGCGAGGGCATCCCGATGCTCGACGCCTGCATGCGGCCCGAGCTGGTCAAGGAGATCACCCTGCAGCCGGTGCGCCGGCACAAGGTGGACGCGGCGATCTTCTTCTCCGACATCGTGGTCCCGCTCAAGGCGGTCGGCATCGACGTGGAGATCAAGGGCGGCGTCGGCCCGGTGATCGCCGACCCGATCCGCACCAAGGCCGACCTGCAGCGGCTGCGTCCGCTGGAGCCGGACGACATGCCGTACATCACCGAGGCGGTCGGCCTGCTGGTCGCCGAGCTCGGCGCCACCCCGCTGATCGGCTTCGCCGGCGCCCCGTTCACGCTGGCCAGCTACCTGATCGAGGGCGGCCCGTCGAAGTCGTACGAGAACACCAAGGCGATGATGTACGGCGCGCCCGAGCTGTGGGCGGAGCTGGTCGACCGGCTCGCGCAGATCACCTCGGCGTTCCTGAAGATCCAGATCGAGGCGGGCGCCTCGGCGGTCCAGCTGTTCGACTCCTGGGCGGGCGCGCTCGCCCCCGACGAGTACCGCCGCTCGGTGATGCCCGCCAGCGCCAAGGTGTTCGACGCGGTCGCGCCGTACGGGGTGCCGCGGATCCACTTCGGCGTCAACACCGGCGAGCTGCTCGGCCTGATGGGCCAGGCCGGCGCGGACATCGTCGGCGTCGACTGGCGGGTCCCGCTGGACGAGGCCGCCAACCGGGTCGGCCCCGGCAAGGGCCTGCAGGGCAACCTCGACCCGGCCGTGCTGTACGCCCCCACGCACGTGGTGGAGACCAAGGCCCGCGAGGTGCTGCACGCCGCCCAGGCGCTCGGCGGCAGCCACCACATCTTCAACCTCGGCCACGGCGTCATGCCGACCATGGACCCGGAAGCGCTGACCCGCCTGGTCGCCTTCGTCCACGAGGCCAGCGCGCGCTGACACCCCGTCAGCGGGGCTCGTCGCCGCCGAGGAACGCCAGCACCGCCAGGACCCGGCGGTGGGTGTCCTCGGCGGGCGGCAGGTCGAGCTTCAGCAGGATGTTGCCGATGTGCTTGGCCACCGCCGCCTCCGACACCACCAGCCGGCGGCAGATCTCCGCGTTCGAGCAGCCCCGGGCCATCAGCTCCAGCACCTCCCGCTCGCGCGGCGTCAGCCGCTCCAGCGGGTCCCGGCGGCGGGACAGCAGGCGGCGCACCACCTCCGGGTCGACCACGGTGCCGCCGGACGCCACCGTGTCCACCGCGTCCAGGAACTCCTCGACGTGGCCGACCCGGTCCTTCAGCAGGTAGCCCACCGCGCCGTCGCCGTCGGCCAGCAGCTCCGCCGCGTACGAGCGCTGCACGTACTGGCTGAGCACCGGCAGCCCGGGCTGCCGGTGCTCAGCGCGACCGCCGCCCGCAGGCCCTCCTCGGCCAGGCCCGGCGGCATCCGGACGTCGGTGACCACCAGGTCGGGCCGGTGCTCGGCGACCGCCGTCAGCAGTGACGGGGCGTCACCGACCGCCGCCGCCACGGTGCGGCCGAAACGTTCCAGCAGGCCCACCAGACCCTCCCGCAGCAGCACGGAGTCCTCGGCCGGCACCAGGCGGAGCGGGCGTGGGGCAGCAACGGGCACGGGATCTCCACACGCAGCAGGGTCGGCTCGCCGGGCGGGCTGCTGACGGACAGTCTGCCGTCCACCACCGCGATCCAGCAGGCGGTGAGGAAGGTGCCGATCCGGTCGCGATCCCGCGCCGCGTGGCGAGGACCGGCGGAGGGCATGGCGGTGCTGTGCGTGGGCATGTGAGGGCCTTCGGCAGCAGGGGCGGGTGGGGAGATTTCCAGTGAACCGCCAGGCCGAAGGCCGGATCCGTAGTCGGACTGCGGGCCGTAGTCCGACTACGGGTCAGATGATCTGTACGCCCGCGCGGGAGGCGAAGTCCCGGATGCCCGGCAGCTTGCGGTCGTGCCGCACCAGGCCGGTGGCGAGGTTGCGGACGGCGCCCCGGCGGAGCTCCTGCGGGGCGGCCTCCTCGGCCGCGAGCAGGGCCCGGTAGCACTGCTCGGGCCTGCCCCACTGGTCGAACGCGCGAGCCACGTCGATGAAGAAGCGGGCCTGCCGCTCGGCAGTCGGCAGAGCAGCAGGGTCGATCGTGGCGGCCAGCTCGATCGCCCGGCCGGCGTCGCCGAGTTCGTAGTGCACCGACAGCTCGTGCAGGGCGACGCCCTGGATCCCGTCAACCAGCCCGGAGGTCCGGCCGGCTGCGGCAGCGCTGTTGGCAGCCTCGCGGATCAGCGAGTGCGCGTAGGCACGATCGCCGGTCTTCGCGGCGGTGTAAGCGGCGGTGGCGTACAGGTCGCCACGGGTGGCCAGGCGAGCGGTCTCGGGCACCGTCCTGTTGGCGAGGAGGTGCTCGGCGGCGACCACCACGATGTCGATTGCCCTGGCCAGGCTGCCTTGGCGGCGCCAGGAACTGGAGACCATCCGCTGGGACTCGGCGACCACCAGCGGGTCATCGCCTGCTCGGGCGGAGGTCAGCGCGCGGTCTGCGGTGATGGCCAGCAGGTTGTTGTCGCCGATCTTGATGCACAGCCGCGCCGCAAGGTTGTAGAGCTGGGCGACGTTGCGAGCGCGTTCTTCGGCGGTGCCGACCATCTGGGCAGCTGCGATCCGGGTCGGCAGAGCAGCGGCGAGCCCGTCGTACTTGGCCGCCTTGAACTCCTGGCGCGACGTCAGGAGCGAAGCGGTTACGGACTCGTGGGTCGGCTCGTGCCGGGGCGCTGGAATCCGGCCTGTTCCGTAGAGCAGCAGGTCTTCCAGGCCGGCCAAGGGTGAGGCTGTCTCGGCATGCGCGGCCTGTTGGCCTGCGGCCGGAGCGAACAGGGCGGCAGCCGCCAGGGCCAGGAACGGGCGGCGTCGCACATCGTCCTCCTCGGCAGCGGAAGTGCTCGTCAGCGTAGCGGAGGCGAACTTGCGGGGGCGGGACCTCGGCCGGTCGGCAGCTGGCTGCGGTAATTCCATCAGCTCGCCGAGTTCGCAGCCCAGTACCGCCACGAGGCGACGGAGCAGGGTCAGGTCCTTCACCTGCTGCGAGTCGCGTTCCAGCAACGACATCCAGACCTCGCTGCGGTCAAGCTCGACGGCGAGACGGAGCTGAGTCCACTCCATCTCGGCGCGGCGGAGTGCGATGAACTTGCCGAACGTGATGCCACTGCTCCCCACGCCGGCCCCCGGCGTCGTGTTGAATCCGCTACGGACCGCTACCGTGCCGATGAACTGGGGCCACGGTGTGGGGCTTTCGGACCGAAGCCGACAATCACCACACTGCCCGGGAAGGTGTAGCGGTTTGCGAGAGTGCTGTTCATGGGCTGCCCTTGAGACGCCTGAGGCTCGCCGTGGACGCTCGATCAAGCTCTCCAGCCTCCGCATGGCAGAGACCTATGGCGGACTGCTGATGGGGTACCCGACCCGAGAGATGAACGACGCGATCGTGGCGGCGCGGGTGTTCGGCGCGGATGCGGGATCGGTTGGCGCGGTTGAACGCGCTTGCGGCGGCTCGCAGTTCGGCTCGGGTATGGGTGGGTGCGGTGAGGGCGGCGACGTGGAGGAGTTCGCCGAAGGCGGCGACCTGGGCCTGGACAACGGCGTCAGACTCGTCACCATCGGGCGCATCGGAGTGGTGCTGGCCCTGGTAGGCGAAGGAGGTTGTTACCGGCCCGGTCAAGCGCCCGCTGGTGGGTGCCGAACGCTTGCCGGGCTGCTGGGTTCGCCTTTCGTCGGCCCAGGGCCCGGCCGATCGTCGTGGTGCGGCGGGGTCAGTCCTCCGTTCCGGGCGTCGGCGGGTGCTGGGGCGGGGCGGGGAAGGCGTTCGGGGCCGGAGGCGGGGTGCGGCGGGGGCGGGTGCGGCGGAGGCGGAGGAGGAGCCAGGCGACGGGGGCGAGGACCAGCAGGAACGGGGCGCCGGCGGCCAGGACGACCAGGAGGCCGTGCAGGACGGCCAGTAGTGCGTGCCAGCCGCCGGTGAGGGCCCTGCCGACCGAGTGCCAGAAGCCGTCCTTGGGCTTGGCGACCGCGCCGGTGGGGCGCTGGGAGTCCGTCAGCAGGTCGAGCGTCACGGTGGAGAGCGAGGTGCGGGAGGTCAGCGCCTGCTGCTGGCGCTCCAGGGCCTCCAGGTCGGACTCACGGCGGGTCAGTTCGCTCTCCAGCGAGACCACTTCGGACAGCGTCTTGGCCTCCGCCATCAGGGCCCGCACCCGGTCCACGCTGGCGCGCATCGACTTGATCCGGCTGTCCACGTCGGCGATCTGGCCGGTGAGGTCGTCGGCCTGGCTGGTCAGGGCGAGTCGTTGGCCGAGACCGCCGATGGCGTCCACGGTCTTCTGGTACGACTCGGACGGCACCTTCAGCGTCAGGGTGGCCTGGGCGCCCTCGCCCGCTCCGCGCCGGCTCTCGCCCGACACGAATCCGCCCGCCTGGGTGACCAGGTCCACGGCCTTGTCGCGGGCCGGCTCCAGGTCGTCCACCTTGATCGTCATCCGGGCCTGGTAGGCGATCTGCCGGTTCACCGACTGCCCGCTCGCCCCGGCCGACGGCGCGGCCGTGGCGCCGCCCGCGCCCGCTCCGCCCGTCCCCGCCGCGCCCGCCGGCGCCTTCGCGTCGGCCGGTGCGGCCGCCGCCGCGTTGTCGGCCTTGCCCGCGGATGTGCTGCTGCCGCCGCCGTTCGCGCTGCACCCGGCCAGCAGCAGCACCGCCGCCAGGACGCCGGCCGCCCCCGCTCTGCGCACCCGTACTCCCATGCCCGTCCCCTCCCGTGTCCGTGCGGCGGGCCGCTCGCCCGCCCTTGAGCACTTTGACGCGCGGGCCCGCGGACCGGACCCGCACCGGCGGTACCGGAACGATCACGCCTCGGCCTCATGGCGGTCTCGGCGGTCGCGTGGGCCGATTCCGGATTCGGGATAAGGGCTGGAAGACTGCGGGGCATGGCGAAACCTCACGTCGTGGTGATCGGTGGCGGCGTCGCGGGCCTGGCCGCGGCCGCCTTCCTCAGTGACCGGCCGGTGCGGGTCACCGTGCTGGAGGCGTCCGACCGCTTCGGCGGCAAACTGCGCGGCGGGGAGGTCGGCGGCGTCCGGGTCGATCTCGGCGCGGAGTCGATGCTGGCCCGCCGCCCGGAAGCCGTCGAACTGGCCCAAAAGGTCGGTCTCGGCGAGCAGTTGGAGCCGCCGACCACCGCCAAGGCGTCGATCTGGACCCGGGAGGGCCTGCGTTCGATGCCCGGCGGCCAGTTGATGGGCGTGCCCGGCGACCTGGACGCGCTGAAGGCGTCCGGCGTGCTCACCCCCGAAGGCCTGGAGCGGGCCGTCCACGAGCAGCCCGCCGAGATCGGCGACGACGCCCCGATCGGCGCCTACATCGCCGCCCGGCTCGGCCGCGAGGTCGTCGACCGGTTGGTCGAGCCGCTGCTCGGCGGCGTGTACGCCGGGCACGCCGACGAGATCTCGATCCGCGCTGCCGTCCCGCAGCTGCTGGCACTGGCGCAGCGCGACGGCTCGCTGACCGAGGCGGTGCGCGAGCTCACCGGCCGTTCGACCGCCACCGGCCCGGTCTTCCAGGGCCTGCGCGGCGGCCTCGGCACCTTCCCCGACGCCATCGCCGCGCACGACCGCGCGCACGGCGCCGAACTGCTCACCGGCCACCCCGTCGAGGCGCTGCGCCGCACCCCCGACGGCTGGCAGGTCACCACCGGCGGACGGCAACTGCACGCGGACGCCGTGGTGCTGGCCGTCCCCGCCCCGCACGCGGCCGCGCTGCTCGCCGCCGACGCGCCCGCCGCCGCGGCCGAGCTGCGGGGGATCGAGTACGCCTCGATGGCGCTGGTCACGCTCGCCTTCCGGCGCGCCGACCTGGCGGACAGCCCGCTCGTCGGCAGCGGCTTCCTGGTGCCGCCGGTGGACCGCCGCAACATCAAGGCGTCCACCTTCTCCAGCAACAAGTGGGGCTGGCTGGAGCGCTCCGCGCCGGACACCTTCCTACTGCGCACCTCGCTGGGCCGGCACCGCGAGGGCGCCGCGCTCCAGCTGGACGACGCCGAACTGGTGGCCCGTTCGCTGGCCGACCTGCAGACCGCCGTCGGCCTGCGCGCCACCCCGTACGACCATGCCGTCACCCGCTGGACCGACGGTCTGCCGCAGTACCCGGTCGGCCACCTCGACCGGGTCGCCCGGATCCGCACCCGGCTGGACGCGCTCGGCGGCATCGCCGTCTGCGGCGCCGCCTACGACGGCGTCGGCATCCCCGCCGTCGTCGCGAGCGCCCGCCGGGCCGCCGCCGTCCACCCCGTCACCGGAACCACCCGCACAGAAGGGACAATGGGCTCATGACCGAAAGCACTGAGCAGCCCGTGAAGAAGAAGGCCCGCGACCTCAACCAGGTCATCCGCTACACCATGTGGTCGGTGTTCAAGCTGAAGGACGGCCTGCCCGAGGACCGTTCCGCCCTGGTCGCCGAGGTGGACGCCCTCTTCGAGCAGCTCGCCGCCAAGGACGTCACCATCCGCGGCACCTACGACGTGTCCGGCCTGCGCGCCGACGCCGATCTGATGATCTGGTGGCACGCGGAGAACTCGGACGACCTGCAGGAGGCGTACAACCGCTTCCGCCGCACCGAGCTGGGCCGCCGGATGGAGCCGGTCTGGTCGAACATGGCGCTGCACCGCCCCGCCGAGTTCAACAAGTCGCACATCCCCGCGTTCCTCGCCGACGAGCGGGCCCGCGAGTACGTCTGCGTCTACCCGTTCGTCCGCTCCTACGAGTGGTACCTGCTCCCCGACGAGGAGCGCCGGGCGATGCTGTCCGAGCACGGCCAGATGGCCCGCGGCTACCCGGACGTGCGCGCCAACACCGTCGCCTCGTTCGCGCTCGGCGACTACGAGTGGCTGCTGGCCTTCGAGGCCGACGAGCTGCACCGCATCGTCGACCTGATGCGCGACCTGCGCCCGTCCCGCGCGCGGCTGCACGTGCGCGAGGAGGTGCCGTTCTTCACCGGCCGCCGCAAGTCGGTCGGCGACCTGGTCGCCGGGCTGTTCTGACCCGACCGCTCCTTCGAACCGCTCCGGCAGCCGTCACCGCGCCCCCGCGCGGCGGCGGCTGTCGGCGTTCCGGGGTGCGGTCACGCGGGGGCGTTCTCCAGGTCGTCGATCTCCAGGTCGGGCAGTCGAAGCTGGTAGTCGACGGGGGTGGTGGAGCCGTCGCCCCACTGCTCGGTGAGCAGCACGGCGGTGTGTCCGGCGCCGCTGCTGTCCTGGGCGACGGTCCAGCCGACCGGGACGTCCTGCGCCCGGAACACCGGGTCGGCGTCGTTGGCCTGCGCCCACTGGTCGAGCCGGGCGTTCAGCTCGGCGGTCAGGTACTTCTGCCGGACCGTCCGGGCCGCCTCGGGCTCGCCCCGGAGGACGGCGTCGCGGTACGCGGAGAAGAACGTGTCGACCCGCTGCTCGGCGGGCGTCCGGATCGCCTGCGGCGGCGAGACGCTCGGGGCCCGGTGCTGTTCGACGGCGAGTGCCGCCGGGCCGGGCGCCGGCAGGACGACCGGCGAGAGGGCGAGGACCGCCGCGGCGGCGATGCGGAAACGAATCATGCCGTCGAGTCTGCGAGCGGCCGGAGGGCCCCGGCGCACAACGCGCTGATGCGGCGTCGGAACTCGGCCCGGACGGCCCCGGGCCCGTCCGGCTAACGGTGGCTCAGTGCCGCCCGCAGGCGCGGGTCCTGGACGGCCTCGGGCCCGCGGATCGCGACCGCGGTGAGCAGGTCGTCGGTGCCCGCCCGGCAGATGTGCGGCCAGCGCAGGGTGCGCAGCAGGCGCTGCCCGGCGGGGGCCGCCCAGGCGGTGTAGGAGTGCACGTCGACCCGGGCCATCATCAGGGTGCCGCCGGTCAGCACCAGCGGCAGCGAGTACCAGGCGACGGCCGTCCGGGCCAGTTCGCCGTCGGAGTTCAGCACCACCGTGAGCAGCAGCATCGCGACCGCCCCGAGCAGCGCGTACCGGACGTGCCGGATCGCCCGCAGCGCCTGGACCCGGACCTCCGCCGGCGTGGCCAGACCGGCCAGCGCCAGCCGGTCGCCGATGTCCCGGACGGTGGGGTGGGCGGCCAGCGCCGCCTTCAACTGGGCGGTGCGGCACTGGCCCTCGGGGCCGATCGCGGTGATCAGGGCCCGCTCCAGCCGGCCCCGGCCCTGCGGATCGACCACCGTGGTCCACCCGGTGTGCGCCAGGTGCAGCCGGCCCAGCCCGGCCATCCGGACCAGCGCCAGATCCACCACCCGGGCCGGTCCGCCCGCCAGGTACGCGGTCTCGTACAGGCCGATCCCCGACGTCCGGTCGGCCGTCGGCAGGTGCTCGACGAGGGCGTCGGCGACCGAGGCGACCCGGACCAGGCGCAGACAGGACAGCACCGCGGCGGCACAGGTCGGGATCAGCAGCAGCACCCACATGGTGTTTGTTCTAGTCCCGCTCACGCGGCAAGCGGAATGGATCCACCTGCCGCGATACCGAACTGTGACACGATCCCGACTCAGGACCCACAGCCCCCGCCGCCACAGCTCGACCCGCACGAACTGGACGAACCGCACGAACTCGACGACCCGCAGGAGTGCGAGGACCCGCCGCAGGAGTGCCCGCCCGAGTGCCCGCCGGAGTGCCCCGAGTGTCCGGAGGAACCGGACGAGCCGCAGGAGCTGACGGTGGTTCCGCACCACGCCGCGCCCGCGGTCCCTCCGGTGTCCGCCGCGCCGCCCGAGCTGCTCGAACGCCCCGCCTTCACCAGGGAGGCCGGCCGGGGCGCGGCGCCGCCGAGCGCCTCGCGCAGCGGCCGGTCCGCGGCGTTCTTCAGCGCGGCGGGCCCGTCCAGGGCGAACGCGCCGACCAGGGCGGCGTGCCCGCGGTCCACCTCGCGCGGGCGCCACGGGCTGCTGCCGTGCATCAGCTGCAGCTGACGCTCCCCGGCGGGCGTGATCCGCGCCTTCGGCGGCCGGCCGACCACCAGGTGCACGACGGCGACCACGGCCAGCGCCCCGAACGCGAAGAACGGGGGAGTACTGGCGTCCCGCCCCGACGCGGACAGCCATTGGACGGTGGCGGCCGTGCCCAGCACCAGGGTGACCACCAGTGCGAGCACCACCAGCCGGCGGGCCCGCCAGGCGGCCTTGAGCGCGGCGGGCCGGCGCAGCAGGCCGCGGGCGGCCAGGGCGTCACCGATCCGCTGCACGTCCGGGCTGCCCAGCACGGAGGCGCGCAGCACGGACAGGTCCCGCCCGGTGCGGCCGCCGACGGCGGTGATCAGTACGGTCTCGACGGCGTCGCGCGGCGCGGTGTCGGTGACCGTGACCCGCTGGGCCCGGGAGATCACCACCCGGCCCTCGCGTTCCATCCGGACCAGCGCGGTGTCCACCGCCCGGGCCGGGCCGCCGGCCAGGAACGCGGCCTCCAGCAGCGGCATGCCGTTCCCGGGCAGGCCCCGGGGCTCGGTGACCCGGCGGCAGCGCCGGTCGAAGACGGTGGCGACGACCATGGACAGGGCGACCATGACCAGGGCCACGACGAACTGGGTGTTCCACATTCCCCCGAAGTCCTTTCGTGCAGTGGTGCGAGAGGCGGCGACACGGCCGGTGAGGTGGTGCCGAGTGCGGCGTTCGCCAGGGTCCGGGGGCTACCGGTGCGCCCGGGCGGTGCGGCGCGGCAGCAGACCGGCCCAGCGGCGGGCGGCCGGGTGGAGCAGACGGTGCAGGGCCGGGTGCCACGGCGCGGCGGGTGCGGCGTCCAGGGCCCAGGCGGCGAAGGCGTGGGCGTCGGCCCGGTAGCCGCCGGTGAGCGGGCGGCCGACGGCGTAGCGGCGGAACAGCGGTGCGAAGTCCGGGCCGAGCAGCTCGGGCAGTTCGGGCATCAGGTGGCCGACGGTCTCCCGGCGCTTGGCGAGCAGGCCCTCGGACTGGGTACGCAGGTGCGCCGGGTCGAAACCGGCGGGGGCGGGGCCGCCCGCCACCAGGGCGGTCAGCAGCTCCTCCTGACGGGTGGCCAGGTTGCGGCGGGCCAGGGCGAGTTCGGCGTCGGCTCGGTCACGGATCAGGTACTCGTCCAGTTCGGACACGGTCGGGCTCCTTCCGGTGGTCGCGGGCCGTGCGATGGACCCGGCGGACGGCGTCGAGTTCGGCGGACAGTTCGGCGGGCGGCGGGTAGGCGCCGTCCCGCTCCAGCAGCACCCCGGGCGGGTCGGTGCGTTCGCACAGTGCGGCGAGCACCTCCAGCACGGGGGCGGTGACGGGATGGGTGTGGGTGTCGTGCCAGACGCCGTCGCGCTCCACCCCGCCGGCGACATGGACGTAGGCCAGCGCGTCCAGCGGCAGCCGGTCGAGCTCGGCGGCCGGGTCGACGCCCAGGTTGACCCGGTTGGTGTGCAGGTTGGCGACGTCCACCAGCAGGCGCACGCCGGTGCGCTCGACGAGCTCGGCGAGGAACTGGGCCTCCGTCAGCTCGTCGCCCGGCCATGCCAGGTGTGCGGCGATGTTCTCCAGCGCCAGCGGCACCGGCAGTTCCTGCTGGGCGATCCGCACGTTCGCGGCCACCACCCGCAACGCCTCCCGGGTGCGCGGCACCGGCAGCAGGTGGCCGGCCTCCAGGCCGCCCGCCCGGACGAACGCCAGATGCTCGCTGACCAGCGGCGAACCGAGCGCCTCGGCGACCGCGGCCAGCCGCGCCAGCCGCGCCGGATCGGGTTCGGCGGCATCGCCGAGGCCCAGCGAGACGCCGTGCGGAACGACCGTCACGCCCCGGCCCCGCAGCGCCGTCAGCGAGGGCGGCAGGTGGTCGGCGCAGACGTTCTCGGCGACCACCTCCACCCAGTCCAGCCCGGGCAGCCGCTCCACGGCGGTGTCGATCTCGGGGCGCCAGCCGAGCCCCGTGCCCAACCGCGGAATTCCGTGCGAGGACATATTCCACCCCTTCCCGCCGGGCCTTTCGACGGCCTCGACTCCCCCTGCCGAGGGTGTATCCGGGCGGGGCCGGTGCCAAGCGGGACACCGGAAACTCAGAGCTGAACTTGAGCTTTCCGTCCCGCTGAACAGGACGGCCCGCAGGTGGGGGGAAATTCAGCGGCGCGCAGGCGAACGACTGACTAACGTGACATGCCTATGACTTCGATGCCGTACGACATCCGCCCGTTCGCCCCCGAGGACGCCGCCGGGGCCACCGACGCCTACCGGGCCGGCCGACCGCACCTGGTCATCACACCCGAGGTGACCAGCTGGCTCGTCGGCCTGCCGCACTACCACCTGCTGGTCGCCGAACGCGCCGGACAGGTGGTCGGCTCCGCGAGGTTCGGCCCGGTCACCGAGAGCACCGTCCCGCACCAGGGCTTCCTGAACGTCAGCGTGCTGCCCGAGCACCGCGGCAGCGGCATCGGCGCCGCGCTGCTCACCGCCGCCGAACGCGAACTCGCCGCCCTCGGCGTCCGCGACGCCCACGGCTGGGCGGACGACACCCCCGAAGCCCTCGGCTTCGCCGCCGCCCGCGGCTACCGGCGGGGCCGCCGCGCCCAGTTCGCCGGCCGCGACCTCACCGTCCCGCTGCCGCCACTGCCGCCCACCCCGCCCGGCATCGAACTCCGCACCGCCGCAGACTTCCTGGACGACCCGTACCCCGTCTACCTGGTCGACATCGACGGCACCCGCGCCGAACCCGGCGACCTCGACCTGGCGGACCAGTCCTACGAGAGCTGGCTCGCCGAGATCTGGCAGCGGCCCGACCAGGACCACACCCTCACCACCGTCGTCCTCGACCAGGGTCAGGCGGTCGCCTTCTCCGCGGCCCAGACCGACGGCCGCAGCTACTGGTCCGCGTTCACCGCGACGTGCTCCACCCACCGCGGCCGCGGCCTCGCCAAGCTCGCCAAGGCCCACTCCCTGCACCGCGCGCAGGCCCGCGGCCTGATCGCGGCGTACACCAACAACGACGGCGACAACGCGCCGATGCTCGCCATCAACGACTGGTTCGGGTACCGGGTCTGCGCGGAGGAGTGGAAGCACAGCCGCACGCTCTGACTCCGGGGGATGCACTCGCCCGCTACTCGACGTCGACGCCGTGGTGGCGGGCCAGGCCCGCCAGGCCGTCGGACCAGCCCTGGCCGACGGCGCGGAGCTTCCAGCCGTCGGCGGGGTGGCGGTAGAGCTCGGCGACGAGCATCGCGGAGATGGCCGGGTCGGTCGGTGGGCGGAAGGTCCAGCGGCCGGGGCCGGCGGCGAGTTCCACCGTCGGGTCGATCAGGTCCGCGCAGGTGGCGTCGCCGTCGGCGTCCAGGTTCACGGACACGGCCACGCGGTGGACGGTGTTCGGCAGGCGGTCGGTGCGGACCACCGCGCTGCCGTCGCCGGGTTCCAGGGTGACGGCCCCGGCGGCCGCGGTCGGCTGGTGGTAGAAGACGAAGTCCTCGTCGGTCCGGACCTTGCCGAGCGCGTCGAGCAGCAGCAGCGTCAGGTCGGCGTCCGCGCCGCCGGACCGGAAGCGGACCCGTACCTCGCCGTCGGGCAGCACGGTGTTCTGACCGGGCATCAACTCCACGGCCGCAGGCTCGTCGGCCTGCTGGGCGGGGACCGGGGCGGGGCCCAGTCGGCCGGGGAGGCCGTGCTCGCGGAGCAGGGTGAGCAGCATCGGGCCGTCCACCAGGGTGAGGGGCTGGCCCTCGGCGTGCTTGCGCGAGCCGGGGCCGAAGCCCGAAGTGGTCACCAGGATGCCGCGGTTGGCGCCCTGGCGGCGCATCGTGGACTCCAGGTCGCGGACGGCGCTGGGGGAGACGGTGTGCCGGTAGCGCTTGGCCTGGATGACGATCTTTCCGCCGGTGATCGGGTCGGGGTCCTCGGCGAGCACGTCCACGCCCTCGTCGCCGCTGCGGGCGGTGGTGCTGGTGCGGAAGCCGCGGCGGCGGAACAGCTCGGCGATCAGCTTCTCGAACTCGATCGGGTCCATCGCGAACAGGTCCGGCTCCTCGCCGTCCCCGGCGGAGGTCGCGGCGGCCGGGATCTCGGCCACCGTGTCGGCCTTCTCGGGCCGGGCGGAGAGCCGTCCGCCGAGCGCGTCCTGCAGGCAGTCCAGTGGGGCGACGCGGTCGAGGGCCAGCCCGGCGAAGGTCGCCCGGTCCACCTCCACCGCCAGCAGGCAGCGGTCGCCCTCCTGGCCGGTCGCCGGGTCCGGGGCCACCACGACGCCGTTCAGGCCGACGGTGGCGATCAGCCCGTCGGGGTCGGCCCGGAACACCTCCGCCAGGACCCGCAGCGCGCACTGCGCCAGCACCTCGCGGTAGATCTCCTTGCGCTGCCCGGCCGGGCGGGCCACCTCGTCCTCCCGGTCGTCGGACCGGACGTAGCGGTAGCGGCCGACCGTCGGCACCACGTCGAACGCGGGCAGTTCCCAGCGCACCACCAGCCGGCGGGTGTCCGCGTCCCAGGAGGCCTCACCATCGGTGGGGAAGCCGTCCGGCCAGTCCTCCCGCCAGTCGACGACCGCCTCGAAGTACTCGGCGACCGCCGCCGCCTCGCCCGCCCGCAGCCGCTGCGCGAGCCGCCCCGCCTGGGTGCTCTGCCCGGCCAGCAGGCGGTGCCGCTCGGCTGCCCACGCGTCGTACTGGGCGCGGTAGTCGGCGAGTTGGCGCTGCCGCTGCTGCTCGGCCGCCCAGGCCGCCTGCCAGTCGTACTCGAACCTGGCCCGGGCGTGCCCGGCCTGTTCCTCCCACTGGCGGCGCGCCGCCGGGTTGTACGCCTGAGCGCCCGTCAACGGCGGTACCAGGTACCAGTTCTGATCGGGCATCGGCACCGGAACGCCCAACGGCCCCGGGTCGAACGGCGGGATCGCGCCCTGCCCGCCCCGGCTCTGCTCCGCCAGCGAGAACCCCGGACCGGCCAGCCCCGCCGCCAGCACCCCGCGCAACTCGGCGACCCGGTCGTCCAGTTCGGCCGTCCGACGGGCCGCGTCCGCGTCCCGCTGCTGCTGGTACGCCTTCAGCGCCTCGCGCTCGCCCCGCGCCGCGGCTCGCTGCGCCTCGCGCTGCGCCCGCTCGTGGTCCCGCTGTTGGGCGGCGGCGGCCTTCCGCTGCGCCTCGACGCGGCGGTGCTGCTCACGCTGCGCCTCCGCCAGTACCGACCACACCCCGGAAGACCGCCGCCGCGCCACGCCCGCCCCACCCACGTCCAGACCGAACAAGAGCGATCAGTCTTCCACGGGGGCGGGCGTCGGCGCTTCCTACTCGGCGGGCTTCAGCCGCAGCGAGATCGAGTTGATGCAGTACCGCTGGTCCGTCGGCGTGTCGTAGCCCTCGCCGTCGAACACGTGCCCGAGGTGGCTGCCGCACTTCTTGCAGCGCACCTCGACCCGGCGCATCCCGAGGCTGGAGTCCTCCAGGTACTCCACCGAGTCCCCGGCCAGCGGGGCGTAGTACGACGGCCAGCCGCAGTGCGACTCGAACTTCGTCTCGCTGCTGAACAGCTCCGCGCCGCACGCCCGGCAGCTGTACACGCCGACGGTTTTGGTGTCGGTGTACTCGCCGACGAACGGGCGCTCGGTGCCGGCCTCGCGGAGCACGTGGTACTCCTCGGGGCTCAGCTCGGACCGCCACTCGGCGTCGGACTTCTGGACCTCGTAGCTCACGGCACTCTCCCGGGCTCGCCGTTCGACTCAGACAGCAGGTGCAACGTCCGCCAGGGCGGCCAGAATTTCCGGGCCCAGGTTGGTGACGTCGCCCGCGCCCATGGTCAGCACCAGGTCGCCGGGGCGGGCCAGGCCGGCCAGCACGGCGGGCGCGGCGGCGAACTCGTGCTCGGCCCGGACGTCCGCGCCGGCCCGGCGGGCCGCGTCGATGATCAGCTCGGCGGTGACGCCCGGGATCGGGTCCTCACGGGCCGGGTAGATGTCCAGCACCACCGAGCCGTCGGCCAGCGCCAGCGCCCGGCCCATCTCCTCGGCCAGCTGCTGGGTGCGGGAGAACAGGTGCGGCTGGAACACCACCAGCACCCGGCCCGCGCCCGCCGCCTCGCGGATCGCCTCCAGGTCGGCGGCCATCTCGGTCGGGTGGTGCGCGTACGAGTCGATCACCTGCACGCCGCGGGCCTCGCCCTTCAGCTGCAGCCGCCGCCGCACGCCGGTGTACGCGCCCAGCGCCTTCGCCAGCCCGTCCGCCGGAACGCCCAGCGCGACGCCCGCGGCCAGCGCCGCCACCGCGTTGTGCGCGTAGTGCCGGCCCGGTACCGAGACGGTGAACGTCAGCCGCTCGCCGCCCAGTTCGACCGTCACCTCGCTGGTCATGCCGCGCGCCGCCACCGACAGCACCCGCACGTCCGCGTCCTCGGCCGCGCCGACCGTCACCACGTTCAGGCCCTCGCGCCCGGCGACCCGGCGGGTCAGCTCACGGGCGCCCTCGTGGTCGGCCGACACCACCAGGGTGCCGCCGGGGACGATCCGGGCGACGAACGTCTCGAAGGACTCGTAGATCTCCTCCATCGACGCGTAGTTGGCGTGGTGGTCCAGCTCCACGTTCAGCACGATCGCCACCTCGGGCGCGTACTTGTGGAAGCTGCGGTCGCTCTCGTCCGCCTCCGCGACGAAGATGTCGCCCGCGCCGTGGTGCGCGTTCGACCCGGGCAGGTCCAGGTCGCCGCCGATCGCGTACGAGGGCTCCAGGCCCAGCTCGCCCAGGCTGACCGCCAGCATCGAGGTGGTGGTGGTCTTCCCGTGGGTGCCCGCCACCGCGAGCGCCCGACGGCCGCCCATCAGCGCCGCCAGCGCGTCCGAACGGTGCACCACCGGGACGCCCCGCTCCTGCGCCGCCACCAGCTCCGGGTTGTCGGCGCGGATCGCGCTGGAGACCACCACGCTGCTCGTCCCGGCCGGCAGGTGCTCGGCCGCGTGGCCGACGAACACCGTCGCGCCCAGCTCGCGCAGCGCCCGCACGGTGTCCGACTCCTTGGCGTCGCTGCCCGAGACGGTCGCGCCGCGGACCGCGAGGATCTTCGCCAGACCGGACATGCCGGCGCCGCCGATGCCGATGAAGTGCGGGGCGTGCAGGTCGTGCGCGGCGTCGTTCAAGGCTGGCTCCGTACTGGCGTGAGGAGGCGGAAACGGGTCGTCCCGTGGTCCCGCCTGCATTGCGGGACCACGGGACGATTCTGCCCTAATCGGGAGGCGGGTCAGGAGTCGCTGGCGAACAGCTTGAGTACGGGGACGCCGACCTCGTGCCGGGCACGGGAGGCCCAGTCGCGGTGGAAGAACTCCTCGACGAAGTGCGGCGAGGTCAGCACCAGCACCTCGTCGGCCCGGTTCTCCTCCACCACCTCGCGCAGCCGTACCAGCGGCTGCTGCTCGACCACCTCGCCGACCGCCTCCGCACCGGCCCGCTGCAGGTGCCGCAGGCTGTGCTCCAGGGACTCCCCGGCGAGGCTGGGCCCGTTGCCGTCGTGCTCGTCGTGCTCGTGCACCGCCTGGTCGAGATGGCCGAGGGCCACATCGTCCAGGGCGCGCAGCAGTTCGTCCTGCTTGCCGCGCGGCTGCATCAGGACGACGAAGGACACCTGCTCGTCGCCGTGGAGAGTGGTGACCAGTTCCACGTCGGCGTCGGAAAGTGCCTTCTCGATCATCAGTACGGTCTTGAACACGTGAGTCCCTTCGCTGGTGCGGGCCCCCGGGTCCGGCATCCCCTCCTTTCATAGTGCCCGGAGGAAGGATTCCTCACGCTGCACACGCGCCACACGGAACACGTGGTCCACATCGGTCAGGAAGTGGCTCAGGTGAGCGCGCGGTCGCTCGGGGAGCGGTCCGGATCGGTCGGCCGCAGATAGCGGGTGAAGAGGAAACCTTTCTCCTCGATCAATGACACCAGCCGCATCCGCCGGACGTCCGCGATTCCCGGACCGTTCACGATCCTCGGTGAATCACCCCCCGTCACCAGCGGGGCCACCGAGAGGCACAGCTCGTCCAGCAGACCGTCCGCCGCGAGTTGGCCGAGCAGGCGGGGACCGCCCTCCGAGAGCTGCCGCCGCCAACCACGCCCCGTGAGCGCCGCGACCGCCCTCGGGAGGTCCACCGCGCCCGTTCCCGCGGTGATCACCTCGGCGACCTCGGCGGTCCGGGCCAGCCGGTCGGCCGGCGCGTCCGAGGTGGTGATCACCACCGTCGGGACCAGCGGCTCGGTGAACAGCGGCGCCGAGAGGTCGAGGTCCAGGCTCCGCGTCACCACCGCGATCACCGGGGCCGGCAGCTGACCCGCCGCGGCGCGCTGCTCGGCGAACTCCTTCCGCGCCCGCCCGGGCCGGTACCCCTCCGCCCGCACCGTCTCGGCGCCCACCAGCACCACGTCGCACAGTGCGCGCAGCACCCCGAAGATCCGCTTGTCCGCTTCGCTGGACAGCCCGTCCGAGAGGCCGTCGAGCCGGGCCGCGCCGTCCAACGACGCCACCATGTTCGCCCGCAGCCACGGACCGTCCGCCGGATACGCGTACGCCTGGGCCAGCCACTCCAGACTGCCGGGGGTGCCGGAGGTGTTGCCGATCAGTTGCTCCATGGCTCAAGTTTCGCAGTGGCGAGCACCACCGGGTGCTCCCTACGCCGCCCTGTCTCGCATCCGCCGGCTCTCCCGCTCACCTGTACGCTTGTTCTCCGTGTCTGCACCTGCCTCGGAGTCCGAAATCCGTACCGTGACAGCCCTCGCCTCTCGGCGGCCGGTGGTTCCGGCCGAGCGGCTGGTGGCCGAGATGGTGCCGCCGCCGCGGTTCGCCGGTGTGAGTTTCGGCAGTTACCTGCCGGATTCCTCGCAGCCGAGCCAGTACGAGGCCGTGCAGATCCTGGAGGGTTTCGCGGCGAGCCTGAACGCGGGTGCGGAGCCGGTGAAGCGCGGATGGTTCCGGCGGTCCGCGCCGGCGCCGAGCGGGCCGGCGGGGATCTACCTGGACGGCGGGTACGGCGTAGGAAAAACGCATCTGCTGGCGTCGCTGTGGCACGCCGTGCCGGGGCCGAAGGCGTTCGGCACGTTCGTCGAGCTGACCAACCTGGTCGGGGCGCTGACGTTCCAGGGTGCGGTGAAGACGCTGAGCTCGCACCGGCTGCTGTGCATCGACGAGTTCGAGCTGGACGACCCGGGCGACACCGTGCTGGTGTCGACGCTGCTGAGCCGGCTGGTGGAGAACGGCGTCAAGCTCTGCGCGACGTCGAACACGCTGCCGGAGAAGCTCGGTGAGGGCCGGTTCGCCGCCGCCGACTTCATGCGGGAGATCCAGGGCCTGTCCTCGCACTTCCGCCCGGTGCGGATCGACGGCCAGGACTACCGCCACCGCGGTCTCCCGGACGCGCCGCCGCCGTACACCGACGCCGAGGTGACGGACCGCGCGGCCACCGCCCCGGGCGCTTCGCTGGACGACTTCGACGCCCTGCTGGAGCACCTGAAGGAGGTGCACCCCAGCCGCTACGGCGCCTTGCTGGACGACATCGGCTCGGTCTTCCTGCGCGGCGTCCGCCAGGTCGACGACCAGGCGACCGCGCTGCGCCTGGTGGTGCTGGCGGACCGGATGTACGACCGGGAGCTGCCGATCACCGCGTCCGGCGTGCCGTTCGACCAGGTGTTCACCGAGGAGATGCTGCGCGGCGGCTACCGGAAGAAGTACCTGCGGGCGGTGTCCCGGCTGGTCGCGCTGGCCCGCGACTCCGCCAAGTAGTCCGGCCCGGCCGGCCGCGTCTCAGTCGTACAGGGTGACGCCCGGCAGCGGCCGGCCGTCGGCGTCGAACAGCGGCGTTCCGCAGTCGCAGCGCTCCCCGGCCAGGGTTTCGCCGGGCGGCAGCTGCCAGACCAACTGCTGCCCGCAGCCGGGGCAGTCCAGACAGACCAGGGTCGGCTCGGCGCCCCACGGCAGTACCGGGCTGTCCCGGTGGGTCAGCTCGGGCGGTTCGCCGGTTCGCGCGACCAACACGGTGTAGGCGTCGTCGCCCTGGTGCACCAGCAGGAGCGTGCAGTCGAGGCCCGCCAGCACCGCGGACAGGTGGTCGAGCTGGCGGACGGGAAGGTCGCCGCGCCGCAGCGTCGGGTCCTGCTCGGCGGTCCGGCGGACGACGGTGTCGTCGACGTCCGCCGGGTCCGCCCCGAAGGCCCGTACCCGCTCGGCCACGAACGCCGCGAGCAGGCCGGGCGACTCCTCGCCGCTCCAGTCCATGGCGAAGGCCACTTGGTCGACGTCGACCCCGCGGGCCCGTTCGTCGGGCGTGAGCACCAGTTCGTCCAGCTCCGTCATGCCGGGCACGCTAGCGGTGTCCGCCGACAGTCCGGGACGAGCCCCGGACTGTCGGTGGCCGGTCGTACCGTGGAGGCGTGCGTCCCATCACGAGTATTGAGCGGTCCGTGGCGCCCTTCGAGGTCGTCAGCCCCTTCCAGCCCAATGGTGACCAGCCGGCGGCCATCGCCGAG
This sequence comes from Kitasatospora griseola, assembly GCF_014648555.1. Classification (GTDB taxonomy): domain Bacteria; phylum Actinomycetota; class Actinomycetes; order Streptomycetales; family Streptomycetaceae; genus Kitasatospora; species Kitasatospora griseola. The sequence continues at coordinate 43,345 of NZ_BMRI01000010.1, forward strand.
CTGGAGCGCCGGATCCGCGCCGGGGAGAAGGACGTCGTCCTGCTCGGCGCCACCGGTACCGGTAAGTCCGCCACCACCGCGTGGATGATCGAGAAGCTGCAGCGGCCCACCCTGGTGATGGCGCCGAACAAGACGCTGGCCGCGCAGCTGGCGAACGAGTTCCGCGAGCTGCTGCCGAACAACGCGGTCGAGTACTTCGTCTCGTACTACGACTACTACCAGCCCGAGGCGTACGTCCCGCAGACGGACACGTACATCGAGAAGGACTCCTCGATCAACGAGGAGGTCGAGCGGCTGCGCCACTCCGCCACCAACAGCCTGCTCACCCGGCGGGACGTCGTGGTGGTGGCGTCCGTGTCGTGCATCTACGGCCTCGGCACGCCGCAGGAGTACGTGGACCGGATGGTGCAGCTGAAGGTCGGCGAGGAGGTCGACCGGGACGCGCTGCTGCGCCGCTTCGTGGACATCCAGTACACCCGCAACGACCTGGCGTTCAGCCGCGGCACGTTCCGGGTGCGCGGCGACACCATCGAGATCTTCCCGGTGTACGAGGAACTCGCCGTCCGGATCGAGATGTTCGGCGACGAGATCGAGGCGCTGTACACGCTGCACCCGCTGACCGGCGAGGTGATCAGCCAGGACGACTCGATCTACGTCTTCCCGGCCTCGCACTACGTGGCCGGCCCGGAGCGGATGGAGCGCGCGGTCCGGGACATCGAGACCGAGCTGGAGCAGACCCTCGCCCGGATGGAGAAGCAGGGCAAGCTGCTGGAGGCCCAGCGGCTGCGGATGCGCACCACCTACGACATCGAGATGCTCCGTCAGATCGGCACCTGTTCGGGCGTGGAGAACTACTCGATGCACTTCGACGGCCGCGAGCCGGGCTCGCCGCCGAACACGCTGCTCGACTACTTCCCCGAGGACTTCCTGCTGGTCATCGACGAGTCGCACGTGACGGTCCCGCAGATCGGAGCGATGTACGAGGGCGATGCCTCGCGCAAGCGCACGCTGGTCGAGCACGGGTTCCGGCTGCCCTCGGCGATGGACAACCGGCCGCTGAAGTGGGAGGAGTTCCAGGAGCGGATCGGCCAGACCGTCTACCTGTCGGCCACCCCCGGCAAGTACGAACTGGCGCGCGGCGACGGGCAGGTGGAGCAGATCATCCGCCCGACCGGCCTGATCGACCCGGAGGTGATCGTCAAGCCGACCGAGGGCCAGATCGACGACCTGGTGCACGAGATCCGGCAGCGGGTGGAGAAGAACGAGCGGGTCCTGGTCACCACGCTCACCAAGAAGATGGCCGAGGACCTCACCGACTACTTCCTCGGGCTGGACATCCGGGTCCGCTACCTGCACAGCGACGTCGACACGCTGCGCCGGATCGAGCTGCTGCGCGAACTGCGGGCCGGCGAGTACGACGTGCTGGTCGGCATCAACCTGCTGCGCGAGGGCCTGGACCTGCCCGAGGTGTCGCTGGTGGCGATCCTGGACGCCGACAAGGAGGGCTTCCTGCGCTCCGGCACCTCGCTGATCCAGACCATCGGCCGTGCCGCGCGCAACGTCTCCGGCCAGGTGCACATGTACGCCGACAAGATCACCCCGGCGATGGACCTGGCGATCTCCGAGACCAACCGCCGTCGCATCGTCCAGCAGGCGTACAACGAGAAGCACGGGATCGACCCGCAGCCGCTGCGGAAGAAGATCGGCGACCTGCTCTCCACCATGGCCGGCGAGGACGTGGACACCGAGGAGCTGCTCGCCACCGGCTACCGCCAGCAGGGCAAGGGCAAGGCCCCGGTGCCCTCGCTGGGCCTCGACCGCAAGCCCGCCAAGAGCCTGCCCGCGGCCGAACTCGCCGAGCTGATCCAGGACATGACGGACCGGATGCACACCGCCGCCGCCGAGTTGCAGTTCGAGGTGGCGGCCCGGCTTCGCGACGAGGTCAAGGAGCTCAAGCGCGAGCTGCGCCAGATGCGGGAGGCCGGCATGGCCTGATCCGAACGGTCCGAAACGGCCGTCATGTCGTGGTTCTGCCACAGTCCCGCCGTCCCGGACCGGGGCGGCGGGGCGGCAGCGTAGGGTGGTGCGCGACCGGCGTGGGGCCAGGACGCTCCTGTCACGGCCGGTCGGGTGCGAGACCGGGGGCAACCCGGAGGAATGGGGTGGTCGGCGTGTCGGTGAGCCTGGCGAAGGGTCAGAGCGTCAGCCTGGCGAAGTCCAGCGGCGGAACGCTGAGCGTGGTCCGGATGGGTCTCGGCTGGAAGTCCGCTCCGGGCAAGCGCGGCTTCTTCAGCCGCCGCCCGAAGGAGATCGACCTGGACGCGTCCGCCCTGCTGTACGACGGCAAGGCGATGAGCGACGTGGTGTTCTTCTCGCACCTGGTCAGCAACGACGGGTCGGTGCAGCACACCGGCGACAACCTGGTCGGCGGCGTCGGCGCGGGCGAGGACGACGAGAGCATCCTGGTCGACCTGACCAAGGTGCCGCGCCGGGTCACCCAGATCGTGTTCACCGTCAGCTCGTACAGCGGCCAGAACTTCCTGGAGGTGCAGAACGCGCACTGCCGGCTGGTCGACGAGACCACCGGCCAGGAGCTGGCCCGCTACGACCTCGCCGGCGGCGGCACCCACACCGGGCAGATCATGGCCAAGGTGGAGCGGGAGGGCACGGGCTGGAAGATGACCGCGATCGGCGCGCCCGCCACCGGCCGCACCTTCCGGGACATGCTGCCGTTCGTCGAGCCCTTCCTGTAGGCCCGACCGGCCCGACCCGAGGGCATCCCTTTACCTTCTTTACCTTCCCTTGGTGTTCCTGTTACTCTCGACGGGAGCGGAGGGGAGTATTCCCCGTTCAGTGACCCCGTCATCACGGCTGCCCGTCGCGGCATCCCGGGGCGCTGGCCGTGCGGCGCCGACCGATGGGCGTGCCGTGCGGCGGAAGAGACCTCCGGCAGTGACGATGTTCGCCTAGCTGCCGGAGGAGCAGTCATGGACGTTTCCGCAGGCCTGTGGGTCGGCACCATCGCGGTGCTGGCCCTGTTGATCCTGGCCGATTTCTTCATCGGCGGTCGCAAGCCGCACGAGGTCTCCATCAAGGAGGCCGGGATCTGGACCGCGGTCTGGGTCGTGCTGGCGGCGCTGTTCGGTGGATTCCTGTGGTGGTACGGCGGCGGGCAGCCGGCCGGGGAGTTCTTCGCCGGTTACATCACCGAGAAGTCGCTCAGCGTCGACAACCTGTTCGTGTTCATCCTGATCATGGGCAAGTTCGCGGTGCCGAAGATCTACCAGCAGCGCGTGCTGATGTTCGGTGTGATCATCGCCCTGGTGCTCCGGGCGGTCTTCATCGCCGGCGGCGCGGCGCTGGTCTCCAGCTTCTCCTGGGTGTTCTTCATCTTCGGCGGGTTCCTGATCTGGACCGCCTGGAAGCTGCTCAAGGAGGCCCGCGCCGAGGAGGAGGGCGAGGAGGACTTCGAGGAGAACCGGCTGCTCAAGTCGATCCAGCAGCGCGTCCCGTCCACCGACCAGTACCACGGCACCAAGCTGTTCGTCCGGGAGAACGGCCGCCGGCTGATGACCCCGATGCTGATCGTGATGATCGCGATCGGCACCACCGACGTGTTGTTCGCGCTGGACTCGATCCCCGCCATCTTCGGTCTCACCCAGGACCCGTACATCGTCTTCACCGCCAACGCCTTCGCGCTGATGGGTCTGCGGCAGCTGTACTTCCTGATCGGCGGGCTGCTGAAGAAGCTGGTCCACCTCTCCTACGGCCTGTCGGTGATCCTCGGCTTCATCGGCGTGAAGCTGGTGCTGCACGCGCTGCACGAGGCCGGGGTGCACGTCCCGGAGATCAGCATCCCGGTGTCGCTGGGCTTCATCCTGCTGACCCTGGCGGTCACCACCGTCACCAGCCTGATCGCCGCGCGCAAGCAGGACGACTCCCACAAGCCGGAGAAGATCGAGGCCTGACGGCACGCACGAGGGCCCCCGCTCCGGCGGGGGCCCTCGTGCGTGCGGCTCACCAGCCGCGTTCGCGCCACTCCGGCAGGTGCGGGCGCTCGGCGCCCAGCGTGGTGTCGTTGCCGTGGCCCGGATAGACCCAGGTCTCGTCCGGGAGGACGTCGAAGATCTTCCCGTTGACGTCCCGGAACAGCGAGTCGAAGGCGGCCGGGTCGCCCCAGGTGTTGCCCACCCCGCCCGGGAACAGGCAGTCGCCGGTGAACAGGTGGGGGTGGCCCTGCGGGTCGTCGTAGACCAGCACGATCGCGCCGGGGGTGTGGCCGACCAGGTGGCGGACGGTCAGCTCGATCTGCCCGACCCGGAGCACCGAGCCGTCCTCCAGCGGGACGTCGGTGGGCACGTCGATGCCCTCCGCGTCGATCCGCCCGGCCGCGGTGCGCGCCCCGGTGGCGGCGACCACCTCGGCCAGCGCGCCCCAGTGGTCGTGGTGCCGGTGGGTGGTGACCACCATGGCCAGCCGGCTGCCCACGGTCTCCAGCAGCACCGGCGCCTCGGCGGCCGCGTCGATCAGCAGCTGCTCGTCGGTGGCCCGGCACCGCAGCAGGTAGGCGTTGTTGTCGTACGGTCCGACCGCCACCTTGGTGATGATCAGGTGGGCCAGCTCCCGGACGTCCGGCGCACCGCCGACCTTGACCGTTCCGTGGTACGTCATCACGTCGCTCCTCGCTGCCGCTGGGGGTGTCCCGTCAACCGGCACCATCATCCCATCGGGGGCAGCTCGGGCAGGGCGGTGCGCGCGTCGACCAGGCCCTCGTGGCCGCGGTGCACCTGCAGGCCGTCGCCGTCCGAACGCCCGGACAGCCAGCCGGTGAGCGCCCGGACCGGGCCCTCGACGGTCAGCTCCGGCTCGCCCGCGCCGCCGAGCCGGGCCTCCAGTCCGGCGTCCTCGGCGATCAGCCGGACCGTCGGCAGGCCGTCGAGGGCGCCGAAGTGGGCGCCCAGGCGCCGGAACTCGGCGATCGCGAACGGCTCCGACCAGTGCGCCGGGGTGTAGCCGGCGTTCAGGTCGACGTGGTGGTACTCCAGCTCGGCCAGCCGCTTCCCGGGCAGCTGCCAGGCCGGGAAGGTGTAGCCGGAGCGGTGGGTGAGGGTGGCCTGCCAGTGCTCGGGGGCGAGCAGCCGGGCGGCGTCCACGAAGCGCTGCTGGCTGTCCCGGACGTCGGCCAGCTGCACCTCCAGCGGCCGGCCGGAGCCGGCCTCGATGTCGGCGTCCCGGGCGGCCGGGCTCGCGTACTGCGGGATGTCCCGGCCGGTGCGGGCGCCGGTCAGCAGGTTGACCAGCGAGTCGGCGTTGCGGGCGATGTGCGCCAGCACGTGGCCGCGGGTCCAGCCGGGCAGCCCGGACGGTTCGAACACGTCGTCGGGCTTCAGCTCGGACAGAGTGTGCAGCAGGACGTCGGTGCTCTCGACAGTGGCCCGCAACTGCTCGGCTGCGGTGGTCGCGTCGCTCATCGGGTGGTGCCTTTCGACGGGTCGGTGGCGCGGTTCCGGGCGGTTCTCGACCGGCCCGGGCCGTTGCCCGGAACGGTTGTCAGTCGTTGACGCTACCGTCGGCCGCGGGTGCCGTTCACTCAATTGGGTGGACCCCGCTGGACAGGTTCGGTATTCGAACAGATGAGCTAGTACGCTGGCGGGCGCATCCTGGAAGAAGCACACCTCACATTTCGACCCGGAGAAAGGCGCCAGTAGCAGTGGCAGACCGCCTCGTCGTCCGCGGTGCTCGCGAGCACAACCTCAAGAACGTCTCGCTCGACCTGCCCCGGGACTCCCTCATCGTCTTCACGGGCCTCTCCGGGTCCGGCAAGTCCTCGCTCGCCTTCGACACGATCTTCGCCGAGGGCCAGCGGCGCTACGTCGAGTCGCTGTCGTCGTACGCCCGGCAGTTCCTCGGGCAGATGGACAAGCCCGACGTCGACTTCATCGAGGGACTCTCCCCGGCCGTCTCGATCGACCAGAAGTCCACCAGCCGCAACCCGCGGTCCACCGTCGGCACCATCACGGAGGTGTACGACTACCTCCGCCTGCTGTTCGCCCGGATCGGCAAGCCGCACTGTCCGCACTGCGGCCGCCCGATCGCCCGGCAGTCGCCGCAGGCCATCGTCGACAAGGTGCTGTCGCTGGAGGAGGGCACCCGGTTCCAGGTGCTCAGCCCGGTGGTCCGGGAGCGCAAGGGCGAGTTCGTCGACCTCTTCGCCGACCTTCAGTCCAAGGGCTACGCCCGGGCCCGGGTCGACGGCCAGACCGTCCAGCTGACCGAGCCGCCCACGCTCAAGAAGCAGGAGAAGCACACCATCGAGGTGGTCATCGACCGCCTCACCGTGAAGTCCAGCGCCAAGCGCCGCCTCACCGACTCGGTGGAGACGGCCCTCAAGCTGGCCGGCGGCATGGTGGTGCTCGACTTCGTCGACCTCCCGGAGGACGACCCCGAGCGCGAGAAGATGTTCTCGGAGCACCTCTACTGCCCCTACGACGACGTCTCCTTCGAGGAGTTGGAGCCGCGGTCGTTCTCCTTCAACTCCCCGTTCGGCGCCTGCCCCGACTGCTCGGGCCTGGGCAACCGGATGGAGGTCGACCCGGAGCTGCTCGTCCCCGACCCGGAGAAGTCGCTCGACGAGGGCGCCATCCACCCGTGGTCGCAGGGCGCCACCAAGGAGTACTTCCAGCGGCTGGTCAACGCGCTGGCCGGCGAACTCGGCTTCCGCACCGACATCCCGTGGGCGGGGCTCCCGGTCCGCGCCCGCAAGGCCCTGCTGTACGGCCACAAGACCCAGGTCGAGGTGCGCTACCGCAACCGGTACGGCCGCGAGCGCTCCTACACCACCGCGTTCGAGGGCGCCGTCCCGTTCGTGACGCGGCGGCACTCCGAGTCGGAGAGCGACTCCAGCCGCGAGCGCTTCGAGGGCTACATGCGCGAGGTGCCCTGCCCGACCTGCAAGGGCACCCGGCTCAAGCCGGTGGTCCTCGCGGTCACCGTGATGGAGAAGTCCATCGCCGAGGTCTCCGCCATGTCGATCAACGACTGCGCGGACTTCCTCGGTGCGCTCCGCCTCGACGCCCGCGACAAGAAGATCGCCGAGCGGGTCCTCAAGGAGGTCCTGGAGCGGCTGCGCTTCCTGGTCGACGTCGGCCTCGACTACCTCTCGCTGAACCGCGCCGCCGGCACCCTCTCCGGCGGCGAGGCCCAGCGCATCCGGCTCGCCACCCAGATCGGCTCCGGCCTGGTCGGCGTGCTCTACGTGCTGGACGAGCCGTCCATCGGCCTGCACCAGCGCGACAACCACCGCCTGATCGAGACCCTGGTCCGACTGCGGGACATCGGCAACACCCTGATCGTCGTCGAGCACGACGAGGACACCATCAAGACCGCCGACTGGATCGTCGACATCGGCCCCGGCGCCGGCGAGCACGGCGGCAAGGTCGTCCACTCCGGCTCGCTCAAGGAACTGCTGACGAACGACGAGTCGCTGACCGGCCAGTACCTGGCCGGCAAGCGCGCCATCCCGATCCCGGCCGCCCGTCGCCCGCGCGACAAGAAGCGGCAGATCGTGGTGCACGGCGCCCGCGAGCACAACCTCAAGGACGTCACGGTCGCCTTCCCGCTCGGCACCTTCACCGCCGTCACCGGCGTCTCCGGCTCCGGCAAGTCGACGCTGGTCAACGACATCCTCTACACCCACCTGGCCCGTGAGCTGAACGGCGCCCGCAGCGTCCCCGGCCGGCACACCCGGATCACCGGCACCGACCTGGTCGACAAGGTCGTGCACGTCGACCAGTCGCCGATCGGCCGCACCCCGCGCTCCAACCCGGCCACCTACACCGGCGTCTTCGACCACGTGCGGCGGCTGTTCGCGGAGACCCAGGAGGCCAAGGTCCGCGGCTACCTGCCCGGCCGGTTCTCGTTCAACGTCAAGGGCGGCCGCTGCGAGAACTGCTCCGGCGACGGCACCATCAAGATCGAGATGAACTTCCTGCCGGACGTCTACGTCCCCTGCGAGGTCTGCCACGGCGCCCGCTACAACCGGGAGACGCTGGAGGTCCACTACAAGGGCAAGTCCATCTCCGAGGTGCTCGACATGCCGATCGAGGAGGCCCTCGACTTCTTCGAGGCCGTCCCCGCGATCGCCCGCCACCTGCGCACCCTCAAGGAGGTCGGCCTCGGCTACGTCCGCCTCGGCCAGCCCGCCACCACCCTCTCCGGCGGCGAGGCCCAGCGCGTCAAGCTCTCCGCCGAACTCCAGAAGCGCTCCACCGGCCGCACGGTCTATGTCCTCGACGAGCCCACCACCGGCCTGCACTTCGAGGACATCAGCAAGCTGATCAAGGTCCTCGAAGGCCTGGTCGACAAGGGCAACACCGTCATCGTCATCGAACACAACCTCGACGTCATCAAGACCGCCGACTGGCTGGTCGACATGGGCCCCGAGGGCGGTTCCGGCGGCGGCGGCGTCGTCATCGAGGGCACGCCGGAAGAGGTCGCCGCCTCCACGGCCAGCCACACCGGCAAGTTCCTGAGGGACATTCTCCCGGGCGTCTCGGACGCGACGCCGGTGAAGCGCAAGAAGAAGTAGCCCCCGCGAAGGCGGGCGGCGAGCGTCGACGAGGTCCGCCCGGGGAGAGCATGAGGCTCCCCGGGCGGACCTTGTTGTGCGTGCTACGTTGCTGGCGCCCTTCCCCGCACCGAGGAGTTCCCGATGTCCGAGCCCGTCGCGTCCCGTCGTACCGTCCTCTGCTGCGCGGCCGTCGCACTGGCGGGTGCCACGGCGGCCGGCTGCTCGTCCAGCGGCGGCAAGGAGGAGACCAAGTCCGCCGGCCCGATCGATCTCGGCTCGGCCGCGGGCATCCCGGTCGGCGGCGGCAAGGTGTACCGCGACCAGGCCGTCGTCGTGACGCAGCCGACCGCGGGCGAGTACAAGGCCTTCAGCGCGAAGTGCACGCACGCCGGCTGCCTGGTCAACGGCGTGGCCAAGGAACAGATCCAGTGCCTGTGCCACGGCAGCCGTTTCGCGATCACCGACGGCGCGGTGCTGGACGGCCCGGCCCCGAAGCCGCTGCCGGAGTACAAGGTCGCGCTGCAGAACGGGAACCTGGAGGTCACCAAGTAGCGTCCGCCTGTCGGTGATCGCCACGAGGTGTCGGCGCCAGTCGGTACGGTAGGAGCATGGCTGACCCGTCCACCTACCGTCCGGCTCCGGGGGCGATCCCGCTCTCGCCCGGGGTGTACAAGTTCCGTGACACGCACGGGCGGGTCATCTACGTCGGCAAGGCGAAGAACCTGCGGCAGCGGCTGTCCTCGTACTTCCAGGACGTCGCCAACCTGCATCCGCGTACCGCGACGATGGTGACCACCGCGGCGTCGGTGGAGTGGACGGTGGTGTCCACCGAGGTCGAGGCGCTGCAGCTGGAGTACTCCTGGATCAAGGAGTTCGACCCGCGGTTCAACGTCAAGTACCGGGACGACAAGAGCTACCCGGAGCTGGCGGTCACGCTGAACGAGGAGTTCCCGCGGGTCCAGGTGATGCGCGGGGCGCACAAGAAGGGCGTGCGCTACTTCGGCCCGTACGGGCACGCGTGGGCGATTCGCGAGACGGTCGACCTGATGCTGCGGGTGTTCCCGGTGCGGACGTGCTCGAACGGCGTGTTCAAGCGGGCCCAACAGGTCGGCCGGCCCTGCCTGTTGGGCTACATCGGCAAGTGCGCCGCGCCGTGCGTGGGCCGGGTGACCGCCGCCGAGCACCGTGAACTCGCCGAGGAGTTCTGCGACTTCATGGCCGGCCGGACGGGCAACTACCTGCGCCGCCTGGAGCTGCAGATGCAGGACGCGGCCGCCGAGATGGAGTACGAGAAGGCGGCCCGGCTGCGCGACGACCTGGGGGCGCTGCGGCGCGCGATGGAGAAGAACGCGGTGGTGCTGGGTGACGGCACCGACGCGGACCTGCTGGCGGTCGCCGAGGACGAGCTCGAAGCGGCCGTGCAGATCTTCCACGTCCGCGGCGGCCGGGTGCGCGGTCAGCGCGGCTGGGTGACCGACAAGGTCGAGGACGTGGACACGGCGGGCCTGGTCGAGCACGCGCTGCAGCAGCTGTACGGCGCGGGCACCGAGCAGGTGCCGCGCGAGGTGCTGGTGCCGGCGATGCCGGAGGAGGCCGTGCACGAGTGGCTGTCGGGCCTGCGCGGCGCCCAGGTCGATCTGCGGGTGCCGCAGCGCGGCGACAAGAAGGACCTGATGGAGACGGTGCAGCGGAACGCCCAGCAGGCGCTGGCGCTGCACAAGACCAAGCGCGCCTCGGACCTGACGACCCGCAGCCGGGCGCTCCAGGAGATCGCCGAGGCGCTGGAGCTGGACTCGGCGCCGCTGCGGATCGAGTGCTTCGACATCTCGCACCTGCAGGGTGAGGACGTGGTGGCGTCCATGGTGGTGTTCGAGGACGGCCTGGTCCGCAAGAGCGAGTACCGCCGGTTCCAGATCAAGGGCTTCGAGGGCCAGGACGACGTCCGCTCGATGCACGAGGTGATCACCCGCCGGTTCCGCCGCTACCTCCAGGAGCGCGAGCAGACCGGCGAGTGGGCCGTCCCGGAGGAGGGCGAGCCGCTGATCGACGAGACCGGCCGCCCGAAGCGCTTCGCGTACCCGCCGCAGCTGCTGGTGGTCGACGGCGGCCAGCCGCAGGTCGCGGCCGCGAAGCGGGCGCTGGACGAGCTGGGCATGGACGACATCGCGGTGTGCGGCCTGGCGAAGCGGCTGGAGGAGGTGTGGCTGCCGGGGGAGGACGACCCGGTGGTGCTGCCGCGCTCCAGCGAGGGCCTGTACCTGCTGCAGCGGGTGCGCGACGAGGCGCACCGGTTCGCCATCACCTACCAGCGCTCGAAGCGGGCCAAGCGGCTCACGGCGGGGGAACTGGACTCCGTCCCCGGCCTCGGCGAGACTCGCCGCCGGGCCCTGCTGAAGCACTTCGGTTCGCTGAAGAAGCTCCGCGCGGCCACCGTCGACGAGTTGTGCGAGGTCCCGGGGATCGGGCGCCGGACGGCCGAGACTGTTGCCGCAGCCTTGGCCTCCCGTACACCTGCCGCATTCGCAGTGAACACCGCGACCGGCGAGATCATCGAAGACAGTAGCGCCACAGCAGTACCGAGAAGCGGGGAAGAGACGTGACTGTGTCCAACGGGGGAGAGAGCACCCCCGAGCTGGTGATCATCTCCGGCATGTCCGGGGCGGGCCGGTCCACCGCGGCCAAGTGCCTGGAGGACCTCGGCTGGTTCGTGGTCGACAACCTGCCGCCAGCGCTGATTCCCACCATGGTCGACCTGGGGGCCCGCTCGCAGGGCGCGGTGCCGCGGATCGGCGTGGTGGTCGACGTGCGCGGCCGCACGTTCTTCGACGACCTGCTGACCTCGCTGGAGGAGCTGGAGAAGCGCGGCGTCCGCCTGCGGGTGGTGTTCCTGGACTCCTCCGACGACGCCCTGGTGCGCCGCTTCGAGTCGGTGCGCCGCCCGCACCCGCTGCAGGCCGACGGCCGGATCGTCGACGGCATCGCCCGCGAGCGCGAGCTGCTCCGCGAGCTGCGCGGCGAGGCCGACCTGGTGGTCGACACCTCGAACCTCAACGTGCACCAGCTGCGCGCCAAGATGGACGCCCAGTTCGCCGGCCAGGACGAGCCGGAGCTGCGCGCCACCGTCATGTCGTTCGGCTTCAAGTACGGCCTGCCGGTCGACGCCGACCTGGTGGTGGACTGCCGCTTCCTGCCGAACCCGCACTGGGTTCCGGAGCTGCGGGCCCGTACCGGAACCGATCCGGACGTGGCAGAGTACGTGTTCCAGCAGCCCGGGGCGCAGCCCTTCCTGGACGGCTACACCGAGCTGCTGCGGATCATCACCGAGGGTTACCGCCGCGAGGGGAAGCGCTACATGACGCTTGCCGTAGGCTGCACCGGAGGCAAACACCGCAGTGTCGCGATGTCCGAGCAGCTGACGAAACGTCTGATCGCGGACGGGGTCGAGACGGTGCTGGTCCACCGGGACATGGGCCGGGAGTAGCGGCCGGGAACCACCCGTACCGCCGCCCCGGCCGTGCACGAGACAGGAACATGGGGTCGGCGTGACGGGATACGTGCCAGCGCGGCAGCAGCTCCGGACCAGACCTGCCGAGCGGGCCTCCGGGCAGCGTCCCGGCGCGCCGAAGATCGCCGCCCTGGGCGGCGGTCAGGGCCTGTCCGCGTCGCTGTCCGCGCTGCGCCGGCTGACCACCGAGCTGACCGCCGTCGTCACCGTCGCCGACGACGGTGGCTCCAGCGGGCGGCTGCGCGCCGAGCTCGGCGTGCTGCCGCCCGGCGACCTGCGCAAGGCGCTGGCCGCGCTGTGCGGGGACGACGACTGGGGCCGGACCTGGTCCGAGGTGATCCAGCAGCGCTTCACCGGCAACGGCGAGCTCGGCGGCCACGCGGTCGGCAACCTGCTGATCGTGGCGCTGTGGGAGAAGCTCGGCGACCCGGTGGAGGCGCTGAACTGGGTGGGCCGGCTGCTGAACGTGCAGGGCCGGGTGCTGCCGATGTCCGCGGTGCCGCTGGACATCGAGGCGCAGGTGCGCGGCCACGACCCGCTGCGACCGGGCGAGGTGACGGCGGTGCGCGGCCAGGCCGCGGTGGCGGTGACGCCCGGCACGGTGCAGTCGGTCCGGCTGCTGCCGGACGAGCCGCCGGCCGTCCCGGACGCGGTGCAGGCGGTGCTGGAGGCGGACTGGGTGGTGCTCGGCCCCGGGTCCTGGTTCACCAGCGTGCTGCCGCACCTGCTGGTGCCGGAGCTGGCCAAGGCCCTGGTCGAGACCCGGGCCCGCCGGCTGCTGACCCTCAACCTGGCGCCTCAGCCCGGCGAGACCGAGGGCTTCACCCCGCAGCGCCACCTGGAGGTGATCGCCGACCACGCCCCGGACCTCGCGGTGGATGCGATCCTGGTGGATGAGCGGGCCGTCAGCGGAGGCGCTTTCGGGATCGCCGACCTGACAGGCCTGGAGCAGGCCGCGAAGCGGATGGGCGCCGCCCTGGTGCTCGACCGGGTGGCCCGCGCCGACGGCACCCCGCGACACGACCCGGAGCTCTTGGCCGCAGCGTACGACCGGATTTTCCGGACTCATGGAAGGATCGGCCCATGGCGATGACGGCAGCGGTGAAAGACGAGATCTCCCGGCTTCCCGTCACCCGTGCCTGCTGCCGCAAGGCGGAGGTCTCGGCGATCCTGCGTTTTGCGGGCGGACTGCACATTGTGAGCGGCCGCATCGTGATCGAGGCGGAGCTGGACACCGGCATTGCGGCACGGCGGCTGCGCAAGGACCTCCTGGAGATCTTCGGACACTCCTCGGATCTGGTGGTGATGGCCCCCGGCGGGCTGCGTCGCGGCAGCCGGTACGTGGTGCGGGTGGTGAAGGACGGCGAGTTGCTGGCCCGGCAGACCGGGCTGGTGGACGGACGCGGACGGCCGATCCGGGGCCTGCCCCCGGCGGTGGTGTCCGGTGCGACCTGCGACGCGGAGGCCGCCTGGCGCGGTGCGTTCCTGGCGCACGGCTCGCTCACCGAGCCGGGCCGCTCCTCCTCGCTGGAGATCACCTGCCCGGGCTCGGAGGCGGCGCTGGCCCTGGTCGGCGCGGCCCGCCGGCTCGGCATCCCGGCCAAGGCCCGCGAGGTGCGCGGCGTCGACCGGGTGGTGATCCGCGACGGCGACGCGATCGGCGCGCTGCTCACCCGCCTCGGCGCGCACGAGTCGGTGCTGGCCTGGGAGGAGCGCCGGATGCGCCGCGAGGTGCGGGCCACCGCCAACCGGCTGGCCAACTTCGACGACGCCAACCTGCGCCGCTCGGCCCGCGCCGCGGTCGCGGCCGGCGCCCGGGTCGCCCGCGCGCTGGAGATCCTCGGCGAGGAGGTGCCCGAGCACCTGGCGGCGGCCGGCGCGCTGCGCATGCAGCACAAGCAGGCCTCGCTGGAGGAGCTCGGCGCGCTCGCCGACCCGCCGCTGACCAAGGACGCGGTCGCCGGCCGGATCCGTCGCCTGCTGGCGATGGCCGACAAGCGTGCTGCCGAACTCGGCCTGCCCAACACCGAGGCCAACCTCACGGAGGAGATGGCCCTGAACTGACAGGCCGTCAGCCTCCCGGAACGCAACCCCGAAGGGGCGTGCGGAGCATGACGCGGCATCCGCCGCGGACAAGCCCGCACGCTCCTTTCGGCCATCTGGGCCCTTGCGCCCTACCGGTGAGGCGATGTGCCTTGCGACACTTGGGGGAGGTAGGGTCAGCAGTGGTCGGGGAAAACCCAAAATTTCACCCCCGTCGGGCTCCGGCCCGGCGTACCTGTAAGGAGATCGGTTCGTGACGATCCGGGTAGGCATCAACGGGTTCGGCCGCATCGGCCGCAACTTCTTCCGTGCGGTCAAGGCCCAGGGCGCCGACATCGAAATCGTCGGCGTCAACGACCTGACCGACACCAAGACGCTGGCTCACCTGCTCAAGTACGACACCACTCTCGGTACCTTCCCCGGCGAGGTCTCGCACACCGAGGACACCATCACGGTCGATGGCCACACCTTCAAGGTCACCGCCGAGCGGGACCCCGCCAACCTCCCCTGGGCCGCGCTGGGCGCCGACATCGTCGTCGAGTCCACCGGTATCTTCACCAAGGCCGAGGGTGCGAAGAAGCACCTGACGGCCGGTGCGAAGAAGGTCGTCATCTCGGCGCCCGCCACCGGCGAGGACATCACCATCGTGCTGGGCGTCAACGACGACAAGTACGACGCGGCTGCGCACGACATCATCTCGAACGCCTCCTGCACCACCAACTGCGTGGCGCCGATGGCGAAGGTGCTGGACGAGAACTTCGGCATCGTCAAGGGTCTGATGACCACCGTGCACGCCTTCACCAACGACCAGGTCACCCTGGACTTCCCGCACAAGGACCTGCGTCGCGCCCGCGCCGCCTCGCAGAACATCATTCCGACCTCGACCGGCGCCGCCAAGGCCACCGCCCTGGTGCTGCCGCAGCTGAAGGGCAAGCTGGACGGCACCTCGCTGCGCGTCCCGGTCCCGACCGGCTCCATCACCGACCTGGTGGTCACCCTGGAGCGCGAGGTCACCAAGGACGAGGTCAACGCCGCGTTCCAGAAGGCCGCCCAGGAAGGCTCGCTGAAGGGCATCCTGGCGTACACCGAAGACCCGATCGTGTCCTCGGACATCGTGAACGACCCGCACTCCTGCATCTTCGACTCGAAGCTGACGATGGTTCAGGGGAACCAGGTCAAGGTGCTCGGCTGGTACGACAACGAGTTCGGCTACTCGAACCGCCTCGTCGACCTGGTCGCCATCATCGGCGAGCAGCTCTGACTTCCAGCGGTAGCTGACGTGACGTAAGGGGCAGGGCCCGGACGGCTGTCACCGCCGACCGGGCCCTGCCGCTGCGCCCACCCTCGTCCGTCCTACCCTTCCCGGTGACGCGCTGCCCCGTGTCGCCGCCTGCCGATCCATCCATCGAGGAGCAAGACCGTGAAGACGATCGAAGACCTGGAGGTCTCCGGCAAGCGGGTGTTCGTCCGCGCCGACCTCAACGTGCCGCTGTCCGGTGACACCATCACCGACGACGGCCGGATCCGCGCCGTCGCGCCGACCATCGCCAAGCTCGTCGAGCGCGGCGCCCGGGTGGTCGTCGCTTCGCACCTGGGCCGCCCGAAGGGCGAGCCGGACCCGAAGTTCTCGCTCGCGCCGGTGGCGGTCCGCCTCGGCGAGATCCTGGGCCGCCCGGTGAGCTTCGCCACCGACACGGTCGGGGACAGCGCGAAGGCCACCGTCGCCGCTCTCGGCGACGGCGAGGTCACGCTGCTGGAGAACCTGCGCTTCAACGCCGGCGAGACCGCCAAGGACGACGCCGAGCGCGGCGCGTTCGCCGACCAGCTGGCCGCCCTGGCGGACCTGTACGTCGGTGACGGCTTCGGTGCGGTGCACCGCAAGCACGCCTCGGTCTACGACCTGCCGGCCCGCCTGCCGCACGCCGTCGGCGACCTGATCGCCACCGAGGTGGGCGTGCTGAAGCGCCTCACCGAGGACGTGGCCCGCCCGTACGTGGTGGTGCTCGGCGGCTCCAAGGTCTCCGACAAGGTCGGCGTGATCGAGAACCTGCTCGGCAAGGCCGACCGGATCCTGATCGGCGGCGGCATGATGTACACCTTCATCGCCGCCCAGGGCCACGGCGTCGGCGGCTCGCTGCTCCAGGAGGACCAGATCCCGGTCGTCCAGGACTACCTGAAGCGCGGCGCCGAGCAGGGCGTGGAGTTCGTGATCCCGCTGGACACCGCGGTGTCCGGCAGCTTCCCGGACGTCAAGACCTGCGCCCCGGTCGAGGACTTCGCGGTGGTCGACGTGGACGCCATCCCGGACGGCGCACTGGGCCTGGACATCGGCCCGAAGACCGCGCAGCTGTTCGCGGAGAAGATCGCCGACGCGAAGACGGTGTTCTGGAACGGCCCGATGGGCGTGTTCGAGCACCCGGCGTTCGCCGACGGCACCCGGGCGGTCGCCCAGGCGCTGCTCGACTCCGACGCGTTCACGGTGGTCGGCGGCGGCGACTCGGCGGCAGCGGTGCGCACCCTCGGGTTCGACGAGACGAGGTTCGGACACATCTCGACCGGCGGTGGCGCGAGCCTTGAGTACCTGGAGGGCAAGACCCTTCCCGGTCTCGCCGCCCTGGAGGACTGAGAGAGACATGACTGAGCGTCTCCCGCTGATGGCGGGCAACTGGAAGATGAACCTCGACCACTTCGAGGCCATCCGCCACACCCAGAAGCTGGCGTTCTCGCTGGCCGACAAGGACTACGCGGCCGTCGAGGTCGCGGTGCTGGTCCCGTTCACCGACCTGCGCTCCGTGCAGACCCTGGTCGACGGCGACAAGCTGAAGATCAAGTACGGCTCGCAGGACATCTCCCAGCACGACGGCGGCGCCTACACCGGCGAGGTGTCCGGCGCGATGCTGGCGAAGCTGAACTGCGCCTACGCGGTGATCGGCCACTCCGAGCGCCGCCAGTACCACGGCGAGAACGAGGAGATCGTCAACGCCAAGGTGAAGGCCGCCTACCGCAACGGGATCACCCCGATCCTGTGCATCGGCGAGCCGCTGGAGATCCGCAAGGCCGGCACCCACGTCGCGTACACCCTGGCGCAGCTGGACGGCGCGCTGGACGGCGTCCCGGCCGGCGACGCGGAGAGCATCGTCGTCGCCTACGAGCCGGTCTGGGCGATCGGCACCGGCGAGGTCGCGACGCCCGAGGACGCGCAGGAGGTGTGCGGCGCGATCCGGGCCCGGCTCGGCGAGCTGTACGGCACCGACCTGGCCGACAAGGTCCGTGTCCTGTACGGCGGTTCGGTGAAGTCCTCGTCGGCGGCCGGCCTGATGGCCAAGCCCGACATCGACGGCGGACTGATCGGCGGCGCCTCGCTGGACGCCGAGGAGTTCGTCAAGATCGTGCGCTTCCGTGACCAGGCAGTAGGCTAACGCCGCCGCAGCAACGTAGGCTTTGGGGCCGGACCGCGTAACGCGGGCCCGGCCCCTTCGCCGAAGATTCGAGAGAGTTGGTCCCGTCGTGGTTCTCGGGTTCGAGATTGCGCTGATCGTCCTCAGCGTGCTGATGATCATGCTGGTGCTGCTGCACAAGGGCAAGGGCGGCGGTCTGTCCGACATGTTCGGCGGTGGCGCGATGTCCACCGGCGGCGGTTCCGCGGTGGCCGAGCGGAACCTCGACCGCATCACCATCGTGATCGGCCTGGCCTGGTTCGCCTGCATCATCGTGCTCGGCCTGCTGCTCAAGGGCGGCAGCTGACGTTCGCATCTGGCGTTCGCATCTGACAGGAAGTCGGCGGGCGGTGTGGCGCAGCCTTAACCGCCGCTTACACTAGGACGACTTCGCCACCGTCCGCCCAGCCGCGGCCGGACGGCACCAGCACGCAGGGGAGTCAGACCGTGGCAAGTGGCAACGCGATCCGAGGCAGCAGAGTCGGTGCCGGCCCGATGGGGGAGGCGGAGCGCGGCGAGTCCGCCCCCCGCAACCGGATCTCCTTCTGGTGCGCGAACAAGCACGAGACGCGCCCCAGTTTCGCCGCGGAGGCGGCCATCCCGGACACCTGGGACTGCCCCCGCTGCGGGTTCCCCGCCGGCCAGGACGAGCACAACCCGCCCGCCCCGGCCCGCAACGAGCCCTACAAGACCCACCTCGCGTACGTGCGCGAGCGGCGGACGGACGCGGACGGCGAGGCGATTCTCGCTGAGGCGCTGGCCAAGCTGCGCGGCGAGATCTGAGCCGTACGGCAACGCGAAAGCCGCCCACGGGGGACTGGATTCCCTGGATGGGCGGCTTTCTGCTGGGTGCGCGGCCCCTCGCGGGAGCACACCCGAAACGGCTGAAGCCGCCCACCCAGGGATTCGAGTTCTCCGGGTGGGCGGCTTTCGGCTTGTTGCGTTCCCCTTCGCGCAGTTCCCGCGCCCCTGGCGGGCCGGGCGGTGCGGGTGTTGGGTCACGTCACTCGGTGGGGTGCCGGGTGGG
Source organism: Kitasatospora griseola (assembly GCF_014648555.1). Lineage (GTDB taxonomy): Bacteria > Actinomycetota > Actinomycetes > Streptomycetales > Streptomycetaceae > Kitasatospora > Kitasatospora griseola. The sequence continues at coordinate 61,926 of NZ_BMRI01000010.1, forward strand.
TGGGCGCAGCGGGTTGACGGGCCGTCAGGACAGTTTGGCGGCTGCCGCCTCGTCCAGGAGCCAGAGGGTCTGCTCGGTGCCCGTCACCGCGCCCGCCGGGGCGGTGTTCGCGTCCTGGGTGGTGCGGGCCAGGGCGACGGCGTCGGCCTTGTCGGGGCCGGCGGCGAGGAGCCAGACCTGGCGGGCGGTGCGGAGGGTGGGGAGGGACAGGGAGATCCGCGTCGGCGGGGGCTTCGGCGAGTCGTGGACGGCGATGACGGTGCTGCCGGTCTCGTGGACCCCGGGGTGGCCGGGGAACAGCGAGGCGACGTGCGCGTCCGGGCCGACGCCCAGAAGCAGGACGTCGAAGACCGCGCCGGCCGCGGCCAGGTCCGCGGCGTAGCGGGCGGCGGCGTCCTCGGGGGAGGCGCCGTCGTCGGGGGGCATCTGGTGGATGCGGGCGCCGAGCGGTCGGACGGCGTCCAGGAACGCGGCGGCCTGGACGGCGTTGCGCTCCGGGTCGTCGTGCGGGAGGTACCGCTCGTCGCCCCACCAGAGGTCGACCTGCGCCCAGTCCACCGCGTCGCGCGCCGGGTGGGCGGCGAGCGCGGCGAGCAGGGCGTTGCCGTTGCGGCCGCCGGTGAGCACCAGGTGGGCGTTGCCGCGTGCGGCCTGCGCGTCGACCACGGTGGTGATCAGGCGGGCGGCGGCCGCTTCGGCGAGCAGGGCCGGGTCGCGGTGGACCAGGACCGTCCCGGCGCTCACTGGGCGTTCTTCCTGCGGGCGGCGGCCTTCTTGGCAGCGGCGGGCGTCTCCTGCTCGCCGACCACGTGCTCCGCGGCCGCGTGTTCTGCGGCGTGGCCCTCGACGGTGCCGCCGGGGCCCGCGTGCTCGACTCCGGCGATCCGCTCGCGCAGCCGGTCCACGGGGGTGCGGACGGCGGTGGCGTAGATGTCGTCGGGGTCGAGGCGGCGCAGTTCCTCGGCGATCAGTTCGGCGGTGTCGCGGCGCTTGAGCGCGACCATGCGGTCGGGCGCGCCGGGCATCGACAGGGTGCCGAGCAGGCCGTCGGGGCGGTCCAGGACGATGTCGCCGTCCTTGGTGCGCAGCGTGACGGAGGTGATGCCGGGGCCGCCGGTGACGACCCGTTCGACCGGCACCCGCAGGCGGTTGTGCAGCCACAGGCCGAGCAGTTCGACGCTGGGGTTGTACGACTCGCCCTCGACCACCGCGGCGGTGATCGCGACGTCGCGCTGGTCGAGCGCGGCGGCCAGCATGGAGCGCCAGCCGGTGATCCGGGTCCACGCCAGGTCGGTGTCGCCGGGGGTGTAGCCGGAGGCCCGCTGGGCGAGCTGGCCGACCGGGGACTCGGCGGTCACCGCGTCGGTGATCCGGCGCTGGGCGAGCGCGCCGAGCGGGTCCTGGGCGGGGTTGAGCGGCGCGTTGTCCGGCCACCAGACCACCACGGGGGCGTCCGGCAGCAGCAGCGGCAGCACCACGGACTGGGCGTGCGAGGCGAGTTCGCCGTGCATGCGCAGGACGACGGTCTCGCCGCTGCCGGCGTCGCTGCCGACCAGGATCTCCGCGTCCAGCCGGGTCTCGGCCCGGGCGCGGGGCGAGCGGCCGGCCCGCTTGATGACGGCCAGGGTCCGCGAGGGGTGCTCGCGGGAGGCGTCGTTGGCGGCCTTCAGGGCGTCGTAGGCGCTGCCCTCGTCGGTCACGATGACCAGGGTCAGCACCATGCCGGCGGCGGTCGAACCGCTGGCCCGGCGGGCGTCCATCAGGGCAGCGTTGATCTTGCTGGACGTGGTGTTCGTCAGGTCGATCTTCATGGGCGGCGCCAGCTCCTGCCGTCTCGTGCGAGCATCTCGTCCGCCTCGACCGGGCCCCAGGTGCCGGCCGGATACTGCGCGGGCTTGCCGTTGGTGTCCCAGTACTGCTCGATCGGGTCGAGGATCTGCCAGGACAGCTCGACCTCCTGGTGCCGCGGGAAGAGGTTGGCGTCGCCGAGCAGGACGTCCAGGATGAGGCGCTCGTACGCCTCGGGGCTGGACTCGGTGAACGACTCGCCGTAGGCGAAGTCCATGGTGACGTCGCGGACCTCCAGCGCGGTGCCGGGGACCTTCGAGCCGAAGCGCACGGTGACGCCCTCGTCCGGCTGGACGCGGATCACCAGGGCGTTCTGGCCGAGCTCCTCGGTGGCGTAGGAGTCGAACGGCAGGTACGGGGCACGCTGGAAGACCACCGCGATCTCGGTGACCCGGCGGCCCAGCCGCTTGCCGGTGCGCAGGTAGAACGGCACGCCGGCCCAGCGCCGGTTGTTGATCTCCAGCTTGATGGCCGCGTAGGTGTCGGTCTTGGACTCGGGGTTGATGCCGTCCTCGTCCAGGTAGCCGACCACCTCCTCGCCGCCCTGCCAGCCGGAGGTGTACTGGCCGCGCACGGTGTGCTTGCCCAGGTCGGCGGGGAGCTTGACGGCGCTGAGCACCTTCAGCTTCTCGGCGACCAGCGCCTTCGGGTGGAAGGACGCGGGCTCCTCGATGGCGGTCAGCGCCATCAGCTGGAGCAGGTGGTTCTGGATGACGTCACGGGCGGAGCCGATGCCGTCGTAGTAGCCGGCCCGGCCGCCGATGCCGATGTCCTCGGCCATGGTGATCTGCACGTGGTCGACGTACGACCGGTTCCAGATCGGCTCGAACATCTGGTTGGCGAAGCGGAGCGCCAGGATGTTCTGGACGGTCTCCTTGCCCAGGTAGTGGTCGATCCGGAAGACCTCGTCACGGGGGAAGACCTCGTGGACGATCCGGTTCAGCTCCTGGGCGCTGGCCAGGTCGTGGCCGAACGGCTTCTCGATGACCGCCCGGCGCCAGGAGCCCGGCGCCGGGTCGGTCAGGCCGTGCTTCTTCAGCTGCTGGACCACGGTGGGGAAGAACTTCGGCGGCACCGACAGGTAGAACGCGAAGTTGCCGCTGGTGCCCTGTGCCTGGTCGAGTTCCTCGATGGTGCGGCGCAGCATGTCGAAGGCGTCGTCGTCGCCGAAGTCGCCCTGGACGAACCGCATGCCCTTGGCGAGCTGCTGCCAGACCTCCTCGCGGAAGGGGGTGCGCGCGTGCTCCTTGACGGCGTCGTGCACCACCTGCGCGAAGTCCTCGTCGGCCCATTCGCGCCGGGCGAAGCCGATCAGCGAGAAGCCCGGCGGCAGCAGGCCGCGGTTGGCGAGGTCGTAGATGGCCGGCATCAGCTTCTTGCGCGACAGGTCGCCGGTGACCCCGAAGATCACCAGGCCGGACGGCCCGGCGATCCTCGGGAGCCGGCGGTCGGCGGGGTCCCGCAGCGGGTTGGCGGGCTGGACCGGGGTGTCTCCCGCGGCCGGCTCCGTTCCCTCCACGTCCGGGTACGGCTGGGTGTTGCTCACTGTGGTGTGCTCCGCTTTCCGTGCGTCGATTCCGTGAGCAGGCGTCAGTTGTCGCCGTGCGACCGGAGCGCGGCGGTGACGGTGTCGAGCAGCTCGTTCCAGGAGACCTCGAACTTCTGCACGCCCTCCTCCTCCAGCACCCGGACCACGTCGTCGTAGTCCACGCCGGCCGCGGCGACCGCGTCCAGCACGGCCTTGGCGTCCGCGTAGTTGGGGGTGATGGTGTCGCCGGTGACGACGCCGTGGTCGTCGGTGGCGTCCAGGGTGGCCTCGGGCATGGTGTTGACGGTGCCCGGGGCGACCAGCTCGGTCACGTAGAGGGTGTCCGGCAGGTTCGGGTCCTTGACGCCGGTGGACGCCCACAGCGGGCGCTGCGGCTTGGCGCCGGCCGCCTCCAGGGCCGCCCAGCGGGCCGAGGCGGGCTTGCCGCCGTCGACCGAGCCGTAGACCTCCTCGTACGCCTGGTAGGCGAGGCGGGCGTTGGCCACGGCGGCCTTGGAGCGCAGCTCCTTGGCCTCGCCGCCGAGGGCGTCCAGGCGCTTGTCGATCTCGGTGTCCACCCGGGAGACGAAGAACGAGGCGACCGACTCGATCTGCGAGAGGTCCAGGCCGGCGGCCTTGGCCTGCTCCAGGCCGGTCAGGTGGGCGTCGATGACGGCCTTGTAGCGCTCCAGCGAGAAGATCAGCGTGACGTTGACGCTGATGCCCTTGGCCAGGACGGCGCTGATCGCGGGCAGGCCGGCCAGCGTGGCGGGGATCTTGATCAGCACGTTCGGGCGGTCGACCAGCCACCACAGCTGCTTGGCCTCGGCGACGGTCGCGGCGGTCTCGTGGGCGAGGCGCGGGTCGACCTCGATGGAGACCCGGCCGTCGCGGCCGTTGGAGGCGTCGTACACCGGGCGCAGCACGTCGGCGGCGTCGCGGACGTCCGAGGTGGTGATCATGCGGACGGCCTCGTCGGTGGTGACCTTGCGCACCGCGAGGTCCTCCAGCTGGCGGTTGTAGGCGCCGTTGCCGGCGATCGCCTTCTGGAAGATGGTCGGGTTGGTGGTGACGCCGACGACGTGCTTCTCCTGCACCAGCTCGGCCAGGTTGCCGGAGTTCAGGCGCTCCCGGCTGAGGTCGTCCAGCCAGATCGCCACGCCTTCTTCGCTGAGGCGGTTCAATGCGTCGGTCATGGTGCTTCAGTCCCTCTTCTTCTGTTCTTCGTACGTCTGCGGTGGAGTCCGGGGACCCGGCCCGGGGGAGTGCGGTCCCCCGGGCCGGGTGTGACCGCTAGCGGGAGACGGCCTCGACCGTGCGCAGCGAGGCGCGGGCCGCGTTGGCGACGGCGTCCGCGGTGATGCCGAACTCCTGGTAGAGCACCTTGTAGTCGGCGGAGGCGCCGAAGTGCTCCAGGCTGATGATCCGACCGGCGTCGCCGACCAGCTCGCGCCAGCCCTGGGCGATGCCCGCCTCGACCGAGACCCGGGCCCGGACGTTCGGCGGCAGCACGCTGTCGCGGTACGCCTGGTCCTGCTCGGCGAACCACTCCACGGACGGCATCGACACCACCCGGGTGGGGGTGCCCTCGGCCTGCAGCGCCTCGCGGGCCTGCATCGCCAGCTGCACCTCGGAGCCGGTGCCGAGCAGGATCACCTTGGGCTCGCCGCCCTCGGCCTCGGCCAGCACGTAGCCGCCCCTGGCCGCGCCCTCGGCGGAGCCGAACACCTCGCGGTCGAAGGTCGGCACGCCCTGCCGGGTCAGCACCAGGCCGACCGGGCCGGGGTGGCTGGTCTGCCGCTCCAGCACGGTGCGCCACACCACGGCGGTCTCGTTGGCGTCCGCCGGGCGGACCACCGCGAGGCCGGGGATGGCGCGCAGCGCGGCCAGGTGCTCGACCGGCTGGTGGGTCGGGCCGTCCTCGCCGAGGCCGATCGAGTCGTGCGTCCAGACGTAGACCACCGGCAGCTTCATCAGCGCGGCGAGCCGGACCGCGGGGCGCATGTAGTCGGAGAACACCAGGAAGGTGCCGCCGTAGATGCGGGTGCGGCCGTGCAGCGCGATGCCGTTCATCACGGAGCCCATGGCGTGCTCGCGGATGCCGTAGTGGACGGTGCGGCCGTACGGCGAGGCGCTCTTGAGCGAGTTGCCCTCCGGAAGGAAGGAGGACTCCTCGTCGATGGTGGTCAGGTTGGACTCGGCGAGGTCCGCGGAGCCGCCCCACAGCTCGGGGACCAGCTTGCCGACGGCCTTCAGCGTGTCGCCCGAGGCCTTGCGGGTGGCGACGTCCTTGCCGGCCGGGAAGACCGGCAGGGCCTTCTCCCAGCCGTCGGGCAGCTCGCCGATCTGGATCCGGTCGTACTCGGCGGCGCGCTGCGGGTTGGCGGCGCGCCACTCGCGCAGCTGCTCCTCCCAGGCGGTGCGGGCGGCCTGGCCGCGCTGCACGACCTCGCGGGCGTGCCCGACGACCTCGTCGGTCACCTCGAAGGTCTTCTGCGGGTCGAAGCCCAGCACCTTCTTGGTGGCGGCGATCTCGGCGTCGCCGAGGGCCGAGCCGTGCGCCTTGGCGGTGTCCTGGGCGTTCGGCGCGGGCCAGGCGATGATGGTGCGCATCGCGATGATCGACGGCTTGCCGGTCTCCGCCTTGGCGGCCTCCAGCGCGGCGGCCAGCGCGACGACGTCGATGTCGCCGTCCGCCTTCGGGACGACCCGCTGGACGTGCCAGCCGTACGCCTCGTAGCGGGCCAGCACGTCCTCGGAGAACGCGGTGGCGGTGTCGCCCTCGATGGAGATGTGGTTGTCGTCGTACAGCGCGACCAGGTTGCCCAGCTTCTGGTGGCCGGCCAGCGAGGACGCCTCGGCGGAGATGCCCTCCTGGAGGTCGCCGTCGGAGACGATCGCCCAGATCGTGTGGTCGAACGGCGAGGCGCCGGCCGGCGCCTCCGGGTCGAACAGGCCGCGCTCGTAGCGGGCGGCCATCGCCATGCCCACCGCGTTGCCGACACCCTGGCCGAGCGGGCCGGTGGTGGTCTCGACGCCGGCGGTGTGGCCGTGCTCGGGGTGGCCGGGGGTGCGGCTGCCCGCGACCCGGAAGGCCTTCAGGTCGTCCAGCGACAGTCCGTAACCGGACAGGAAGAGCTGGGTGTACAGCGTGAGGGAGGTGTGCCCCGGGGAGAGCACGAAGCGGTCGCGGCCGGCCCAGGTCGGGTCGGTCGGGTCGTGGCGCAGGAAGCGCTGGAAGATGAGGTACGCGGCGGGGGCCAGCGACATGGCGGTGCCCGGGTGCCCGTTCCCCACCTTCTGCACGGCGTCCATGGCCAGGACCCGGGCCGTGTCCACGGCCCGCTGGTCCAGCTCGCTCCACTCGAATACGTTCGGCGTCGTGCTCACCCTGACTCAGGGCTCCTTCCGGATTTCTGTAGAAGTGTCACCCCGTGAAGGGGACCGGTCGGCCACGCCGCTGTGGCCGGCGCCGATCACGGAGGGTTGATCCCGCTTCTCTGTGCGAGCCTACCGTTTGCGAGGCACCTCACCCTGCGTGCCGGGCAACCAGGATCGGCGGCGTCGCATTCCCCTGTCGGGACGTCAACTCCTCTGTCCTACATTCACCCGTCAGGAGACGGTTTGCCCGTCCGAGGCGCAAGACGCGCGGGCGCACGGCTCGCCGGGGGACCCCGGGGCGGATCGGGAGATATGGAGCGTCTATGGTTGCGTGGTACGCGCAGCGCGGACGGTGGGCACCCTGCGGGTCTCCGGGACGCCTGTGGAAGTTCATCGACTGTTGAGGTGTCCGTGACCGCCGTCGAATCCCGCCCCGCCGGGGTGGTAGGGACGAGCACCGTACGCCGGCCGTTCGGGGCCCGCATCGGGGCCTTCGTCGCCCTCACCAAACCCCGGATCATCGAGCTGCTGCTGATCTCGACGGTGCCGGTGATGTTCCTGGCCCAGGGCGGCGTGCCCAACCTGTGGCGGGTGCTCGCGGTGGTGGTCGGAGGCTACCTGTCCGCGGGCGGCGCCAACGCGCTCAACATGTACATCGACCGCGACATCGACGCGGTGATGTCCCGCACCGAGCGGCGCCCGATCGTCACCGGCATGGTCTCCCCCCGGGAGGCCGTGGTCTTCGGCATCACGCTGGCCGTGGTCTCCACCGTCTGGCTCGGCGTCCTGGTGAACTGGCTGTCCTCGGCGCTCGCGCTGGCCGCCCTGCTGTTCTACGTGTTCGTCTACACGCTGGGCCTGAAGCGCCGCACCGCGCAGAACGTCGTCTGGGGCGGCATCGCCGGCTGCATGCCGGTGTTCGTCGGCTGGGCGTCCGTCACCAACTCGCTGTCCTGGGCGGCGCTGCTGTTGTTCCTGGTGGTGTTCTTCTGGACGCCGCCGCACACCTGGGTGCTGTCGATGAAGGTCCGCGACGACTACACCCGGGCCGGCGTGCCGATGCTGCCGGTGATCCGCGGCAACATCGGCGTCGCCAAGCAGGTCGTCGTCTACTCCTGGGTGATGGTGGCGACCTCGATGCTGGTGTGGCCGGTCGCGCACACCAGCTGGCTGTACCCGGTCACCGCCGCCGTGCTCGGCGTGCTGTGGATGAAGGAGGCGTACGCGCTCCAGTCGCGCGCCAAGGCCGGCATCGTGGGCGCCAAGCTCAAGGAGATGCGGCTGTTCCACTGGTCGATCACGTACCTGACGCTGCTCTTCCTGGAGATCGCGATCGACCCGTTCATCGGCTGACCTCCCTCTGCGAAACCCCCTTCGGCCTCAGCGCGGCGCAAGCCCGCTGGGGCCGACGTGGTTCTCCAGCCACTCGTGCAGCGGCGCGGCCGCGTGCAGGAAGCCGGTGACCCGGCCGTACGCCTTCGCGGTGCCCAGCCACGGCGCGGGCTCCCACTCCTGCCAGGCGATCAGGCCCTTGTGGCGCAGCAGCTCGATCCGCGGGTGGTCCCGCGGGTAGCCGCGCGGCGCGGTCTTCAGGCTGTCCCGACCGACCACCTCGGGCCCGGCGGCGCGCACCGCCGCCACCACCCGCTCCAGCTCGGCGCCCGGCAGCTCCTCGGCGACCGCGGTGCGGTACGCCGCCAGCTGGTCGCTCTCCAGGTGGTAGTAGCCCAGCCCGCAGGCCAGCCCCTCGGCGGACAGCTGCACGTAGCCGCCGGACTCCAGCACCGCGCCGATGTGCGTCTTGTACGGGGACTTGTCGGCCGAGAACCGGACGTCCCGGTTCGGCCGGAAGATCTTCCCCGGCCCGAACTCGGGCTCCAGCCGGGCCAGCAGCGCCTCCATCGGGGCGCGCACCTGCTCCTCGTACCGGGCGCGGTGCGCCGTCCAGAACGTCTTGGAGTTGTCGGCCTCCAGGTGCTCGTAGAACTCCAGCGCCTCGGCGGGCCAGCCACGGAAATCGTTCACCGGGCCAGTATTCACGGCGGCGCGGCGAGGGCCGGGAGGCGGTGCCCGGACGAGGGGTGACGTTTCGTCAGCGGAAACAGTTCTCCAGTAGGGTCGGCGATCGCCGCGATCCTGTCGTCGTCTTTCGGGGGAAACCGATGCCGCTGCAGTCCGTCGTCCTGTCCGGACGCCTGTTCCTGTCCCGGGAGCCGGCCGAGCTCGCCGAGCGGATCGGCGCCTTCGCCGAACCGCCGACCCGGATGCTGCTCGGCGCGGACGGGCTCACCACCGTCCTGCTGGCGGCCTGGACCCGCGGGCCGGTGCGGGTCGGGTGCGCCGACCACCTGCGGGTCGCGGCCGGCGCGGCGCCGCCCGGCGCGGCGGCGCTGCTGCGGGCCGGCCCGGACGAGGAGCTGATCGTCCGCCGCTCGGTGCTCACCGACGGCGGCGTCGAGCTCTCCCGCAACGCGGTGGTCGCCCGGCCGGTGCTCTCCGCCGCCGCCGAGCAGTGCCTGACCGACACCGGAGCGCCGATCGGCGCCGCCCTGCAGGCCTCCGGCACCGGCCACCGGCGCACCGTGCTGGACGCCGGGGTGCGGGACTGGGACGGCGCGGACGCCGCGTACAAGACCTACCTGATGTGGCACGGCCCGCAGCCGCTGGCCGTGGTCACCGAGACCTTCAACCCGGCCGTGGTGCCCGCCGCGTCCGTCGCCGCCCTGCTCGCCGTCGGAGGCCGCCGATGACCCGCCGCACCACCACCGTCGCGATCGTCGGCGCCGGGCCCGCCGGGCTGGTGCTCGCCCACGTGCTGCACCGGGCCGGGGTCGCCGTCACCGTCCACGAGCGGCTCTCCCGGGCCGCCGTGGAGAGCGCCGCCCGGGCCGGGGTGCTGGAGCACCGGGTGGTGGAGTACCTGCGGGCGCTCGGCCTCGCCGACCGGCTGACCGCCGAGGGCGAGCGGCACGGCCGGTGCGAGATCAGCTGCCTCGGCGAGCGGGTGCTGGTCGACTACGGCGCGCTGTCCGGGGGCGTCCGGCACTGGGTGTACCCGCAGCAGATGCTGCTGCGCGACCTGATCGCCGCATACGAGCAGGCCGGCGGCAGCATCGCGTTCGACCGCCCGGTGCTGGGCGTCGCGCTCGACGCCGACGGCCGCCCGGTGCTGGACACCGCCGACGGCCCGCTGCACGCCGAGTACGCGATCGGCTGCGACGGCGCGCACAGCACGGTCGCCGCGGCCTTCCCCGACGGCGCCGACGGGCCCGGGCGGCGCTACCCGTACGACTGGCTGACGGTGCTGGCCCGGATTCCCCGGCCGGTCGAGCAGATCCGCTACGCGGTGCACGCCGACGGGTTCGCCGGGATGATGCCGCGCACCGCCGACGTCGGACGCTTCTACCTGGAGGTCCCCGCGGGGGAGGACCAGGCGGCCTGGGACGAGCGGCGGATCCGCGCCGAGCTGCACCGCCGGCTGGAGCTCGACGGCGGCGACCCCGCGCCCGGCGCGCTGCTGGAGACCGGCATGCTGCGGATGCGCGGCAAGGTCGCCGGCCGGATGCGGGCCGGCCGACTGCTGCTGGCCGGGGACGCCGCGCACACCGTCACCCCGTCCGGCGCCAAGGGCCTCAACTCGGCGGTCGCCGACGTCGCCGACCTGGCGGGCACGCTGCTCGCCGAGCTGAGCGGCGGCGGCGATGACGGCGGCGCCGGCGCCGGGCTGGACGGCTACCAGCGGCGCCGGCTGGACGCCGCCTGGCAGACCCAGGAGTTCTCCGAGCAGCTGCTCGACCTGCTCCACCTGCCCGCCGGGCTGCCGCCCGCCGAGCGCGGCTTCGCGCTGCGGCTGCGACTGGAGCGGATCCGCCGGATCGCCGCCCCCGGGCCGGAGGGCGCGGCCTTCGCGCTGGCCTACGCGGGGGCCGGTGAGCTGCCGCTGCCCGCCATGTGGCCGTCGGCACAGGGCGGTGCCGTCGCCACCGGCGCTACCGGTCGGTAGCATGCGGGCATGACCAGCGCAGAGACCGCCACCACCGCCGCGCCGGACGCCCGCGTCGAGCGCCGCGCCAAGCGCATTGCCAAGCACCTGAGCAGCTTCGCCGCGCAGCACGGCGGCCACGCCGACGGCGTCGTCGAGTACGTCGGCCGCACCGCCACCCGCATCGTGGTGGTCGGCGCGGACGGCGCCTGGGGCGACCAGGTCGCGCCCAGCTACGCGATCGGCCGCCGGGCCGCCGAACTCGCCGGGCTCACCCTGCACGACGACTTCGAGGGCGAGCTGGGCCTGAAGGTGAAGACCGGCCCGTACGAGTGGAAGCGGATGGCGGGCATCCAGATCTAGCGTCCGCCGCCCGGGCGGACAGCACAGGAGCGCGGACAGCCGTCCGCGCTCCTGTCTTGTTCCGGGGTGCGGCTCAGGCGACCAGTTCGGTCGACGGCGCGGTGGCCTGCGCCGGGATCCCGGCGCGGCTGCGCAGCGCCAGCGGGATGCGCAGCGCGGCGGCCCAGACCAGGGCGGCGCCCAGCATGTGCACGCCGACCATGATCTCCGGCGCGTCGGTGAAGTACTGGATGAAGCCGAGCACGCCCTGGATCATCAGCAGGCCGAAGAGCTCGCGGACCCGGGCGACGGCCGGCGCCGGAGCCTTCACGGCGGCGAACACCAGCAGCGCGGCCAGCGTCAGGCCGACCGAGAGGAACACCAGGTCGGCGTGGGCCTGGGTGAGCCGGTCGTAGTCGAAGGTGGTGATGCGGGGGGTGCCGGCCGAGCCCGGGTGGTGGCCGGCGCCGGTGACCAGGGTGCCGACCAGGGCGAGCGCGCCGATCGACGCCACCAGCACCTGCGCGAAGCGGTGGATCGCCGGGGCGACCAGCAGCCGGGGCTCGCCGTCGCCCTCCTTGGCCCGCTCCCAGCCGAGCACCGCCGTCCACAGCAGGCCCAGCGAGGCCACCATGTGCAGGCTGACCACGTACGGGTTGAGGTGGGTCAGCACCGTGATGCCGCCGATCACCGCGTTCGACATCACCAGCCAGAACTGCGCCCAGCCGAGCTTGGTGAGCGAGTGCCGCCAGGGCTTGGAGCAGCGGGCGGCCAGGATGAACCAGCCGACGGCGGCGCACAGCACGTAGGTGAGCATCCGGTTGGTGAACTCGATGACGCCGTGGATGCCCATCTCGGGGGTCGGCGTCAGGCTTTCGCCGGTGCAGCGGGGCCAGGTGGTGCAGCCGAGGCCGGAGTCGGTCAGCCGGACGGCGCCGCCGGTGACCACGATCACCACGCTCATCACCAGGGCGGCCATGGCGGCCAGGCGGACGTGCTGCGGGCTCGGATGCCAGCGCTCGGCGAGGAGGGAGAACGGATTGGTCACCGGACCATCGTAGGCGGGCTTACGCGGTGCCCCGGTGCGGGCGGGTGCGGCGGTGGGCGTCGCGAGGGGCGCGCGGACAAAACGGGCGGATCGAGCGTGTCGGTGCATTGGTCTTGACCTATCGGCGAGTGGCCGAAAGGGTGCGACTTGGTCCAGACCTTTCACGGGTTGGGCTCATCTCCCCCTGCCCGTCTCCACTCGCGGAGTCCTGCACATGCGCAAGTCCATATCCGCCGCCGCCGTGGCACTCGGTGGCTCACTCGCCCTCGCGGCCCTGGTCGTGCCCACCCCCGCGACCGCGTCCCCCGCCGACGGCGCCTGCTTCAGCCTCGGCGTCGCCGGCCGGTACGGCGAGTTCATCGAGGGTGACGACACCCACAGCCCGGACGCCGAGGGCGCGGTCGCGGTCGGCGGCAACGCCGATTTCAGCCAGGCCGGATTCTCGGTGGGCCAGGAGCTCACCGCCGACGAGGTCAAGGAACTGCCCGGTGGCTACTCCCTGGTGGTCGGCGGCGACATCAAGGGCCCGGTCCACGTGCAGAAGGGCAAGGGCGTCTACGCCGGGCGCAACCTCGGGGGAGCGATGGACGGCGTGACCAAGGGCGCGTCGCCGATCGACTTCGCCGCCGAGTTCGCCAAGCTGCGGGCCACCTCCAGCGCGTTGGCGAAGGCCGCGGGGAACGCGCCGGTGGCGGACGGCCGGACCTTGACGTTCACCGGGACGGATGCCCGGACGAACGTGTTCACCGTCTCGGCCGAGACCCTGCAGAAGGCGGGCGACGTCCACATCAAGGTTCCGGCCGGATCGTCGACGATCATCAACGTCACCGGTGGGACCTACGACCAGCGGTCCGCCAGGACCTCGGGCTTCCTGCTGTGGGACGAGGCGAGCAAGTCCTATGTGCTGGACGACAAGAACTCCACGGCGGCCAAGGGGCAGATCCGGGCCAAGCTGCTGTGGAACTTCCCCACCGCCACGAAGATCACCAAGCACAGCGGCAACGCCTGGCCGGGCAGCATCCTGGCCCCGAACGCGGCGTTCGACCTGGGCACGGGCGGGCCGGTGAACGGCTCGGTGTGGGCGAAGTCGCTGACCGGCAGCGGCGGGGCCGAGACCCACCACTACCCGTTCGAGGGCTGCCTGCCGGGCACCGTCGTGCCGCCCACCACGCCGACCACGACCCCGTCCGGGTCGCCGTCCACCGGCACCGGTGGGTCGGAGAGCCCGTCGCCGTCGAGCAGCGCCTCGACCCCGGGCGGCACCGCGTCGCCGGGCCCGAGCGGCTCGGCCGGTCCGACGGAGAGCGCGCCGGCCGGGGCCACGCCCTCCCCGTCGGCGAGCCACGCCGGCTCGGGCGGTGGCGGCGGCGGGCTGGCGTTCACCGGCGCCGAAGGGCTGGTGCCGCTGACCATCGGCGGCGCCGCGGTGCTCGCGGCGGGCGGGGCCCTGGTGTACAAGGCGCGCCGCAAGAAGGCCGCCGCCTCCTGACCCCCGGGGCAGGGCCCCCGCCCGGGGGCCCTACTCCCAGCGGAAGAAGCGGGCCGCGGCGGCCAGGCCGAGGACCGACCAGACGCCCAGGACGCCGAGGTCGGACCAGGGCATGCCGTGGCCCAGCTGGAGGACCGAGCGCAGGCCGTCGGAGAGCGCCGAGATCGGCAGCAGCTCCAGCACCGGGCGCACCGCGTCCGGGAACTTGGCGAGCGGGACGACCACGCCGCCGGCCAGCAGCAGCAGGATGAACACCAGGTTGGCGCCGGCCAGGGTGGCCTCCGCGCGCAGCGTGCCGGCCATCAGCAGGCCGAGGCCGGAGAACGCGGCGGTGCCGAGCACCAGCAGGAGCAGCACCGCCAGCGGGTTGCCGTGCGGCGACCAGCCGAGGCCCAGGGCGATGCCGGAGAGCAGCAGCACCTGGAGCAGTTCGGTGACCAGCACGCAGCCGGTCTTCGCGGTGAGCAGCGCCCAGCGCGGCAGCGGCGTCGCGCCGAGCCGCTTGAGGACGCCGTAGCGGCGCTCGAAGCCGGTGGCGATGGCCTGGCCGGTGAAGGCGGTGGACATCACGGCGAGCGCCAGCAGGCCGGGGGCGAGGAAGTCGACGCGCTTGCCGGGGCCGTCCACGGCGACCACGTCGACGGCGGAGAACAGCACCAGCAGCACGGTGGGGATGACCACGGTGAGCAGCAGCTGTTCGCCGTTGCGCAGCAGCATCCTGGTCTCCAGGGCGGTCTGCGCGAGCAGCATCCGGCCGACCGGGGCGGCGCCCGGGCGGGGGGTGAGGTCGGTGGCGGTCATCGCAGTTCCCGTCCGGTCAGGTCGAGGAAGACGTCTTCGAGGCTGCGGCGCTGCACCGCGAGCTTGTCGGGCATCACCCCGACCTCCGCGCACCAGCCGGTGACGGCGGCCAGCAGGGCGGCGTCCAGGGCGGCCTCGACGCGGTACGAGCCGGGGGCGGGTTCGGCGACCGCGGCGGCGTCCGGGAGCACCTTGCGCAGACCGGCCAGGTCCAGCCCGGCGGGGCCGTCGAAGCGCAGCTGGGCGTCGGAGCCGCGCAGCAGGTCGGGGGAGCCCTGGGCGATGACGCGGCCGCGGTCGATGATCGCGACGTCGTCGGCGAGCTGTTCGGCCTCGTCCATCTGGTGGGTGGTGAGGACGACGGTGACGCCGGCGGCGCGCAGTTCGGTGACCAGCTCCCAGGTGGCGCGGCGGGCCTGCGGGTCGAGGCCGGCGGTGGGCTCGTCCAGGAAGACCAGTTCGGGGCGGCCGACCACGGCCATGGCGAGGGCCAGGCGCTGCTGCTGGCCGCCGGAGAGCCGGCGGTAGGGGGTGCGGCCGCAGGAGTCCAGGCCGAGGCGTTCGGCGAGCGGGCCGACCGGCAGCGGGTTCGCGTACAGCTTCGCGGTGTGGTGGAGCATTTCGAGGGCGCGCGCACCGGCGTACACGCCGCCGGACTGGAGCATCACGCCGATCCGCGGTTTGAGCTGCCCGGCCTGCGCGACCGGGTCCAGCCCGAGGACCCGGACGGCGCCGGCGTCGGGGCGGCGGTAGCCCTCGCAGGTCTCGATCGTGGTGGTCTTGCCCGCGCCGTTGGGGCCGAGCACCGCGGTGACGGTGCCGCGCGCGATGGCCAGGTCCAGGCCGTCCACGGCGGTCTTGTCGCCGTACCGCTTGACCAGTCCGGTCACCTCGACGGCGGGGTCTGCATGCATACCGGCGAGTGTAGGAGCAGTTCACGGCCCTCTTCAGGTAAGGCATGCCTTCCGTGACGGAGGCCACCGGTGAGACCGGGGTCACGGCTTGTTTCTCGCGGACGAATTACGCAACAATCGTGTTGTGAAAAAGATTCGCGAGCGCGACGCTCAGCGGGAGCCCGAGGCTCCCAGCTGGGATGTGCCCGCGACGGCGGCCGAAGCCCTGGTGGACGGCCACCGGGCGACCCGGGACCGAGTCGCCCGCTCGATCCTCGACCACGGGCCGTCCTCGGCCGCCGACCTGGCCGGCCGCCTCGGCCTGACCACCGCCGCGGTGCGCCGCCACCTGGACGGCCTGACCGCCGCCGGGCTGGTCGAGTCCCGCGAGCAGCGGGTCTACGGCAGCCGCGGCCGGGGCCGTCCGGCGAAGGTGTTCGCCCTGACCGACGGCGGGCGGGACGCCTTCTACCAGGCCTACGACCAGCTCGCCGCGGACGCGCTGCGCTGGATCTCGGAGGCGGCCGGCGGCGGCGAGGCGGGCGAGCAGGCGGTCGCCGCCTTCGCCCGGGCCCGGCTCGCCAAGCAGGGCCGCAAGTACCAGGGCGAGGTCGAACAGGCCGACGCCCAGCAGCGCGCCGAGGCACTGGCCCGGGCGCTGAGCGCCGACGGGTACGCTGCCACGGTGCGGCGAGTCCCGTCCGCCGCCGCGGCGCCCGCCGCCCCGGCCGGCGCCCAGCTCTGTCAGCACCACTGCCCGGTCGCGCACATCGCCGAGCAGTTCCCGCAGCTCTGCGAGGCGGAGACCGAGGTCTTCTCGCAGCTCCTGGGCACCCATGTGCAACGGCTGGCCACCATCGCCCACGGCGACGGGGTCTGCACCACGTATGTGCCGGCATCCGGTGCCGCACCGTCGTCCCCCCGGACGCCCGGTGCCGTGCCGATTGCCGGTACTTCCCATCGAACGCCCAACGAAACCGGCTCCACCGCGCGGAGGAACCTCGCATGACTGACATCGCACACCCCGAGCTCGAAGGTCTCGGCACGTACGAGTACGGCTGGGCCGACTCGGACGCGGCCGGTGCCGCCGCCAAGCGCGGCCTGAGCGAAGCGGTCGTCCGCGACATCTCGGCGAAGAAGAACGAGTCCGAGTGGATGCTCAACCTTCGCCTCAAGGGCCTGAAGCTGTTCGGCAAGAAGCCCATGCCGACCTGGGGCTCCGACCTGTCGGGCATCGACTTCGACAACATCAAGTACTTCGTGCGCTCCACCGAGAAGCAGGCGGAGTCCTGGGAGGACCTGCCCGCCGACATCAAGGCGACCTACGACAAGCTGGGCATCCCGGAGGCGGAGAAGCAGCGCCTGGTCGCCGGTGTCGCCGCCCAGTACGAGTCGGAGGTCGTCTACCACCAGATCCGCGAGGACCTGGAGGAGCAGGGCGTCATCTTCCTGGACACCGACACCGCGCTGCGCGAGCACCCGGAGCTGTTCAAGGAGTACTTCGGCACCGTCATCCCGGTGGGCGACAACAAGTTCGCCTCGCTGAACACCGCGGTGTGGTCCGGCGGATCGTTCATCTACGTGCCGAAGGGCGTGCACGTGGACATCCCGCTGCAGGCCTACTTCCGGATCAACACCGAGAACATGGGCCAGTTCGAGCGGACGCTGATCATCGTCGACGAGGACGCCTACGTCCACTACGTCGAGGGCTGCACCGCGCCGATCTACTCCTCGGACTCGCTGCACTCCGCGGTGGTCGAGATCATCGTCAAGAAGGGCGGCCGCTGCCGCTACACGACCATCCAGAACTGGTCGAACAACGTCTACAACCTGGTCACCAAGCGCGCCGTGGCGTACGAGGGCGCGACCATGGAGTGGGTCGACGGCAACATCGGCTCCAAGGTCACCATGAAGTACCCGGCCGTCTACCTGATGGGCGAGCACGCCAAGGGCGAGACGCTGTCGATCGCCTTCGCGGGCGAGGGCCAGCACCAGGACGCCGGCGCGAAGATGGTCCACATGGCGCCGAACACCTCCTCGCACATCGTCTCCAAGTCGGTGGCGCGCGGCGGCGGCCGCACCTCCTACCGCGGTCTGATCGAGATCGGCGAGGGCTCGCACGGCGCCAAGTCGAACGTGCTGTGCGACGCGCTGCTGGTCGACACCATCTCCCGCTCGGACACCTACCCGTACGTGGACGTCCGTGAGGACGACGTGTCGATGGGCCACGAGGCGACGGTCTCCAAGGTCTCCGAGGACCAGCTCTTCTACCTGATGAGCCGCGGCCTGACCGAGACCGAGGCGATGGCGATGATCGTCCGCGGCTTCGTCGAGCCGATCGCGCGCGAGCTGCCGATGGAGTACGCGCTGGAGCTGAACCGGCTGATCGAGCTGCAGATGGAGGGCGCGGTCGGCTGACGCGCCGTCAGCCCCCGCCCGTCCGTCGACCATTCCCGAAAGAGAGCAACACGAACAGCCATGGCTGAGCAGAACACCCCCGGCTCCACCACCGCCGGATCGATCGAGGTGGGCACCGCCGGCGCCGGCGCGCAGCTCGCCGGCCCGGGCACCGGCCGCGAGAGCGTCCGGCAGCCGATCGACGCCCGGGTCGCGGTCAAGCCGTCCTTCGACGTCAATGACTTCCCGGTGCCGACCGGCCGCGAGGAGGACTGGCGGTTCACGCCGATGCACCGCCTCGGCGGCCTGCACGACGGCACCGCCGTCGAGGCCGTCCGCGGTGAGGACAAGATCGAGCTGGGCCTGCCGGAGGGCGTGACCTCCGAGCTGGTCGGCCGCGACGACGCCCGGATCGGCAAGGCCGGCACCCCGGTGGACCGGGTCGCCGCGCAGGCGTTCAGCGCCTTCGAGCAGGCCCTGGTGGTGACCGTCCCCACGGAGACGGTGCTGACCGAGCCGGTCCGGATCGACGTGCACGGCGAGGGCGGGGTCCGCTTCGCCCACCTGGTGGTCGAGGTCAAGCCGTTCGCCGAGGCCGTCGTGGTGCTGAACCACACCGGCACCGGCACCCGCGCCGCCAACGTCGACCTGCTGGTCGGCGACGGCGCGAAGCTGACCTTCGTCTCCGTCCAGGACTGGGAGCGGGACGCGGTGCACGCCGCCCAGTGCAACGCGCTGGTCGGCCGGGACGCCTCGTTCAAGTCGGTCATCGTGACCTTCGGCGGCGACGTGGTGCGCCTGCACCCGCGGGTCTCCTACGCGGGCCCCGGCGGCGAGGCCGAGCTGTTCGGCCTGTACTTCGCGGACGCGGGCCAGCACCTGGAGCACCGCCTGATCATCGACCACGACACCCCGCACTGCCGCTCCAACGTCGCCTACAAGGGCGCGCTGCAGGGCGAGGACGCGCACGCGGTGTGGATCGGCGACGTGCTGATCCGCGCGGCCGCGGTCGGCACCGACACCTACGAGCTCAACCGCAACCTGGTGCTCACCGACGGCGCCCGGGTCGACTCGGTCCCCAACCTGGAGATCGAGACCGGCGAGATCGTCGGCGCCGGCCACGCCTCCGCGACCGGCCGCTTCGACGACGAGCAGCTGTTCTACCTGCAGTCCCGCGGCATCCCGGCCGACGAGGCCCGCCGCCTGGTGGTGCGCGGCTTCTTCGCCGAGCTGGTCCAGCAGATCGGCGTCGCCGAGATCCAGGACCGCCTGATGGCGAAGATCGAGGCCGAGCTGGAAGAGACGGTCGCATGAGCGCCGGCTACGTGCGCGCCTGTGCGCTGAGCCTGCTGCAGGAGGACGTGCCCAAGAAGGTCGAGCTGAACGGCGTCCCGGTGGCGATCGTCCGGACCGACGAGGGCGTGTTCGCGATCAACGACATCTGCTCGCACGCCAACGTCTCGCTCTCCGAGGGCGAGGTCGAGGACTGCATGATCGAGTGCTGGCTGCACGGCTCCAGCTTCGACCTGCGCACCGGAAAGCCGTCCGGGCTGCCCGCGACCAGGCCGGTCGCCGTCTACCCCGTAAAGATCGAAGGGGACGATGTGCTCGTCTCCGTCAACCAGGAGAACTGAGTACCCCATGGCAACGCTTGAAATCCGCGACCTGCACGTCTCCGTCAACGCCGAGGGCGGCCCGCGCCAGATCCTCAAAGGCGTCGACCTGACGGTCAAGCAGGGCGAGACCCACGCGATCATGGGTCCGAACGGCTCCGGCAAGTCCACCCTGGCCTACTCGCTGGCCGGCCACCCCAAGTACACCGTCACCGGCGGCCAGGTGCTGCTGGACGGCGAGGACGTGCTGGAGATGTCGGTCGACGAGCGCGCCAAGGCCGGCCTGTTCCTGGCCATGCAGTACCCGGTCGAGGTCCCCGGCGTCTCGGTCTCCAACTTCCTGCGCACCGCCGCCACCGCCGTCCGCGGCGAGGCCCCCAAGCTGCGGCTGTGGGTCAAGGAGGTCAAGGAGGCGATGGCCGACCTGCAGATGGACCCGGCGTTCGCCGAGCGCAACGTCAACGAGGGCTTCTCCGGCGGTGAGAAGAAGCGCCACGAGATCCTCCAGCTGGAGCTGCTCAAGCCGAAGGTCGCGATCCTCGACGAGACCGACTCCGGCCTGGACGTCGACGCGCTGCGGATCGTCTCCGAGGGCATCAACCGGGTCCGCTCGACCGGCGAGGTCGGCACTCTGCTGGTCACCCACTACACCCGCATCCTTCGCTACATCAAGCCCGACTACGTGCACGTCTTCGCGGGCGGCCGGATCGTCGAGTCCGGCGGCGCCGAGCTTGCCGACAAGCTGGAGGAAGAGGGCTACGAGAGCTACGTGAAGGGTGGCGCTTCCGAGTGACCTACTCCCATCTGACCGGTCTTCTGGACACCGATGCGATCCGCAAGGACTTCCCCGTCCTGTCGCGGGTGCTGCACGACGGCAAGCCGCTGGTGTACCTGGACAACGCGGCGACCTCGCAGAAGCCGCGCCAGGTGCTGGAGGCGCTGAACGCCTACTACGAACAGCACAACTCCAATGTCCACCGCGGCGTGCACGTGCTCGCCGAGGAGGCGACCGCGCTGTACGAGGGCGCCCGGGACAAGGTCGCGGCCTTCATCAACGCGCCCAGCCGGAACGAGGTGATCTTCACCAAGAACGCCTCGGAGTCGCTCAACCTCGTCGCCAACATGCTGGGTTGGGCCGACGAGCCGTACCGGGTGGACGCCGACTCGGAGATCGTCATCACCGAGATGGAGCACCACTCCAACATCGTGCCGTGGCAGCTGCTCGCGCAGCGCACCGGCGCGAAGCTGAAGTGGTTCGGGCTGACCGACGAGGGCCGGCTCGACCTGTCCAACATCGACGAGCTGATCACCGAGAAGACGAAGATCGTCTCCGTCACCCTGGTGTCCAACCTGCTGGGCACCGTCAACCCGGTGGAGACCATCGTCCGCAAGGCGCAGTCGGTCGGCGCGCTGGTCGCCATCGACGCCTCGCAGGCCGCCCCGCACGCCGCCCTCGACGTGCAGGCGCTGGAGGCCGACTTCGTCGCCTTCACCGGCCACAAGATGCTCGCCCCGACCGGCATCGGCGTCCTCTGGGGCCGCCAGGAGCTCCTGGAGGACCTCCCGCCGTTCCTCGGCGGCGGCGAGATGATCGAGACCGTCACCATGGGCTCGTCCACCTACGCCCCCGCACCGCACAAGTTCGAGGCCGGCACCCCGCCGATCGCCCAGGCCATCGGCCTCGGCGCCGCCATCGACTACCTGTCGGCGATCGGCATGGACAAGGTCGCCGCGCACGAGCACGCGATCACCGCCTACGCGATCGAGCGCCTCGCCGAGGTGCCCGACCTGCGGATCATCGGCCCGCGCACGGCCGTGGACCGCGGTGCGGCGATCTCCTTCACGCTCGGTGACATTCACCCGCACGACGTCGGGCAGGTGCTCGACGAGCAGGGCATCGCGGTCCGGGTCGGCCACCACTGCGCACGGCCGGTCTGCCTGCGGTACGGAATTCCGGCGACCACCAGGGCGTCGTTCTATCTGTACTCCACGCCCGGTGAGGTGGACGCGCTGATCGACGGCCTCCACCACGTCCGCAACTTCTTCGCCTGAGGTGGTCGCATGAAGCTCGACTCGATGTACCAGGAGATCATCCTGGACCACTACCGCAACCCCCACGGCAAGGGGCTGCGGGACGGCGACGCCGAGGTGCACCACGTCAACCCGACCTGCGGCGACGAGATCACCCTGCGGGTGAAGCTCGACGGCGCGGTCGTCGAGGACGTCTCCTACGAGTCGCAGGGCTGCTCGATCAGCCAGGCCTCCGCCTCCGTGCTGAACGACCTGGTGGTCGGCAAGACGGTCGGCGAGGCCCAGCAGGTCCAGGAGGCCTTCCTGGAACTCATGCAGAGCAAGGGCCAGTCCGAGGGCGACGAGGAGATCCTGGAGGACGCCGTCGCCTTCGCCGGGGTCTCCAAGTACCCGGCCCGGGTCAAGTGCGCCCTGCTCGGCTGGATGGCCTGGAAGGATGCCACCGCCAAGGCGCTGGCCGGCCACCCCGAGATCACCACCGACTGACGCTCCGTTAGGACACTTGATTCATGAGCGAGAACGAGACCCCCGAGGCCGCCCCGGCCGAGGCCGTGGCGGTCGACAGTCCCGGTGCGTTCACCACCGCCGGCACCGTCTCCACCGAGGACCTCATGGAGGCCCTGATGGACGTCGTCGACCCCGAGCTGGGCATCGACGTCGTCAACCTGGGCCTGATCTACGGTCTGCACATCGACGAGGACGACACCGCCACCGTCGACATGACCCTCACCTCCGCGGCCTGCCCCCTCACCGACGTGATCGAGGACCAGGCCCGCACCGCCACCGACGGCCTGGTGAAGGACCTGCGCATCAACTGGGTCTGGATGCCGCCGTGGGGCCCCGACAAGATCACCGACGACGGCCGCGACCAGCTCCGCGCGCTCGGCTTCAACGTCTGATCGGTCAGTAGTGCCCGGAAGGGGCGGGATCCTCGGATCCCGCCCCTTCCGCATGCCCTCCGGCGGCGCTGTCAGCGCTTGCGCAGGACCGCGGCGGCCAGGGCCAGGGAGGCGGTGGCGGCGAGGAGGGCGAAGGCGGTGACGGCGGGGAGCAGGCCGTAGGCGCGGGTGAGGGCGCCGACGGCGATGATCGGGGCGGAGGAGCCGAGGTAGACGATCACCCACAGGGTGGAGAGCGCGCTGCCGCGGCGGGCCGGGTCGAGGGCGGCGACGGTGGTGGTGAACAGGGAGCGGAAGGCGATGCCCTGGGAGACGCCGGCGACCACGCTGCCGATGAAGAGCAGTGCGGGGGTGCCGGTGGCGGTGGCCGCGGTGAGCAGGCCGAGGCCGGCGGCGAGGCCGATCAGGCCGGCGGCGACCACGACGCGGTCGGAGGTCGGCGGGACCAGCAGCTGGGCGGCCGCGGAGGAGCCGAGCAGCAGGGCCGCGACGGCGGCGCCCGCCATCCGGGACTCGGTGTGCAGCAGGGTGCCGGCGAACGCCGGGGCGAGGGCCAGGTAGACGCCGAAGACCGCGTACGAGACGAAGCCCGCGCCGGAGGCGAGGAGGAATTCGCGGCGGCCCGAGCGGGGCAGCCGCAGCCGCTGCGGGCGCAGGTGCGCGGGCGTGGTGATGCGCGGCGGGGAGGCCGGCGGACGGACCGAGCCGGGCATCCGCGGGTGCACCAGGGCGAGGGGCACGCACAGGGCGAGCAGCGCGACGGCGTGCGCCAGGAACAGGCCGGGCAGCGGGTTCGCACCCGAGGCCATGGCCGCGCCGACCAGCGGGCCGAGGGCGACGCCGCCCGCCGAGCAGGCCAGCGTGAGCTTGGCGGCCAGGGTCGGCCGGTCCGGCAGCAGGTCGCCGAGGGCGGCGCCCGCCGCGCCGGTGGACAGGCCGACCGCGATGCCCTGGACGGCGCGTCCGGCGGCCAGCTGCCAGAACGAGTCGGCGGTGGCGAAGACGGCGTCGCCGGCGGCGGAGAGTGCCACCGCGGGCAGGATCAGCGCGCGTCGCCCCAGGTGGTCGGACCAGTGGCCGACCGCGGCCAGCACCGGCACCAGGGCGAACACGTAGACCGTGAAGAGGATCGTGGTGTCGAGCGGGGTCAGGCCGAGCCGCTGCTGGAGCGTCGGGTAGAGCGGCGTGACCAGGTTGGCGCCGATCAGCATCAGCAGCAGGGCGGCGGCCACCAGGCCGACGCGGATGCCGCGCAGCGCGTTCCAGCGGCTGATCGCGGAGAGCTGGAGCTGCGCCCGCGGGGCGAGTTCCAGGGGAAGCAGGGCCTCCGACAGTCGGCGGCCGGCGTACTGAGCGGTGCTCAGGCCGGGGCCGGCGGGGGAGAGGTCCGCCATGGCAGGGGTCTCCTGTGGCCGGGCGCCGCCGGGTGCGACCAGGCCGGGAGTGGTGGCATGGCGGCAGGGCCCGGACGGTGCGGGTGTGCGCATGAAAGGGGATCGGAGCCTCGTCGCTCCGGGGGCGCACGCGCGGGGGTGTGCGCGGTGCCCTCCGAAGGATACGTGCACCCGGGTACTCGTTCGGCCGCACCGTCCCACTCGTTCGGGGGGACGCCCGCGCAGGTCACGCGTTCGGTGAGGGCTGCCGATACGCTGGGTTGACGGGCCGACACACCGGCCCGCGCCGCCGGGGCCCGCCGGGTTGCCCGTCGGGCGGCGGTGTCCTCCGAACGAACCTGCGGGAGATCGCGCGCGATGGCCGGACGAAGCCGGAACACCCCTGAGCAGCAGCCGTCCGACGCCGAGGGCCTGCTGCCCGCCGACTACGACCTTGCGGAGCTGTACGGCTCGCAGAGCGGCGACGAGGACCCCGACGACACCGCGGTGCTGGTCCCGCCGATCGTGCTGCCCGCGGACCGCGAACTCGCCGACGCGGCGCTCGCCGTCCCGCTGATCGCCCGGGTGGTCGCGCTGGGCCGCTGGGTCGACCCGCACCGCGACGTCGACGAGCACGGCGACCTCGGCCCGGAGGACCGCGTCCGGGCGGCCCGGATGCTCGGCATCGAGGACCCGGACGAGGAGGACGTGGTCGAGGCGATGCGCGCCTGGGCGCTGGCCTGCGACCTCGGCGTGGTGGAGACCGGCACCACCGAGGGCGGCACCCACATCGCCGTCCCCGGCCCCGACCTGCCGGCCGTCGAGGCCGGCGACCCGGAGGCCGTGCTCGGCCTGTGGTTCGAGGCCGCCGAGCTGGTCCGCGAGCTCGCCGCCGAGGCCGAGTCGGTGGACCCGGAGGTGGTCGAGGGCAGCGAGCGCGACGATCCCGAGGGACTGGCCGAGGTGGAGGACGCCCGGGACCAGGCCGCCGAGATCCTCGACGAGGCGCTGCACGTGCTGTACGAGGCCACCGCGTTCGCCGAGCCCGGCGCCGAGACCGTGCCGCTCGGCGTGCTGGCCGCGCTGCTGGTCGTCCCCGAGGGCGAGGAGCCCGACGAGGAGATGCTCGGCGAGATCACCGACCTGATGGTCGTCCTCGACCCGATGCTGGGCGACCTCGCCGAACTCGGCCTGGTCGAGCACACCCCGATCGACCCCGAGCTCTTCGAGGAGGAGGACGACGCGACCGCGGCCGCCGGGGCCGTCGACACCGACCACCCGCTGACCGACGAGGACGCCGCCCGCTTCGGCACCGTCCGGCTCACCCCGCTCGGCCAGTACGCGGTGCGCGAGTGGCTGATCGCCGACGGCTTCGACGCCCCGCTGGTCGGCGACCTCGCCGAGCTCGACGGCCCCGCCCTGCTGCGCACCCTCGCCGAGAACGGCGCCCGGCTCGCCGAGCCCGAGCTGAAGGCCTGGCTGGCCGCCCGGGAGGACGCCGTCGGCGCCGCCCGCGAGCTGCTGTCCGGCGGTCGGGGCCGCGACGTGCAGTCGCCGGTGCGCCGCTACTACTGCGGGATCGCGCTCGGCGACCTCGGCGCGGCCGCCGTCCCCGCCGTCCGGGAGGTCGTCGACGACCCCGAGCTCGGCGGCCTGGCCCGGGAGTGGCTGCGGGCCCGCGACGAGGACGTGGAGGCCGCCGAACGCTCCGTCGCGCTGTGGCGGGTGGTCGACTCGGTGGCCGCCGTGCTGCTGCTCACCGCCGGCGAGGGCGGCCGCCTGCAGGCGCTGGTCGCCGACCTGCCGGTCACCGACAACCCGGCCAGCTACTTCGGCGAGGTGTGGCGGGTGCCGCACCCGCTGACCGTCGAGGTGCTGGAGGTCGTCGGCGCGCTCCACCTGGACCGCAAGGTCGCCAAGGAGGCGCGGCGGGCCGCGATCAAGGCCCGTTCGCTGCGCGCGCAGGGCTGACGGCAACCGGGGCGCGCCCTCGCCGCGTCCACCTGTCGGAAGACCGCCGAAGAGCTGATGGATCGACAGGTTCCCAGGGCCGTATGGTGGGGCGACGCCGGGCCCGCCCGGTGGCAGGACGCGCCGGGCCCGCCCGGCGGGAGGACGGTGTGGCGAGTGCCGGGGGTGCGGCGAGGGATGAAGAGGCAGCACGCGAGCGGGCCGTGGGAGATCGAGGAGGTCTACGCGGACCAGGAGGCGTACAGCCGGCGGGTGATGGCCGCGGCCGGGTTCCCGGTGTTCGGCTGGGAGCACCGCGCCGGCGGCCTGCCCGGGCGGGACGTGCTCGCCGAGTTCGGCGTCAACAACGGCGAACTCGGCTGGGTGGAGGTTCGTTCGGGCGACTGGAACTCGGCCGACGGCCCGTACGTGACCGTCCGCACCTACTGCCCCGACGCGGAGCTCACCGAGCCGCTGCCCGACCTGGAGGACGTGGTCGAGGACGAGCGCGACCGGGTGTACGAGCACCTCGGCATCGACGAGGGCGACACCCCCGGCGGCGTCCGGGCGCTGCGCGAGTGGATCACCGTGGACGGCGACCCGCGGGCCCTGCAGATCCACGAGGACCGCCGCCCCGGCGCCGGCACCGTCTGGGCCGGCCGGCTGTGGATGGACGGCGCGACCGTCACCGTCACCGGACGCGGCGTGCCGCCCGGCGCGATCGAACTGCGCCGGATCGCCGACTTCGAGCAGTACATCATCGGCCGCACCGCGCTGATGCGGACCCTGGCTGCCCGTCAGCCCGCCGCACCCGCGCCGGTACCCGAGCCGACCCCCGGTGAACTCGGCCTGCGCGCCCACCGCGAACTCGTCGAGCAGGGCATCGCCCGGGCCACCGCGATGGCGGCCCAGCTGCGGGCCGGCCGCTCCGCCCGGCTGCCCCGGCACCTGCGCGGCGAGGACCGCAGGATCCGCTGGGAGAGCACGGTGCGCCAGCAGATGTGGCTCGCCTCGGAGACCCAGGACGAGGCGGACGTCGCCGTCACCTCGATGGTCAACCACCTCGGCCGGCTCGCCCACCACGTGGACTGGCTGACCGGCACCGCGGAGGGCGCGGCGGCCGTCGAGGAGGTGGTGCGGTACACCGTGTTCGCCAGCGAGGTGCCGAGCCTGCCCGCGCAGCGGGCCTGGGAACGGCTGTGGGCGGGCGGCACCCCGGAACTGCCGTCCGGCACCGAGGAGGCCTGGCTGACGGCGTGGGAGCAGTGGCGGATCGAGCGCACCCAGCACCGCGGCCAGCGGTAAAGCACCGGTCATGCGGCGGTCCCCGGTTGGTAAAACGGTCGGGCAATCGGCGCATTGACGCAGCGTCGGGTTCACGTCCGGTTCATGCGCGGCCCGGACTCTGACGGTCACCGATCCGCACCCTCCCCCTCAGGAGTGACCGTCATGTCGCTGTCCCGCCGGGACTTCGTGAACCGTTCGACCGTGCTCGGCGCAGGCGTGCTGATCGCCGGCAGCGCCGAGGTGCTCGCCACCGCCCCCGGGGCGATCGCCGCCCCGGAAGGCGGCGAGGCCGCCCTCGCCAAGGGCGGGCACACCGCGGTCGGCTACGGCGAGCTGGTGTCCGACCCCGAGGGCATCCTGGCGCTGCCGAAGGGCTTCTCGTACGAGATCATCACCCGGACCGGCACCACCACCCTCGTCACCGGCGAGAGCACCCCCAGCAACCACGACGGCACCGCCGCGTTCGAGGGCCGCCACGGGGCGACCCTGCTGGTCAACAACCACGAGCTGGCCGGGGCGCGAGCCAAGTGGCCGCACCCCGTGCCGCTGCTGGAGGGCCACGTCTACGACCCGGCCGCGGCCGGCGGCTGCACGGTCGTCGAGGTGTCCGGGCACGGGCGCGGGCACGACGACGAGCGGGGCAAGGGCCGCGGGCACGGGCACGGCAGGCGGAAGGTCCGGGAGTGGGTCGGCATCGCCGGCACCGCCACCAACTGCGCCGGTGGCGCCACCCCGTGGAACACCTGGCTGACCTGCGAGGAGACCGAGGACAAGGCCGGCACCAACGGCTTCACCAAGGACCACGGCTACGTCTTCGAGGTCGACCCGCACGACCAGGACGCCAACCGGAACCCGCAGCCGATCAAGGCCTTCGGCCGGTTCGCGCACGAGGCCGTCGTCATCGACGAGAAGCGCGGCCACGCCTACCTCACCGAGGACGCCGCCAAGCCCAACGGCCTCTTCTACCGCTGGACCCCGCCGGCCGGCTTCAAGCACGGCAAGGGCAAGCTGCGGACGCTGGCCGCCGACGCGGGCGTCCTGGAGGCCCTGAAGGCGTTCGACTCCCAGGGCAAGCTGGTCGACGACCTGTCCCGGGCCACCAAGCCCGGCACCACGTACGGCGCGGACTGGGTCAAGGTCGCGGACCGGGACGCCCGGACCACCTCGATCCGCAAGCAGTTCAAGGACGGCGAGGTCACCCGGGCCCGCAAGCTCGAAGGCATGTGGTGGGGCGACGGCGGCATCTACTTCGTCTCCTCCTTCGCCCGCGAGGAGTCGCCGCTGCAGCACGACGGCCAGGTCTGGTTCTACAACCCGGTCCGGCGGACGCTGACCCTGAAGGTCATCCTCGGCGTCAACGCGGACGTCTGGACCGACAAGGGCAACTTCGACGGCCCCGACAACATCACCGTCTCGCCCCACGGCGGCCTGATCATCGCCGAGGACGGCAACGGGCTGCAGCACCTGTTCGGCACCACGACGGAGGGGCGGACGTACGCGCTGGCGCGCAACGAGCTGAACCTCGGGACGGCGGAGGCGCCGGAGTTCAGCGAGTTCACGGGCGTGACGTTCTCGCACGACGGGCGGACGCTGTTCGCGAACATCCAGGAGCCGGGGATCATGCTGGCGATCACGGGGCCGTGGCACCGGATGTGACACGCGGCCAGGTCGGGGTCCGCCCGGGGAGGGGTGTTGCTCTCCCTCGGGCGGACCTTGCCGTTGGAGGGTGGTTGCTCGCGCAGTTCCCCGCGCCCCTGTCGGGGCGCGGGACTTCTGTGGGGAGGAGAGTTCGGCCTGCGGCCGGTCAGGATTCGGTGAGCCTCAACTGGAGCATGGCCAGGAGGCGTTGCTGAGGTTGGGCCAGGTCGAGGCCGGTCAGCTGTTCGGCTCTTCGGACCCGGTACCTCAAGGTGTTGGGGTGGATGTGGAGGGCGTCGGCCGCGGTGCGGACTTCGCCGAGGGCGTCGAGGTAGGCGAGGACGGATTCGGCGAGGCGGGTGTGGTGGCGGGCGTCGTAGGTGGTGAGGGCGGTGAGGCGGGGGTCGCGGAGTTCGGGGCGGTCGTGGAGGAGGGCGAGGACCTCGGAGACCAGGACCTCGGCCTGGACGTCGTGCAGGGCGGCGACGTCCGGGACGACGCCGCCGCGGCCCATCGCGTCGAGGATGCGGTCGGCCTGGGCGCGGGAGGCGGGGACGTCGGTGAGGGCGGGGACGGTGGGGCCGATGGCGGCGCGGAGCGGGATGGCGAGGTGGGTGCGGGCGGCGTCGACGGTCTCCTGGGCCCAGTCGCGGAGGGTGGCCTGGGGGAGGCCAGGCGGGAGTTCGGGGAGCAGGACGTAGATGCGGGAGTCGACCGGGGCGAGCAGGGCGCCGCGGTGGCGGGCGGCGGTGTGGACGGAGATCAGGCCGGTGACTTCGTCGCGGGAGAGTTCGGCGTCGCGTTCGGCGGTGGCGGCCGGGGCGTAGGCCAGGACGGTGGCGGGGCGGCGCAGGTCGAGGCCGAGGTGGGTGGCGAGCGACTGGGGGCCGGTGGAGCCTTCGAGCAGGCCGGTGAGCAGGGTCTGGGTGAGTCGGGCGTCGGCGGACAACTCGCGGCGGCGGCGCACCAGTTGGCCGGCGGCGACGCGGGCGGCGCCGACCAGAGCGCGGTCGGCGGTGGGGGTGAGCGGGCGGGCGCCCTCCTGGACCCAGATGGTGCCGAGGGGCTGCGCGCCGGAGCGGATCGCGATGGCGAGGCGGCGGCGGATGCCGAGTTCGGGGTGGGCGGCGATCTCGATCGCGCCGTCGGAGCCGCGCAGGTGGGAGAAGACGCCCCATTCGCGGAGCTTGGCGAGGTACGGCTCGGGCCCCTGGCGGCCCAGGATGGAGAGCCGGCGCAGGTCGTCGACCTCGTCGGAGTCGGAGGTCCGGGAGTAGGCGAGCACCCGGCTGGAGGTGTCCTCGATGGAGACGATGCCGCCGGTGAGGACGGCCACGGTCTGGGCGAGCGTGAACAGGTCGCCGGTGTCGGCCTCGCCGGGTTCGGCGCTGTCCGGGCCGGTGAGCAGGGTGCGGGCGAGCGAGTCGAGGTGTTCCCAACGGGTTTCGCGGCGCACCGACAGCAGGGCGACGCCGGCTTCGGTGGCGGCCTCGCGCAGGGCGTCGGCCTGGCCCGGGCCGTCGAGTTTGACGGCGACGGCGGCGGCCCGGGCGCGGCCGGCGGCCCGCAGGGCGGGGAGGGCGGCGCGGCCGCGGGCGCCGATGGCGAGGACGAGTTCGCCGGGGGCGGCGGTCGGCGGGTCCTCCGGGTCGAGGATGGCGACGTGGCGGACCGGGACGTCCAGGCCGGCGGGCGCGGCCTGGAGTTCGACCAGGGGTTCGCCGAGCGACATCAGCAGCTGGCGCAGCGGCAGGCCGTTCATGTGCGGGTCCTTCGTCCGGGCTTCGTCGGTCGTCGTCGGGCTTCGCCGGTCCTCGCCGGTCTTCGTCGGGTCGGACAACATCCCGGGCACGAGTTTAGTGAACCGGACAGGTTCGGGCGGCCGTGACCGGGACGTGACGCTGTTCGTCCGGGCGGACAACGGCGAGCGGGGGACTTTGGCGGCGCGGCCAACAGTTGGCGGCGGGAACGGGGAATAGCGTTCGTCTCACGACCGACGTGCGAACCCCGTCGGAGTCCCATGACGAGAAGGAGAGCGTGCGCCATGGATGCTGTGACCCAGGTCCCCGCGCCGGTCAACGAGCCGGTCCACAGCTACGCCCCGGGCAGCCCCGAGCGGGTCCGCCTGGAGGCGAAGCTGAAGGAGCTGGGCGGCCAGGGGCCGATCCAGCTCACCATGACGATCAACGGCGAGCAGCGCCTCGGCGGCGGCTCCGAGTTCCACGTGGTGCAGCCGCACAACCACGCGGCCCGGCTCGGCACGCTGCGCAACGCCACCCAGGACGACGCGCGCGAGGCCATCGACACCGCGCTGGCCGCCGCCCCGGCCTGGCAGGCGCTCTCCTTCGACTCGCGCGCCGCGATCTTCCTGCGCGCCGCCGACCTGCTGGCCGGCCCGTGGCGCGAGACGCTGGCCGCGGCCACCATGCTCGGCCAGTCGAAGACCGCCCAGCAGGCGGAGATCGACACCCCCTGCGAGCTGGTCGACTTCCTGCGCTTCAACGTGCACTTCGCCCGGCAGATCCTGGCCGAGCAGCCGATCTCCTCGGACGGCGTGTGGAACCGCATGGACCACCGCCCGCTGGAGGGCTTCGTCTACGCGATCACCCCGTTCAACTTCACCGCGATCGCCGGCAACCTGCCGACCGCGCCCGCGCTGATGGGCAACGTGGTGATCTGGAAGCCGTCCCCGACGCAGCAGTTCGCCGCGCACTACCTGATGCGTCTGCTGGAGGCCGCCGGCCTGCCCAAGGGCGTCATCAACATGGTCACCGGCGACGGCCTGGACGTCTCCGAGGTCGCGCTGAAGCACCCGGCGCTGGCCGGCATCCACTTCACCGGCTCCACCGCGACCTTCCAGCACCTGTGGCGCGAGGTCGGCACCAACATCTCCGGCTACCGCACCTACCCGCGGATCGTCGGCGAGACCGGCGGCAAGGACTTCCTGGTCGCCCACCCGTCCGCCGACAAGGCGATCCTGAAGACCGCGATGACCCGCGGCGCCTTCGAGTTCCAGGGCCAGAAGTGCTCGGCGCTGTCCCGCGCGTACGTCCCGGCCTCGATCTGGGCCGAGCTGAAGGACGACTTCCGCGACGAGGTCGAGTGGCTCACCATGGGCGACGTCACCGACCTGGCGAACTTCATGGGCGCCGTGATCGACGAGCGTTCGTTCGCCAAGAACAAGGCCGCGATCGACCGCGCCCAGGCCGACCCGAAGGTCGAGATCCTGGCCGGCGGCACCTACGACGACTCGGTGGGCTACTTCGTCCGCCCGACCGTGCTGGTCTGCGAGGACCCGTCCGCCGAGTACTTCAAGGACGAGTACTTCGGCCCGATCCTCTCGGTGCACGTCTACCAGGACGAGAACTACGACGAGATGCTCGCGCAGATGGAGTCGGTGTCGTCCTACGGCCTGACCGGCTCGATCATCGCCCAGGACCGCGAGGCCGTGGAGCACGCCATGCACGTGCTGCGCAACGCCGCCGGCAACTTCTACATCAACGACAAGCCGACCGGCGCCGTCGTCGGCCAGCAGCCCTTCGGCGGCGGCCGGGCCTCCGGCACCAACGACAAGGCCGGCGCCAAGCAGAACCTGATGCGCTGGACGTCCACCCGGTCCATCAAGGAGACGTTCGTCCCGCCGACGGACTACCGCTACCCGCACATGGGCTGACCAAGCCCCATGCCGCCGGCGGGGCGGCCGCCACCCCGGCCGCCCCGCCACCTCTCCCCACCAGCTGATCCGTGATCCGGGAGTCCCCGATGCTCCGTTCCGCCCTCCTCGCCGCCTCGCGCTCCCCGCAGGTGCGCACCATGGTCGAGAAGTTCCCGCCCACCCACGCGATAGTCGAGCGCTTCGTCGCCGGCGACCGCCTCGACCAGGGTGTGACCGCGACCGAGACGCTGGTCAACAGCGGCCGCAAGGTCACCCTCGACCACCTCGGTGAGGACACCAAGGACGCCGCCCAGGCCGCGGGCACCGCCCTGGCGTACGAGCACCTGCTGACCGCCCTCAAGGAGACCGGCCTCGCCGCCGACGCCGAGGTCTCGGTCAAGCTCTCCGCGGTGGGCCAGTTCCTGCCGGTGGACGGCGAGAAGATCGCGCTGGAGAACGCCCGCCGGATCTGCCAGGCCGCCGCGGACGCCGGCACCACGGTGACCCTCGACATGGAGGACCACACCACCACCGACTCCACCCTGTCCATCGCCCGCGAGCTGCGCGAGGACTTCCCGTGGCTCGGCGTCGTCCTGCAGGCGTACCTGCGCCGCACCGAGGCCGACTGCCGCGACCTGGCGCACGAGGGCTCCCGGGTCCGGATCTGCAAGGGCGCCTACAAGGAGCCCGAGTCGGTCGCCTTCCAGGGCAAGCACGACGTCGACCTGGCGTACGTCCGCGCGCTGAAGGTCCTGATGGCGGGTCAGGGCTACCCGATGGTGGCCTCGCACGACCCCAACATGATCAAGATCGCGGGCCAGCTGGCCGAGTGGAACCGCCGCGACGTCACCTCCTTCGAGTACCAGATGCTGTTCGGCATCCGCCCCGAGGAGCAGCTGCGCCTGGCCGAGGCCGGCAACACCATGCGCGTCTACCTGCCCTACGGCCAGGAATGGTACGGCTACTTCATGCGTCGTCTGGCGGAGCGCCCGGCGAACCTGACCTTCTTCCTGCGGGCGATGGCCACCCGGGGCTGACGGATCGTCAACTCCCCGACGGGGCCTGCGGATCGACTCCGCGGGCCCCGTCGTCCGTTCGGACCAGCCAGATGTCGTACTCCTCGGTCGTCACGCCGCAGGAGGTGTGGGCGTCGCGGGCCATGGTGACGAACTCGGGCTGCTGCGGGCCGTCGGTCAGGGTGGCGGCGAGGCGCGCGCCGGCGGACCAGCGGACCACGGCCCAGCCGAGGCGGCCCAGGCCGCGGCCGCCCACGTGGATCAGGAACGTGCCGTCGGGGGCGATCAGGCCGGAGTCGCGGGCGAGTTCGAGCCAGCGGGCGTCGACCTGCTCGGCCCAGTCGGGCGCCGAGACCGGGACGGTGGCGTCGGGCTCGACGAGGAACCCGGCGACCGACTTCCAGACCTCGCCCGGGGCGGGCAGGCCGGCATCGCCCGGCGCGCCCAGGACGGTGAGACCGGCGCGCTCCAGCAGGAGCGTCCTCGACTCCTCGGGAGATCCCTCGGGAGAGGCCGACATCAGTTCCTCCGATGCGAAGAGACGGTGGTCGCCGCACCCGGCCGCGAGGGCCGGGAACGGCATGCCGGGATCGTAGCGGTCACCGGACGCGGGGCGGCGGGGTCACTTCCTCCGGTAGAAGAGGTGGTGGTCGCCGCCGGGCTTGTTGATCTTCCCGTAGCGCTCCATCTCGGTGTACCCCTTGGGCGTGTTGTCCCAGCCGAAGTTGACCAGCTCCCGGGTGTCGTCGCCCTTGGGCTTGCCGGCGTGGAAGTGCAGCCCGGCCGGGTCGTCGGTGTGCTCGACGACCACCCGGGACCCGTGCTCGGTCTCGAACTGGCGGAAGTTGCCCCAGTGGGTGGGATCGCTGGAGTAGACGTGCCCCGGCATGTTCTTGTACGTCTTGTCGCCGACCACCTTCCACTGCGCGATCGGCTCCTCGCCGTACGGGACGCCGGCCAGCTTGAAGGCCTCCCGCTCGGCCGCCTCGCGGGTCTCGAAGGGATTGCTGTGCTCGCCCTTCGGCGGGCCCGAGTGGTCCTGGTGGGGCGACAGGCCGAGCGGGTCGCAGGAGATCTGCGGGTTCCCGACGTAGGCGTCCGGGTTCGGGCCGGGGATCAGGCCGAGCGGATCCGGCGTCAGATACCGTGCGGTCTCCGGGTTGTAGTACCGGTGGACGTTGTAGTGGAGCCGGGTCTCCGGGTCGAAGTACTGGCCGGGGAAGCGCAGCGGCGTGTAGGTGCTGCTGTCGGAGGGCCAGCTGGTGTGGCCCCAGAGCGTCGGGGTGGCACGCCAGGCGATGGACCCGGTGGCCGGGTCGATCAGCTCGGTGGGCGTGCCGACCAGGTCGGTGACGATGGCGAAGAACCGGCGGTCGGTCTGCTCGGCCGTGCTGATGGCCTCGGTCTGGGTGAGCGGGTGCAGGCCGCTGTGCTCCCAGCTGAGGGTGTGCGGGCCCGGCAGGTACGGGGCGCGGGTGGTCTGCTCGGCGAGCACCGAGCCGTCCCAGGTGAAGTCGGTGCGCTCGTCGACCGTGCCGTCGGCGGCCAGCCGCTCCTTGGCGGTGCGGCGGCCGAACGGGTCGTAGCGGTAGCGCCAGCGTGTTCCGTCCGGGGTGGTCACCCCGGTCAGCCGGTCCTCGGCGTCCCAGGTGTAGCGCCAGGTGTCGGGCTTGCGGGACAGCCGGGTGACGCGCCGCACCGTGGTGCGCCCCGCGGCGTCGTACTCGAAGCCGGTCCGGCCCGCGGTGACGACCTGGGTGCCCGCGTACGTCCGCTCCCCTACCGCGGCCCGGACGGCGCCGGTGCCCGGCCAGTGCGCGGAGACGAGGTCGCCGGCCGGGTTGTAGGCGTACGACTCCTCCCAGCCGGCCGCGCGGACGGCGGTGACCCGCCCGCCCGGGTCGAGCTCGAAGGTGCGGGCGCCGCCGAGCAGGTCGTCGACGGCGGCGAGGGCGCCGTCCGCGCGGTAGTCGTAGCTGCGCCGCTGGAGGACGCGGCCGCCGGCCCGGGCGGACTGGCCGGCCAGCCGGTGCCGGGAGTCCCAGGTGCGGGACAGCTCCAGCTGCTGTCCGACGGTCCGCCGGGTCTCGCGCCCGGCCGGGTCGTAGTCGAACGCGAGGCTGCCGTCCGGGGTGGTCAGGGCGGTCGCCCGGCCGGCTCCGTCGTACGTCCAGGCGCCGAGGTGGCCGGAGGGCGTGGTCCGGCCGGTGCGCCGGCCGAGCAGGTCGCGGGTGATGGTCAGGGTGCGGCCGTCGACGGTCTCGGAGAGGAGGTTGCCGAGCGCGTCCACGGTGCGCAGGACCGTCGCGTCGGGGTTCTCCGCGCGCACCAGGTGGCCCGACTCGTTGTAGGCGTAGGTCGTCCGGCGGTCGCCGACGGTCCTGCCGACCAGGCGGCCGATCCGGTCGTAGGCGTACTCGGTGACCTGGCCGAGCGGGTCGGTGACGGCGAGCACCTGGCCCGCCGCGTCCAACCGGTACGTCAACGAGCGCCCCTGGTAGTCGCGTTCGCCGACCACCCGGCCCGCCGCGTCGTACGCGTAGTGCCAGCTCCGGCCGAGCGCGTCGGTGACTGCCGCCAGCTGCATGTGGGCGTCGTGGGTGAACTCGACGCGGGCCCCGTCGGGGCTGGTGCGGGCGGCGAGGGTCTCGAAGTGGGTGTACTCGAAGGCGGTGACCCG
The DNA here is from genome assembly GCF_014648555.1 of Kitasatospora griseola. GTDB lineage: Bacteria > Actinomycetota > Actinomycetes > Streptomycetales > Streptomycetaceae > Kitasatospora > Kitasatospora griseola. Next base: position 97,777 of record NZ_BMRI01000010.1, read on the forward strand.
GCCCAGCTGGTCGGTGTGGGTGAGGCAGTTGCCCTCGCCGTCGTACGTCCACCGCTCGGTGCTGCCGTCCGTCCCGGTCCGCTCGGCCAGGTGGCCCTCGACCGTCCAGCGTGAGCGGACGGCGCCGCCGAGCGGGTCGGTGATGGCCACGACCCGCCCGAAGGCGTCCCGCCCGTAGCGGACCGCCGCGCCGGTGGGGTCGACGACCTCGACGGGCAGGCCGGCCGGGTCGCACCGCACCCGGGTGGTGTGGCCGAGCGCGTCGGTGACCGAGGCCAGGTGGCCGCGCTCGTCGTACGTGTAGCGGGTCTCGCCGCCGGACGGGCCGGCCAGGGCGGTGCGCAGCCCGTTCTCGTCGTAGCGCTGGTGCCAGGCGGCGCCGCCGGGTTCGGTGATCCGGACCGGCAGGCCGAGGAGGTCGCCGTACTGCGCCGTGGACTGCCGCCCGTCGGGGCGGGTGATCGCGACGAGGTCTCCGGCGCCGTCGTAGGTGTAGCGGGTGGTGCGGCCGAGGGGGTCGGTCTCGGCGAGGAGGCGGTCGTGGTCGTCGCGTTCGTAGTGGGTGGTGTGGCCGAGGGGGTCGGTGACGGCGGTGACCTGGGCGTGGTCGTTGATCAGGTAGGCGGTGGTGTGGCCGAGGGCGTTGGTCTCGGTGTGGGTCCTGAGGCCGGTGACGGGGTCGGGGTCGCCGTAGGCGAAGGTGAAGCGGAGGGCGCCGGTGGTGCCGCCTTCGTCGGTGACGCGGTCGTGGGCGTCGTAGGTGTAGCGGTACTGGGAGTCGTTGCGGTCGGTCCAGGAGGTGAGGCGGCCGGCGGCGTCGTTGGTGAAGCGCATCGCCTTGCCGCTGGAGTTGTAGACGGCGGTGAGGTGGCCGTCGGTGTAGCCGTAGCGGGTGAGCAGGGCGTCGCCGCCGGTGTCGGAGGCGCCCGCGAGGCGCAGGGCGGTGATGCGGTCGCCGTCGACGGTGACCAGGAGCCGGTAGCCGCCGGAGTGGGTGATCGAGAGGGGGACGCCGTCCTCGTCGTAGGCGAGGGCGTAGTGGCGGCCGTGGCGGTCCCGGACCTCGGTGAGCAGGGCCTCGTCGCCGGCCGGGGTGGGGGTGAACGTGCGGACCAGGCCGGTTGACGGGTCGGTGATCGTGAACAGGCCGTCCGCCAGGTCGAGTTCGCGGCGGGAGCCGGCCGAGGCGTGGACCGGGTCGCCGGGCTCGGGGTGGGGGTAGGCCTGGGTGATGCGGTCGGGGCGGATGTGGACGACGCCCTGCTCGTCGATCTCCAGGCGCTCGTCGAACGCGCAGATCCACTTCGGGCCCATCCAACGGCCCGTCAGCAGACCCGACTCGAAGCTGCGGGTGAACTCCAGCGGCAGCGAACCGGGCAGGGCGGCGTCCACCTGGTCGATGAACATCCGCCCCGTGGCGATGTCGACCGGCTCGCCCGGACACTTGCGGGAGCCGTGGTCGCGGCCCTCCGTGCGCGGGCTCTTCACCTGGTCGCGGCCGCGCCCCTTCGGATGGGAGTCGCCGCGTCTGCCGGGCCGCCCGCCGCCCGAACGGGGGTGCGCCGGGCCGCCCTTGCCGTCGCCCTTGAAGATCTTCTCCAGGTCCTTGGCGTGCTTGGCCTCGATCTCCCGGGTGTTCCTGGCGACCTTCTTCAGGTTGTCGCCCGCGTGCCGGTAGAAGTTCTTCAACGCCTTCCCGGCGTCCTCGGCCAGCGTCCTGCCGAGCTTCTGCGCCCCGTGCTCCAGCGCCTTGACGATCTGGTTGCTCATTCGAAGCCCCCCGCGAACAGCCGTGCCCAACAGGTCGATCGTTGCCGTGCTGGGGGAGACGGTAGTCCGCGGGGGCCGGTCGCGGGGGCGGTTCAGAGCATCGCGGCGGCAGGCTTGACCATGGAGCGGGCGGTCTTGGCGTCGACGTACTCGCCGAGCGCGGTCATCACCCACTCGCCGGAGAACTGGCGGACCAGCTTGCACATGGCGACGCCGGTGCGGGGCTCGGCGTGGGTGAGGTCGAAGCGGACGAGTTCCTCGCCGGAGGCGGCGTCGACCAGCCGGCAGTAGGCGTTCTTCACGTCGGTGAACTTCTGACCGGAGAAGGAGTTGACGACGAACACCAGGCCGCAGACCTCGGCGGGCAGGCCCTCCAGGTGGACGGTGATGGCCTCGTCGTCGCCGCCGCCCTTGCCGGTCAGGTTGTCGCCGGAGTGCGCGATCGCGCCGTTGAAGACCGACAGCTTCATGAACCAGGCGGTGTCGACCTTCTCGCGCCGGGCGTCGAAGGCGATCACCGACGCGTCCAGGTCGATGCCCCGGCCGTGCGCGGCGGGCTCCCAGCCCAGGCCCATCCGGATGGCGGCGAGGAACGGCTTTCCGGCCTTCTCCAGCGAGACCGAGCCGCCCTTGACCAGGTTCACCCGGCCCTTGTCGAGGGTGATCTTGCCGACGGCCGGCGACCCGGACGGCATCGGCGGGGCGGCGGGCATCGGTGGCGCGGCGGGCGGGGCCGGGGGCGCGTCCTCGACGGAGACGCCGAAGTCGCCGGCGATGCCGGCCAGGCCGTTGGCGTAGCCCTGGCCGACGGCGCGGATCTTCCACTCGGCGCCGCGCCGGTACACCTCGACCACCACCAGGGCGGTCTCCACGCCCAGCCGGGGCGGGGTGAAGGTGAACAGCGCGCGGCCGCTGTCGGCGTCCCGGACGGTCGCGGTCGGCTCGGTGCCGGCGAAGGTCGCCTGCCGGTCGTCCAGCGAGGCGGTGACCACGATCCGGGTGATGTCCGCGGGCACCGCCGCGGTGTCGACGGCGATCGCGTCGGGGGCGCCGCCGGCGGCCGGCCGGTGCGTCACGCCCGGGCCGTTCGGGGCGTTGAAGAAGACGAAGTCGGCATCCGAACGGACCTTGCCGGACTGGGCGAGCAGCAGCCCGGACACGTCCAGCTGCTTGGGCGCGGTGACCTCCACCACGACCCGGCCCGCACCGAGCGGCGCATTGCCGCCCTGCACCAGAACAGACGTCACGTGCTCCTCCTCGACTCGCCGCCGCGACACACCCTAGCCAAACCTCCCGGCCGCCCCGGGTACGCCGCCAGCGAATCCGGGCCGAACACGCTTGCCGGTCCCGGCCGGGCTCGGCGAGCATGCAGTCATGCCAGCACTGCAACGAGCCGAAGCAACTGTCCGTGCCCGCCTGTTGGAGGTCCGCGGCTACACCGTCCACCTCGACCTGACCCGCGGACCCGAGCGGTTCGGCAGCACCACCGTGATCCGGTTCGGATGCGCCGAGCCCGGCAGCGACAGCTTCGTCGACCTGGAACCGGCCGCGCTGCACCGCGCCGTCCTGAACGGGCAGCCGCTGGACGTGACCGCCCTGGACGGCAACCGACTCGCGCTGCCCGGCCTGCGCGCCGAGAACGAGCTGCTCATCGACGCCGAGATGCGCTACTCGCGCACTGGCGAGGGGCTGCACCGCTACACCGACCCCGCCGACGACGCCGTCTACCTGTACGCCACCTGCGGCCCCGACCTGGCGGCCAAGGTCTTCGCCTGCTTCGACCAGCCGGACCTGAAGGCCCCGATCACCCTCACCGCCACCGCCCCCGACGACTGGACGCTGGTCTCCAACGGCGCACCGGTCAAGTCCGACGGCGGCCAGTGGGAGTTCGTCGCCACCAAGCCGATCTCCACCTACCTGTTCACCGTGGTCGCCGGCCCGCTGCACTCGGTGTACGGCGAGCACGACGGCATCCCGCTCGGCCTGCACGCCCGCCGCTCGCTGGCCGCCGAGCTCGACCGCGAGGCCCCCGAGCTGTTCGAGGTGACCGCCGCCTCCTTCGACCGGCTGCACGAACTCTTCGACGAGCGCTACCCGTTCGGCGAGTACCACCAGGCGTTCGTGCCCGAGTTCAACTGGGGCGCGATGGAGAACCCCGGCTGCGTGGTCTTCCGCGACGAGATGCTGTTCCGCTCCCCGGCCACCGAGGCCGAACACGAGCGCCGCGCCATGGTGGTCTGCCACGAGATGGCCCACATGTGGTTCGGCGACCTGGTCACCATGCGCTGGTGGGACGACCTGTGGCTGAACGAGTCGTTCGCCGAGATGCTCGGCTACCGGATCGCCGCCGAATCCACCCGCTTCACCGGCACCTGGACCGGCTTCTCCGTGCAGCGCAAGGGCTGGGGCTACGACGCCGACCAGCGCGCCTCCACCCACCCGGTGGCCGGCAACGGCACCCGCTCGGTCGCCGAAGCCATGGTCAACTTCGACGGCATCTCCTACGCCAAGGGCGCGTCCGCGCTGCGCCAGCTGGTCGCCTGGCTCGGCGACGAGGCGTTCTTCGCCGGCCTCAACGCCTACTTCGCCGACCACCTGTACGGCAACGCCGAACTGCCCGACTTCCTGGCCGCGCTCGCCGCCGCCAGCGGCCGCGACGTGCACGGCTGGGCCGAGAGCTGGCTGCGCACCAGCGGCGTCGACACCCTGCGCGCGGAGACCGAGCGCGCCGCCGACGGCGCCCTGACCGCGCTCACCGTGGTCAACGAGGGCGAGCGTCCGCACCTGATCCAGGTCGGCGGCTACCGGATCGAGGGCGGCCGCGTCGTCCCCGCCGGCCGCGTCGCCGTCGAGCTCGGCCCCGGCCGCCGGGTCGTCGTGCCCGCCCTGGTCGAGGCCGGCGCCCAGCTGGTCGTCCCCAACGACGGCGACCTCACCTGGGCCAAGATCCGCCTGGACGCGCACTCCTGGCAGCTCGTCACCGAATCGCTGTCCGCCGTCGAGGACGACGTCACCCGCGCCGTGCTCTGGGCCCACGCCCGCGACCTGGTCCGGGACGCCGAACTCGACCCGGCCGCCTACCTCGGCCTGATGGAACGCCACCTGCCCGCCGAGAACGTCGACTCCATCGTCGAAGCGGTGCTCACCTTCGCCCACGTCCACATCGTCGGCCGCCACCTGACCGGCGCCCGCCGCACCGAAGGCCTCGCCGCGATCAGCCGCACCGCCCGCGCCCTGCTCGCCGGCGACAGCAGCGACGGCATCCGGCTGGCCGCCCTGCGCGCCGCGGTCGAGACCTCCGGCGGCGAACCGCAACTCGCCGAACTGCGCGGCTGGCTGACCGGCGAGAGCGTTCCCGCCGGGCTGGCGATCGGCCCCGAGCTGCGCTGGGCGGGCCTGGCCCGACTGGCCTCGCTCGGCGAACTCGACGAACCGCAGATCGCCGCCGAGCTCGCCCGCGAACCCGGCACCGAGGCCGAGTTCGGCGCCGCGCGCTGCCGGGCCGCCCTCCCCGGGAGCGCGACCAAGGCCGCGGCCTGGCAGGACCTGTTCACGCCCGACGCGATGTCCAACCGCGTGCTGGAGGCCACCGCCCGCGGGTTCTGGACCTCCGGCTCCGACGACGAGATGGGCGCGTACGCGCTGCGCTACTTCGAACGGATCGGCGAGGCCGCCCGGCGCGGCGACATCGTCTCCCGACTGCTCGGCGAGACCCTGTACCCCGTCGCCCACGCCACCCCCGAGGTGCTGAGCGCCGCGGAACAGGCTCTCGCTGCACCGGAGTTGACGCCCTCGCTGCGCCGCAACCTGGCGGACTGCACCGACGACCTGCGACGCACTCGCGCGGTGCGGGCGGCCTTCGAGTAAGGGATGACCACCAGGGGCTCGTGGGGGCACAGGCTGGGAGGTGCCCCCACGAGCCCCTGGCGGGGCTGTCAGAAGCTGCCGCGGGCCGCGACTGCGCGGGTGGTGGGGAGGGCGAAGGCGGAGGCGGTCCAGGTTTCGGGGGTGGCGGGGGTGGGGGCGGCGATCGCTCCGGTGACGGTGAAGGTGTAGGTGCCCGGGGGGAGCGGCTGGTCGGAGGGGGTGGTGAAGCGGTAGATCAGGGTGTCGCGTTCCAGGGCGACGGTGGCGACCGCGCCCGGGAGGTCGGTGGCGGGGACGGTGCCGGGGAGGGCGGCCGGGCGGATGAGGCGGAACTCGACCTGGAGGGCCGTCATCGTCTCGTCGAGTCGGAGCTGCACGACGTGCCGGGTGCCGGTGCGGCCCAGTGCGTCCACCCGGGCCGTGCCGCTGAGCGGTTGGGGCAGGGTGGGGTCCGGTTCGGGTCGCGGCGAGGCGGAGGGGGACGGGGCGAGCGGCGTGCCGCTGTCGCTCGCGGAGGGGGACGGCGACGCGGACGCGGTGGGCGCGGTGGGGCTGCTGACCGACGGCGAGGGCGTCGGGGCCGCCGGACGGCTCGTCGCGACGGCCGGGCGGGCGGCGGTGCGGGTCGGGCCGGGGAGCGGGGAGGCGGTCGCGGTGCCGAGCGCCGGGACCGGGACGGCCTGGGTGCCGACGGGCTCCTCGACGGGGGTGGCGTCGGCGGTCGGTGCGGAGGCGTCGGGGCTGGGCACGGGCGGGCCGCCGACGGTCACGCCCGGGCGGCGGCCGATCTGCTGCTGCTCGTTCAGGAGCCAGGTGGTGGCCAGGCTGATCCCGACCACGGTGGACATCGCCATCGCCGCGCCGGAGAACCGGATGGTGGGCAGCCGCAGTCGGCCGCCGAAGGGCCGGGGCCGGCCGTGCCGTCCGGTCCGGCCCGCGGTGACGGGCCGGGAGTGCTCGCGGAGCGCCACCGGGCTCCCCTTCCTGGGTCTGGTCCGCGTCCGACGTCCGGTCCGAACGCGACGCCGCACCCGGTGCCGCCGGGGTGCCCGGGCGAACGGCGCGTGAGGGACGAGAATATCAGCGGACTGACGGACCGCCAGATCCTCGGACCGAACCGGGGTGCGAATCGGGACGTTGCGGTCCGGGGGCGGCGGATGGCCGGAACAGGCCGTTCGAAAGTGCGCGTGCAACCCCCTGCAACCGTTGCAGGCGCCGGTGCGCGGGGCCAGGCTGGGCGGAGACCCAGCACGCCTCGGAGAGACCGTCATGCCGCGCGATCCGCTGTCCGCCCCGTCCGACCAGCCGCTCGCCGCCACCCCCGCCGGCGGCGAGCAGGCCGTGGCCGCCGAGCCCCGTGCGGTGGAGGAGGTGCTGGTGCTGCGGATCGCGCTGGACGAGGAGCAGCTCGGCGAGGTGCGCACCCGGTTCCGCTACGACGCGGCCGCGCCGTACGAGGTTCGCCTGACCTTCCACGTCGGCCGACCCGACGAGGCGGACTGGGTGTTCTCCCGCGAGCTGCTGCGCGACGGCCTGGACTCGCTCAGCGGCCAGGGCGACGTCAAGCTGTGGCCCACCCACTGCCCGTGCCACGGCCTCACCCTGCATGTGGCGCTGGAGTCCCCGCACGGCAGCGCGCTGCTGGAGGTGTCCCGGCCGCAGGCGAAGGCCTGGCTGGAGCGCACCTACCGGCTCGTTCCGGACGGTCGGGAGGCCGAAGTGCTGCCCAGCGACGAGGAGTTGACGCGGCTGCTGACCCAGGGCGGGTCCGGCGCGCTTTAGGGCCGCGCCGCCCCGGGGGCCGTCGGCAGGCGCAGCACGCCGCGGGCCAGGTCGGCCCGCAGGGCGCGGACGGCCGGGGAGGCCGAGCCGGGGAGCAGGTCGTAGGGGTCGTCCGGTCCGTGCACCGTCACCTGGGCGCAGGCGGACAGGCGGTACGGCCGGGCCTCCAGGAGCGGGCCCAGGTGCCGGCGGAGGCGGGAGAGTTCGGCGCGCACGGTGACGGTGCGGCCGGGGTCGGCGAACAGCGCCTCGGCGAGTTCGGCGGCGCTCAGGCCGTCCCGGTGCAGGCCCAGCATCAGGAGCAGCTCGGTGTGCCGGGGGCTCGGGGTGTGCGACCAGCAGCCGGCGCTGCCGCTGACCCGGAGTTCCGGCCGGTCGGTGCGGCGCAGGTCCAGTTCGACCAGGCCGGGGCCGGAGTGCGCGGCGGGGTCGGCGGGCTGCGGCGCGGACGGGCGGATCAGCCAGCCGTCGGCCAGCGGCTCCACCGTGCACTCGCCGAGCGTCGGCACCCAGTGCACGCTGCTGCCCTCCCAGCTCTCCGCGGGCAGGGCCAGCCGGGGCGGGGCGGGGACGCCGACCGCGGCGGCCGTCCAGCCGGCCGGGTCGACGACCAGGGCGGGGCCGCCGAAGCGGGCCAGCAGCGGCACCGCGACGGTGCGCAGGTGGTGCAGTGCCTCCAGGTGGGCGGCGCGCAGCTCGGTCTCGGCGAGGCGGGCGGCGGTCAGCGCGAGCTGCCGCAGGTAGTGGTGGTCGCCGACGGCCGGGCCGCTGAGGTCGACCACGCCGGCCGGGCGGCCGGTGCGCGGGTCGCGGATCGGCGCGCCGAAGCAGGACCAGTGGTGGTGGCTGCGCAGGTAGTGCTCGGCGGAGTGCACCTGGGCGGGCCGGGCGGTGCGGGCGGCCAGGCCGATGGCGTTGGTGCCGACCTCGTCCTCGGACCAGAGCGCGCCCTGTTCCAAGCCGATCGCGTCCACGGCGCGGCGCAGCCGCTGCTCGCCGTCCATCCACAGGATCCGGGCCTTCGGGTCGGAGACCGCGAGCACCAGCGGCGTGGAGTCGCCGGGCACGAACAGGGTGGAGCGGAGCACCGGCAGGACCGCGGCCAGGCCGGTGGCGCGGCGCAGCTCCTCCAGTTCGGCGGGCGCCACCCGGTGGCTCTCGCGGGGGCGTTCCGGGTCCATGCCGAGGCGGCGCAGCCGGGCCCAGGAGTCCTCGATCTCCGGGCGGACCGGGTGGTCGCCGGGGGCGGGCCGCTCGCCGGCCATGGTCCGGTCGTAGGCCCGGGCGTGCGCGCGGGCGGACGGGCGGGGGCTTCTGGTGCCGTGCTGCATGGGTACCCCCGTCTCGACGTCGGCTGTCAGCGTAGGCCGGTCGACGTGGACACGCCGAGCCGGGCAGAAGATGTCGTGCACGCGGCGGGCGCCGGTGCAGACTGGTCGGTTCCGCCCGGTCAGCGGTGCTGTGCGGGGCGCTCGCCCTGGGCGGTCTCGACGGCCCGGTGGAGGTCGTGGCCGGCCTCCGCGGTGGTGACCGCGGTGGCGGCCAGGCAGCCGGCCAGGGCGAGCGCGGCCAGCGTGCGGACGGTGCGGCGGTGGCGCGGCGGGGCGGGGGTGAGCAGGGCCCGGACCCGGCGCGGCACCGGGCCGCCGGCCGCCGCGGGGGCCAGCCGGGGGCGCGGGGCGGCCGGGTGGCGGGCGGTGGCGAGGGCGGCCCGGCCGATGGCGCGGGCGGTGAGCGCCCGGTCGCCGACCTCGACGGCGGCGCACTCGTCGGCCCAGCGCTCCAGGTGGTAGCCGAGCGCGCCGCGCAGCGGCCGCAGCGCCGGGTGGCAGGCGGCGGCGTACTCGGCGGCGGCCAGCAGCAGGTGGTGGCGGCCGGCCAGGTGGGCGCGTTCGTGGGCGAGCAGCGCGGCCCGCTCGGGGGCGCTGAGCGCGGCCAGCATGCCGGTGGTGGCGACGATCCGCGGCGGGCGGCCGGGCAGCGCGTAGGCATCGGCGCGATCGTCGTCGAGCACGGTGAGCGCGGTGGCCGGGCCGGTGCGGCGCAGTCGTTCGCGCAGGCCGACGGGGGCGTCGCCGATGGCGCGGCGGGCCCGGCGCAGGTCGGCGAGCTGGTGGTGGGCGGTGCGGCCGGCGAGCGCGCCGATCAGCAGCAGGGCGAGCACGGCGGCGGTGGCGGCGGGCGCCCACTGCGTCCCGGTCAGCGCGTCGGGCAGGCGGCGGGCAGGGGAGAAGTGGGCGAGGGCGGCGGCGTACGGCAGGTGCAGCAGGCCGGTGACGGCGAGCAGGCCGAGCGAGGCCAGGGCGGCGGTGCCGAGCGCGGCGGCGGTGGCGGCCAGGGTGAGCGCGGCGGCGCGCGGGGCGAGCTGCTCGGCGAGTCGGCGGGCCAGCGGGGCGGCGAGCAGCGGCAGCAGCAGCGGGATCCAGACGGCGAGGGTCACGGTTGGTCCCCGAGCAGGTCGCGCAGCAGTCGCTCGTCCTCGTCGGACAGGTCGGAGACGAACCGGGCGAGGACGGTGGAGCGGTCGCGGCCGCGGTCGAGCTCGGTGCGCATCCGGCGGGCGGCGAGGCCGTCGGCGTCCTGGACGGTGGGGGTGTAGGCGAAGGACCGGCCGGCCTTGCTGCGGGCGACGGTGCCCTTCTCGTGCAGCCTGGCCAGGATGGTGGCGACCGTGGTGCGGGCCAGGTCGGCGTCGACGGCGTCCTGCGCCTGTTGGGGGGTGAGCGGGGCGCCGGCGGCCCAGAGGGCGGCGAGCACCTGGGCCTCAAGCTCTCCTGCCGGGCGACGGGCGGGTGAATCCGTCATGTCGCGCGAACCTCCGGGATTCGTCTACAGTCCTGTCGATCGACGTCTACAACACTGTAGACGCACGGGGGTGGCCCGCGATCGGCCACCCCCACGGTAACGGGAGGTCCGCCAGCCTTGCCCCAGTCACTCCTGCTCGGAACCGCGAACGAGCCGTCCGCGGTGTCCGTTCTGGTACATGTTGTCCCTGTGACTCCGAACGTTCATCCCTCCGCCCGCCTGCTCGCCTACGACGGCAGCGGCATCGACGGCAGCCTCTACACCCGGATCACCGGGTGGGCCGAGTCCGCCCCGCACTGGTTCGACCAGCTGACCAAGGAGTGGTCCGCGTACGGCCTCGCGGTGTTCGCGCTGCTGATGGTGTGGGGCTGGTGGCGGGCCCGGGCCGCCGACTCGGTGATGATGGCGCGGGTGCTGGCCTCGCCGCTGATCGTGGTGGCCGCGTACCTGGTCAACTCGGTCTTCAAGGGGATCGTCGAGGAGAACCGGCCCTGTCAGCAGATCCCGGGCAGCTTCACCATCGAGGCCTGCCCGGCCCCCGGCGACTGGTCCTTCCCCAGCAACCACACGGTGATCGCGTTCGCCGCCGCCGCCGCGCTCTGGTACGCCGACCGCCGACTCGGCCTGCTCGGCCTGCTCGCCGCCGTGCTGATGGGCGCCTCCCGGGTCTGGGTCGGCGCGCACTACCCGCACGACGTGGCCGTGGCCGCGGTGGTCGGCGTCCTGGTGGCGCTCCCGCTGGCCGCGCTGGCCGGCCGCGCCGCGCCGCTGGTCGACCGGCTGCGCACCGGCCCGCTCGGCCCCGTGCTCGGCGCCGGAGCGGCGTAGCCGCGCGCAGGTTGTATGGACAACTCTTGCGGGCGGTTCACCTGCCCGACGGGAGCCGGACGACCTGCGGCCACCTCGACGCCCGAGCCTGTCCGCATGAAGGTAATCGTCGTAGGAGCAGGCGTGCTGGGCACCATGCACGCCTGGCAGGCCGTCGAGCGCGGCCACGAGGTCGTCCACCTGGAGCGCGAGGCCGAGGCGCGCGGCGCCTCCGTCCGCAACTTCGGACTGGTCTGGGTCAGCGGCCGCGCCGCCGGTGAGGAACTCGAGGTCGCGCTGCGCGCCCGCGAACTGTGGGAGCAGATCGGCGCCCGCGTCCCCGGCCTGTGGTTCCGCCCCAACGGCTCGCTCACGCTGGCCCGCACCGAGGCCGAGCTGGCCGTCGCCGAAGCCGCCGTGCAGCTGCCCGACGCCGCCGCCCGCGGCTACCGGCTGCTGGACGCCGACCAGGTCCGCGCCGTCAACCCGGCGCTGCGCGGCAGCTTCCTCGGCGGCCTGCACTGCACCCGCGACGGCGCCGTCGAGTCCCGGGTCGCCCAGCCCGCGCTGCGCGCCGCGCTGGAGGCCACCGGCCGCTACACCTTCCTGCCCGGACGCGAGGTCCGCGAGGTGGTCGGCGCCGCCGCCGTCCGCGACGACCACGGGCAGCTGCACCAGGGCGACCAGGTGATCCTGTGCACCGGCGCCTGGCTCGGCGGCCTGGTCCGCGAACTCGCCCCCGACCTGCCGGTGCGCCGGGTGCGCCTGCAGATGATGCAGACCGACCCGCTGGACGAGACCCTCACCACCTCGGTCGCCGACGGCGACTCGTTCCGCTACTACCCCGCCTTCGCCGGCCCCGAGCTGGACGCGCTGCGCGCCTCCCAGCCGCAGTCGCCGGTCGCCGCCGAGCACAAGATGCAGCTGCTGATGGTCCAGCGCAAGGACGGCGGCCTCACCATCGGCGACACCCACGAGTACGACCAGCCGTTCGGCTTCGACGTGGTCGAGGACCCGTACGAGCACGTCGCCGAGGTCGCCGAGGCGCTGCTCGGCCGGCCGCTGCCGAAGATCCGCCGCCGCTGGGCCGGCGTCTACGCCCAGTGCCTGGACAGCACCCGGGTGGTGCACCGCCAGCAGGTCGCCGAGGGCGCCTGGCTGGTCACCGGCCCCGGCGGGCGCGGCATGACCTGCTCGCCCGCGATCGCCGAGACCACGGCGAACCTCGCCGGCCTCTGAGCCTCCCCCTCCCGTTCGACTGCAAGGGCAGAACATGACCACGCACGATGTGTCCCTGGTGGTGCTCGACATGGCCGGCACCACCGTCGCCGACGACGGCCTGGTGGAGCTCGCCTTCGAGGCCGCCGCCCGCTCCCAGGGCGTCGAGCCCGGCAGCCCCGAGCACGCCACGATGCTGGCGCACGTCCGCGCCACCATGGGCGAGTCCAAGATCTCGGTGTTCCGTCACCTGTTCGGCGACGAGGACCGCGCCCAGGCCGCCAACCTGGCCTTCGAGGCCGGCTACGACAGCCTGGTCGGCCAGGGCCGCTGCGAGGCGCTGCCCGGCGCCGCCGAGGCGATCGCCGAGCTGCGCGGCCAGGGCCGGAAGGTCGTCCTCACCACCGGCTTCTCCCGGACCACCCAGGACAGCATCCTGGCGGCCCTCGGCTGGCAGGACGTCGCCGACCTGACGCTGTGCCCCGCCGACGCGGGCCGCGGCCGCCCCTACCCCGACATGGTGCTCACCGCGCTGCTGCGCACCCGCACCGACTCGGTCCGGCAGATCGCGGTGGCCGGCGACACCGGCTACGACATGCTCACCGGCGCCCGGGCGGGCGCGTCCGTAGTGGCGGGCGTGCTCACCGGCGCCCACGACGAGGCCCGGCTGCGTGCCGACGGCGCCACCCACGTGCTGGGCTCGATCGCCGAGCTGCCCGCGGTGCTGCGCGGCTGACGCCGCGTCAATGCTCCGTACGGCCCCGGGGTGGCGACGCCCCGGGGCCGCTGGTGCTGGCTCCCGGCGTATTCACGTGCTTATCTGACGGTATGTCGCTCTCACTGAGGTCGGTCGGCCTGCTCGCTCTCGGCCTGACGCTGCTCACCGCCTGCGGATCGCCCGGAACCGGCGGCAGCAGCCCGTCGCCGGCCCCCGCGACCACCGACGCCGCGCCGACCGAGAGCCCCCTGCCCGCAAGCCCGTCGCCGAGTCCGACGACCAGCCCCGAGCCGACGCCGTCCCCCACCGCCGGGGCGAACTCCGCCGACCTCGCCGGGCAGCGGATCGTCTACTCCTATCCCGGCACCACCCCGCCCGCCGCGCTGCTGCAACGCATCCGCGAAGGCCGGGTGGCCGGAGTGATCTTCTTCGCCGAGAACGTCGGCAGCGACCCGTCCGTGCTGCGCACCGCCGTCAACCAGCTGCGGCAGGCCGAACAGCAGAGCCCGCACCCCCGGCCGCTGCTGCTGATGACCGATCAGGAGGGCGGCCTGGTCCGACGGCTGCCCGGCGGGCCCGCGCAGTCCGCGAAGGACGTCGGCCGCGCCGCCGATCCGATCGCCGCGGCCACGGCCACCGGCAACCAGGCCGCCGCGACGCTCACCGGCTTCGGACTCAACCTCAACCTGGCGCCCGTGCTCGACGTCTACCGCACCCCCGGCGACTTCGCCGACAGCGCCCAGCGCTCCTACAGCACCGACCCCGCGGTCGTCGGCAAGCTCGGCTCCGCCTTCATCAAGGCCCAGCAGGGCGCGGGCGTCGCTGCCACCGCCAAGCACTTCCCGGGCCTCGGCAGCGCCCCCGCCGGCGCCAACACCGACGAGGAACCCGTCACCCTCAACGTCCCGCTCAACCAGCTGCGCAGCGTCGACGAACGGCCCTACCAGGACGCGGTCGCCGCCGGCGTCGAACTGGTGATGCTGGCCTGGGCGATCTACCCCGCGCTCGACCCCGGCACCCCCGCCGGCCTGTCCGGCACCGTCGTCCACGACGAGCTCCGCACCCGCCTGAACTACCAGGGCGTCACCGTCACCGACGCCCTGGAGGCCAAGGCCCTCGACCCCGTCGGCGGCACCGACAAGCGCGCCCTCGCCGTCGCCCGGGCCGGGGTCGACCTGATCCTCTGCTCCGCCCGCGACGTCGGCCAGGGCGACCAGGCCGCGGCCGCCCTGGCGGGCGCGCTGGACTCCGGGGACCTCGACCGCGACGACTTCACCGCCTCCGCGGACCGGGTGGACGCGCTCCGGGACTCGCTCAAGTAGCGGACAGCGTCGGCGGGTTGAGGCAGCGTCGGCACCCTGCCGGCCTTCCGGTGGGCGTCAACCGAGCTGGTGCTGGACCAGCGCGATCAGGGCCACCCCGACGGCGATGAACAGCGTCAGCCGGAACGCGGCGACATGCATCGGCATTTCGGGCTGGCGCGGCGCGAACCGGGGGAGCGGCGCCCGGTGCACGGGTGGGCGCGGCATCGGGCGCGGCGGCAGGGGCGGGGCGACCGTCGCCGCGTCGTCCGGGTGGTCCGGCCAGTTCGGCTGCCGGCCGGTGGCCTGCCGGTGCAGGGCGGCGAGACGACGGCGGGCGAGCGGGGTCGCCGGCGGGGTGTGCTCGGGGTCGGGCCAGTGCAGGACGGCCAGGCGCCGGGCCGGGTCGCGGAACCGGCGCTCGAAGGCGGCGAATTCGTCGACGGTCAGCGACTCGTCCAGGTAGTTCCACCGACCCGACTCGTCGAGGCAGTGGATCCAGCGGTACGACCCGGCGAGGCGGTGACGGACGGCCAGGTCGGTCGGGCGGCTCTCCAGCAGGCCGCGCAGTCGGCGCCGGGCCAGGCCGAGCCGACCCTCGCGCAGGTCCGTCTCGGCCTTGGCCAGGGTGGATTCGACGCTCATGACGGTGATCGTTCCGGGCGGACGGACGAGGCGTCAATCGGCTTTCCGGCGAGGGCTCGTCCCGTCACAGGAGCCACCGGACGGTGGTGATCGCGCCGATCACGGCCGGCGCGAGGAGGACGGCCGCGACGGCCAGGCAGCCGGGCAGGAGGAAGTCCCGTGGCTCGTCCTTCGGGACCTTGTCCGCCGCGGCGATGTACAGATCGGTCCAGGCGACGGGGCCGCCGTCGCCGCCGACGGCCGTCCCGCGGAGGGCGGCGAGCCGGGCCCGGGCGGTCTCCGTCGGGGCGTGGTCCTCGGGGGCGCGCCAGCACAGGGCGATCATCCGGCGCAGCGGATCCGGGTGCCGGGCCTCGAACGCCGCGGTCTCCGCCGGGTCGGCGGACTCGTCCAGGTGGTTCCAGCGCCCCGCCTCGGCCGGCTCGCCGTACAGGCGGTACACGGCGGCCAGTCGGCGACGCACCGTCAGGTCGGTCGGGTAGTGCTCGACCAGGCTGCGCAGCCGCTGCCGGGCCATCGGGACGCGGCCCGCCGCGAGATCGGCGTCGGCGCGGGCGAGGGTGGCGTGCAGCGGCATGCAGGGATGCTCGTCGACCGGCGGCGCGGCGGTCAATCCGGTGTGCGCGGCTCAGTGGGTGGAGCGGAGGTTGAGCAGGACCACGCCGGCGATCACCAGGGCGATGCCGCACCACTGCAGCCGGCCCAGGGACTCGCCGAAGAAGGTGGCGCCGATGGCCGCCACGGCGGCCGTGCCCGCGCCGGACCAGACGGCGTAGGCGACGGAGACCGGTATGTGCTTGAGGGCGCGGCCCAGCAGGTAGAACGACAGCACGTAGCCGGCGCCGACGGCGAGGCTGGGCCACAGCCGGGAGAAGCCGTCGGTCAGCTTCAGCAGGCTGGTGGCGCAGACCTCGCCGGCTATCGCGAGCGCGAGCAGCAGGTACGGCATCAGGACGCCGGGTCGGCGGTGAGGGCGCCGAGGAAGGCGAGGTCGGCGTGTTCGAGGCTGTCCAGCACGGTGATGCCGTCGGCGGTCGGGATCGGGACGGTCGACGGCACCGCGAGGACGGCGCAGCCGGCGGCGCGCGCGGAGGCGACACCGGTCGGGGTGTCCTCGACGGCGACGCAGGCGGCCGGGGCGAGGCCGAGACGCTCGGCGGCGGCCAGGTACGGGTCCGGCGCGGGCTTGGTGCGGGGGGTGTCCTCGGCGGCGAGCGTGGTGGCGAACCAGTGCGGGCCGAGAGCGTTCAGGACGAGATCGACGACGCGGCGCGGGGACGCGGACACCAGGGCGGCGGGGATCCGTGCGTCCCGGAGCGCGGCGAGCAGGGCGAGAGCACCCGGGCGGGGGACGGTCTCGGCCTCGACCTTGGCGGCGAACGCGTTGTTCAGGTGCTCGACCAGATCGGCCTCGGGGCGGCCGGTGAGACTGCTGCGGTGCAGGTGGGCGGCGGTGTGCTCGACCGCCTGACCGAGGACCTCCGGGAGGTCGGCGTCGGTGAGGGTGAGGTCGAGCTCGGCGGCGAGTTCGGCTGCGGCCTGCCACCAGAGGTGCTCGGTGTCGACCAGGGTGCCGTCCATGTCGAACAGGACGGCGGCGGGGCGGGATGCAGGCATGGCGGTACCTTACGTGGGCTCATCGGGCGACGGGGCGCAGGGGCGTTGGGCGGTGCACCCGGCTGTCGGCGGGCGGCTGCGGCATGCTGCCTTCCGCTTCGCGCAGGTCCCCACGCCCCGGACGGGGCACGGGACTTCGGCGGCGCCGACCTTCGTGGGCACGGGACTTCGGAGTGCCGGGACTTCGGAGTGCCGGGCCCTCCGGCCCGGCGGGCGTCGTTTCTCCGACCGGGCGCGAGTCGGCGTCCGTCAGGACCTGCGGTCGACGAGGACCGGGCGGTCGGGGAGGGCGAGGGTGGCGTGGGTGCCGAGGGGGAGGGTGGCGGCGGTCTCGGTGGGGAGGTCGGACTTGATCTCGGTGCCGTCGGGGAGGCGGACGGTGAGGCGGGTGACGGCGCCGAGGAAGGAGGCGGCGATCACCTGGGCGGGGCCGTCCGCAGCGGGGGTGAGCTCGACGTTCTCGGGGCGGACCAGGACGTGCAGGTCGCCGTCCGCGGGGAGGTCGCCGTCCACGGGGTGCCGGCGGCCGAGCACTTCGACCTGACCGTCGGCCGTGCGCACGCACGGGATGCGGCTCATGGTGCCGACGAACTCGGCGACGAACGCGGTGGCCGGCCGCGAGTACAGCTCGGAGGGCGTCGCGCACTGTTCGAGCTGTCCGGCGCGCAGCACGGCGACCCGGTCGGCCATCGAGAGGGCCTCCTCCTGGTCGTGCGTCACGAACAGGGTGGTGATGCCGAGTTCCTGCTGGAGGCGGCGGATCTCCTCGCGCAGCGAGAGGCGGACCTTCGCGTCGAGCGCGGAGAGCGGCTCGTCGAGGAGCAGCACGCGCGGCTGGAGGGCGAGGGCGCGGGCCAGGGCGATGCGCTGCTGCTGACCGCCGGACATCTGGTGCGGGTAGTGCTCGGCGCGCTGCGGCAGGCCGACGAGTTCCAGCAACTCCTGGGCGCGCCGCCGGCGTTCGGCCTTGGCGACGCCGCGCATGCGCAGGCCGAAGGCGACGTTGTCGGCGGCGGTGAGGTGCGGGAAGAGGCTGTAGGACTGGAACACCATGCCGGCGTCGCGCTTGTGGGCGGGGATCCGGGTGATGTCCTCGCCGTCGACCAGGACCTCGCCGGAGTCGTGGGTCTCGAACCCGGCGAGGATGCGCAGCGCGGTGGTCTTGCCGCAGCCGGACGGGCCGAGCAGGGCCAGGAGTTCGCCCGGCTCGACCGTCAGGTCGAGGCCGTCGAGGGCGGTGGTGGTGCCGAACTGCCGCCGCAGCGAGCGGAATTCGACGGTGGCGCTGGTGGTGGGGGCGACGGTGGCGGTGCTCATGGGTGGTGGTCTCCGGGGAGGCTCAGGAGGCGGTGGCGGTCTTGTGGCGGCGCTCGCGGCCGGCGGCGGCCAGCAGGAGCAGCAGCACCCAGGTGATCAGCAGGCTGAGCACGGACACCGCGACGGACATCTGGCCCTGGCTGTTGCCGACCGAGTAGATCCACACGGCGAAGGGCTGGTAGCCGAGGATCGAGGCGGTGGTGAACTCGCCGAGGACCAGGGCCAGGGTGAGGAAGGAGGCGTTCAGCAGCGCGCCGCGCAGGTTCGGCAGGATCACCGAGAACACGGCCCGGGGCCAGCTCGCGCCGCAGTTGCGGGCGGCCTCGACCAGGGTGCGGACGTCCACGGCGCGCAGGCCGGAGTCCAGGGCGCGGTAGGCCAGCGGCAGTGCCATCAGCACGTAGGCAATCACCAGGACCAGCGGGAACTGCGGCTGCTGGACGAACACGAAGGTCTGGAAGAACGGGGTGTCCATCAGGTAGTCCGGGCCCCAGCGGAGCACGCCGATCAGGCCGGCGGTCAGGGCGACCGGCGGCACCACCAGCGGCAGGGTGCAGACCACTTCGAGCACCGGGCGGAGCTTCGGCGAGCCGAGCCGGACCGCGATCATCGCGGGCACCAGCAGGAGCAGCAGCACCACCACGGTGACGACGGCGAGTTCCAGGGTGAGAACCAGGCTGTCGGTGAAGCCGGGGGCGGACAGCAGGCCGGTGTAGGCGTCGAAGGAGATGCCGTTGACATCGTCGATCGAGAACCACACCGAGGCGGCCATCGGGATCAGGAAGTACAGGCCGGCCAGCAGCAGGACCGCCCCGCGCCAGACCCGCAGACGGGAGATCAGCTGAGCCATCGGGCACTCCGGCGCTGGAGGGGCAGGTAGACGGCCATCACCAGGACGGCGACGATGATCATGTCCAGGCTGAGCGCCAGCGCCAGGTTGCCCTGGCCGACCAGCACGTTGCCGGACAGCGCGTCGGCGATCTGACGGCTGATCAGCGGGACGGTGGCGCCGACCATAGCGGCGGCGGTGGCGTACGCGGCGAACGCCGAGCCGAACAGCAGCACGAAGCCGCCGAGCAGCGAGGGGAACAGGATCGGCAGCGCGACGTGCCGCCAGTACTGGAGGCCGGTGGCCCGGTTGTTCTGGGCGGCCTCGCGCCACTGGACCCGCAGGCCCTCCAGTGCGGGGGTGATGGTGAGCACCATCAGCGGCACCAGGAAGTACAGGTAGGCGACGGTCAGGCCGGTGAAGCTGTACAGCGACCAGCCGTGGTCGGTCAGGTGGAACATCTTGGTCAGCTCGCCGGCGTTGCCGAGGGTGGCGACGAAGGCGAACGCCAGCGGCAGGCCGCCGAAGTTGGCGAGCACGCCGGAGGCGGTCAGCACCGCCTCGCGCAGCATCCGGAACCGGGAGGTGAGCACCGCCTGGGCGATCGGCACGCCGACCGCGGTGCCGATCAGCGCGGTGAGCGCGGACAGCTTGATGCTGGACAGCAGCGCCGTCCAGTAGGCGCCCTGCACCGAGTCGGTGACGTTGGCGGTGGTGAACGAGCCCGCGCCGGTCTCCGCGTCGCTGGAGACGGTGAACGCCCCGGTGACGATGGCGACGGCCGGCAGGCCGAAGCCGATCAGGAAGAACAGCAGCAGGGGGACGGTGGCCAGCCAGGACTTGCCGCGCAGCAGGCGGCGTCCGGCGGGCTCGGGGGTGGGGGCGGTGGTGGCGGCGCCGGCGGCCACCGGGCCGCCGCTGAGGTCAGCGGCGGCCGGGGCCGGCACCGGGGTGGGAGCCGTGGTCATGTCGGTGATCAGCCCGCGATCGCCTTGGCCCAGTTCTCGGTCACGACCTTCTTGGCCGCGTCGATCTGCTCCGAGCTGGGGAAGGTGGTGAACGGCTTCTCGACGACCGGCAGCTTGGCCGCGGCGGCCGCGTCCAGGGAGCCGTCCTTCTTCATGGCGTCGAACATCGCCGGGGTGGCGTAGCCGCCCATGAAGCCGTTCTGGCCCTCGACCGAGTACAGGTACTCCATCCACAGGCGGGCGGCCGCCGGGTGCGGGGCGTCCTTGTTGATGGCCTGGTTGTAGAACTGGGCGTAGGAGCCGTCGGAGGGGATCGACACCTTCCAGTCGATGCCCTTGCCCTTGAACTCGTCGGTGTAGCCGGCGTTCAGGTACGACCAGTCGATCGAGATCGGGGTCTCGCCCTTCTCGACGGTCGCCGGGGTGGACTCCACCGGGTTGAAGTTGCCGGACTGCTTCAGCCTGGCGAAGAAGTCGATGCCGGGCTGGATGTTGTCCAGCGAACCGCCGTTGGCGAGCGCGGCCGCGTACACGCCGCCGAACGCCGAACCGGACTTGGTCGGGTTGCCGTTCAGCGCGACCTGGCCCTTGTACTCGGGCTTGAGCAGGTCGGCGAAGGTCTTCGGGCAGTTGGCGACCTTCTTGGCGTCGCAGCCGATCGAGACGTAGCCGCCGTAGTCGTTGACCCGCAGACCGGCCGGGTCCTTCATGGTGTCCGGGATCTTGTCGAAGCCCGCGACCTTGTACGGGGCGAGGAGGCCCTCCTTGGCGGCGGACAGCGCGAACGCCGAGCCCAGGTCGAGGGTGTCGGGCGCACGGTCCTGGCCCTTGCGGGACTTGACCGCGTTGATCTCGTCCTGGCTGGAGCCGTCCGGGTTCTCGTCCTCGATCTCGATGCCGTACTTCGCCTTGAAGTCGTCCATCAGCTTGCCGTAGTTGGCCCAGTCCCGGGGGAGGGTGATGACGTGCAGCTTGCCCTCCTTCTTCGCGGCGGCGACCAGGCCGTCCATGCCGCCGAAGTCGGCGAGCGAGGTGGCGGTCCTGGCGTTGCCCGAACCGCCCTTGGCGTCGCCGGACTTGGCGGTCGAGCCGGCGGAGCCGCAGGCGGAGAGGGAGAGCGCGGCAGCGGTCAGCACGGCCGCGAGGGCGGCGGCGCGGTGGCGGTGCACGGTCACGGGGAGGTCTCCTGGAGGAAGGGGAGCTGCAGAGATCACGAGAGGGTGTTCGGTGCGAAGCGCGGCATGTCGCGGCCAAGTTGGCCAGCCAACTTCCGTCGCCCGAGGTAAGTACGCCCGAGGCCGGTGACGGGAAAGTGAACGGACGGCCCAGTACAGGGGGCGGCTGTCGGAACGGTCGCGCCCGACGCCGGACGGTGCGGCGGCAGCGGCTACAGTCAATGGTGTACGCGCGATCACGCCGCGGACACAGCCCAATCTCCTTACCAGCCAAGGGAACTCGACGCACGTGGCACTCGAACAGGACAGCGGGGCCGGGTCGCTCTACCGCAAGGTGGCCGCCGACCTGCGCGAAGCGATCACCTCCGGCTCGTTCGGCGACGCCGGACGGCTGCCGGCGGAGGGCGCCCTCGCCGAGCAGTACGGCGTCTCCCGGGGCACCGTCCGTCAGGCCCTCGCCCTGCTGCGCGCCGACGGACTGGTCACCTCCCGCCGCGGCACCCGCCGGGTCGTCCTCGGCAGCGCCCGCGTCCAGTCCTTCTCCGAGCTGCTCTCCTTCACCCACTGGGCCCGCTCCATGGGCGAGGAGCCCGGCGGCCGGCTGGAGTCCATCGTCCGCCGCCCCGCCGACGCCGCCGAACGCGAACAACTGCGCCTCGACCCCGGCGCCGAGGTGTACGCGATGCTCCGGCTGCGCACCCTGTCCGGCACCCCCGTCATGGTCGAACGCACCGTCTACCCGCCCCGGGTCGGCGAACTCGTCGCCCAACTGCCGCCCGACGCCGTCTCGCACACCGAACCGCTGCGCGAACACGGCATCCTGTTCAGCGACGCCGACCACACCATCGACGTGGTCGGCGCCAACGCCGACGACGCCCGGCTGCTCGGCTGCCGCCGCGGCAGCCCGCTGCTGCGCGAGAAGCGCCGCACCACCGACCCCACCGGCACCCCCGTCGAGTGGTCCCAGGACCGCTACCTGCCCGGGACGGTCGCCTTCTCGATCCACAACTCCCTTGCCTCGTCGGCACTTTCGCGGCACGCCCGGGAGAGCGACTGATATTCGGATGCGGGCTGTCCGGCGCGCGGGCGACCATCGACGGATGACCGACATCACTCGTATCAGCCCCGCCGAACTCCACCCCACCGCCGGCTACGCCCATATCACCGTCGTCGAGTCCGGCCGCACGGCGCAGCTGGCCGGCCAGTGCCCGCTGGACCGCGACGAGGCCCTGGTCGGCGAGGGCGACCTGTTCGCCCAGATCGACCAGGTGGTGGCCAACTCGCTCGTCGCCCTGGCCGCCGCCGGGGTCGGCCCGGAGCGGGTGGTCCGCTCCGTGATCTACGTCGTCAGTGACCGGAGCGAGGTGCTGGGGGCCGCCTGGGCCCACCTCCAGGCCGGCCCGCTCGCCCCGGCGTTCGCCACCGCCAGCACACTGCTCGGCGTCGCCGCGCTCGGCTACCGCGGCCAGTTGGTGGAGATCGACCTGACGGCGGCGCTGTCCTAGCTCCGGGACAGGACGGTGTCCGTCCAGCGGCGCAATGAGGCGAGCAGTGCGCCCAGGCGCTGCATCCCGCCGGGGAACGCGGGCAGCACCAGGACGGCGGGCAGGCACGCCACGGTCACCAGGACCACGGGCACCAGGGCCAGGGACACGACCACGGCGCGCTGGCAGGCGGCCAGCTGTCGGACGACTCCGGTGAACATCAATATGCCTTTCGCTGCGGACCGTTGAGGTTTTCTCCTACTGTTCGGTGCAGGCCGGGGTTGCGCCAGGTGCAACGGATTGCCACTTCCCGGCAACGGTCGGGGAGAGGACTCCATGACGCTCGAACCGCAGGGCGGCGAGCCGGAGGTGGCGGCGTTCACCGCCTTCCTGGGGCAGTTGTTCCAGGGGCTGTGCATCTCGCTCACCCGCTACGCGGCTCGCTGCAACCGCGACAAGGGCAGCGTCTCGCGCTACTTCAGCGGGGCGCGGATCGCCCCGAAGGACTTCGTCGACGAGCTGCTGCGTCAGGTCGCCGAGACCACCGGGGAGTCCGTCACCTCCGAGGTCCAGGAACACGTCCACCGGCTGCGGATGGAGGCGTTGCGGGTTCGCAACGCCTCCCGGCACGAGGTCGAGCAGCTGCGGGACCGGCTGGGTGCGGCGGAGCGCGAACTCCAGTTGGCGGGCGTGCGGGAACGGCACCTGCTGCGCTCCCTGGAGGCGACGGAGGCGCAGGCGCAGCAGGCCGAGCAGCGCTATCGCCGGCTGGAAGCGGACCGGGCCGCCGCCCGCTACGGGGCCGGCGAGCTGGAACGCTGGGCGGACGGACCCGAGACCGAGCAGGTGCGGGAAGAACTGCGCTTCCTGAAGCGGGAGTTGGACCTGCTTCGGGCCGAGCTGGCGCGGGCCCAGACCCTTCGCCACGACGCGGAGGAGCAGTGCGTCCGCCTGGAGGCCCGGCTGTTGGCCGCCGAGGCCGCGTTGGCCACGCAACGGGCCCGCCATGAAAGGGAGTTCAGATACCGGGCGGAGCTGGAGTCGCCGGGCGCGGTGCTGACGCGGGAGTTCGCCCGCCGGGTCGGCACCACCGTGGACCTGGACACCACGGCCGCCGAGCTGTGCGAGGTGTTCGTGCCGGCCTGGGCCGACCTGGCCACGGTCTACCTGCGGACCTCCTTCGTCTTCGGCTCCCACCCGGAGGGCGAGCCGTCGGTGTGGACCTCCACGTTCCAGGTGGTCGGCCACGGCGGGGACAGCGTTCGCCTGCTCGGGCGGTCCCCGCGGATGGGCGCGCTGCTGCGGATCGAGCCCGGCACTCCGGCCGGACGCGCCCTGAAGGACGGTGAACCCGTTCTCGCCCCGGTGGAGGAACGGTTGTCCGGGGCCGGCCCGGAGTCGTCGGTGCTGGCGCTCCCGCTGATGGTCCGGGGGCGGGTGTTCGGGGTGCTGCAACTGGTACGGCTGTCGGGCCGAGCGCCGTTCGAGTCCGCCGACGTCCTCCCGCTGCACGGACTCGCCGAGCGCGGGGCGCTGCTGCTGGACAGCGCGCGGCTGCACCAGGCGGAAGCGCGGCTGGCCGAGGCCCTGCAGCGTTCGATGATCCCGCTCGACCCGCCCAGGATCGCCGGAGTACGGACTGCCCACCAGTACCTGCCCGGCGATCGCCGGGCCGGGGTGGGCGGCGACTGGTTCGACGTCATCCAACTGGCCGGCAACCGGGTCGCCCTGGTGGTCGGCGACGTGATGGGCCACGGCCTGGAGGCCGCCCAGACGATGAGCCGGCTCCGCGCGGGGGTGCAGGCCTTCGCCCTGCTCGACGTACCGCCCGCACAGCTGCTGCGCCATCTCGACGACCTGGTCCTGCGCCTCGGCGTCGCCCAGCCCGCCACCTGTCTCTACCTGGTGTACGACCCGATCGCCCGGCGGTGCGAGCTGGCCTCGGCCGGACATCTGCCCCCACTGCTGCGGCACCCGGACGGCAGCGTCGACTGGCTCGACCTGCCCTCCAACCTTCCGGTCGGGATCGGGGGGCTGCCGTTCGGCGCCGTCACGGTGGACGTCCCGGACGGATCCATGCTGGTGCTCGGCTCCGACAGCCTGCTCCCGCTGCACGACTACGACGGGTTCGGGGAGTTCGCCGACCGCTGCGCCGACCTGATCGGGCCGGATTCCACCCCCGACCAGGTGTGCGAGGACCTGCTGAACGACCTGTCCGCGACGGCGCGCAGGGACGACCTCGCCCTCCTGGTGGTGGGGCTCGACGGCATCCCCGCGGACCGAGTGGCGCACTACGAACTGCCGGCCCAGGCCCGGGAGGTGCGGGCCGCCCGGCAGTTCGTCCGGGACCGGATCACCGACTGGGGCCTGGAGGTCGACGTCGACACCGCCGAACTGCTGGCCGGCGAACTGATCGCCGACGCCGTACTGGTGGCCGGAGGACCGGTCGGGGTGCGCCTGGTGCACACCGACCGCCTGCTGGTCGAGGTCACCGACGACCACCACCGGCTCCCCGTCCTGGCGGTGGTCGACCCGCTCGACGAGGAGGCCGATCGCGGCCTGCTGATGGTGGCCTGGCGCGCCGACCGCTGGGGGGCCGAGCCCCGGGCCGGTGGGCGGACGGTGTGGTTCGAACTGTGGCCCCGGGGGCGCTAGGGCCTGTCCGCCCGACAAGATCGGCCGGACCGGCTCCGGCTCATCGACTCCAGCAGCAGCTTCCAGTGCTTCTCCACCTCGCTTCCGGCGTCCGGTGCCACGGTGACCGGGGCCCGTCCGGCGGGACGCTCCGGCCTCCCCGCGCGGAACGGGCCGGCCGAATTCGTGTTTCCGACAATCGGGGAAGATCACTGATGGAAGAACAGCTGAAATATCTGCGGTCCCGGACCATCGTCGAGCCGCTGGTGGACCGGTTCTACGCCTGGCTCTACACCGTCGCGCCCGTGCAGGCGGCGATGAACCTGGCATTCCGGCAGGTTCCGCTGCTGGAGTCGTACCTGCAGTCCCCGCAGGTCCACATCGCGGCGAGCAGCAACCCCGAGCTGCGCGGCGGCTACTACGTCAACATCCCGGAGGAGCGCGTCGAGGAGGTGCGCGAGCTGCTCGCCACCATCAAGCGCGACCGCGCCGACATGCTCCGCTTCGCCGAGGCGATCGCCGAGGGCCAGGAACTGCTGCGCGCCAACGCCACCGGCTTCGACCTGACCCCGCTCTACCCGCAGCTGCCCGCGGAGCTCGGCGGCATCGTCGAACTCGCCTACGACACCGACAACCAGGCCGCGATCCGGTTCATGGAGCCGCTCGCCTACCTGAGCCCGGCCTACACCGAGGCACGGCAGTCCGTGCAGCTCTCCCTGGAGCCGGACACCGAGCGTCCGTTCATCCTCAGCACCCCGCGCCTCGCCGACCCGAACGTGCTCGATCTCCGGATCCCGTTCAACCACCCGGGCCTGACCGAGCTGTTCAAGTCCCGCGTGCACGGCGCCACCCTCGGCCACCTGCGCGCCGCCCTCGGCCTCGACGACGCCCAGACCGAGCAGTTGCTCGGCCTGCTGGCCGACGAACCGAGCCTGTCGACGGACCGTCACATCGGCGAGGGCGGCCGGATCCGCTACTTCGGCCACGCCTGCCTGGTGCTGCAGACCCCCGAGGGCGCCGTCGTCACCGACCCCTTCATCTCCGCGGACAGCTCGCAGGGCGACCGCTACACCCTCGACGACCTCCCGGACTTCATCGACCTGGTGCTGATCACCCACGGCCACCAGGACCACATCGTGCTGGAGACACTGCTCCAGCTGCGCGGCCGGGTCGGCGCCGTCGTCGTTCCGCGCCCCTCCCGCGGCAACCTGGCCGACCCGTCGATGGCCCTGGTCCTGCGCCACCTCGGCTTCGAGGTCATCGAGGTCGACGACTTCGACGAGGTGCCGTTCCCCGGCGGCAAGGTCACCGCGACCCCGTTCCTCGGCGAACACTGCGACCTGGACATCCGCAGCAAGTCGACCTACTGGGTGGAACTGGCGGGCCGCAAGATCTTCGTCGGCGCCGACTCCTCCGGCATCGAGCCGAAGCTCTACCGCTACGTTCGCAACCACCTGGGCAGGGCCGACATCGCCTTCGTCGGCATGGAGTGCGACGGCGCGCCGCTGACCTGGCTGTACCAGGCGCTGCTGACCAAGCCGGTCACCAAGAAGATGAGCAACTCCCGCAAGCTGTCCGGCTCCGACGCCAAGCAGGCCGGCGACATCCTCACCGAGCTCGGCGTCGAGGAGGCCTACGTCTACGCGATGGGCGAGGAGCCGTGGCTGGGCCACGTCATGGCCACCACGTACAACGAGGACACCTACCAGATCAAGCAGATCGAGGAGTTCCTGGAGTGGTGCCGCGGCCGCGGCATCAAGGCCGGCCACCTGTACGGTCAGCAGGAGTGGCGCTGGTAGCAGCGACGGGGCGGTGTCCGTCCGGCGGCGCGGCGGGGTGCGCGGCGCCGGGACGCGGTGGACACCGCCCGGGGAAAGCGGGCGGCAGCGAGTCGGCTCAGCCCATCAACTCCAACAGCAGCGGCCGGAATTCGGCGAACGTTGGGGCAGCCGCCGAGGGGTCCTTCGCGGCCTCGTCCCAGCGGCGGACGGCCACCGCGTCCGCGGCGAACGGGCCGGCGGCGAACTCCTCGGCCTCGGCGGGGGTCATCGGGCCGCCCTGGAGGCCGAGGGTGTGGACGGAGGCGGGGGAGAGCTTGGCGAAGTAGTCCGGTTCGGCGGTGCACAGGTAGCGCTTGGCGGGGACGTGCAGCCGGACGGGTTCGGTGACAGCGGGCGGGAAGCAGCGGGAGAGCCAGGCGGCGGCGGTCGCCCCGTGGCGGTTGTCGGCGCCGGCCATCAACTCCAGGCCGCTGCCGTGGAAGTGGCCGATGTCGTGGAGCAGGGCGGCGGCCACCAGCGCGGGCGGGGCGTCGGCGGCACGGGCCAACTGGCCTGCCTGGAGCATGTGTTCGGCCATGGTGACGGCCTCGCCGAGGTACTCGCCGGCGCCCTCGCCGGCGAACAGGGCCTCCAGTTCGTCGAGCGCGGCGACGTTGCGGCGCAGCACGGAGAGGGTGGAGGAGAGCGAGTCGAGGTCGGCGTAGCAGCCCTGGAGGTGGCGGCCGCCGGCCTGCTCGAAGGCGGTGCGGGCGTGCAGCAGGCGGGTGTTGTCGAAGATCAGGCAGTCGCCGGGGCCGAGTCGGAACTCCAGTTGGAGTTCGGGGCGGAGGGTGATCTCCGCGAAGCGGCGGTAGGCGGCGTAGAAGGCGTCGAGTTCGGCGCCGTGGAGCGTGCGCAGGGTGTCGATGGAGCGGTTGTTGAAGCGGATCTCGCGGATCGCGCCGCGCGGGGCGAGCCCGATCATCGGCATCTCGGCGGCCAGGTCGGCGGTGCGGTCGCGGTAGCGGAACGGGACGGGGGTGCGGGCGAGCAGCGCGAACGCCTCCGGGTCCTCCTCGCGGAGCAGCGCGGCCACGCGGAAGCCGTCGACCAGGCCGGAGTCGCCGCCGGCGGCCTCGTTGCGCAGGCAGTGCAGCAGTTGGAGGGTGGGGACGGGGTCACGGTACGGGTTGTCGGTGTGCGGGGCGATGGCGGCGTCGGTGAAGGCGAAGTTGACCGCGTCGGGCTCCACCCGGACGTCGAACAGCTCGCCGTAGTTGGTGTCCCGGACGTACCCGAAACTCCGTGCCACGGCGAGGACTTGGCGCTCCTCGACGGGGACGCCGCGGAGCACCGCGAAGCCTGATCGGCGGACGGCGGAGAGGACGGCGATCTTCTCCTCCGGGTCGGCCAGGTAGCTCGACCAGTCGGCCTCGGGCAGGCCGCGGGCGAAGTCGGGGGCCTCCCACAGGCGTTTGCCGTGCTCGGTGCGGTGGTCGCCGTCCTGATCGGCGGCGTCCCAGCCGGTCGGGTAGAACGAGCGGTGGCCGTCGGACCACAGCACGCTCAGCCCGGCCCCGTTCTCGGTGGCCTCGGCGGCGGTCAGGTCGTCCGGCAGGTCGCCGATCCGGAACCGCTTCTGCCCGCTGCGCGGGTTGCGGCACTCGGCGCACGGGCAGTTGTCGCGCAGCCAGTAGGGGTGGGGGACGGACATGGGAGCAGCCTCCGGTTGTACAGACAACTTGACGGGGCTGCTCAGCCAAATACCTGTTCGCGTACACCGGTTGCCCGGCCGGTGAACGGTCGACCACCGGCAGCCGAACCCTGTCCGTGCCGGGCGCTAGCGTGCGGTCATGACGCTCGACCTCGTCCGCGACCTGCCCACCGCCCTCGCCGACCGCGCCGCAGCCTGGCGGCTGATCGCCGACATCGCGGCCTTCTGGGGAACCCCGCTGCTGCCTGACGGCGGCTGCACCGACGCCGAACTCGACGCCGCCGAAGCCCGGCTGGGCCTGAAACTGCCCGCCGCGCTGCGCGAGGCGTACCGGCTGATCGGCAACCGCCCCGACCTGACCGGCAACCAGGACACCCTGCTGCCGCCGGACCGCTTCTACGTCGACCAGGACTGCCTGGTCTACCGCGTGGAGAACCAGTCCTGCGCCTACTGGGGCATTCCGCTCGCCGCCCTCGACCGGGCGGACCCGCCGACCGTGGCCTGGCCGGACGTCGCGCCGTCCGTGCAGCTGGAGATCACCCCGTGGACGGCGAGCTTCTCCGCCGAGTGCCTGGGCATCCTGCTGACCGAGCCGCTGTTCGACGACAGCGCGTACGTGGACGGCGGCGAGGTCGACCCGAACGACCTGACCGGCTGGACCGAACTGCCGCGCGTCCACGCACCCGGCGTGGACACCCGCTACTTCGCCCGCCCGGACGCCCTGCTGGCACTCCTGGGAGGCGCCTGGCTGGCCGTCCGGGCCATGGACGAGGAAGCGCTGGACGCCGCGTGCGAAGCACTTCCGGCGCTGGACAATTGACGGAGCGTCAGATTGCCTGCTCCCAGGCCTCGGTGGCCGCCGTGACCGCGGCCGCGGCCGGGACGCCGGTGGCCTGGGCGAGCGCCTCAAGGGCGGCGAGGACCGTCTCGGCGGTGGCCGCCGGGCCGTAGTGGTTGAGGCGCAGCATGGTGGAGGCGAGTGCGCCGCCGCCGGCCTGGATCGGCAACTGCGGGGCGTGGCGGCGGAGTTCGGCGGCGAGTTCGGTCGCGTCCAGGCCCTCGGCGGTGCGCAGCGTGGTGGCGACCGGGGCGGCGTGCTCGGCGAGCCGGACGAACGGGGCGACGGTGCCGAGGGCGGTGGCGCCCGCGCGGGTGGCGGCGGCCGCGGCGCGGTGCCGGGCGATCACCGCGTCGAGGGTCTCGGCGGTGATCGCGTCCAGGCAGGCGTCCAGCGCGAGCATCTCCAACTGGGCAGGAGCGTGCGGCAGTTGGGTGCGGCCGGCGTCGGTCCAGCGGGCCTTCCAGTCGAGCAGCGAGAGGTAGGAGCGGCGCGGCGCGGCCGGGTTGGCCTCGATCCGCTGCCAGGCGCGCTCGCTGACCGAGACGGCCGAGACGCCGGCCGGGCCGCCCATCGCCTTCTGGCCGCCGATCACGCACAGGTCGATGCCCCAGGCGTCGGTCAGCAGCGGTTCGGCGGCCACCGAGGCCACCGCGTCCAGCATCAGCAGCGCGCCGTGCTCGCGCGCCACGGCGGCGATCTCGGCGACCGGGTTGGTGTTGCCGGTGGCGGCCTCGGCGTGCACCAGTGAGACGAAGTCGATCTCCGGGTTGGCGCGCAGCGCGTCCGCGACCTGCTCGGCGGTGACGGCGGCGTCGAACGGCGCGGCCAGGTCGACCACCTTGGCGCCCGCGTCGCGCAGCCAGCCGCCGAAGGTCTGGCCGTACGGGCCGGTGATGACGTTCAGCGCGGTCGAACCCGGGTGCGCCGCGCCCTTGATCGCCGCCTCCAGCGGCAGCAGCGCCTCGCCCTGGGTGACAATCACGTCGGCCTGGGTGTGCAGCAGCGCCGCCACCTTGTCCTCGATCGCGGCGAACTGGGCGGCGGTCATCGGCGGGAGGTCGAGCAGCATGCGGGGAGGCCTTTCGGGCAGCGGAGGATTTCGCCGGGGCGACGAAGGGGTCGCCGTCGGACAGTCTGCCGCAGATCGCCCCGTGCGCCCGCACAGGTGCCGAGTACAGTGCCAGGCATGACAGACGGTGGGGTGCTGCACATCAAGGGCCGGGTGCTGGTCGGACCGGAGGACGTCCGGGACGAACTCTGGGCGGTGGACGGCCGGGTGACCTTCGCGCGGCCCGCCGCCGAACCCACCGCCACCCTCACCGGCTGGGCCCTGCCCGGCCTGGTGGACGCCCACTGCCACGTCGGACTCGACGCGCACGGCGCCGTCGACCGGGCCACCAGCGAGAAGCAGGCCCTCACCGATCGGGACGCCGGCACCCTGCTGATCCGCGACGCCGGCTCCGCCGCCGACACCCGGTGGATCGACGAGCGCGCCGACCTGCCGAAGATCATCCGGGCCGGGCGGCACATCGCCCGCACCCGCCGCTACATCCGCAACTACGCGCACGAGATCGAGCCCGGCGACCTCGCCGCGTACGTCACCGCCGAGGCCCGGCGCGGCGACGGCTGGGTCAAGCTGGTCGGCGACTGGATCGACCGCGGCGTCGGCGATCTCGCCGCCTGCTGGCCCGGCGACGCGCTCACCGAGGCGATCGCCGCCGCGCACGCCGAGGGCGCCCGGGTCACCGCGCACTGCTTCGCCACCGAATCGCTGCCCGACCTGCTGGCCGCCGGCATCGACTGCGTCGAGCACGCCACCGGCCTCACCGAGGAGCTGATCCCCGCCTTCGTCGAACGCGGCGTGGCGATCGTCCCCACCCTGGTCAACATCGCCACCTTCCCGACCCTCGCGGACGGCGGCGAGTCCAAGTTCCCGCAGTGGTCCGCGCACATGCGCCGCCTGCACGAGAACCGCTACGCGACGGTGGGCGCGGCCCACGACGCCGGCATCCCGATCTACGTCGGCACCGACGCGGGCGGCTCGCTCGCCCACGGCCTGGTCGGCGAGGAGGCGCTCGAACTCACCAAGGCCGGCCTGAGCCCCACCGAGGCCCTCGCCGCCGCCACCTGGTCCGCCCGCGAGTGGCTCGGCCGCCCGGGCCTCACCGAGGGCGCCCCCGCCGACCTGGTGGTCTACGACGCCGACCCGCGCACCGACCTGCGGGTGCTGGGCGCGCCGAGGCACGTCGTGCTCAACGGCGCGGTGGTGTGAGTGGGGCGGATGACGGACGAGCAGGCGCTCGCCCGGTTCGAGACGCTGCCCGCCGAGGTCCGGGACCGGGTGGACGGAAAGCTGCGGCTCGGCCGGAACGTCGAGGCGATCAAGGTCCTGTTGGACGCCGACGAGCACGGCGCGGGTGTGGGCATCCCGCAGGGGCCGGCGATCATCTCCGCCCGGAGCGGGGCGGTGCGCCCGACGTCCGCGCCGACCTCGTGAACTGGCGTTGTCAGTGCGGCCGATAGGCTTCCGTCATGGCTGCTCGACCCTTGCACGAAATCGTTGAACCCGGCTGGGCCCAGGCCCTCGCACCGGTCGCCGGACAGGTCGCCGCGATGGGCGACTTCCTGCGCGCCGAGATCGCGGCCGGCCGCACCTACCTGCCGCCGGGGCCGCAGGTGCTACGGGCCTTCCAGCAGCCGTTCGCGGACGTCCGGGTGCTGATCGTCGGGCAGGACCCGTACCCGACGCCGGGCCACGCCGTCGGCCTGAGCTTCTCGGTCGGCGCGGACGTGCGGCCGATACCGCCGAGCCTGGTCAACATCTACCGGGAGTACAGCAGCGACCTCGGCTTCCCGCCGCCGTCCAACGGCGATCTGACGCCGTGGGCGAACCAGGGCGTCCTGCTGCTCAACCGGGCCCTCACCACCCAGACTCGCAAGACCAACGGCCACCGCGGCAAGGGCTGGGAGGCCGTCACCGAGCAGGCCATCAAGGCCCTCGCCGCCCGCGGCGGCCCGCTCGTCGCCATCCTCTGGGGCCGCGACGCCCGCGAGCTGCGCCCGTGGCTCGGCCAGGTCCCCAGCATCGAATCGCCGCACCCCAGCCCCTACTCCGCCGACAGCGGTTTCTTCAACTCCCGCCCGTTCAGCCGCGCCAACGACCTGCTGGTCCGCCAGGGCGGGCAGCCCGTGGACTGGCGGCTGCCGTAACGACACCTCCGCAGCGCTCCGATGGCGCAGCGCGGGTTCCTGGCGCCTGGCCGATGCTTCCGCCGTGTCGACACGAACACGATCCGCGAGTGATGCGATCGACGGTCCACGGACTCGTCGGTGCGCGACGGTGTCCGGCTGGCTCGGTCCTCACCACGGGTGTAGGTGTGGGGTATGGCGCGGTTCGGTACCTGGCGAGCCGCCTTGTCGCGTGGCAGAGAGGCGGCTGAAGAACCGCAGTCGTCGGGCTCTGTCGCGGATCGGGGCGGTTCCGGCCGGCGACGGCGCGCGGCGTTCCTCGTCCCGCGCAGCCTTGCGGGCCGGGTGTTCGTGATGCAGCTGGTGGTGGTGCTGCTGCTGGTCGTGACCGCCCTGGCGGAGCTGTTGGTCCAGGCACACCACGACATCAACGAAAGGGCCCAGAGCCGGGCGATGGCCGTCGCGCAGACCTTCGCCAACTCGGCCGGGGTCGTGCCCGCACTGGCCACCAGCAACCCGTCGGCGATCCTCCAGCCCAAGGCCGCGGCAGCATCGCAAGCCTTGGGCGACACGGGCATCCAGGTCATCGACGCGCAGTACGTCCGCGTGACCGACCGCTACCCGTACCGGGTCGGAACGAAGCTGGAGCCCGACATCGTGCCCACCCTGTCCCGCGACCATCCGAACTTCGCAGTCGTGCACACCAGTGCCGGTGGGAAGCAGATGGTTGCCAGGGTCCCGGTCTACGACAACGGCCGGTTCGTCGGATGGGTGGCCGCGAGCACCCACATCAGCGACATCAACGGTGTCGTCGGCATGCGTGTGCGCGTCCTCACCATCGGGGCTGTCGGTGCGCTGGCAGTGTCGGTGCTGGGGACGGCCTTGATCAGCCGGAAGCTCAGTCGGCAGACCCGGGGCCTGGGGCCGGCCGAGATGACCAGGATGTACGAGCACCACGACGCGGTGCTGCACGCGGTACGCGAGGGCGTCGTGATCGTCGACGGCGAGGGCCGGGTGGTGCTCGCCAACGACGAAGCGCGCCGCCTGCTGGATCTGCCGCCCGACTGCGAGGGCCGCCTGGTGCCGGAGCTGGGTCTGGAGTCGCCGACGGCGGACCTGCTGGCCGGTGGCAACACGGTCAGCGACGAGGTGGTGGCAGCCGGAGAGCGGCTACTGGCGGTGAACATTCGGCCGACCGGCCACGTCGACGGTTCGCCCGGCAGCGTGGCCACCCTGCGTGACACCACCGAACTGCGCAGCCTGTCGGGACGGGCGGAGCAGGCACGCGGTCGCCTGCGCCTGGTGCACGACGCCGGCACATCCATCGGGACGACCCTGGACGTGACCCGCACCGCCGAGGAGCTCACCGAGGCAGTCGTGCCCCGGTTCGCCGACTTCGTCACCGTCGACCTGGCCCCCGGAGTCGTAGCGGGCGAAGAGCCCACCGAGCGG
>NZ_BMRI01000010.1:131696-140417 GCF_014648555.1 Kitasatospora griseola
GACTGCCGTCAGGTGGTCCGCGTTGCGATCGGCGGCATCCGCGACGACGCCCCCTTCTTCCCGCTCGGCCGCACCATCGCCTTCGGCCGGGCCACTCCCCAGGGCTGGAGCCTGGGCACCGGACGCTCCAGGCTCGCATCCCGTCTCATCGACGACGCCGCGTGGCAGGGACAGGATCCGCCCGCCGCCCGCGCCCTGATGGACTACGGCGTGCACTCGATGATCGCGGCCCCGCTGCTGGCCCGCGGCATCATGCTCGGGGTGGCCGAGTTCTGGCGCGCCGACACCACGGCACCCTTCGAGGAGGACGACCGCTCCGTCGCCGAGGATCTCACCGCACACGCCGCCCTGTGCATCGACAACGCCCGCCGATACACCCGCGAGCACACGCTCGCTGCCACCCTCCAACGCCGCCTGCTGCCCGGTGAACTGCTGCCGCAAGCCGCCCTTGAGGTCGCCCACCGCTACCTGCCCGCCCAGGAAGGGGCCGGCGGCGACTGGTACGACGTGATCCCCTTGCCCGGCACCCGGGCCGCCCTCGTCGTCGGTGACGTCGTCGGACACGGGATCCACGCCGCCGCGACGATGGGCCGCCTGCGCACCGCCGTCCACAACTTCTCCGCTCTCGACATCCCCCCGGACGAACTCCTCGGCCACCTCGACGAACTCGTCCAACGCATCGACCGGGAAACCGCCGACGAAGAGGACACCATCACCGGCGCCACCTGCCTGTACGCCATCTACGACCCCACCGCCGGTCACTGCACGCTGGCCACCGCCGGCCATCCGCCGCCCGTCGTCGTCCACCCCGACGGCAGCGCCTACTACCCGGACATCCCCCAGGGGCACCCTCTCGGCCTGACCGCTCTGCCTTACGAGACCGCCCGGATCGACCTGCCGCCGGGCAGCCTCCTGGTCCTCTACACCGACGGACTCATCGAGAGCCGCGAGCAGGACATCGAGAGCGGCCTCCAGCTGCTGCGTGAGACCGTTGCCCGCCCGCACCGCACCCCGGAGGAGACCTGCACCGCCGTCCTGCGCCGCCTGCCGCCCGCCCACCAGAACGACGACGTCACCCTCCTGGTCGCCCGCACCCGCACCCTCAGCCCCGGCAGCATCGCCGAATGGGACGTCCCCCAGGACCCCGCCGCAGTCGCCCACGTGCGCGCGGCGGTCAACGACCAACTCGACGCCTGGGGCATCGAGGAAGAAGCCTTCGCCACCGAACTCATCCTCAGCGAACTGGTCACCAACGCCGTCCGCTACGGCGCCCCACCCATCCACGTGCGCCTGATCCGCGACGCCGCCCTCGTCTGCGAGGTCTCCGACGGAACCAGCACCGCACCCCACCTGCGCTACGCCGCCACCACCGACGAGGGCGGACGCGGACTCTTCCTCGTCGCCCAACTCGCCGACCGATGGGGCACCCGCTACACCGAAACCGGCAAGATCATCTGGAGTGAACAAGCACTTGACCAGCTGAAGCCGTTGTCCTCCCGAGAGTGAAGGCTCCGG
Organism: Kitasatospora griseola; assembly: GCF_014648555.1. Lineage (GTDB taxonomy): Bacteria > Actinomycetota > Actinomycetes > Streptomycetales > Streptomycetaceae > Kitasatospora > Kitasatospora griseola. The sequence continues at coordinate 133,212 of NZ_BMRI01000010.1, forward strand.
TCCCGCTCGTAGCGCGGCGGCGAAGTGTTCGGCGTTGTCGCCCGCGATCCGAAGACCGGGCCGGGCAGCGGCAACGCGGCGCATACAGTGGGGCCATGGCCGACACGATTCGGGTGCTGATCGCGGACGACCAGGCGCTGCTGCGCGGCAGTTTCCGGCTGTTGGTGGATTCCACGCCCGGTCTGGTGGCCGCGGGGGAGGCCGCCGACGGGGCGGCGGCCGTCCGGCTCGCGCGGGAACTGCGGCCGGATGTCGTGCTGATGGACCTTCGGATGCCGGTGCTCGACGGCATCGCCGCCACCCGGGAGATCTGTTCCGATCCGGAGTCGGCGGGTGTCCGGGTGCTGGCGCTGACCATGTTCGACCTGGACGAGTACGTGTATCCGGCGCTCCGGGCGGGGGCCGGCGGCTTCCTGCTGAAGGACGCCACACCGGCCGACCTGGTGGCGGGGATCCGGACCGTCGCGGCGGGGGAGGGCATCCTGTCGCCGACGGTGACCCGGCGGTTGATCGCGGACGTGTCCCGGAACGCCGGCCCGGCCCGGCCCGAGCCGCGGCTGGTCGGGCTGACCCGCCGCGAGCACGAGGTGCTGGTGCTCGGCGCCACCTGGGCGGCCGGCCTCGCCGCGGCGGCGCGCAACGCGGTCGTCCCGCTGGTCGTCCTGCTGCCCATGGTGCTGGCCGGCTCGCACCTGCTGTCGCCGCTCGGCGCGACCCGGCAGCTCGCCCACTACCTGCCGGACCGGGCCGGCGCCGAGCTGCTCACGGTGGGCTCCCACGACCAACTCCGGTGCTTGCTGGTGCTGTTGGTCTGGACGGCCGCCGCGCAGGCCCTCGGCTTCTTGCGGCTGCGCCGCTGGGACGGCTGACGGGTGGCCGGTTGCCGGTGGCGTCCGGACGGGCTCGCGCCCTTTCCCGCTGGGAAGGCTCCGATGCGTGCCGGAATCTCTCCGGAAAAGGTCAGTCCGGATCGTCAACCTCACCCGAAGGAGTGAACTGACGCTCCGTGTTGCTGAGGTGACGCAGGGTTCGAGAAGACTGGCGGCAGTCGAGAGCGCGAACCCCTCCCCGTGCGTGGTGCCGGGTGAGGTCGCGGGTGCGCTCTGCCGTTCACCATGTGTGGGGGTTCCTGTCATGTCTGTTCTGCGCACGGTTGCCGTGTCCGCCCTGGCCGTGTCCGCCCTCGCGGTCGCGCTTCCGCTGCCGGCCTACGCCGCCGACGCCGGTACGCCCGCGAAGCCCGGGAAGGCGCGTGCGGTGACGGCCGAACTCGCCCTGGACGTCACGCTGTTGAACACGGTGAAGGTGCCCGTCGAGGTGGCGCTGAACAAGGTGGAGTCGCCGGCCCAGCGGGACGGGGCGATGCTCACCGCGGCGGTCGACGGGGTGGCCGACGGGCAGCCGGTGACCCTGGTGAAGGCGCAGGTCGGCAAGTCCGTGACCAAGACGGACGCCAATCAGGCCACCGCCTCCGTGCAGTTGGTCGGCGCGGACGTGCACGTCCCCGGGCTGCCGCTGACCACGCTGCTCGGGCTGGACGCGATGAGCGCCGAGGTCAGCTGCCCGGTGGGCGGCCAGCCCACCGCCAAGGTGACCGCCCCGGTGAAGCTCACGGTGCTCGGGAAGTCGGTGACGCTGGGCCTCAACTCGCCCACCCACGTGGACGTTCCGACGATCGGCTCGGTGGACGTCGAGTTCTCGAAGAAGACCGTCACCAGCAGCACCGCCGCCGCCTCCGCGCTGGAGGTGCAGGTGTCGATCAACCCGCTGAACCTGAACGTCGCCAAGGTGGACGGCAAGGTGACGGTCGCCGCGGTGTCGTGCGAGAAGCCGGTGGCGGCGGTGGCGCCGGCCGCCGCTTCGTCCGCCGCGCCGAGCCCGTCCGGCGCCGTGTCGGGGACGGCGCAGAACCGGACGACGCCGAAGGACGCCGGTGAGGAACTGGCGTACACCGGCTCGACCGGCACCACCGCGCTGGCTGCCGGCGGCGTCACGCTGGTGGTGGCCGGCGGGGCCGCCGTGTGGATGACCCGTCGTCGGCGCGCCGCGCACGCCCGCCACCGCTGAGCACGCCCGCGGTGCCCCAGTGACATGCCTGCGTAACGGGAGCGACCCTCCCGGACAGTGAGCATGTCACTGCGCACCGTTGGTTCACATGGGCGTTACATCGGAGGAACAACCGGGAAACGGCGGCTTGCGAGGCTACGCGGGCACCCACCACCCGAGCAGTGAGGTTCACCGCGATGGCAATCAAGGCCGAGTACATCTGGATCGACGGCACCAAGCCGACCGCGAAGCTGCGTTCCAAGACTCGTGTCCTGCCGAACGCGGACAAGATCCCCACCTGGGGCTTCGACGGCTCCTCGACCAACCAGGCCGAGGGCCACGCCTCGGACCGCGTGCTCGACCCGGTGCGCGTCGTTCCGGACCCGATCCGCGGCGGCGAGCACATCCTGGTGCTGTGCGAGGTGCTGGAGACCGACGGCACCCCCCACGAGTCCAACAACCGCGCCCTGCTGCGCGAGGTCGCCGAGCGCTACGCCGACCAGGAGTCGATCTTCGGCATCGAGCAGGAGTACACCTTCTTCAAGGGCTCCCGCCCGCTCGGCTTCCCGGAGGGCGGCTACCCGGCCCCGCAGGGCGGCTACTACTGCGGCGTGGGCGCCGAGGAGGTCTTCGGTCGCGAGATCGTCGAGCTGCACCTCGACCGCTGCATCGGCGCCGGCCTGGCGATCTGCGGCATCAACGCCGAGGTCATGCCCGGCCAGTGGGAGTTCCAGATCGGCCCGGTCGACGCGCTGACCGTGTCGGACGACATGTGGATCGCCCGCTACCTGCTCTACCGCACCGCCGAGGAGTTCGGCATCGACGCCACCCTGGACGCCAAGCCGGCCCGTGGCGACTGGAACGGCGCGGGCGCCCACACCAACTTCTCCACCAAGGCGATGCGCGAGGGCTACGAGGCCATCATCACCGCCTGCGAGTCGCTCGGCGCTTCCCAGGAGAAGGTGCTGGAGCACGTCAACCAGTACGGTGACGACATCCAGTCCCGCCTGACCGGCAAGCACGAGACCGCCCCGTGGAACGTCTACTCGTACGGCGTCTCCAACCGCGGCGCGTCGGTCCGCATCCCGTGGCAGGTCGAGGTGGACCAGAAGGGCTACATCGAGGACCGCCGCCCGAACGCGAACGTCGACCCGTACGTGGTCACCCGCCTGATGATCAACACCTGCTGCGAGGCCCTGGAGAAGGCCGGCCAGGTCTGATCCGCCGCACGTCGCACGACGGCGCCCGCCGAACCCCTGCTCGGGGGGTCGGCGGGCGCCGTCGTCGCTGTCGTCACATCCGGACGAAGCCGTGGGTGCGGCCCACCGTCACGAAACCGCGGCGGGCGTACCACTGCTGCGGCCAGTCCTCGGCGTCCGCGACCAGGAAACGCAGGCCGTCCGGGGCCTGTTCGGCGGCCAGGTGCAGGGCCGTGGTCAGCACCCGGTCCGCGAGGCCGCGGCGCTGGCGGTGCTCCGCCGTCGCCAGGTCCTCGATCTGCGCGGTGCCCGCCGCGTCCTGGTACAGGTCCGCCCAGGCGCCGAACTCGCCGTCCGCGTCCCGTGCGGCCAGGATCAGCACCCGGTCCGCGCCGGCCTCGCGGGCGGTCCGCCGCGACACCAGCTGGGCGATCGAGTCGTCCGTCGCCCACGGCAGCCAGCTGCGCCACTGGCGCTCCAGCACCGGTGCCAGCTCGGCGAGCTCGACCTGCTCCGCGCCGCCCGGGGCCGGCACCGGGCCCCGGTGGACCATCACCAGCTCCACCTCGTGCTGGTACCCGGCCGCGACCAGCCCCGGCGCCAGCGCCTGCCCGGCCGCCTCGTCGAAGACCGCGATCCGCCGGTGCCCGAGATGCCCCAGCACCTCCTCGGCCAGCCCCGCGACGTCCACCCCGCTCGGCGGCACGTCCAGGAGCAGCTGATTGTGCTCGTGCGAATACCGGTACCGCTCGCTCAACACCGCGAACCCGCCCGGCAGTTCCACCACCTCGTCGGCCTGCCGACGGGCGAACCCGCGACGGAACTCCAGCGCTGTCCGCAAACTCTCCTCGCCCACCATCCGGCCATCGTAGGCCGGGCCGACGGATGTACCCGAAGGAATATTCGGCTTGAGTCTCCCGTGGGGGGAGACCCCACAGTGGGGCCATGGACGGCGAAGAACTGGTGACGATCGGCGAGTTGGCGCGGCGGACCGGACTGACGGTGAAGACCATCCGGTACTACGCGGACACCGGGCTGGTGCCGTCCACCGATCGCAGCCCCGCCGGGTACCGCCGGTACGGGGCGCAGGCCGTGGCGCGACTGCAACTGGTGCGCACCCTGCGCGAGTTGGGCCTCGGCCTGGGGACCGTCCGCCGGGTGCTGGACCGGGAGAGCACGGTCGGCGAGGTGGCCCGCGCCCACGCGGACGCCCTGGACGTGCAGATCCGGACGCTGCGGCTGCGCCGGGCCGTGCTCCGCGCGGTCGCCGAACAGGGAAGCGAAGGAGAGGAGATCGCGATGATGCACCGACTGGCGAAGCTGTCCGACGAGGAACGCCGCCGCATGATCGAGGAGTTCGTCGAGGACACCTTCGGCACGGCGGACGCCAACCCCGAACTGGTGGAACTGCTCCGCACGGCCGTGCCGGAACTGCCCGAGGAGCCCGGCCCCGCCCAGGTCGCGGCCTGGGCCGAGCTCGCCGAACTGACCCGCGACGAGGACTTCCGCGCCTCGCTGCGCCGGATGGCCGCCTACCAGGCCGCGGAGCGCGCCGCCGGCGACACCACCGGGCTGCACCACCGGCTGACCGAACAGGTCCGCGAGGTCGTCGGCGGGGCGCTGGCGGCCGGTGTCGCCCCGGACTCGGCCCGGGCCGGACAGGTGGTGGCCGGCCTGACGGCCCGGTACGCGCAGGTGTTCGGGCGGCCGGACGACGCCGCGCTCCGGGCCTGGCTGCTGACCAGGCTGGAGGTGGCGGGCGACCCCCGGGTGGAGCGCTACTGGGAGCTGCTGGCCCGGATCAACGGCTGGCCGGTGCCGTCGTCGCTGGGCCCGGTGTTCGCGTGGTTCACCGCGGCACTTCGCGCGGCGGCCTGACGGCATGACGGGTCGCGCGGTGCACGGCGGCGCTGCGCGCGCAGGGGTTCGACGGAGCGCCGGGTCACTACGCTGGGGCCATGGCCGACACACCGCCCTCCGTCCCGTCCGGCGACTTCACCCCGCAGGAGCTGGCCCGCGGCCGGGCGTTGCGGCGGGCCCAGCTGCCGTGGGCGCTCGGCGGGCAGCTGGCCTCGCTGGCGCTGTCGGCGGTGCTCGGGTTCACGGCGGCCGGGGCGGGGCTGGTGACGGCGGTCGGCGGGTGGTTCGGGGGCAGTTGGGCGGCCGAGGTGCTGGCCGGGAGCGCGGCGCTGGTGCTTCTCGGACGGGTGGTGACGCTGCCGTTCTCCGCCGGGGTCCGCACCGCCCGCGTCCGGTTCGGCCTGGTCACCCAGGGCTGGAAGGGCTGGGCGGTGGACGCGGTGCGCGGAACGGCGGTGGCCCTGGCGCTGTTCCTGCCGCTCGCACTCGGCCTGTACGCGCTGATCGGGCACTCGCCGACCGGTTGGTGGGCGCCCGGCGCACTGGCCGCGGCGCTGCTGACGGTGGCGCTGTCGTTCCTGCACCCGCTGGTGTTCGAACCGCTGTTCAACCGCTTCACCCCGATGCCGGACGGCGAACTGCGCACCGCCCTGCTGGAGTTGGCCCGTCGCGACGGCATCGCGGTGCGGGACGTGCTGGTCGCCGACGCGTCCCGCCGGACCACCGCGCTGAACGCGTACGTCTCCGGCTTCGGCCCGACCCGGCGGATCGTGGTCTACGACACCCTGCTGAAGACCGCCGACCCGCGCGAGGTCGAACTCGTCGCCGCGCACGAACTCGGCCACGTCAAGCACCGCGACGTCGCCACCGGCACCGTCCTGGGGGCGATCGGCGCGGCCGTCGTGGTGCCGGTGCTGGCGGCGCTGCTCGCCTGGCAGCCGCTGCTCGACGCCGCGGGCGCCGCGCACCCGCAGGACCCGCGTTCCCTCCCGCTGCTCGCCGCGCTCGCCGCCCTGCTCGGAGCCGCCAGCACTCCTGCCCAGTGCACGGTCAGCCGCCGGATCGAGACCCGCGCCGACCGCCACGCCCTCGAACTGACCGGTGACGCCGAGCAGTTCATCGCCATGCAGCGCCGCCTCACCGTCGCCAACGTGGCCGACCCGAACCCGCCCCGCGTCCTCGAACTGCTCCTCTCCACCCACCCCAGCGCCACCCGCCGCATCGCCGCCGCCCGCAACTGGCGGGCCGCGCAGCCGTCCTGACGCAAAGCGGTGGCCGGGCAGGCCCGGTGCGGGAGAGAATCCGGCACCGAGCACCGAGCACCCAGGAGGCGTACATGGCGGACCGGCCGCTGCTGATGCTGGACGTCGACGGCCCGATAGCCCCGTACGGCAGGTTCCGGCGGCCCGGCGGCTACCGGACGCACCGGGTGCAGTCGCACGCCTGGCGCCAACGGCAGCTCGACCAGGGCGTGCGCAACCCGAAGCCGCTGCGGGTCTGGCTGCACCCCGACCACGGACCGTCCCTGCTGGCGCTGCCGTACAGCCTGGTGTGGGCGACGGCCTGGCGGGAGGAGGCGGACGAGCTCCTGGCACCGCTGCTCGGGCTGCCCAGGTTCCCGTACGTGAACTGGGAGTCGATGCACCACGGCGACCCGGACGGGCTGCACTGGAAGACCCGGCAGCTGGTGGCGTGGGCCGACCAGCAGCCGTTCGCCTGGGTCGACGACGAGATCGGACCGCAGGACACCGAGTGGATCGCCGCCAACCACCCGGGCCCGGCACTCACCCTGAAGATCGACCACCGGTGCGGGCTGCGGCCCGAACACTTCGCACAACTCACCGCCTGGGCCGAGGAGCTGGACCGTTGAGAGTCGCCGCGCTGTACCGCCACCCCGTGAAGTCGATGCTCGGCGAGGAGGTCTCCCGGGCCCGGATCGACGAGCACGGCGTCGAGGGCGACCGCCGCCGGGCCCTGCTGGACGTCACCACCGGCCGGGTCGCCAGCGCCAAACAGCCGCGCGCCTGGCGGCAGTTGCTCACCCTGCGCGCCGAGACCAAGGACGACGGCGTGCGGATCACCGGCCCCGACGGCGGCGAGC
>NZ_BMRI01000010.1:140443-187406 GCF_014648555.1 Kitasatospora griseola
TGGACGAGGACGCGATCAGCGCGCTGGTCGGTCGGCCCGTCCGGCTGATCACCGAACGGCCGCCCGGCTCCGTGCTGCTGCGCTCGGTGCCCGAACAGGTGCTGGCCGACGGCATCGAGGCCGAAGTGGAGTACACCGTCCAGGACTTCGGCAAGGCGGCGGCCCCCGGCAGCTTCTTCGACTTCGCCCCGCTGCACCTGGTCACCACCGCCACCCTGGCCGGCGCGCCCGCCGCCCGCTACCGCCCCAACCTGGTCCTGGAGACGGACGGGGAGCCGTTCGCGGAGAACGACTGGGTCGGCCGCGAGCTCACCGTCGGCGCGGACCTGCGGCTGCGCCTGATCGCCGCCAGCCCCCGCTGCGCCGTTCCCACCCTCGCGCACGGCGAGCTGCCCGCCGACCCGGAGGCGCTGCGCCGCCCGGCCCGGCTCAACCGGGTCGTGCCGCTGCCCGGCATGGACCCGCTGCCCTGCCTGGGGGTGTACGCGCAGATCCTCGCCCCGGGCACGGTGGAGGCCGGGGACGAGGTCGAGCTGCACTGACGGCGGCGTCAGCCGGGGATCGCGGCCGCCAGGGCGTCGAGGAAGCGGTCGGTGGTGTCCCGGTCGCGGACGGCCAGCCGCAGCCAGTCGGGGCCGAGGCCGGGGAAGGTGTCGCCGCGGCGGACGGCGAACCCGGCGGTGCGCAGGCGGTCGCGGACGGCGGCGGCGTCCGGGAGTCGGATCAGCACGAAGGAGGCCGCCGGCTCGCCGTGCACCCGGACGTCCGGGAGTGCGGCGAGGCCCTTCAGCAGGTGCTCGCGGTCCAGCGCGGTGGTGCGGGCGGCGTCGTCGGCCTCGGCGAGGGCGGCGGGCGTGGAGCAGAGTTCGGCGGCGGCCAGCGCGGGAGTGGAGACCGGCCACAGCGGCTGGGCGGCGGCGAGTTCGGCGACCAGGTCGGCGGGGGCGAGCAGGTAGCCGATCCGCAGGCCGGCCAGGCCCCAGGTCTTGGTGAGGCTGCGCAGCACCACCACCCGGCCGGGCAGGTCGCGGGCCCCGGCGAGGGTCTGGGTCTCGCCCGGGTCGGTGTCCATGAACGCCTCGTCGACCACCAAGGTTCGCCCGGGCCGGGCGAGTTCGGCCAGTGCGGCGGCCGGGTGCAGGATGGAGGTGGGGTTGGTGGGGTTGCCGACCACCACCAGGTCGGCGTCCTCCGGAACGGCCCCGGGCAGCAGGCGGAAGCCCTGCTCCGGCGTGAGGAGGACCCGGTGGACGGTGTGCCCGGCGTCCCGCAGCGCCGCCTCCGGTTCGGTGAACTGCGGGTGCACCACCACCGCGTGGCGCGGCCGCAGCACCCGGGCGAGCAGCACGAACGCCTCGGCCGCGCCGGAGGTGAGCAGCACCTCGGCGACCGGCCGCCCATGGCGTGCGGCGACGGCGGCACGGGCCGCGGCGCCGTCCGGGTAGGCGGCCAGCGTGTCCAGCGTGGCAGCGAGGTGCGCGCGCAGCCACGGCGGCGGGGTGCCGGTGCGGACGTTCACCGCGAGGTCGACCAGTCCGGCGGAGCGGACTTCGGCGTCGCCGTGATGGCGCAGATCGGGCTCGGCGTTCACCTGGTGGCCTCCTGGGGCGGGGCGGCGGTTGCGGGGGCGCGCTCCGCGAGCGCGGCGGTGGCCGTGGCCGAGGCGGTGCGCGGCGCCAGCAGGCGGCCGCCCGGTCCGGCGGAGGCCAGCGCGGCGGCCTCGGCGACGCTCGGGGTGCCGACCGCCGCGGCCACCCGGGCGGAGCCGGCCACCGGGACGGCGGCCAGCACGGCGGCCGGGTGGCCGACCGCGGGGACGTTCAACTCCCGTGCGGCGGCGCGCAGTCCGGGCTCGGCGAGCTTGCGGTCCAGGGTGGCGATCAGGGCGACGGCGGAGCGGTCGAGGCCGCAGGCGGCGAGGGCGGCGTCGGCGGTGCGGAGCAGTTCGGCGGCGGGGGCGCCGCGGCGCAGCCCGAGGCCGAGCACCACGCGGGGGGCGGGCGGCGGAGAAGCGAAGGCGGCTGTCACGCCCGGCCCTCCCGTTCCTCGTTCACCGTGCCGGTCGTGCGCGCCGGGCCGGAAAGATCCCACCATGTCGGTCCGAGGCGGGTCAATCGGGACAGGTGTGAGCCGCGCCGCTCCGCTGGCCGAAAAGCGCCGGGGCGGCCTTGTCGGCCGACCAAGCGTTCGCTTGTTCTTAACCTGTCAAAAGGTTCGTCGGCCACCGCCCGCGCCTAGGGTTTCCGGCGCTCCAACAAGCGCGTGCCCCACCAGCCCTGTCCCGCACGTTCCCTGCCCCGGAGGGACCTCGCCATGACCGCTGCACCGCTCAGCCGCCGCACCAAGCGCCGCCTCACCGCGATCGGAAGCACCGTCGCGCTCGCCGCCGCCTCGCTCGGCCTGTGGGCCGCCACCGGCTCCACCGCGCAGGCCGCCGCGCTGCCCGCGCCCGACCACGTCATCGTGGTGGTGATGGAGAACCACGCCTACAGCCAGGTGATCGGCAGCTCCAGCGCCCCGTACCTGAACGGCACCCTGGTGGCCGGCGGCGCCAACCTCACCCAGTCCTACGGCCTGACCCACCCGTCCGAGCCGAACTACTACATGTTGTTCTCCGGCTCCAACCAGGGCCGCACGGACGACAGTTGCGTCAAGGTCGGCTCGATGACCGCGCCCAACCTGGCCTCCGAGCTGATCGCCGCCGGAAAGAGCTGGGGCTCCTACAACGAGACCCTGCCCAGCCAGGGCTCCACCACGTGTTCCAGCGGCAAGTACGCGCAGAAGCACAACCCGTGGTTCGGCTTCGCCAACGTGCCGACCAACACCGCCTACACCTTCGCCCAGTTCCCCACCGACTACACCACGCTGCCGAAGGTCTCCTTCGTGGTGCCGAACCTGTGCAGCGACATGCACGACTGTTCGGTCTCCACCGGCGACACCTGGATCAAGAGCAACCTCGGCGCGTACGCCACCTGGGCGCAGACCCACAACAGCCTGCTGGTGGTCACCTTCGACGAGGACAACAGCCTCTCCGGCAACCGCATCCCGACCGTGGTCTACGGGCAGCACGTGATCCCCGGCTCCACCAGCGCCACCACCTACAACCACTACAACGTGCTGCGCACCCTGGAGGACCTGGCCGGCCTGAGCGCCCACGCGGGCAACGCCGCCTCCGCCTCCGACATCACCGGCATCTGGAACTGACGCCGGATGTACCTCGCGGACGCCCGCTCCACCAAGACCGGCCGCGCCGCGGCCGCCGCCCCGGGCACCCGCCCGGGGCGGCGCGCCGCCGTCCCCGGCACCGTGCTCGCGCTCGGCGCGGTCAGCCTGGTCACCGACGTCTCCTCCGAGATGGTCAGCGCGGTCCTGCCGCTGTACGTGGTCGCCGCGCTCGGCCTGTCCCCGCTCGGCTTCGGCCTGCTCGACGGCATCAACAACGGCGTCGGCGCGCTGGTCCGGCTGCTCGGCGGCCACCTCGCCGACCGCGGCGCCCGCGGCCACAAGGTCGTCGCCGGGATCGGCTACGGCCTGTCCGCGCTGTGCAAACCGCTGCTGCTGCTGGTCCACACCGTGCCGCTGATCGGCGGCGTCCTGGCGATCGACCGCACCGGCAAGGGCCTGCGTACCGCACCCCGGGACGCGATGATCTCGCTCGCCACCGCCCCCGAGCACCGCGGCCGCGCGTTCGGCGTGCACCGCGCGATGGACACCACCGGCGCGCTGCTCGGCCCGCTGCTCGCCTTCGCGGTGCTGCGGATCGCCGACGACCGGGCCGAACGCGCCGGCTACAGCGCGGTGTTCACCGTCTCCGGGTGCGTGGCCGTGCTCGGCGTCCTGCTGCTGGTGCTGTTCGTCCCCGCCCGGACCACCCCGGTCGAGGCGCCGACGGGGCCGCGCCCCACCCTGCGGGACGCGCTCGCGCTGCTGCGCCGCCCCGCGCTGCGCCGACTCACCCTGGCCGCAGTGCTGCTCGGCCTCACCACCGTCAGCGACTCGTTCCTCTACCTGCTGCTGCAGCGCCGACTCGGCCTGCCCGCCCACCTGTTCCCGCTGCTGCCGCTCGGCACCGCCGCGGTCTTCCTGGCCCTCGCCGTCCCGCTCGGCGTGATCGCGGACAAGGTCGGCCGCCGCACCCTGTTCCTGGCCGGCCACGCCGTGCTGCTCGGCGCGTACGGGGTGGTGCTCTCCCCGCTGCGCGGCGCGGGCGCCGCGGTGCTGGTCCTGCTGCTGCACGGAACCTTCTACGCCGCCACCGACGGGGTGCTCGCCGCCGCCACCGCCGCGACTGTCCCCGACGGTCAGCAGGGCGCCGGGCAGGCCCTGGTCGGCACCGGACAGGCCCTCGCCCGCTTCGCCTGCTCCCTCGCCTTCGGCGCCGCCTGGACCCTCTGGGGCCCGCGCGCCGCCCTCACCGCGACGACGGTCGCCCTCGCCGCCGCCGCGATCGCGGCCACCCGCCTGCTCCGTCCCGCCGCCACCGACTGACGCACCGCCACGGAGGGCGCGGCTGCTCCTCCCTTCCCCCGCCAACCCGCCCGGAGGACACCCCCCCATGACTGCTCCCGTTGTCGCCGACCCGGACTCCGCGACGCCCGAACCCCCGGTCGAGGGCGCCTCCGTGCGGCGCAAGGTGGTGGTGCTAGCGGTCGCGGTGCTGCTGCTGGCCGGGGTCGGGACGGCCGCCGTCCGGTACGCCGCCGACCGGGCCGACCGGCGCAACCAGGAGCAGGCCGGCGGGCCGCCGGTGCGCGAGGGGGCGGTGACGCTGCAGCCGACGGGGCGTCAACTGCTGCTGCGCAACCTGGCCTGGGGCCCGCACCGCGACGAGGTGGCCGCGGTGCCCGCCGACCACCCGGACGGCCCGCGGACCGCGTCCGGCGTGAAGTGCCTGCGCTTCCACGCCGCCGCCGGCACCGGAATCTGCCTGCAGGCCGAGCACGGCGCGCTGGACGACACCTACCACGCGTCCGTGCTGGACGCCTCGCTGCACGAGACCAGGCGCTTCCCCGCGCCCGGCATCCCCACCCGCGCCCGGGTCTCCCCGTCGGGCCACCTGGTCGGCTGGACGGTGTTCGTCAGCGGCGACTCCTACGCGGGCACCGACTTCTCGACCCGGACCGCGATCGTCGACACCCGCAGCTGGCAGTTCTACGACAACCTGGAGACCTTCCAGGTGCTGAAGGACGGCCACCCCGTCCAGGCGTCCGACCTCAACGTCTGGGGCACCACCTTCGCCGCCGACGACAACCGCTTCTACGCGACGGTCGCCACCGGCGGCCAGACCTACCTGGTGCAGGGCGACCTCGCCGCCCGCACCCTGACCACCCTGCACCAGAACGTCGAATGCCCGTCCCTGTCGCCGGACGGCACCCGGATCGCCTACAAGAAGCGGGTGGCCGGCGCCGACCCGGCCGCGCCGTGGCGGCTGTACGTGCTCGACCTGGCCACCATGGCGGAGACCGCGACCGCCGAGCAGCGCAACATCGACGACCAGGCGCTGTGGGCCGACGGCCGCACCCTGCTGTACTCGCTGCCCGGCGACTACGGCTCCGACCTGTGGACCGTCCCCGCCGACGGCACCGGCGCCCCCGCCGTGCTGGTGCGCTCCGCGGTCGCCCCCGCGTACCTCGGCTGACCGTCCGCGCACGGACCGGGTGGCGTCCTCGATCGAGATCGACCGGAGGGGGACGCAGTGAACGGGACGCGCGGTGCCGGCCGGAGCGGGCGCGGGGTGGCGTACGCGCTGCTCACCCTGCTCGGCTGCGGAGTGCTGGTCGGCCTGGCGGTCCGTCGATTCGGTGAAGCCGACGGAACACCCGTACCGCTTCTGGTCGCGTCGGTCCTCGTCCTCGTGCTGACCCCGCTGGTCCTCACGCTGCCGCTGTGGGGGCAGCGAGGCCGGATCCCGCGCGGACGGTAGCTGCCCGGCGGTCAGCTCCGGCGGTCGCGCCAGCGCTGCATCATCTGCTGGATCTCGACCCGCAGGAAGGCGAAGAACTCCAGCGATTCGGCGAGGCGTCGGCCGGCCGGGGTGTCCGGGCCGAGGGCTTCGACGCCCTCGGCGAGGCTGGACTCGAAGCGGGAGAGGGTGCGGTCCCGGTTGGCGGTGGCCTCGTACCAGACGTGGTCGTGGATGCGGTAGCGGTCGCGGCGGGTGCCGGGTTCGCGCTCCCGGCTGACCAGGTCGACCTGGGTCAGGTAGCGGACCGCGCCGGAGACCGCGGCGGGGGAGATCCGGAGCAGCTCGCCCAGCTCGGCGGAGGTCAGCCGGCCGGAGTCGGCGGTCAGCAGGGCGGTGAACACGCGGGCCGACATCCGGGGGAACCCGGCGTCCGTCAGCACCGTGGCGAACCGCTCCACGAACTCCGACACCTCCGCCGGATCGCGCTGCGCGCCCATGCCGCCCACCTCGCTCACCCGCACCATGCGAACCTCCCCGACACCCCGCCCGGCCGGGCGTCCGCCCACCTTCACACACTTCGGCCGCCACGCGAAGATCCGGGACTTTCGGTGCCTTCACGAAGTTGTGAAACAAGAGTAGCGTCGAACTCATGACGACCGCCATCTCGGTGTCCGGCCTGGTGAAGACCTTCGGCCGCACCCGCGCCCTGGACGGACTGGACCTCACGGTCGAACAGGGCGAGGTACACGGGTTCCTCGGCCCCAACGGGTCGGGCAAGTCCACCACCATCCGCGTTCTGCTCGGCCTGCTGCGGGCCGACTCCGGCACCGCCACGCTGCTCGGCGGCGACCCCTGGCGCGACGCCGTGCCGCTGCACCGCCGACTCGCCTACGTGCCGGGCGATGTGACGCTGTGGCGCAACCTCTCCGGCGGGGAGGCGATCGACCTGCTCGGGCGGCTGCGCGGCGGACTCGACCCGACCCGCCGGGCCGCGCTGCTGGAGCGCTTCGAGCTCGACCCCACCAAGAAGGGCCGCGCCTACTCCAAGGGGAACCGGCAGAAGGTCGCGCTGGTCGCGGCGTTCGCCGGCGACACCGACCTGCTGATCCTGGACGAGCCGACCTCCGGCCTGGACCCGCTGATGGAGGAGGTGTTCCGCGAGTGCGTCGCCGAGGCCCGCGACCGGGGCACCACGGTGCTGCTGTCCAGCCACATCCTGTCCGAGGTGGAGGCGCTCTGCGACCGGGTGTCGATCATCCGGGCCGGGCGCACCGTGGAGACCGGCACCCTCGACGACCTGCGCCACCTCACCCGCACCTCGGTTGACGCCGTGCTCACCGGGCCGCCGCCGCGCCCCGACTACGTCCACGACCTGACGGTCGACGGCAACCGGTTGCGCTGCCAGGTCGACACCGAGCAGCTCGGCGCCCTGCTCGCCGAACTCACCGCCGTCGGCGTGCGCAGCCTCGCCAGCCGGCCGCCGACGCTGGAGGAACTCTTCCTGCGCCACTACGAGAACGTCTCCGACGCCCCGTCGACGGCGGCCGTCCGATGAGCGGCTACGCGCTGACCGGCACCGGCGCCCTCTACCGCCTCGCCCTGCGCCGCGACCGCATCGCCCTGCCGGTGTGGGTGTACGTCGGCACCGGCATGATCGCCTCCACCGCCTTCTCCTTCCGCAAGCTGTACGGCGACGAGGCCTCCCGGCGGACCTTCGCGGCCGGCATCGACGGCAACGGCTCGCTGCGCGCCCTGTACGGCCCGATCTTCGACGGCTCCACCATCGGCGGGCTGACCGCGTGGCGGATGGGCGTGTTCGGGGCGGTGCTGGCCGCGCTGATGTCCACCCTGCTGGTGGTGCGGCACACCCGCGCCGAGGAGGAGGACGGCCGCTTCGAACTGATCGGCGCCGGCGCCGTCGGCCGCCGCGCCCCGCTGACCGCCGCCCTGGCCACCGCCCTCACCGCGAACGCCGCGCTGGCCGCGCTGGTGACGGTCGTGCTGCTGGCGGCCGGTCAGGCCCTGGCCGGGGCGCTGGCGTTCGGGCTGGCGCTCGGCGCCACCGGAGTGTTCTTCGCCGCGCTGGCCGCCGTCACCGCGCAGGTCGCCGAGACCGGCCGGGCCGCCAACGGCCTGGCCGGGGCGGCGATCGGCCTGGCGTTCGTGCTGCGCGCCGTCGGCGACTCCGGCAGCGGCGCCGGCTGGGCGAGCTGGCTCTCCCCGATCGGCTGGAGCGAGCAGGTCCGCCCGTTCGCCGGCGACCGCTGGTGGGTGCTGGCGCTGCCGCTGGGCGGGGCCGCACTGCTCACCGCGCTGGCCCGGGCCCTGGTCGAACACCGCGACCTGGGCGCCGGAATGCTCCCGCAGCGCCCCGGCCCGGCCGCCGCCGCACCCGGCCTGGCGGACGCCGCCGCGCTGGCCCGCCGCCTGCAGCGCGGCGCCCTGCTCGGCTGGGCGCTGGCCTTCGCCGCGGGCGGCGCGGTGTTCGGCAGCGTCGCCAAGGGCGTGGTCGACCTGGTCGGAGACAACCGGCAGATGGCCGACCTGATGGCCCGGCTCGGCGGACAGCAGGGCGTGCTGAACGCCTACCTGTCCACCATCGCCGGGGTGTTCGGGATGATCGCCGCCGTGTACGCCGTGCAGTCCGTGCTGCGACTGCGCGCCGAGGAGAGCTCCGGCCGGGCCGAACCCGTGCTGGCGGGCGCCGTCTCCCGGCTGCGCTGGGCGGGCGGACACCTGCTGTTCCCGCTGCTCGGCACCGCCGTGCTGCTGGCCGTCGCCGGCGCCACCGCCGGGCTGGCGCAGGGCGCCGCACTCGGCGGCGGGACGGGCGACGCCGTCGGCCGGATGCTCGGCGGGACGCTCGTCCAGCTGCCCGCGGTGTGGCTGACCGCCGCCGTGGCGCTGGCCGTGTACGGCCTGCTGCCGCGCTGGACGGCGGCCGGCTGGGCCGGGTACGGCATGTTCGTGCTGGTCGCCTGGCTCGGACCGATCCTGCAACTGCCGCAGTGGGTACTGGACCTGTCCCCGTTCACCCACCTGCCGCACCTGCCCGGCGGCGCCTTCACCGCCGCGCCGCTGCTGTGGACCACCGCGCTGGCCGCACTCGCCGCCCTGGCGGGCCTGGCCGGGCTGCGCCGCCGCGACCTGGGCTGACGACCGGGCGCGGCCCGACGCACCGCCACCGGCCGGACGAACCCCGGACGGACGGGTGCTGATCGGGCCGCGCACCGGCCTCACCCGGCCTTCGGGCAGAACGCGTCCCGGGCCGGGCGGCGGCCGGTGGCCAGGAACTCCGACACCAGCGCGTCGCCGCAGGCGTTTCCGTGGGACAGGTAGGAGCCGTGGCCACCGGAGTCGACCGCGACCATCCGGGCCCGGTCGCCGAACGCCGCGCGGAGCTTGAGCGCCCCCGTGTAGGGCGTGGCCGGGTCTCGCAGGTTCTGCACCAGCAGCACGTTGGACGGCCCGTCGGAGGTGACCCGCACCGGCGGCTCGGCGGGCTGCCAGTGCCAGAACGCGCAGGCCGTGGCGTTCACCGGCATGCCGGCCGTGAGCGGGTGCGCGACCCGGTCGGCGGCCACCGCCGTGGCGTAGGAGCCGAGGTCGCGCGGCCAGCTGACGTCGTTGCACAGGGTGGCGACCGTGACCGCCGTGGAAGCCTGCATCTGCGCAAGCTCCGCCACGTCCGGCGCGGGCCCCTGCTCGGGCAGTGCGCGGTGGCCCTGGGCGGCCTGGATCAGAGCGGCCGCGGCGGGGAACTTGGCGTCCGCGTACAGGCTGTTCAGCAGCGTGCCGCGCACGCCGTTGCCGTCCAGTACGCCCGGGTTGTGGCCGGGCCAGGGCAGCGGGGCCGCGTCCAACTGCTGGGCGGCCGTCAGGTAGGCGGTGCGGACCTGCTCGGGGGTGTCGGCGATCCGGAACTCGCCGGCCTCGGGGGAGGACGCCCAGGCCGCGAAATCCGGGAAGCGGTCCTCCGCGCCGGTGGCGAAGGCGGCCAGCCAACTGCGCTCGGCCAGGACCGGATCCGGATTGTCGTTGCTGTCCAGCAGGATCCGGTCGGTGCGGTCGGGGAACATCGTGGCGTACGCGGCGCCCGCGTAGGTGCCGTAGGAGACGCCCCAGGTGGAGATCCGGCGCTCGCCGAGGGACTGCCGGATCCGGTCGATGTCCCGCGCCTCGTTCCGGGTGGTGATGCTGCGCAGCACCGGGCCGCCGTTGGCCGCGCAGCGGTCGGCGACGCGTTGGCCGGTGGTCAGGTTGGCATCGCCGCCGTGCCCGTCGGGCGCGGGCCAGGGCAGCAGCTTGCCGGGCGCCAGGTCGGCGTAGTCGAGCCCGCAGGAGACCGGACTGGAACGCCCGACGCCGCGTGGGTCGAAGCCGATCAGGTCGTACCTGTCCAGCACCGATTGGGGCAGGCGCTTCGCGGCGTTGCTCGGCCCGTTCAGGCCGGAGCCGCCCGGCCCGCCGGGGATCAGCACCAGCGCCCCGCGCCGCTGATCGGGCCGGGCGGCGGGGATCCGGGAGACGGCGAGCCGGAGGGTCGGCCCGGCGGGCTGCGCGTAGTCGATCGGGACGGTGAGCTCGGCGCACTGCTGCCGCCCGTCCGGCGCGCCGCCCGCGCACGCGCCCCAGGCGGGGCGGTCGGGGGCGGACGCTCCGGCGGCGAGCGGTGCCGTCAGGCCGAGCAGAACGGTGGTGGTGGCGGCCAGGGCGGCGCCTCGTCGGGTGATTCGCATGGCAGTGAGTCTTCGCCGTCGCGCCGCCCGGATCGATCCCGCAGGCCACCGTCTTTTCCCTGGAGCCAGCCCCCATGCGCATACTGGAGCCAGCCACACCAAGGAAGTTGACGACCGGTCAGGAACCGGTGGCCCGCGCCGTCACCACGGGCTCGTGGTGGACCGGGAAGTTCACCGAGGAGGCGATGAAGCAGTCCTGGCTCGCCGGGCCGTGCAGCGCGATCGCCTTTTCGAGCATCGACTCCTCGGCGATCACCACCCGGGGCCGGAGCATCGCCGAGGTGAACCGGCCGCCGCCGCCCGAGGTCTCCATGGTGGCCTCCGCCTCGTCGGTGTAGGACAGCACCACCACGCCGCTGCGCGCGCAGTGCGACAGGAACGACAGCATGTGGCACTGGGCGAGCGCGGCCAGCAGGAACTGCTCCGGGTTCCACCGTGAGCGGTCGCCGCGGAACGTCGGGTCGGCGCTGCCGAGCAGGGTCGGCACCCCGTCCGAGGAGACGTCGTGGTCGCGGGAGTACGAGCGGTAGGTGTCGGTACCGGTACCGAGGTTGCCGGTCCAGTCGACACGGACCGCGTAGTGGTGGGACAGGGCCATCGGGTCACTCCTTCTCGGGCGGCCGGGCGGCGGCGCAGGTGTCCAGGACGTGCCGCCGGGCGGCCGCCCCGGCAGCGGCCGGATCCCCGGCGGTCACGGCGGCCAGCAGCTCACGGTGCTGGTCGTCCACCAGGGCGGTGCGGTCGGGTGCGTGCAGGGAACGGCGGGTGGAGACCTGGATCTGGTCCCAGAGCCGCTCCAGCGAGTGCAGGGCGACGGGGTTGCCGGCCAGCTCCGCGACCCGCCGGTGGAACTGCCGGTTGAGCCCCACCGCCTCCGTCAACTCGCGCTCCACGGTGGCCCGGTGGGTGCGGTCGGCGAGCTCCGCCAGGTCGGTCAGCTCGGCCGGGGCCAGCCGCCCCGCGCGCTGCCGTTCGGCGGCCAGCTCGGCGGTCAGCGCCTCCAGCGCGGCCCGCACCCGGTAGACGTGCGTCAGCTCGTCCGCCGACAGCTCCACCACCCGGACACCGCGCCCGGCGGCGGCCAGCAGGCCGTCCGCCGCCAGCGCCCGGAACGCCTCCCGCACCGGGGTGCGGCTCACCCCGAGGGCCTCCGCGACCTCCACCTCGCCCAGCCGCGCCCCCGGTGGGTAGCGGCCGTCGAGGATCAGGGCCCGCAGGCTGCGGCGGGTGCTCTCGGTCTGCACAGCGGCAGCGTAGTGCGCTGCATGCATTGCATGCAATGGACTTCCGGGCGCTGCCCGGGCCCGGACACCGAACTCGTTGGGAGACCGACGGACCGGTCCGCTATATTCGCGCAGCCGTCGAACAGTTCCACGCCCAGGGGGGAAACCCATGTCGTTCGACCAGGAGCGCTCCGGGGAGGCCGGCCCCGACGCCGCCCGGAACGACTCCCCGACCACGCCCATCACGCCTGCGACGCCCGCCACGCCCGCGACGCCGACCACGCCCGCGCCGGACGCCGAGAACGCTGCGCCGGCCGCGCTCTCGTTGGCCAAGCAGCCCGCCGCGCCCGAGCCCGAGACCGCCGTCGCGGATGCAGAGGCGGCCGCGCCGGTCGAGCCTTCGCCGACCGAGGCGCCGTCAGTTCCCGCCGCGACTGCACCGGACGTCGAGGACGCCGCGCCGGCCGCGCTCTCGTTCACCAAGCAGCCTGCTGAGCCCGAGACTTCGGCACCCGTGGACGCCCCGCCCGCTCCCGTCGCGCTGCCCGTCCCGCCCGCGCCCGCCGCGCCCGCCGCGCCCTCCGAGCCGCCCGCGCCCGCGAACCCGTGGGCGCTGCCCAGTGCGCCGCCGCCCGTCCCGGGTGCGGCGCCGGTCGGTGCGCCGTTGCCGCCGGGTGCGAACCCGTGGGCCGCGGCCCCGCCCGGAGGCCACGTGCCGCCGGGGGCTCACGTGCCGCCGGGTGCGCCGGGGCCGGTGCCCGACGGGGGCAATCCGTGGGCGGCGGCGGGTGGTCAGCAGCCGTGGGGGACGGGCGGGTACCCGCCGCCCGGAATGCCGGGCGCGCCGGGCGGGCCGATGATGTACCCGGCTCCGCAGCGCTCGCTGTACACAAACAACCTGGCCATCGCCTCGCTGATCGTCGGCATCGTCTGCTGCTACTTCGGTTTCATCGGCATCGGCCTGGGCATCGGCGCGCTGCGGCAGATCAAGCGGACCGGTGAGCGCGGCAAGGGGCTGGCCATCTCCGGCATCGTGGCCGGCAGCCTCGGCATGGCGCTGTTCGTCCTCACGGTGATCGGCGGCGCCTTCAGCGTCGACGACTTCGAGGAGGACGGCTCCCGGCCCTCGCACGTCTCGCCGACCTCGGACTCGGGCCTCTCGGCGAACTCCCCGTTCCGGCTGTCCCTCGGCCAGTGCTTCGACCGCGCCGCAGCGGGCAATGCCCGGCCGGTCGACTGCACGTCCGCGCACTTCGGCGAGACGTACTGGGTGCAGCCCGCCACGGAGCAGACCGGCGCGTACCCGGGCGAGGACGTGATGAAGGAGGAGGCCGAGAAGCTCTGCGCGGACCGCGTGGACACCTACGTGGCGGACACCTGGGCGATCCCGGACAAGGTGGTGACCTTCTACTTCTACCCCGACCGGGTGGCCTGGAAGGCCCCCGCCGCCCGCCGCATCGTCTGCTTCCTGGCCAACGAGGACAAGTCCTCGCGCACCGGCATGCTGCGGAAGTACGCCAGCAGCCTGACCCCCGACCAGCGCCAACTGCTGGACGCCACTAACCAGTTCGACAAGGCCTGGGGCAAGGGCCCGGACGAGGACACCGGGATCGAGGACGACCCGCAGGCGTACCGGACCTGGGCCAAGGACATGAGCGCGGCCGCGAACCGGCAGGCCACCCTGCTGTCGAACTACCGCTGGACCACGGCCGACAAGGCGACCGTCGACCGGCTGGTCGCCAAGTCCAGGATCGCCGCCACCCACTACCAGTTGGCCGCCCAGTCCACCGACAACGCGACGCTCCGCACCGAACTGGGGCTCGCCGACGACAACCTGGGCGACGACGAGATCATCTCGCTGCGTCGTGCGCTGGGCCTGGCGACCCAGCAGGAGGAACCGGCCAAGCACCAGGGCGGCAACAGCAAGGCGGTCTGAACCGTCCGCCGGCCGCGCGAGCATCTCGGCCCGCGCGGCCGGACCGGCCATCGGTTCCCGCCGCCGGTTCCCGCCGTCAGTTCCCGTCGTGCGAGGCGGCCCAGGCGGCGGCGTGCCGGACCAGGCGGGTCGGCAGGGCCGGGGCGCCCGTCCAGTGCAGGTGCAGGTAGGAGGCGTGCACCGAGCCGTGCAGGTGGCCCTCGGTGTGCGGGCCGGTGGGGGTGCGCCAGCCCCAGGCGGGGGACGGGCCGGCCGCCGGGTCGGTGACGGTGCGGTGGAACTCGTGCCCGCGCACCCGCGATCCGGCCGCCGCGAGCGGGGAGTCGGCGAGCGCCACCGCCTCCCGGTAGCCGAGCGTCAGCCGGGACGTCATCCGGGCCGTCGCGGCCAGCACCCCGCACATCGGCAGGCCGTCCAACTCCCGTCCCAGGTACAGCAGTCCGGCGCACTCGCCGACCACCGGCGCGCCGCTCGCGGCCAGTTCGGCGACCGCGCGCCGCAGCGACGCGTTCGCACTCAGCTCGGAGACGTACACCTCCGGGAAGCCGCCGCCGATCACCAACGCCGCCGTCCGCTCGGGCAGTCGCTCGTCGTGCAGCGGGTCGAACGGCACCACCTCGGCCCCGGCGGCGGCCAGCAGTTCGGCGTTCTCCGCGTACGAGAAGGAGAACGCGGCGCCGCCCGCCAGCGCGATCCGCGGCCGCGGGCCGACGACCGGCTCGACCTCCGCCGCCGCGTCCCAGGCGTCCACGGAGAGCGGCGGTGCGGTGCGGGCCAGCGCCAGCACGGCGTCCAGGTCGACCGAGGCGGCGACCAGGTCGCCCATCTCGCGGACCGCCCGCAGGGCCTCCGCCGAGCGTTCCACGGCCGGCACCAGGCCCAGGTGTCGGGACGGGGTGTCCACCGCCTTGGCCCGCCGCACCGCGCCGAGCACCGGCACCCCGGAGCCCTCCTCCAGCGCCTCGCGGAGCAGCGTCTCGTGCCGGTCCGAGGCCACCTTGTTGAGGATCACCCCGGCCAGGCGCACCTCCGGGTCCCAGGACGCGAAGCCGTGCACCAGCGCCGCCACCGAACGGGACTGCGAGGAGGCGTCCACCACCAGCACCACCGGTGCCCGCAGCAGCTTCGCCACCTGCGCGGTGGATGCCAACTCGCCCTGCCCCGCGGCCCCGTCGTACAGGCCCATCACGCCCTCGACCACCGCCACGTCCGCCCCGGCCGCGCCGTGCGCGAACAGCGGGGCGATCCGGTCCGGGCCGCTCATCCAGGCGTCCAGGTTGCGGCCCGGGCGGCCGGCGGCCAGCGCGTGGTAGCCGGGGTCGATGTAGTCCGGGCCGACCTTGTGCGGCGACACCTTCAACCCGCGCGCCGCCAACGCCGCGATCAGACCGGTCGCCACCGTGGTCTTGCCCGAGCCGGAGGACGGGGCGGCCACCACCAGCCGAGGAATGCTGTCGTTCAACGATCTACCACTCAATACCGCGCTGGCCCTTGCGGCCCGCGTCCATCGGATGCTTCAGCTTCGTCATCTCGGTGACCAGATCAGCCAGTTCGAGCAGCGGCTCGGGTGCGTTGCGGCCCGTCACCACCACATGCTGACTGCCCGGGCGCTCGCGCAGCACCTCCACCACCTCCGCCACGTCGATCCACCCCCAGTGCAGCGGGTAGGTGAACTCGTCCAGCACGTAGAACCGGTACGTCTCGGCCGCCAAGTCCCGCTTGACCTGCTCCCAGCCCTCCCGGGCCGCCTCCTCGGACGACTCGATGTCCCGCTGCACCCACGACCAGCCCGAGCCCATCTTGTGCCACGCGACCGTGCCGCCCTGCCCGGACTCGCCGAGCACCCGCAGCGCGTTCTCCTCGCCGACCTTCCACTTCGCCGACTTGACGAACTGGAACACCCCGATCGGCCAGCCCTGGTTCCACGCCCGCAGCGCCATCCCGAACGCCGCCGTGGACTTCCCCTTGCCCGGACCGGTGTGCACCGCCGTGATCGGCAGCGTCCGCCGCTGCCGGGTGGTCAGGCCGTCGTCCGGGACGTTCTCCGCAACTCCCTTGGGCATTCGGTCACGCCGCCTTTCGTGTCATGGAACCAGAGGTCATCGTCGAACGGGTCTCCCGCACCAGCGCGGCCACCCCGTCGGCCCGCAGCTCGTCCAGGCTCACCGCGTCGCCGTTCAGGTGCGCCGCCAACTCCCGTGCCAGGCCCAGCCGGACGGGGCCGGACTCGCAGTCCAGCACCACCGCGGCCACGCCCTGCGCCGCCAGCAGCCCGGCCGCCCGGTGCGACCGCGCCAGCGCGTCGCGCGCCCCGGTCGCCCGGCCGTCGGTCACCACCACCAGCAGCGCCCGCCGGTCCGGGTCGCGCAGCCGCTCCACCCGCAGCACCTCGTGCGCCCGCAGCAGGCCCGCCTCCAGCGGCGTCCGTCCGCCGGTCGGCAGCTGCTCCAGCCGGGCCGCGCCCACCTCCACCGAGGAGGTCGGCGGCAGCGCCAGCTCCGCGCCGGAGCCCCGGAACGTGACCATGCCGATCTTGTCGCGGCGCTGGTATGCGTCCATCAGCAGGGACAGCACCGCGCCCTTGACGGCCGTCATCCGCTGCCGGGCCGCCATCGACCCCGAGGCGTCCACCACGAACAGCACCAGGTTCGACTCCCGCCCCCGGCGCACCTGTTCGCGCAGGTCGTCGCGCCGCAGCACCAGCGCCCGACCGGTCCGCCCGCGCGCCACCTGGTGCGGCGCCGCCGCCCGCAGCGTCGCACTCAGGTGCAGCCTGGTCAGCCGCCCCTGCGGACGGCGCGCCCGCACGGTGTGCCCGGCGTCCGTCTCGGCGGGGGAGCGCCGTCCCTGCGCACCCCGGCCGGTGCCGTCCACCTTGAACAGCCGCGTCCGGTACGGCCGGTCGGCCGCCACCGGCGACGACGCCTTCGTGCCGCCGGGCCGCTGCTGCGGCGGCACGGCCGGGGCGTCCTCGGAACTCCCGGTCGCAGCAGGCTCATCGGGCTCGGACGGGGCGGGCGAACCGCCGCCCCCCGGGCCGCCGTCGCCGGGGCCGCCGTCGTCCGGGCCGTCACCGTCCGGGTCCTCGTCGCCGGGCTCCTGGTGCTCGGCCAGCGTCCGGTCCAACTGCTCCTGGTCCAGGCCCGGCGCGTCGAACGGGTTGCGCCGCCGCCGGTGCGGCAGGGCCAGCTGCGCGGCCTTGCGGACGTCCTCCTCCAGCACCTCGGTGCGCCCCGCCCACGCGGCCAGCGCCACCGCCGTGCGCGCCATCACGATGTCCGCCCGCAGACCGTCCACCTCGAACGCCGCGCACACCGCCGTGATCTGACGGAGCGCCAGGTCGGAGAGCTCGACGGACGGCAGCAACTCCCGTGCCGCGCCGATCCGTTCGGCGAGCTCCTGCTCCCGTGCGGCCCAACTCGCCGCGAAGCCCGCCGGATCGGCGTCGTAGGCGAGGCGGCGGCGCACCACCTCGGCGCGCTCGTCCGCGTCCCGGGTGGCGGCGATCTCCACCGTCAGGCCGAACCGGTCCAGCAGCTGCGGCCGCAGCTCGCCCTCCTCCGGGTTCATCGTCCCGACCAGCAGGAACCGGGCCGCGTGCCGCACCGAGACGCCCTCGCGCTCCACGTACGAACGCCCCATCGCCGCCGCGTCCAGCAGCAGGTCCACCAGGTGGTCCTGGAGCAGGTTCACCTCGTCGATGTACAGCACGCCCCGGTGCGCCTTCGCCAACAGCCCCGGCTCGTACGCCTTCACGCCCTCCGCGAGCGCCCGCTCCAGGTCCAGCGAACCGACCACCCGGTCCTCGGAGACACCCACCGGCAGCTCCACCAGGAACGCCGGACGCTCCGCCGAGTCCGCGCCGGCGTGCGGCCCGTCCGGGCACTGCGCGTCCGGCGACAGCGGGTCGCACGCGAACCGGCAGCCGGCCACGGTCGCGATCGACGGCAGCAGCCCCGCCAGCGCGCGCACCATCGTCGACTTCGCGGTGCCCTTCTCGCCCCGCACCAGCACGCCGCCCACCGCCGGCGACACCGCGTTCAGCAACAGGCCCAGCCGCAGGTCGTCCATCCCCACGACGGCCGTGAACGGGTAACGGGCATCGGTCAGTTCACTCATTTTGCCCTCTCCATCTGCACCGGGGCCGGAGCCCCGGGCGGCACGAACGGCAGGCCCGCCGGCGCCCCGTTCTCGATCAGCTTCCACAGCGCGTCCGTGTCGGCGTGCTCCGCGACCAGGTCGCCCAGTGCGTCCAGCCGTTGCTCGCGCGCCGCCGCGAACGAGGTGTCCGGGGCCGGCACGAAGGCCCGCCCCGCGGCAGCGGCGACCGCGGTCAGGAACGTCCGACGGAACGCGTCGTTCTCCAGCACCCCGTGCCAGGTCGTCCCCCACACCGGCCCGACCCGGCAGCCGTCCAGCGCCGCGCCGTCGACATCGGTGACGAACGCCTCGCCGCCGTCCACCGACACCACCCCGTGGTGGATCTCGTAACCCGCCACCCGCTCACCGAGCGCCACGCCCGTCGGACGGGCCAGCACCTTCTCCGCGCCGAACACCACCCGGGTCGGCAACAGCCCCAGACCGTCCACCGCGCCGGCCCGCGACTCGACCTCGTCCACGATCTCCCGGCCCAGCATCTGGTAGCCGCCGCACACGCCCAGCACGGGCAACCCCGCGGCGACCCGCTGCGCGAGCGGCTCCGCCAGGCCCTGCCCCCTCAGCCAGTCCAGGTCCGCGACGGTCGCCCGGGTACCCGGCAGCACCACCAGGTCCGCGTCCGCCAGCTCCTCCGGACGGGTCGCCCACCGGACCAGCACCCCCGGCTCCTGCGCCAGCGCATCCACGTCCGTGAAGTTCGACAGCCGCGGGAACCGCACCACCGCGACCCGCAGCACCTCCGCCCCCACCGGCCCGCCCGCCGCCGGACGCTGCGCCACCGACGCCAGGTCCAGCGAATCCTCCGCGTCCAGCCACAGCCCCTGAAGCATCGGGAACGTCCCCAGCACCGGACGCCCCGTCAACTCCCGCAACATCTCCAACCCCGGCGCGAGCAGCCGCGCGTCACCGCGGAACTTGTTCACGAACCAGCCCGCGACGAGCGACTGGTCGTCCGCCGAGAGCAGCGCGAGCGTCCCGAACATCGACGCGAACACCCCACCGCGATCGATGTCGCCGACGACGACCACCGGCAGCCGGGCCGCCGATGCCAGACCCATGTTCGCGATGTCCCGGTCCCGCAGATTGATCTCCGCCGGAGAACCCGCGCCCTCGCACACCACCACGTCGAACCGCGACCGCAGGTCCGCCAGACACTCCAGCGAGCGCTCCAGCAGCACCGGCTTCCGGTCCCGGTAGTCCAGCGCCCCGACCTCCGCCACGGCCCGCCCCATCAACACCACCTGACTCCGGCCGTCCGCCCCCGGCTTCAACAGCACCGGATTCATCGCCGCCTCCGGCTCCACCCCCGCCGCCTGCGCCTGCATCGCCTGCGCGCGCCCGATCTCCGCCCCGTCGGCCGTCACGAACGAGTTCAGCGACATGTTCTGCGCCTTGAACGGAGCCACCCGCACCCCCTCGCGCCGCAGCCACCGACAGATCCCCGCCGTCACCACACTCTTCCCGGCATCCGAGGTCGTCCCGGCCACCAACAACGCACCACTCACCGACGGCCTCCTTCGGAGACGAGAACAGCAACAGAGGAAAGCGGACGAACCGCGCACGCGCGTGCAGGCGTCCCGCTGCGCGGGGAACTGCGAAGGGCTGCGTCCGGGGACGCGGTCACCTGGACCGCCGGGTGCGGAGGGTGAGGGCGGCGAGTCGGGCGGTGGTGGTGACAGCGAGGGCCAGGGTGGAGACGCGGCGGGAGAGGCGGCAGGCGCGGTCGATGTCGCGGGCGGTGACCGGGGGGTGGCCGGCGCCCAGGACCGGGCGGTGCTCGACGCGGTCGCCGTAGCGGAGGGTGCCGCCGAGTCGGACGCCGAGGGCGCCGGCGAACGCGGCTTCGGCCTGGCCGGCGTTCGGGCTGGGGTGGGCGGAGCCGTCGCGGCGCCAGACGCGCCAGGTGCGGGCGGGGGAGTCGGAGGCGGCGACGGTGAGCAGGGCGGTGAGTCGGGCGCCGGGCCAGCCGGCGACGTCGTCGAGCCGGGCCGAGGCCCAGCCGAAGCGCCGGTACCGCTCGGACTTGTGACCGACCATCGCGTCCAGGGTGTTGACGGCCCGGAAGGCCAGCAGCCCGGGGACGCCCGCGATGCCGCCCCAGACCAGGGCGTTGACGACCGCGTCCGCGGTGTTCTCCGCGACGGACTCCACCACCGCCCGGGCGATCTGCTGCTCGTCCAGCCCGGAGGGGTCGCGCCCGCACAGGTGCGGCAGCCGCTCCCTGGCGGCGGTCAGATCACCGGCGGCCAGGGAGTCCCCGATGGCCCGGGCCTCCCGGGTGAGAGACGTCCCGCCGAGGACCGTGAACGTCGCACCGGCGGTGAGCGCCGCCGCGGCGAGCGGCGAACGACGGACGGCCCGCGCGGCGAGTGCCGCTCCGCCCGCGACCCCGCCGACGGCGAGCCCCGTGTACACCGCGCCGACGGCACGACGGTCGCGCCACAGCCGGCGTTCCAGCCGGGCCGCGGCGGTGCCGAACAGGGCGACGGGGTGTCCGCGTCGGGGGTCTCCGAGCCGGGCGTCCGCGAGGTATCCCGCGACCGCGCCCACCAGGTACGGGGCAGCCCGCATGGCGTTGTGTCCTCACTCAGGGTCCGCGCCCTGGATCGACGGAACGGGGGCCAGAGTCTCCTGACTTCCGGTCACCCCCGCGTGGGGTGTCCGGTCACAGTGGCGGGACCGCGCCGGACTCGCACCGGCTTCCTCTGCTTGCCTCCGTTTGGCCCGAAGATCCCACCACGCCCGCTTCGCGACAGTCAACCGAGCCGACGGAGGGTTTGGTCACACACCGTCGCGCGCCCCGGCGAGCGCCCCGCCGAAGGCCCGTCCAGGCCCGGGCCCGAGGTCAGAGGGTCCGGACGGGTCCTCAACAGGACCGCCCCGGCGACCGCCTGAGGCTGTGTTGGTACCGTCCATGCGCTCCGGCCGTCGCCCGACGGGTCCCGGGCTGCCACTGCATTTCACCGGCCCGGGCGGGCGGGACATCGAGGGAGGCACCGTGCGACAGCTGGTCCGGCGAGCCGCGTCGGTCGTCGTGGGGACGGCCGCGCTGGCGGGGGTCTCGGGGTGTGCGGGTTCGAGCGGTGCCGTCGCCGGGATCTCCGTGACCGAGGACGGGCGGCCGTTGGGGGTGCTGATGGCCTGTGGGCAGCGGATCGACGGCGCGAGCCTCTACACCAGTGAGGGCAGCCACACGGAGACGGTCGGGGAGTGGACCGCCAAGCCGGCGCTCGGGTCCGGGCTGAGCACCTGGGCGTTGGACGCGCCTGCCGAGGGCTGGGAGACGGCCAGGTCCGCCGGCCCGCTCGACGCCGGGACCACCTACCACCTGCGCGGCTGGACCAGGGACGACTCCCGGTCGTCGACCTCCGTCGACTTCACCCCGGAGGACCTGGAGCAGCTCGCGCCGGGACACGTCCGCTACTACGGGCCCACCTCCACGCTCACCGTCCCCGTCGCGGAGTTCGAAGCCACGGCCTGCAAGAAGCACTGACCCCGCTCGGCGCAGCGCGTCCGGCGTCGGCTCGCCGCGCGCGTACGCCGCGAACTTCCGGATACGGGCGGCCAGTTCGGTCTTTGCGTGCTCCTCAGCCCGGCGCGCCAGGCCTTCAGCGCGGACAACCGGTCGGTCCGACGCCGGGTGCCCGCCGCCACGGCCGACCCTGTGGTCGTGTCGACCGGGGACGGCAGTGCAGCGCTCGATCGGTGGGTCGCCAGGCCCGCACGGCAGGGAGCTCCAGTGGAGATCATTCAACTCGCTTTCAGGGATGCTCCGTTGGCGCACCGAAGGGCGGATCGCACCGCGCCTGCCGAGCGCCGCCGCTGCCGCGCCGCCCGGAACGACGGGGCGGCACCCGGGCGACTGGTGCCGGGCCCGGTCGGCCGGTAAGAATCACGCACGATGATCCACACCTCTTTCTCCGCCGACCGCCTGCTCGCCGCCGTGGAGCCGCTGCCCCACGCCGAGCGCCTGCGGACGGTGGCCCGCACCGCCCACGCCCTCGCCGCCACCGGCGAACTCGCCGCCCTGCTCGACGAGCTGGCGGGCCACGGCGGCTACGGCCGACGGCTGGCGGCACTCGCCGCCCAGGCCGGGCGGCACACCGACCACCTCACGGCCCGACTCGCCGACCCCGATCCGGTGGTGCGCCGCTACGCGCAGCGGGCGATCCGTCGGCTGCCGGTGCCGGACGAGGCGGTGGAGCGGGCGGTGCTCGCCGCGCCCACGGCCGTCCGGGGCGAGCTGGTCGGGGCGGTCCTCCGCTCGGGGCGGTCGGAGCTCGCGGAGCGGCTGGTCGCGGCGCTGAGCCGCAGTCACGGGCCGGTGGCCGCCGCGCCGCTGCTGCCGCTGTGCTCGCCCGGGTTCGTGGCCGTCGAACTCCCGGCCTTCGTGCACGCCGTGGACGTCACGGCCGCGCTCGGGCACCGGCATCCGCAGGCCGTGCTGGACGCGGTCGAGCCCCAGCTCGCCGCCCGGGCGAGCCGGCGCGACGCCTGGGCCCGGCACGCCCGGGGCCTGGCCGCCGCAGCCCGGCACCGGCCGCTGCGGATGCTCGACCTGCTGGAACGGTGGCACGGGGGCGGCCTGTCGAACCTGCTGCGCGACCGCCTCGCCGACCTGGCCGACGCCGACGCCGAGCGCACCGTCCGGCTGCTGATCACCGCCGGTCGGAGCCGGCACGACCCGCCGCTGCGCCCGGCCGTCGCCCGCCGCCTGGCCGCGGCCGCCCCGCCGTCGCTGACCGAGCTCGCCCACCAGGGCGTCGGCCACGACCTGGCGCTGCTGCGGGCGCTGCCGCCCGGGCGCCGCACCGCGTTCCACGACGCCGCGCATGCCGACACCGGCCGCCGGTGGGCGGGCCACGCCGATGCGCTCGCCCTGCTGCCCGCCGCCGACCGGTACGTCCGGGCCCGGGCCGGGATCGACCGCCTGCGCCGGGCGAAGGACGGGGGCGACGACAGCGCCGACCGGCTGACCGCCCTGCTGCCGCCCGAGGAGGCCCGGCCCCGGCTGCTCGCCGGGACCGGCGCCCCCGACCCCGAGGACCGGGCCCACGCCTGGCGTCTGCTGATCCGCAACGCCGGCCTCTCCGGCGACCCGGCGGCCGTGCAGCAGCTCCTGACGCTCACCCGCCGCCTGCGCAACGAACAGGACCTGGTCCGTCGGGCCGCGCCGGCCGCCCTAGGCGAACTGTCCCGGGGCCTGCGGGACGAGCACGCGCCCGACCTGCACCGCCTCGCCGAGGACGCGCTCACCGCCCGCGACTGCTCCGACCGCACCCGCGCCGCGCTCACTGCCGCGGCCGTCGCCGTCCTCGGGCGCCACAACGCCGGGACGGCCCTCGCCGACTGGGCCGGCCACGTCCTGGAACGCACCGGCGCGCGCGGCCTGGACCTGCCGCGAGGCAGCGAACGGGCCGTCGTCGAGGCCCTCCGCCCGTCCCTGCACCGCTCGGCCGCGACCGCCGACGCCACCCTGCTGCTCGCCGTCGCCGAGGCGGCCGGCCCCCGGACCAGGCGCACCCTCGCCGACCTGCTGATCCGGACGGTGCGCGGCGGCAGCGATCCGGCCGCCCGCCGCGCGCAGGCCCTGCTGCCCGTCGACCCGGCCGCGCTGCCCGACCTGCTCGCCCTCCTCGACGTGCTGGAACGCGACGCCGTCCAGGCCGGGCCCGGCGCCACCGGCCGCAGCGAACGCCTCGACGGCCTCACCGCCGCCCTGGCCGCCGTCCGCACCGACCTGGTCGACCGCCTGCTGACCGCCCCGACCCCGCCGGACACCGCCACCGCCGACCGCTGGACACCCCGTCAGCAGCAGGCCGCGGCCGCCGGTCAGGCGGCCGTCGCCGACGACCCGCAGCGCCCCGTCGAGGAGCGCGCCGCGGCGCTCCGGGCCGCCGCCCGAATACCCGGCCACGGCGCGGCCCTGCTCCGCCGCTGGGCCGACCACCCGGACACGGTGCTCGCCGAGACCGCGCTCGCCGCCCTGCCGACCACCGACGACCCCGCCGCCGTGCTGCCCGACCTGCTGGCCCGGGCTGCCGACAACCGCGCCCGGGTCGCGCTGCACGCGGCCGACCGCGCCGCCCGCCACACCCCGCCCGGGACGCTCGCCGCCCTGCTGCGCGCGCCGGCACTCGGCGACGCGCCCGCCAGGATCACCAGCCGGAAGCAGGCCGTCCGCCTGGCCGCCCGCCACCTGCCCGCCGAGGCCGCCGCGACCCTCCTGCTGGACGCCGTCCGGGCCCCGGGCGGGCACCCGGACGTCCGCACCGCCGCGCTGGCCGAGACCCTGCACCGGCTCGGCGACCGCCGGGCCGACGACACCCCGGCGCCGGCCGGCGAACTGCGCTGGGCCCTGCTCGCCGAGATCGCCGCCCACGGCACCCCCGACCAGCGCCGACGGCTCACCGAAGTCGACCCGCACCGCCTGCCGCCCGCCGACCACCCCCGGTACGCCGAACTGGTCGCCGGCCTGCTGGAGAGCGGCGACCGGTCGGTCGAGGACGCCGCCCGCACCCGCCTCGCGGACCTGGCCGGGCACGTTCCGCAGGCGGTCGCCGGGCTGGCCCGGACCGTCCTCGATCCGGACGACCGGCGCCGCTGGGAGTCGGCCGCCGAGACCCTCACGGTGATCGCCCTGGGCGACACCCCGCACCCGCTGGGCGGCTGCGCGCCCGGCAGCGTGCTCAGCGGCGTGCTGACCGCGCTGGCGGCGTCCGTCGGCGCGGGGGAGGACCGGAGCCGCGAGCGGCTGGCCCGGTTGCAGAACCGGCTGTTCCTCCACTCCTGGAACAACCCGAACGCCGCGGCGGTGTGCCGGGCCGCCGCCGCCGTCCTGCTGGTCGAGCCCGCGCTGCGCCGGTCGGCCGTGGAGCTGCTGGTCGGGGCGGTCGACGTGAGCGCCGAGGACCTGGGCGACCGGCTGGTCCGGCTGCTGCCGCTGCTGACGGACCGTCCGGCGCTCGCCGTGCGGGCCGCCGAGGAGCTGGGCCGCAAGGCGCAGTACGGGTGGGCGAGGACCGCCCCCGCGCTGGCCGCCGCCCGCCGGCTGGCCCCGGACGGCTCGTTCGCCGGCGGCATGCTCGCCGTCGCCCTGGCCCGGGCCGGCGCCCGCGACCGCTGGTCCGAGCCGTGGCGGGCGCTGCTGCGCGAGCTGCGCCGCCACCCCGAGCCGGACGTCCGAGACGAGGCGCACACGATCCGCACCGACACCGACTGACCGGTCACCGAGCGTCACCCCAGGTGCCGTTCCGATTCGCCGAGCGGTCCGCGGGCGGGTGCACTGGAGGCACAGGACCCGCCAGCCCCCGGGAGACCGCCATGCGTTGGGGAACCGCCGCCGTCGTCGCAGCCGCCGCCGCAGGGACCGGAGCGGCGGCGTTCCTGCTGCTCGGCCGGAAGATGTCGGACCAGGTGGTGCAGCCGGGCGCGGTCGAACCGCCGCCGCCGGTCACCGTGCACGAGCTCGGCCCGGGCCGGGTCACGCTGACCGCGACCCCGGACACCGTCCGCCGCGGCCACTACGCGCTGGAGTGGGGCCTGGGCGGCCACGCCGTGGTCGGCGAGGTGCTCGGCTCCGGCGGCGGGACGGTCACCCGGCGGTTGGAGCGGGCCGAGCACGGCACCCTCGCCGTCGGCACCGAAGTCCGGCTCACCCCCCGGGTGCTGCTCGGCGATCCGCGCACCGCGCTCGGCCTGGACTACTCCGAGACGGCCGTGGCCGGCGAGCTCGGCGCTTTCCCGGCCTGGCGCACCGCCGGCATCCGCGGCACCTGCGTGGTGCTGATCCACGGCGCGGCCGCCGACCGCTCGCAGGCGCTGCCCGTGCTGCCGCTGCTGCACGTGCTGCGGCTGCCCACCCTGACGGTCACCTACCGGGGCGACGCGGGCGCGCCCGCCTCCCCGGACGGCCTCGGGCACTTCGGCGAGACCGAGTGGCAGGACGTCGACGCGGCGATCCGCGCCGCACTCGACCAGGGCGCGGGCCGGGTCGTGCTGTACGGCTGGTCGGTCGGCGCGACCGTCGCGCTGTACACCGCCGCCCGCTCCGCCCGGCGGGCGCAGATCGCCGGGCTGGTGCTGGACTCCCCGGTGCTGGACTGGCCGGAGTCGGCACGCCGGGCGGCCGGCCGCGGCGGGGCGTCCCCGATGCTCGCCGAACTCGGCGCGCTCGCCGCCCAGGGCCGCACCGGCGTCGACCTGGCGGGCTTCGCCCGGATCGCGTCCGGCGCCGACCTGCCCGCGCCCACCCTGCTGCTGCAGAGCCCGGACGACCCGATCAGCCCGTGGGCGGCCGCCGAGCGGCTCGCGGCCGAGCGCGCGGACCTGGTCAGCCTGCACTCGGTGCCACGAGCGCAGCACGCCGCGCTGTGGAACGCCGACCCGGCCCGGTACACCGAGGCGCTGCGCCGCTTCCTCACCCCGCTGCTGTGACCCCGGGAGGGGAACCGGAACCGGTCCCACCGCGTCCTGTTCCCGAACCCGGCGCGGAGCGATCACGTCAAGCGCCATGTCCATGCCGAAAAGCGGAGTGGTTCGTCCCGCTTTGGACCCGCTTGTCCCCCCGCCGTTCGAACGGTTCGGACAATGCGCCGAGACAGCCCGGCAGCCGATGTGACAGAAGGCCCGTGCAAGGGGAAGACTGCACGGCGTGACGTCTCGGAACCCGCGCGACCGTGATGCCCCGCACCCGCCCCACCGCACCGGTGCGACGGTGACCCGTCTGCCCGGAACGGCCGTCGGGCGTGCGGAGGGCACCGTACCCGCAGCCAACCGCCGCCGGGTACCCGCCAAGCCCGGACGGGGCCGAGTGCCCGTCCCGGACGGCTTCCCCGCACCCGCCGAGCTCGCCCCGCTGGCCCGCCGGATGCTCGCCGACGCGGTCCGCGTCGCCCGCTGGGCCGGCGAGCTCACCGAGGTCGACAAGCGCGGCGAACTCCTCCCCGAGGACGCCCGCGCCGCCGGCCGCGCCCTCGCCATGACGGTCGGCGCCGCCGCCAACGCCTGGGGCCAGGCGCTGCTGGTCGGCCTGGTCGAGCTCCGCGACGGCGGCGCCGGGCCCGGCTGGCGGCTGCACGCCTGGGAACGCGACGACGAGGCCGTGGTCCGCGGCTGGTCCGCGCTGTTCGACGCCTGGACGCTGCTCGCCCCCGTGCCGCCCGCCGCGCTGCGCGGCGTGTTCGCCCAGCTGGCCGGCCAGGCCGTCGACCAGGCCCCGCAGCTGCTGTCCTTCCTGCACCTGGTGGACGGGCCGGTCGCCGACAGCGAGCTGCTCGAACTGCTCCGCCGCGGCCTCGACGAGCGCCGCCTCGGCCCCGGCAGCGGCACCTTCCCGCTCTCCCCGGTCCCGCACGCCGCCTCCGCGGTCTCCGCGGTCCGCGGCACCTGCCGGGAACCGCAGATCGACACCCCGCACTCGCCCGCCGAGGTGGCCGCCGTCCTGGACTGGATGCTCGACGGCCTGGCCGCCGTCGGCGCGCTCGGCCGGCAGGACGAGGCCGCCGAGCTCTCCCCGCTCGGCCACTGGGCGGTGCGCGCCAAGCTGGAGGAGATCTGCACCGTCGCGCAGACCGCCGCCGGGCACATCGAACAGAGCGCCCTGGAGCTGCTCAGCGCCTGCGCCGACTACAGCCCCGGCCCGGCCCGCGCCGAGTTCCGCGCCTGGGTCGCCGCCCGCCCCGCCGACCGGGCCGTCGCCGAACTCCTGGAAGCCGCCCGCGGCGAGGACGCGCTGGTCCGCGGCCTGGCCTTCGAGGCGCTGCGGGTGGTGGCCGGCTCCACCGCCGAGCAGGGCGTCCGGGCCGCCGTCGAGGAGGCCGTGCTGCGGCCCTACGCGCTGCTCTGGCTGGCCGAACAGCTGGACGAGGGGGGCGCGTCCCCGGCCGACGTGCTCGGCGCGGAGGACGCCGCCTGGCTCTGGGTGGACACCGCCGCCGCCGTCCTCGACCACGGCGAGACGGACCTGCTGGTCGGCCACGTCGAGGGCGCGTCGGCCGGCGAACCCGTCCGCCTGTTCCACCGCGCCCGCCAGTCCGGCCACCCGCGCGCCGCGAGCGTCCTGACGGCCGTCGCCTCGGTCCACCCCGACCCGGCCGTTGCCCGCGCCGCCCGTCGCAGCGCCTTCTCGGTGCACACCGGCGGGGCCTGAGCCCGGGTAACGCGAAAGCCCCCCGTTCGATTCGAACGGGGGGCTTTCTGCTGTGTGAAGGTCAGCCTCGGTTCTCGGCGCGGCGGGCGCGGACGACGCCCACCTTCTCGCCGACCTTGCGGCGGATGACCAGCAGCGGCGCCATCGCGGCCAGCGCGATCTGGGCGAGCGCGCCGATGTGCATCAGGGTGTCGCCGCCGGGCAGGCCCGCGGCCCAGGCCGCCAGGCAGCCGATGGAGACCACGATCCAGGCCACCGTCGCGGTGGCCAGCAGGCCCTGCGGCTTCGGGTACTCGATCCGGCTGACCATCAGGTAGGCCACGCCGAAGATCAGCAGCAGGCCGGGGAGGAACGGCGGGTCGAGCAGCACGATCGCGATGACGGTCATCGCGCCCATCGGGCAGGGCATGCCCTGGAAGATCCCCGGTCGCATCTTCACGGCCGAGAACCTGGCGAGGCGCAGCACCACCGCCAGCAGCACGGTCAGCGCGATGAACGCGGACAGCTGCTGGTTGGAGCCGGAGGAGACCAGGCCCCACACCGCGACGAAGTACGCCGGCGCGATGCCGAAGCTGATCAGGTCGGCGAGGTTGTCGAGCTCGGCGCCGAGCGCGGAGGAGCGCAGCTTGCGCGCCACCAGGCCGTCGAAGAGGTCGCACATGGCGCCGATCAGCAGCAGCGTCACGACGGTGGCGGCGCTGTGCTTGACCGGGGCGTTCGACTCACCGGTGAGGTGCGGCATCAGGATGCCGGTGGTGGTCGAGTAGATCGCCAGGAAGCCGCAGACGGCGTTGCCCAGCGTCAGGAAGTCGGCGGTGGACAGGTGCTGCGGGGAGCGGGGGGCGCGGAGTTCGCGGTCCCGCGCCCAGCGGCGTCGGCGAAGTTCGGTGGATTCCTCGTCACCGAGGCCCACGAGGGTCTCCGGATCAGTCACGGTCAAGGCGAGTCACCCCGGCGGTCGTCTTCTGGCCGACCGTGACGCCGACCTCGACGCCCGCCGGCAGGTAGGTGTCGACGCGGGAGCCGAAGCGGATCAGGCCGACCCGCTCGCCCTGCTCGACCTTGGTGCCGGCGTCCATGTAGGGGACGATGCGGCGGGCGACGGCGCCCGCGATCTGCACCATCTCGATGTCGCCGAGCTCGGTGTCGAAGTGCCACACGACGCGCTCGTTGCGGTCGCTGTCCTTGTTGAACGCCGGGACGAATCCACCGGCGATGTGCTCGACGGACGTCACGTTGCCGGCCAGCGGCGCGCGGTTGACGTGGACGTTGAGCGGGCTCATGAAGATCGCGACGCGGGTGCGGCCGTCCGGCCACTCGTCGATGGATTGGACCACGCCGTCGGCCGGGGAGATCACTCTGCCGGCACCGATCTCACGCTCGGGGTCGCGGAAGAACCACAGCATGCCCGCGCTGAGCGCGCAGGCCGGCACGGCCGCCAGGGCCCACTTGCCGGAACGCCGGGTGAGGGCGGTCGTCACGGCGGCGGTGGCCAGCGTGGGAACGAACCAGGGGGTGGCACCGCGCGCGATGGTGACGCGGGGACGCCGACCCTCGGGGGCGAATCCCTGGGCGGAGGTGTGAGAGGACGGGCTGATGGGCATCGAGGACCTTTAGTCGCGGGCCCCGCGCGGGGAACACAGAATGGCCCCTGGACGAGGGCCACCGCGGGGATCGAGTTGTCTGGGACGGCTGCTGTCCCGGTGGATGCTATCGGGACCTGCCGGTATCTGGGCAAGCCGCCTGCTAGTGGAACTACGCCTGCCTGCCGAGTCGGGCACCTGCTATGTGTACGACCGTAACCGGACCGAGTCCGGTTCCCCAAGAGGTCGCGGGTCACGGGTGATTCACGTCTCAGCGACACGCCGGTCACGGGCCGTGCACGGAAGCGGTCGCCCGGCGCGTACCTGGGGAAACGCGCCGGGCGACCGCATCGAGTGCCGTGCCCCGCCGCGGTCCGGCTGACCAGGCCGGGGGCGGGCACGGCCGGGCCGGCGGCGGGCCCGCACGCCCGCCTTCCGGCCCGGTACGGGGACTGCCTCAGTCGGCGAGCCGGTACTCCTCCAGCAGGCGGCGTCCCACGATCATCTTCTGGATCTCCGCCGTACCTTCACCGATCAGCAGCATCGGGGCCTCCCGGTACAGCCGCTCGATCTCGTACTCCTTGGAGAACCCGTAGCCGCCGTGGATCCGGAACGAGTCCTCGACGACCTCCTTGCAGTACTCGGAGGCCAGGTACTTGGCCATGCCGGCCTCCAGGTCGTTGCGCTGCCCGCTGTCCTTCTTGCGGGCGGCCATCACCATCATCTGGTGCGCGGCCTCGACCTTGGTGGCCATCTCGGCGAGCTTGAACTGGATCGCCTGGTGCTCGGCGATCTTCTTGCCGAAGGTGGTGCGCTGCTGGGCGTAGGCGATGCCCAGCTCGAACGCCCGGCGGGCCACGCCGCAGCCGCGGGCGGCCACGTTGACCCGGCCGACCTCGACGCCGTCCATCATCTGGTAGAAGCCCTTGCCGGGGACGCCGCCGAGGATCCGGTCCGCCGGGACACGGACGTCCTGGAGCACCAGCTCGGTGGTGTCGACGCCCTTGTAGCCCATCTTCTCGATCTTGCCGGGCACGGTGAGGCCGGGGACGGTCTCGTTCGGTCCGAAGCCCGGGGTCTTCTCGATCAGGAAGGTGGTCATGTTCTTGTAGGGCGTGTTGCCGCCCTCGTCGGTCTTGCAGAGCACCGCGACGACGGACGAGGTGCCGCCGTTGGTCAGCCACATCTTCTGGCCGTTCAGGACGTAGAAGTCGCCGTCCTTGACGCCCTTGGTGGAGATCGCCGAGACGTCGGAGCCGAGGGCCGGCTCGGACATCGAGAAGGCGCCGCGCAGCTCGCCGGCGGCCATCTTCGGCAGGAAGTAGTCCTTCTGCTCCTGGGTGCCGTGCGCGTTGATCATGTGCGCCACGATGAAGTGGGTGTTGACGATGCCGGAGACCGACATCCAGCCGCGGGCGATCTCCTCCACCACCAGGGCGTAGGTGAGCAGCGACTCGCCGAGGCCGCCGAACTCCTCGGGGATGGTCAGCCCGAACAGGCCGAGCTGCTTCATGCCCTCGACGATGGCGGTCGGGTACTCGTCCTTGTGCTCCAGCTCGGTCGCGACCGGAATGATCTCCTTGTCGACGAAATCCCGCACGGTGGCGAGGATGTCCCGCTGGATCTCGGTGAGGCCGTCGGTCTGTGCGAGGCGTCCCATCGTGCGGCTCCGTGACTGCTCAAGAGGGGTGGGGTTGGGGGGCTCCGCGGCGCGTGGCTGCCGCGGAGCCCCCGGGAACCGGGTAGGGGCAGGGCCGATGACGGCGGCCCGCCCGTCCGGGGTCTGGAAGGGGCGTCAGGCCAGCGGCTCGGGGCGTCCCGGCTGCTCGCCGCCACGCTCCTTGACGTACGTCTCGGTCGGCACCATCACCTTGCGGCGGAAGATGCAGACGACGGTGCCGTCCTGCTTGTAGCCCTTGGTCTCGACGTACACGATGCCGCGGTCCGGCTTCGAGGTGATGTTCTTGGCCAGGACGGTGGTCTCGCCGTAGATGGTGTCGCCGTGGAAGGTCGGCGCGATGTGGCGCAGCGACTCGATCTCCAGGTTGGCGATCGCCTTGCCGGAGACGTCCGGGACGGACATGCCCAGCAGCAGCGAGTAGACGTAGTTGCCGACCACCACGTTCTGGCCCTGCACGGTGGTGGTCGCGTAGTTGGCGTCCAGGTGCAGCGGGTGGTGGTTCATGGTCAGCAGGCAGAAGAGGTGGTCGTCGTACTCCGTGACGGTCTTCCCGGGCCAGTGCTTGTAGACCGCGCCGACCTCGAACTCTTCGTAGGTGCGTCCGAACTGCATGGCTCAGCTCTCCGGGATCTCGAACTTGGTGGTGCGCTGCATGCCCGCGGCGCGGCCCTTGCCGGCGATGACCAGGGCCATCTTGCGGCTGGCCTCGTCGATCATCTCGTCGCCGAGCATCGCGGAGCCCTTGGCGCCGCCCGCCTCGGAGGTGCACCAGTCGTAGGCGTCGAGGATCAGCTCGGCGTGGTCGTAGTCCTCCTGCCCGGGCGAGTAGATCTCGTTCGCGGCGGCGACCTGGTCCGGGTGCAGCACCCACTTGCCGTCGAAGCCGAGGGCGGCGGAGCGGCGGGCGACCTCGCGGTAGCCCTCCTGGTTGCGGATCTGCAGGTAGGGGCCGTCGATGGCCTGCAGGTCGTTGGCGCGGGCGGCCATCAGGATGCGCATCAGGATGTAGTGGTAGGCGTCGGCGCCGTAGCCGGGCGGCTGCTCGCCGACCACCAGGGACTTCATGTTGATGGAGGCCATGAAGTCGGCCGGGCCGAAGATGATGGTCTCCAGGCGCGGCGAGGCGGCGGCGATCGCGTCGACGTTGATCAGGCCCTTGGCGTTCTCGATCTGCGCCTCGATGCCGATCTTGCCGACCTCCAGGCCGACGGTCTTCTCGATCTGGGTGAGCAGCAGGTCCAGGGCGATCACCTGCTGGGCGTCCTGCACCTTGGGCAGCATGATGCAGTCCAGGTTGTTGCCGGCGCCCTCGACGACCGTGATGACGTCGCGGTAGGTCCAGTGCGTGGTCCAGTCGTTGACCCGGACGACGCGGGTCTTGCCGCCCCAGTCGCCGTTGTTCAGGGCGTCCACGATGGTGTGGCGGGCGCTCTCCTTGACCAGCGGGGCGCAGGCGTCCTCCAGGTCCAGGAAGACCTGGTCGGCGGGCAGGCCCTGGGCCTTCTCCAGGAAGCGCGGGTTGCTGCCGGGCACGGCCAGGCAGGAACGGCGCGGACGGAGACGGTTCACAGTCATTGGGGAGTTTCCTTCCGGGTCAGCTGGTCGCGGCGGTGGTCGCGGCCCACGGCTGAAGCCTGTTGGCCAGCCGGATCTCGTCCACGATCCGGCCGATGATGGTGGTGATGCCGAAGTCCTTGGGTGTGAACACGGCAGCGACTCCGGCGCCCTTGAGGGCCTCGGCGTCCGCTGCGGGGATGATTCCACCCACGATCACCGGCACATCCTCCACCCCGGCCCGGTTCAACCGCTGTATGACGTCGGGCACAAGCTCCGGGTGCGCGCCGGACAGGATGGACAGGCCCACGCAGTGCACGTCCTCGGCGACGGCCGCGGAGACGATCTGTTCGGGCGTCAGTCGGATGCCCTGGTAGACCACCTCGAAACCGGCGTCACGGGCCCGCACGGCGATCTGCTCGGCGCCGTTGGAGTGCCCGTCCAGGCCGGGCTTGCCGACCAGCAGGCGGAGCTTGCCGGTGCCGAGTTCGGCGGCGGTGGCGGCCACGGCCTCGCGCACGGCGGCGAGTTCGCCGCCCGGCTCGGCGGCGACCGCGACCGGCGCGCCGCCGACCCCGGTGGGGGCGCGGTACTCGCCGAACACCTCGCGCAGCGCGAACGACCACTCGCCGGTGGTGGCGCCGGCCCGGGCACAGTCCAGGGTGGCCTCCATCAGGTTCTCCTCGGTGCCGGCCACCTCCTTCAGCCGGGCCAGCGCGGTCTGCACCGCGGCCTCGTCCCGGCTGCCGCGCCAGGCCTCCAGGTTGGCCAGCACGGAGCGCTCGGACGCCGGGTCGACCACCATGATGGCGGTGTCCAGGTCGGCGGTGAGCGGGCTGTCCTCGGTGGTGTCGAAGCAGTTGACCCCGACGATCCGGTCCTCGCCGGCCTCGATCCGGGCCCGCCGGGCGGCGTGCGAGGCCACCAGGTTGGACTTCAGGTAGCCGGACTCGACGGCCGGGATCACCCCGCCCATCCCCAGCACCTTGGCGATCTCCGCCTCGGCGCCGGCCAGCAGTTCCTCGGTCTTCGCCTCGACCACGTGCGAGCCGTTGAACAGGTCGCCGTACTCCAGCAGGTCCGACTCGTACGCCAGCACCTGCTGGATGCGCAGCGACCACTGCTGGTCCCACGGCCGCGGCAGGCCCAACGCCTCGTTCCAGGCCGGGAGTTGGACGGCACGCGCGCGGGCGTCCTTGGACAGCGTGACGGCCAGCATCTCCAGCACGATGCGCTGGACGTTGTTCTCCGGCTGCGCCTCGGTCAGGCCCAGCGAGTTGACCTGCACGCCGTACCGGAAGCGCCGCTGCTTGGCGTCCTCGATGCCGTAGCGCTCGCGGGTGATCTTCTCCCACAGCCGGTTGAAGGCCCGCATCTTGCACATCTCCTCGACGAAGCGGACGCCCGCGTTGACGAAGAAGGAGATCCGGGCGACCACCTCGCCCATCCGCTCGGCCGGGACCTGCCCGGAGTCGCGGACGGCGTCCAGGACGGCGATCGCGGTGCACATCGAGTAGGCGATCTCCTGGACCGGGGTGGCCCCGGCCTCCTGCAGGTGGTAGCTGCAGATGTTGATCGGGTTCCACTTCGGGATGTTCGCGACCGTGTAGGCGATCATGTCGGTGATCAGCCGCACGGACGGGCCGGGCGGGAAGACGTGCGTCCCGCGCGACAGGTACTCCTTGACGATGTCGTTCTGGGTGGTGCCGGTGAGCCCCGCGATGTCCGCGCCCTGCTCCTCGGCGACCACCTGGTACAGCGCCAGCAGCCACATGGCGGTGGCGTTGATGGTCATCGAGGTGTTGGTGCGCTCCAGCGGGATCCCGTCGAACAGGGTCCGCATGTCGCCCAGGTGCCCGACCGGCACGCCGACCCGGCCGACCTCGCCGCGGGCGAGGACGTGGTCGGAGTCGTAGCCGGTCTGGGTCGGCAGGTCGAAGGCCACCGACAGGCCGGTCTGGCCCTTGGCGAGGTTGCGCCGGTACAGCGCGTTGGAGTCGCTCGCGGTGGAGTGGCCGGCGTACGTGCGCATCAGCCAGGGGCGGTCGCGTTCCTGAGCGGCCATCAGACGTTCCGGAAGCGGTTGATGGCGGGCAGGTGCTTGGCACGGAGCTCGTGGTCCCGCACGCCCAGGCCCTCCTCGGGGGCCAGGCAGAGCACGCCGACCTTGCCCTGGTGCTTGTTGTGGTGCACGTCGAGGGCGGCCTGTCCGGTCTCCTCCAGCGCGTAGACCTTGGAGACGGTCGGGTGGATCTTGCCCTTGGCGATCAGGCGGTTGGCCTCGAACGCCTCGCGGTAGTTGGCGAAGTGCGAGCCGACGATGCGCTTGAGCGACATCCACAGGTAGCGGTTGTCGTACTGGTGCATGAAGCCGGAGGTGGAGGCGCAGGTGACGATGGTGCCGCCCTTGCGGGTGACGTAGACGGACGCGCCGAAGGTCTCCCGGCCGGGGTGCTCGAAGACGATGTCGACGTCCTCGCCGCCGGTGAACTCGCGGATCTTCGCGCCCAGGCGCTTCCACTCGCGCGGGTCCTGGTTGTTCTCGTCCTTCCAGAACTTGTAGCCCTCGGCGGACCGGTCGATGATCGCCTCGGCGCCCATGGCCCGGCAGATGTCGGCCTTGGCGTCGTTGGAGACCACGCAGATCGGGGTGGCGCCGCCGGCCAGCGCGTACTGGGTGGCGTACGAGCCGAGGCCGCCGCTGGCGCCCCAGATCAGCACGTTGTCGCCCTGCTTCATGCCCGCGCCGTTGCGCGAGACCAGCTGGCGGTACGCGGTGGAGTTGACCAGGCCCGGGGAGGCGGCCTCCTCCCAGGTGAGGTGCTTG
This sequence comes from Kitasatospora griseola, assembly GCF_014648555.1. GTDB lineage: Bacteria > Actinomycetota > Actinomycetes > Streptomycetales > Streptomycetaceae > Kitasatospora > Kitasatospora griseola. Next base: position 176,200 of record NZ_BMRI01000010.1, read on the forward strand.
GGCTTGGGCAGCAGCTGGTTGGTCTTCACCAGCGCGAGCTGGGCCAGGCCGCCGAAGTTGGTCTCGAAGCCCCAGATGCGCTGCTCCGGGTCCATCATCGTGTCGTTGTGGCCGTCGGGGGACTCCAGCTCGACCGACAGGCAGTGCGCGACGACCTCGTCGCCGGGCTGCCAGGCGTTGACGCCGGCGCCGGTGCGCAGCACCACGCCCGCCAGGTCGGAGCCGACCACGTGGTACGGCAGGTCGTGACGCTTCGTCAGCGGGGAGAGCCGGCCGTAGCGCTCCAGGAAGGAGAAGGTGGAGACCGGCTCGAAGATCGAGCTCCACACGGTGTTGTAGTTGACGGCGCTGGCCATCACGGCGACCAGGGCCTCGCCCGGGCCGACCTCGGGCAGCGCGACGTCGTCCAGGTGGAGCGACTTGCGCGGGTCCTTGTCGCGGCTGGCGAGGCCGGCGAACATCTGCTCCTCGTCCTTGTGGAGCGTCACGGCCCGGTAGGACTCGGGCAGCGCGAGGCCCGCGTAGTCGGCGGACGTGGCGTTGCCGCTGAGGATCGCGTCGAGAATTTCCTGCATGGCTGCCTCCGAAGGCGTACCTGTGCGAGGGACACAGGGCGTCTGGGGGAGCCGGGAGCGGACACCGGCTTCGCTGAGGGTCTGAGGGGTCGGGTACTGCGGTGGTGCGACGAAAGGGTGGAGTCGCAGGTGCGTGTCCCCCCAGGTCGGGGGACGCCGGACGACGGCGCGCCGAGGTGGGGAGCCGCGGCGCCGCGACCGGTGGCAACAAGGTAGTGGCACCCTGTGCCACTCGTAAAGACACGGGGTGCCAACTTCTTGAGTGAGCCAGGACACGCCGGTCGGAGGGTTGACGGGAACGCCCGAAGGCCCGCTCCCGAAACCGGGAACGGGCCTTCGATTCTGCTTGTCGCCTGCTGAAACTGCCTGGATTACATGGTGTTTCGACCCGCCAGCGCGGCCCGGATCGAATCCACCACGGTCTCCAGCGGGGCGTCCGTGCGGGCCACTGTGATCAGTACCTCACCGCTCGGGCTGGCACTCAGTGCGCTCACGGCAGCGGAGTCCTCCGGCGTCACTCCGTCACCATTGGCACCGGGTGCCAGCGTGGTGCCGCGGCGGCGGGCGCCGCTCGGCGGGGTCGGCCAGAACGTCCCCCGGATCACCTCGAAGGAGTGGTCGAGCTGCGCCTCCACGTCGCCGTGCCCGCCGGCCCGCAGCCAGCGCCGCAGCACGTGGTTGTGCGCCGCGACCACCGCCGCCGCCGACACCTCGGCCAGCATCGAGTCGTCGTCCCCGCCGCGCTGCCAGCCCGGCGGGGTCTGCTCGGCCGCGTCGAACCGGCCCAGCAGGTAGCGGGTGAACAGCCGCTCGTACCGGGAGACCACCGCGATCTCCCGCTCGCGCAGCGCCGGGACCTGGCGGATCAACTGGTAGCGGGCCACCGACATGTCCGGGGTGGAGGCGTACATCCGCAGCACCTCCTTGATGCCCCGGCACACCACGTCCAGCGGGTGTTCCTCCGCCTCGGCGCTGGCCAGCAGGTCGGCCACCCGCACCAGGGTGTCGTCGTGGTCCGGGAAGATCGCCTCCTCCTTCGACCGGAAGTACCGGAAGAAGGTGCGCCGGGCCACCCCGGCGGCGGCCGCGATCTGATCGACCGTCGTCTCCTCGTACCCCTGGGTGGCGAACAGCTGCATGGCCGCCGCCGTGAGGTCCTGGCGCATCTGCAGCCGCTGGGCGGCGGCCCGGCGACTGCCCGCCCCGGACTCCACCCCCGACCGCGACTGGTCCGGCCCGGCGGCCGGCTGCTGCTGCTGGGAAGGCGAGGTCTGGCGATCCATGTCCGGAACGCTACACGCCCCCGGCGCCGCCCCCGCCGGCCTGGCCCTGCGCACCGGCGCCGCGGGCGGCACCACCGCGGGTCGCGGCCACCGCGAGGAGACCGTGCCGGCACCCCAAGGTGGCCTCGGCGCAGCCGGGTTGACGCCCTCGCCGGGCGGCGGCCGGTGGCCCGGCGAGGGTGCCGGACGGCCGGTCATCGCCGTGCGTGGTCGCGGAAACCGCGACCGGTCTTGCGGCCCAGGCAGCCCGCCGCGACCAGGTGCTCCAGCAGCGGCGCGGCCGCCAGGCCCGGCTCGCGGAACTCCTGGTGCAGCACCTTCTCGATGGTCAGCGACACGTCCAGGCCCACCACGTCCAGCAGCTCGAACGGGCCCATCGGGTAGCCGCAGCCCAGCTTCATCGCGGTGTCGATGTCGTCCACCGTCGCGTAGTGCTCCTCCAGCATCCGCACCGCGTCGTTCAGGTACGGGAACAGCAGCGCGTTCACGATGAAACCGGCCCGGTCGCCGCACTCCACCGGGTGCTTGCGCACCTTCGCGCACAGCTCCAGCACGGTCGCCGTGACGTCCTCGGCGGTCAGCACCGTGGAGACCACCTCGACCAGCTTCATGGCCGGCGCCGGGTTGAAGAAGTGCATGCCGATCACGTCCTGCGGACGGGAGGTCGCCGTCGCGCAGGAGATCACCGGCAGCGAGGAGGTGGTGGTGGCCAGCACCGCGCCCGGCTTGACGATCCGGTCCAGGGCGGTGAACAGCTCGCGCTTGACCGCGAGGTCCTCCGCCACCGCCTCCACCACCAGGTCCACGTCCGCCAGGTCCTGGTAGCCGCCGGTCGGGGTGACCAGCGCCAGCGCCGCGTCCCGGGCCTGCTCGGTCAGCCGGCCCTTGGCCACCGAACGCTCCAGCGACTTCGCCAACTGGGCCTTCGCCCGCTCCGCCTTCTCCTGGCTGCGGGCCGCCAGCAGCACCGGGAGGCCCGCCTTCGCGAACACCTCCACGATGCCGGTCGCCATCGTCCCGCTGCCGCACACGCCGACACTGCGCACCTCGCGGCCGGCCGGGCGGGCCTCGGCCGCCGCGGCCTCCTCGGCCACCGGCGTCGACGAACCCGGGGCCTCGTAGGTGTAGAAACCGCGGCCCGACTTGCGGCCCAGCAGGCCCGCCGCGACCAGCTGGCCGAGGATCGGCGCCGGGGCGTGCAGCCGGTCCTTCGACTGCTCGTACATCGCCTCCAGCACGGTGCGGGCGGTGTCCACGCCGATCAGGTCCAGCAGCGCCAGCGGACCCATCGGCAGGCCGCAGCCCAGCCGCATCGCCGCGTCGATGTCCTCCCGGGTGGCGTACCGGGACTCGAACATCGCCGCCGCCTGGTTCAGGTACGCGAACAGCAGGCCGTTGGCGATGAACCCCGCCCGGTCGCCCGCGGCGACCGGCTCCTTGCCCAGGTCCCGGGCCAACTCGGCGACCTGCTCGGCCGCCTGGGGGGACGTCAGCACGGTGCGGACGACCTCGACCAGCTTCATCGAGTGCACCGGGTTGAAGAAGTGCACCCCCAGCACCCGCTCCGGGCGGGCGGTGGCCGCCGCGATCCGGGTCACGCTCAGCGCGGTGGTGCCGGTCGCCAGCACCGTCTCCGGCGGGCAGATCCGGTCCAGCTCGGCGAACAGGCCGCGCTTGAGCTCCAGGTCCTCCGGGACCTCCTCGATCACCAGGTCCGCCTGCGCGGCCGCGGCCAGGTCGTCACCGACCTCGATCAGCGCGAGCAGCGCAGTGCGCTCCTCGGCCGTCAGCCGCTCGCGGGCCACCGCCCGGGCGGTGGACGCCTCGATCCGGGCCAGCGCCCGCACCGCCTGGGTCGGACCGGCCTCCACGCCGATCACCCGACGGCCGCTGCGGGCCACCGCCACGGCCACCCCGGCACCCATGGTGCCCAGGCCGACCACGGCAACAGTGGGGAAGGGACGCTCCATTGTCCAGACTCCTTGTCATGGGCCCGCGCCGACGGCCCCCGCCACCGCCCGGGCAGCGGGCGTGACAGGGGAGGGTGTGCCGACGGCACGGGAGAAATGAGGGGGAACGGAAGAAGAACAGCGGCGACCCCGCGGTACGGACCGGTCCGCTCCGGTTCCGTCGAGGGGCAGTGCCGTGGTGCTCAGGCGCTCCGACAGGATCATGAAGCGACGCCGACGCGCACACGAGAGAAGAGACGCAGCCCACCGGTGCGGCTCCCGAAGCCCGGCGCTGGCGCGTGCCGACACTGTAGCCCAGCTACTGGCGGGTAGGAAGGGGGAGTTGGCGGCAGGCCGGGTGTCGAGGTGCCCATACTGTGGCCGCAGCTCTCCAAGGAGGACACCATGGCTGTCATGACGACCGAACGCCCTCAGATGGAACTCGCCCAGTTCAGAGAGATCGCCATAACGGCGGAGCGGGAAGAGGTGGTGCTCGAGTTCATCAACGGCAGGATCGGAGTCAAGCCGGTGCCCGACGGCGACCACGGCGAAATCATCATGTGGCTGTTGGAGCGCTGCATGGCCCAGCGCCCGGACCTGCGGCTCTATCCGGAGCAGGGGCTGCAAGTGGCGAGCTACCGAAACGGATTGGCCAAGCCGGACGGTTCGCTCGCGCCCCGGCGCACCTTCGCGGGGCAGGGGGAGTGGGCGGACCCGGCCGGGGTGCTGATGGTGGTCGAGGTGACGTCGTACGATGCCGACGCCAATCGTCGCGACCGCCTGGAGAAGCCGCGGGCGTACGCGGAGACCGGAATCCCGGTGTTCCTGCTGGTCGACCGGGACGAAGGCTCGGTGACGGTGCACAGCGAGCCCTCGAACGGCCGCTATGAGAGCGTCGTGACGCTGGCCTACGGGCACGTGGTGCAGCTGCCGGAGCCGGTGAACGTCACGCTGGAGACCGAGGAACTCAAGGATTTCAGCCGCTGACTCCGCATGCGGAACGGCCCCGCCCGGAGGGTTCCGGGCGGGGCCGTTCGTCTGGTGATGCGGTGTCAGTGCGCCATGACCGGGACGGCGTCCTCGATCTCGGCGGTGGAGTCGTGGTGCTCGGGCTTGCCGGCGTTGATCAGGGTGAAGGCGGTGAGGGAGGCCAGGGCCATGATGCCGACGGCCCACCAGATCGCGACGGAGTAGGAGTGGACCTGGGCCTGGAGCGCGAACAGCTTCGGGTCGGTGGCGGTGGCCGCGTGGGACTTGGCCCACTCGGTGCCGGCGCTGTGGGCGACGGTGCTGAGCAGGGCGGTGCCGATCGCGCCGCCGACCTGCTGGGAGGTGTTGACCATCGCGGAGGCGACGCCCGCGTCGCGGGGCTGGACGCCGTAGGTGGCCAGGCTCATGGCGGGCATGAAGGCGGTGCCCATGCCGAGGCCCATCAGGATCAGGCCGGGCAGGATCTGCCAGTACGAGGTGCCGACGTCGATCCGGGTGAGGATCAGCAGGCCGAGCGCGGCGACCAGGAAGCCGGGCGCCATCAGGTAGCGGGCCGGGACCCGGGTCATCAGGCGGGCGCCGATCTGGGTGGAGCCGGTGATCATGCCGGCCACCATCGGGAGGAAGGCGAAACCGTTGACCAACGGCTTGTAGCCCAGCACGCCCTGCATGTAGAGGGTGAGGAACAGGAACAGGCCGAACATGCCGATCACGGCCATGCCGAGCGAGAGGTAGACGCCGCCGCGGTTGCGGTCGGTGAGGACGCGCAGCGGCAGCAGCGGGGCCTTGACCCGGCTCTCGACGAACGCGAACGCGGTGAGCAGCACGGCGGCGGCGACGAACAGGCCGATGGTGCTGCTGTCGCCCCAGCCCTCGCTCTCGGCGCGGGTGAAGCCGTAGACCAGGGAGACCAGGCCGGTGGTGACCAGCAGCACGCCGGGGATGTCGAGGCGGTTGCGGTTGAGGCCGACGGCGGGCTCGCGGATCACCAGGATCGCGCCGGCGAGGGCGACCGCGGCGAACGGGATGTTGACGAAGAACGTCCAGCGCCAGTTCAGGTACTCGGTGAGGGCGCCGCCCAGGATCAGGCCGATCGCACCGCCACCGCCGGCGACGGCGCCGAAGATGCCGAACGCCTTGGCGCGCTCCTTGCCGTCGGTGAACATGACCGCGAGCAGCGACAGCGCGGCGGGGGCGAGCATCGCGCCGAACACGCCCTGCAGGGCGCGGGCGCCGAGCAGCATGGAGGTGTTGACGGCGGCGCCGCCGAGCGCGGAGGCCGCGGCGAAGCCGACCAGGCCGACCATGAAGGTCCGGCGGCGGCCCCACAGGTCGGCGAGCCGGCCGCCGAACAGCAGCAGCCCGCCGAAGGCCAGCGCGTAGGCCGTGATGACCCACTGGGTGGTGCTGTCGGCGAAGCCGAGGTCTTCCTTGGCGCGCGGGAGGGCGATGTTCACCACGGTGGCGTCGAGGACGACCATCAGCTGGGCCAGCGCGATGAAGAGCAGAGCCTTCCAGCGACGTGGATCCGGCTGGAGGGTTTCGGACATGGAGGTACCCACCTGTGTGTGCGAGAGCGTACGAGACGTGCGAAAGCGTGCGGTCGGCAGCCGGCCCGGTCGGGCGGTCTGCCGCAAGTCGTGTGTGCGGAGCGGAAGTCGAGCGCGAGGAAGGTCAGGCGCGCTGCGTGAGGTCCTCCAGGGTCACGGCACAGCCGGGCAGCGTGGACGGGGCGGCGGCGCGCAGCCCGTCCAGCAGGAGCTGGAGGTGCCGGTGGACCAGTCGGTCCAGGTCGAGGCAGGCGGTGCCGGGGAGCGGTCGGGTGAGCTGGGAGACGGCGACCACGATGTCGCCGGCCCCGATGTCGGCGCGGAGCAGCCCGTCGGCCTGCGCGCGGAGCACCAGGTCGTCGGTGGCCTGCTTCATCTCGGCGCGGGCGTCGGCGAGTTCGGGGTCGTTCGGGTCGATGGTGCCGGACAGCAGGGAGCACAGCGCGCCGATCCGTTCGTCGGCGGCGGCGTGCACGAAGCGGCTCAGCGCGGCGAAGGAGTCGGGCTCCTCGGCGGTGGCCGCGTGCGCGTGCGCCACGATCCGGTCGATGACGGCGAGCGACACCTGGTGGATCAGGGCGCGGCGGTCGGCGAAGTTCCGGTAGAGCGTGGCATTGCCGACGCCGGCCCGGCGGGCGATCTCGTCGAGCGGGGCCATCGCCCCGTACTCGACGAAGGCCTCGCGGGCCGCGGCGACGATCAGTGCGCGGTTGCGGGTGGCGTCCGCGCGCCGGCGGGGAGCGGTGACGGTGGTCATGAGTGCGGTGCTCCCTTCGAGCGGCGAGCGGCAGAGAGTGGGGAGGTGTTCCCCGGTTCTGCTTGGACAGAGGTTCAAACGGGGACTCGGTCCCCGGAATTTCATCTTTTTATGTGAGCTGCGTCACATTCAGGTTTGCACGGACGAGTGACGTCTCGGCCCGGTCGCCCGCGCACCGCATCGCCGCAGGCCAGCATGGGCGCATGAGCACCGTGAAGCCGCGCGCCGAGCGCGCCGCCGAGGCCCGGTTGGCCGCCACCAGGATCGAGGCCGAGGGCGTCGACGGGGTGATCGTCGGCTGGGTCGACAACTCCGGGGTCACCCGGGTCAAGTCCGTGCCCGTCCGCGGCCTGGAGAGCGCCGCCCGGTGGGGCGTCGGCGCCGCGCCCTGCTTCGACGCGTTCCTGGTCGACGACTCGCTCGCCCCGTCCGGCAGCCCGGTCGGCGACCTGCGGCTGGTGCCCGACCTGGCGGCCCTGCACCGGCTCGCCGCCCAGCCCGGCTGGGCCTGGGCCCCCGGCGACCGCTGGACCCAGCAGGGCGAGCCGCACCCCGGCTGCCAGCGCCGGTTCGCCCGCCGCACCGCCGAGGCACTCGTCGAGCGCGGGCTGACGGTGCAGGCCGGCATCGAGGTCGAGTGGATCGTCGAGGGCGGCGAGGCCGGCCCCGCGTACGGCATGCGCCGCCTGATCGGGAACAGCGACTACCTGCGCGACCTGCTGCGCACGCTGCGCGAGCAGAAGGTGACGGTGCTCCAGCTGCACCCCGAGTACAGCGACGGCCAGTTCGAACTGTCGGTCGCCCCCGGCGGGCCGGTCGAGGCCGCCGACACCGCCCTGCTGGTCCGGCACACCGTGCAGGCCGTCTCGCTGCGGCACGGGCTGCGCGCGAGCTTCGCGCCGCTGGTCGCCGCCGACGGCGTCGGCAACGGCGGCCACCTGCACCTGAGCCTGTGGCGCGACGGCCAGAACCTGGGTCACGGCGGCAGCGGCCCGCACGGCCTCACCCGGGAGATGGAGGCGTTCCTCGCCGGGGTGCTGGCCGAACTGCCCGCGCTGCTCGCGCTCGGCGCCCCGTCGGTGGCCAGCTACCTGCGGCTGGTGCCCGGCCACTGGTCGGGCCCGCACCGCTGCTGGGGGCTGGAGAACCGGGAGGCCGCGCTGCGGCTGATCACCGGCTCGGCCCCCGAGCAGGCCAACGCCGAGATCAAGTGCTTCGACGCCGCCGCCAACCCCTACCTGGCGGTCGGCGGCGTGCTGGCCGCCGGCCTGGCCGGCCTCGGCGACGCACTGCGACTGCCCGCCGAGACCACCGGCGACCCCGACGGCGTCGCCGAACGGCTGCCCGCCACGCTCGGCCAGGCGGTGGACGCGCTGCGCAAGTCCCAGGTGCTGCGCGCCGCGATGGGGGAGTCGCTGTGGCAGGCGGTGATCGACGTCCGGGAGGCGGAGATCGCCCGATTCGCGGACCGCCGCCCGGCGGAGATCATCGAGGCGGTCCGCTACCGGTACTGACGCCCCGCCGGCGGGGCCGCGCTCAGCTCGGCGCCGGCACCGTCCAGCCCGGGCACAGCGCGATCGCGGTCAGCTGATCCAGCGTCAGCAGCGGAGCCTGCCCGGCGTCGGGGTTGCCCGCGCCCGCCGGGTTGACCGCCGTGACCCGGACGCGGGCGCCGTCGGAGCGCAGCACGTCGACGATCGTCTCGGTGGCGCCCTGGGCGTTCGGGACCGGGCGGGCGGTGACGCTGCGGACCAGGGTGCCGTCCGGCAGCGCGGGGGCGCCCGCGAACCACTCCCGCACCGGCGCGCCGGCCTGCTCCTGCTGGACGGTCAGGTCGACCGTCCGTCCGCCGTCGGCCAGCGTCGCCGACTGCAGCTGACCGCTGTCGGTGCTGGACAGCACCTTCAGCCCGGCCGGCAGCAGATCGGGCTGCTTCGTCCGGCCGCCCGCGGGGTTCGACGTCCGGTGTGTGGCCGGTCGCAGCGCATCGAAGGCACGCCACCAAGGGTCGACGGCCAGCGCACGGAGCCGGTCGACGGACAGCAGCGGGTCCGGCCGGGTCGGATCGCCCGACGTCGTCAGGGAGTTGAACGACGCGACGGTGATCCGCATCCCGTCCGGGGCGTTCAGCTCCACCTCGGTGAACTTCTTCTTCGGCTCGGGGTCCGGGGCGGTGAACTCCGTGACGGCCACCTTGGTGCCGTCGGGTTCGACCGTCTCCTGGCACTCCACCCCCTTGATGGGGTAGCCGGGGCACGCGCGCGACGGCCCCCACCCGGTGGTGTTCATGATGTTCACCGTCAGCAGGCTCGGTCCGTGCCCGTCCTCCAGCGTCAGTTCGGCCCGCGCGATCCCGGACTCGAAGGCGGCCGTGCCGTGCGTCGTCCCGGTGGAGCGGACGATCCGCAGATCCGCCGGCAGCCGCTCCGCCACCGCCGAGACCAGGTGCGCCTCCTGCGGGATCCGGCCGGCGTCCGGCGTGTCGCTGACGGGCGGGGACGGGACGGGCGAGGCCGCCGGCCCCGTGCTGTTCGTCTGCAGCGCGGACGGCAGGACGGCGGCGCCCAGCCCGCTCACCGCCAGCACGGCCGCGGCCGCGCCCAGCGCCAGCCGGCGACGCTGACGGCGGCGGCCCCGGGTCGCGCCGCCCATGGCCAGTCGCGGGGTGTCCGGGACGAAGCTCTCCCCGGTCTCGTGGAAGACCTGGCAGAGCCGGTCCTCGAAGTCGTGCTCGGGCAGTGCGGGCATGCGTGATCACCGTCTCCGGGGGCAACAGGGGAAGGACAGGACGGGCACCGAACGGGCGTCAGCGCCGGGCGAGGTCGGCCAGGCCCTCGCCCAGCAGGGTCCGCAGCCGGGCCAGCGCCCGGGAGGCCTGGGAACGGACCGCGCCCGGACGGCAGCGCAGGATCTCCGCCGTCTCCTCGACACTGACGTCCTCCCAGTACCGCAGCACCAGCACCGCACGGTCCCGCGGCGCCAGCTGGGCCAGCGCCTGGAGCAGCGTCATCCGCAGCGTGCTGTCGTCCTGCGGACCCGGCAGGTCCGGCAGTTCGGCGACCGGGCGCTCGGTCGAACTGCGCCGCCGGTGATGGTCGATGAACTGCCGGTACAACACGCCCTGCGCGTAGCCCGCCGGATTCTCGATCGCCCGCCCGCCGAACAACCGCCCAGGGCGACGCCACACCACGTACATCCGGCTCAGCGTCTCCTGCACCAGGTCCTCGGCGAGATGGGTGTCACCGCCCGTCAGCAGACAGGCCGAACGGTACAGCGCGCCGGACCGGTTGGCGGCGAACTCCGCGTACTCCAGGTCGCCGCTGCGCCCTGCTGCTCCTGCCACGTCTGCTGTTCTCCCCCGGCTCCGTGCCTTGTCACCCTTCAGACGGAACGGACCGCCGGGGGCGTCACGGGGCCGACGCGGAAATTTCTGCCGGACGCCGCCGGATCGCGGCGGGTCGGACCTCAGCGGGCCGGGCGCTCGCCCGCGCCGCGGCAGAACGGGCAGGCCCGGCTGCCGTGGCAGTCGCCGCAGCGGGCCCGGCCCTCGGTCCGGCCGCCCCAGGTGACGCCGCCCATCGTCCAACCGCGGCCCCAGCAGCGATCGCACCAGCCCAGGCCCTCGCACTCCGGGCACAGTTCGTAGCCGGGTTGGACGTCCTCCGGCGCGAGCAGCGGCTCGGGGCGGACGAACACCTCCGGCAGGTGCAGCGCCATCGGCTCCAGGTCGGCCCGGCCCAGCGTCAGGCCGCGCACCGGGTGGAAGTGCAGCCGGATCGTCATCCCGTCCCGCCACGCGTGCAGGACCTTCGAACCGGTCTCGGTGCGCTCCACCGTCCGCTGCCAGTCGGCCAGTTCGGACTCGGCCAGGGCCAGCGGGTCGGGGTCGGTCGGGGTGCGGTCGAAGGCGACCTGGCGGTGGTGGCCGAAGCTCAGCGGATTGCCGAACGCGGTGATGTCCGGATGCTCCGGCAGCACGGCCGGCGGAGCCATCCCGGGCGCCACCGCCTCCAGCAGCGCCGCGAACTCCGCGTACAGCCGCTCGCCGCGCCGCCGCAGCTCCTCCGCCGCCCCGGGTATCTCCTCGGCCGCCATCGTCCGCC
>NZ_BMRI01000010.1:187441-205490 GCF_014648555.1 Kitasatospora griseola
CCTCGCTTCGAAGTGCCGTCAACTGGCCGGAGGCGTACGGATGTTGCTCGGTGCGCGCCGGGCTCGCCGATTCTAGGCACCCGGTGTCGGCCCGGGGGCCGTTTTGCCGACCCGGGACGGTTCGCGAACGGCCGGACATGCCCCGCGCCCGAATGGTACGAAGATCGGATGACAAGTTATTGGCTGGGTGAACGAGTGCGCCTGCGAGCGGTCGAGACCGGGGACGGGCCGCTGCTGGCCCGGCTGTCCGAGCAGGAGGAGCGCCTCGGCGACCTGCTCAACCCGCCGCGCTCCACCGAGGGTTGGCAGACCTTCGCGCGCGAGCACGCCACCGCCGACCCGTCCGGCGACACCTACACGCTGATCGTCGAGTCGCGCGCCGACGGCACCCCCGTGGGCTCGGTCGGCGTCCACCGCGCCGACCCGCGCAACGGCTGGTTCGAGTACGGCATCACCGTCGCCGCCGAGCACCGTCGCCGCGGCTACGCCGGCGAGGCCGTCCGCCTGGTGGTCCGCCACCAGTTCGAGGAACGGCGCTACCGCAAGGCCACCGCCCGGGTCTTCGCCCACAACCACCCCTCCCTGGAACTCCACCGCCACCTCGGCTTCACCGAGGAGGGCCGCCTGCGCGGCCACGCCTTCCTCTGGGGCCGACCCGTCGACGTGGTGCTGCTCGCCCTGTTCGCCGAGGACTTCACCGCCCGTCACGGCGCCTCCGCGCCGCACTGAACCCCTGCCGGCCCGCCACCTCCTTGGAAGACCGATGATCGAAACCTCCCTCTCCGCAGCCCCCGCCCTGTTCCCCGCCTTCGCCGTGCTGGGTCTGATCCTCGGGTTCACGGCGTTACGGCTCGCCCGGCGCCGGCAGTGGCCGCCGGCCTCGGCGGTGCTCCTCGGCCTGTCCCTGGCCGGGGAGACCGCGGCGACGCTGACACCGACCACCAGCGGGAGCTGGGGATCGGCGACCTGTTCGATCGGCTCCGGGGTGTGGGACACCGCCGTCACCCAGCAGGGGCTGATGAACCTCGCCATGTACGTGCCGGTCGCGTTCTTCGGCGTGCTGACCCTGCGCCGGCCGCTGACCGTCCTCGCGGGGTGCGGGGTGCTCTCCGCCGTGACCGAGACCTGCCAGACCCTGCTGGGGACCGGGCGCTCGTGCGACGCCGCGGACCTGGTCGACAACGTCCTCGGCGCGCTCGTCGGCACGGTCGCCGCGGTCCTCTGGCTCTGGCTGCGCCGCCACAGGCCGTTGTCCGGGCGGCGGGACGCTCTGCACTCCCTGGGCACGGCCGGCACCGGTTTCGCGGCCGTCGCGGTCGTCGTCTGGCTGTACGTGCCGCTGCACAACGACCCGGCGGGCTTCGTCTCGGACCCCTCCTCGCACGATCGGCACGTGACGGCGGAGCGGATCGCCACGCAGCTGTTCGGCCCGGGCACCTGGGTCATGTCGTTCGGTCTGGCCACCGATCCCAAGGTGTCGCCCCAGCCCGTCCTCGCCGTCGTCACCGATCGCGGCAGGTTCCAGGCCGAGTGGCCCGGCGGACGCCTGCTCGTCAGCGCCTCGACCGCCCGCCAGGCCGAGGCGGAGCCCGTCACCCAGGACCGGATCCTCAAGGCCGGCACCGACTTCGCGGCCACCTGGTTCTCCGACCTGACGCCGACCGCGAGCCCCACCCTCACCCCGGCCGACGGCGCCTACCTGCTCAGCTACCGCCGCCACAACAGCGACAACGTCCTGATGCCCATGCGGCTCGACATCACCGTCGCCGCCTCCGGCCGGGTCACGGCGTCGTCCGCCCGCCGGGACGCCGATCCCCAGCTCCCGCACCCCACCGTCACCGCCGAGGCGGCCGAGCAGCGGGCCGTCGCCACCCTGATCGGCTCCCGCGCGGACACCGCGTCGCTGGTGGCCAAGCAGATCGACGGGCAGTGGCGGCCCTGCTGGGCGGTCGATCTCGTCAAGCCCGGCGAGACCCGGGCGTCGGGCACCGTCGAGTTCGTCGACGCCGTCACCGGTCAACCTGTGGCGCACCAGGGCTGAGCCCCGGTCGGCAGTACTGTCGGACAGGCCCGGCGCCCGCTGCCGACGAAAGAGACGAGCCCCACCGTGTCGAACGCCCCCGTGATCCGCAGCGACGTCCCCGGGTCCTTCTCCTGGGGCGTCTTCCACGAACGTCACCCCAAGCTCGTTCGGCAGGTCCTCGACGCGCTGCCGTACGGCCCCGCCGAGCGGGCGGCGGTCGAGCGGCTGCTGGAGGAGAGCACCGGCGGTGTGCTGGAGCCGCTGCAGGAGGAGGTCGCGGACGTCGCGCAGTGGCGGGAATGGGGAGCGGGCCGGTGGGGACGACCCTGGGGCGAGGCGCCGTTCCTGTGGGCGGAGAGCTACTTCTACCGGCGGCTGCTGGAGGCCACCGGGTACTTCCGGCCCGGCGCGTGGCGGGGCATCGACCCGTTCGCGCCGTTCAAGGACGCCGAGTTGGCCGGGTCGGCGGTGGACGACGAACTGGCCGCGCTGAGCAGGCTCGACGGCCTGCCGGAGACCCGCCGGGCGGCGGCGCTGCTGTCGTCCGCGCTGTGGGGCAACCGCGCGGACCTCAGCTTCGGGATCACCGCCGACGCCACCGGGACGGCCGCCGCGGACCTGGTCGCCGACGACAGCGCGACGCTCTGGACCGAGCTGGAACGGGCCCACGGCGGGCAGGTCTGCGTCATCGCGGACAACGCCGGCCGGGAGCTGCTGCCGGACCTGGTCCTGATCGACCACCTGCTGGCCGGCGGCCTCGCGGCGCAGGTCGTGCTGTACGTGAAGCCGCAGCCGTACTACGTGTCCGATGCGACGACGGCCGACGTCCTCGCCGCCCTCGACCGCCTGCGCACCGCGCCCACGCCGGCCGCCGAGGCGATCGGCGGCCGGCTGTGGCGCGCCATGAACGACGGCGCAATGGTCGTTCGCACCCACCCGTTCTTCTGCGCGCCGCTGCCGTTCCACGCCATGCCGGCCGACCTCCGCGCCGAGCTCGCCGCCGCGACGATGACGATCCTCAAGGGCGACCTCAACTACCGCCGCCTGGTCGGCGACCAACTCTGGCCGCCGACCACGCCGTTCGGCGACACCGTCCGCCACTTCCCGTCCCCCGTCGCGGCCCTGCGCACCCTGAAGTCGGAGGTGGTCGTCGGCCTCACCCCCGCCACCGTCACCCGCCTCGACGACACTGCCACCCCCTGGCGCACCGACGGCCGCCACGCCCTGATCCAGGTCGCCGCCCGCCCGTAGCCGGGGGCGCCGCCGCGCGCGAAATACCGTGGTGGCCGGTCGGTCGGGGCTGGGACCATGCAGGTCCGACCGCCCCGAGGAGTCCGAACCCGTGCCCACGCCCGCCGATCACCTGGCCGCCGCCCGCGCCGCGAGCGACCCGGCCGCGCTGCGCGCGCTCGCGAGCACCGGCCTGCCTTTCATCGACCAGGCCCTCGCCGTCAACCCGCACACCCCGCCGGACACGCTGACGCAGCTGGCCGGGGTCCGGCACTCGGCGTGGAACGACAATCGGCTGCTGTGGCTGCTGGCCGAGCATCCGGGCGCGGACGGGCCGGTGCTGCACGCCGTGCTCGCGGCGGTGGCCGAACTCCTCGCGGCGGGGGAGCGGCCCTACGCGGCCGCGGTCGCGCTGGCGCGGCGGCCCGAGGTGCCGGTCGAGCGGGTGCGGGCGCTGGGGGAGTCGGCCGGGGCCTCGGCGCGGTTGCGCGGGCGGGTGGCGCGGGCGCTGGCCGGGCGGGCGTAAGTTTCACGGCGGCGGTGGGAGCGGGGGAGTGGCAGATCGGGTGCGCTCCCACCGGTTGACGCCCAATTTTGCGTTGCTGCAAGGGGGTTGATACCTCTCTCGGCTGCACACTCCCTTGACACCGCCCGCACCCCTCCCGATATTTGGGAGCGCTCCCACCACCCACCCCCACCCGAGGAGCCGTCATGTCTCCACCCCGCAACCGGGCCACGGCGCTGAGCGCCGCCCTGCTGCTGCTCACGGCCGGCCTGTCCACCGCCGTGGCGGTGCCCGCGTCGGCCGCCGCCGTCCAGTGTTCGGTGGACTACACCGTCAACGACTGGGGCAGCGGGTTCACCGCGAATCTGGCGATCAACAACAAGGGCGCCGCCGCGCTCAACGGCTGGACGCTCACCTACTCGTACGCCGGCAACCAGACGCTCTCCGGGGCGGGTTGGAGCGGCACCTGGAGCCAGTCCGGGAAGAACGTCACGGTGGTGAACGCCGACTGGAACGGGACGATCCCGGCCGGTGGTTCGGTCAGTGCGGGCGCCAACTTCTCGTACAGCGGCAGCAACGCGGCCCCCACCGCGTTCGCGGTCAACGGGACCAGCTGCACGGGTGCCCACGCGGCCCCGACCACCACGCTGACCAGCCCCGCTCCGGGCGCCACCTACCAGGCGGGCGCGGTGATCCCGCTCTCCGCGACGGCGGGCGCGGCGGACGGCGCGAGCATCGCGAAGGTCGAGTTCTACGACAACACCACGCTGCTCGGCACCGCCACCACCGCCCCGTACAGCTTCAGTTGGACGGGCGCGGCGAGCGGCAGCCACTCGGTGTACGCGAAGGCGTACGACAGTCTCGGGGCGAGCAGCGAGTCGACCCCGGCGGGCATCACGGTGGCGGCGGGGCCGGCCGTCACCGCCACTCCGGTGACGCTGTCGGTCAACCAGGGGAAGACCGGCAGCTTCACGGTGAAGCTGAGCAGCCAGCCGAGCGCGAACGTCACCGTCACCACCACCCGGACGTCGGGCAACACCGGACTGTCCGTCAGCTCCGGCGGGACGCTGACCTTCACGCCGAGCAACTGGTCCACCGCGCAGACCGTCACGCTCACCGCCGACGCCTCCTCCACCGGCGCGGCGACGTTCACCTCGGCCGCCACCGGCTACACCTCCTCGGCGGTGACGGTGACCGAACTGGCCGCCGCGTCCGGGGTGTACAACGACCGGTTCCTGCAGCTGTACAACAAGATCAAGGACCCGGCGAACGGGTACTTCTCGCCGGAGGGCATCCCGTACCACTCGGTGGAGACCCTGCTGGTGGAGGCCCCCGACCAGGGGCACGAGACCACCTCGGAGGCGTACTCGTACCTGCTGTGGCTGGAGGCCCAGTACGGGCGGGTGACCAAGGACTGGTCGAAGTTCAACTCGGCGTGGACGCTCATGGAGACGTACATGATCCCGGGTCACGCCGACCAGCCCACCAACTCGGCGTACAACGCGTCCAAGCCGGCCACCTACGCGCCCGAGCACCCGCTGCCGAGCGACTACCCGTCGGCGATGGACTCCGCCGTCACCCCGGGCAACGACCCGATCGCCGCGGAGCTGAAGAGCGCGTACGGCACCGACGACGTCTACGGCATGCACTGGCTGCAGGACGTCGACAACGTGTACGGCTACGGCAACGCGCCCGGCAAGTGCGAGGCCGGGCCGACCGACACCGGACCGTCGTTCATCAACACCTACCAGCGCGGCGCACAGGAGTCGGTGTGGGAGACGATCCCGCAGCCGACCTGCGACAAGTTCGCCTACGGCGGCAAGAACGGCTACCTGGACCTGTTCATCAAGGACAGCTCCTACGCCAAGCAGTGGAAGTACACCGACGCGCCGGACGCCGACGCCCGTGCCATCCAGGCCGCGTACTGGGCCGACACCTGGGCCAAGGCGCAGGGCAACGCCGCGCAGGTGGCGACCACGGTGGCCAAGGCCGGCAAGATGGGCGACTACCTGCGGTACTCGTTCTTCGACAAGTACTTCAAGAAGATCGGCAACTGCGTCGGCCCGACCGCCTGCGCAGCCGGCAGCGGCAAGAGCTCCGAGCACTACCTGCTGTCCTGGTACTACGCCTGGGGCGGCGCCACCGACACCTCGGCGGGCTGGGCCTGGCGGATCGGCGACAGCGCGGCGCACGGCGGCTACCAGAACCCGATGGCCGCGTACGCGCTGGTCAACGACCCGGCGATGGCTCCGAAGTCGAGCACCGGCAAGACCGACTGGACCACCTCGATGGCCCGCCAGGTCGAGTTCACCCAGTGGCTGCAGTCCAGCGAGGGCGCCATCGCGGGCGGTGCCACCAACAGTTGGAACGGCAGCTACGACACCCCGCCGGCCGGCACCCCGACCTTCTACGGGATGTTCTACGACGAGGCGCCGGTCTACCACGACCCGCCGTCCAACCAGTGGTTCGGCTTCCAGGCCTGGGGCCTGGAGCGGATGGCCGAGTACTACTGGTCGAGCGGCGACGCCAGGGCCAAGGCCATCCTGGACAAGTGGGTGACCTGGGCGCTGTCCCAGACCACCTTCAACGCCGACGGCAGCTTCAGGATCCCGTCCACGCTGGCCTGGAGCGGCAAGCCGGACAGCTGGAACGCCACCTCGCCGGGCGCCAACACCGGTCTGCACGTGAGCGTCGTCGACTTCACCAACGACGTCGGGGTGGCCGGCTCGTACGCCAAGCTGCTGTCCTACTACGCGGCCAAGTCCGGCAACGCGGCGGCGAAGACCGCCGCGCAGAAGCTGCTGGATGGCATGTGGGCCAACAACCAGGACGCGCTGGGCATCTCGGTGCCGGAGACCCGCACCGACTACAGCCGGTTCAACGACTCGGTGTCGGTGCCCGGCGGTTGGACCGGCACCATGCCCAACGGTGATGCGATCAACGGGAGTTCGACCTTCCTGTCGATCCGGTCCTGGTACCGGAACGACCCGTCGTTCGCGAAGGTGCAGAGCTACCTGAACGGCGGTGCGGCGCCGACCTTCACGTACCACCGGTTCTGGGCGCAGGCCGACATCGCCACGGCGATGGCCGCCTACGGTGAGCTGTTCGGCGGCTGACCGACCGCCGGCGGCACCGCCCCGCAGCCCGAGTGCCCGGTCCGACCGACAGCGGACCGGGCACTCGTCCGCTCTAGGCCGATTGTTTTACTACCTCTTGATTTTTGTCATATGGGATGAAAGTCTCCCGGCCATTCGCGCGCCTTCGATCACCCTCGATCGCGTCCGCCGACAGTCGGGAGGGTCAACCCCTATGAGCGTTCCCCGGATCCGCCGCTCCGCACTCCTCGCCGCAGGCCTCGCACTGGTCACGGCCGGCGCTCTCGCCGGACCCGCGGCAGGCGCGGCCGTGGCGGCCACCCCGGCCGCCACCGGGCAGCCGATGAACTACGTGGTGAACACCAAGGCCAACCACGGGCAGACCAAGAAGGCCGAGCGCGAGATCGAGGCGGCCGGCGGCAGCGTGGTCGCCTCCTACGAGCAGATAGGCGTGGTGATCGCCCGCTCGGGTGACCCCAACTTCGCCGCCCGGCTCCGCCAGTCGAAGACCATCGACTCGGTCGGCGCCAGCCGCACCGCCGGGATCCAGGCCGCCGACGTCGAGTCCACCGTCGAGGAGACCGCGGTGCCCGCCGCCGCTGCCGACGGCAACGAGCCGCTCTGGGCCAACCAGTGGGACATGCGGCAGATCGGCGTCGACCAGGCGCACAAGTCCGCCCTCGGCAACCGCGACGTGGTGGTCGGCGTGCTCGACTCCGGCATCGACGCCACCCACGAGGACCTGGCCGCCGCCGTCGACCCGGCGCTCTCCGCGTCCTGCCTCAGCGGCCGCCCCGACACCAGCTGGCAGTCCTGGCAGCCCACCAGCAGCAGCCACGGCACCCACGTGGCCGGAACCATCGCCGCCGCGAAGAACGGCAAGGGCATCGAGGGCATCGCCCCCGGCGTCCGGGTGGCGGCCGTGAAGGTGGTCGACAACGGCGGATTCATCTACCCCGAGTACGCGATCTGCGGCTTCGTCTGGGCCGCCGAGCACCACTTCACCCTCACCAACAACAGCTACTACGTGGACCCGTGGATGTTCAACTGCGCGGGCGACCCCGACCAGGGCGCGGTCAGCGAGGCCGTCCGCCGGGCCGTCGACTACTCCCGCCGGGGCGGGGTGCTGAACGTCGCCGCCGCGGGCAACGAGAACATCGACCTGGCGCACAAGACCGTCGACGTCAGCAGCCCCGACGACACCACCCCCGGCGGCCGGCCGATCGACGCCAGCTGCCTCGACCTGCCCGCCGAGCTGCCGGGCGTGATCGCGGTCTCGGCGATCGGCGCCAAGGGCGACAAGTCCTACTTCTCCAGCTACGGCCTGAACAAGGTCGCCGTCTCCGCCCCCGGCGGCGACGCCACCGCCTTCCAGGCGCCCGACACCCCCGACCGCCGTGGCGGGGTGCTCTCCACCCTCCCCGGCAACAAGTACGGCTACATGTCGGGCACCTCGATGGCCTCCCCGCACGTGGCCGGCGTCCTCGCGCTGCTCGCCTCCACCCACCCGGGGGCCAACGCCGAGCAGTTGCGCAGCCTGCTGGTCAAGCAGGCCGACCCGCACGCCTGCCCGACCGGCGTCTTCAACCCCGGCGGCACCGGCGCCTACCAGGCCACCTGTGAGGGCACCCTGACCAACAACGGCTTCTACGGGGCGGGCGTGGTCAACGCCGCCAAGGCCGCGGACGCCTGGCGGAACTGAGCCAACCTGATAGGCCGGGCGGACGTCGGCCGCAATCACGGCCGGTGGCAGACCGAGGCCGACGGCTCCGCCGCTGCCTGGCCGGCGGCGGGCCATTGATCTCGGTCAAGGCCGCTGACGTCGGGCGGAGTTGGGACGGCTTGGTCGGTCGGGCGGTGTCGGGCGTATTGCGGTCGGTGGTGGGCCGACGGCTTTGCCGCTGCCTGGCCGGTGGCGGGCCGTCAAGCTCACTGCTGCTGATCGGTGGGTCGCAGGCCGGTGGTGTGGATCGTGGTGCAGCCGGTCGCGGGTCAGGGTTCATCGGCGTTCCGGGATCGGCTCAACGTGGCAGCAACCACTGGTCGTTGCCACGTACTTGATCGGCCGGGCGTCGGCGGTTCCTGGCTGTCGGTGCCCGGCGGTGTCGTGCAGCCGACCGCAGGTCAGTCCTCGCCGCCGACGTGGCGGGACCAGTCGGACTCGACGGAGGCCAGGCCGGCCCGGTTCGGCACCTGCTTCAACCAGGCCGGACGGGCTGCCGTGCGGGCCGCGGCGGCCCGCTCCTCGGCGGCCCGGATCTGCTCCGGGGTGGCGAACCCCTCCGGCAGCCAGGCCGCGGAGTTCGTGACCCGGGCGGCCAGGTGCTGCACGTACGCGGCCCGGACGGCGGCCGGCGAGTCGAAGCCCGGCTCGTCGGCCAGCCAGGCGTCCGGCACCAACGCGGCGACCTCGGCGAGCAGTTCGGGTGTCACCAGGGGCGCCAGCTCGGCGTCCGCGGCGGCCAGATCGGGGCCGTAGCCGCCCAGCGCGTGGCCGCTGAGGTCGTAGCGCTTGTGCACCGAGGCGTGCGCCGAGGACCAGCGGTGGTGGAAGATCAGCCCGGCGCCGTTGTCGATCAGCCAGAGCCTGCCGTGCCAGACCATCAGGTTCGGGTTGTGCACGCTGCGGTCGACGTTGCCGGTCAGCGCGTCCAGCCAGACCACCCGGCCGGCCTCGGTGGGGGAGACCTCGATCATCCCGGGCTTGAAGTCCCGGGCGCCCGGCAGCAGGTCCATGCCCAGGTTGCGGCCCGCGCTGGCCTTCAGCAGGTCCTGGATCTCCTGGTCGGGCTCGTCCGCCGCCACGGCCGGGTCGAAGTCCACCAGCACCAGCGGCGGCACCCGCAGCCCGAGCCGTCGGGCCAGCTCGCCGACGATCACCTCGGCCACCAGCGCCTTGACGCCCTGCGCCGCACCGGTGAACTTCACCACGTACGTGCCCAGGTCGTCGGTCTCCACCACCCCGGGCACCGAGCCGCCCGCGCGCAGCGGATCGACGTACCGCAGCGCCGTCACCTCATCGAGCATCCGCCCACCCTAACGCCTGGCCGGAGACCCGCCCGTTTCCCGGTTTGGCGGGGGCAGGCGGCGATGGTTGGCTTGGCGGCGACGTCGAGTGCAGATGCGCAGATGACCGGACCGAGGAGAAGTGAACAGATGGGCAAGGTGCACGCCACCACCGAGCGGACGTACGGGGCCGACCCGGCCCGGGTGTACGAGGCGCTGGCCGACTACACGGTGACCCGGCCGAAGCTGCTGCCCGCGCAGTACAGCGAGTACGAGGTGCGGGCCGGCGGCACCGGCGCGGGCACCCAGGTGCACTGGAAGCTCCAGGCCACCGAGAAGCGGGTCCGGGACTGCCTGTTCACGGTGGCCGCGCCGAGCCCGGACACCCTGGTGGAGACCGACGCCAACTCCTCGATGGTGATCACCTGGACGGTCGCGGCCAACGGCCAGAGCGGCAGCAAGGTCACCGTGGAGGCGACCTGGACCGGCGCGACCGGCATCGGCGGCTTCTTCGAGCGCACCTTCGCCCCCAAGGGCCTGAACCGGATCCACGACCAGGTGCTGGCCAACCTGGCGGCCGAACTCGGCTGAACCGCCCGGCGATTCGGACACCCGTACGGCTGATCAGCCGTACGGGTGTTCTGCATCCCCGGGAAGGGTGAAGCGACCCCGGCCGTCCGGGGCCGCCAACTTAGGCTCCGGGCCGTGCAGATGACGATCCTTCATGTCTCCCAACCGGTCGACGGCGGCGTGGCCCGGGTGGTGGTCGACCTGGTGCGCGGTCAGCGCGCGGCCGGCTGCCGGGTCCTGGTGGCCTGCCCGCCCGGCGGCCGGCTCGCCCACGAGGCCGCCGCCGTCGGCGCCCGGGTGTTGGACTGGCCCGCCGAACGCCCACCCGGACCGGGCGCCGTCGGCGAGGCCTGGCGGCTGCGCCGGATCCTCCGCTCCGCCCGCCCGGACGTGCTGCACCTGCACAGCGCGAAGGCCGGGCTGGCCGGCCGGCTGGCCGCCCGCGGCGCCGTGCCCACCGTGTTCCAGCCGCACGCCTGGTCGTTCGCCGCCGTCGAGGGCGCCCTCGCCCGGGCCGGTCTGCGCTGGGAGCAGTACGCCACCCGGTGGTCCCGCACCCTGCTGTGCGTCAGCGAGCAGGAGCGGGCGGACGGCGTGGCGGCCGGGCTGGTCGCGGACTGGCGGGTGGTGCCCAACGGCGTGGACCTGGCGCACTTCACGCCCGCCGACCCGGCGTCCCGGCGGTCCGCCCGGATGGCCCTGGGCCTGGAGCAGTCCGCCCCGCTGGCGGTGTGCGTCGGCCGGCTGTGCCGGCAGAAGGGCCAGGACGTGCTGCTGGACGCCTGGGAGCAGGTGCAGCGGCGGCTGCCGGCGGCCCGGCTGGTGCTGGTCGGCGGCGGCCCGGACGCGGAGGCGCTGGCCCGCCGGGTGCGGGCGCTGCCCGTGCCGTCCGGGGTGCGGCTGGAGGGCGACGTGGCGGATCCGCGGCTGTGGCTGGCGGCCGCCGACCTGGCGGTGCTGCCCTCCCGCTGGGAGGGGATGGCGCTGGCGCCGCTGGAGGCGATGGCCTGCGGGCGGCCGGTGCTGCTGACCGATGTGGCGGGGGCGCGGGAGTGTCTGCCGCCCGGCGAGCGGGGCCGCTCGGTGGTGCCGCCGGAGAATCCCCGTGCGATGGGCGAACGGCTGGTCGAATTCCTTTCGGATCGGATCGAATGCGAACGACGCGGTGTTCTGGCCCGGGCGCACGTGGCAGATCATCACGATATCCGGCAAGTAATCTCGCAGGTGGCGGCGATTTACCGGACTATTGTTCGGAGCCGGGTGGTCCCGGTGGGCCGCACATCCCGTGTCCCGCAGCGATTCTGATCGTTTGTCAGGCCGTGAACGGCCGCCCGCATCGGGGCGGCCTTCTCTCCTGAAGGTCGGATTATTAGGCGGGTGGAATGAAATGGCATGTCAGCTGCCTGTTCTGGTAAGGGCGTTCGGTAATGTCTGATTCTGCCTGCTTCATCCCATTTTTCGCCAGGGAAATGGTCGACCGTGCTTCTCGGCCGCAGGTGCTTGCCTGGAACGGCTTCACAGCAGGGGAGTTCGTGCGCTGATGAGCATTGACCACGAGAGTGTGCCGCGGCCGGCCTCCATGCTGGAGGCCTCCGGCCGCCACGGCGCGGGACTGCTCGACCGGCCGATCACGCGGGCACTGCCACCCCGGACCTCGACCGGGGTCGGCCGCCACCGCGGCCGGCTGCACTCCCGGGTCGCCCTGCCGCTCGCGCTCGCCGGCGCCGACACCCTGGCCGTCGCGCTGGCGGCCGCCGCCACCGCCCCGGCCACCGCCCGGCCCACCGTCACCGTGCTCCTGCTGCTGCCCGCCCTGCTCCCGCTCAACCTGGCCGGCGGCCTCTACCGCAGCCGGCTCAGCCTCTCCGCCCTCGACGAGTTCCCCGCCCTGGCCGCCCGCGCCGCCGTCGCCACCGCCTTCGCCGTCACCGCCGACGCCTGCCTGACCGGCCACTGGGACGACCACGGCGCGACCGGCCCGCTGCGGCTGCTCGCCCTGCTGCTGCTGATGCTCCCGCTCGCCGCCCTCGGCCGCGCCTACGTCCACCACCGCACCCGCCGGGCCCGCCGCCGCCGTCCCAGCCCGGTGCTGATCCTCGGCGCCGGCGAACTCGGCCAGCGGATCGCCGAGGTGCTCACCGCCCGCCCCGAGTACGGCCTGCGGCCGGTCGGCTACCTCGACGCCGACCCGCTGCTGCTGCCCCCCGGCAGCCCGCTGCCGGTGCTCGGCGGCCGCGAGGTGCTCGGCCGGGTGCTGCGCCGCTACCGCGTCCACCACGTGCTGGCCACCGGCGGCTCCGCCGACGACGCGGACACGCTGGCCGCGCTGCGGCAGGCCGCCCGGCTCGGCTGCCAGGTCTGGCTGCTGCCCGGCCTGCGCGAGTTCGACTCCGTGCAGGGCGTCGGCGACCACCTGTGGGGCTTCCCCTGCCTGCGGCTCGGCGCCCCCGCGATGCGCCGGCACGGCTGGGTCGTCAAGCGCGGCTTCGACATCGCGGCGGCCGGCCTCGGCCTGCTGCTGATCTCCCCGGTGCTGGCCGCCTGCGCCCTCGCTGTGCGCTGGGAGACCGGCCCGGGCGTGCTGTTCCGCCAGCAGCGCACCGGGCTCGACGGCCGGGTGTTCACCCTCCTCAAGTTCCGCACCCTGCGCCCCAGCAACGAGCACGAGTCGGCCACCCGCTGGAACATCGCGCAGGACCACCGGATGGGCGTCGTCGGCAAGTTCCTGCGCAAGGCCTCGCTGGACGAGCTCCCGCAGCTGTGGAACGTGCTCCGCGGCGACATGAGCCTGGTCGGCCCGCGCCCCGAACGCCCCTACTTCGTCCTGCGGTTCGGCCAGGCCTACCCCGAGTACGCCGACCGGCACCGCGTCCCGGTCGGGCTCACCGGCCTGGCCCAGGTCAACGGCCTGCGCGGGGACACCTCCATCGAGGACCGGGCCCGCTTCGACAACCGCTACATCGAGGGCTGGACGCTGTGGCAGGACGCCAAGATCCTGCTGCGCACCGCCGCCCTGGTGGTCCGCCCGGACGGGAGCTGAACCGGACCGTGGCCGTCACCCTCCGACTCCCGCTCTCCGCCGGCCGGTTCACCGGCATAGCCGCTCCCCGGCCGAGTTGGCTCGCGGCCGCCACCGTGCTGCTGGTCTGCGTCCCGACCGGGGAGAAGGACGTCACCGCCGCCGTCCACGTCACCCCGGCCGACCTGGCCTCGCTGGCCCTGGTCGCCGTGATCGCGGTCGGCCTGCTGCGCGGCCGGCTGCCCCGGCTCGACCCGGCCGCCGGCGCGCTGTTCGGCGCCGTGGTGCTGGCCGCCGCCGTCGCCACCGTGCACTCCGTCGACCCGTCCGCCAGCCTCACCGGCTTCGTCCGGCTGGTGCAGATCTTCGTGCTGGTGCCCGCCGCCGTGGTGCTCGCCGTCCGCGACCGGGCCGACCAGCGGCTGGTGCTCGGCTCCTTCGTGCTGGCCGCGCTGATCGAGGGCGCGGTCGGCGCGTTCCAGTACCTGACCCGGACGGGCGCCTCCTACACCGGGCAGCCGATCCGCGCCGTCGGCACCTTCGGCGCGCTCGACATCATGGCGATGTCCGGCGTGGTCTCGTTCGGGCTGCTGGCCGCCCTCGGGCTGGGCCTGGCCGAGCGCGGGCCGGGCGGCAGTCGCCCGTTGCGCCGAGCGATGTGGGCGAGCGCGGCGTTCCTGGCCTTTCCGCTGGCGGTGTCGTTCAGCCGGGGCAGCTGGATCGCCACCGCGGTCGCCGCCACCGTGCTGCTGCTGCGCGCCGACGCCCGACTGGCCGTCCGGAGCGTGCTGGTCGGCGGGGCCGCCGCGGTGGTGCTGGTCGGCGGGCTCGGCCTCGGCGCGTCCGGCGTCACCGAGCGGCTCAGCTCGATCGGCTCGGTCTCCGCCGCCCCCGACCAGTCCGTCTCCGACCGCTACGACCTGTGGGCCACCGCCGGCCGGATCTGGCAGGACCACCCGGTGGCCGGCGCCGGACCCAAGGCGTTCCAGCAACTGCGCGACAGCCACGCCCCGCTCCGGCTCTCCTCCGGCAGCGACGCCGCCGACTCCACCATCGGCTTCCAGCGCGAACCGCTGCTCTCCCCGCACAACATGTACTTCCTGGTGCTCAGCGAGCAGGGCCTGCTCGGTGTCCTCGCCTACCTGGCGCTGTTCCTGACCCTGCTGCTGGGCTGCCTGCGCCGCGCCGCCGGCCCCGGCCTGGCCGCCCTCGCACTGCTCTGCTGGGTGCTCTGGGACTTCCTGTACGCCGACATCGGCGGCACCACCACCGTGCTGACCTCCGTGGTGCTCGGGCTCGCCGCCCGCACCGCGCTGCCGGGTCCCGACGCCCGGGCAGCTACCGGTCCCGACTCCCGTGGAGCGAACGGCGCATGACGACCGACCAGCCGGTGGCCGCGGTCACCACGACCGTCCCTGTACCGGCCCCGCGCACCGACGGCGACGACACCGGGCCCCGGGGCGGCTTCCTGGCCAAGGCCTTCGGCGTGACGGCCCTGCTCAGCGCGGCCGGCTCCGGCCTCGGCCTGCTCCGGGACCTGCTGCTGGCCCGCTACTTCGGCGCCAACCAGGGCACCGACGCGTTCCTGGTCGCCTGGACGGTGCCGGAGACCGCCGCGCCGCTGCTGATCGAGGACGCGATGGCCTTCCTGATGGTCCCGGCCTTCAGCCTGGCCCTGGTGCTGCGCGAGGAACGCGGACAGGGCCCGGACCCGGTACGGCAGTTGACCCGCTCCACGCTGCCCTGGCTGCTGCTCGCGCTGTGCGCGCTGTCCGGCACGGTCGCGCTGTTCGCCCCGCAGCTGGTCGACCTGCTCGCACCCGGCCTGGCCGACCCGCGGCTCGCCGTCACCTGCACCCGGATCACCGCGGTCACCGTGGTGCCGTTCGGCGTGGCCGGCTACCTGGCCTCCGCGCTGCGCGCGCTGCACGCCTTCACCGCGCCCGCGGTCATCTACGTGATGTACAACCTGGGCATCCTGGCGCTGCTGCTCAGCGGCCACCGGCTGATCGGGGTGCGCTCCGCCGCGCTCGGCGTGGCGCTCGGCAGCCTGCTGATGGCGGGCGTGCTGGTGGTGCCGTTCGTCCGCCGGCTGCACGCCCGGCAGCGGCGGCGGACCCGGCGGCGCGGGGCCGGCCGCGGACTGGTGCTGATCCCGCTGGCGCTGCTGCCGGTGGCCGCGTTCTCGCTGACCCGGCAGTCCCAGGTGTTCATCGAGCGCTACCTCGGCTCGGCGCTGCCGCCCGGCACCATCTCGCACCTCAACTACGCCGCGAAAGTCAGCCAGTTGGCGATGACCTCGGCGATCCTGATCGTCACCGTGACGTTCCCGGTGGTGGCCCGGGCGATGGCCGCCGGCGACCTCACCGCCGCCCGTGACCGGGTCGAGAAGGACCTCGGTCAGGCCGCCGCGCTGGTGCTGCTCGGCACCGCCTTCCTGCTGGCCTGCGCACCCGCCGTGGTCGCGCTGCTGTTCCAGCGCGGCGCGTTCGGGCCCGCCGACACCGAGGCCACCGCGGCCGTCATCCGGGTGTACAGCTTCGGCCTGCCCGCCCAGGCGATGATCGGCGTGATGGTGCGGCCGTACTTCTGCGTCCGGCCGGTGGTGCGACGGGCCGACGCCCCGCGCGCCGAGGGCGACCGGACCACCTGGCTGGACTGGTACCCGGTCGGCGCGATGCTGCTCGGGCTGGTCGTCACCTTCACCCTGGGCGTCACCCTGACCCCGCGGTTCGGGGCGCCCGGCCTGGCCGCCGGCAACGCGGTCGGGATCACCTTCACCGCGGCCCTGCTGATGCGCGGCCTGATGCTGCGCGGCGTCGCGCTGCGGCTCGGGCTGGTGCTCGGCGGGCAGGCCCGGCTGCTGGCCGCGGCGATCGCCGCCGCCGGGATCGGCTCGCTCGCCATCCGCGCGGTCACCACGCCGCTGTCCGCCGCCCTGCTCGGCGGCGTCACCGTCCTGCTGGTCTTCGCGTTCCTCGGCACGCTGTTCGGCGTGCCCGAGGTCCGCGGGCCGGTCCTGGCACTCCTGGCCCGGGCCCGCCGACCGCACGCCCCCGCACCCGCCGAAGGGAAGCCGCATGGCCGTTGAAACCTGTCTGCCGACGCAGGCGCTCGCGCCCCGGCTCGCACCCTGGATCCTGATGTACCACTCGGTCGCCGAGGAGGACGAGGATCCCTACCAGCTCACCGTCAGCCCCGAACGGTTCGCCGAGCAGATGGACTGGCTGCACCGCTCCGGCCGACGCGGCGTCAGCGTCCGTGAACTGCTGGCCGCCCAGGCCCTCGGCCGGGAGTCCCGGCTGGTCGGCCTGACCTTCGACGACGGCTACGCCGACTTCGCCCGGCACGCCGTCCCGGTGCTGCGCGAATACGGCTTCACCGCCACCGCGTACGTGATGCCCGACCTGCTGGGCGCCGCCAACCACTGGGACGCCGAAGGGCCCCGGAAGAAGCTGCTGACGGTCGAACAGGTCACCGAACTGGCCGCCTCCGGCTGGGAGATCGGTTCGCACGGCCTCGGCCACCAGGCGCTGTCCGGGCTGTCGCCCGCCGACCTGGAACGTCAGACCAAGGAGAGCCGGCACAAGCTGGAGGACCTGGTCGGCGGACCCGTCACCGGCTTCTGCTACCCGTACGGCTCCGTCGACCTGCCCGCCACCCGGGCCGTCCGGGACGCCGGCTACGACTACGCCTGCGCCATCGACCACTGCTCGCTGACCGGCCGGCACGCCCTGCCGCGCTGCTACGTCGGCGACCGCGACGGCGCCTGGCGGCTGCGCGCCAAGCACAGCCGGCACCGCTGGCGCGAGGCCGTCACCGGGCTGCGCTGGGCCCCGCCGAAGGCCGCCACAGGGGGGTGGCGGTGAAGGTCCTGCACGTGGTCACCGGTCTGCACGCGGGCGGCGCGGAACGCCAACTCGCGCTGCTGCTGCGGCACCTGCCGACCGACCAGCGACACGAGGTGGCCACCCTCACCAACCCCGGCACGGTGGCCCGCGAACTGCGCGCCGACGGCTTCACCGTCCACCACCTCGCCATGCGCGGCAACCGCGACCTCGGCGTACTGCCCCGGCTCACCCGGCTGATCCGCACCGGCCGGTACGACCTGGTGCACACCCACCTGTACCGGGCCATGCTGTACGGCCGCCTCGCCGCCCGGCTGGCCGGGGTGCGGGGCGTGCTCGCCACCGAGCACTCGCTGCAGGCCGGGGTGATCGAGGGCCGGCCCGCCTCGCGCGGCGTCAAGGCGCTGTACCTGGCCGCCGAACGGCTCGGCAGCACCACCCTGGCGGTCTCCGGCCAGGTCGCCGCCGTGCTCGACGCCTGGGGCGTGCCCGCCCACCGGGTGCGGCGGCTGCCCAACGGCATCGACGCCGCCCGCTACCGCTTCCCACCCGCCGAGCGGGCCGCCCATCGCGCCCGCCTGCGCGCCGAACTCGGCCTGCCCGCCAGCGCGTTCGTGGTCGGCGGGCTCGGCCGGCTGGTGCCCGGCAAGCGCTTCCACGTCCCGCTGGAGGCGCTCACCGGGCTTCCGGCGGGCACCCGGCTGCTGCTGGTCGGCGAGGGCCCCGAACGGGCCGAACTCACCGCCCGGGCCG